>NZ_JAAILA010000011.1 GCF_010974825.1 Aeromonas rivipollensis | reverse complement strand
GAGGGAAGCGCTTCCCTCGAGAACTGCCGATAGGAAACACCATGCACAATACCCGTATCGTCTCACTGCTGCTGGCCGTTGCCAGCCTCTGGACCACGCCGGCCTGGTCGAAAACCTATCCGCTTCCGCCAGCGGACAGCCGTCTCATCGGTGAGCTGGAAGACTACATAGTCCAACCTGGCGATCATCTGGAGCTGGTTGGCAAACATACCCAGATTGGCTTTTTGGCGCTGCTCGAGGCAAATCCGGGGGTAGATCCCTATTTGCCCACCCCAGGCACCCGGCTGACCCTGCCGACCCAGATGCTGCTGCCCGATGTGCCGCGGGAGGGCATCGTCATCAATCTGCCGGAGCTGCGCCTCTATTACTTCCCCAAGGACAAGGCGGAAGTAATGGTGCTACCCATCGGCATAGGTGACATAGGCCGCGAGACCCCTGAGATGACCACCACAGTCATCGCGAAGAATCCGAACCCGACCTGGGTACCCGGCCCCATGGTGCGCAAGTCCTGGCTGGAGCAAAAGGGCATAGACCTGCCGGCCGTGGTGCCCCCGGGCCCGGACAATCCCCTCGGCAAGTTCGCCATGCGCCTGGGCTATGGCAACAAGGACTACCTCATTCACGGCACCAACAAGGAGTTCGGGGTCGGTCTGCGGGTCAGCGCGGGCTGCATCCGGCTGCGCCCGGACGACATAGAGACCTTGTTCAGCCTGGTGCCTGTCGGTACCCGGGCACAGGTGATCAACCAGCCGGTCAAGACGGCGTTGGAGCCGGACGGTCGCCGCTGGCTGGAGGTGCACTCCCCCCTCTCCCGCACCGAGGAGGAGATGTCCGAGGGTGCCCCGCTGGTGCTCTCCCCCGAGGTCGAGCAGTTCATCGCGGCCCCCGAGATAGATGGCTCCCGGGTGACGGCCCTGCTCGACGACAAGAACGGGCTGCCCCGCCCCATCAGCGGCTAAGACTCTCCCGGAGATCACCATGACGAGATGCGGCCTTCCCCTGCTGGCGCTCCTGTTGACCCTGCTGCCGGGCTCAGCGGCGTTGGCGGACATACTATGGATGCAGAACGGCGATCGCCTGACCGGCACCATAGAAGAGATCACGGACGATCAGATCCGCATCAAGCCATCCTATAGCAAGGCCCTGACCGTCCAGCGCCATGCCATCAAGCGCTGGCGGCTGGACAAACAGGAGAAACCCAAGCCGCTGACCAAGACGGGGATCCCCTTGCTGGACTCCCCTGACGAAGTGAATGCCTGGCTCCTGACCGGCACCAGCGATCTGAACATCAAGCTCAAGGAGAACACCAAGAAGACCAACAACGTCAACCTCAAGGTCTCCACCGAGCTGGCCAATCTGGACTGGCGTTACAGCCTGGATGGGGAATATATCTACGAGACGGCGAACAACATCACCGACAGCCACGAATACAAGCTCAAGCCCAAGCTCGACTTCTTCTTCGACGACCACTGGTTCCTGAGCTCCTCCATCGACATCGACTACAACCTGATCGAGGCCGGATACCTTGAAATAGACTATGCCTCCGGCCCCGGCTACCGCTTCTGGAATGACAAGCGACGCCGCCTGGAGCTTATTAGCCAGCTGGGTCTGGAGCGGGCCTACTTCACCCCTGATGTGTGGAGCAACTCGGATCTGTTCGACGAGCGGATCATCAACTACCCCTTCCTCAGCCTGGGGTGGGACTATCGCCAGCCCCTCGAGCTGTGGCAGGAGAAATTTGAACTCTTCAGCAAGGGGCGCTACGAGAAGTTCATCGACCAGCCCTCACCCTATCTGACCAGACGGCAGTCCATCAGCGGCAGCCTGGGGCTTCGTTACTATTTCAACGATCACCTGCGCCTCTCCTGGTCGAGCGAGCTGGATTGGGACGACGCCTGGCTCGACTATCAGGACGCAAGGACCAGCCTGAGCGAGAAGGAGTGGCGCCATATCATCACCCTGGGCGCCAGCTTCTAGGAACCCGGAAACGACACAGGCCCACCGAAGTGGGCCTGTGTGTATCGCCGTGAGGGACGGGCGTCAGAAATAGATACGGGTGACCGACTCGATGACGCAGCCAGGGCGGCGGATCCCCTCGATCTCTATCTTGATCTCCTTGAGCAGCTCGAGCCCACCCTTGATGGGGGTCACTCTGGACAGCCTGGTACGGGCGCGGATGTTGCTGTCCACCTTGATGGGGTACGGGAAGCGAACCTGCTCCAGACCGAAATTCACCACCATGCGGGCGCTCGGGAATTCCGGCGTCGCCTCGTCCACCGAGCCGGTGAGCTGGGGCAGCAGGGCCAGAGTCAGGAAACCGTGGGCAATGGTGGTCTTGAACGGCGACTCGGCCGCCGCACGCTCGGGATCGGTGTGGATCCACTGATGATCCCCGGTCACCGCCGCGAACTGATCGATCAACCCCTGACTGATCTGCAACCACTCACCCACATGGGTCTCTTCCCCGATCCGGGCCTGCAGCTCGCCATAGAGGGTGGCGGCTTCGCCACTCAGCTCCACCGCATTCTCTTCGATCAGGGTCGGCTGGCTGTTGACCGCCTGAGCCTGGGATGCGCGCTGCTGCCGCACCTGCGACTGCTCCGCCTGGAGATCCAGCACCCGTCCCAGCAAAGGGTGAAGGTGTGCCTTTTGCTGAAACTCACGCCAGTAGTCACGGATCGCCGGAGAGAGCCAATCCTTGAGCTCAAAGGGGTGCTGCGCCAGGATTTCGCGCTTGTGCTTCAGAAAATCGACAACTTTCATGTACCGATCCCTATTCGATTCAAAGCCTGTAAAGAGGTCTAACCAGTCCCATTTTATGAAAGTTTCACAGGTAAGTACAAAAAAATCTCGGCGTACAACTGTACCGAGGATGAAAGTGGTCACTAACACGCAGGGAATAACGGGCAGGAACAAAGCAGAAAAACGATTGCAGTGACGGCTCCTGGACGGAAACCGTCAAGGAAGGAAAAGGAGGCAGTCTGGGGTGTTTTTGCTCTCAACCCCCACTTTCCCTCAGCGGCCGGGGGCAGACCACCAGGCGGTGCGGCTAGCCTCGTCCAGGAAGCTCCAGGCCAGGATCCGGCTCACCTTGTTGCCCTGCGCCATGTCGATCACCCTGACATCCTGCGCCCCCACCCGAGCCAGCGCCTTTCGTGCGGCAGGTAGATTCTCCTTTTTCGACACCAGCGAGCTGAACCAGAGGCACTGGCCTGAAAACTCCTTGCTCTGCTCTATCATGTCGGCCAGAAACGCCGCCTCGCCGCCCTCGCACCAGAGCTCCGCCTTCTGGCCGCCGAAGTTGAGCACGGGAGCCCCCGTCAGCGCCTTGCCGAGGTTGCGCAGCTTGCGCTCAGTCCCCTTGCTCGCCTCCGCCAGAGAGGCGTGGAACGGCGGGTTGCACAGGGTCAGGGCGAAGCGCTCCTTAGGCCCCAGGATGCCGCGAAAGATCTGCTTGGGGTTGTCCTGATGGCGGCACGCTATCTGGCTGCCCAGGCCATTGCTCGCCGCCAGCAGGGTCGCCGCCTTGACCGACACAGGGTCGATATCCGATCCCACGAAGCGCCAGCCATACTCACGGGCCCCCAGCAGGGGATAGATGCAGTTTGCCCCGACACCTATGTCCAGCACCCGCACCCCCTTGCCCCTTGGCACCTCCCCCGCACTCTCGGCCAGCAGATCCGCCACCCGATGCAGGTAATCGACCCGGCCCGGAATGGGAGGACACAGGTAGCCCGGCGGCAGATCCCAGTGCTGGATGCCGTAGTGCAACGCCAGCAGGGCCCGGTTGAGCGCCTTGACGGCGGCCGGATCGGCGAAATCCAGAGTCCAGGTGCCATGCTCGTTGACGAACACGAAGGGCAGCAGCTCGGGAGTACGCTGACAGAGGGCGTCAAAATCGTAAGGGGTCTGGTGGCGATTGCGCGGGTGCAATCCGGATTTTTGCTGGGTCTTCATGCTGGGCCTGCCGAGGATCGAGGGGGCCACACTATAGAGAGTCGGCCAGGGAAAGTCTAAACGAGAGCCATAAAAAACCGGGCTTCGAGGAGCCCGGTTCAAGTGAGGTTGGAAAAACAGTCCGTACTGCGAGCCGTTTGTCCAGCCTGACTCAGATCTCGATCCGGCGTGCCTGCCAGAACTTGCTGCGCCAATAGGAGTTGTCTAGCTTGGAGCGGGTCACCCCGGCGCGGGTGGAGGCGTGGATGAATTCACCGTTGCCGACATAGATGCCTACATGATTGAGGCGGCGGTTGATCTTGAAGAAGACCAGATCCCCTTCCACCAGATCCTGCTTGGAAACGCGGGTGCCTTCATGAACCTGGGAGCGGGTATCGCGGGGCAATTCGATGCCGACGGCATTGCGGAACACTTCACGGGCGAAGGCGGAGCAATCTATGCCTCGCTGGCTGCTGCCCCCCATGCGGTAAGGGACACCACGCCACTCTTTGTATACGGTCAGGATTTCGTTGACATCTGGTGTGGGTGAAACTTCGGGTTCAATCACGGGTTCCATCATGGAAACCTCGATCTTGCTCGCGACCTCGGTCTGGGGTGCAGAAGCACAACCCACCATTCCGAGCGCGACCAGCAGTAGCATCAGGTGGCGCAATCCTTTATCCCCGCAAATAGAGTGAAACTTGTTAAAATGCAGCCCGACAGGGCAATTTATAAGGCAACAGCACCCGACTATATCCAAGAATTCTATCGAGGCAAGCGAAAATCCCTATCGACCTCACATTTTTGCAAGGAAATGCACTGTTTTGCATGATTAATGTGATCATGGCCAAACAATATACAATCGCAAAAGTAGCGGCTTTGCCCTGTCAAAACGGATCGTTATCGCTGTTTCGACCTCATTTTAAAGTGAAATATTATGCTCTATGCGGATCTCTATTTGTTAAAACCGGCGCTCATCGACGCCGAGCAGTTGATCAGGCTGCAATCAGAGCTCTCGCCGGACGAATATCGCCATTGGCATGAGATCCGCCAGCCTGGCCGCCAGCGAGAGTACCTGCTCGGCCGGATACTGCTGCGCCGCCTGCTGGCCGAGCGGCTTGGCTGTCCGCCCGATACGCTGGTGTTTCGCACCAGCGAGCACGGCAAGCCCACCCTGGTCAGCCATGACTGGCAGTTCAATCTCAGCCACAGCGGGGACTGGCTGGTGCTCGCCCTCTGCCAGCAAGGCCCCCTCGGCGTGGATGTCGAAATGGGCTTGCGCCAGCGCCCCGTCCTGCCGTTGGCCCAGCGTTTCTATGCCCCTGACGAATATCAGTGGCTGTGCACCCTGCCATCCCGGGAGCAGGCCTCGGCCTTCTATCGGCTCTGGTCACGCAAGGAGGCGGTGCTGAAAGCCCAGGGGGCCGGCATTGCCGCCGGGCTCGACAAGGTGCGTTTTGTGCCAGAAGAGGGGTGGCGGCTGGACAACAGGCTCGATACCCGGAGCTATCAGGTGCTGGACTGGCGTTTTGGCAGCGGTTGGCTGAGCCTCGCCGCCCCGACTCGCCAGATCAATGGCTACCTGCTGGACGAGCGCTTGAAATCCACGCCCCTGGACCCCATGTTGATCCACACCATTTTCCGAGAGTCAGCCTCATGATCGTCGACATCAATCCCCAGAACTTCCACGCCGAACTGATCGATGCGTCCATGAAAAAGCCGGTCGTCATCTATTTCCACGCCCCGCAGATGCCAGAATGCCAGGGCATGACCCCGCTGGTGGAGACCCTGGTCGGCCCGGCCAATCCCGCAGTCACCCTGGCCAAGGTCGACATGAACGATCCCCAGCTGCAACCCCTGGCCAGCCAGCTGGGTCTGCGCGCGCTGCCCGCACTGGTGCTGTTCCATCAGGGGCGCCCGGACGAGCAGGCCATCCTGGAAGGCCCGCAAGATGAGGCCACCCTGCGCCAGTACTTCGCCGCCTTCGCCCCCAAGGAAGAGGAGCTGCTGCTCGAGAAAGGTCAGCAAGCCCTGACGGGGGGTCAGGCAGATGTGGCCCATGCCCATTTCACCCAGGCCCACCGACTGGCCCCCGAGCGTCACGACATCAGTCTCTGGCTGGTGCAGGCGGCGCTGGATCTGGCTCTGCTGGATGAGGCGCAGGCCCTGCTCGCGACCATCCCCATGGTGGCGCAGGATGATCACTATCAGACCCTGAGTTCCCGCCTGGCCCTGGCGCTGCAAGCCAGCGACAGCCCCGAGCTGCGCGCCCTTGAGCAGCGTCATGCAGAGACACCGGACGACGACGCCCTCAGCCAGGAGCTGGCGGTGCAATACAGTCAGGTTGGCCGTCAGGAAGAAGCCTTGGCGTTGCTGTTCAACATTCTCAAGCGCGACATGGCGTTTGGCGATGCCAAGAAGATCTATCTCGATATCCTGACCACAATGGGGGCACACCCGGCTGCGCAGAGTTATCGTCGCAAGCTCTATAGCCTGCTTTATTGATCGATGAAGATATCAGGGGATGCCGAGCAATCGGCATTGCCTTGTTCAGGCAGGCAGTGCAGTAATAAGGGAAATGACGAATTTCAGGCAAAAAAAAATGGCGCATTAAAATGCGCCATTTTTTCGCATGGATTACTTCTTGTAGGAAGTAGCCATGTTGTCGATGCGCTGGTTAGCACGAGCTGCTTCTTGGTTAGCAGTTGCGATATCAGCAGCCATCTTGGATTGATCAGCACGAACTGCGCTAACATCTTGAGCCAGTTGGTCAACTTTGTTAGACAGATTCTGAACGGAAGTTTCCAGTTCGCTGGTGTTTGCACAACCGCCCAGCAGGGCAGACAGACCAACAACACCTACCAACAACATTTTCTTCATTTTTAAAGCTCCCTTTAACTCGCCAGACGTTTAGCAAGCGGCGTGATTATGGCACAAATAAATACGAGTTTGGATAGGCCCCATCACAGATAAATGCATTAAAACCCTCATTTTTTTTTAAACGCACACTTTCTGTGCAAATCTAAGTCAAAAACGAGTGCTCTGGATGAGGTTCGCACCAAGCGTAACCAAAAAATGCCCTTATTACAATTTCGTATGAAGCTTAAGCCGAACGTTCAGACAGCATTTGACGATATTGCACCAGATCTTCGATGGTCAGCACCGGCATCCGGTGTTGGCGACCAAAGGCCACCAGATCCGGCAACCTGGCCATGGAACCATCGGCCTTGGTCAGCTCGCACAACACCCCGTAAGGCTTGAGGCCGGCCAGCTGCATCAGATCGACAGTGGCTTCGGTATGGCCACGCCGGGTCAGCACGCCGCCGGTGCGGGCACGCAGCGGGAAGACATGGCCTGGGCGATGCAGATCAGATGGCCGGGCGCCGTCGGCGATGGCGGCCTGGATGGTGGTGATGCGGTCGGCGGCGGAGACACCCGTGGTGACGCCCTGGGCCGCTTCTATGGTCACGGTGAAGGCGGTCTGATAATGGCTGGAGTTGGCCTCCACCATCATGGGCAGCTCGAGCTGGCGTACCCGCTCGTCGGTCAGGCAGAGGCAGACGATGCCGGAGCACTCGCGGATCATCATGGCCATCTGTTCGTTGGTCATGGATTCTGCGGCGAAGATGAGGTCGCCCTCGTTCTCCCGATCTTCATCATCGGCCACCAGCACGCCACGGCCGGCACGCAATGCGGCCAGCGCGGCTTCGACGCGGGCAATGGGATCACCAAATTCACTGAGTAGAGACTGATTCATGGTAAGACTCCTAAACAAGACAAGGACCAGAATCAGGGCATGGAAAGGCAGACAGAGATAGGTATGCAGCAGCCGGCCCGCGGGAGCCATGACTGCAATATCTGTCTTATCCTCTTTCATCCGGACTGTGACCGTCGGCTCCGGCATCTCACCGGATCTGCTGACCCCGACCCTGATTCCAAACCAAGGTCGGGCGCTCGCGGGCTCCCCGAGTCAGATCGGGATACCGCCGGTGGGGAATTTCACCCCGCCCTGAGAATAAGCGCAGACAGCCTAAAGAAAAAAAACGCAGGATACCAGCCCAAAACCCATCAAAGATGAATAGGATGCCGCGCACCGCCGCCCGCTGGCGACTTGCCACTCAGCTGCACGGCGCGCTGTCCTTTCTGAGTTTGTTTATGGCATAGTGCCAGCAAAAACGTGCAGCCCGCGCAGACTCGGGCGCCAACACCACAAACGGAATCATGACAGAGATGGAAAAGAAAATACTGCTGACCGATTGCCCCGACGCCAAGGGACTCATCGCCAAGATCACCAACATCTGCTACAAGCACCAGCTCAACATCAACAAGAACGACGAGTTCGTGGATCACGAAAACGGCCGCTTCTTCATGCGTACCGAGCTGGAGGGTCGCTTCAATGACGAAACCCTGCTGGCGGATCTCGACGACGCCCTGCCGGCGGGCGCCCAGCGCCGTCTGGTCAAGGCGGGCAAGAAGCGCATCGTCATCCTGGTCACCAAGGAGACCCACTGCCTCGGCGACATCCTGATGAAGAACTACGCCGGTGCGCTGGACATGGACATAGTGGCGGTGATCGGCAACTACGACACGCTCGCAGAATTGACGGGCAAGTTCGACATCCCCTTCCATGCCGTGAGCCATGAAGATCTCAGCCGCACCGAGCACGAAGAGCAGGTACGCGCCCTCATCGACGGCTACCAGCCGGATTACGTGATCCTGGCCAAGTACATGCGGGTGCTGACCCCGAGCTTCGTGGAAGCCTATCCGCGCAAGCTCATCAACATCCATCACTCCTTCCTGCCCGCCTTCATCGGTGCCCGCCCCTATCGTCAGGCCTTCGATCGCGGGGTCAAGCTGATCGGTGCCACCGCCCACTTCGTCACCGACGATCTGGATGAAGGTCCCATCATAGAGCAGGACGTGATCCACGTGGGCCATGCCTTCAGCGCCGACGACATGGCCAAGGCGGGACGGGATGTGGAGAAATCCGTGCTGAGCCGTGCCCTGGAGCTGGTGCTGAACGAGCGGGTCTTCGTCTACGGCAACAAGACTGTGGTGTTCAAGTAACCCTGTCCGTCGTTCGACACCCAGCAAAAAGGCTCCCGAGGGAGCCTTTTTGCTGGGTGCGCTTATTGAGGCAGGGGCAGACCGTTGATGGTGACCAGCCCCTTGTCGAGCTTGAGCTCGGCATTGAGGTGCGCCGGCTCCGCCTTCAGATAACCCAGGGCCGTGAACTGGGCCAGCATGGGCGCCAGCTGCGGCACCGCCTTGCCCAGCTGGTCCCCGAGGCTGGCATTGAGCAGTCCGGACAGGGCCTGCATCCCCTCCTCGCTTCCCATCAGCTGTGCCAGGGTCGTTGGCGCCAGCTTGGCCTCCCCTTTCAGGCTGACGGGCTCGCCGTTGAGCCGGGCGCTGAGATCGGTCAGCTCCAGCGTGGCGCCCCGTTGCAGCATCTTGTCCAGCGCCTGCTGGATAGCCGCCTCGTCCACCCGCTGGCTGCTGGCCTCCTGCAGGGTCTGATAGCCCTCCAGATCCAGCCCCTTGAGCGCCAGATCCAGGCTTCCCTGGGTCAGAGCCAGGCTGTCGCTCTCGTTCTCCAGGTTGAGGGTCGCCACCTTCATCTGATAGCGGCTGGAGAGGGTCTGGGCATCATCCCCCGCCAGCTGGGTGTTGGTGCTGACCCCCTGCAACGAGAGCTTGACGCTCTCCGGCAGTTGCAAGGAGAGGGCGGACAGCGTCATCTCGCTGCTAGGAGAGAGCCAGATGCCGCTGATCTCGGCCATGTCGGCACTGCCCTTGAGATCCGCCAGGGCCAGATCCATCTTGCTCTGCGCATCGTGGACCGTCATGCCCAGCCACTGGAAGACCAGGTGGCCATTGCCATCGAGATCCCCGCGATAATCCCCGCTCAGGGGCAGGAAGCTGAACTCGTTGAGCCCCTCCTTGACCTTGAAGTCGCTGGCCCAGAAACGGGAGCTGTTGCTCATGGTCCAGAGACTGCTGGCCGACTCCAGGCCAAGCTGCCACTGCTGCATGCCGAGGGCGGTGAAGACCGGGGCCAGGGTCCCCGCCGAGGTGTCGAGCAGCATGTTGCTCTTGATATAGAGCGGCAGCAGGCGGCTGTTGACGCGCAGTTGCAGCTCTATGGGCTCGCTTCCCGCCATCTGGGGATCGAAACTCGCCAGCGTCTGGGGTGTCACCACCACCTTGAGCACCCCATCACGGGTGAACAGGTTCTCGCTGGTGGGTAACCAGGTGATCTCGACCCCGCTCTCCTGCTTGGCCCTCACGATCTGCTCCCCCAGGATGCGGTCGAAGGCATTGCCCGTGTACCAGCAGGCGCCCAGCCCCCCCACCACCAATGCCGCTCCGGCAGCCATGGCCACTGTCTTTTTCATCTGCTCTCTTACTCCTGATTTTTCTATGGCGGGTGCATAGGCGCACTCTACGGGGAGTATGGGAACACAAGCAAGCCAGATCCCGGCTCATGGCCCATTCTCGACTGTCACAGCAAGGGGCTGAACAGGTAGAAGATGTTCTCCAGCAATTTTTTGTACCAGGGGCGGGCCCGCCACTGGGTCAGCGACATGGGGGTCGCCTCCAGCATGTAGCCCTGCACCAGCTGATTCATCTCGGCGACAAACACCGGGTTGTCGATGAGCAGGGTGATCTCGAAATTGAGCCAGAGGCTGCGTCTGTCGAGGTTGACCGTACCCACCAGGGCGAAGTCATCGTCCACCAGCACGCTCTTGGTGTGCAGCAGACCGGCATCATAGCGGTAAATTTCGACCCCGGCCGCCAGCAGATCCTCCATGAAGGAGTTGCTCGCGTGGTTGGCCATCAGGGAGTCGTTGCGCGCCGGCAGTACCAGCTGCACCAGCACGCCCCGCGCCGCAGCCGAGGAGAGCGCCGCCGCCAGGGGGTCGTCCGGTACGAAATAGGGGGTGGTCAGCACCAGGTGGTGGCGCGCCTGGTAGATGGCCAGCAGCAGGCTCTGCTGGATGCAGTCACCGCCGACGAAGGGGCCTGAGGGGATGAGTTGGGCCCGATAGTTGGTTTGCGGCCAGGCCTCGGGTTCGTGCTGCAGGCTGTCGAGCAGCCGCTCGCCGGTCTCCATCTCCCAGTCCCAGACGAAAGTGGACCACATCAGGGGCACCACTGGCCCCTGCACCCGGATCATGATGTCGACCCACTGACCGACACCGGCATCTTGCTTGAAGAAGCGGGGATCCACCATGTTCATGGAGCCGGTGTAACCGACCCTGTCATCTATCACCACCAGCTTGCGGTGCATGCGCAAGTCCTGGCGCTGGAACGGGATGCGCCAGGCCCCCACCGGCAGCACCTCCACCACCTTGACCCCGGCCGCCCGCAGCGACTTAGGCCAGCCGGAGCGGAAGAAGGTCTTGCTGCCGACGGAATCGAGCAACACGCGACAATCCACGCCGCGCGCCGCCACCTCGACAAGGGCCTCGCACACCGCATCCACGTCCCCGCCGGGATGCCAGATGTAGAACTCCAGGTAGCAGGACTGGGAGGAGCCGCGGATGTCGCGCACTATCTCCTGAATGATGGTGTCGGGCTTGTGCAGCAGCGTCATCCGGTTGCCCGAGAGCATGGGCATGGCCAGCCGCCCCTGGATCAGATCATGAAGCGGGCGCGCCTTGCTGCCCACCTCGCAGCAGTGCTGGGGAAAGAGGCGGGCGAGCTGGCGGATCCAGATGGCGTAAGGGCGGTACATGGCCTGGGCACGTTCGGCTCGCTTGCGGCCGAGCCGTATCTCCCCAAACAGCACATAGAAGCCGACCCCGGCAAACGGGATGGCATAGATGAGCGCCAGCCAGGCGAGGGATACCCCTATGGGGCGCCGCTTCATCACCACTCGCAGGGAGATCCCCGCCACTATCACGGTGTGAAACAACAGCAACAGCCAGCCGAGAAAGCGGGAGAACAGCAACTGAATGTCGTATTCCAGACCGTCGAGCAAGACGACTCCTTGGTGTAATGAACAAAGGGCATGGGCAGATCCCACAGGGCCACAATGGTATGCTGTGGGACAAACCCATTCTATCAGGTCGTTAGCATGATCCTGCAATCTATGCTGCTGAGTCTGGCCATGCTAGGTCAAGGCTCATATGACATCAATGAGCAACAGATAAACCAGTACCTGCAATCCCAGGTGCAAGTCGACAAACAGCTGGAGTTGCCCGGCATCATCAAGGCCCATGTCCAGCTCGAGCAGAGCGATGTCCAGATCGGCCGCCAGAGCCCGGATACCGCCAGGGTCTTTGGCAAGGGCAAGCTGAAGATCTCCCTGCCGGACCAGACCCAGTACGATGCCCTGCTGAACATGACCTATGAGGCGAGGCCGCGCTACGACAAGGCCCAGAGCGCGCTCTTCCTCGACAACATGAAGTTGATTGACTACAAGCTGGAGCCCGCGGCGGCCGAGCAGAAGTTCGGTTTCATGCTGAGGATGCTGCTGCAGAGCATGGAGAAGCGGCTGGAGACCCAGCCCGTTTACAAGCTCGACGACAAGGATCCCAACCAGGCCTGGCTGAAAGAGAATCTGCTGGGGCTGGAGCTGTCACCGGGCAAGATCCGCCTGCTGACCAAGCCGAAGGATCAGTTGTAGACAGTGGCTGTCGCCTGACGCACCAGCAGCTCGATCTGGTAACCCTGTTCGCGCTGCTGGTGATAGAGGGTATGAAGCGGTCCGTCGAGTTCATGCAGGGGAAGGTGGGCAAAGCCCGCCTTGAGGTAGAAGGGTTTCTCGAAGGGCAAGGCGTGGCAGATCACGGGCTTGTCCAGCAGATCGCTGCAGGCGTGCTGCAGCAACCGGGAGCCCAGCCCCAGTGACTGGTAGTGCGGCAACAACCGGAAACCGCACAGGTGGTAATAGTCCTGTTCGTCGCGCAGGCGCACGGCCCCCACCAGCCAATGGGCATCCCGTACCACGAAGATCCGTTCGGCCAGATCCGGCACATAGTGGGAAAACGTCGTCTCGTAATAGTCCCTGATCAGGGAAAGATCCGCATCACAGTACTCTTCGAATCTGAGCTCCATCGCCCGCCTGCTTCTCATACCCATTTCGCTCTGGCCACCTGGCCCTCTCTTGCCCTATCAACCGGCCCCACGAAGAGATCAGACCAGAGTGGAGCAACTGCAAGATAACACGCCTTTAACTTACAAAAAAGCCAATAGCCAGCTGGGGAGTTGCGGCGTCGTCCATTGCCTCTTGCGAGGCTGCGGCACCCGCCTCGGGGAGCCAGTGGCCCCCTCTGCCCGGGCATTTATTGCGACTCCTCGTCGGGGCCCTTGTTCTGCCTCGCCACGGATGCTTTACTCAACGTGGCTAACAAGGCTTAAGGAGCAAGCCGTTGAAAGCATGGATGTTGCTGGGAGCCATTTTGCTGTTCCCCCTCAGTGCCTGGAGTCAGACGCCGCCACCGGCCGAGGTGGTGGTCCTGACATCCGAGTCGATCCCGTCACCCAAGGTGGCAGAGCCCGCACCGCCCCCCGCCGCGCGCCAGATCCAGGTCTACAAGTCGGTGCAAAAGAACGGTGTGGTGCGCTATTCCGACATGATGCCGGAGCAGGGTCATTACGAGCTGCTGCTGTTCAACGACTGCTACGCCTGCGATCCCGCCTCCAGGGTCAACTGGCGCACCACTGGCCTCTTCCTCTACGACTATGCCAGCACCATACAGGCGGCGGCCAAGACCTATCAGGTGGAGCCTGCCCTCATCCGGGCGCTGATCCACGCAGAATCCGCCTTCAACCCGCTGGCCGTCTCCCGCAAGGGGGCCATGGGGCTGACCCAGCTGATGCCGGCGACCGCCCGCGAGCTCGGGGTCGGCAATGCCCTGATGGCCGAGCAGAATATCTTCGGCGGGGTGAAATACCTGGCGGGCCTGCTCAAGCAGTATGACGGCAATGTTGCCCTGGCCACGGCCGCCTACAACGCCGGGGCCGGTGCGGTGCAAAAACACGGTGGCATACCGCCCTATGCCGAAACCCGGGCCTATGTGGCGCGGGTCAAGCTGCTGCACCAGCGCTATAAAGAGATGCTGAGCGCCCGAGGCCTGTAAGCCCTTTGCAAGACACAAGCACGGCGGCATCCCCTCCCATCCATACCGAAACCCGAGCCTAGGTGGCGCGGGTCAAGCTGCTGCATCAGCGCTATAAAGAGATGCTGAGCGCCCGGGGCCTGTAAGTCCTTTGCAAGACACAAGCACGGCGGCATCCCCTCCCATTCTTGCCGAAACCCGGGACTAGGTGGCACGGGTCAAGCTGCTGCACCAGCGCGATAAAGAGATGTTGAGCGCCCGGGGTTTATGATCCCCTCATCCTCTACCTTAGAAAAAGAAAAACCGAGGTTATCCCGGTTTTGCTGCCCTCCAGAAACAAAAAAACACGCCCGCAGGCGTGTCGATACCACACATAGTTCAGTAACAGCTCACTCTTTGGTGGCGATCACGCGATAGGCCAATGCCCCCAGAATGGCACCGACGATGGGAGCGACCCAGAACAGCCAGAGCTGACTGACGGCCCAGTCACCCACGAACAGTGCCACACCCGTGCTGCGAGCCGGGTTCACCGAGGTGTTGGTCACCGGAATGCTGATGAGGTGGATAAGGGTCAGGCACAGACCGATGGCGATGGGGGCAAAGCCCGCCGGTGCACGGCTGTCGGTGGCCCCCATGATGACGAACAGGAAGAAGCCGGTCATCACCACTTCACACACCAGTGCCGCCAGCAGGCTGTAACCGCCCGGTGAGTGCTCACCATAACCGTTGGAGGCAAAGCCGGCGCTCACGTCAAATCCGGCCTGGCCGCTGGCGATCACATAGAGCACACCGCCCGCCGCGATCCCGCCAAGGACCTGAGCCACGATGTAAGGCACGACACCCGATGCCGGGAAACGGCCACCGGCCCACAGACCCAGGGTCACGGCCGGGTTCAGGTGACAACCAGAGATGTGACCTATGGCGAAGGCCATGGTCAGCACGGTCAGACCGAACGCCAGAGCCACACCCAGCAGGCCTATCCCCACATTCGGGAAAGCGGCAGCCAGCACGGCACTGCCACAGCCCCCCAGCACCAGCCAGAAGGTGCCCATAAATTCAGCTGCAAATGGTTTCACTCTCATATCTCCCGATGATGACTAGAACAGGAGCCTGGAAAAGGCTCATACGGACACTGCTATTCAACAGGCGCCATATTATGGGAGTGTGGTGGAGTAAGACGAAGCCGGCTTTATTTACGCAAAATGTGTGACGTGAGTCACAAGTTGTTGATTAAACGGGAGCTTCTGCACCCGAGTCGCCCCCATTTCTCATCAGAGTCCCCCCTGATAGTGCGACAGCCTGTGACCCAATCAGCGCTTTTGACAACAGCACGCCGGGCAACAGGCTTGTGCCAGGCGCGGTGGGGCGTCCTCGCAGAGCCCGTCTGGGGATCAGCGGTAACGGCCACGCACCGAGCTGGTGGCACGCCCCGCCATCTTGATGAGGCTCTGGCGGGTGTGGAAGTGGCAGAGCGCCACCCCGAGGGCATCCGCCGCATCCGCCTGAGGGGTGGCAGAGAGCTTGAGCAGATGGGTCACCATATGCTGTACCTGCTCCTTGGCTGCCCCCCCCGTGCCCACTACCGCCTGCTTGATCTGGGTCGCCGAGTATTCGCTCACCGGCAGCAGGGCGTTGACCGCCGCCACTATGGCGCTGCCCCGCGCCTGACCTAGCTTCAAGGCGGAATCGGCGTTGCGGGCCATGAAGACCCGCTCTATGGCGAAGTCATCGGGCTTGAACTGGGTGATGATCTCGCTCACCCCGTCATACACCTGCTTGAGGCGTGACGGCAGCTCGCCCAGGTCGGTGCGAATGCAACCGGAGCCCAGATACTCCGCCTTGCCCGCGACTATGCGGATGACGCCGTAGCCGGTGATCCGCGAACCGGGGTCTATACCCAGAATAATGCTCATGAAGGGATCACCTTGTGCGCCGCGACCGGGCGCTCATCACCGGCCCGTGGCAAACCCGGCGCCATTTGCGAAACGTTGCTCATCACACTCTGTTGCTCTGCAGATCTTTCATGGGCGCCAAGATAGCAAACAAGCGTCCCCTTGGCTCGCGCGGCGGCGCCCTCCCCTGCCAACCGCGCAGGGATGCGTCATCTTGTACAGTACTTCGGTTGTTTTCTCGCCCCTGCTGTCCATCGGCAGCCCATGGGAAGGGCAAGCCGGGCTCACTCCCCCGCCAGATCCACCAGTCGCTCCGCCAGCCGGTGGCTGTGCAGATAGCTCTCGATAAGTCCCCCATCTGCCTTGCCCGTTTCAATTTGCTGATACCAGTGATCCAGCATCGCAACGAATCCCCGGCTCGCCAGCACCGGCTGCCAGTCATCGGGGGCCAGGGTCTGCACCACCTTGCCCTGGGCCAGGGTGCCCCGGGTGCAGTTCTCCAGGTGGAGCGACAGATTGTCGCCATAGGCATCGATGCGCTCCTCGGTGAGGCCGGCGCTACGGTTCATGCTGCCGCTCACCGCCACCTGCCCGCTCTGCCAGGCGACGCTCACTCCGGCCAGCAGCTCGGGCTGCTGGGGGCTTCGCCTCAGCACAGCGTGGAGATCTCCGCTCGGCAGACCGCCATAAAAGCAGAGACTGTCGAGCACATGGATAAAGTCGTCGAACAGGAACTGACGCGGCAGCCCAGGCAGGGCATGCCTGTGTTTCTGCCAGTGAAGCTCGGTGAGCGGCTGGCTGCGGGCTTCGCTCATGGCAGGAAGATAGCGGCGGTTGAAGCCCACAAACAGCGGGCAATCCTGCGCCATAGCTAGGTTGGCCAGCGCCTCCACCTCGGCGGCGTTGTCACAGAGCGGCTTGTCGACAAAGGTGGGGATGCCTGCGCGCAGGCACTGCTCCGCCAGCTTGCCATGTACGGCGGTGGCGGCGTGGATCATCACGGCGTCCGGGCGGCTCGCAAGCAGCGCCTCCACCTCGGTAAAGCACTCGGCGATCCGGTACTGGCGGGCCAGCTTGTCCAGCACTTGGGGATTGCGGGTGCAGAGCAGCGGGGTGACTCGCTCGTCGCTCGCGAGCAGCGGCAGATAGGCCTTCTGGGCGATATCACCGAGGCCAATCAGGGCAATGCGCATGGGAACTCCTTGTCATGAGTGCGATGGCACAGGGTAACATCTCACTCGCACCGGGCACATCCAATGCCCTGCACACTGGCCGGTCACCGACCCCGTCAGGTGGGGAGTTTTCTTGCTGCCATCGGCTGGCTAAGATGCCCTCTTCCCGCGCTGACCCCATCAAGGAAGACCATGAACCACTCGCCCCTTCACTCTCTGTTTCGCTACAAGGCCTGGGCCAATGGCGAACTGCTGGATGCCCTCGCCACCCTGGACCAACTGCAATATCCCGAGGCGCACCACAATGCCCTGCGCATCTTCAACCATATCCATGTGGTCGATGCCATCTTCAAGGCCAATCTGCTGGGGGAACGGCACGGCTTCAGTGCCACCAATACACCGGAGACGCCGACCCTGGCGGCGCTGCGCACCGCCATCGGCGAACTGGATGGCTGGTATCTGGCATACGTTGCCAGACTGAGCCAGGCGGATGGCGAGGCCGTTCTCTCGTTCAACTTTGTGGATGGTGACAAGGGGCGGATGAGCCGCGAGGAGATGCTGCTGCATCTGGTCACCCACGGCGGTTATCACAGGGGGGCGATCGGGCGCATTCTGGTGCAGTGCGGCATCACGCCGCCGCGCGACACCCTGACCACCTTCTTGCATCGCAGCGAACCCGGGCGACGGGGTGGCTGATCGACAAAAATGCTGCTCGCAAAAACAAGAAGGGCGACTGATGTCGCCCTTCTTGTGTAACCAGCACAGATAGCCGTCCCCCATAGTGATTTAGGGTCTGCCACTTCCCACTCTCGCTACTCTGCCGATTTGGCCTGCTCTTTGGTATCCAGCCATTTACCCACTCTGGCCCCCAACTCGGAGCAGATCATGGCGCTGACCACAGCCCAGAGCAGCTGGTTGAAATCAAAGTTCGCCTGCTTCTCAAACAGCAGGGGCACCATGAGGTTGAAGGCAATGATCCCGAGCACCAGCCCGAGCCCGCTGCCAATCTTCTCTCTTCTGGATCTCGTTTTAATCGCCATCTGCTCACTCCTGTCGGGGATGACCGCTGCAATATGTATGGGGAAGAGGTCATTATCTCCTCCCCCTTAAATCAGCCGCCAAGATAGCAAAGTCACTGTCACCTGGCCGCTTTTGATTGCGTCTTGCTATGCGCTTTGATGACGCAGTTCAAAAAACGATAACTTTCTGATGGTTACATCAATTTTCATGCTCGCATAAGCGGCTTCGTTTGGCTTAGCATGACTATCGAACCTGTTGAGCTGCGATGGGTTGCTGCCCCGCTGATCAATGAAGCATGTTGGAAGCTGTCATCCACGGGCGGTAGCGTGAGATTTGGTAGCGTTACACCTTGCTCAAAAAGTGGATGTTACAGATTTCTATAGTTGAGGAATGTTATGTCTACTTGGTTAAAAACTAAAAGCGTCATATGGCAAGTGAGCCCAATAGCTGGTTTAGTTGCAGAATTAGCAGAGAAAGGGTCACAATTAATTTCGAGCGCATCTGAGAAAGGCGTTGCGGAGCTGGAAGATGAGGCCACAAAACAAACCATTCAAATGCGGTTTGCACAACAGCAGGCCAGAGTAGCTCAAGAGCTAGCAATCGCAAGACGTATCGACAATGCTGAAGAGGTCGAAATAGAAGAATATTATGACTTATCAGGAAAAGGTACTCTCGGCCTATCTTTAGATCAGAAGAAACAGACAGGAACCCTTGGTCTAGGTGGTGAAGGTCATCAGGTAACAAAGCGAATCTATCGTTTTAAGGGATGGAATCAACCTGACGGAGACGTTGAACAAAGCTTGGACAAGGAATAGCTATAGCTCAACCTAACTTAAGTATCATATAAAAATGGCACAGGAATGAGCCCCGTGCTCTCCCTACTATATCTCTGCAGCTATTAATTTAGACCCCCGCCTTTGGAACAAGCAGCTATCAGCTTGCTTGCTGAAACGATTAGGGGGAGTGGATTCAAGCTGATGCTTGCAGCAAAAAGGTTGGTGTCCCAGAGTCCCTGTCCAAGTAAAACTTAGCACACAAGAGAATCTGCTTACCTAGGCCCGATTGTCATGAGATAACGAATTAACATGCGTATTATAGACATATTTACCTTTCGGAGCGGCGATGGATATTTCTGCCAGTAA
Source organism: Aeromonas rivipollensis (assembly GCF_010974825.1). Lineage (GTDB taxonomy): Bacteria > Pseudomonadota > Gammaproteobacteria > Enterobacterales > Aeromonadaceae > Aeromonas > Aeromonas rivipollensis. The sequence goes on along the minus strand of NZ_JAAILA010000011.1, from coordinate 226,817 downwards.
AATACTTCCCATAGATAATCTTAGTGAGTACAAAATTCATTTTGCTGTTTGGAATGGTGAAGAGCAACCACTGGATGTTTTTGTTCGAGACCCGGATGAATGGAAGGGTTGGAATAGTTGGCGCGGCAGCCGCAACGATTTTAGTAGAAAATATATATTCAGCTTAATTCGATATTATCATCAGTCCGATAAATGGCTCTTTGGTGGGATTTTCGAAGTCACCCATCGCAACTCTGAGTCATATACAGTTCAACTATGTGACCTTCACCATGAATACATTGGACGTCTCCTTCTTAACTATCCCGGTCCAGGTGTGAGAGGACGAGCCTTTTATCTCGAAAATCATTTCAACGAGCTAAAAATCGCACAACTTTTCGAAAAGACATTTGAAGGTGAAGCATTCTGTGGATACGAAAATGTTGAGCATGGCTTTTCACAAATTGAAGCAATTATCAAGCAAAGTAAGCCTGACTGGAAGGCTGCCCTTGAAAATGTAAAAGGTGTCTATCTGATAGTAGATAAAAGCAATGGGAAGAAATACGTTGGTTCTGCTTATGGTGACACTGGCATTTGGTCAAGGTGGGCTTCTTATATCAGTACAGGTCACGGAGGAAATGAGGAATTAACAAAGCTGATTAATGCCTATGGGTTCGAGCACGCACGTACAAACTTTCAGTTTTCAATACTAGAATTTCGCTCAATGAGAACAGACGACGAAACAATTAGAAATCGAGAGCAATACTGGAAGAGAGCACTTCAAACCAATGCTTTTGGCTACAACAGAAACTAAACACCTAAGACAAATTATATGTATTGAGTCTCTGGTACTAAGCCATAATATAAAAATCAAGTTCTGATATAGACAAGGGCGACCATCTGGTCGCCCTTTTTATTTTATATCACTTCCCAAATCAGGAATATCACCTTGCCGGTCGCTTGGCGCCATTGCCTTTGGCCGCGGGCTTGCCGCCATGGGCTACCGCTTTGGCACCCGGCTTGGCGGAGCCAGCACGAGTCGGGGCCTTGCCCTTATGGGCGGGTTTGCCAGCCGGTTTGCCTTGAGCTACCCCTTGAGCGGCGGGTTTGCCGTTGCCAGCCCCTTTGCTGAGCTGGGAGCCTACTGGCTTGCCATTACCCGCCTTGCCACCCTTGCTGGCGGCAGGGGTGTCGCTGCGAGGCTTGCCTTGGGCGGCGGCGGCCCCTTGCGCGCCTGCACCCTTACCGCCAGTGGCCTTATTGCCAGCCCCATTGCTGCGCTGATGGGTGATGGCGCTATGGCGGGTCAGGGCCGGTTTCAGCCCCTTGTTGATGCTGCGCTCGGCCTTGGCTTCGCCGCGCCCTTCCGGCGGCACCAGGCAGTTGGGGCCGTTACCGATGAGGTGGCCCTTGCCCATCTCGAGCAGGGCTTCGCGGATCATGGGCCAGCCAGCCGGATCGTGGTAACGCAGCAGCGCCTTGTGCAGGCGACGACGACGCTCTCCTTTCACCACGAACACATCCCCGCCCTGGCGGCTCACCTTGTTGAGGGGGTTTTTCTCGGTGTAATACATGGTGGTGGCGTTGGCGAGCGGCGACGGGTAGAAGTTCTGCACCTGATCCAGCTTGAAGCTGTTGGTCTTGACCCAGAGCGCCATGTTCACCATGTCTTCATCCGTGGTGCCCGGGTGGGCCGAGATGAAGTAGGGGATCAGGTACTGCTGCTTGCCCGCCTCTTTGGAATACTTGTCGAACAGCTCCTTGAAGCTGTAGTAGCTGCCCATGCCCGGCTTCATCATCTTGGAGAGCGGGCCCTCCTCGGTGTGCTCGGGCGCGATCTTCAGGTAGCCACCGACGTGGTACTTGGCCAGCTCCTTGATGTAGCGCGGATCTTCCACCGCTATGTCGTAGCGCACCCCGGAGGCGATCAGTATTTTCTTGATGCCCTTCACATCCCGCGCCTTGCGATAGAGATCGATGGTCGGGGTATGGTCGGTGTCCATGTGCGGGCAGATGGTCGGCCAGACACAGGAGGCGCGGCGACAGGTCTGCTCGGCCTTGGGGCTCTTGCAACGCAGCTTGTACATGTTGGCGGTGGGGCCGCCGAGATCCGAGATGACGCCGGTAAAGCCCGGCACCTTGTCGCGGATCTCTTCGATTTCTTTGATGATCGACTCTTCCGAGCGGCTCTGGATGATGCGCCCCTCGTGCTCGGTGATGGAGCAGAAGGAGCAGCCACCGAAGCAGCCGCGCATGATGTTGACCGAGGTCTTGATCATCTCGTAGGCCGGGATCTTCTCCTTGCCATAGGCCGGGTGCGGCACCCGCTGATAAGGCAGGCCGAACACGCCGTCCATCTCGTCGGTTTCCAGCGGGAAGGCAGGCGGGTTGACCCAGATGATGCGATCGCCGTGGGCCTGGGAGAGCGCGCGGGCACAACCCGGATTGGTCTCGTGGTGCAGGATGCGCGACGCATGGGCGTAGAGCACCTTGTCTTCCTTCACCCGTTCGAACGCCGGCAGCTTCACATAGGTTTTCTCCCACGGCTTCTGCTTCGGCGGCTGCACCAATACCGGCTTGGCCTCCTGCTCCACCGGCGCCGTGCCTTCGTCATCCGAGCAAGGCGCCCCTTCCATATAGGGGTTCATGATGGGGTCGATGCGGCCAATCTGATCCAGCTTGCTCGAATCCACCCCGCGCCAGCCCGGCAGCGGCTCCTTGCGGATCACGGCGGTGCCGCGAATGTCCTGCATGGTGTCGATGGTCTCGCCGTTGGCGATGCGGTGCGCCACCTCGATGAGGGGCCGCTCGGCGTTGCCGTAGATGAGGATGTCGGCCTTGGCGTCCAGCAGGATGGAGCGACGTATGGTCTCGGACCAGTAGTCGTAGTGGGCGATACGGCGAAGGGACGCCTCTATGCCACCTATGACCACGGGGACCTCCTTGAAGGCCTCCTTGCAGCGCTGGGTGTAGACCAGGGTGGCGCGATCCGGCCGCTTGCCGCCCACATCCCCCGGGGTGTAGGCGTCGTCGTGGCGCAGCTTCTTGTCGGAGGTGTAGCGGTTGATCATGGAGTCCATGTTGCCCGCGGTCACCCCGTAGAAGAGGTTCGGCTTGCCCAGGCGCATGAAGTCATCCTTGGATGACCAGTCCGGCTGGGCGATGATGCCGACCCGAAAGCCCTGGGACTCCAGCATGCGGCCGATAACCGCCATGCCGAAACTCGGGTGATCCACGTAGGCGTCACCGGTCACCAGGACTATGTCACAGCTGTCCCAGCCGAGCTTGTCCATCTCCGCTCTGGACATGGGCAGGAAGGGCGCAGTGCCGTAGCACTCGGCCCAGTAGCGGGGATAGGAGAAAAGGTGGGTAACCGGCTGCATTTTGAACACCTGGAACAATTCGGGTCGCGCATTATACCGGCAGAGACAGGCGGGGGCGATGGCTTTTTGCCCCCATAGAACAAGGGGAGAAGCGGCCGCCCTCAGAGAGAGGGGCGGGCCGGCATAAACCTGTGGTGGTGGCGCAGCAGCAGCTGATAGCCGCCGAGCAGGCACCAGATGAAGGCTGGCGCCAGGAAGATGGGGTGAGTGGCGAGGCGCAGCATCAACAGGCCCAGCAGGATGAGGGCGAAAGGGCGACTCTCGTAGAGCCACTGCGGCCAACCTCGCCGCCGTGGCTGGCGCGACTTGTCTGGCCTGCGATGGGCACTTCGCCTGAACCAGGCGAGCGACCCGGCCAGATAGAAGGCCAGCCCGGCCAGCAGCAGCGCAGGCTGCCCGGCAAGGCTCAACAGCAGCAAGCCGCTGCCCAGATAGAGAAAAGGCAACGGCTCGTAGATGGCGGATGGCAGCATGAAGGATGACCCCTGTGGGAACTGGTCATATGCTAACCAGCCCGGCCTAAGCCGCCACCTCTTTTGCATCCCGCCCCCCGGATGGGGGGCAGGATCAGGCCGCCGGCTTGTCCCGGCTCTCGGGGGCGGCCTCGCTGACCCGGGCGTTCCCCTCGGCCAACGCCTCGTCCACCAGCAGATCCCGCGCCCCCGTCATCCCCGCCCGTCTGGCGATCAGGTGATAGATGGCCGGCACTATCAGCAGGGTGACCAGGGTCGCGAGCGACAACCCGAAGAAGACCACGGTCCCCACAGCCATCCGGCTCTCATATCCCGCCCCCATGGAGACCATCAGGGGCACGGCACCTATGATGGCGGTGAGTGAGGTCATCAGTATGGGCCGCAGACGGCGCACCGAGGCGGCTATGATGGCCTCCTCGAAGGATTCCCCCCGCTGGCGCAGCTGGTTGATGAACTCCACTATGAGGATGCCGTTCTTGGTCACCATGCCGATCAGCATGATCATCCCTATCTGGCTGTAGATGCTCAGCTCCTGTCCCGTCAGCCAGAGGCCGAGCAGGCCGCCGAAGATGCCAAGCGGCACAGTTACCATCACCACGGTCGGGGTCAGCAGGCTCTCGAACTGCGCCACCAGCACCAGGTAGACCACCAGCAGGGCGAGGCCGAACACCATCACCATCTCCCCCTGGTTGTCGCGATAATCCTTGGACTCACCGGCGTAATCCACCGTCATGCCGCTCGGCAGATGCTCCCCTGCCCAGCCATCGAGGAAGTCGAGCGCCTCCCCCAGGGTGTGGCCGGGGGCCACGTCTGCGGTCAGGGCAATCGCCTTCTGACGCTGGTAGTGGTTGAGCCGCTGCGGGCTCGCCACCTGGGTGACTGTGGCCAGGGTGGAGAGGCTCACCATCTCGCCATTGGCGGCCTTGAGATAGATGCGGCTGACGTCCGAGATGCCGTTGAACTGGGTCTGGTTGGCCCTCAGGTAGACGTCATACTCCTCCCCCCTGTCCACATAGGTGGTCTGGCTGACGCCGCCGAGCAGGGCCTGCAGGGAGCTGGCTACTGTGGAGACAGGTATGCCGAGCTGGCTGGCCCGCTCCCGCTCTATGGTCACCTGCAGCTCAGGGGTCTTCTCGGCGTAGTCGAGATCCGGGGTCAGCATCAATCCGCTCTGGCCGGCGGCCTGTTGCAGCGCCAGCCCCTGCTGATAGAGTTCCGCATAGTCTGAGCCCTGCAGCACGAACTGCACGGCGGCGGTGGAGCCTCCTCTGAATCCTGGCTGGAAGGTGCGGATCATCACATCCGGAATGCCGGCCAGCCGCCCGCTCAAGCTACGGCCAAACTCGGTAGCGGTCTCGTCCCGCAGAGCCCAGTCGGTGAGCTGGATGATGACCATGCCGGTCTGATCGCCACCGCGCCCGAAGGCCGGGGTGCTGAAGCTCATGGCCTGCACCACCCCCTTGCCGAGCAGCGGCATGATGGCGGCCTCCACCTGCTGCATGTTGCGCTTCATCCGCTCTATGCTGGTGCCCTCTGCCCCTTTCACGAACACATAGATGACACCCCGGTCTTCGGTCGGGGTCAGGCTGGCGGGCAGCTTGCCAAAGAGGGCACCTATGCCCCCAAGGCAGAGCAGCAGCACCAGCGGCATCCAGACGGAGCGGCGCAGCACCCAGCCCAGCAACCGGCGATACTGTGTCTCCACCCGGCCGAGGCCCCGATCCAGCGCCGCCGTCAGGGCATTGGGCTTGTCCACGGCACGCATCAGCCAGGAGCCCATGGCCGGGGTCAGGGTGAGCGCCACCAGGGAGGAGAAGAGCACGGCTAGCGATAGCAGGATGGCAAACTCGGTAAAGAGTCGCCCGACCATGCCCTCCATGAAGGCGATGGGCACGAACACCATCACCAGCACGGCGGTGGTGGCCACCACGGCAAAGCCCACCTCCCGGGTGCCGTGCCAGGCCGCCATCAGGGGAGATTCACCCCGCTGCAGGTGGTGGTGGATGTTCTCCACCACCACTATGGCGTCGTCCACCACCAGGCCGATGGCGAGAATGAGCGCCAGCAGGGTGATGAGGTTGATGGAAAAACCGAGGTACCAGGCGCCGATGAAGGCCGAAATAAGCGACACCGGCACCGTAATAGCAGGAATGAGAGTGGTGCGCGCCTGCCCCAGGAAGAGGTAGAGCACGGCCACCACCAGCAGGGCGCAGATGGCGAGGGTCTCGTACACCTCGTCGATGGCCTGCTTGATGAAGACGGTGGAGTCATAGTCCACCTCCAGGGTGGCCCCCGCTGGCAGGAAGCGCTGCATCTCTGTCATCTTGCGCTCTATGCCCTGGGCCACCGCCAGGGGGTTGGCGGTGGATTGCGCGACTATGCCAATGCCTAAGCTCTCGCGGCCGTTGCGCTGATAGGCGCTGTCTTCATTCTTGGCCCCCACCTCAACATCGGCGATGTCCGCCAGGTAGATGCTCTGACCATTGACGGCCGTCTTCACCGGCAGGCCGCGAAAATCCTCGGCGCTGTGGTAGAGGCGGGCTATCTGCACCGCCATCGTCATGCTGTTGTTGCGGATCTCCCCCCCGGGCAGCTCTATGTTCTCCCGCTTGAGGGCATCCTGCACGTCGGCCACCGTGATGCCACGGGCCGCCATGTCGGCGGGGCGCAGCCTCACATACATCACCTGAGTCAGGTCACCGGAGAGGGACACCTCGCTCACCCCGTCCACCAGGCTCAGGGAGTCGACCAGCATGCGGTTGACGTAGTCTGTCATGGCGGTGCGGTCCATCTGGGTGCTGCTGAAGTTGAGCCAGATAGCCACGTCGCCGTTGCCGTTGTCCTTGGTGACCATGGGCTCGTCCGCCTCGTCCGGGAGCTTGGGCCGGGCGCGGGAGATGGCGTCACGCACATCCGAGGTGCCCTCCAGCATGTTCCAGCCGAGCTTGAACTCCACAGTGATGGAGGAGCGCCCCTTGCGGGTCACCGAGTTGATGTTCTTGATGCCGCTGATGCCGGAGAGCTGATCCTCGATGGGCTTGGTGACCTGGCTCTCCATCACCTCGGGGGCGGCCCCCTCATAGGTGGTGGTGATGGAGACGGACGGCGTCTGCACGTCCGGCATCTCCCGCACCGTCAGCTTGGCGAAGGCCACCAGGCCGAATACGGTGAGCAGGGCACTGATGACGACCGCCACCAGGGGGCGGCGCACTGACATATCGGAGAGCCACATCAGCCTTTTACCTCGGTCAGATCACGGACCAGGGCGCCGTCACGCAGGTTGACCAGCCCCTCGACCGCGATGCGATCGCCGACGTTCAGCCCCTTTAGCACCCACACTTCCTCGCCATGGGTATCCCCAAGCTCCACCGGAATGCGTTTCACCCGGCCGTCCGCCTCCAGGCGGTAGACGAAGCGAAGCTCCCCCGCATACTCCACCGACTGGGCGGGGATCAGGGTCATCTTCTGGGCAGGCAGGGAAAGATCTACATTCATCAGCATGCCGGGCCTCAGCTGGCCGCCGGGGTTGGGAAGTATGACCCGCGCCTTGATGTTCTGGGTTTCGTTGGAGATGCGGCTGTCGAGGGTCTCCAGCACGCCGGAGAAGGATTGATCCGGCCAGGCCGAGCTGGTAGCCGTCACCGTCATGCCAGGTTTGAGGAGGGAGAGGTAGCGCTCCGGCACCGCCAGATCGAGCCGCAATCTGGCCAGCTCGTCCAGGTGAAGCAGCACGTCGCCGCTGTTGACCAGGGCCCCTTCGCTGAGATCGATCAGGCTGACGGTGCCATCGAAAGGGGCCGCCAGGGTACGCAATGACAACTCATAGCGCGCCGCGTCGACCCTGGCCTGGGCCTGGGCCACTGTCGCCTCCTGCCCTTCCAGCTCCGAGGTGGTGATGGCACCGCGCGCCACCAGGCGGCGCATGTCCCGCAGCTTGCGGCTCTCGTCGCGCACGCTGGCACTCTGCTCGGCAAGTTCAGCCTGCTGCTTGCCCGCATCCAGGGCGATCAGGGGCTCCCCCTGCTTGACCCGCTGACCGGAGCGCACCGCAATCCTGACGATGCGCCCCGTGACCTCGGGGCTGACCACCACGGAGCGATTGGCCGCCAGCTTGCTGACCAGCTTGATGGAGGGCTCTGCCAGGCTCTGCCTGACAGTTTCCGCCCTGATGTTGACCTGTCTGGGCTCGGGCTTGCTGACCGGTTTGGCCTGCCGGAAATACCAGGTGCCGGCTCCCAGCAGCAGGAGAAGAGGAACAAGCCACAGCCATACGCGCATTTTCATCAAACAATCCATGCAAGGTAAGAGATAAGGAGAAGAGGGAACTTCATCAATGATGGCATCATGTTACCCCCTGACTATGCCGTGACTATGTATAAATGTGACAAAACGTAACAGCCCGGGGGATAGATCATCAAAATCACATCCAGTTGAGACTGCGCTTTTTTTCTGCCTTACACTGATGTGCCGCTCCCGTCATCTTCCCGGTGCCCCATGCCCACATTGCCCCATGCCTTTGCCAAATATCGGTTGCAGTGGCTGCTGCTGGGACTGAGCATGCTGTTGCTGCTGCTCGCCCTGCAGCACGCCTTGCGCCAGATCACCGAGCTGAACAGGCGTGACGTCATCAATGCCGCGGCCCAGCTCAGCAGCCAGCACCAGAGAATGGAGGCCTTTCTCGAGGCCATGCGCGGCCAGGCCGAAGAGCGGCTGCGCAGCAACCCCCAGTCGGCCCTCTCTCGCCAGCTTTATCCGGCGCTGCAAGCCGATTCGAGCGGCAACCTCAGCCTGGATCGCATCCCCGTCGATCTGCCCCCCGCCCTCATCGGCAACCTGACCGGGCTGGGCCCCTTGCCCGCCCCGGGCAGCGAACGGGAGGCCCGAATACACCTGGCGCTCAGCCTCTCTCCCCTGCTCGCGACCGCCAGCAAGCTGCTGGACAAGGCCGTGGCCTGGATCTATTTCACCAGCACCGACAACTTCATCTATCTCTACCCCTGGGTGCCCTCCAACCAATTTCGTTTCGACCCCGGCATCTACCACAAGTCTTACTGGCAGGAGGCACTGACCCGCCACCCGCCCGCCGAGCACGCCACGTTGTCGCGCCCCTATCAGGATTTTGCCGGCAAAGGGCAGATGATCACCCTGTCCCAGCCCATCACCCAGGTCGGGCAGATCATAGGCCTGCTCAGCATCGACATAGAGATAGCGACCCTGGAGCAGACCCTGCGCCGACTCTCCCCCCAGAGCGGCACCCTGTTTCTGGTCAATCAGCACCGGCAGATCCTGGCCAGCAGCCAATCCGGCACGGCGCCGCCCCTGAAACAGGAGGCATCACGGGCGGATTATCACTGGCAGCAGGGCGCCTTCCAGCTCGTCCATCCCGTCCCGGACACGCCGCTCATCCTGATCCACCGCATCGCGCTGCTGCCCCTGCTCGAGATGCTGCTGTGGCAATCGGCAACGGCGCTGCTCACCCTGCTCTGTCTGGTGGTGGCCATCTTCTCCAGCCTGCGATCCCGCCGTCTCAATCGTCGGTTGAACTACCTCTCCAGCCATGACGCGCTGACCGGCGCCTTCAACCGCCACCACTTCGATGCCTTCGAGCGCCGCCACATACTGGCAGGCAGCCGCCACATAGGCGCCATCATGTTCGACTGCGATCACTTCAAGCTGGTCAATGATCGCTTCGGTCACGGGGTGGGGGATCAGGTGCTGATCCGTCTGGTTCAGCTCTGCCAGCCTCTGCAGGACCTGGGCTGCACCCTGATCCGCTGGGGCGGCGAGGAGTTTCTGCTGCTGGTCACAGGCAAGGATCTCCCCCTGGCTCAGCTTGCCGAACAACTGCGGCTGCGCATTGCGGAACACGACTGGACCGAGATAGCCCCCGAACTGAGGGTGACCGTCAGCCTGGGCCATTGCCGCCAGGGCCCAGACGTTCGCCTGCAGGAAGTCATTCGCCGTGCCGATATTGCCCTCTATCAGGCCAAGGCCAATGGCCGCAATCGCAGCGAAGGCTGGCAGGGTGACGCACAGGAGAAGCAGGAGTAAGCTGGAACCCCAACTCACAACAGGAGACGCACTGTGGCACGAAAACCCCGCCTGGGCCTGGCCCTTGGCAGCGGCGCCGCCCGCGGATGGGCGCACATCGGCATCATACGGGCGCTGGAGCGCCTCGGTGTCAAACCGGATCTGGTGGCCGGCTGCTCCATCGGCAGTTTCGTCGGTGCCGCCTATGCCGCCGGCGAGCTGGACAAACTGGAGTCCTGGGTGCGCGGCTTCAGCCGCTTGCAGGTGATGGGGTTGCTCGATCCCGCCCTCTCCGGCGGCCTGTTCCGCGGTGACAAGGTGTTTGGCATCGCCGCCAACCACCTCGGCGATCCCGCCATCGAGAGCCTGCCGCTGCCCTTCGCCTGCGTCGCCACCGAGCTCGATACCGGCCGCGAGATCTGGCTGCAAGAGGGGCCCCTGCGCCAGTGCGTGCGCGCCTCCTGCGGCATGCCCGGCATTCTGACCCCGACCCGGGTTGATGATCGCTGGCTGGTGGATGGCGCCGTGGTCAACCCGGTCCCCATCTCCCTGGCCCGGGCCATGGGGGCCGAGGTGGTGATCGCCGTCAACCTCAACACTGACCTGCATCAGCCCTGGACAGACGAGCCGGACGAGCCCGCCCCGGGAGGGATCTTCAGCCAGTGGCTCGGCCGGGGAGAACCCAGCACCCCCGGCATGTGGGGGGTGATGACGGGCTCCATCAACATAATGCAGGAGCGGATCACCCGTGCCCGCATGGCCGGGGATCCCCCCGAGATCCAGCTCTGTCCGCGCCTTGGCAGCCTCTCCATCATGGACTTCCACCGCGCCAGCGATGCCATCAACGAGGGGGAGGCTTGCGTCGAGCGCAACCTGGACCAGCTCAAGGAGGAGCTCTCCCGACTCGGCCTACTCTGACGGCGCCATCGGGACACGCCAATGATAAAGAGCGCCATCAGGCGCTCTTTTGCTGTTCTGACCCCGGGGTCAGAACAGCCCCAGTCCCTTAAGCATGACGATCAGGATGAGCGGCGGCGACACGTAGCGGATAATGAAGAACAGGGGCTTGAGGATGGCCAGCTCCAGCTCGCCCCCATTGGTCAGCGCCGTCTTCATCCGCTCGAAGCCCCAGACCCAGCCCACGAACAGGCAAAGGAAGATACCGCCAAGGGGCATCAACACATTGGAAGAGACGAAGTCGAACAGATCGAAGAAGGTCTTGCCGGCTATCTGCACGTCCGCCAGCGTGCTGTTGGAGAGCGCACAGGTCGATCCGACCGCCCCCAGCACCAGCAAGTTGATCAGGGTCGCCCTTCTTCGGCTCATGTGGAAACGCTCGGAGAGCACCGAGACCGGCACTTCCAGAATGGAGAGCATGGCCCCCGTCGCCGCTATGGCGGAGAGCACGAAGAAGAGCACCATGAAGAGGTGACCGAACGGTATGCTGGCAAACACCGCCGGAATGGTGATGAACAGCAGGGAGGGACCGGCGGTCGGCTCGAAGCCGAAGGCAAACACCGCCGGGAAGATGGCGATCCCCGCCAGCATGGAGACGAAGAGGTCGGCGCACATCACCCGGACAGTGGTGAGCGGTATGTGCTGATCGTCCCGAAAGTAGCTGCCATAGGTCATCATGCAGCCCATGCCGATGGAGAGCTTGAAGAAGGCCAGCCCCATGGCCGTCAGCACCACGCCGGCGGTGACCTTGGAAAAATCAGGGGAGAACAGGAAACGCAGCCCCTCGCTCGCCCCGGGCAGAGTCAGACTGCGCACCCCGATCACCAGCAGCAGGATGAAGAGCACCGGCATCAGCCGCTTGGTGACGGCCTCTATTCCCTTCGACACCCCCATCAGCAATATGCCTCCCATCAGGGCCAGCACCAGCCACTGCCACAACAGGCTCTGCAAGGGATCCGTGATGAGCGAATTGAAGGCCGCGCCCGTGACGGCGGGATCAGTCGAGAGGATCTCGCCGCTGGCCGCCTTGAAGATGTAGGCAAACACCCAGGCCGCCACTTCGGAGTAAAACGACATGATGAGGAAGGCCGCCGTCACCCCCATGGCCGCGATCAGCCACCAGGGTTGCCCCTTGGGCGCCAGCTTTATGAGCCCGCTCACTGCATCGGATTTTGCCTGACGCCCCAGCATGATCTCCGAGATCATCACCGGCAGCCCCACCAGCAGGGTGGCGATGACATAGACCAGCAGAAAACCGGCGCCCCCGTTTTCCCCGGTCAGATAGGGAAATTTCCAGATGTTGCCCAGGCCTACCGCCGAGCCCAGGGTCGCGGCAAGCACGCCGAAGGTGCTGGTAAAACCATCTCTGGCTTTGGGAAGGGTATTGCTCATGCGTGTCTCGCTTTGTGGATCAGGGGCCTGAAATTAAAGGGTCGGAATTTTCCGGGGATTAATCCAGCTTGCCAAGGTGATTTAGTTGAAATCGCCACATGAAGCACACAACGCACTCTTTAATTAAATAAATGCCTGTTTTGACAAATAAAAAATGCCGCCTCGCGGGCGGCATTTTTATCAAGGCTCAGGCAATCAAGCCTTGGCAATATCGTCCGGACCGATCTGACCGATTTCGGCGACTTTCTTGTCGGCCAGCAGCCAGAGGGTGAACTTGTGCAGTTCCGGGTGATGAGCCAGGGCGACCAGGAAGGCGCCTCCAACTTCACGGTAACCCAGTTCATAGTTCTTCAGGGTAGTCGGGGGGACGCCCAGCAGATCGGCAAACTTGGGACGGCTCAGGCCAACCGCTTCGCGGATCTGACGGATCTTCTTGCCAACAGTTACGATATTTGAATTCATGTGTTCCATACTCCGTTCGGCGGATTCACTCCACCTTTATTTTTCGCGACGACTCGTAGTCAAGTGTATCAGTTTTGAACGGACTCGTTATGGTCGAGCCTCTATCTTTAATAAGCGTCTTTCGACGACAACCCTAACAAACCTCGGGGATGGTAATCGCAGAGTCGCTTCAGGTAAACAGTCTCGAAGAGAAACCTTTATTGTTGCCACGGCCATAACTCGTATAATTCGCCGGTTATCCCTTAAAGAGTATTCAGCATGGCATTTCCCGGCATCATCTCCCGACTTCACCCGGATTCAGACCCAAATTCACTCCCCCGTCAGCTCCGTCAGAGTCAGCAAACCCGGGCCGAGGCACTCTGGCTGCCCGCCGCCATGCAGAGCGAGGCCGCATCCGTACTGGCTTCCCTCCCGGACAAGTGCAGCCTCTATCTCGAGCAAGCCTCCCCGCTGCCCCTGCGCAGCCACGACGGCGTCCTGCAGCAAGATGGCAGCCTGTTGCTTGGCAATGGTAACCACATGACGCTGGCGACGGCGAAAGGGGATGGGGGACTGGTGCCCGAGCAGGGCCTGCAGGAGATGGCCCAGTGGCTGGAAGCCGGCCATCAACATTTCATCTGTTCAGCCGCGATTCAGCCGGTGGCCAGGGCCATCCTCAATATCTGGCCCCTGGACCCCTATCTCGCCCGTCATTTTTTACTCGGCTTCACACCCTTGCTGTGCGAAGCAACCGAGGCCGACTATCTCGCGGTTTTTGCGGCCAGGGACGCCATCGCGACCCCGCAGCACGCTTGGGTTGAGGCCTATATGAAGCTTGAGCGAAAGCTGCATCGCGCCTACTTGGATCACTAATAAATCCAGATAAACAGCCAGTTATCCATACGACACAATCTGCCCCACAGATTATCTGTGAGCTTGATCATGTTTTGAAATGAGCATAAAGTGCGCCACGTCATCGGAATGACATCGGCTGTTCGTGGCGAAGTATGCGCTCTCGATAGTGCAACTCGCTCACTTGTGCACCCAGATAACGTGCCTCCTGGATGGATCTAGGATCCCTGCTCGGCGCAACCCTTGTTGCCCGGCAGAGCCAGCAGCTTACATAAATTACAAAGTGCGAAGCACGTGAACAACGTGCCATCTCAACGAGGATTAATTTTATGATGAAAATGGCTCCTTCCCTGATCGCCATCGCCATGGCTGCCATGGGTGCAACTGCTGCACACGCCGCTGATGATATCTACTTCGGTGCCGGTGTCGGTGCAACTCACTTCAACGGTCTGAACAAGATCGAAGGCGTGAACGCTGGTGAAGAAGACGCGGCTGCTGCCAATGCCTTCGTCGGTTACAACTTCAACGAGTACTTCGGTTCCGAGCTGGGCTACCAGTACACCGGCCGTGGTAACACCGATGGCAACCGCTACGAGAGCCAGGGTGCCACCCTGTCCGGTATCGCTCGTCTGCCGCTGGGCAACGACTTCTCCCTGTTCGGTGAAGCTGGCGCCTACTGGGGCCACACCGACGGTATGGGCACCAGCGATACCAAGGTATCCCCGCTGGCCGGTGCCGGTGTGACCTACAAGGTCAACGACGCGCTGGATCTGCAAGCTCGTTACCGCTACATGTGGGACGTGGCTGACCTGCACGCCGACAACGTACGCTACAAGTCCAACCAGAGCGTTGCGACCCTGGAAGCCGTTTACCACCCGTTCCGTACTTCCTACGTAGCACCGGCTCCGGCTCCTGTTGTTGAAGAAGCTCCGGCTCCTGCTCCGCAGATCGTTGAGAAGAACTTCGCCCTGAACTCTGACGTGCTGTTTGCTTTTGGCAAAGACAGCCTGAAGGCCGAAGGCGTGGAAGCCCTGAACGCCCTGTACCAGCAGATCGTTGAGTTCCAGCCGAAAGACGGTAATGCCGTTGTTGTTGGTTACACCGACCGTATCGGTTCCGACGCTTACAACCAGAAGCTGTCTGAAGCCCGTGCCCGCACCGTTGCCAACTTCCTGGTCAGCAAGGGTATGGCTGCCAGCAAGGTTGCCATCGAAGGTCGTGGCGAAGCCAACCCGGTTACCGGCACCAAGTGCAACGGCGTAACCGCCAAGGCTCAGCTGATCTCCTGCCTGGCCCCGGACCGTCGCGTAGAAGTGCGCGTATCCGGCGTACAGGAAGTTCAGCAGTAATCTGATTCGCTCAGATAACGCAAAAAGGGGATGCCACGGCATCCCCTTTTGCATGTCTGTCGCCTCAAACGTCACCCTCTGTCTCATCACGCTGTACCTGCCCCCCTATCTGCTCAGGCCCCGCCCCCCCGTCGCGCCACCATAGTAGCTGCATATCTGTGCAGAAACTTGATCAAGCCGATTCAAAAGAATACAGTAGCTGCGCTTGTAAGACATTGGATGAACTATTAAAAGTGCCCATTGCCCGGTTAGTTGTCCATGGAGAAACAGCTTCATGAGAATCCAGGTTACCATCCATTTTTTATTCAAGCCGTCCGTGACCAGGTCACGGAATCGCAACATGACAACATGAAGTGTCATCTGCGATCGGTATAACAAAGAGTGCGCAGTACGCCCATAGCACGGCAACTCAACGAGGATAAAATGATGAAAATGAAAATGGCTCCAACCCTGATTGCTCTGGCTATTGCAGCCATGGGAACCTCCACCGCCCAAGCGGCCGATGACTGGTACACAGGTATGGGTGCAGGTTGGGCTTATGGCCATGACCTGGACTCCTTCGGTCTGGATGCTGACAAGGACGCCACCGCGATCTCCCTGTTCGGCGGTTACAACTTCAATGATTACTACGCGGCCGAGCTCGGCTACCTCTACGCCGGCAAGGGTGGCGTCGATGGCGTCGACTTCAAGACCCAAGGCGCGACCCTGTCCGGTCTTGCCCGTCTGCCGCTGGGTGACATCTTCTCCGTGTTCGCCGAAGGCGGTGCCTACTTCAACCATGTCAACGGCAATGGCGAGAGCGACAACGGTACCTCGCCGCTGGCCGGTCTGGGTCTGACCGCCAAGGTCTCCGACCTCATCGATCTGCAGGCCCGCTACCGCTACATCTGGGATCTGGGTGACGAGCAGAAGACCTGGAAAACCGACATGAGCGTCGCGACCCTGGAACTGGTGATGCACCCGAACCGCACCTCCTATGTGGCACCTGTGGTCGCCCCCGTGGTCGCCGAGCCCGAGCCTGTCATGGTCGACAAGAACTTCTCCCTGAGCTCTGACGTGCTGTTTGCCTTCGGCAAATCCACCCTGAAGCCGGAAGGTACTGCAGCCCTCAACACCCTGTATCAGCAGATTGTTGACGTTCAGCCGAAAGATGGCAGCGCCGTGGTGGTAGGTTATACCGACCGCATCGGTTCTGACGCCTACAACCAGAAGCTGTCCGAAGCCCGTGCCCGCACCGTGGCCGACTTCCTGGTCGGCAAGGGTCTGCCGGCAGGCAAGGTCGCCATCGAAGGCCATGGCGAAGCCAATCCGGTCACCGGCACCCAGTGTGACGGCGTCAATGGCAAGAACGAGCTGATCGCCTGCCTGGCGCCGGATCGTCGCGTCGAAGTGCGCGTCACCGGCGTGCAGGAAGTCAAACAGTAAGTTCAGCTGAATGCGGTCAATCCGCACCTGAAAAAAAGGGGCCGTACGGCCCCTTTTTTTGTTGTCCTCCCCGCCAGCCCAAGGCGGTGTCCAAGGCGCCACACTTGCCTGCTTCCTCACAAATTCTCCATATAGATGCGCCACTTAAGTGGTTAAACCTCTCATATCGCCTATACATAATGGTGGCTATACATAGCAAAGGGCTGGGAGCCCTATAACACCCAACATCGACGAGGATACGCGATGAACATAAGACTGAAACCCGTGTGGATTGCATTGGCATTGGCGGCGAGTGCCGCCCAGGCGGCGCCTGTTCACGACTGGTATATAGGGGCTGGGGGAGGCTGGGCCATTGCCCACGACATCAATGATTTCAGTCAGGATGTCGACAAGGACGCCACCGCCATCGACGCCTTTGTCGGCTACAACTTCACCGAGAACCTGGGCGCCGAACTCGGCTATCTGTCAACCGGTGACTGGGACATCGCCGGCAACGACTTCAACAGTCAGGGTGCCACCCTGTCGGTGATAGGCAGACTGCCCCTTGGCGACATCTTCTCGGTGTTCGCCGAAGGTGGCGGCTATCTCTACCACGTCGACTCCGTCAACGGCGGCGATGACAACCTGGCCCCCCTGGCGGGTCTGGGGCTGACCGCCAGGCTCACCGACTGGGTCGACATCCAGGCGCGCTACCGCTATCTGGTGCGGGTCGGGGACGATCCTGACAACGACAAGCTGGGCAGCGGCACCCAGCGCTGGGTCAGCGACATCAGCACCGCCACCATAGAGCTGGTGCTGCACCCCAACCGCACCGTGGCCGCCGTGCCGGTGGCCGCCCCCCTGGTGGTGACCCCGCCGCCGCCCGAGCCGGTGGATCAGACCTTCAACCTGAGTTCGGACGTGCTGTTTGCCTTTGGCAAGGCCGAGCTCAAGCCGGAAGGCATGGCCGCCCTGGACGACCTCTACCAGCAGATAGTCGACGTCAAGCCCAAGGATGGCAACGCCCTGGTGATGGGCTATACCGACCGCATCGGCTCGGATGCCAACAACCTGGCGCTGTCCGAGGCCCGCGCCAGCACGGTCGCCAACTTCCTGATCGGCAAGGGCCTGCCCGCCGACAAGGTGAGTATCCAGGGCAATGGCGAGAGCAATCCGGTCACCGGCACCCAGTGCGATGATGTCAAGGCGAGAGCCGCCCTCATCGACTGCCTGGCCCCGGATCGCCGGGTCGAGATCCGGGTGACCGGCGTGCAGGCCGCCGCACCAGCGGCCACCGAGCCCGCGGCCGAACCCGCTGCCGAGCAACCGGCACAATAACCCCTCATCCGCCTCTGCCGTGCACAAAAAAAGGGATGCTTACGCATCCCTTCTGCTTTTGCGGCCTCTTCGCTCAGAACGAAGTGCGACGATAGCGGCGGTATTCCGGCCGCCAGAAGTTCGCCTCTATGGCCTGGTCTATCACATCATCGGGGGTCTGCACTGCCTTGCCCTGCAGCATGGCGGTCTTGGCCACCATCTTGGCGATGTAGCGGGACACCCGATGAATATCCGCCAGATCCGGCAGCAAGGAGCCCTCTTCTCCCTTCACCAGGGGGGAGCACTCCGCCAGCGCCCGGCTGGCGGACATCAGCATGGCGTCGGTCACCCGGGTGGCGCCCGAGGCGATGACACCAAGACCTATCCCCGGGAAGATGAAGGAGTTGTTGCACTGGGCGATGACGTAGCGCTTGCCCTTGTACTCCACTGGCGCGAACGGGCTGCCGGTGGCCACCAGCACCTGGCCGTCGGTCCAGCGGATGAGATCCGCCGGCGTCGCCTCCACCCGGGAGGTGGGGTTGGAGAGCGGGAATATGATGGGGCGGCTGCAATGCTTGTGCATCGTCTTGACCACCTCTTCGGTGAAGAGGCCGGGCTGGCCCGAGACCCCGATCAGGATGTCGGGACGACCGTGCTCCATCACCTCCAGCAGGGAGATGTTGTCCCCCACCGGCCACTCCTTGATCCGCTCCAGCGGCTGGGAGAGTTTGCGCTGGAAGTCGAGCTGGTTGGGGATCTTGTCGGTGATGAGGCCGAACCTGTCCACCATGAAGACCCGGCCGCGAGCTTCCGCATCATTCAGTCCTTCGGCCTTCATCTGCGCCACTATCTGCTCGGCGATGCCGCAACCGGCGCTGCCCGCACCGAGGAAGGCGACCCGCTTCTCGGAGAGCTTGGCGCCCGAGGCCTTGCAGGCGGCGATCAGGCTGCCCAGGGTGACGGCTGCTGTCCCCTGAATGTCATCGTTGAAGCAGCACAGCTCGTCCTTGTAGCGGTTGAGCAGCGGGGTGGCATTGCCCTGGGCGAAGTCTTCGAACTGCAGCAGGATCTCGGGCCAGCGACGCTTGACCGCCTGGATGAAGGCATCGACGAACTCGTCGTACTCCTCCCCGGAGATGCGCGGGTGGCGCCAGCCCATGTAGAAGGGATCGTTGAGCAGTTGCTGGTTGTTGGTGCCCACGTCCAGCACCACCGGCAGGCAGTAGGCGGGGGAGATGCCACCGCAGGCGGTGTAGAGGGAGAGCTTGCCGATGGGAATGCCCATGCCGCCTATGCCCTGATCCCCCAGTCCCAGGATCCGCTCGCCGTCGGTGACCACTATCACCTTGACGTTCTGCTTGGTGGCGTTTTGTAGCATGTCATCGATCCTGTCCTTGTCCGGATAGGAGATGAAGAGCCCACGGGCACGGCGGTAGATGTTGGAGAACTCCTCGCACGCCTTGCCCACGGTCGGGGTGTAGATGACCGGCAGCATCTCGGTCAGGTGGTTGGTCAGCAGGCGATAGAACAGGGTTTCGTTGGTGTCCTGGATGTTGCGCAGATAGATGTGCTTGTCCATGTCGTTGCCAAACGCCATGAACTGGCGATAGGCGCGTTCCACCTGCTCTTCTATGGTCTCTATGTTCTGGGGCAGCAGGCCTTCCAGATTGAAGCTGCTGCGCTCCTCGCTGGTGAAGGCACTGCCCTTGTTGAGCAGCGGGGTCTCCAGCAGGGCCGGGCCGGCGTAGGGAATGTAGAGGGGACGTTTCTGATTATTATCTTCAAACATGGATCTGTACCTTGACTGTGTGGCCCGCCGATCCTATGGGCTTGGGCCAACAATTTCAAAGGGTTTGCACATCAGTGGCAACAGGTTTGCGACCCAGGCGACGAAAGGCGCCGGGGGTCTGACCAGTGAGGCGGCGAAAACGGTTCGCAAAGTTGGCGCCGTCACTGTAACCGACCCGGGCCGCCAGCTCGCCGAGGGGCCAGTTGGTATAGAGCAGCAACTGGCGCGCCTTGTTCATTCGAAGCCCCGTCAGCCAGGCCATGGGCCCCATGCCGAACACCTGCTGGCAGAGCCGATGCAGATGGGGCACAGAGCAGGCCATCTGGCTGGCGAGCAGGGCCACGCTCCAGGGCTCATCGAGGCGCGCCTCCACCCGGCGAAACAGCGCCTGCAGCCTGAGCTCTGGGGTGCCACGCACCTCCCCTTGCAGGGTTCTGTCCAGCAGGGCCAGCAACAGACTGAGCAGCTGGGGCTGCAAGGGAGATCGCACTCCTTCCCCCTGCATCAAGCTGAGCAGATGGTAGAGCTGCTCCCCCTCCTCCCCCTGCCAGATGCGGTGGCCGAGCCGGTGCAGATGCTGCCAGCGCGGCACGTCGTCCAGCAGGATCCAGCTGATCTGCCAGCGCTCGCCGATGAGCCTGAGCCCCCCCGGCACGGCCGCCGGCAGAAAGATGAGCGAACCCGCGGGGATGGGCTGCTCCCCCTGCTCCGTCAGCAGGGCCCCTCCCTCGTCGTGGCTCACCATCAGGATGTGAAATTCGGGTCTGTTGCGGCGAATGAGGTAGTGATCCCGCAAGCGGGAGAGGCCGGTCAGGAAGATGCCCGCCTCCCCCAGCAGGGGCAAGCCTTCGCGCCCCAGCATTCGCTCCTCGCAGCCGGGAGCTATCTCAAGACACTCGCTGACAAATGCCATAACGCCTCAACATGATAGTTTTGAACAAGAAAGCCGAGAGATGCTCACAGTGAAGCCTCTCGTATCAGCCCCTATCATACCCATGACAAACCTTGCTTTTCACATACCCGGTTAACATAAATGAATTATTGGCAAGCGATTTTAAAACAAACCACCGATCGTGAGTTCATGACCCGACTGTGGCGACTGGCCCTGCCGGTGTCGCTGCAATCCATGATGTTCTCCCTGCTCGGTCTCATCGATATCATGATGGTGAGCCAGCTTGGCACCACGGCTGTGGCGGCGGTCGGCTTGGGTAACCGGGTCTTCTTCTTCAATCTGCTGGTGATAGCGGGGCTCTCTGGCGGGGTCTCGGTGTTGGCGGCCCAATACTATGGCCGGGGCGAGCTGGCCGGGGTGCGCCGCTCCCTGGCGCTGGCCCTGGTGGGTGCCCTGCTGGTGAGCCTGCCGTTTGCCCTCATCTATGTGCTCTCGCCGGGCAGCGTGCTCGGCTTTGCCAGCCAGGATCCCGCGCTGCGCCTGCTGGCCGACGAGTTTTTGATGATCACAGGTGCCACCATCCTCTGCACCGCCATAGTCGTGCCCCTGGAGGCGGCCCTGCGCTCCGTGGGCAACGCGGCGGCGCCGACCCGGATCGGCATCATTGCCATCATCGCCAACGTCATCCTCAACTACGCCCTCATCTTCGGCAACTTCGGCTTCGAGGCCATGGGGGTCGCGGGATCGGCCTGGGGCACCACGATTTCACGACTGCTGCAGACGGCGCTGCTGCTTGCCTATGTGTGGCGCCAGGAGCCACGTCTGGTGCCGCGCAAACAGGACTGGTGGGACGCCTTTCGGCGCAAGGAGGTGGTGCGCTTCACCCTGATCGCCCTGCCGCTCTTGTTCCACGACGGGCTCTGGGCCTTCGGCATGCTGCTCTACGGCTTCCTCTATGCCCACCTCGGCACGGATTCCCTGGCCATCATGACCACGCTTGGCACCCTGGAGAGCATCCTCATCTCCCTCTTCTTCGGGCTGGCGGTGGCCTGCTCCACCCTGCTCGGCCACCGGCTCGGGGCCGAGGAGTACGAGGCGGCCTGGCAGCACTCCCAGCTGTTCCTGCTGCTCGCCCCCATAGGCGCCCTGCTGGTGGGGATAGCCGTCTGGCTGCTGCAGACCAACCTGCTGCAGTGGGTCGGCAACCTGCCGGGCGAACTGATGGGAGAAGCGGGTCAGGTGCTTGCCATCATGTGCCTCGGCATGTTGCTCAAGGTGTTCAACATGGTGGGCATAGTCGGGGTGCTGCGCTCGGGGGGGGATGTGAACTACAGCATCTTCATCGACATAGTCGCCATGTGGTGCATAGGCCTGCCGCTCGCCTGGGCGGCAGTCAGCCTGCTGGGCTGGCCTCTCTCCTGGGTGGTGGCAGTGGTGCTGCTGGAGGAGCTGTGCAAGGTGCTGCTGGTGCAGCGCAGGATCCGCCAGCGTCACTGGCTCAAGAATCTGGTGATGGGGTGACGGCGGCCCGCAGCCGGGCAAAAAGCGGGGTCATATCAATGACAGAAAATCCCCCCTTGCAGTATGCTAACCGCCTCTTCAATCAGCGGCGGGGCACACCACGCCCTGCCAGTAGTCGTTTAAGGAGACGCACATGCAACCACAAAAAGAGCTGATCACCGAGACTGCCCTGCTGGAGATGGCCAACGGCATCATCAAGAGCCATGAAGACTTCATCCACGGCATGCGTGCCGATTCGGTGGAGCAGAAGGGGGAGATCCTGGTGTTCAAGGGGGAGTTCTTCCTGGCCGAGGATGGCACGCCGACCGGCAAGACAATGGCGGTGTTCAACATGTTCAAGCTGCTGGCCCAGCAGTTGTCAGGCAAGTACCGGCTGAACTGATATAGCCACCAGACAAGATGCCGCCCTCAGGCGGCATCCGTCTTTGTGGGCCCGGGCTTGCCCGGCGTCTTCGCCAGCTCGCCCACCACGCAGTTGCGCCCCGCCATCTTGGCCATGTAGAGGCACTCGTCCGCCCGGTTGAGCAGCTCCTCGACGCTCTCCCCGCGCAGGGACAGGGTCAGGCCTATGCTCACCGTCACCTCCAGCAGTTCATCCGACGTCGGGCTCTTCACCAGCCGCGCCTCCACCGCTACCCTCAGTCGCTCGGCGACCCGTTTCGCCTGGGCCAGATCGGCGCAGTTGGGCAGCAGAATGGCAAACTCCTCGCCACCGTAGCGACCGAGCACCATGCCGGGCTCCAGCTGCTCCGCCAGGGTCGCAGCCACCTCCTTGAGCACGGCATCCCCCGCCAGATGGCCGAAGCTGTCATTGATGCGCTTGAATCTGTCCAGATCCAGCAGCAGCACGGCAAAGGATGCCTGCTTGCGGATCATGGTGACCCTGGCCTTCTCGAGCTGCTTCATCAGCAGGCGGCGGTTCATCATGCCGGTCAGCTCGTCCGTGGTGGACTCCCGATAGAGCTGCAGCAGCATGTTGAGCTGGCCGCACTGCACCCAGGCACTCGCCACAGTGAAGAGCCCCAGCAGCCAGACCTGGTTGAGGGTCTGCACGCTCAGCAGCGGCTGGCCCACCAGCAGCCAGTTGCCCGCCAGCATGGTGATCAGAATGCCCCCCGCCAGTTGCAGGCTGAGGGAGAGCGGTATGGGGAAGATGGCAAACAGGCTGATGAGCAGATAGGGGAAGGCCATGTAGCCCGCCTGCAGCTCCTGATCCGTCCCGAAGCTGTGCAGACAGATGAGGGAGAACAGCATCATCACGGCCATCAGGTAGCCCAGCGCCAGCCTCATGCGCTCGCGCTTGAAGTGGATGAGATACGAAAGAGGGATCAGGGGAGAGAGGGCCAGCAGGCAGAAGATCCTGACCTGAAACAGTTCGTCGAACTGGGTGGCGGGCAGGGTCAGCCAATCCACCAGCGCCCAGGCGGGCAGTCCCACCATCAGCAGGCAGGTGAGCAGGCGCAGACGCACCGTCATAAAGCCCATGCGGGTCAGGGTGAAATCTTCGGAGTGGGCACGGGCACTCCAGAACTCCGACAGCTTCAGCATCCGAGTCTCCATTTTACAACTGAGGGCTCATTCTACACCGTCCCTCCCTGGATGCATCAGCATGTCCCCTATTTATAACGAGAACTGCCTCACACAAACCGGCGGATCATAATTGCCGCGCGCAAACGTTTCAACCCATCGAAAAATAAACCCTCTATTGCTCCAATTAGCGCTGGTCAGCCCAGACTCAGCCACTAGAATAGCGCCCAATTTTCTCCCCCTCCCCACACTTAGAGGTATTTATGGAACAGGCTGCCGCCGTGCGCGCGACCCCAGAGACCCACCCCCCCAGGCGAGCCCACAGCGAACTCATCTACGGCATTGACGAAGTCCCACCCCTGCCCCAGACCCTGTTCGCCGCCCTGCAGCACATGCTCGCCATGTTTGTCGCCATCATCACCCCGCCCCTCATCATCGCCAATGCCCTGGGCCTCCCGGCCGCCGACACCCGCTACATAGTCTCCATGTCTCTGGTCATGTCCGGCATCGCCTCCTTCATCCAGACCCGCCGCTTCGGCCCCCTTGGCTCGGGCCTGCTCTCGGTGCAAGGCACCAGCTTCAACTTCCTCGGCCCCATCATCGCCTCCGGCCTCGCCCTCAAGCAGGCCGCCATGCCCACCGAGGATCTCCTGGGCACCCTGTTTGGCACCATGCTGGCGGCAGCCCTCACCATAGTGGTGATGAGCCGCTTCCTCCATCTGGTCAAGCGCATCATCACCCCCCTGGTGACCGGCATAGTGGTGCTGCTCATCGGCCTGACCCTGATCAAGGTGGGGCTCATCAGCATGGGGGGCGGTTATGCGGCCCTCTCTGACGGCAGCTTCGCCAGCCACAGCAACCTCTTCCTCTCCCTGCTGGTGCTCGGCCTCATCGTACTGCTGCAGCGCAGCCGCAACCCCTGGCTGCGCCTCTCCGCCATCATGATTGCCATGCTGGCGGGCTACGCCGTCGCCCTGCTGCTGGGCAAGGTCAGCCCTCCCACCTTCGAGGGCCCCCTGGTGATGGTGCCCATTCCGCTTCACTACGGCATCGGCTTTGACTGGCAGCTGTTCGTGCCGCTCGCCATCATCTTCGTGGTGACGGCGCTGGAGGCCATAGGCGACATGACAGCCACCTCGGACATCTCTGGCGAGCCGCTGGACGGACCCGTCTACATGGCGCGGATCAAGGGGGGCGTGCTGGCCGACGGCGCCAACTCCATGCTGGCGGCTCTCTTCTCCACTTTCCCCATGTCCACCTTCGCCCAGAACAACGGCGTCATCCAGCTGACCGGGGTCGCCAGCCGCCACGTCGGCCTCTTCATCGCCGCCATGCTGGCCCTGCTCGGCCTCTTCCCGGCGGTCGCCAGCCTGGTGCAGCAGATCCCCGAACCCGTGCTGGGCGGTGCCACCATCGTCATGTTCGGCACCATAGCCGCGGCCGGGGTGCGCATCATCTCCCGCGAGGAGCTCGACCGCCGCGCCCTGATGATACTGGCGGTGTCGCTCGCCATGGGGCTGGGGGTCGCCCAGGTGCCCGAGGTGCTGCAACACCTGCCGGAGCTGGCCCGAAGCGTGCTCTCCTACGGCGTCGCCACCGGCGGCCTGACCGCCATAGTGATGAACCTGCTGCTGCCCAAGCGCGTCACCGCGCAGGACTGACTCTCTCGTCAACAAACAGGTAAAGCCCCGCCGTGCGGGGCTTTACCTTGTTTGCCGCCCCGGGTACTGTGCAGGGCAGCCTCTGCCCAGGATGCCCTTGATGCCCTATACCCTGCTTCCCCCCCTGCCCAGCAGCCACACCCCGGATCAGATACTGGCCGAGGAGCAACGCTGGCTGCGGGACTGTGCCCATGACGGCCTGCCCCGCGCCCACCTCTGGCAGGCGCCCCAATGCCTGATTGTCACCCGCAAGGACATGCGTCTGCCCCGCTATCAGGCGGCCTGCGAGCAGCTCGCCAGCGAAGGCTGGCCCGTCCATGTGCGCGACAGCGGCGGCACCGCAGTGCCCCACGGGGCCGGCATCCTCAACCTCTCCCTGCTGCTGCCCCGTACCACCACGGATCTTGGCCACTACTACCGACTGCTGGGGGCGCCGCTGCTGGCCCTGCTGGAGGAGCACGGCCTTGAAGGAAACTATGACTTCGTGCCCGGATCCTTTTGCGACGGTCAGTACAATCTGGTGATCGGGGGTCGCAAGATCACCGGCACCGCCCAGCGCTGGCTGGCGCCGGGCCAGGATCACCAGGGCGCCGTGCTGGCCCAGGCCATGCTGCTGGTAGGGGGCGACGTGGACGAGGGCACAAAGATGGCGAGCCGCTTCTACGAGCTGGCGGGCGGGGAGCTGCGTTTCATGGCAGGAACCTCCACCACGCTGGCAAGCTGCATTGGCTGGCGCGGTGGCGACCAGGCCTTGGTGGACAAGGTGCGAGCACGTCTGGAT
The DNA here is from genome assembly GCF_010974825.1 of Aeromonas rivipollensis. Taxonomy (GTDB): domain Bacteria; phylum Pseudomonadota; class Gammaproteobacteria; order Enterobacterales; family Aeromonadaceae; genus Aeromonas; species Aeromonas rivipollensis. The sequence continues at coordinate 201,072 of NZ_JAAILA010000011.1, read as the reverse complement.
AGCCTGCTGAGCGAGGGGCTATCTCCCTCACCCTGACCCTCTCCCGGAGGGAGAGGGAAAACGCCCGTCCATGGAAATAACGCCGCGCACAAAAAAGCCACGACCCGAGTCGTGGCTTTGCTTTTCCTGATTGGACGGGCACAGATTCAGGCCGTCTGCGGCTCGGGCTCGGCTTCACTATCCAGATCCCGGCTGAAGTAGGCGCGTGTCTCGGCGATCACCACGTGGCGCAGGCCGATGAGACCGATGAGGTTGGGCACCGCCATCAAGCCGTTGACGATATCTGCCAGGAGCCAAATCATGTCCAGATGGAGGAAGGCACCGCTCGCCACCAGCACTAGATAGATGAGGCGATAGGGCTTGATCGCCTTGACCCCGAACAGATACTCGGTGCAGCGCTCACCGTAATAGTTCCAGCCGAGGATGGTGGTAAAGGCGAAGAACAGCAGCCCTATGCTCACCAGATACTGGCCTATGTGAGCATCCAGCCCCTGGGCAAAGGCCTGGCTGGTCATGGCGGCGCCGCTCAAGTCCCCGCTCCACACCCCTGTCACCACCAGGGTCAGGCCTGTCATAGTGCAGATGATGATGGTGTCGATGAAGGTGCCTGTCATGGAGACCAGCCCCTGCTCCACGCAGGAGTCCGTCTTGGCCGCCGCCGCGGCTATGGGGGCCGAGCCCAGCCCGGACTCGTTGGAGAAGACCCCGCGCGCCACCCCGGACTGGATCGCCAGCATGATGCCAGCCCCGACGAAGCCGCCGGTGGCCGCATGGCCGGTAAAGGCGCTCTCGATCACCAGCATGACGGCATCGGGCAGCGCGCTGGCATTGTTTACCAGCACACCGGCGCAGGCGAGTATGTAGAAGATGGCCATGAAGGGCACCACCTTGCTCGACACGCTGGAGATGGACTGGATACCCCCCAGGGTCACCAGGGCCACTATCAGGGTCAGCACCACGGCGGTCGCCTCACGGGGCACCGAGAAGGAGAGGCTCATGGCGTCTGAGATGGCGTTGACCTGGGGGAAGGTGCCGATGCCGAAGAAGGCCACACCTATGCCGAACAGGGCAAACAGCTTGGCGAGCGGCTTGGAGCCGAGCCCCTTCTCCAGATAGTACATGGGGCCGCCCGCCATCTGGCCGTTGGCATCCTGCTCGCGATACTTGACCGCCAGCAGACACTCGGCGTACTTGGTGGCCATGCCGAACAGGGCCGCCATCCACATCCAGAACAGGGCTCCGGGGCCGCCGAGCTTGATGGCGGTGGCAACCCCGACGATGTTGCCGGTACCAATAGTGGCGGAGAGAGCGGTGCAGAGGGCGGCGAAGCTGGAGACATCCCCCTGCTTGCCCTGGCCCTGATCGCGGCCAAAGACCAGCTTGAGGGCGAGCGGCAAGCGCACCACCTGAAGCAGACCCAGACGCAGGGTGAGATAGATACCGGTCCCGACCAGCAGGATCAGCAGGGGCGGACCCCAGACAAAGCTATCGATGGCGGCGAGCGCCGATTGAATTGATGACATGCATCCTCCTTAAAAAACAACGATTAAGGAGGAGAAGGATGATCTTCCCATAGGTGTCGCGATCGGCCAGAGGCGATCGGATGCGGGCCAAGCCCAGGTACAACCATCCCATCCCCTCTGTCCTTTTGCCTGAGAGTTTCCGGCGCCAGCCAGCCCTTGTGGGTCGTCATGGTGCCTTGCTCCTTCGGCGCCCGATCTAACGGGTCTCTCCAGAGTATCGTCCAGTAGCAGTCCACACCGGTTGCCCGGTACCTGAAAGATTCACTTCTTCGGTGGATGGTCCCCCATCGCTCTCCTGCTACCTTCATCCGAACTAGTTTGGATTAGGAAGCGGGCATGTTAATCCAAAAAATGTGAGCTGTCTCCCACTCGGCCAGCCTCAGCGCCGCTTTTTTCTGCCCCGACCATGAGCGGAACACATGTTAAATGTTCGTTAACTATCAATAGCTTATGAGGACTTCTCTGCCAATGGCGCGCACCGGCTGGGGCAGACTGCCCCATATCAAGATGATGTTTCGTCTCGACCAGAAATACTTGCCAACATATCCAATCAAAATGCTTGCACACAAACTCAATAAGTCGATAATCCCGCGCATAACTAAGCACTTTGCAAGGGAGTTATGCATTGTGCCTGGTCGGTCCCTCCGGACCACTCGCCTGAGCCGGCCGTCGCCGGTTCAATCGCATATGGCTTGGGCATATCACGCCCCCTAAGGATGATCAAAAGAGAATGAACGAGACCCTGGTCGCACAAGATTACCGTCAGCTGGTTGAACAATTTGGCTCCCCCCTGCTGCTGCTCGACAAGGCAGCCGTCCGCAAACAGTATCGGGCCCTGGCCGCGGCCCTGCCCGATGTGCGCTTGCATTATGCACTCAAGCCCCTGCCCCATGAGGCCGTGGTCTCTGTCTTGAAGGAAGAGGGGGCCTGTTTCGATCTGGCCACCAATGGCGAAGTGGATCTGGTGCGCAGCCAAGGGGTTCGCCCGGGACGCTGCATTCACACCCATCCCATCAAGCGCGACAGCGACATCCGTTATGCGCTGGAATTCGGCTGCACAGTGTTCGTCTATGACAACCCGCTGGAGCTGGAGAAGTTCCTGCCCTACAAGGACGAGGTCAAGCTGCTGCTGCGCGTCAGCTTCCCGAATCCCGAGACCAAGGTCGATCTCTCCAAGAAGTTCGGCTGCACCCCGGAGCAGGCGCTGCCGCTGCTGCAACTGGCCCAGGCCAAGGGGATCAAGGTGATGGGGCTGTCGTTCCACGTCGGCTCCCAGGTGCCCCACGCCCGTCGCCACGTGCAGGCCATCGACGCCTGCCGCGAGATCATGGAGCAGGCCTGGGATCTGGGGCTCAAGCCCTGGGTGCTGGACATCGGTGGTGGTTTCCCGGTGGATTATGACGGCGGCGAGTTCGACATCGACGGCTTCTGCGCCCCGATCCGCGAAGCGCTGGCCAAGCTGCCCGCCACTGTGCAGAAGATCGCCGAGCCGGGCCGCTTCATCAGCGCGCCAGCCATGACCTCGGTCTCCAGCGTGATGGGCAAGGCCCACCGCGGCGACAAGATCTGGTACTACCTGGATGACGGCCTCTACGGCAGCTACAACGGTCAGCTCTATGACCACGTCACCTACCCGGTGAGCACCCCCTACGCCCAAGGCCCGCTGCACAATGCCGTGCTCTCCGGCCCCACCTGCGACAGCGTGGACGTGATTCGCGACGGCATCATGCTGCCGGATCTGGCCATCGGCGAGCTGGTCATAGGCCGGGTGATGGGTGCCTACACCTGGGCGTCGGCCTCCACCTTCAACTTCTTCCCCAAGGCGAGCATCCTCATCTTGGACAGCGCCCAGAAGCAGAAGCTGGTGGCGGTGGCCTGAACGCTTTGACCACGCCAGCAGCATAGAGAAGGGGAGCCACTTGCTCCCCTTCTTGTGTGTATCGTCGTGCCTGCATCAGAACTGGCTGGTCAACAGCCAACCTGTATAGGCGACGAAGATGCAGAGCAAGATGCCCCCTTCCACCCTGTTGATGCGGCCCTGTCCCTTGCGGCCCAGGCACATCACCAGCAGCAGCAGGGTCAGCCCCATCATCAGGCTCCAGTCGCGGGAGAGCACCGCAGGATCCACATCCAGGGGCGCTATGCCGGCTGCTATGCCGACCACCGCCAGGGTGTTGAACAGGTTGGAGCCGAGCACGTTGCCGAGGGCCAGATCGTGCTCCTTCTTCTTGATGGCCATCAGGGAGGAGGCGAGCTCAGGCAGCGAGGTGCCCACCGCCACTATGGTCAGACCGATGACCAGGTCGCTGATGCCGAATGCCTGGGCTATGGTCACCGCGCCCCACACCAGCAGGCGTGAAGCGCCGACCAGGAGTACCAGGCCCACGATCAACCAGAAGATGGCCTTCTTGAGCGGCATGGCCTCGCTGTCGATCTCCACGTTCACATCTTCGTCCAGGGCGTCTCCCTTGCCCTTGATCCCGGTCCAGATGGACCAGCCCAGCAGTACGATGAAGACGCCACCCAAAATGAGGGCGTCGCCACGCCCCAGGTGACCATCGATGAGCAAGGCACCGGTCAGCAGGGTGATGCCGAGCAGTATGGGGATCTCCTTGCGCACCACCTGGGAGGAGACGGCGATGGGGCTGATGAGGGCTGTCAGACCGAGAATAAGGGCGATGTTGGTGATGTTGGAGCCATAGGCATTGCCCAGGGCCAGGCCCGGGTTACCCTGCATGGATGCCAGGGCCGAGACCACCATCTCGGGAGCCGAGGTACCAAAACCGATGATCACCATGCCGATCAAGAGCGGCGGCATGCCGGCATAACGGGCAGTGGCGGCGGCGCCATCCACAAATTTATCCGCACTCCAGACCAGCAACGCCAGTCCGGCAATCAGGGCAACAAAAGCCAGGGTCATATTCTTCCATCTCATCGGCTGCAAACACGAGAGCCAGGGGTCAGCCTGGCTCCATCCAAAGGTGGCTCAGTGTAGCGAGCCGCCTTGCTATTTCAAGCTGAAATCAAACGATGATTAACAATTCACAAGGCGGCCAGCAGACTCTCGGCATCCGACACCTCGAACTTGCCGGGGGCCTCCACGAACAGCTGCTCGACCACGCCATCATTGGCGATCAGGGCAAAGCGCTGGGCACGCAGGCCGCCGAAGGCGCCTGTCTCCTTGGCAAGGCCCAGGGCCCGGGTCCAGCTGCCATCGCCATCCGCCAGCATGGTGATGGCGTCGGCATTCTGGGCCGCCTGCCATGCCTTCATCACGAAGGCATCGTTGACCGAGAGACAATAGAGGGCATCGACCCCCTTGGCCTTAAACTCGTCCGCCAGCACCACATAGCCCGGCAGATGGGCGTTGGAGCAGGTGGGAGTGAAGGCCCCCGGCACCGCGAACAGCACCACCTTCTTGCCCGCAAACAGGGCCTGGGTATCCTGTACCTGCTTGCCCTCGGCGGTGATAAAGGTAAATTCCCCCGCTGGCAGGGATTGTCCGACCGTGATCATGTTGTCTCGTCCTTAAGTGACTGAAAGAGGCCCAGTCTACTCCAACCCGGAAAGAGACGACACCGGCTCTCCTGTCGCCGCCCGCACCTCGCCCTTATTGCGATCGCCGTGCCTGCCAGGTGGCCATAACGAACAGGGAGTTCAACCTGCATTCGGCGGCCCGCACCTCGCCTTTACTGCAAGCGCCGCGCCTGCCAGGTGGCGATGGCGAGCAGGAAACCCAGGGGGAACTCGACGTCTCACGTCGCTCCCTCACCCGTGCCGCCGTGCCTGCCAAGTTGCGATGGCGAGGAGGGAATCCGGCGTGAACTCGGCGGCCCGCTCGGCTATCTCGGCCAGGCTCATCCAGTGCACCTCGCTCACCTCCTCCGCCTGGAGTTGCAGCGGCCCCTGATATTGGCAACTGAACAGACCGCCCCAGACCCGATAGCCTCCCCCGCTCGCCTCCCCCTCGGCGTAGAAGGTGCCGAAGTCGTGCAGGGGCACATCAAAGATACCCAGCTCCTCGGCCAGCTCGCGCCGGGCGGAAGGCTCCATCGCCTCCCCAGTGGTCACCACGCCACCGGCGCAGGCATCCAGCATGCCGGGGCAGAAATCCTTGCTCGGGGTGCGCCGCTGCACCAGGATTCGACCGGCCTCATCGAGCACCAGGATGTAACTGGCGCGATGGCGCAAATTTTCCTGACGCACCCGGGCGCGCTCGGCCACCCCGATCACCCTGTCATGCTCGTCTACTACGTCCACCCACTCCACGTGCGGCACCTTTGTCCAACCTGCGATGGCCGCAGTATATCGGGGCCGGGGCCAGGGGCGGCACTACTTTTTCAACGCCGGGAACAGGACGCCAGCCCGCCATAACAAGGATTCATACAAACCTTTATAAAGTGTCACATCAGTGTCACGGTGAGGCGGCATAGTGTGCCCTGTCCAAACAACAGGGTGTCTTGCCATGAAGGTGTTCAAGCAGTTGTCTCCTCGTCGAATTGCCCGCTATATCAAAAGCTTCCATCACGGCAGCTTCATGGTCGAGGCACTGGGACGATTCGAGTTTCAAGGGGGAGTCATCGATGTGAAGACGCTGGACTGCCGTCAGGCGCTGAGCCTGGCCCGGCAGATCAATCTGGCCGTGCGCGATCTGCGCACCACCACCCTGTTGCCGGGCTGACATACTCCTTTCCGTTTGTAGTCTGCTTTCATGCATGTCTTTGCCCGCCGCTCACCGAGCGTGCGGGCTATTTTCCATGGGACGGGCCGCGTCTGACCCGCATCAGTGCTGCAGGATCTGGGAGAGAAACAGCTTGGTCCGCTCCGACTGGGGATGGTCGAAGAACTGGTCCGGCACGTTCTCCTCGATGATCTGGCCGCGGTCCATGAAGATCACCCTGTCCGCCACCTGCTTGGCAAAGCCCATCTCGTGGGTGACGCAGAGCATGGTCATCCCCTCGTGGGCCAGCTCAACCATCACATCCAGCACCTCGCGCACCATCTCGGGATCCAGCGCCGAGGTCGGCTCGTCAAACAGCATCACCTGGGGATTCATGCAGAGACTGCGGGCGATGGCGACCCGTTGCTGCTGGCCGCCGGAGAGCTGGCCCGGGTACTTGAGGGCCTGCTCCGGAATCCTGACCCGGCGCAGGAAGGTCATGGCGATCTCCTCGGCCTCCTTGCGTGGCAACTGCTTGACCCAGATGGGGGCCAGGCAGCAGTTCTCCAGCACCGTCAGGTGGGGGAAGAGGTTGAAGTGCTGGAACACCATGCCCACCTCGCGGCGCACCGTCTCTATGTTCTTGAGATCCGAGGTCAAGGCCGTGCCCTTGACCAGGATGTCACCGCTCTGATGCTCCTCCAGCCGGTTGATACAGCGGATCATGGTGGACTTGCCCGAGCCCGATGGCCCGCAGATGACGATCTTCTCCCCCCTGCCTACCTGCAGATTGATGTTGCGCAGCACATGAAACTCACCGTACCACTTGTTGACGTCCTTGAGTTCTACCACAGCGTCCGTTTTCATCTCGAAACTACTCCTAATGCTTGTGACCGGTGTTGAGTTTGCGCTCCAGATAGATGGAGTAGCGGGACATGCCAAAACAGAACATCCAGAAGATCATGGCGATAAACACATAGGCCTCGGTGGAGAAGCCGAGCCAGGCCGGATCCGCCAGCGCCACCTTGGAGATGGCCAGCAGATCGAACAGCCCTATGATCAACACCAGGCTGGTGTCCTTGAACAGGGAGATAAAGGTGTTCACCAGGGAGGGAATGGTGATCTTGAGGGCCTGGGGCATGATGACCAGTCCCATCACCTTCCAGTAGGAGAGCCCCAAGGCTTCACCCGCCTCGTACTGCCCCTTGGGGATCGCCTGCAGCCCCCCTCTGACCACCTCGGCCACGTAGGCCGCCTGGAACAGAATGATGCCGATGAGCGCCCTCAGCAGCTTGTCGAGTTCCACCTCGCTGGTCATGAACAGCGGCAGCATGACGGAGGCCATGAAGAGCACAGTGATGAGCGGCACCGCCCGCCAGAACTCGATGTAGACGGTGGAGAGGCTGGAGATGACCGGCATGTGGGAGCGGCGCCCCAGCGCCAGCAGGATCCCGAATGGCAGGGCAACCACTATGCCCACCACCGCCAGCACCAGGGTCAGCATCAGGCCGCCCCAGCGGTTGGTTTCCACCACCTCGAGACCCGCCCCGCCGTGGATCAGCACGAAGGCGATGACAGGGAACACCAGCAGGGTAAAGAGCGCCAGCCAGCCCTTGCGCGGGGTGCGCGGCCAGATCAGCAGTGCCAGCAGCACGGCCAGACCGGCGAAGGCCAGATTGATGCGCCAATACTGGTCGACCGGGTAAAAGCCGTAGAGATATTGCCCCAGACGGCTCTCGATAAAGACCCAGCAGGCCCCGCCCTGGGCGCAGTCGGCACGGCTGCTCCCCTGCCAGTTGGCGGAGAAGATAGCCCAGTCCAGCGCAGACCAGAGCAGTGGCAGCAGCAGGTAGGCCAGCACCAGGGTCAGCAGGCCGTTCCACCAGTTGGGGAAGAGGTTCTGCCTGATCCAGGCGACCAGCCCCCGGCGATGATTGGGAGGCGGCAGCGCCTCCTGCAACTCGTTCACAAACATGACAGCTCCCTAGCGCTCGACCAGCGTCATCCTGCGGTTGTAGATGTTCATCAGGACTGAGGTGGTGATACTGATGATGAGATAGACCCCCATGGTCATGGCGATCACCTCGATGGCCTGCCCGGTCTGGTTGAGGGTGGTGCCCATGAACACAGAGACCAGATCCGGATAACCGATGGCGGTGGCCAGCGAGGAGTTCTTGGTGAGGTTCAGGTACTGGCTGGTCAACGGGGGAATGATGACCCGCATCGCCTGGGGAATGACCACCAGCCGCAGCGTCTTGGTGGGCGAGAGCCCGAGGGCGGAAGCGGCCTCGGTCTGCCCCTTGCTGATGGCCAGTATGCCGGATCGCACTATCTCGGCGATGAAGGCCGCCGTATAGATGGTGAGCGCCAGCAGCAGCGCCGCGAGCTCGGGCAGTACCGTCAAGCCGCCCCGGAAGTTGAAGCCTTGCAGTATGGGCACACTCCAGGAGAGCGGGCTGCCTGCCAGCAGGAAGGCGATGGCGGGGAGCAGGATCACCAGAGCGGCCACACTGCGCCAGAACGGGAAGATCCTGCCGGTCAGCGCCTGACGGCGCCTTGCCCAGCGGCTCAGCCCCCAGCTCAGGACGACTGCCAGCAGCAGGGCACAGATCACATAGCCAAATCCCTCTTCAAACAAGGGTTTGGGCAGATAGAAGCCCCGCACGTTCAAGAAGGCGAGCCCTCCCAGCTCCACGCTCTCACGGGGAGACGGCAGGGTGCGCAGCACCGAGAAGTACCAGAAGAAGATCTGCAGCAGCAGCGGAATGTTGCGGAAGGTCTCTATGTAGACGGTGGCTATCTTGGCCACCAGCCAGTTGCGGGACAGACGCGCTATCCCGAGCACGAAGCCGAGCAGGGTGGCAAACAGGATGCCGAGCACCGAGACCAGCAGGGTATTGAGCAGGCCGACCACGAAGGTGCGACCGAAGGTATAGGTCTCGTCGTAGGGGATCAGGCTCTGCAAGATGCCGAACCCGGCGGTGTTGCCCAGAAAATCGAAACCTGTGGTGATGCCACGGGTTGCCAGATTGGTCAGGGCATTGTTGATGATGTAGAACAGAAACGCGAGAACGGCCGCAATGGCCAGGCACTGGAAGATCTGCGCCCGCACCTTAGCGTCATACCACCAGCGGCCCTGTTCTTTCCTATGGTTTGATGCTTGTATCGCCATGAGGATGACTCCGACAAAGCCAGGGCAAAGGGGAAATGGGGGGCCAGGCCCCCCGACTGCAGTCTATTTAGCGGATGGGCGGGGCATACATCAGGCCACCCTTGTTCCAGAGCGCGTTGATGCCACGGTCGATCTTGAGGGGGGAGCCGGCGCCGACGTTGCGATCGAAGGACTCGCCGTAGTTGCCGACCTGTTTGACTATGTTGTAGGCCCATTTGTCATCCAGCCCCAGCACAGCGCCCTTGGGCTCTTCCAGCCCCAGCAGGCGACGGATGTCCGGGTTGGTGGATTTGAGCATCTCGTCCACGTTGGCGCTGGTCACACCGGCCTCTTCGGCGTTGAGCATGGCGTAAAGACTCCAGCGCACCACCTTGAACCACTGCTCGTCACCCTGGCGCACCGCTGGGCCCAGCGGCTCCTTGGAGATGACCTCGGGCAGCACCACGGCATCCTCCGGCTTGGTCAGCTTGATCTTGAGGGAGTAGAGCTGGGATTGATCCGAGGTCAGCACGTCGCAACGCCCCGCTTCGAAGCCCTTGACGGTCTGATCCGAGGTGTCGAACACCACTGGGGTATATTTCATGGCGCCATTGGCGCGGAAGTAATCCGCCAGGTTGAGCTCGGTGGTGGTGCCGGACTGGATGCAGACGGCGGCCCCGTCCAGCTCCTTGGCGCTCTTGACGCCCAGAGACTTGTTGACCAGGAAGCCCTGGCCATCGTAGTAGTTCACCCCGGCGAAGGTCAGGCCCAGCGAGCCGTCCCGGGTCAGGGTCCAGGTGGTGTTACGCGACAGCAAGTCCACTTCGCCGGATTGCAGGGCGGTGAAACGCTCCTTGGCGGTGAGGGAGACATACTTGACCTTGCCGGCATCCCCGAGCACGGCCGCGGCGACGGCGCGACACACGTCCACGTCCAGCCCGGTCCAGGTGCCTTTGGCGTCCGGGTTGGAGAACCCGGGCAGGCCATCACCGACCCCGCACTGCACGAACCCCTTCTTCTTCACGGCATCCAGAGTACCCTCTGCCCAGACATTGGCTGCCGCCAGCGACAGCACTATCACCATACCCGCCTTGTGTATCTGCTTCATGTCACTCTTCCCTGTGGTTTGATTCGAATTGGCACCCAAACCGAGCAAGATGCCATCGTTTCCCTGCTTTTTTGCAGCTTATCCAGCGCTTCAAAAACCTGTCAATCGGTGCAACCCGGCACAACAGTGGTGCAACAGCATAAAATGTTCGCGCGGGACGATATGCACTCTCAGAATCAAAAGTAGACCCTTATTCACCAAATAGCCTGCTGTTAAAAGCCATTCCCACTATGAGGATTATTTTCACAAAAAAATGGGGCGCACCGGGATGGGGCAGCGAAATCGGACTCCAACTGACTCATCAGGCTCACTTTTCTCTCGGCAAGCCCCAACGCGGGGAAGCTGGGGCAAATATTGGGCGACGTCGATATGGCGCTATGGCGGGGGGAGCACAGGCTCAAGCAGCCTATCTTCTGGCGGGAAACGAGGCCGGGATGAGGAGCCTCAAGATCGGGGCGCCGACCCTAGATAGGTACGTGGTTCAACCGCCGCGGGGACCGTCTTCAATCTCGGTGATGACGCCGTTTTCGACGGTGACGAACTGCATGAATTCGCTCCTGCCAAAGTTGTAGGTCCAGCGCTCGGCATACTTGACCGTCATCCGCGCCCCGAAGCCGTTTTCCTCGTAGCGGGTCAGATCCTCCTTGAGCATCGGCTGACCGCAGCGGATCAGCAGCTCGGCCGTGGTGTCCCCCTCGGTGAGCAGGGCGCTCTTGCAGCGCAGGGTGCCGGCATCCACCGGCAGCGTCGCCACCAGCAGCAACCACAGTATTGGCTTCATTTTGCGCTCCATTTGAACAACACTGCCCCTAGCGTGATGCACACCAGGGCAAACACCATGACCTGGGCCAGCATCCCCGCCACGGCCTGCCAGCCCGCCCCTTCCAGCATGACGGCGCGGGCCGCCTCTATGATCTGACTGAGCGGCAAGCGGGCTGCCACGGCCTGCAACCAGGGGGGAGACCCTTCCAGCGAGAACCAGACGCCAGATAAGAACATCATGGGCAAGCTGATGAGATTGAGCAAACCACTCGCCAGCTCCTCATTCTGAATGCGGGCGGCGATGAGCAGCCCGAGGGAGGCCATGGCGGTCCCGCCGACCAGGGCGATAAAGAGCAGCAGCCAGCCGGAGCCGAGCAGGGGCACATCCAGCAGCCAGTAAGCCACCAGGAAGACCAGCAGGCTCACCACCAGGGTGATCAGCACCCGCGACAGCAACTGGGCGCAGAGAAACTCGGCCGCCGACAGCGGGGTGGCTCGCAAGCGCTTGAGCACACCGTTCTTGCGATAGCGCACTATGACGAACCCGACCCCGAACAGGCCGGAGAACATCAGGTTCATGCCGATCACCCCGGGCAGCAACCAGTCGCCATAGCGGATGGCCCGTCCGCTCAGGGCCTCTCTTTGCAAGGGCTCCTGCACCGCCTGGCGCAGCAGGTATTCGGCCATGGCTCCCTGGGGGGCGTCCGGGTTGACCCAGTAGTGGCCGCGCGCCGGTGACAGCAGCAAGTCCAGCTGATGGTGGCGCACCTTGAGGACGCCTCTCGCCTCGTCGTCATAGGGGATGAGCTTGAGCAGCGGGATATGGGTCAGGGGCTGATAGGCCGTCGTCAGCTCCCCCACCACCCCTATCTGCACCAGCGGCTTGGGAGGGCCGGAGAAGATGAGGGAGAAGCCGATCACCAGCAAGAGCGGAAAAAGCAGGTTCCAGACCAGGGCCGCCCTGTCGCGCACGAATTCCAGGGTGCGGGCGTAAAAGAGGGCACCTATGCGCTTGAGTGCTCCCTTCATGTTCCGCTCCCAGGTCGAGATGACAAACCCAGTGGCCATGGCAAGGCTCGCGGGTAACAGAGCGCGACGACATTGCGCTTGATGGCTCCCTTCATGTTCCCCTCCTCGGGCTCGAATCCCGTCGAGATGGCAAGGCTTGCGGGTAACAGAGCGCGACGACACTGCGCTTGATGGGATTTTTCATGCGCCGCTCCGGAGGCTGTGGCCGGTCAGGTGCAGGAAGAGATCCTCCAGGTTGGGGGAGCGCACCTGCATGCCGGTCAGCGGTACCCCCAGACTCAGCAGCCGTGGCAGCAAGGTCGCCACGTCAGGGCAGCTCAGCTCCACCTGATCCCCGTGGGGCAGCAGCGGATAACCCAGGCTGGCGAGGGCCGGGTGATCCGAGAGGCGCACCAGCACGCCGTCGAAGTGCCGCGCCAGCAGGGCCGCCGGCGTGTCCAGGCTGAGCAGATGACCGTGATCCACGATGGCGATGCGATCGCACAGTTGCTGCGCCTCATCCATGTAGTGGGTGGTGAGCACCACCGTCTTGCCCTGGGCCTTGATCGCCTCGATCCGCTGCCAGAAGTGGTGACGAGCCTGGGGATCCAGCCCTGTAGTGGGCTCGTCCAGAAACAACAGTTCGGGGTCGCCGAGCAGGGCTAGGGCCAGCAGCAGGCGCTGACGCTGGCCGCCGGAGAGCTTGCGGCTGTCCCTGTCGATGAACTCGCCAAGGGCGCACAGCTCGATGAGCAGCTCCCGTGGCAGGGGGTTGGGATAGAGGTTGGCGAACAGGCGCAGGGTGTCGCGTACCGTCAGAAAATCCTGCAACGCGGTGTGCTGGAACTGGATGCCGATGCGGGAGCGATAGTCGGGGCCGCGGGGGGCGCCATGAAACAGGATCTGGCCGCTGTCCGGGGTGAGGATCCCCTCGAGCAGCTCTATGGTGGTGGTCTTGCCCGCCCCGTTCGGGCCGAGCAGGCCGAAACAGCTACCGGCGGGAATGGTAAAGCTGAGTCCGTCCACCGCCCTGACACCGGGAAAGTGCTTGATGAGATCGACGACTTCTATGATGGCGGCCATGGCCTGTCTCCCTGGGTGGCCGAGAGTGCGACGTCCTGACTATATCCAAATCTCCCGAGAAGACCATGGCTCATCCACCAGGGCGTGGCGGCGCGCAAAAACAAACGGCGACCCAGGGGTCGCCGTTTGCATCACACCAGCCGGATCACAGGATGTCCAGCAGCTCCACTTCGAATACCAGTGCGGAGTAGGGCGGGATGGAGCCGGCGCCACGGGCACCGTAGGCCAGATCCTGCGGAATGTAGAGCTTCCACTTGGAGCCAACCGGCATCATCTGCAGCGCTTCCACCCAACCGGCGATGACGCCAGTGACCGGGAACTCGGCAGGCTGGCCGCGGGCGACCGAGCTGTCGAACACGCCACCGTGGGTGAAGGTACCGTGGTAGTGCACGCGCACGGACTGACCGGCCACCGGCACGGCGCCCTTGCCTTCTACCATGACTTCGTATTGCAGACCGGAGTCGGTCACTTTCACGTCGGCACGCTTGGCGTTGTCGGCCAGGAAGGCTTCGCCATCGGCGGCGGCGGCCTTGGCAACGGCTTCCTGCTCTTCCTGCATGCGGGCGGTGATGACCTGGAAGGCATCATTGATATCGTCACGGCTGACCGCGAACTCCAGGCCATTCAGGGCATCTGCCAGACCTTGTTGCAGGGCAGGGATATCCAGACCGGCGAAGGCTTGCTGCGCCAGCTGATCACCCATGTTGCGGCCGATGCCATAGCTGGCCTTCTGTTCGATAGAGTCGTATTGGGACATTGAGATGTTGCTCCGGGTCCTGAGAGTAAAAGAGTCGAGATAATATCAGACTTTTTGGCGAGGTGCTGCCGGCTGCCGTCCTGATTTCCCCGCCTGTGGGAGAGACTTCACATCCCCCTCATCCCCGGCCCTTCTCCCGCAAGGGGAGAAGGGAGAGGCGACGACAACCACAGGCTGACTCAGGCGCGATCCAGCAGGGCCCGCACCGCGGCAACTTTGGCGCCGTCTGTGATATTGACCCGGCCATCGTCCGAAGTGCCCATGTTGACGCCGTGGGGCACCATGCCGCCCGGTCACACCCTGACTCAGGCGCGATCCAGCAGGGCCCGCACCGCTGCCACCTTGGCGCCGTCGGTGATATTGACCCGGCCATCGTCCGAAGTACCCATGTTCACTCCGTGGGGCACCATGCCACCGCGCCAGCCCATGCCGGACATGTGTACTTCGCTCACCCCGGTGAACTCGAGTATGGTGCGCACGTTGTCCGCATTGACCCCGGCGCCTGGCATCAGGCTGGCGCGGCCCGCCAGGGTCTGTTGCATCGCCTGCAGTGTCTCCAGACCCGCCAGGGCGGTCGGGGCATGGCCGGAGCTCAGGATACGCTCACAGCCGGCCGCCACTATGGTCTCCAGATCGGCGCGCCAGTTGGAGCTGAGATCGATGGCGCGATGGAAGGTGACCCCCAGGGGGCCGGCCGCCTCGACCAGTTGTTGCAACTGGGCGGCAGGCACCCTGCCCCCCTCGTCCAGCAGACCCACCACCACACCTTGCAAGCCTGCTGCCCGGGCCGCGGCGATGTCCAGCAACATGAGTTCGAACTCGGCGGCACTGAAGCAGAAATCCCCGGCACGGGGGCGGATCATGGCGTAGACGGGAATGGTGGCGTGGCGCGCCACCTGCTGCATGAAACCATAGGAGGGGGTGAGACCGCCCAGCCCCAGCGCAGAGCAGAGCTCGATGCGATCCGCCCCGGCTTGCTGGGCGGTGAACAGGGATTCCAGGTTGTCGATGCAGATTTCAAGACGGGTCATGATGACTCCTTATCCGGGGAGATCAGACCCAGTGCCTGATCTCATAAATTCAGCAGGGCGGCGCCACGCACGCCACCGGCGCCGCCGAAGCGGGCCTGGCGGATAGCCGGCAGGGCGACGCCGGGCAGCAGGTGGCCGGGCAGACGCTTGGGCAGCTCTTCATACAGGGCGGGCAGCCCGCTGAGGCCACCCCCCAGCACAACCACCTCGGGGTCTATCACCGAGATGGCGGTGGCGAGCCCGGCGGCCAGGATCTCCAGCCAGCAGTCGATGGCCGAGAGCGCCGCGGGTTCCCGGGCCTCGGCACGGGCGACTATCTGGTGACCACTGGCGCGCTCGCCGTTGAAGTGGTGATAGAGCCGCTCCAGGCCGGTGCCCGAGGCATAGGTTTCGAAACAGACCAGGCGGCCGCAGCCGCAGCGGGGACGGGGCAGGTCGGGATACTTCATCAATATGGTGGCCGGCAGCGGGTAATGGCCTATCTCCCCCGCCAGCCAGTTGCGGCCCTGGATGAGCTTGCCCGCCAGATAGACGGCGCCACCTATGCCGGTGCCAATGGTCACCCCCAGCGCACTCTCGGCCTCGGCGGCGGCCCCCTGGTGCACTTCGGACCAGAGGAAGCAGTTGGCGTCGTTGTCGACGCTGACGGTGCGTGCCAGTCGTGCGGCCAGATCCGCGCCCAGATGACGACCGTGAATGGCGGGCAGGTTTGCCGCCACTATGCTCCCATCCAGGCGATTGATGATGCCGGGAAACCCGATGCCGACGGCGCCTTTCGCGCCGAAGCGGGCGTCCGCCGCCTCGACCCGCGTCAGGATCAGCTGCAACAGCCCCTCGTAATCATTGCCGGGAGTGCTCATGCGCTCTTCGTGACAGAGGTTCAGGCCACCGTCATACACCGCGAAGGCAACCTTGGTGCCACCAATATCAAATCCGTAATACATGCCACACTCCCTTGCCGGTGAACCGGGTCACCTCAGTCTGTCCAGATGGGGCACATTGTATTAATTCGCAAAAAAAATAAAGTGACCATGGGCGAAAAACGGGAGCCAGCTCAAAGCAAACGGAACATTTGCCGCTGCAGACAGGGTTGTCCCAGGCTCGTCAGGGTGCGCTCCTGGCCGTCAAACACGAAGCCGCGGCGCAGGTAGAACCCCTCGCCGATGTGATTGCCATCGAGCAGCCATAGCCTGACGCACTCGCAACCGGCCCGGCGCATCTGCACCGCCACCGCCTGCCACAGCCGCTTGCCATGGCCCCGACGCCAGTGATCCGGGTGCAGATAGAGCGCCCGGATGCGCGCCGTCATCAGCCCCTCCTCGTGGACAGGGTGCCAATAGAGCAGGCCGATGACGACCTCGTCCTGGCAGAGCAGCATGGGGATGGGGGCCGGCTCGGCGAGCCGGCGGCGCCAGATCTGCAGATGCTCGGTGACCGCCAGCTGGGCCAGCAGATCCTCACCGAGCACGCCGCCATAGGCCGCCAGCCAGCTGGCCCGCTGCATCACCGTCATGGCGGCAGCATCGGCGGGACGGGCCAGACGCAGTGTTATGCCTTGCACTGGGGAGTCAACCCAGCGGCACGGGCCTGCCGATACAGGGGCTCTGCCTGAGCCTGTTGGGCCTGCAACTCGGTAATGCGGTTCTCATCGCTCGGGTGAGTAGAGAGCAACTGGGGCGGCGCCTTGCCCCCGGCGGCGGCACTCATGTTCTGCCACAGGGGAATCGCCTCGGCCGGATTGAAGCCGGCGCGAGCCATCAGATCCAGCCCCAACCTATCGGCCTCGCTCTCCTGAGCCCGGCCATAGGGCAGGGCGATCCCCACCTGAACCCCGAGCCCGAGCGCCGCCATGGTGGCACCGCCCCCCTGGCTGCTGCCGATGGCGGCATCGGCCACCGCCAGCCCTATGCCGGTCAGCTGATCCCGGGAGAGACGTTCGTTGGAGTGTTGTGCCAGCACGTGGGTCAGCTCGTGGCCGATGACGGTGGCGAGCTGATCCTGATTCTTGGCGACTTTGAGCAGGCCGCTGTAGACGCCAATCTTGCCCCCGGGCAGGGCGAAGGCGTTGACCTCCTTGGAGTCAAACACCACCACCTCCCAGCTGGTGATGCCATAGCTGGCAGGCACCTGGGCGGTGACCGCCTTGGCCACGCAGGAGACATAGGCATTCACCTTGGCATCCTTGCTTACCTTCTCCTGCTTCTTCATCTGCTCGAAGGAGTCGGCACCCAACTGGTTCATCTGCTGGGGGGAGAAGAGCAGCATCTGGCTGCGGCCGGTCGGCGACTGGGCACAACTGGCCAGCAGGGCGCTACACAAGGCCGCCAGGCCGAATTTGGACAGGGAAGATGCACGCATGAGAGGGTCCTTTACCGTGAAGTTGCCCTATTCTCGGGAATGCCGCCGTCCGGTGCAAGCCAGGCGCCACCCCATGCGACCAAAAAGATCCCGCAACGCCAAAATAAAAACGAGCCCGCTTGGGCTCGTTTTGGAGGCTCGTCTGTATAGAGTGCGAAAGCGGGATTACATGATACCCAGCTTCTTCAGGTCGGCCTGAACAATCTTGGCGGGAACCGGCACATAGCCATCCTTCGCCACTATGGTCTGACCGGCCTTGGAGAGCATCATCTTCACAAACTCTTGCTCCATCGGGGAGAGCGGCTTGTTCGGAGCCTTGTTCACGTAAACGTACAGGAAGCGCGACAGCGGGTATTTGCCGGTCAAGGCGTTCTCTGCGGTCGCTTCAACGAAGGTCTTGCCATCCTTGGAGAGCGGTACGGCGCGCACGCCCGAGGTGACGTAGCCGATGCCGGAGTAACCTATGCCGTTCAGGGAAGCGGAGACGGATTGCACCACTGAGGCGGAGCCCGGCTGCTCGTTCACGCCGCTCTTGAAGTCACCGTTGCACAGGGCGTGCTCCTTGAAGTAGCCATAGGTACCGGAGACCGAGTTGCGACCGAACAGTTGCAGGTCCTTGCTGGACCAGTTGCCATCCAGACCCAGATCGGACCATTTGGTGGCGGCCTTGGCTTCGCCGCACTTGAGGGTGCTGGAGAAGACGGAGTCAACCTGCTCCATGGTCAGCCCCTTGATGGGGTTGTCCTTGTTCACGAACACCGCCAGGGCATCGACCGCGACGCGGATGGCGGTCGGCTTGTAGCCGTAGCGCTTCTCGAATGCTTCCTCTTCACCGGCCTTCATGGCACGGCTCATGGGGCCAAACTGGGCGACGCCCTCGGTCAGTGCGGTCGGGGCAGTGGAAGAGCCGGCGGCCTGGATCTGCACGTTGACGTTGGGGTAGACGCGCTTAAATTCTTCGGCCCACAGGGTCATCATGTTGGCCAGGGTGTCCGAGCCCACAGAGGACAGGTTGCCCGAGATGCCACTGGTCGGGGTGTAATCCGGCAGATCTTTATCCACACCGGCAGCCAGGGCGCTGACAGAAAACAGGGTTGCTGCGGTGAATCCGATTACACCAGCCAGTTTGTTGAGTTTCATCCAATCTCTCCAAAGTTACAGAAGGCAATTGCCAATACATGGCGCCGATTAACACTGTCTTGCGGTGATCAAGCTGACTGCGTCAGTCAGCTTGTTGAGTTTTATCCGTCCCCTCTTTCCCAAGGTGACGCTGGGTCTGTTCTTAAGACGGCGCCAGTATCTGACCTGGCAGTGACAAATTTATGGAATTTATATGACACTTTGATGACATGGGCCCAGCGCGGCAAAAATGCCAAGGGGGCCGCTCTCGCCGCCCCCTTTTTTATTGCTAACCATTTGTCAATAAAGACTATTTTACCACCACCATCCTGGCAGGAATGAGGAAGCTGAAACGGCTGCCCTGGCCGACCCGGCTCTCTATCTCGAGCTGGGCATCGTGATGGCTCAGGGCATGCTTGACGATGGCGAGGCCAAGGCCGGAGCCGCCGGTGTGGCGGGATCTCGCCTTGTCGACCCGATAGAAGCGCTCGGTGAGCCGCGCCAGGTGCTCCGGGGCTATCCCCTCCCCCTGGTCCTGCACCACAAAGAGCGCCATGGCCCCCTGCTTGCGCCACTCCACCGTGATCTTGCGACCGGCCGGGGTGTAGTGAATGGCGTTGTAGACCAGGTTGGAGACGGCGCTGCGCAGCTGGTCCCTGTCCCCCTTCACGAACAGATTGGACTGCACCTGAAACTCGATCTGATGGGCACTCTCTCCCGACAGGGCCCGCGCCTCCTGCTCCAGCAGCCCCAGCATGGCGGGCATGTCCACCAGATGGGAGAGATCCACGGTCGGGGCCGCCTCGATGCGCGACAGGGTGAGCAGCTGATTGACCAGGTTGTCCATGCGAATGGTCTGCTCCATCATCACCCTGTGCGCCTTGGCCCACATGGCGGGGGGCGGCGGCTCCTCGGTCATCTCCAGGTACCCCTTTAGCACTGTGAGCGGGGTGCGCAGCTCGTGGGAGACGTTGGAGACGAAGTGCTTGCGGGTCTTCTCGAGGCTGCGCAGCCGGGTCACGTCACGCACCACCAGCATGGCCTGATCCTCGGCATAGGGCATGATGCGAAACTCGAGAAACTTCTCTTCGTTGATGGGGGAGCTCATCTCGAACGGCTCGTCATACTGCCCCTTGCCGAGGTAGGCGACGAAGCCGGGATGACGGATGAGGTTGCCGATGTGCTGGCCGGCATCCTCGGGCCAGCGAAAACCGAGCAACTGCTCCGCCAGCCGGTTGCACCAGAGGATGCTGCCGTCGGTGCGAAACACCACGGCGGCATCGGGCAGGGCCTCTGCCCCCTCCCGGAACCGGCGGATGAGCCCCGCCAGCTCGCGGCGCCGGGCACGGTGGCGCTGCTGCAACTTGTAAATACCATTGAAGATGTATTCCCAACTGCCGCTGCCATGGGGCGGCACCAGGCTGCGATCGTGCCACAGCCAGTCCGACAGCCGCTTCTGGAAGCGGTAGTGCCAGCCCAGGTGCAGCACGGTCGCCACCAGCAGGCAGAGGGAGAGGTGTTCTATCAACCAACCTACCAAGACGAAGGGGGCGTAGAAGAACGCCATTCGCCACAACTGTCGCCGCCAGGCGTAAGGTTGCAACATGTTATCCCCTAGAGACGGGTTGAGAAGCGGTATCCGGCTCCACGCACCGTCTGGATCAATCTGTCGTGCCCGGTCTCTTCGATCGCCTTGCGCAGACGACGGATGTGCACGTCCACCGTCCTGTCTTCCACATACACATTGGTACCCCAGACGTTGTTGAGCAGTTGCTCGCGGCTGTAGACCCGCTCGGGATGGGTCATGAAGAAGTGCAGCAGCTTGAACTCGGTCGGCCCCATGTCCAGCGCCTTCTCCTCGGCGCTGACCCTGTGGGAGACAGGGTCCAGCTTGAGCCCCTGCACCTCGATCACCTCGTCCACCGAGGTGGGGGAGACCCGGCGCATCACCGCATGCAAGCGGGCGGTCAGCTCCTTGGGAGAGAACGGCTTGGTGATGTAGTCGTCGGCGCCCGCCTCGAGGCCGCGCACCTTGTCCTCTTCCTCACCACGGGCGGTCAGCATCACCACGGGGATCTGGCGGGTCACCTCGTCCTGCTTGAGCTGCTTGATGAACTGGATGCCACTGCCGCCTGGCATCATCCAGTCCAGTACGATGAGCTCGGGGTAAGGTTCACGCACCTTCGCCAGTCCATCGGCATAATCTTCTGCCTCAACCGTCTCATATCCTTTTTGCTCGAGCACGAAGCAGAGCATCTCGCGGATTGGTGCCTCGTCCTCGACCACCAGAATTCGCTTAGCCATATCCCTTCTCTCTCCTCTGTGAAGATGGGTGCGCCAATTATTAGAACTTTCTGTGACACTTTTATGACTTTATGACAGGCGGGATGATAAACGTTTTCAGATTCAGTTGGCAGCAATGCGTTGCAGCAGGTCCCAGCGGTTGCCACTGATGTCCTCGAACACCACCACAGTGCCATAGGGCTCGTGGCGGGGCTGTTCACAAAAATGCACGCCGTAGGCCTGCATGCGCTGGTAGTCACCCCAGAAATCGTCGGTCTCGAGAAACAGGAAGACCCGGCCGCCCCCCTGCTGGCCGATGGCGGCCTGCTGCTGCGCATTGGCGGCCTGGGCCAGCAGCAGGGCCGACCCTGGGGCACCTTTCGGGGCGACCCGCACCCAGCGCTTGCCCGGTTTGCCCGGCTCGTCGAGGGGCGTGTCTTCCAGCAGCTCAAATCCGAGCCCCTCGGTAAAAAAGCGAATGGCCTGATCGTAGTCGGCCACCAGCAGGGTCAGGGCACCTAGGTGTTGGGACATGGGAAACTCCTTGACTGAAGAGGGGGGCCCGCGCCCCGGCTGGCGCGCATCATAACGGCTGGGAGGCCGGGGCTCCAGCCGCAATCACCTTAGCGAAGGCAAGGCCCTTAGTCGGTTGGCAAGCCTGCGCCCTAGCCCACCTCGACCCGGTTGCGCCCCCGTTCCTTGGCCTGATAGAGCGCCTCGTCCGCTCGCTTGAGGGTCAGCTCAAGGGAGTCCCCGCGCCGCTCCGCCACCCCGAAGGAGGCGGTGATCCTGAGCCCGAGGGGCCAGTCCCTGTAGGCCTCCAGCCCCCCCCTCAGCCGCTCGGCCAGCCGCTCTGCCCTCGCCTGCTCATGGTGCAGGCAGACCAGCACGAACTCCTCTCCTCCCCAGCGCACCAGGCGGCACAGGCTGTCACAATGGCGCAGCAGCTCGCTCACCATGTGCTTGAGCACCTCGTCCCCCATGGGGTGACCGTGGGTGTCGTTGACCCCCTTGAAGTGATCGATGTCGATATAGATGAAGGAGAGCGGCATCTCCCCCAGTTCGCTCAAGAGCTTCTCGCCACCGAGCCGGTTGAGGGCCCCGGTCAGGGGATCGTAGCGGGCCTCCTCCTCGGTGCGGCGGTACTGCTCGGACAGGCTCTGGCTGAGCGCCTCCGCCGCCAGCCGCGCCTCGCGAGCCTTGCGCAGCTTGTCTCCCATCAGCAGGTACTGGGTCAGAAACAGCAGTATTCCGTATATCAGCCAGCCCAGCAGCAGCTGGCGGTAGAAGTCCCCCGGCTTGCCCCAGCGGCCATAGAACTCCAGCTTTTCCAGGATCAACCTGTAGTCCCCCGGCTGCATCCTGTCGTCGGTGGCAAGCTCGATGGCATAGACATGGTGCAGATCCGCCCCCTGCTGCGCCAGCGGGATCCGGTACTGCTGCACCCACCAGGAGCTGGGGGCGAACACCTTGAGGGGGACATCCTGGATGCGACCGTAATCGTCGGGACGAAAGAGCACCTCGTTGAACTTGTGGGAGATCTCGTCTCCGGCTATCGAGTAGGCGGGATCATAGTTGCGCAGATAGAGGCGCCAGCTCTGCGGCTCGCTCCCCTCCGCCCTCAGCTTGACCCGCACGCCGTTGAAGTGGGAGAGATCCAGCCCCCACTCGGGGGCTGACAGGGTCAGGATCAGTTCACAGAAGGGGGAGCTGTGGCCCGCGCGCAGCTTGCAGTCGATGGCGGGCTTGTCGCCCCCAGGGATCAGCGTGGTGACCGATTGGCCCCCATGGGCGCGATCATCCTGGGCCCTGGCGACCAGGCTGGCCTGACTCAGGATGTCCAGCCGCCGCTCTGGCCCGAACTCGAACACCAAGATGGCCAGCAGACTGCCGAGCAGCAGGCTCCAGAACAGCATATTGGTCACGCGGGAATAGGATGGGGTCATAGCGATCACACCTGAAAAAGAGCTTTTACTCTACACCTTGTAATTCTGCACCGTGCTGATCCAGATCCAAGGTTATTACACGCGCCCTCATGGGCGCCGGGGCATTGGTCGGCTCAGCCCGCGTGCAGGGCGTCGCCTGCCATCCGCCGGGCTGAATCCTGTCGGCATTGCACCGCAAGAGGCGGACGCCAGCTCCTGGGGAAACGGGTTCCCGATGTCATCATTCCTTTCACCACTGAGCGCTCCATGCCATGGAAAAATAAAGAAAAATCATCGCAGAGCCCCAGTCTACACAAGCAAGCGGTGCGGCAACACCCCTATCCCTCTTCCCGCAGCGCCCGGTAGAGGGTGGTGCGGCTGATGCCAAGGCGGCGCGCCGCCTCGCTCACGTTGCCGCCACACTCCGTCAGGGTCTGCTGCACCCGCAGCCGGCTCTGTTCGCGCAAGGTGGTGACGCCCCGGGGAGCCGGCATGGCGGCCACCTCGGGCAGATGCAGGTGGGCGGGTTCAATCCAGCCCTGCCCTTCCGCCAGCACGCAGGCCACCTCCAGCGCCTGCTTGAGCTGGCGCACGTTGCCGGGCAGGGGATGGGCCAGCAGTTGCCGCTCCGCCTGCGGCGTCAGTTGCAGGGCCGGGTCCATCTCCGAGAGCAGGCGCCGGATCACCCCCAGGCGCTCGCCCTGGGGCCAGGCCCGCAGCGGCGCAAGCTGCTGGCGCCAGCCACAGATGCGGTAATAGAGATCTTCGCGAAAGCCACCGTCCTGCACCATGGCCGCCAGATCCCGGTGGCTGGCGCTGACCAGCCAGAAGTCCACCGGCTCGGGTCTGTGGCTGCCGACCGGGGTGACGGCGCGCTCCTGCAACACCCGCAGCAGCCGGGTCTGGGCCGGGAGCGGCAGCTCGCCGATCTCGTCCAGCATCAGGATGCCGCCGTGGGCGGCGCGCAGATAACCCTGGCTACCCTGGCTGCGGGCGCCGCTGAAGGCCCCGCCCACATAGCCAAACAGCTCGGCCTCCACCAGCTCGGCGGGCAGGGCGCCGCAGTTGACGCATACCAGGGGCTTGTCCCGTCGGCTCGACTGACTGTGCAGGGCACGCACCAGGTGCTCCTTGCCGCTGCCGGTCTCCCCCTCGATGAGCAGGGAGATGCCCCGCTTCAGCATCTTGAGGGGCACCCCGGCGGTAACGGCTGGCTGGGGCTGGTTTTCGGTTTGAATCACCACAGGTTCGGGCTCCAGCCGCAGGCCGCGGCGATCCCGCAGCAGCTGCTTGCCGTCAAACGGGTGCTGGCCGAGCCAGAGCCGTCCTGCCCGGTTGGCCCCGAGCAGCTCGCCCCCCTCCCCCAGCAGCAGGCGGGCGGACCAGAGACTCTGGGGCTCCAGATCCACCAGCCAGCCCGGCTGACGCGCCAGCAGGGCGTTTTCCAGGGTCATCGCCAGGAGCCGCACAGTGCCCAGCATGTCGCCGTCGTGGTGGGCCGCATCGGTGGAGATGTCGAGCACCCCGAGCAGTTGCCCGTCCGGCCCGAGCAGGGGGCAGGCGCTGCAACTGAGGAAGCTGTGCTGGGCGAAGAAGTGCTGGGCCCCCAGCACCTGCACCTCGCTCTGCTCGGCGAGCGCTGTGCCTATGGCATTGGTGCCCTTGCTCGCCTCCCCCCAGCGGGCACCGCTGCGCAAGAAGATCCGCTCGGCGTGGCGGGCGAAGCCATCGTCACCGCTGGCGGCCAAAATGGCCCCCTCACCGTCACACAGCAGCAGGCGACAGGGCCTGCCCGCCAGCAACTGGGCAAACAGCGGCAACACGAAGCGCTGGAAGCAGGTGATAAGGGTTCTGTGCTGCTCCTGGCGTGCCGACAGCTCCCCCTGGGGCAGCAGATCCAGCTCGGCGCTCTGCTGGCGCAGTAAGCCCTGATGCAGGCAACGTTGCCAGGAGCGCTGGATCGGGCTGGGACTGGGACTGGGAATTGACTGAGGTAACTCGCTCATCACGCCTCCTGTTCACACAGAACATGAATAGGGCCGGGGCTGGATTGGGGTAACTCGCTCATCACGCCTCCTGTTCACAAAGGGCACAGTGTCACGACCACTGTCCAGAAACGGCACAGTCTCATCGCCACGACCGGGGTCACTGGTTAATCAAGATACGCCGCCGCATCCCGTTTGATAACGTTTTATTAACTTTCGTCGCTCTGGTCAGACCCTCTGGCACGGCCCTTGCGATAGCAGCTGGTCACCGGCCCCGGGCCGGTCAGGACCACACACATAAGGATGATGAGATGATTTACACCGCTCCCGGTCAGGCAGGCGCCCTGGTCAGCTTCAAGTCCCGTTACGACAACTTCATCGGTGGCGACTGGGTGGCCCCCCGCGCTGGCCGCTATTTCGAGAACGTCTCGCCGGTGGATGGCCGGGTGTTCTGCGAGGTGGCCAGATCCGACGCCGCCGACATCGAGCTGGCGCTGGATGCCGCCCACAAGGCCTTTGCCAGCTGGAGCAA
The DNA here is from genome assembly GCF_010974825.1 of Aeromonas rivipollensis. Classification (GTDB taxonomy): domain Bacteria; phylum Pseudomonadota; class Gammaproteobacteria; order Enterobacterales; family Aeromonadaceae; genus Aeromonas; species Aeromonas rivipollensis. Next base: position 175,787 of record NZ_JAAILA010000011.1, on the reverse strand, counting down.
GACCAGCGTCACCGAGCGCAGCAACCTGCTGCTGCGCATCGCCGATCGCATCGAGCAGAACATAGAGGTGCTCGCCGTCGCCGAGACCTGGGAGAACGGCAAGGCGGTGCGCGAGACCCTGGCCGCCGACCTGCCACTGGTGGTGGATCATTTCCGCTACTTCGCCGGCTGCATCCGTGCCCAGGAGGGCTCGGCCGCCGAGCTGGATCAGCACACCGTCAGCTACCACTTCAAGGAGCCCATAGGCGTGGTCGGCCAGATCATCCCCTGGAACTTCCCGCTGTTGATGGCAGCCTGGAAGCTGGCCCCCGTGCTGGCGGCCGGCTGCTGCAGCGTGCTCAAGCCCGCCGAGCAGACCCCGGTCACCATCATGCTGATGATGGATCTCATCAAGGACATACTGCCTCCCGGCGTGGTCAACGTGGTCAATGGCTTCGGCGCCGAGGCGGGTCAGGCGCTGGCCACCAGCGACAGGATCCAGAAGCTGGCCTTTACCGGTTCGACCGAAGTCGGCGCCCATATACTGCGCTGCGCCGCCGACAAGCTGATCCCCTCCACCGTCGAGCTCGGCGGCAAGTCCCCCAACATCTACTTCGCCGACGTGATGCAGCACGAGAGCAACTACATCGACAAGGCGGTGGAAGGCATGCTGATGACCTTCTTCAACCAGGGGGAGGTGTGCACCTGCCCCTCCCGCGCCCTGGTGCAGGCCAGCATCTATGACGACTTCATGGACAGGGTGCTGGCCCGCGCCCGCACCATAGTGCAGGGCAACCCCCTGGACACCGCCACCCAGGTGGGCGCCCAGGCGTCCCGGGAGCAGTTTGACAAGATACTGAGCTACATGGAGATAGGCCGCGGCGAGGGGGCCAAGATGCTGATAGGCGGCGGCCCGGCCAAAGTGAGCGGCCTTGAGGGGGGCTTCTACATCCAGCCCACCATCTTCTCGGGCCAGAACAAGATGCGGGTGTTCCAGGAGGAGATCTTCGGGCCGGCCCTCGGGGTCACCACCTTCAAGGACGAGGCGGATGCCCTGGCCATCGCCAACGACACCCAGTATGGCCTGGGGGCGGGTCTCTGGACCCGGGACAGCAACCTGGCCTGGCGCATGGGGCGCGGCATCCAGGCTGGCCGGGTCTGGGTCAACTGCTACCACGCCTACCCGGCCCACGCCGCCTTCGGCGGCTACAAGAAGTCAGGCATAGGCCGCGAGACCCACAAGATGATGCTGGATCACTACCAGAACACCAAGAACCTGCTGGTGAGCCACGACATCAACCCCCTCGGCTTCTTCTGATCCTGCCACCCCTGATGACAAGGGCGCCCATGGGCGCCCTCTCTTTTTCCACCAGGCTCATCAGCCCCCTGGCTGGCCCAGTTGCTGGCGATAACGCTGGGGGGCGCATCCCTGCTCACGCTGGAACATGGCGATAAAGGCCGAGGTCGAGGTGTAACCGAGGCGCCAGGCTATCTCCTGCACCGGCATCTCCCCCCGCAGCCAGTCCAGCGCCTTGACCATGCGCAGCCGGGTGCGCCACTGGCCCAGGCTCATGCCCAGCTCCTTCTGGCAGCGCCGCGCCAGGGTGCGCTCGGTGCTGTGCAAGACCTTGGCCCATTCGGCCAGGGTGCGGTTGTCCTCGGGGGCCGCGTGCAGAGCGGCCAGCAGCGGGGCCAGCAGGCGGTCGCGACTCTGGGGCAGGTAGCTCGGCTGGCAGCGGGTGCGGGCCAGCTTCTCGATGAAGAGCGCCCCCTGGCGCGCGTCCCACTCGTCCTCCAGATGGCCGACCCGGCGCTGGGTAAAATCCTCCAGCAGGGCCCGCAGCAAGGGGGTCAATTCCAGCAACTGGGGTTCCCTTGGCAGGCGCGGGGCCAGCGCGTGGCTCACGTAGATGGAGGTGTAGTCCAGGGTCTGCTCGTTGAAGGCGCTGTGGGGCAGGTTGGCCGGCACCCAGATGAGGTAGTCGGCCGGCGCCACCAACCGCTCCCCCCCGACCTCCACCACCATGACCCCCAGGCTGATGAGGCTGAGCTGGCCCCAGGGGTGGGTATGCTCGGCGCAGGCGTTGCCCCCCTGGATCTGGCGGTAGCGAAAATAGAGGGGGTTGGGGTCGGCCAGCAGGCGATCCTGCTCGGCCAGGGTGAGGCTGCCCATGAAGATTGTCCCAAAGCGGTTATGACATGTCTTATTTACGCTACTTGCATCGTTCAAGACAAGGCTAGACTCTCGTCATCGTATCAAGGAGTGCCTATGCCCTTTCTCTTCCCCCTGCTCGCCATCCTGATCTGGGCCGCCAATACCGTGGTCTCCAAGGCCGCCGCCGGCGTGCTGGATCCCGCCGCCATCTCCTTCTACCGCTGGGTGATCGCCGCCCTGGCGGTCTCCCCCTTCTGCCTGCCGCAGCTGTGGCGCCGCCGCGCCGAGATCCGTCCCTGGCTCGGCAAGCTGCTGGTGCTGGCGGCCCTTGGCATGGTGCTCTACCAGTGCCTGGCCTACTACGCCGCCCACAGCACCTCGGCCACCAACATGGGGGTCATCGGCTCCCTCATACCGCTGCTGACCCTGCTGCAGAGCGCCCTCTTCTTCGGCCAACGTCCGGGCAAGCAGGCGCTGCTCGGCATGAGCCTCTCCCTGTTCGGGGTGCTCTGGCTGCTGGGTCAGGGCAACCCCCTGGCCCTGCTGCACGACGGTATCAATCCGGGGGACGGCCTCATGCTGCTCGGCTCCGCCAGCTATGCGCTCTATGGCCTGCTGATCCGCCGCTGGCAACTGCCGTTCGGCCCCTGGCTCAACCTCTATCTGCAGATCCTGCTGGCGGTGCTGCTGCTGATCCCGGTCGCCCTGAGTGCTGACTCCCTGGCGGTGCCCGCCGAAGGCTGGGGTCTGGTGCTGTTCGCCGGGCTCGCCTCCTCCCTGCTGGCGGCCTACTGCTGGATGCGCGGCCTCGCCGCCATGGGGGCGGAGCGCACCTCTGTGTTCATGAACCTGATGCCCCTGTGCACGGCGCTGATCGCCGTCATCTCCCTGGGGGAGCCCATCCATGGCCATCACCTGATAGGCGGCGGCCTGATCCTGACCGGCGTCATGATCTCCCAGTTCAAGCCGAGGGCACGCCCCGCTCTGGTGGAAGGGGCATAAGCCGGCGAACGCCGTTGCTGCGCAATGAAAGAAGGGAGCCTCGGGCTCCCTTCTTTCATCAGCGGGTTAGAACGGCCTCAGCTGCTCCTCCGCCAGTGGTAGCGCCGCTCGGGGCGACCGCGCTGGCCGTAGTTGAGATCCACGTCCAGCTTGTCTTCGGACTCCAGAAACTCCAGGTAGCGGCGCGCCGTTGTGCGGCTGAGTGACAGGCGCAGCGCCACCGTATCGGTGGAGAAGGCGGTGTCCGGCTCCCCCGCCAGCAGCTCCAGCACCTGGCGCAAGGTGATGGCGTCTATGCCCTTGGGGGTGTCGCGCACCTCCCTCGGCTGAATCCGTCCCTTGCCCATCAGGCGATCGAGATCGCTCTGCTCCAGCAGGCCGCGCTCGCACAGGCGGCGATGCAGGGTCAGGATCTCGTCCAGACTCTGCTGGATGCGAAACAGCCGCAGCGGCTTGATGATGTAGTCCTGCACCCCGAGATTCAGGGCCTGCTGTATGGTCTCCACGTCGCAGGAGGCGGTCACCATGACCACGAAGACCTCCCGATTGTGGCTGCGCAGCCGGTTCACCCACTCAAGACCCGAGCCGTCCGGCAGGGAGATGTCCACCACCAGCAACTGGGGTTCGGTGGCACGCATCATGAGATCGGCCTGGGCCAGGCTCTCGGCCCGCCCCAGCAGGGAGTAGCCCGGGGTCGAGGAGATAAGCTCCGCCAGGATGGCGCCGATCCGCTCGTCGTCCTCGATAACAAGAGTGAAAATTGGCTTCATGACTCACACCAATTGGTTTTTATTCAAATAGATACCGAACAAGGTGGTCTGCTCGGCGGTGCGGCGCCATTCTATCACACCCCCACGGCGGGCCACCGTCTTCTTGACCAGGAAGAGACCTACGCCATGATCGCCGGTCTGGCGACTGATCCCATAGTCGAACAGGTGATCCGCCAGCGCCTCGTCCACCCCCTCGCCGCTGTCCTCCACCTCGATCACCAGCCGACGCCCGAAGTCATCCACCGAGATGAGCACCCGGGGCACGCACCGCTGGCGGTTCGCCCAGGCGGCCCTGATGCCGTTGTCCAGCAGGTTGCCGATGCAGGTGATGAGATCCGCCGACACCTCGGCCGGGTACTCCCCGAGGGCCGAGCCGGGATCCAGCACCAGCTCGACTCCCAGCTCCCGCGCCCGGCTGAACTTGCCGAGGATAAGGCCGGCCACCGGCTTGTTCTCGATGGAGCGCAGCAGATCCTGCAGCATGGTCTGGCAGGCCTCGTTCTCCTGCTGGATCAGTTCCACCGCCTGATCCACATGGCCGAGCTGCAGCAGGCCGGAGAGGCTGCTCAGCTTGTTGGCGAACTCGTGGGTCTGGATCCGCAGCATCTCGGCATACTGGCGCAGGTGAGTCACCTGCATGCCGAGGCTGCCGGTGCCATCCGGTCGGCTGAAGATCAGCATGCGGCCCGGCTCGCGGCCGCTGAGATCCTGCCAGTGACCGACGAACGCCTCCCCCTGCACGGTGAAGTTCACCCCCCCCTGCTGGTTCAGGGCGGGCAACAGGCTGGGGGCCAGTTCGGCCAGGGATTGCCCCAGCAGGGCGTGGCGGCCGGTGCCCGGTAGCCGTAGCTGGTAGAAGGCCGCGCTATTGAGCATCTTGATGCGATGGTTGCCATCGAGGGCCACTATCCCCTCCGAGATGCCCTCCAGCACCAGATCCTGCTGGGCGAAGCGGTTGACTATGGTCTCCGGCTCCAGATCCAGCAGAGTGCGCCGCAGCCGGTGCTGCAACCAGAGCGCCAGCAGCAGGCCGCAGCCCAGCACGGCGCCGATGGCGCTGATGAGCAGGGCTATCCGCTCCAGATAGATGCCCTCCACAGTCCGCATCAGATAGCCCACCGCCACCGCGCCTATGGCGCGCCCGTCCGCCCCGATCACAGGCGAGAAGCAGCGGATGGCCGGGCCGAGCGTGCCTTTATCCCTGGAGCAGTAACTGCGCCTCTCCTGGATCGCCGGCCAGATGTCCTCGCCACGGAAGGTCGCACCGACCAGCTCGGGGGAGGGGTGGCTCAGGCGGCGGGCGTGCTCGTCCGTCACCACCATATAGGCGGCATCGGTGCGGCTGCAGATCCCCTGTACATAGTCCCGCAGGCCGGGATCATTGCCCTGCTGCAGGGCCTGCACCACCCGGCTGTCCGCCGCCAGCACCCGGGCCAGATCGCTCCCCTTCTCCTCCAGGTTGCTCTCCAGCAGGTGGCGGATGAAGAGGGCGAGCAGCCCACCCAGGATCAGGATCAGCAGCAGTGACAGCCCGAGGGAGAGGGTGACCAGTTGGTGACGCAGTTTCATCGATTAACCTTGCAAGCTCAGGAGGCGGACCAATAGTGCGGGCGCCACCAGGTCTGGTCAATGAGCGGCGCGGGATCACCGTCAAAATCCGCCAACCCCTCCTCGCGGGCGGTCAGGGCCACGGCCCTGGCGACCGCACGGGCCACCTCTCCCACCTGTTCGATAGGGGGCAGCAGCCGACCCGTCACCAGCGGATAGGCACCCACAGCCCGCACCGCGGCCAGCAACATGCCATCGCTGATGCGGCGCGCCTTGACCGCGCAGGCACCGAGGCCGATGCCCGGGAAGACATAGACGTTGTTGCACTGGGAGACCACCCGCATCTCCCCCCCTACCTCGACCGGGGCGAAGGGGCTGCCGGTGGCGAGCAGGGCGCGCCCGCCCGTGGCCCGCCACACCTGTTCCGGGGTCGCCTCGGCGCTGCGGGTCGGGTTGGAGAGCGGCAGTATGACGGGGCGCTCGCACGCCTCCCCCATGGCACCAAGCACCTGCTCGGTGAAGAGGCCGCCCTGGCCGCTCACCCCGATCAGCACCCCGGGGCGCAGCCGGGCGATGAGCTCGGGCAGGGAGCCACAGACCTCCTCTGCCGGGCGGGCGAAGGGCTGCTGGGAGGGGGTCAGGTTGGCCCTGTCCAGGCAGACCAGGCCGTCCTGATCGAACAACTGCACCCGCTCTGGACTGCCCGCCAGCCGGGCCAGCATGGCGGCGATGCCGCAGCCCGCCGAGCCCGCGCCGACGATGAGCACCGGCGTGTCGGCAAGGGTGCTTCCCGCCTGTTGCAACCCCGCCAGCACGCAGGCGGAGGCGACCGCCGCCGTGCCCTGGATGTCGTCGTTGAACATGCAGAGCTCGTTCCGGTAGCGGGCCAGCAGGTTGGCGGCATGCTTGCCGGCAAAGTCCTCGAACTGCAGCACCACCTGGGGCCAGCGTTTATGGATGGCCGCCACTACCTTGTCCATGAAGTGGTAGTAGGTCTCGCCGTCGATGCGCGGGGCCTGCCAGCCGAGGTAGGAGTCATCCTCCAGCAGGGCCGGATTGTTGGTGCCCACGTCCACGCACAGGGGCAGGGTGCGGGCCGGGTTGATGCCACCGGCGGCGCTGTAGAGCGCCAGCTTGCCGATGCAGATCCCCATGCCGCCTATGCCGAGATCGCCGAGCCCCAGCACCCGCTCCCCGTCGGAGATGACGATGACGTCCACCTCCTGCTCCACCGCAGTGAAGATGGCGTCCAGCTCGTCCCTGTCGTGCCAGGAGAGGTAGAGACCGTGGCTGCGCAGGTAGAGATCGCTGTGGCGCTGGCAGGCTTCCCCCACCACTGGGGTGTAGATGATGGGCAGCAGCTCCGGCAGGTGGTGGCGCACCAGATCGTAAAACAGCACAGGGTTGTCCTCCTGCAACTGGCGCAGCAGCAGGTGCTGATCGAAGGGGCTTTGCATGGCCGAGACCAGGCGGTAGATGCGGCGGCGCTGCTGGGAGAGGGACTCCTCCTTGTGGGGCATGCGCCCCATCAGCCCCTGACGCTTGCGTTCGGCATAGGGCAGGCTGGTGCCCATCATGATGTCGTTCATGTCGTTTTCCTGTATCCGGTCGTCACGCGAGCAGAGAGATGAGGGCGGTGGCCAGGATCAGCATCACGGCCCCGCCGAGGCGAGAAGAGATCTGGGCGAAGGGCATCAGCTTCATGCGCTGGGCTGCCGACAGCACGGCCACATCGCCCGTACCGCCCATGTTGGCCATGCACAGGCCACCGGTGATGGCCGCCTCTATGGGATAAAAACCTATCATGCGCCCCACCAGGGCCGCCCCCAGGGCGCCGCCGACCACAGTGGTCAGCACCATGATGAAGTAGTTGACCGAGAAGGCGCCGATAAGCTCGGGGATGCTGGTGTAGGCCACCCCTATGCCCACCAGCAGGGAGGGGGTGAGGTTGCTCACCACGAACTGATACCAGTCGGCGGCCGCCTGTTCATAACGACGGGGCAATACACCACTCACCTTGATAAAGGCCACCGCCAGTATCATCAGGGCGAAGGGGTGCATGGGGATGAAGTTGCCGAGCAAGGAGCCCAGCACGAACATGCTGGAGCTGATGAAGAGCCCGAGACCCAGGCTCTGCAGGGTCGGCGCCTCGGCCTGCTCGTCGGCGACGCTCTGGCTGTTTTCCTTGACCATCAGCTTGCCGTTACCGGTCAGGGAGGGGTAACGACGACCGAGGCGTGCCAGCAGGGAGCCCACCAGTATGGCCAGGGTGTTGGCGATCACCACGGCGGGCACCATGCGCGACAGCAGATCGGCGCTGGACATCTGCAAGGGGCCGGAGAGGATCTCCACCAGGGGCACGGCGCCGGCGCCCATGCCGCCACCCATGATGGGCAGGCCGATGAGCAGCACCGCATTCTTGAAGCCGTATCCCATCAGGGAGCCGACCAGGCCGACGCTGAGCAGCGCCAGGGCCACGCCCCCCAGGATCACCGGCAGGTAACGCATGGCGGCGTTTTTGAGCAGGGCGCCGCTCATGCCGAACACAGATCCGGTCACCAGGCTGGCGATGAAGAAGTTCAGAAAGCCCCCCTCCTTCATGAAGCGGGTTATCACCTCACCGGCCTCGACCGGCAGTATCCGGTACTCGAACAGCGCGGCGCCGCCGAAGATGGCGAGTATGGTGCCGCCCCCCAGGTATTCCCGTATGGGGGGGATCCGCTCGCCCAGCTCGCTCAGCAGGGTGCCGAGCACGAACATCAGCGCCAGGGCGCCGACCATGCCGAGCGGCAGGGAGCCGTTCCAGCCGGCGTAGAGGACGCAGGTGGCGAGCCCAAGGAAGATCATCATGGGCATGCCGGCGATCTGCTGGTCGCTCCAGGCGCCCTTCATCTGTACTGCGGGGGTAGAGAGGTTTTTCATTGTTATGCTCCAGCTTGTGGTGTGGCGCCACTCTACGTATCCCCTCCTGTGCTGTCGGTTAGCGGGCCTGCAAAGCCATATAAAAACATTGAAACCTTAAGCACCATTGCCCTCCCCGCGCCCCCAGCCCCGAAACTGAATGTGAGCTGAATCACGCTTTACTTAGCCTGCGAAATAAATATAATGCTTAGCAGGCTAAGTATGTGAGGTATCTGCCATGAAAAAGGATCTGGAGATGTTGCGCGAGCTCTCCCTCGCCGAACAGCTGGGGCGACTGCATCGGTTGTGGCGCACCGTGGCCGATATCGAGCTGGCCCCCTTGGGCTTGACCCATCCGCGCTGGACCGCGCTCTGGAAGCTGAGCCGCCTCGGCGGCCACCTCAGCCAGAAGACCCTGGCCGAGGCGCTGGAGATAGAGCTGCCCTCCCTGATGCGCACCCTGGGTCAGCTGGAAGAGCTGGCGCTGATCGAGCGCCACTGCTGCAGCCAGGACAAGCGCGCCCGCATCGTCACCCTGACCCCGGCCGGCAAGGCGCTGCTCGACAAGATCGAGGATCGCATCATGGAGGTCCGCCGGGATCTGCTGGCAGGCATCAGCCAGCAGGAGCTGGCCCAGTTTGAAGAGATAGTGCACCGCATCTCCGCCAATGCCCTCGGCAAGATCGGTGCCCAGCATGAAGAGAGAGAATAAGATGACCCCGGATCAACAATTCAAACGCTGGATCAAGTGGGCCATGGCCTGCTTCATCCTGGTGTTCGGCTACTTCCTGCTGGCCGACATCAAGATGCCCCTCACCCCCCAGGCCATGGCCACCCGGGTCGTCACCAAGATGGCGCCCCAGGTCAGCGGCAAGGTGGTCGAGGTTGCCGTGGTGAACAACCAGCACGTCAAACAGGGGGATCTGCTGTTCGTGCTGGATCCGGCCCCCTTCGAGCTTGCTGTCGAGCAGGCCAGACTCGCCCTGGATCAGGCCGAGCAACAGAATCGCCAGCTGGATGCGACCCTGAACGCCGCCGCCGCCGATTTCAGCTCGCTGCAGACCCAGACCGCCCAGAAACAGCGGGAGGCCGAGCGCATCGATACCCTCTATCGCCGCCACATGGTGTCTGAGCAGCAGAAAGATGATGCCGACAGCGCCGCCCGCACCGCCCGAGCCAACCTGCTGGCCAGCCAGGCCCGCATGGAGCAGGCTCGCGTCAACCGTGGCCTGGCCGGCGATGACAACCTGCTGCTGCGCCAGGCGCGCAACCGCCTCGCCCAGGCCGAGCTCAACCTCACCTACAGCCAGGTCCATGCGAGCCAGGATGGCATCATCACCAACTTGCAGCTCAAGCCCGGCAGCGTGGCCACGGCGGGCTCTCCCCTGCTGGCCCTGGTCTCGGAGCAGGTGGATGTGATCGCCGATTTTCGCGAGAAGAGCCTGCGTAACATCACCCCGCAGAGCCGCGCGCTGGTCGCCTTCGACGGCGAGCCCGGCCGCCTCTATCCGGCCCGGGTCGCCAGCCTGGACGCCGGGGTCAGCGCCGGCCAGTTCGACGCCAACGGCCTCTTGGCCAACCCCATCGAGTCCGATCGCTGGGTGCGGGATGCCCAGCGCTTGCGCCTGCACCTGACCCTGGATCAGTTGCCCGCCCATCTGCCGGCCGGGGCCCGCGCCACCGTCCAGCTGCTGCCGGACAACGCTCTGAGCGCGCTCTTTGCCCGCGGCCAGATCCGCCTGCTCAGCCTGCTGCACTACATCTACTGAGATGACGACCATGAACCTGTGGCACAGACCCCTCACCGCCAACGAGCTGCGCCAGTGTCTGCGCATCGCCTTCGGCTGCACCCTGGGGTTTGTACTGTGCAAGATCTTCGGCTGGAGCAACGGGGTCTTCTTCACCGTCACCCCGGTATTGCTGCTCGGCATGATCCCGGTGATGAACGGCCACGCCGCCCGCCAGCTTATCGCCTCCGCCGCCATGTGCGGGCTGGAGGTCGGCCTGCTGGGCGGCCTGTTCGGCAGTCATCCCGGGCTGATGACCCCCCTGGTCTTTTTGCTGTTCCTCTACCGCTTCGCCGCCATGTCCCGGGGCAGCCTCTTCCTGTTTGGCGCCAACGGCGTGCTCAGCCTCAGCATCATGCTGCACTTTGCCAGCTATCCCGGGACAGATCTGAACGATCTCATCTTCAGCAACCTCTGGGCCAGCATAATGTCGGTGCTCATCGCCTACCTGATGACGGCCCTGATCCCGGATGTGGAGGCGCGGCCCGCCCCCGCCCCCTCTCCCAAGGCGCCCCACCGAATGCGCCACGAGGCCCTGCTAGGTGCCAGCATCGCCACCCTGTCGTTCCTGGTATTCCAGCTGTTCGACCTGCGCGACTCCATGTCCGCCCAGGCGACCACCCTGCTGGTGCTCTTCCCCATGCACTGGGACGGGGCCCTGAGCTACGCCCGCAAGCGCGCCATGGGCACATTGCTGGGGGTGAGTTTCGGCATCCTGGGCCAGCTGGTGCTCTATGACTGGTCTGGTCTGCTGCTGCTGGTCACTCCCCTGCTCTGGCTCGGGGCCATGTTGTTCAGCCATGCCCATGTGAAGGAGGCGAGCGGCTCCGGGGTCGGCTTCGGCGCCCTCACCACCCTCGGCATACTGTTTGGCCAGTACCTGACCCCGGGCAACGATCTGGTGTTCAGCGCCCTCTACCGGGTGAGCAGCATCATGTTCGCCATCGTCGCCACCCTGCTGGCCTGTTATCTGATCCACCGTCTGCTCAACCGTTTCGAGGCGACCCGCTTCGGTTATTGATCCCCTTTCCAATGGCCAAGGATGTGCTGTCTTTCGCCCCGCAACCCTGCGGGGCGTTTTTTTGTGGCAAAGGTGCTGGCCTATGAGACTGCGGTGAATATGGAGAGCAGATCTTGGCTCTATTGAGTGACGATTTTGCAGCGCTGGCGATAAATGCCGAACCTGGCCGGAACCGTGCTACTGTGGCCCCTCACTCACCGGCCGATTGCGCTCTGCACCTGATGACAGGCTTGTCATGCAAAAGAGTCGCCAGCCAGGGCAGCCCTTGCCCACCTCTCACCCTCAACCTGATGTCGCCAGACCCGCTGTATCGACCCGATGCCATAAGGCGCATCCCTCCCTGTCGCAGCCGGCTCTCACTGTTGTTACTTGCATCCACCCATTTTCTGCGACAGCGGCCATTCCACGAGAACCAGCATCAAGCCTGCGGCCTGAGGCTGTGTTCTGGTTGGCGCCGCCCTGCCGCCCACACAGGACACATAGACATGATTGCCTACCTCATTCTGGTTCATCGCTATCCCGATCAGTTCAAACGCCTGTTCAAGGCGATTTACCACCACAGTAACCACTACCTGATCCACGTGGACAAGCGCTCTGGCCCCGAGCTGCAGCAGGAGATAGCCGACTTTCTGGCCGATTACCCCAACGCCGCCATGCTGCCCAGCAAGAATGCGCTCTGGGGCGGTTACAGCCTGGTGGATGCGGAGCTGCGCGGCATAGCGGCGCTGCTGGAGCAGAACCAGGAGTGGGAGTTCTTCATCAACCTGAGCGCCCAGGACTTCCCGCTGCGATCCCAGCGCGATATTCACGACTTCCTGCGCGAGCACAGGGGCAAGGATTTCCTCAAGGTCGCGGATCAGCGCCAGCACAGGCCCGACACCCTGCACCGCATCGATCACTATGTGACCGAAACCGCCCAGGAGCTGCTGTGCGAGCCGGTGAAGACCCGCCCCTATCTGGACGATGTGACCCCCTACATTGGCAACCAGTGGATGATACTGAGCCGGGCCTTCTGCGAGTTCGTCAGCCACAGCCCCGAGGTCGATCGCTTCAAGGCCTTCTACCGCCACACCCTGATCGCCGACGAGGGCTTCTTCCAGACGGTGATCATGAACACCAGCTATCAGGGCCAGATAGTCAACGATGACAAACGCGCCATCGACTGGATCCCCATGGGTGACATCAAGCTGCGCCCGCGCGACTACACGGTGGATGACGCAGACGCCCTGCAGCAAAGCGAGCACCTGTTCGCCCGCAAGTTTGACGAGACCATAGACAGCGACATCCTGGATATACTGGAGCGCGCCATGATGTGCCCCCTCGCCACACCGGACATCCGCCAGCCCGTACCGGCCTGACTCATAGATGCATCCGGACACTTACCGACGCGGCCAGCACTCATCAAGATTGCGACGCTGGCCCAAACTGTTAGGCTCAATGCCATATGACGCCGATTAAGGAGACAACATGAAACAGGCCAATTTGGCACTACTGGGTCTGGGTACCCTGACCCTGCTGAGCGGCTGCGATCTGGGCGCTGGCAAGCTGGGAGTCACGGGGGGCGATCCTGTCACCTATCTGTGCGAGCAGAACCAGAAGGTGCAGGTGCGCTACTTCTCCCTCTCGGACGAGAGCCTGAACTTCGTCAAGCTCTCCCTGCCCGATGGCAAGGACTACACCCTGCCTCAGGCGGTCTCCGCCTCCGGGGCCCGCTACACCGACGATCACGAGGTGGTCTGGTGGAACAAGGGAAAGGAAGGCTTCATGGAGATGCGCGATGAAGCCGGGGAGTGGCAGAGCCGCTACAACGACTGCAAGGAGCAATAAGCCCCGACAGCAACAGCTCCCCCGCACAATGACAAAGACCCCGGCCAAGGCCGGGGTCTTTGTCATTGGGGCTGCCCCTTGAGCCGGAAGCGTTGCACCACCTGGACGGGGATAGCCTCCGGATTCTGCTCGGCGACCCGATAGCGCATCTTTGACAGTGCCGTCAGGGCGGCCAGCTCCAGCATCCCAGCCGGCTCCGCCGCCAGTATCTCGGGGCTGAACAGATTGCCGTTGGAGTCGATGAGGTAGCGAATATCCACAAACCCTTCAACCGGCGCCTTCATAGGCCGTTTGAGGGGCAGGTTGAACTGCGTCACCTCCCCTTCCTGCACCCAGTAGAGACACAGCTCCTCCTCGGAGACCTCCCGTGGGGGCTGATTCAGCTTCACGGTGGGACTGGGGCTGGCGCAGCCACCCAGCATCAGGGCGGCCCCCAGCAGCACTATCTTCAAACCCATGCAACACTCCTTGTCCTGTGACCGCTCGGCTCCTTGAACGGTCGGCTTGACCAGGGGGCAGTGTCAACCAATCAGCCTCATTCAGGAATCCCCCATCTGGCGGGCGAGTCTCGCAGGCAATAAAAAGGCCAACCCGAAGGTTGGCCTCTGCTGCAAGGGAATGACTCAGGCGCGCTTGTCGCTGACCACCAGCCAGAGCGCGTGGACCATGCCGGGCAGGCCGCCGAGCAGGGTCAGCACTATGTTGATGAAGAAGTGCAGGCTTAAGCCCACCTGGATAAAGGCACAGACCGGCGGCAGGAAGATGGCCAGCAGGATCTTGAGCAGATTGTTCATCTCATGGTTCCTCATGAAAGATGTCATGTGATTCGGATGGGCTAACCATAAACAGCCTTGCCCACAACTGCAAACCACAGCGGACACCTTTCGCGCCTTTCTCACCCGGGATTGAGCCAGGGTTCAGCTGACGGAGGTCGGCGCACCCAGGAAGCGCAATCATCAGGCCAGCAGCTGGCAGGGGATCCGGCTCTTGTGCTCCCGATCCCGCCAGGCGTCGAGGTCGTGGATGATCTGGTTGCCGCTATCGTCACGCCAGCAGCTGGCAGGGGATCCGGCTTTTGTACTCCTGCTCACGCCAGGCGTTGAGATCGTGGATGATCTGGTTGCTGCTACCGCGCCAGAGCAGGCCGGGGTCGGCCAGCTCCTTCTCGAACTTGCCATCCACCAGCACATTCAGTAAGCAAACCAGCTCGCGCTGGGCCGGGCTGAGCTCGCCAAGCAGATAGCCGGTCCAGCACCAGATGTCCTTGCCGGGGCACTCTGCCCGCACCCGCTGCACCAGCGCCAGCACCTGGGGGACGTTGGCCGGGTGGAGCGGATCGCCGCCCGAGAGCGACAGACCCCGCCGTTTGATGCGCGTGTCGTTGAGGTCGCCAATGATGCGATCGCTCATCGCCTCATCAAACGGCTTGCCCCCATCGAGGCGCCAGGTGCTCTGGTTGTAGCAACCCGGACACTGGTGCTCGCAGCCCGACACGAACAGGGTGGCCCGGGTGCCGGGGCCGTTCACCACATCGACCGGGTAGTATTGGTGATAATTCATGATTGAAGGTTCTGGGTGTATTTGAGGTATTCCAGCAGATCACTCATAAAACGGACTCTTTCACTAGCAAGTGTCTGGAAATACTGATCTTCACTCCGGTTCAACATGAACAAGATCTTATCCCGCAGCAATTCTTCATCTAGTGCGTAGCCATGCTCTGACACATAGGCATGAATAAAACGATAGAAAAATTGGGTGTCATTAATATGCGCTTCATGCCAAGTGTCTCGCGCTACCCATTGCCTCAGCATTTTTTCCGACATCGGTTTTAGAAACATGAGCTCAACCTTCATAAAGTAAGACTCCCTGTATCACAGGGAGTCTTTAGCGATTTACATATGCTTGACCCGGCGCTTGACCTCTTCCTGCTTGCCCGCGTTGAAGGGGCGCGCATCCGGGCTGCCGAGGTAGCCGCAGACACGGCGGGTCACCGACACCTTGGCGGGGTCGTGGTTGCCGCAGCGGGGGCAGGTAAAGCCCTTGGAGGTACACTCGAACTCGCCGGTGAAGCCGCAGTCGTAGCACTCGTCTATGGGGGTGTTGGTGCCGTAGTAGGGCACCTTGTCATAGCTGTAGTCCCAGACGTTCTCGAGCGCTTCCAGATTGTGCTGGATGTTGGGGTACTCGCCGTAGCAGATGAAGCCGCCGCTGGCGATGGGCGGATAGGGCGCCTCGAATTCCAGCTTGTCGTAGGGGTTGACCTGCTTCTCCACATCGAGGTGGAAGCTGTTGGTGTAGTAACCCTTGTCGGTCACCCCGGCCACCACGCCGAACTCCTTGGCGTCGATGCGACAGAAGCGGGTGCAGAGGTTCTCGCTCGGGGTGGAGTAGAGGCTGAAGCCGTAGCCTGTCTCCTCCTTCCACTCGTCGGTGGCCGCCTTGAGCCGCGCTATGATGGCGATGGCCTTCTCCCGCAGCACATCGCTATCGAACAGATGAGTCTGCGTGCCGAACAGGGCGTTGATGGTCTCGTGCACCCCGATATAGCCCAGGGAAATGGAAGCGCGGCCATTTTTAAAGATCTCGCTGACGTTGTCGTCGGCCTTGAGCCGCACGCCGCAGGCACCTTCCATATAGAGGATGGGGGCGACCCGCGCCTTGACGCCATCCAGTCGCTCGATGCGGTACATCAGCGCCTGCTTGGCCACTCGCAGGGCCGCATCCAGCTTGTCCCAGAAATCCGCCTCGTCACGGGATTTGAGGGCGATGCGCGGCAGGTTGAGGCTGACCACCCCTATGTTGTTGCGCCCTTCATGAATGAGCTCGCCATTCTCCTCATAAGCGCCGAGGAAGGAGCGGCAGCCCATGGGGGTCTTGAAGGAGCCGGTCACCTTCACTACCTGGTCATGGTTGAGTATGTCCGGGTACATCCGCTTGGAGGCACACTCCAGCGCCAGCTGCTTGATGTCGTAGTTGGGATCCCCCGGCTTGTGGTTGAGGCCATCCTTGATGGCGAACACCAGTTTCGGGAAGACGGCGGTCTTCTTGTTCTTGCCAAGGCCGGCGATGCGGTTGCCGAGGATGGCCCCCTGGATCATCCGCGACTCCCAACTGTCACCTAGGCCGAAACCGAAAGTAACGAAGGGGGTCTGGCCGTTGGCGGTGTGCAGGGTGTTGACCTCGTACTCCAGGGACTGGAAGGCGTCGTAGCACTCCTTCTCGGTACGGGCCATGGCATAGGCGTCCACATCGGCAATACCCCACTCCTCGGCCACTTCACGGTGCTTCTGCCAGCTGATGGTCACATAGGGTGCCAGCACCTCGTCGATGCGGTTGATGGTGGTGCCGCCATAGATGTGGCTCGCCACCTGGGCGATGATCTGGGCGGTCACGGCGGTGGCCGTGCTGATGGATTTGGGGGTATCTATCTCCGCATTGCCCATCTTGAAGCCGTGGGTCAGCATCCCCTGCAAGTCAATCAGCATGCAGTTGAACATGGGGAAGAAGGGGGAGTAGTCGAGATCGTGGAAGTGCAGATCGCCGCTCTCGTGGGCCTGCACCACCTCGCGGGGCAGCATGTGGCTGATGGCGTAGTGCTTGGCGACTATGCCCGCCAGCAGGTCGCGCTGGGTCGGGATCACCTTGGAGTCCTTGTTGGCGTTCTCGTTGAGCAGGGCCGCGTTGGTCTGCTCCACCAGGCCACGGATCTCCTGGGCCAGCCGGCCGCGGGCCTCGCGGGCCTGATCCCGGTCGTGACGGTACTCGATGTAGGCGCGGGCGATGGCCTTGTCGTCGGAAGCCATCAGGTGGTTCTCGACCCGGTTCTGGATCTCGTGGATATCCACCTCACCCCGCCCTTCCAGCTCCTGACTGACCGCACTTGAGATACGCTCGGCCAGCGCCGGATTGGCCTGATTGACCGCTTCCGCCGCCCGGCTCACCGCCTCGGCGATCAGCTGGCCATTGAATGGTGCGCGACATCCATCACGTTTGATCACTACCGGTTTCATCGATTTTCCCCGCATTAAAGGCCTGGCAGCCACCCTGGGCTCACCCTTGTTGAGTCCCCTTCTCCACACCCTATCCCCGGCGCACATGCATTCAGCCGAGGCCTGAGAGGCCAGGGCTGACGCTGAGAGGAAGACGACTTATGCACAGCTTGATAACACTATATATGGGTATTTTTTTTATGCTAACCCCTATATGTGGTAGCTATTAGGCCCCAAAGCGATTGCCCGTTTCTTGATCCAGGACAGGTTTTGGAAGGAGTGGCGCAGTTCACAACCAGCGCCAAAAGAGGCTGTTTCTGTGCATCCCAGACGGGGTGCGGGCTGGCGCCCGATGAGGGGTGCCAAGAAAGAATGGCACCATCTGACAACAATTGACTAAGGCATCAAGGAGCCGGAACGCACATAATGGGTGCAGTGTCCTGCCAATGGAAGATGAACGTGACCAAGGTGTTGCTCTTGCTAGCCCTTTTCCCGCTCCAGTTGATGGCCGCCGAGATCCTGGTGATCAGCAGCTACCATCAGGCCAATCTGTGGGATCAGAGCTACAGCGCCGGCCTGAAGAAGCACCTCAAGGGCGAGCACCACATCAGCCACTTCTACCTGGATACCAAGCGCCAGCCTCACCAGACCCGGGAGCAGCTCGTCAGCCAGGGGATGGCGGCCTATCAGGCGCGCAAGCCGGCCCTGGTGGTGCTCGGCGATGACAACGCCATCAATGCCCTCGCCCGCCCCATCGCCGCCCTGGGCACCCCAGTGGTGTTTCTCGGCATGAACGAGAATCCCCGCCCCAAGGGACTGGTCGGCCATCCCCAGATCACAGGCGTGCTGGAGCGGCCTCTGCTCAAGCGCAACATCAGCGAGATGAGCCAGCTGATGGGGGGGCTGGGCAAGGCGCTGGTGCTGTTCGATGCGAGCGAGGTGTCGCGCACCGCCATCGAGGATGAGTTCACGACCCCCGACGAGCAGCGGGTCGGCCAGACCAGGGTCAACAACCAGCAGATCGATGACTACCGGCGCTGGCAGGAGGTGGTGCTCGCCAGTCGGCAGAACGGCTATGAAGCTATCTTCCTCGGCCTCTATCACACCCTCACGGACGAGCAGGGGCTGCATGTGAGCGAGCAGCAGGTGCTGGCCTGGACCAGCGCCAACAGCCCTGTGCCCCTGTTCGGTTTCTGGGAGTTTGCGGTGGGGCCGCACCGCACCATAGGCGGCCTGGTGCTCGATGGCCACACCCAGGGGGAGAAGGCGGCCGAGCTGGCCAATGCCATACTGGCGGGCACGGCGCCACAGGCTCTTTCACCCCGCGCCGCCCAGCGTGGCGAATACCTGTTCAGCAAGAGCGAGCTGGCACGCTGGCAGCTTGAGGCGCCATCAAGATGGCAGGGGCGGGTGACCTATGTCGACTGAGCCCGAAAACGACAGACCCGGCCATCTGGCCGGGTCTGTTTTATTGTGCGCCTGCCGACTCAGGGCTGGAGTGCCGCCTGCAACTCGGCTTCGGTCCAGACTGTGATGCCGAGCTCCTGCGCCTTGGCGAGCTTGGAGCCGGCGGCTTCCCCTGCCACCAGCACATCCGTCTTGGCCGACACAGATCCCGCCACCTTGGCCCCCAGGGCCTGCAGCGCCGCCTTGGCATCGTTGCGGGACAAGGTGGTGAGGGTACCGGTCAGCACGAAGGTCTTGCCGGCGAAGGGCTGATCGCTTGCCTCCTTCTTCTCGATGGCCGGCCAGTGGATACCGGCCGCCAGCAGGGCCTCCAGCACTTCGATGTTGTGGGGCTGACGCAGGAAGTAGTAGACATGCTTGGCCACTATGTCGCCCACATCGGCCACCTCGAGCAACTGCTCCACCGAGGCGGCACGCAGGGCATCCAGGGTGAGGAAGTGGTTGGCGAGATTGAGGGCGGTCGCCTCCCCCACTTCGCGAATGCCCAAGGCAAACAGGAAGCGGGGCAAGGTGGTGCTGCGGGCCTTGTCGATGGCCGCCACCAGATTGAGGGCAGATTTTTGCCCCATCCGCTCGAGACCGGCCAGCTGGATGGCGTTGAGGCTAAACAGATCCGCCGGTGTCTTCACCAGCCCCTTGTCCACCAACTGCTCCACTATCTTGTCACCCAGACCGTCCACATCCATGGCGCGGCGAGCGGCGAAGTGCTTGATCGCCTCCTTGCGCTGGGCCTCGCAAAACAGGCCGCCGGAGCAGCGGGTCACCGCCTCCCCCTCCAGCCGCTCCACCGCCGAGCCGCACACAGGGCACTGGGTGGGGAAGAGGATCGCGCGAGCATCCGCGGGGCGCTGGGCCTCTACCACGGCCACAATCTGCGGGATCACGTCCCCCGCCCGTCGCACTATCACTGTGTCGCCGATCATGACGCCGAGGCGTTCAATCTCGTCGGCATTGTGCAGGGTGGCGTTGGAGACGGTGACGCCGCCGACAAACACGGGTTTAAGCTTGGCCACCGGGGTCACGGCGCCGGTACGGCCCACCTGGAACTCGACATTCTCCAGCAGGGTCATCTCCTCTTCTGCCGGGAACTTGTGGGCCGTGGCCCAGCGCGGGGCCCGGGCCACGAAGCCCAGCTCCTGTTGCAGTGCTATGTCGTCCACCTTGTAGACAACGCCGTCGATCTCGTAGGGCAGCTCGCCACGGCGGGCCAGGATGTCGTCGTGGAAGGCCTGGCAGCCGGCAGCCCCCTCCTTGAGCTTCACCTCGGGACTGAGCGGCAGCCCCCAGGCGTTGAGCTGAGTGAGGCGAGCGAAGTGGGAGTTCCCCAGCTCGTCGCCGCCTACGCCCACGCCATAGGCGTAGAAGCTCAGGGGACGGCTGGCGGTGATGCGGGAATCGAGCTGGCGCAGGCTGCCGGCGGCGGCGTTGCGCGGGTTGACGAACACCTTCTCCCCTGCCGCCAGCGCCTTGGCATTCATCGCCTCGAAACCGGCCTTGGGCATGAAGACCTCTCCCCTCACCTCTAAACGGGCGGGCCAGCCCGAGCCCCGCAGGACGAGCGGAATGGCCTTGATGGTGCGCACGTTGTCGGTGATCTCCTCCCCCGTGGTGCCATCCCCCCGGGTGGCCGCCTGCACCAGCTGGCCGTCCACATAGAGCAGGCTTACCGCCAGACCATCCAGCTTGGGTTCGCAGCAGAAGGTGAAGTTCAGCTCGCGCTTGAGGCGGTCGCGCATGCGCTGCTCGAAGGCCTGCAGCTCTTCGTCACTGAAGACGTTGTCCAGGCTCAGCATGGGGATCTCGTGGCGCACCTGGCTGAAGGCCGAGAGCGGCTGGCCGCCGACCCGCACACTGGGGGAGGCCGGGGTTTTCAGCTCGGGATGCTCGGCCTCCAGCGCAATCAGCTCGCGCATCAGGCGATCGTATTCGGCGTCCGGCACCGTGGGGTTATCCAGCACATAGTACTGATGGCCGTATTCGGTCAGCAGCTCACACAGTTGACGGTGGCGGGAGAGGATGTCGCTCATGAAGAAGTCTCGAAGTGTGATGGAACAATCAGTCTGGGGCAGAAATGAAAATGCGGCACCGGGGTACCGCACTTTTCATTGC
This sequence comes from Aeromonas rivipollensis, assembly GCF_010974825.1. Taxonomy (GTDB): domain Bacteria; phylum Pseudomonadota; class Gammaproteobacteria; order Enterobacterales; family Aeromonadaceae; genus Aeromonas; species Aeromonas rivipollensis. The sequence goes on along the minus strand of NZ_JAAILA010000011.1, from coordinate 155,232 downwards.
TGAAGCCCCACGGCACATCAGTCGCGGCTGGCCTCGTAGGCCGCCAGCTCATGGCGATAACGGGCAATGTCGTCGTCGCTCAGCGGGCTGCGCGAGGCATCGGTCAGCATGGCATCGAGATCGCTCGCCAGCTGATCCGCCGCCTGCAACATGTGCTCGAACGCAAAGGCCGCGTTGCTGCGCAGGGGCAGTTGCATGAAGAGGGACACACCTGGGGTGCTGAACTGCTCCATGCGGTAGGGATTGAAGGTGCCCGGCTTGACCATGTTGATCATGGAGAAGAGCACTTCACCCTTGCCGTTGAGATCTTCATGGCGGTGGAAGATGTCCATCTCGCCAAACTTGAAGCCCAGCGCCAGCAGGGAGGAGAGCAGGGTAGCCCCTTGCAGATCGTGACCAGGACGGGCCATCAGGTTGATGACATAGACGTCCTGCCAGATCTTCTCGACCGGCGGCAGCTCCTGGACGGGCTCGGCCACCTGGACCGGCTCTTCGTAGGCGGGCTCGTCATCATAATCGGGCTCTTCATACGCAGACACGGGCTGGGTATAGCGGGCTTGCGGCTGCGGCGCGGGCTCGCGGGCACCGAAGGTCGGCGCCTGGGCGTAGGCAGGCTCCACCAGCGGCTCGTCGTCCAGTGGCTGCATCATGGGTTCGCGCTGGGGGCGGGAGCGGTGCACCGGGGTACGGCGGATCACCTGGGCAGGCTTGCGTACCGGCGCGGCAGGCACCTCTTCCACAGGCTCGGCGCTCGGCTCCTCATACTCGTCTTCTTCTTCATAGACGGGCGGCGGCGTCACCGGACGAGGGGCTGGCTTGCGAACCACGGGCGGCGGCAGCTCGTCATCCTCGTCGTCATCGAAGGCGGGCACTGTGGCGGCACGGCGGGGTTCCGACTGATGGGTCTCGTCGCTGCGCAGCTTGGGCTCGGCACGACGGCCACCGCTGACCACGCGCACCTGGCCAATGCCATCGCTGTCAAACGCATCGCTGTCACGATCCCGTGACTTGGATTCCATCCGACCCAGGGGTTTTTCCTTGATCGGTGCCTGACGGTTCTTTCTGTTGCTCCACAACCCGTGAATGAGCAATGCCGCAATGGCAATACCGCCCAGGGCAACCAAGATGTAACGCAATTCCTGCATTAGCTGCTTCTCTTTCTAGTTTTGCTCAGCCAAAGCGACGGCTTCACCGATGTCAACCGACACGATACGAGAAACCCCGGGCTCTTGCATCGTGACGCCTATCAGCTGCTCGGCCATCTCCATGGAGACCTTATTATGACTGATGTAAACGAACTGTACTGTGCTCGACATCTCTTTGACAAGAGAACAGAAGCGACCCACGTTCACTTCATCGAGCGGTGCATCCACCTCATCCAGCAGACAGAAGGGTGCTGGATTGAGTCTGAAGATGGCAAAAACCAGCGCAAGGGCGGTTAGCGCCTTCTCCCCCCCGGAAAGCAGGGCAATGGTAGCATTCTTCTTGCCCGGAGGTCTTGCCATGATGTTCACTCCGGCTTCCAAAAGATCGTCCGAGGTCAGCTCAAGCCAGGCACTCCCCCCGCCGAACACTTTCGGGAACAGGGATTTTAAATCTTCGTTGACCTTATCGAAAGTGTCGCGGAAGCGTATTTGTGTTTCTTTATCAATTCTTTTAATGGCTTGGCTCAAGGTTTCCAGCGCCTGCTCCAGATCCTGGCACTGGTTTTCCAGGTAGCTTGCGCGGGTTTTCGCCTCTTCATACTCCTCCAGCGCCGCCAGGTTGATAGCGCCAAGTGCCTCCACCTGTGTCTCCAGGGTCTGGATCTCCTGGCGCAACTTGCCGCGATCGGCGGCGATCAGCACGGCCTGATCGAGATCCACCAGGCGCACTCCCAGCTCTTCGAACTGCTCGTGCAGTCCCTGTCGCCGGGTCAGGTTGCGCTCCCGCTCCAGTCTGAGCTGAGCCAGCTTCTCCTGCAGGGTCACCAGCTGCTTGTGGTCGGCGCTTCTGGCCTGCTCCAGCTCGGTCAGCTGACGCTCCAGCTCGGCGAGCCGCTGATGACAGGCCAGCTGCTGCGCCTCCAGGTTGCGTTGCTCCGCCAGCAGGGGCGAGATGTCCTGCACCGCCTGTGCGTCCGGCCCTTTGAGCTCGGCCAGTTCCAGCCCGAGCCGGGCCAGCTCCTGCTCGCGCAGGGCGATGAGCTGCGCCAGATTTTGCTGCGCCAGTTGCCAGCGCTGGCAGCTTGCCTGCTGCTGCTCCCGGCGCGCACGCGCCTCCTCCAGCGCCCGCTCGGCACCTGTGACCCCTTCCTGGGCCAGCAAGAGTGCCTCGGCAAGGGGCTCTCCCTGCTCCTGCAGCTCGGCAAGGTGCGCCTCTTCCAACTCGAGCCGCTGCTGGGCCGCGGCCAGTCGCTCGGCCTCCTCGGCCTGCTCCTTGTCCAGCCGGATCAGCTCTTCCCCAAGCTGGCCGAGGCGCAGCAGCCGCTCCTGACGCTGACCCTGCTGCAGGCTCCAGGCTTCCCGCAGTTGCTGCCATTGCTGCTCCTGCTCGCGCAGGGTGCGCTGGCTCGCCTCACAGGCGCTGTGCAAATGGGCACGATCGGCATCTGCTGCCTTCAACTGGGCATCCAGCTGAACCAGCGCCTGCTCCCCTGCAGTCAGTTCGGTGTGTAACCGCTCACGTTCACCGAGCAGCGCCAGGGTGCCGAGGGCGCCCCCCTGGCCGAGATCGGCCCAGTTCGGGCCAAACCACTCCCCCGCCGGGGTCAGCACAGACTCACCGGCCAAGAGGGATGACTGGCGGGCCAGGGCAGCCTCCCTGTCATCGGCCAGCCAGATGACGTTGAGGAAGGCGGGGATGTGCTCCCCCTCGAGCCGGGCCGCCAGGGTGCCGGGCACCGCTGGGTGAGCCGGGCCTATCCAGAGCCCGCCCTGCTCGAGGTTGCATTGGTCCCCCGGCTGGGCGGTGAGCCAGCGCCCGAGCACCTTGTCCAGCGCCTGGGCCCACTCGGGGGCGACCTGCAGCCGATCCGCCAGGGTGGCGCCCAGCATCTGCTCCCCCAGCATCTGATTAAGAGTGGTGAGGCGGGCGCCGAGCTCGCGCAGCAGGCCGCCCTGCCGATCCCGCTCTCCCTTGAGAGCCTCGTGGCTGGCCACGCTGGCCTGCCATTGCGCCTCCAGCTCCCCGTGGCGGGCCCGGGAGAGCTCCAGCTCGGCCGACAGGGCATCCAGCGCGGGTTGCAGACTCTCACCTTCCCCGCCGAGGGGGCCGGCCTGTTCATCCGCCAGCTTGAGTCGTGCCAGCCGGGTCTTGGCCTGCAGCTCCTGCAGGCCATTCACCTGGGTGCGGGTCTGGTTGAGCCTGCCCTGTGCCTGGCCGAGCTGCTGCTGCCACTGCTGCTGGCATTGGCGGGCCAGTTCCAGCCGCTCGCCGGCCGCGAGGCGAACGGCCTGCTGATCGGCGAGTAACTGCTCACACTGCTCGAGGCGCGCCGACTCCACCTCTCCCTGGAGGACGCCCTCGGCCTGCTGCTCCTGCTGGCTGGCCAGCTGGGCCTTGATGCCGTCGATGCGCTCGCCGAGGGCCTGACGCCGCACCTGCCAGTCGCGACCAAGCTCGGTCTGGTGAAGCTGCTGTTGCTCGAGGCGGGCGATGGCCTGGCCACCGAGGAAGATCTGCTGCTGGCGACTCGCCTGCTCGGCCTGGGCCTCCTGGCGGGCCACCGACAGGGTGACGTGACGCCCCTCGTCCGCGGTGCGCTTGGCATCGAGCGCCGCCAGCGCCTGCTCGGCCTGGGCCAGCTCGCTTTTGGCTTCGCCGAGGCGAGTCTCCAGCGCCCACAGCTCGGAGCCGATGAGTTCGGCCCTTGCGGCGCGCGAGCGGCCCTTGAGCTGCTTGTAGCGCTCGGCGGTTTCGGCCTGGGATTTGAGGTGCTCGAGGCGGGAGCCCAGCTCGCCACGAATGTCGCCGAGGCGCTCCAGGTTCTCCTGGGTGTGGCGGATGCGCTGCTCCGTCTCCCGGCGCCGCTCCTTGTAGCGGGAGACCCCCGCCGCCTCCTCCATGAAGAGCTTGAGGTCCGCCGGGCGCGACTCCACCAGCCGGCTGACGGTTCCCTGCTCTATGATGGCGTAGCTGCGCGGGCCCAGGCCGGTGCCGAGGAAGAGATCGGTCACGTCCTTGCGGCGGCACTTCTGGCCGTTGATCTGATAGTGGTTGGAGCCGTCCCGCAGCACCTCGCGGCGCACCGAGATCTCGGTATAACGGCCAAATTCACCGGGCACCCGGTTGTGGGGATTGTCGAACACCAGCTCCACCGAGGCGCGGCCATGGGGGCTGCGGTTGATGGAGCCGTTGAAGATGACGTCCGTCATGTTCTCGCCGCGCAGGTGACGGGCCGAGCTCTCCCCCAGCACCCAGCGCACCGCGTCGATGACGTTGGATTTGCCGCAGCCATTGGGGCCCACCACTGCGGTCATGTCGGCCGACAGTTCGATGCGGGTCGGCTCGACGAACGACTTGAAGCCGGCGAGTTTGATCAGTTTCAGACGCATGGCGGCCTATGTGGGTAGCGAAATAAAGAGGAGGCGGGCAGGCGACTTTACCAAATTGGAGGCTTGTTTGTAATATGCTGGCACCCTACCCCTTCATTGATGGATCTCAGATGAGCCAATCCCCTCACATGGTCAAAGATTCGGTCAGCGGCGCAGACTACTTCCTGCGCGGCTTCTCCCTCATCCGCCAGCCGGGCATCCGCACCTTCGTGCTGATCCCCCTGCTGGTCAACTTCGTGCTGTTCGCCGGCGCCTTCTATGCCCTGCTGCTGCAACTCGACGGCCTGTTCGCCTGGCTGCACCAACAGATCCCGGCCTGGCTCTCCTGGCTCGACTATCTGCTGTGGCCCATCGCCCTCATCACCATACTGGTGGTGTTCTCCTTCATCTTCAGCTCGGTGATCAACTGGATAGCGGCCCCCTTCAACGGCCTGCTGGCGGAGAAGGTGGAGCAGATCCTCACCGGCGAGGCGGTGAGCGACACCGGCATGCTGGACGTGGTCAAGGATGTGCCGCGCACCTTCAGCCGGGAGTGGACCAAGCTGAAGTACTATCTGCCCAAGGCCATCGGCTGCCTGATCCTGTTCCTCATTCCCGTGGTGGGCCAGACCCTGGCCCCTGTGCTCTGGTTCCTGTTCAGCGCCTGGATGATGGCAATTCAGTACATCGACTATCCGTTCGACAACCACAAGATAAGCTTCATCACAATGCGCGATGCCTTGAAGCAGCGCCGCGGCAAGTGCCTGAGCTTCGGTGCCCTGGTCACCCTCTTCTCCGCCATTCCCGTGGTCAATCTGTTCGTGATGCCGGTCGCCATCTGTGGCGCCACCGCCATGTGGGTGGATCAGTATCGCAGCGAGCAGCTCCGCCGCTAAGCCGCGCAGTCATAACCAAAAACGGGGGCATGGGCCCCCTTTTCATTACTTAATCTAATGCAAAGGTGAGAGTGCTTGTCGTGCCAGACCAGGCTTGTTAGGATGCGGGCCTTTCTCGCACCCTGGGATAACTCATGTTACATGCACTCTTCTTGCTCGGCCTGGTGGCCGAAGGGATGACTGGCGCGCTGGCGGCGGGCCGGCGGCGGATGGATCTGTTTGGTGTCGTCATCATCGCCTCGGCGACGGCCATAGGGGGAGGCACCATCCGGGATGTGCTGCTGGGCCACTATCCCCTGCTCTGGGTGGAGCACCCCGAATACGTGGTGCTGGTAGCCGGGGCGGCCATGGTGGGGGTCATCTCTGCCCCGCTGATGCGCTATCTCGGCAAGCTGTTCCTGGCGCTCGATGCCCTGGGGCTGGTGGTCTTCTCCATCTTTGGTGCGGCCCGGGCGCTCGAGATGGGGCACGGGGCCGGCATCGCCTGCATCATGGCGGTGGTGACAGGCGTCTTTGGCGGCGTGCTGCGGGATCTCCTGTGCCAGCGCATCCCGCTGGTGTTCAAGCGCGAGCTCTACGCCGCCGTCTCCCTGGTGACGGCCGCCCTCTACTGCTTGGCGCTGGATCAGGGCCTGCCCAATGACTGGGCCGCCTTCGGGGCCATCGGCATCGGCTTCGTGCTGCGGCTGCTGGCGGTGCGCTTCAAGTGGGGACTCCCCACCTTCAATTACCAGTACGCCACCCATTGAGCGCGCCAGTTTCTGGCCGGATTGGCTGGATTGCACGCAACAAAAAAGCGCCGGATGGCGCTTTTTTGTTGCTGATGACAGTGAAAACCTGACTCAGTTGATCCCTTCCGAACTGAAGAAGGTGGCCTTGTCGGCGATGAAACGGATCTTGATGTTCTTGCCGTCCCCACCCCAGACACAGCTGGTGGTGCCGAGCGCATCGTCGCAACGCTCCGCCTTGCCCAAGATGGCGCTCGCCTCGGCATAGGTGATCCCCATCTTCAGCTTGTCGTAGTTTTCCCGGTTCAGCTTGCTGCACCCGGTCAGCAGCAGGGCGATCAGCCCACCAAGCAAAATATGCTTCATCTGTCTCTCCTCTGGATAGTGTCCAGAGCCTAGCAGCTCGGGGCCACCCTGTGCCAACCCGTTACCAGCTCCGTACCGGCCCGGTATCGAGGTGGACGAAGTTGTCGGAGGGGTAGTAACCCACGCCGCCGACCTTGAGGCTCAGGGCCGCCTTGCGCAGGTGCGCCAGCTGCACGCCGGGGATGCGCACATCCACCGCCTGCCCCAGGGTGTGGTAGCTGTGTTTGGCGACCCCACGGCTGCGCTGGCGCTTCTGGCGATTGGTGGCCGGGGAGCGATAGCCCGAGATGAGCTGAATTTCCCCCTTGCGGCCCAGCTTGTGCTGCAGCAGAAACAGCTGATCGAACAGCTTCCTGTCGATATTGAACACTTCGTTGCGGCGATAGTCGCGGAAGATATGGTTGAGCTCCGCCAGGCCATCGTTCAGATAGCGGCCATTCTCCCAATAGCTGGCGTTGACCCGCTCGCCGGTATTGAGGTTGAAGAAGCTGAGTTCACGCCCTGTCGTGCTGCGGCTCGCCACGGCCGGGAACGACAGCAGGCTGGCCCCCATCAGGCAACCGGCCCCCAGCAGCAGACGGCGTCGGCTTATCTCTTGTTCCAGCATCCGTTGTCCGTCCATTCCAGAGTGAAGTAACAGTGGTGAATGAAAATGATACAGAGGCCGAAACTACCCGCCCGTAAAAGTCATGTCAAACCGCAAGCGCCCATGAAAAAGCCCGGCATGAGCCGGGCGCTTCACTCTGTGGCGGGGATCACAGCAAGCGGCTCTGGAAGCTCACTCGATCGAATCCGTAAATGTCATTGCGCAGTTGCTGGCGCCCCTCTTCGTCGATCCAGCTGCTCCAGTAGACGGTGAAGACAGGGATAGGTGTGGTCAACGGCAGCCACTTGGTCTGGGTCTCTTTCAGTATGCTGGCGACCTTGTCCGGCTGATAGCGGGAATCGGCGAGCAGCAGCTCGGCCAGATCGTCCGCGTGCTCGACCCGGATGCAGCCGGAGCTGAAGGCGCGCGCCCCCTGCTCGAACAAGGCCTTGCGCGGCGTCGAGTGCAGGTAGATGGCGTCGTTGTTCGGCAGATAGAACTTGTAGCGCCCCAGGGCATTGTGATCCCCCGGCTTTTGCCGCAACCGGTAAGGGAAGCCGGACGCCAGCGCATGGTGCCAGCCATCCTCGCTGAACTGCACCGGGTTGCCCTCGCCGTCGATCACCTCGAACTGCTCGCGATCCAGATAGGCGGGATCCCGACCCAGCTTGGGCAGAATGTCCTTGCTCAGGATGGAGCGCGGCACATGCCAGGCGGGGTTGAGCACTATGGAGCGGATCTCGCTGGCGAGGATGGGGGTGGCCCGCTGCTCCTTGCCGACGATGACCCGACTGGTGAAGACCTCGCTGCCGGACTCCACCACGCTCAGGCGGTAATCCGGGATGTTGACCAGCACGTAGCGGCCGGCGAGGTGATCCACCAGGTCCCGTCGCCACAGGTTGCGCAGCAGCAGGCTGGCACGCACTTGCGGCCCGGTATTGAGCCAGGAACGGGTCTGGCGGCCTATGATGCCGTCGGCGGTCAGGCCGTGGCGGCGCTGGAACTGCTTGATGGCCTGCTCGGTGTCCGCGTCGTAGAGGCTGTCCTGATGGGTGGGGGCACCATCCCCCAGCTCGTTGAGGATGGAGCGGATCTGCCCGAGCTCGGTGGCGCTCTCCCCGGCTCGCAGGGTCGGCATGTCCAGGGTCGGCCAATGCTTGGCCATGGGCATGGCCAGTAGCTTGCGCACTTCGTCGCGCACGGCCTCGTATTCGGCGACCTGGGGCCTGAGCTGCTTGACCTGATCTAGCAGGTTGTCACCCAGAGGCTCGTGGGCCAGGGGCTTGGTCAGGTCCAGCTTGAGGGTCTGCATCTGCTCGCGGGCGACCAGATCCATGGCGCGCCAGGCTTGCTGGAAACGCGCCAGCTTGCCGAAGGCTTCGTCATAGAGGGCACCGCGCCTGTCGGCCGGAGTCTTCTGCAACTGCTGCCAGAGCCGGTAGAAATCCGGGTGCAGCTGGGCAAGCACCGCCTCCTGCAGCTGCAGTTCGAGCTCATGGCGCGCCTGCTCTGCGGTGCTGTTCTGATACCAGTCATGCTGGATGCTGGGACTGGCCACCACCATCTGTTCTGTGCTGGCGTGGACCATGCCCGCCGGCCAGCAGCCCAGCCAGATAAGGTTTGCCAATGCCAACCAATACTTCTTACCCATGCTTCTTACCACGCTTACCTCATATCGGTTCACTTCGGCCTGTCAGGCGCCACGGTCAGGTGCCCATGATGCGTGAATGCTGGCGACTTTGCTAGCGGGCGGGCAGGTAACGGCGCCAGATGAGCGCATGCTCCTCGCTCTTGCCAACGGCCTCGAGCGCCTGGTTGAAACGCTGCACAAACTCCCCCGACAAGGTCTTCTTGCTCAGCATGAAGAAGGTCGGCGTCTCATAGACCCCCATGATATGGGGGACGACCTCCTCTGCCAGCCCCTCTCTCTTCAGACCCCAGGGAGTGGCCAGAATATCCCCAAGAAATCCGTCTATCCGTCCCAGCTGCAGCTTGCGATAGTTTTGCACGTCATTGACCTCGCTCACCTGGGCGCGGTAGCGCTGCAGCAGACGGGCTATCTCGGGGCCATAGTTGTAGTCCCTGGTCACCCCCAGCCTGTTGCCCCTGGCCAGCCAGCTCGCCAGATCCTGCTCCCCCTTGTCACCGGACTTGCGTACCCAGAGTGCCGTGCGCCCCGGGTTGTAGGCGTCGGAGAACCAGGCATAGCGCGCCCTGTCTTCAACGAAATAGGCTTCCATGGCGATGTCCAGCCGGCCCTGCTCCAGATCGTGCAGCCCCCGCTTCCAGGGACGCTCCAGATAGACGAGACGACAGCCCAGCCTGGCCGAGACGGCGTTGAGATAGTCGACCGCGAAGCCGCGCAGCTCACGGTGGCCGTTCTCCTGCTGGTAATAGTGATAAGGGGGCCAGTCGTCGAAACCGACGCGCAGGGGAGAAGTACAGAGCGGTTGGGCCAACAGCGAGTGAAGGGGCAGGCAGCAGAGCAGGCACAGAAGCAGTCTCATGAGTCATCCTTGACGGCGGGACGGCCCATCTTAATTCTGCCGAAGCAAAATGGCGACAGATCCTGCCACAGCAATGCGCAATATCAGCCATTTGCCTGATGAGGCCATGGGCAGGACAGGGCCCCAGGCCATGCTGCAAGCCCACCGCAAAGGCAGGATGCGCACGACCCCAAAGTCCCTTGGTCTGCAGGGGCATTGGGGGTTAATATGTGAGCAAATTTATTTTTGTGATCCACTATGCTTTTTTTGCAATTGGATTAGCATATGCGCGAATCCAGCCTACCTATCCGTCGGGCGTCGAGTGAGTAATATGACCTACAAAAAGTTCGGTTTTCTGGCTGCCATACTGGCATTGAGCGGTTTTTACCTTTACACCCTCTACCTGGCCGCTCACCCCAACGTGAGCCTGGCTTACAAGCTCTATTACCTGGAAGGCAAGACCCGCTTCTGGGAGCACAACTCCAGCATGACTTACCAGCCGGGCAACGAGCTCAACCTGACCAAACCGAGCCGCTTCCTCTCGAGCGAAGGCTGGGCCAAGAAGCCCAGTGCCGAAGGCACCCAGCTCAGTGGCAAGGGAGGCCTCTATTTCGTGCTGCCCAAGCAGCAGGCGCAACCTGAGCAGCTCACCATCCAGGCCAGGATCAACAGCCCGGAAGCAGGTACCCTGCTCAAGGTGGCCCTGGGTCATGATTTCACCACCACGGTCAAGCTGGCCAAGGCGGGCATCAACGAGATCCGGCTCAACCTGCCGGGCGACTCCCTGACGGCCGATCCCAAGCATCCCAACTTCCTGGCGCTCTCCGCTCCGACACCGCTCAACGTCCAGTCGGTACGTCTGACCGTCGCTCAGTGAAGCTGAAGTTCCCAGCAGTCGTCTTATAAAATAATTCTTTCAATAAGGAAGTTCCCATGTCCCGTGCCGATTTTCGACTCTCTCTGGTCGTTCCCGTTTACAACGAGGAAGAGAGCATAGACGCCTTCATCAGCGCGATAGATGCCGAACTGGCCCCCCTCAAAGACCGGCTTGAAATCGTGTTCGTCAACGACGGCAGCCGCGACCGCACCCGCGAAGTGGTCGAGCAGGCCATCGCCCGCGACCCGCGCGTGACCCTGGTCAACCTGGCCCGCAACTTCGGCAAGGAAGCGGCCATGACCGCAGGCCTGCATCAGGCCAAGGGCGATGCCATGGTCCCCATGGACGTGGATCTGCAAGATCCCCCCTCCCTCATCCTGGAGTTCGTCAAGCTGTGGCAGACAGGTGACTACGACACCGTCTACGGCATCCGGGTCGATCGCAGCGCCGACACCCCGATGAAGCGCCTCACCGCCGGCGGCTTCTACCGCTTCTTCAACGCCCTCTCCACCAGCACCAAGCTGCCGGAGAACGCCGGTGACTTCCGACTCATCGATCGCAAGGTGGTCGAGGCCCTCAAGCAACTGCCGGAGCGCAACCGCTTCATGAAGGGGCTCTTCGCCTGGGCCGGTTTCCGTGCCGTCGGCGTCCCCTACGAGCGTCCCGCCCGCCACGCCGGCGAGACCAAGTTCAACTACTGGAAGCTGTGGAACTTCGCCCTCGACGGCCTGATGAGCTTCTCCAGCTGGCCGCTGCGGGTCTGGAGCTACGTGGGGGTTGGCGTCTCCTTCATCGCCTTCCTCTATATCCTCAAGATCATCACCCAGGTGCTCTTCTTCGGCATAGACGTGCCGGGCTACGCCTCCCTGATGTCGGTGATGCTGTTCCTCGGAGGCATTCAGCTGCTGTCTCTCGGCATCATAGGCGAGTACATAGGCCGCATGTTCGTGGAAGTGAAGCAGCGCCCCGTCTACCTCATCGAGGGGATCTACGGCCAGTATGCCCAGCAGGACGCGGGCAAGCAGCCGGATGCGGCGGCAACCCAGAGTGAAAAAGCGCAGGATGCGGACAAGCAGGAGCCGGCATCCCAATGATCTCCCGCGAGGAATTCTGGCGGCTGGTTCGCTTCGGTTTTGTCGGCGGGGGAGCTACCCTCGTCGATCTGGGCACCTCCATCGCCCTGTTCCACACCTGGCCCGCCATCTCGGAACATCTGGTCACGACCCTGGCCTTTGCCATCGCGTTCTGGTTCTCGTTTTTCGGCCATCGCTACATCACCTTCCAGAAGCAAGGTGCCGCCAGCAAGTTTCTGCTGGTCGCCCTCTTCTCCCTGGCGGTGCGTAACCTCATCCTGAGCGGCCTGCTGTTTGCGGGTCTCTCCGGACTGCTGCCGGTGGTGATTGCCACCCTGACCGTTACCGTACTCACCTACATACTCTCTCGCGTCTGGGTTTTTGCCTGATGAATGACATGACCAATACTCCTCCCCTCGCCGGGGATGCACTCCCCTATCGCCCGTCACTGCGCATCAGCAGCCGCGACTGGCTGATGATCATCGCCGCCTTCGTGCTGAGCCGGGTGGCCCTGTACGGCATGGGCTATTTTGGTGTCCAGCTCTACGGCGCCCCCGACATAGGCCCGCTGCAAGCCTACTGCCAGTTCGACTGCGTCTGGTTCCAGCGCATCATAGAGAACGGCTACGACCTCTACCCGCGCTGGCTGAGCAAGGGCAACGCGGCGAACTGGGCCTTCATGCCGCTCTACCCCATGCTCGCCGGCGGTCTCTCCAGCCTGCTCAACATGGAGAGCCTGATCGGCCTGATGCTGGTGGCCAACATCGCCTTCTTCATCAGCCTGCCGCTGATGCTGCTGGTGCTGCGCCAGCTCAAGCTGGGGGACGACACCGCCCGCTTCGGGGTCTGGCTGCTGGCCTTCTCCCCCTTCTCCGCCTACTTCGTCTCCGGCTACACGGAACCCATGTTCATGGCGCTGATGCTGGGCATGTTCCTGTTCGCCTACCGCGAGCAGTGGCTGATGGTCGCCTTCCTCGGCATCTTCATCTCAGGGACCCGCAACCTGGGGGTCATGATGGTGTTCCCCGTGCTGATCCTGGCGCTGCAGGCCTATGGCTGGCGCGAGTTCTTCCGCTTCACCGAGCGGGCCTTCAAGGTGGTGTTCACCCTCTGGCTCATCCCCCTCGGCCTCTTCTCCTACATGGTCTACCTCTACCATCTGACCGGTGATGCGCTCGCCTTCAAGCACATCCAGGTCGCCTGGGGTCGCTACATGGACAGCCCCCTGGACTGGTGGCTGAGCGGCTTCGAGCTGGGCGGTCGCAAGGCCTACCTCTCCATCATGGTGATCTTCGGCTGGTGCCTGAACGGCTACCTGTTCAGCCAGAAGCGCTGGGCCGAGGCGACCCTGATGTTCATCTGCTGCACCATACCGCTGATGACAGGGCTCAACGCCATGCCCCGCTACATGTTCGGCCTCTACCCGACTCTGCTGGCCATAGTGCTGCTGGCCCATCGCTGGCCCGCCATCCGCCCTGCGGTGCTCTGCATCAGCGGCATGGTCGCCTCCTTCATCGCGGTGGCCTTCGTCAACTTCAAGTTCTTTACCGTCTGACGAACGCTCGCCTGCAGGCGAACAGCCCCACCTGAAAATGCCGGTCCATCGACCGGCATTTTTTATGGCCGCGACACCCGCTTCACACTTTTCCATTCTTGAAAACGTAACCATTTGAACTGACGTCACAAATCGGTGTTTTACCGGTCCAACCCCGGCCCTGCGCCCCCTAGAATGAGTGCCTCAACGGACCCCACTCAGCTCAAGGAATGGCCTATGCGTCCCTCGCCTCGTTTCGATCTCCGCCCCTCCTCCCTGTGGCTCGCCCTGCTGGCCACGCCACTGTTCGTCGGTCAGGCGCTGGCCGCCCCCGAGGTGCATCTCTATGTGGATGGCAAACCGGTGGCCGAGGCGCTGACGCTGGACAAGGGCACCATCACCCTGACCCACAAGCTGGACAAGGGCAGCCACCAGATCCGCATCGCCGATGCCGGCAACAGCTGCGGCACCAGCTTCGGGCCGACCGAGGTCAAAGCGCTCCCCTTCGGCACAGCCCAACCCATGGACAAGTGCAGCAAGGGGGCAAGCTTCAACCTGAGGGTGATGCTGGCGGGGGACTACGAGTTCACCTTCAACCCGGACACCCCCAGCCTCAAGGTGCTGCGGGCGACCAAAAAGAGCGAGTTCAAACGCCAGCCCCCGACAGAGCCCTGTATCGCCTGGGATGGTGGCCCGGTGACGGTATCGCTGAAAGGAGTCTGGCCCGACGGCACCCGGCTGCGGGATGCCTACTCCAGACAGGAGGCCGTGGTCACCCAGGGCAAGCTGACCCTGACCCCGAGCAAGGAGAGCGGCGGCCTGCTGCTGCTCGAACCGGTCAAGGCGGCCAAGGCGGCCCCCTTCAGCTGGGATCAGGCGAGCGTCTATTTCCTGCTGACCGACCGCTTCCACAACGGCGATCCCGCCAACGATCACAGCTTCGGCCGCCAGAAGGATGGTCAGGACGAGGTCGCCACCTGGCATGGCGGCGACTTCAAGGGGCTGACCGAGAAGCTCGACTACATCAAGAGCCTCGGCATGAATGCCATCTGGATCACTCCCATGGTGGAGCAGGTGCACGGCTTCATCGGCGGCGGCGAGCAGGGCAACTTCCCCTTCTACGCCTACCACGGCTACTGGGCGCTCGACTTCACCAAGATAGATCCCAACTACGGCGACGAGGAGAGCCTGAAGACCCTGGTGGACGAGGCCCACAAGCGCGGCATGCGGATCATCCTGGACGTGGTGATGAACCACGCAGGTTACGCCACCCTGGCGGATCTGCAGGATCTGGGGCTCACCGACCTCACCCAGAACAGCGGCAAGTTGCCGACCACCTGGAACCAGTGGCGCCCGAGCGGTGGCCTCAACTGGCATGGCTACAACCAGTTTATCGACTACCAATCGAGCGAGTGGAGCAAATGGTGGGGCCCTGACTGGGTGCGCGCCGGCCTGCCCGGCTACCCGCAACCCGGCACCGACGACGTCACCGGCTCGGTGGCGGGGCTGCCGGACTTCCTGACCGAGTCCACCAAGCCGGTGGGGCTGCCACCCCTGCTCACCGCCAAGCAGGATACCCGGGCCAAGGCGCTCCCCAACGCAAGCGTCAGCGATTACCTCATCGCCTGGCACACCGACTGGGTACGCCGCTTCGGCATCGACGGCTTCCGGGCCGACACCGTCAAGCACCTGGAGCCCGCGGTCTGGGCCAGGCTCAAGCAGGCGGGCACTACGGCGCTCAAGGAGTGGAAGGCCGCCAACCCGGACAAGGCGCTCGACGATCTGCCCTTCTACATGGTGGGCGAGGTGTGGGATCACGGGGTCGCCAAGGATTTCTGGTACCAGAACGGCTTCGATTCCCTGATCAACTTCGACTATCAGCGGGAGTTCGCCCTGCCCCAGGCCCAGTGCATGGCCGGTGCCGAGCCGACCTATGCCAGCTACGCCAGCCGCATCAACCAGGATCCCGAGTTCAACGTGCTGAGCTACATCAGCTCCCACGACACCAAGCTGTTCTTCGGCGACTATCAGGACGTGCCGCTGCAACGCAGAGTCGCCAACAGCTTCATGCTGCTGCCGGGGGGCATACAGCTCTACTACGGGGACGAGTCTGGCCGGGGTCTGGCCAAGGATGGCGGCGTGTTCGATCAGAGCGTGCGATCCGACATGAACTGGCAGGATCTGGGGAGCGGCGAGAAGGCCGAGCTGGTCAAGCACTGGCAAAGGCTAGGCCAGTTCCGCGCCGCCCATCCGGCGGTGGCGGCAGGCAGCCACAAGAAGCTGTCCGATGTTCCCTACAGCTTCGTGCGGGAGAAGGGGGAGGACAAGGTGGTAGTGGTGTTCGCCGGTCGGCAGCCGTAACAGGTCCCGCACCAGACAAACGAGAGGGGAGCCAGTGGCTCCCCTCTCTCATTGCACAGGCCCCTTCACCTCATGCCGGCTGCCGGGCGATGGCCGGCCACTGCAGCCGCGCCTTGACCAGGGTCTCCTGCCACAGGGGCCAGGCCAGCAAGGCTTGCTGATAGGCCCCCGCCTGACCGGGCAAGTCTATGCCGTAGCTCGCCAGCCGATAGGCCATCACGGCATAGAAGGCATCGAGGATCCCCGCCTCCTCAAAGTAGAAGGGCCCCCTCGCCTGGGACCAGAGCGTCTGCAGCCGGGCCAGCTCCCCCAGGGTCTCCACCGGGGGCTCGCTCTGGGTCGGCGCGCCGAGGAAGAAGGGCAGGCGACTGCGGATCTGGCCAAAACCCGAGTGCAGCTCGGCGCAGAGGCTGCGGGCCAATGCCCGCTCGGCCCTATCCACCGGATAGAGGTGGCGCGCCGGGCACAGCTCGTGAAGATACTCGGCGATGGCGAGGGAGTCGTGGATCCGCAGCTCGCCGTCATCCAGCCAGGGCACCAGCCCGGCCGGCGCCGTGCGCTTGAGCCGCGCCAACGCCTTGGCATCCTCCAGATCGAACACCTGCTCCTGCCACTCCAGCCCGCTCATGGCGAGCACCAGCGACGCCCGCATCGCCCAGGTGGAACCTGTGCCTACCGTCAATACCAAGGATCCCATTTATTGCCTCCTGCGTTGGGGTTGTTCGTGACCCGGCATCGGCCCCGCGGGCACGACATCTCATGGTCGCCTCACATTTGCACACCTGCGAGTTTGACCCCCTTGGGGAGCAGTGCTAGTTTGATTTTTCAAAACAATCAGTTAGCAAAAATGTGAGCAATGGACAGCCAATTTACCATCGTCATCGCAGATGACCACCCCCTGTTTCGGGGCGCCCTCTATCAAGCGGTGCACATGGCCATCGACGAGGCCAGGCTGCTGGAGGCCGACTCCATCGACAGCCTGACCCACCTGCTCGCGGAGCACCCCGAAGTCGATCTGCTGCTGCTCGATCTCAAGATGCCGGGGGCCAACGGCTTCGGGGGGCTGGCCTATCTGCGCGGCCAGTACCCGGACCTGCCCATCGTAGTTGTCTCCGCCTCGGAAGATGCCGCCATCATCCAGCAGGTACTGCGCCTCGGGGCCCTGGGCTTCATTCCCAAGTCGGTTCCCATGAAGGAGCTGGTCAGCGCCCTCAATACGGTGATCGGGGGGGATAACTGGGTGCCGGAAGGGATCTCCCTTCACCCCGAGTCCGAGGATGGCCCCGACTTTGCCAGCAAGCTGGCCAGCCTCACCCCCCAGCAATACAAGGTGCTGATCATGTTGCGGGACGGCAGTCTCAACAAGCAGATCGCCTGGGAGCTCAACGTCTCCGAGGCCACCATCAAGGCACATATCACCGCCATCTTCCGCAAACTCGGCGTCAAGAATCGCACCCAGGCGGTCATCGCCCTGCAGCAGATGGACATCAAGGACAACTAAGCGCCTTGTCACCCTCAGGGCCCATATCACTCCCACCTTCCGCAAACTCGGCGTCAAGAATCGCACCCAGGCTGTCATCGCCCTGCAGCAGATGGACATCAAGGACAACTGAACGCCTTGTCTCCACCACAACGACGGTTTGTTGCTCGACAATTAGCACGATCGTACTTTATGCTGCAGGACCCAGAGAGGAGAGTGCGATGAGCAAGGGCCGCCTGACCCGCGACAACATTTTGCAGACAGCCTTCGAGCAGGCGAGCCAGCAGGGGCTGGAGAGCCTGACCATAGGCTCGCTGGCCAGTGCGTGCGAGATGTCCAAGAGCGGCCTGTTCGCCCATTTCCAGTCTCGCGACAACCTGCAGATCGCCGTGCTCACCCATTCCGCCGAGGTGTTCCGGGAGCGGGTGATCCAGCCGGTGCGTCAGCAGCAGCACGGCACCCAGCAGGAGAAACTGCTGGCCCTGCTGCGGGCCTGGCTGGCCTGGAACCAGAGCTTTGCCGGACGCTGTATGTTCCTCGACGCCTGGACCTCGGCCCAGGAGGGGGAGGTGCAGCAGGCAGCCCGCCAGCTGGTGCGCTTCTGGCTCGACTACCTGGCTCGCCAGGTGGTGCAGGGCCAGGAGAAGGGAGAGTGGCGCGGGAACCTGGATCCCTGGCGCGCCGTCTACCGGCTCTATGGCCTCTATCTGGGAGATCAGGTGTTCAACGCGCTGGACTTGTGTCAGGATCCGGGCCGCCACTTCTGGCCCGAGGTGGAAGATCTGCTGACCAGCTGGCGCTGAGATTTTGCCTCTTCTTTTTAAAAACAGATAAAAAAGCACGACCGTTCGCACATAAAAACCACAGGATGACCATGAGCAGCAAGATCTATTTCAACACCCGCCGCGTCAGCCCGAGCAAGTTGCTGCTGGGGCTTGGCACCCGGTTGCACCACGCGCTGGCCCCGTCCCACGCCAAACGCACCGCCAGCAAGTTGCTGCTCACCCCGCAGCGCCCCACCCGTGAGGTCGCCGCCCCCGCCGGGCTGGTGCAGCAGGCCATCCACACCGGCGAGGGCACCCTGATGAGCTATCGCCTCGGCCAGGGACCGGTCTGGCTGCTGATGCACGGCTGGTCAGGCAGTGCCAGCCAGTTCTACCCGCTGATGAGCCATATCGCCGCCCAGGGCTTCACGGCGCTGGCCTATGATCACCCCGCCCACGGCCAGAGCGAAGGCAGCACGGGCCACCTGCCCCGCTTCGTGTGTGCCTTCGACGAGATCCTCGCCCGCGTCGGCCCGGTTCAGGGGGTCATCACCCACAGCATGGGGGGCGCCGTCACCCTCAGCAGCCGCCACCCCGCCCTAGACGCGCTGCCGCTGCTGCTCATCTCCCCCGTGCTCGACTACGTACCCCAGCTCTATGGCATGGTGGCCCGCTCCGGCTACTCCATCCGGCTGTTCGATGCCGTGGTCAAGGAGATCGAGCACGAATACCAGCATCCCTTGAGCACTGTGGACCCCCTCGGCCGGCTCGCCAATCGCGCCGGCCATGCCCTCATCGTCCATGACGAGGAGGACAGGTTTGCCCCCCATAGAGACTCGTTGCGGGCGGCAGAGGACGGCCGTACCCGGCTGGTGAGTACCCGTGGGCTCGGCCATGGCCGCATCCTGGCAAGCCCGCCTGTTTTCGCCGCCTTCGATCAGCTGACCCAGCCCAGAGGCACGGCCTGATCCCGCCGCACCGGTCGCCTCAAAAAATGATGAGGCGGCCCATTTTTATCCGGGATACAACGTCTTATAGTTAAATTGCGCGGTGGCAACCCGCCCTTGCAATCACAATAAGGCGCACCATCATGGCCAGACCCAATACAGCTCTTCTGCTCACCGGTGGTGGTGCTCGCGCCGCCTATCAGGTCGGCGTACTCAAGGCAGTGGCCGAGCTTTATCCCCGCAACCTCGGCATCCCCTTCCCCATACTGTGCGGCACCTCGGCGGGGGCCCTCAACATCACGGCACTGGCGTGCTACGCCTCCTGTTTTCACCTGGGGGTCCGCAAGCTGGAGTGGGTCTGGCGCCGTTTCGAGACCCATCACATCTTCGACTTCCGCCCCTGCCAGCTGCTGTGGCGCACCCTGTATCAGGGCTCGGCCGGTCTCATCAGCCCCCAGAGCAACCGCGCCTTCCACCTGTTCGACAACGCCCCCCTGCGCCGCCTGCTGGATCAGCTCATCGACTATCACCGCATCGATGACAACATCCTCTACGGCAGTCTGGAGGCCATCGCCATCACCGCCTCCGACTATGACGACGGCCTCTCCACCACCTTCTTCCAGGGGCGGGCCGAACACCTGCCCTGGGAGCGGGCCAGGCGGCGCGGCCTGCGCACCCTGCTCACCTCGGATCACCTGATGGCCTCGGCGGCCCTGCCCTTCGTCTTTCCGGCCACCCGCATCGGCGAGCGCTTCTACGGTGACGGCTCCATCCACCAACTGAGCCCCTTGAGCCCCGCCATTCACCTGGGGGCGGAGCGGATCCTGCTGGTGACCCTGGACTCCCCCCATCAGGGGAGCGCGGCCCCCCGTCAGGATCACCTGACCAGCTCCAACATCGCCAGCCACCTGCTCAACACCGTCTTCTCCGACACCCTCAATTCGGATCTGGAGCGGCTGGGGCGCATAAACCAGACCCTGTCGCTGATCCCGGCGCGGGAGCGCAGCCGCCTGAAGCTGCGCCAGGTGGAGACCTGCGTCATCAGGCCGAGCCAGGATCTGGATCTTATCGCCCTCGACTACCTGCCCAAGCTGCCGACCCAGTTACGCCGCCTGCTGCGGGTGCTGGGGGTGAACGGCCAGGAGAGCAGCAGCCTGGCCAGCTTCCTGATGTTTCACCCGGGTTACTGTCAGCAGCTGATAAGGCTGGGGTATCAGGATGCGCTGGATCAGCGCCAGCGCATCGAGTCCTTCCTCGACATCGAAGAGCGGATCCGCGAGGAGGCCTGAACAGGCTTGCTTCCACCAGGGGCGCCGCCCGGGCAAGGGCCCCTGAGCATGTTGAGGGCACAGCCTAGTGCCCCTCCAGCAGGCGCTGCTCCGCCTGCTCCATGGCCACGGCCGTCCCAAAGAGCACCAGCCGATCACCCGCCACCAGCCTCAGATCGGCCTTAGGCTCCAGGCTGCGCTCCCCGCGATGCACCGCCTTGATGCGCACCTCCCCCAGGGGCAGTTCCCGCACCCGGCGCCCCACAGCCCAGGCCTGATCGTGCAGCAGCACGGGGTGCAGCCGCTCCAGTAACTGATCCGTCTCCAGGTTGCCCGCACTCTGATCTCCCCAGTAGAAGCCGTGCAGGAAGCGGTACTGACTGCTGCGCTCGTGCTCCATGCGCCGGATCACCCGGCCTATGGGGATGTCGCAGTTGACCAGCAGGTGGGAGACCAGCATCAGGGCCCCCTCCTGGGATTCGGGGATCACCTCGAAGGCCCCGGCCTGCTTGTAGTGCTCGAGGAAGCTGTCGTCCCGGGTTCGCACCAGCACCTTGAGATCCCCCGCCAGCGCCCGGATCTGCATCAACATGGCATCGACCCGCTTGCGATCGTCGAAGGTGATGATCACCAGGCGGGCCCGCATCAGGCCGGCCGCCAGCAGGATGTCGCGCCGGCTGGCATCGCCGAACGCCACCTGCTCCCCCGCCAGCTTGGCCTCGCTCACCCGCTCGGGATCGAGATCCAGCGCGAGAAAGGGGATCTCCTCTAACTTGAGAAAGCGGGCGCAGGTCTGCCCGGTGCGCCCGAAGCCGGCGATGATGACATGCTGGTGCTTGCTGAGCCCCGACTGGGCGACCCCGGCGCGGGACAGCAGGGTAGCGTCGGTGAGGGAGTGGGCCAGCCCCAGGGCCCGCTGCACCAGCCAGGGGGTGAGAGAAATGGTGATGACGCCGATACCGATGAGCAGGGAGACCATCTCGTGACCGAGCAGGCCATGGTGGCTCGCCAGCGCCAGCAGCACGAAGCCGAACTCGCCGACCTGGCTCAGCATGATGCCGGCCGCCATGGCATCGCGCTTGCGCTCCCCCATCAGCCGGCCCGCCAGCAGCACCAGCAGCGACTTGCACAGGATGAGCCCGAGCACGCAGAGCAGCACCTGCCACCAGGCGTTCGCCACCAGCGCCCACTCCATGGTCATGCCTATGGTGATGAAGAAGAGCCCCAGCAGCACGTCCCGAAACGGCTTGATGTCCACTTCCAGCTGATGGCGGTAGTGGGACTCCCCCAGCATCATGCCGGCCAGGAAGGCCCCGAGTGCCATGGAAAGCCCCATCCACTGGGTCAGCGACGCCGCCAGCAGGGCCACCAGCAGGGTGCTGAGCACGAACAGCTCGTCGGAGCGCGCCCGGGCCACCTCGTGAAACACCATGGGCAGCAGCCACTTTCCCACCGCGAGCAGGACGATCAGGGCGAACAGCCCCTTGAGGGAGGCCCAGGCCACCTCCGCCAGCAGGGCGCTGCCCTGCACCTCGGGGCTGGCCAGTATGGGGATCATCACCAAGAGCGGCACCACCGCCAGATCCTGAAACAGCAAGACGCTCACCCCGAGCTGGGCACGCCGGGTATGGAGTTGCTGCAACTCCCCGAGCTGCTTGATCACCACGGCGGTGGAGGAGAGCGCCAGGGTGCCGGATACCACCAGCGCCTGGGGGAGACTCAGGCCCCACCACCAGCCGAGCCAGAAGAACAGCAATGAGGTGAGCAGCACCTGCAGACCGCCGACCCCCAGCACCAGCTTGCGCATGGCGAGCAGGCGCGGCAGCGAGAATTCTAGCCCGAGGGAGAACATCAGGAAGACGATGCCGAGCTCCCCTATGGTCTGCATCATGGCCTGCCCGGTGACGATGGCCGCCCCATGGGGGCCGAGCAGCATGCCGACGAACAGATAGGCGAGGATCACCGGCTGGCCCAGGCGTCGGAAGATGGCCACCAGCAGAACGGCGGAGAGCAGCAGGATCAACACATCGGCGTACACACATCCCTCCCTCTTATCTGTCCCCATGGCCCTAAGACGCTGCGCCTCAGGCCCCTGGCACCCTCCGATCATCGTCGCAGCGGGGCAGGACCCCGCCCTTGATGTTGACGCGCGGCCAGCGGCGCACGGGGTTGTTTGCCCTCCCATTTCATGTTGCTAAGCCTAGCCAGCCCCTTTGTTTTCCATCGAACATATTTTGGGCACGGGGATTGCAAGAAACCGGTCAATGAGTGGAGAGGTGTAAGGCTGCAACGTGGAAAACACATCGTCTTTGAACGGCTTCGGACATGGCATAGAGCAGTGGGTACAGCAGATGGAGCGGCTCACGCCGCTGACCGGGCAGGATACTTATCAGCAGCTTCAGGAGCTGCTGAGGCAACGGGATCTTGACGCCCTGCTGGCAATCTTTGCCGAGCGGGTGGCAAAGATTGTCCGGATCCACACGCTCCACCTCGACTGCGGTCAGCCCCACAGCCTCATCGCCCACGCCCCCCAGGCCCGGCAGGTGCTGCATAGCTACCGCTTCGAGCTGCGCGGCCAGCACGAGCAGTTGCTCGGACAGCTGCAATACGAGCTGGAGCAGCCCCTGAGCGACGGCCAGCGGCGGCAGCTGGGGCAATATCACCAGCTGTTCTGCCTGCCCCTGCCGCTCTATCTGCGGCTGAGCCGGCTGGAGCAGCAGGTGCGGCTCGATCACCTGACCGGGCTTGGCAACCGCTCCTATTTCGACGAGGCCATTGGCCGGGCGGTGGAGCAACACTGCCGGGAGCCCCACGGTCTGGTGCTGGTGCTGCTGGATCTCGACCGCTTCAAACAGGTCAATGACACCTGGGGTCATCCGGTGGGGGATCTGGTGCTGAGCCGCTTCGCCCAACTGCTGCAGGGCTGCATTCGCGGCACGGATCAGGCGTTTCGCCTCGGCGGCGACGAGTTCGCCCTGCTGCTGCAACCCGCCGATCCCGAGGCCTGGCGCCCGGTCTGGCTGCGGCTGCAACATGTGCTGCACAGCCACAAGGAGCTCAGCGCCTTCTCGGTGGGCTGCAGCCTGGGGGCCGCCAGCTGGCACTCGGGCATGGACGTGCAGCGCCTCTATGCCACGGCGGATGCCCACCTCTACGCCCGCAAGAAGGCCGGCGTGACAGGGCCGTCCGAATAGGGCGGCCTGGCGACATCGCGGCGGCGTTCAGTCACGAGCCGGGGCGACGGCTCGCCGCCAGTCTCCCTTGATGCCCCCCTCGGGCGCCAGAAATCCGTCGCAGACGAAGAGTCCGGCCACCAGCGCCACCTGCTCCCCGTAATAGAGGATGGGAATACGCCCCCGTTGCCAGGAGGGCACCCCGTACTCTTGCAGCAACTTTTTCAGGCGCCGGCTGCCAACCCGCCCCACCGGCTTGAGCATGACGCCGGACGCCACCTGAAAACGCACCGACAGGGGCTCGTCCTCCCGTGGCGGGCGCAGCCCTTCCCCCCCATCCGATGACAGCAGCCTGAAGGCCCCCAGTCCGTCCGGCAGGCGGAGCGTCTCCCCCACCCGGATGGGCAACACCTCCTCACGGGGGGCAAGGCCGGGCGGCACCAGGTGGAGTCGCCCCTGAAAGCGGCGGCACTCCAGCCCCTGCAGGCTCAGCCTGGGGTTGGCGTCTTCCCGCGCCAGCGCCACCTCCTGCCAGAGCAGCCCCAGCAGCTCCCTGGACGGCATCTCTCCCCCCTGGCGACGGATCCAGTGGCGCAGCAGGTTGTTGCGCCGTACCGGGGAGAGCGGCTGCAGCGCCTCGATGCGCAGCGCCTCCCCCTCCCCGGCCTGTTGCCAGTCCGCCTCCGCCAGCTCGCTGATCAGGGCCTCCTGCTCGGCGCACAGGGCCATGCTGCGCGCCGCCGTCTGGGCCATGGCGGGCCAGCGCGCCTTGAGCTGGGGAATGAGCTGCTGGCGCAGGAAGTTGCGATCGTAGCTCACATCCAGGTTGCTCTCATCCTCCACCCAGCCATAGGGCAGGGTCTCCGCCAGCGCCGCCAGCTCGGCCCGGCTGACCTCGAGCAGCGGGCGCAGCAAGCGGCCGCCGGCAAAGGGCTGGTTCGGTACCATGCCCGCCAGCCCCCGCAATCCGGCGCCCCGCTTGAGCGCCAGCAGCAGGGTCTCCAGCTGATCGTCCTGATGATGGGCGGTGAGCAGCCACTCCCCCTCCTCCAGGCAGGCGGCGAGACGCTGGTAGCGGGCCTCCCGCGCCTGGGCCTCCAGACTGTCGCCGTTGCCCCGTTGCAGTTGCACCCGCTGGATGATGAGGGGCACCGCCAGTTGCTGGCACACCCCTTCACAATGGGCCACCCAGTCGTCGGCATGAGGGCTCAGGCCGTGGTGGACGTGCAGGGCACGCAGGGCAAGGCCCTGCTCCTGGGCAAAACGCGCCGCCAGCACCAGCAGCACGGTGGAGTCGAGCCCGCCACTGAAGGCTACCAGCAGGCCCCGGGAACCTTCCGGCGCGGGCAGAGTCTGACAAAAACGAGAATAAACACGAGAAATCATAGGCTTCCCCTATACGACCAGGCCGATCTTAGCAGAGTCGGGCTTATCAAGCGCTAACCCGACTGCTAGAGTGAGTCTCCTCCCGACCTGGACCGGGACGCTGAGTAACCCTAATTGGAATAAGACAATGAACAATAAGAAAAGCATACTGGCCGCCCTCATCGGGCTGGCCTTGCTGGCCGGTTGCAGTCAGGGGCCGGACCAGGCAGACAAGCACTCCGGCCTCGCGCTGGCCAACATGGACACCCGGGTCAAGCCCGGTGACGACTTCTTCCGCTACGTGAACGGCCACTGGCTGGCCACCGCCAAGATCCCGGATGACAGGCCCGCCGACGGCGCCTTCTACCTGCTGCGGGACAAGTCCCTGGCAGACGTGCGGGTGCTGGTGGAGGGGCTGGACGGCAAGGCCGCCACCGGCACCCCGGCCCAGCAGATCCACGACCTCTACCGAAGCTATCTGGATCAGCAGACCCGCAACGCCAGGGGCACCACGCCCCTGCTGCCCATGCTTGGCGACATCGATCAGATCCATGACAAGCAGGGTCTGGCCCAGGCCTTCGCCCGTGCCGGCAAGCTGGGGGGCCGCGCCCCCTTCGGCTTCTGGATAGATGCGGACGCCAAGGCGCCGGACAGCTATGCGGTCTACCTCTATCAATCCGGGCTCGGCCTGCCGGACAGGGACTACTACCTCAAGCAGGATGCCGCCAGCCAGGCGCTGCGGCAGAAATACGAGCAACATATCGCCGGCATGCTGAGCCGCTTCGGCGAGGCGGATGCGGGGGCCAAGGCCAAGCGCATCCTGGCCCTCGAGACCCGGCTCGCCCAGATCCAGTGGGACAACGTCGTCCTGCGGGATCGGCAGAAGAACTACAACAAGGCCCCCATCGGCGAGCTCACGCGCCTCGCCCCCAGCATCGACTGGAACAGCTATCTGGATCAGGCCGGCCTGAGCGGCCAGCAGAGCCTCATCATAGGCCAGCCGAGCTACCTGACGGCCCTGGACGAGGTGATGAAGCAGACCCCCATGGGCGACTGGCAGGCCTACCTCAAGTGGCAGCTCATCACCGATTTCGCCCCCTACCTCGACAGCCAGACCGACGCCCAGAACTTCGCCTTCTTCGGCACCACCTTGAGCGGCACGCCCAAGCAGCGCGCCCCCTGGGAGCGTGCCCTCGGGGTACTGGACAACAACCTGGGGGAGGCGGTGGGCAAGCTCTATGTGGAGCGCTACTTCCCGCCAGAGGCCAAGGCACGCATGGAGCAGCTGGTGGAGAACCTGCGCACCGCCTACGGCCAGAGCATCCAGGAGCTGGACTGGATGTCGCCGGCCACCAAGACCCAGGCCCTGGCCAAGCTCGCCAAGTTCAGGCCCAAGATAGGCTATCCGGACAAGTGGAAGGACTACAGCGCCATCGAGATCCGCGCCGATGACCTGGTGGGCAACCTGCAGCGCGCCCGCGCCTTCGAATATGCCGACAGCCTGGCCCGCCTCGGCAAGCCGGTGGACAGGGACGAGTGGCACATGTCGCCCCAGACGGTGAACGCCTACTACAACGCGAGCAACAACGAGATCGTCTTCCCGGCCGCCATTTTGCAACCCCCCTTCTTCGACATGAGCGCGGACGACGCTGTGAACTACGGCGCCATCGGCGGGGTGATAGGCCACGAGATGGGTCACGGTTTCGACGATCAGGGGGCCAGATCCGACGGTGATGGCGTGATGCGCGACTGGTGGACGCCCCAGGATCTCAAGGAGTTCCGCTTCCGAACCAGCCGGCTGGTGGCCCAGTACAACCGCTTCGAGCCCATCAAGGGGCAGTACGTCAACGGCCAGTTCACCCTGGGGGAGAACATAGGCGATCTCGGTGGCCTCACCATAGCCCACAAGGCCTACCTGCTGTCGCTGGATGGCAAGGAAGCCCCTGTGCTGGACGGCTTCACCGGCGAGCAGCGCTTCTTCCTCGGCTGGGCCCAGGTATGGAAGGGCATGTATCGCCCCGAGCTGATGCAGATGCTGCTCGCCTCGGATCCCCACTCCCCTCCCGAGTACAGGGTCAACGGCGTGGTGCCGAACATCCCCGCCTTCTATGAGGCGTTCAACATACAGCCGGGTGACAAGCTCTATCTGGACCCGGCCAAACGGGTCAAGATATGGTAAACAGGGGATCGACAGGGGCTGGCCAAGCGCCAGCCCCTGGTCGGCCACAGACAAGGCGGGGGCCAGGCCCCTGCCCACTGACACCGCATCACAAGCAGCAACAAGGGTCACATCCATGAAAGCCTTACTCATTACTCTCGGCCTGCTCAGCCTGCCCCTGACCAGCCAGGCGGCGGAGGGATTCTTCCAGCAGCTGACGCTGCCTACGGGCCAGGTGCTCACAGTCAGCGAGGGGCGCGGCGAGCCCGCCTCCACCGGCAGCTACGACGTGCGCCTCTACTCAGGCGCCAACCCCGAGTTTCCCCTGGATCAGTTCATCGACGGCAAGGTGATGCCTCGCGATGGCAGCATCAAGGCGCTCAAACTGCTGGATCTCAACGGTGACAAGCAGCCCGAGCTCATCGTCCTGGTCGAGAGCGCCGGCAGCGGCAGCTACCAGAGCGCCGACGCCTTCACCATCAATGCGCAGGAGGGGCTGGAGAGCTTCAACCACGTGGAGGGGCTGGCCCCCAGTGACGATGTGATCCAGGCGCTCAAGACCCCCCGCGACTGATCCCTCTCATCTGATGCACCCGCATACCTGATTCAAGAGCCCCGCCCTGCGGGGCTCTTGTTTTGCCGGAGGCTACGATGAAGACCCCTTTTCACTGCCAGATGCCCCCATAACAGCCCGATATCCCCCCTATTCCCCGATAGACGGCTATTTTTTCTACGCCTATAATCGCCGCACCTGACCATAACGAAACACAAGGAGGTAAAAAATGGTTATCCAAGCGTGTCCGATGTTCTCGGCTCGCCTGTTCGGCACATTCGCCCGCTCTTGCCTGCATACCATCGCGCTGCGATAGCGGGTTCGAGCAAAGCCGACTCCTTCCACACCGAGACCTTTCTCGACCGTTGTCGCCAGCGCTCCTGATGACAGGGATTTCCGATCCCGCCATTTAAGAGAGCAAGAGCATGACGACACTGATGAGTACCCACTCCCTGCAGATGACTGCGGGACACCTCCCCTTGTTTGACCACATAAATCTCGGCATCCAGAGCGGCGATCGCCTGGGCCTGATTGGCGCCAATGGCTGCGGCAAGAGCACACTGCTCGCCCTGCTGGCCGGTGAGCTGCAACCCCATGACGGACGGGTGCAGCAGGCCGCCCCCTGCCGCTGCGAGTTCGTGGCCCAGCACCTGCCCCCAAGGCTGCAAGGGCTAGGCACCCGCGCCGTGCTGCAGGATGCCCTGGCGGGTGATCCCGCCGCCGACTGGCAGGTGGACAAGATGCTCACCGAGCTGCAGCTCGAAGAGCAGGCCGAACTCCCCGTCAGCGCCCTGAGCGGCGGCCAGCACACCCGGTTGCAGCTAGGCCGCGCCCTGCTGCGCCAACCCAACCT
Organism: Aeromonas rivipollensis; assembly: GCF_010974825.1. Taxonomy (GTDB): domain Bacteria; phylum Pseudomonadota; class Gammaproteobacteria; order Enterobacterales; family Aeromonadaceae; genus Aeromonas; species Aeromonas rivipollensis. Next base: position 127,250 of record NZ_JAAILA010000011.1, on the reverse strand, counting down.
GTTGCTGCTGGATGAACCCAGCAACCACCTGGATCTGCCCGCACTGCTCTGGCTGGAGCAGTTCCTCCTGGGCTGGCGGGGCGCCCTGGTGCTGGTCTCCCACGATGCCCGCCTGCTCGATCGGGTGACCCGCGAGACCCTGATCCTGCGGGATGGACGACTCCATCGTTTCGCCCTGCCCTGCAGTCAGGCCAGGGTGGCGCTGGCGGAGGAGGACGAGCAGGCCCGCCTGCGCCGGGCCGACGAGCAGAAGGAGATCGATCGCCTGAGCGCCAGCAGCAAGCGCCTCGCCACCTGGGGGCGGGAGCATGACAACGAGAAGCTGGTGCGCCAGGCCAAGTCCATGGAAAAACGCATCACCCGCCTGCAGGAGGAGCAGAGCCAGGTCGCGGCGCCAGCCCCCTGGCGCCTCGAGCTGCACGGGCAGGCACTGCCCGCCAATGCCCTGCTGCGACTGGAAGCCCTGGAGGTGCACCCCGCCCCCGGCTTGCCGCCCCTGCTGCGGGCCGAGGATCTCTGGTTGCGGGCCGGCGACAGGGTCGCTCTGCTCGGCGCCAACGGCACCGGCAAGTCCTCCCTGCTGCGCCAGTGCTGGGGCGAGCTGCGCGATCAAGGGCCGGGTGAGGGCTGGTATCGCCACCCCGGCGCCAGCATCGCCTACTACGATCAGTCCCTGCAGCAGCTGGACGGCGACGCCACCCTGAGCGACGCCCTCTATCCCCTGGCGCCCTTGCCGGAGGTGACACTGCGCCAGGCCCTGATCCGCGCGGGCTTCCCCTACTCCCGCCATGGCCAGCGGGTGCACGCCTTGAGCGGGGGGGAGCGGGCCAGGCTGCTGTTTCTCGCCCTCTCCCTGGCGAGCCACCACCTGCTCTGGCTCGATGAACCCACCAACCACCTGGATCTGGCGGGCAAGGAGGAGCTGGCCGAGGCCTTGAATGCCTTCCCCGGGGGCGTCTTGCTGGTCTCCCACGATCGGGATCTGATCGAGCGCAGCTGCAACCGCTTCTGGCTGATCAGAGACGGCCGCATCCAGGAGGCCCACAGTGCAGAGCGGGCCTATGCCGAGCTGATCGACCACCAGCAGAGAGTGGTGGCTGAGGAGTCATCCGGGCACGATTCCCGCCAGGCCACTGCCTGCACTGAGGATGACGAAGAGGCGCTGCTGGCCCGCTGGTATGAGCTCGATGCCCTGCTGGCCGCCGATCTCGCCCGCAAGCCCAGGCACCAGACCCCGCGGCTGCAGCAGGAGTGGCGCCATGAGCTGGCAAGGCTGGCCGGCTTGCTCGGGCTTGTCGAATCATGAGCGCAGCAATGAACCGCCTTGGCCATCCCCCCCTGTTTGACTCAACACAAGCGGCCAGCCACGACTGGCCGCAAGGAGCCCCCATGACGTCAACTACGTCGCCAGAGATAAGGCTGGATCCCGTCATCGAGGCCGACCTGCCCCACATCTATCGTGGCCTGTCGGATCCGCGTGTCATCGCCTACTACGGCATCAGCTACGACAGCTTGGCAGAATGTCAGGCCCAGATGGAGTGGTACGCCGAGCTGACCCGCACGGGCCGCGGTGCCTGGCACCTCATTCGCAATCCGCGCACCAAAGAGCCGCTGGGAGCCATCGGCTACCACGATGCCGACCCGCAGCACAAAGGGGCCGAGATCGGCTACTGGCTCTATCCCGAACACTGGGGCAAGGGGGTAATGAGCGCGGCGCTGCGGTTGTGGCTCCCGCTCACTTACCGCACCACAGCGCTGCACCGGCTGCTGGCGGTAGTGGAGGAGCCCAGCCTCTCCTCCGCCCGCCTGCTGGAGCGAGCCGGCTTTCGCTACGAAGGCACGGCGCGGGAGTGCGAGTGGAAGGGGGATGGCTTCATCTCCCTTCGCCACTACGCCCTGCTGCGCAGCGACCTGCCAGACCTTTAAGCACCACCACATCTGATAGCCAGTAAAAAGCCCCGCACTGCGGGGCTTCTTTTGGGTGGTTACTTGATGGTGCAGATGTTGTCGGTGGCCAGAGTGCGGCGGCGTCTGCGCCGCCACAGGGAGAAGCAGCCGTAGCCCGCGCTCAGCACCACCGCATAGAGCACCTGGGAGGCGAGCGCCACCAGCACGGCCGCGCAGAGCAAGACGCTCACCCCCGCCAGCCCCTTGCCCATGCCGCCAAGCAGACGCCAGCCCGCCGCCATGCAGAGCAGATAGACCAGCACGAAGTTGCCGTTGGCGTAGCGGATGAGCTCATCGAGCGGCAGCTTGAGCCAGAGGATCAAGGTGATGGAGACCAGACAGATGGCGAGCACCCAGCACAGGGCATTGAGGGGCGCACCACGGGCCGAGAGGCGGGAGAGGGAGGCGGGCAGCTTGCCCTCCCGCGCCATGCTCCAGATAAGGCGCGCAAACCCTTGCAGGTAGATGTTGATGCTGGCAAAGCAGGAGAGGTAGCCGAGCACCGCCACCAGCCACTTGGCGGTAGGGCCGAACAGCAGGGAGAGCAGGGCCGGAATGGCGGTGGCATTGGTCGCCTCGTCCCCATAGAGACCGTATTTGAGCACCACCAGGGAGTGCACCCAGTAGATGAGCCCCGCCAGCAAGACGCCGCCGAGCAGGGCCAGGGGATAGTCCCGCTCCGGTCGCTTGAACTCCTCCCCCATGTGGGCGAAGGCTTCCAGCCCCACGAAGCACCAGAACATCACCGCCAGCGCCGTGCCCATGGCGGGCCATTCGGCGGCCGTCGGCAGCGGCTGGGCCCCGTCACGCCAGCCGAGATCCCCCTTGAACCAGATGAGCAGGGTCAGCCCCAATATGGCCAGGGCAATCAGCAGTTGCAGGTTGCCGGAGGAACGCGCCCCCCGCAGGCCGAGCAGGAAGACCCCAAGCAGGGTCAGCAGCTGGATGGCCCACAGGGTCCACTCCCCCATGTCGAACAGGGCGTGCCAGAAACCGGCGGCTATGGTGAGGGCGGCGGGCAGCCCCACCGGCAGCACCGCCAGAAACAGGAAGGCGGAGAAGCGCTCGGCGCCGTTGCCAAAGGCGAGCCCGATGAGGTGCGGCGCCCCGCCCGCATGGGGGTAGCGGCGACCGAGGCGGGCGAAGGTGAAGGCGATGGGCAGTACCAGTACGATGAGCAGCACCCAGGCCCACAGCGACGCGCCCCCCGCCAGCGACGCCGCTGTCGCCGGCACCACGAAGATCCCGGTGCCGAGCAATGAGGTGGCGAGCAGCCCCATCCCCTGCCAGAGCCCGAGATCCTTTTTCAACCCAGACATATCCTTTTGTCCTGTCTAGAAAAACATCCCGCCATGTTAGGCCGCCGCCACGGCTTTGTTAAGCACTCTGCGCCGCAAATGAAGAAGCCGCCTCTTGGGAGGCGGCTTCTTCATTCAACGGCGTAACCGGAATTATCAGGCAATCAGCTTGTAGATGATGCCGGACATGGCGATCAGGCCAATCAGGGTCACGAAGCCGTTGCTGAGATTGCCAGCGTATTTGCGCATGGCCGGGATCTTGGCGATGGCGTACATCGGCATCAGGAACAGCAGCATGGCGATGATGGGGCCGCCCAGGTCTTCGATCATGCCGAGGATGCTCGGGTTGATGGTGGCGATGGCCCAGGTGGTCAGGATCATGAAGACAGCGGTCACCTTGTTCAGCTGCTTGATCTCGACCTTCTTGCCCTTCTCGCGCAGCGCCTTGGCCATCAGGCCGTTCATGCCTTCTTGCGCGCCCAGGTAGTGACCCAGGAAGGACTTGCTGATGGCAACCAGGGCGATCAGCGGTGCCACTGTGGCGATCACCGGGTTGTCGAAGTGGTTGGCCAGGTAGGACAGGATGGAGATGTTCTGTTCCTTGGCAGCCGCCAGATCAGCCGGGGAGAGGCTCAGTACGCAGCTGAATACGAAGAACATCACAGTCATCACCATCATGACGTGGGCGCCCAGCAGTATATTGCTGCACTTCTTCTCGGCACCTTCACCGTAACGACCTTTGTTGTCCACCGCGAAGGAGGAGATGATCGGGGAGTGGTTGAAGGAGAACACCATGACCGGAATGGCCAGCCACAGGGTCTTGATGAAGTCACCGTTGAAGGCCTCGGACAGCGCAGGCGCTTCGGTCACTATGGCACCGTTCCAGTGCGGGATCAGGTAGAGCGCCAGGCCCATCAGGGTGATCACGAAGGGGAATACCAGCACGCTCATCGCCTTGACGATCACCTGGCCGCCGAGGCGAACGATCGCCATCAGACCCAGGATCAGCACCAGCGACAGAATGGCACGGGGAGGTGCCGTCATACCCAGCTGGTGAACCATCAGGCTCTCGACTGTGTTGGTGATGGCGACCGAGTACATCAGCAGAATGGGGTAGATGGCAAAGAAGTAGAGCAGGGTGATGAACTTGCCTGCGGTCTTGCCGAAGTGCTCTTCCACTACTTCGGTGATGTCGCCATCACGGGTAGAGCCGGACAGCACGAAGCGGGTCAGGCCGCGGTGTGCGAAGAAGGTCAGCGGCAGGGCCAGCACCAGCATGGCCACCAGCGGCCAGAGGCCACCGACGCCGGCATTGATCGGCAGGAAGAGGACACCGGCACCGATGGCGGTACCGTACAGGCCCAGCATCCAGACCAGATCGGCCTTGTTGATGCCACGGGAGGAGGCTTTGCTCAAGCTGCCTTCAACTGCAATATTCATGTCAGACATAGGGATGTTCCTGTCATCAAGGAAGGTGGATTCTTACTAGTCAGTGGGCATGGGCCCGGTTCCTCTCCCTGGAACACCTGCTGTTCGTCCTTTTTTATTCTCAGGCCCCGGCTATCCGGCCATCACTCCATGTGACAACCAAATTGCAACAAACGAAGGCATGAGATCGTGATGCTGAGGGTGTTGCTCGCGCCATTTAACAAACTGGCAACGGCCACCTCATCCGATGAGCTGACTCTAGTTAAAAGGCCCTATTAATCACAGCGTTTTTTTGAATTAATCAACCAAAGTTTGACTTCAGTCGCCTTTCAAACGAGCAAGATCACATTACAGGCCCCGTGCTGCGAAAATTTTTTAACAAATTAAAAATAGGTGGTGATTTTCAGCCCCCTGGGAATAGCAACAAAACAGTTACAATCCCCGCGACAGCGTGCCGATTGTCTCCCGTGCCCCCTTGGCGTACCCTTGGTTTTCCCCCACTGCCCCTTGCTGAACATGACCATCACCCGCACCGATCTTGCCGAACTGGCGGTATTTGCCGCCGTCGCCCGCCACCGCAGTTTCAGCCGGGCCGCCCTCGAGCTCGGGGTCTCGGCCTCGGCCCTGAGCCACTCCCTCAAGGGGTTGGAGAGTCGTCTGGGAGTCAGGCTGCTCAATCGCAGCACCAGAGCCGTGGTGCCGACCGATGCGGGGGAGCGATTGCTGACGCAGCTGCTGCCGACCCTGGGTCAGCTGGAGGAGGCGCTGGAGGAGTTGAAGCGTCATGGGGATGAGCCGGTCGGCAGGTTGAAGATCTGTGCCCCCAGGGCCGCCATCCAGGAGGTGCTGGCCCCAGTGCTTATCGACTATCTGGTGCGCTATCCGCGCATGCAGGTGGAGGTGGTGGAGCAGGAGCTGATGCCCCGTCTCATCGAGGATGGCTATGACGCCGCCCTCTTCTACGGCGATCTGCTGCCCCAGGAGATGATAGCCGTGCCCCTGGGCCCGTTGCAGCGCTATCTGGTGGTAGGCTCCCCCGACTACCTGGCAAGGCGCGGCATCCCCCTGCACCCCTCCGAGCTCAGCCAGCACGACTGCATCGGCTATCGCCTCACCCCTCATCACCACTATCGCTGGGCCTTTGCCGCCGACGGCGAGCTGCTGGAGATAGAGGTGAGCGGGCCGCTGACCACCAGCACTCCCGCCCTCTATCTGGGGGCGGCCGAGGCGGGCCTGGGGCTGGCCTACTGCTATGAGGAGGAGGTGAGCGAGGCCTTGGCGGCGGGTCGGCTGGTGACTGTGCTGGCCGACTGGAGCCCCACCTTTGCCGGCTTCAGTCTCTTCTACCCCAGCCGCCACCAGCTGGGCCACGGCCTGCGGGCCCTGATAGACATGTTGAAGGCCCACCATAGCCCGCGTGACTGATGAGTGATACTCATCAATCCATCAAATAAATACCGGATTATCAATGGAAAGCTAAGAATCTACACTGTGGCTTCGATCCCCGACCCGGCAGAAGCACAGATATGTCAGCCTATTTCATTCGCCGTCAGCGGGCCATGACCCGCCGTTTCTGGGGCTATGCCCTCCCCTCCATCATGGCCATGCTGGTCTCCGGCGCCTATTACCTGGTGGATGGCATCTTCGTCGGCCACTATGTGGGGGCCGCCGGTCTCGCCGGGATCAACCTGGTCTACCCGGTCATCATGGTGCTGATCGGCCTCGCCGCCATGGTCGCCATGGGGGCGGCGACCGCCATCTCCCTCCAGCAGGGGGCCAGAAACCTCGCCCTGGCCCGTCAGGCCCTGGTCAATGCATTCTGGCTGCTGGGGCTGCTGGGGATAGTGGCGCCGCTGCTGCTGCACCATTGGCACACCGACATCCTGCTGGCCCTGGGCATAGCACCGGATACCGAGACCTGGCAACAGGCCAGCGACTACCTCGGCTGGATAGGGGGCGGCACCCTGCTGCTGGCCAGCAACCTGGCGGTGCCCTATCTGCTGCGCAACGACGGTCGCCCCCGCCTCGCCATGGTACTGGTGAGCTGCGGCGCCCTGCTCAACATACTGCTCAACTACATCATGGTCGGCCGCCTGGGGCTGGGGCTGGTGGGCACGGCCCAGGCTACCCTCATCTCGGAAGGTGTGGTCAGCCTGCTTGGCCTTGGTTATTTCTTTACCTCCCACGCCAGGCTGCGCCTTGGCTGGCGCCAGCTGGTGCCCAGCTTCCCGGCCATGCCCAAGCTGCTGTTCACCGGGCTACCGAGCCTGATCGCCCAGTTCAACCTGGGGCTGCTGCTGCTGCTGCACAACAGCCAGCTGATGGTGCACGGCTCGGTCAAGGATCTGGCGGGCTTCACTGTGGCGGGTTACACAGAGGCGGTGTTCATCGTGATCCTGCAGGGGCTGGCCTTCGGCATCCAGCCGCTGATCAGCCAGGCCACCGGGGCCGGGCGCCTGCGGGATCTCAGATTCCTGATGGCCATGGGGCTCAAGATCACGCTGGTCTATGGCATGGGAGTCTGGCTGCTGATCCAGCTGCTGCCCCGCCAGGTCGCCATGCTCTACACCGGGGATCAGGATGCCGAGCTGCTGGCCGCCGCCGTCAGCAGCCTGACCCTCAACCTCGCCGCCATACCGCTGGAGGGGATCATCATGTTCGGCATAGTGCTGCTGCAATCCATGGCGCGCACCCGTCAGGCCCTGGTCATCTCGGCCGCCAAGACGGCGCTGCTGCTGCCCCTCATCTTCCTGCTGCCGCTCTGGTGGGGCCGCGACGGCGTGCTGCTGGCCCAGCCCGCGACCGTGCTGCTGCTGACCCCGCCGCTCTGCTGGCTGTTGTGGCGGGAGTGGCGTCGCCTCGCGCAGGCCAAGCCCCTCCGCCACCAGCACAGCCCCGCCCTGGCCAGCCGGGTGCTGGCCAGGGGGGAGCGGTTCGCCTCGACCGATCTCGGCTGACGGCTGAGGCGGCGCGGTGAACTGCCCCTCACCTTATGTACGTTAACGAACAGACAGCCCCCTTCCCCTCCCCCATAGTCTCAATGTTGCCAGCCCCCTTCCCCTGCGTTTGTCAGGCCGGGGGCGCGGCGACCCATCGCGGTTGCCGGCCCGGGAGCCCATAGCCCAGGCACAACGGCAGCCCCCCTTGCCCATGACCAGGGCAGGGTTTTCACTTCATCCGGCATGCCGATGACAGCAGCCCCGTCACCCCTTGCCTGCGAGGATTGCCCATGTCCCAACGGCCATGCAGTGGCGAGTCTGCCCCCGCCCTGAACGAGCAGGAGACGGCCCATGAATGAGTGGTTAGCCGGATGGCTTGGCGTGCATAGCGCCACCGGCCCCTGGCAGAGCAAGGAGCCCATTCGTGAAGAGCTGTTCGGCATAGAGCGGCTGGAACTCCATGCCACTACCCTGGCCGAGGCGCAGCCGGTGACGGCGACCCCCATCTCTGTGCCCTCCCTGCATCTGCGGCTCAAGGCCAACGAGGCCGTCCTCTCTCGCGCCTACCGGAGCAGCGCCGCCGAGCTCGAGCTGGGTCATGATCTGACCCACGCGGCCGAGTGGTTCCTCGACAACTATCACCTGGTCGAGGCCCAGCTCTACGAGATCCGCAGCAGCCTGCCCGGCGGTTACTACCGTCAGTTGCCCAAGCTCGCCGCCGGCCCCTTCGCGGGCTACCCCAGGGTCTTTGGCATCGCCTGGGCCTTCATCGCCCACAACGACAGCCACTTCGACGCCGAGATCCTGAGCCGCTTCATCCTCGCCTATCAGCGCGTGCAGCCCCTGACCATAGGGGAGCTCTGGGCCGTGCCCATCACCCTCAGGATCGTGCTCATTGAAAACCTGCGCCGCCTGGTGGAGCAGATCACCCTGGCCCAGCAGATCAGAGCCGATGCCGATGCCCTCTGCACCCGGCTGCTCGTGGAGGGCTGCGCCGTCTCGGCACTCAACGAAGACATCGCCTCCCGGGCGAGCGGCCCCCTCTCCGAGCTGTTTGCCGCCCAGCTGGTCAAGCAGCTGCGGGATCAGGACCCCAACACCACACCGGCACTCGGCTGGCTGGAGGAGCGCCTCACCCGGCAAGGCCTGTCGGTGGAGGAGGTGGTGCAGCATGCCCAGCAGCGCCAGGGCGCCTCCAACGTCACCATTCGCAACGTCATCACCAGCATGCGCCTCATCTCCGGCATGGACTGGAGTGAACTCGTCGAGGGGATGAGCCTGGTGGATTATCAGCTTCGCGCAGAGAGCCCCTTTGCCGAGATGGACTTCCCCACCCGCAACCTCTATCGCCAGGCCATAGAAGAGTTGGCCCGCTACTCCGACCACGACGAGCTGGCGGTCACGGCCAGGGTCCTGGCCGCGACCCGGCTCCCACCGGAGGAGCAGCAGGACGAGATACGGCGAAGAGCAGCGGAGCCCGGCTACCACCTGATCGCAGAGGGGCGACCCGCCCTCGAAGCCGAGCTCGGATTTCGCCCTCCCCTGCGCCTTCGCCTGCACCGCTTTTACGCCCGGCTCGGCATCCAGGGTTACATCGGCATCATCGCTTTGCTGACCCTCTTTCTGCTGGCCCTGAGCCATCGCCTGCTGGTCTCCCCAGATGAACCCTGGTCACTCTGGATGGGGCTTTTCTTCCTGTTTGCGCTCCTGCCGACCCATGCCGTGGCCCTGGCCCTGGTCAACTACCTCATCAGCGCGCACCTGGTTCCCAGCCCCCTCCCCGCCATGGATCTCACCCACGGCATCCCGCCCTCGCTGCGCACCCTGGTGGTCATGCCGACCCTGCTGGTGTCGCCATCCGAGCTGCTGGCACAGGTCGAGCAGCTGGAGGTGCATCATCTCTCCGGGGTCAGCGGCGATATCAGCTTTGCCCTGCTCAGCGACGGTGTGGATGCGCAGCAAGAGCGGCTGCCGGGGGATGAGGCCCTGCTGGTGGCGGCGCGCCAGGCCATTGCCCGGCTCAACGAAAAATATGGCCCTGGCCCCTCAGGGGATCGCTTCTGGCTGCTCCATCGCCACCGCAGGTTCAACCCGGGCGAGGGGTGCTGGATGGGGTGGGAGCGCAAGCGGGGCAAGCTATACGAGCTGAACCGCTTGCTGCGCGGCGCGGCGGATACCAGCTTCATGGCGACGGACGGCCAGCCCCCCGCCATCCCCCAGGGGGTGCGCTATGTCATCACCCTGGACGCGGATACCCGCCTGCCACGGGATGCCGCCAGCCGGCTGATTGGCAAGATGGCCCATCCCCTCAATCACCCCCACCTCGACGCCGGGCGCCAGCGTGTCACCCATGGCTATGGCATACTGCAGCCCCGGGTCACCCCCTCGCTGCCACTGGGTCAGGACGGCTCCTACTATCAGCGGCTCTACTCCGGGCCCGGGGGCATGGATCCCTATGCCGCCACCGTCTCCGACCTCTATCAGGATCTGTTCGGGGAGGGCTCCTTCACCGGCAAGGGCATCTATGACGTGGATGCCTTCACCGCCGCCCTGGCGGGGCGCGTGCCGGACAACAGCCACCTGAGCCATGATCTGTTCGAGGGGATCTTCGCCCGGGCGGGGCTCGCCTCGGATATCGAGGTCGTCGAGGAGTTTCCCTCCCGTTATGACGTCAGTGCCAAGCGCCAGCATCGCTGGACCCGAGGGGACTGGCAGTTGCTCGCCTGGATCTGCCGGCGTAGCCGCGGGCAGGACGCCCTGCCGCTCATCGGGCGCTGGAAGATGTTTGACAACCTCTGCCGCTCCCTGCTGGCACCAAGCACCTTGCTGGCGCTGCTGGCTGGCTGGCAGTTGCCGCTGGGCACAGCAACAATCGCCAGCCTCCTGTTGTTCGCCGCCCAGGCATTGCCCCTCTTCCTGCCGCTGCTCTTCACCCTGATCCCCCGCAAGCGGGACATCCTGTGGCGCCACTACCTGGGGATGGTCGGCCAGCGGCTGCAGCGGGCCTTCATGCAGGCCCTGCTCAGCCTGGTGTTTCTGGTCGATCAGGCCTGGCGCATGACGGATGCCATAGTGCGCACCCTGTTTCGCCTCTTCCTCTCCCATCGCCACCTGCTGGAGTGGACCACCTCGGCCCAGAGTTCGGGTTCACCGCGCCTGGCCTGGACCGGGTTTTATCGGCTGATGACGGCCGGGGTGGTACTGGCCATTGGGGTCAGCGGCCTCACCCTGCTGAGCGCCCCCGCCGCCTGGCCCCTGGTGCTGCCGGTCAGCCTGCTCTGGCTGCTGGCCCCGCTGGTGGCCTACTGGACCAGCCGCCCCCCCGACCTCACCAGGCAGATGAGCTGCACTCCCGCCCAGGCCGCCGAGCTGCGCCTGGTTGCCCGCCAGACATGGCGCTATTTCGAGACCCTGGTCACCGATCTGGACAACCAGCTGCCACCGGACAACGTGCAGGAGAGTCCGCAGGAGGTCATCGCCCATCGCACCTCCCCCACCAACATGGGGCTCTATCTGCTCTCCGCCCTGGCGGCCAATGATTTTGGCTGGGCCGGGTGCTGCGCCATCCTCACGCGGCTGGAAACCACCCTGGCCGTGATGCAGCGTCTGCCCCGTTTCAAGGGTCACTTCTTCAACTGGTACGATACCCGCAGCCTGCTCACCCTGGAGCCGGCCTATGTCTCTTCGGTGGACAGCGGCAACCTGGCCGGCCACCTGCTGGTGGTCGCCACCGGCTGCGATCGATGGCAGCAACAGGCGGGGGACAGCACCATTTGCAGCGGCATCCTGGATACCTGCCTGCTGGCGGAGCAGGCCCTGCAGGCTTACGCCATGAAGGAGAGCGGCCAGGTGCAGGCCCTTGTCGCCAGCCTCAAGGAAATCCGTGGCCAGCTCGCCCGCCCCCTGTCGGCAACCCACCAGCTCCCGGTGCTCGCCCGGCTGACGGTGCAAGCCAGCAACACGGCGCACCAGCTCGACCTGCAGGCCTGTCAACGGGAGGGGGAGGAGCTCCTCTTCTGGCTGGAGGCCCTCAAGCGGGTGGTGGCCGAACATCTGCAGGATCAGGCCGCCGACCCCGAGATGCGCCAGCGACGGCTGCACGCCCTGGCAGCCCAGGCCCGCGCCCTCGCCATGGGGATGGACTTCGGGTTCCTGCTCAATGAGGAGCGCCGCCTGCTCTCCATCGGCTACTCCCTCTCCGACAACCGGCTCGACGGCAGCTGTTACGATCTGCTCGCCTCGGAGGCGAGGCTGGCCAGCCTGTTTGCCATCGCCAAGGGGGATGTCGTCACCAGCCACTGGTTCAGGCTGGGACGGGCGGCCACCCCCCTGGGCACAGGGGCCGCCCTCATCTCCTGGTCCGGCTCCATGTTCGAGTACCTGATGCCCGCCCTGGTGATGCGGGCCCCGGTCGGCTCGCAGCTTGAGCAGACCAGCAGGCTGATCGTCGACGCCCAGATCCGCTACGGCCACGCCCTCGGCATCCCCTGGGGCATCTCGGAGTCCGCTTACAACGCCAGGGACATGGAGTTCACCTACCAGTACTCCAATTTCGGCATCCCCCAGCTCGCCCTCAAGCGCGGGCTGGCCGAGGACAAAGTGGTCGCCCCCTATGCCACCGGGCTGGCCGCCATGATCAACCCGGGGGCTGCCCTGACAAACTTCCAGCGGCTGGCCGCCATGGGAGGCCGCGGCCGTTACGGCTTCTACGAGGCCCTCGACTTTACCCCCTCGCGCCTGCCCGACAGCCAGCAGGTTGCCATAGTGCAGAGCTTCATGGCCCACCACCAGGGGATGACCATAGTGGCCCTCGCCAACGCCCTTCACGGGGGGCAGATGCGCGCCCGTTTCCATGAAGACCCCATGGTGCAGGCCTGCGATCTGCTGCTGCAGGAGCGGATCCCCCAGGACATGGCCATCGTTCGGCCCCACGCCGCCGAGATCAAGGCCTCCCTCACCCAGAGCGGCTTCGAGGTGAGCTCGGTGCGCCGCCTCTCCTCGGCCAGCCTGGGGGCCCCTGTCACCCACCTGCTCTCCAATGGCCGCTACTGCGTCATGCTCACCGGGGCCGGGGCGGGTTACAGCCGCTGGCGCCACATCGCCATCACCCGCTGGCAGGAGGATGCCACCCGCGACCACTGGGGCTCCTTCCTCTTCCTCCATGATGTCCAGAGCGGTGAGACCTGGTCCCCCTGCGCTCATCCTCTTGGCAACTCGGATCCGAAGGGAGAGGTAGTTTTCTCCGAGGATCGCGCCCAGTTCGTTCATCATCACGATCGCCTCACCACCACCCTGGAAGTGCTGGTCTCCGGTGAGGCGGACGGGGAAGTGAGGCGCATCTCCCTGAGCAACCGCGGTCGCCGCCTTCGTCATATCGAGCTCACCTCCTATGCCGAGCTGGTGCTGACCACACCGGAGGCGGATCGCGCCCACCCGGCCTTCAGCAAGCTCTTTGTGGTCACCGAATACCTGGCCGAGCTGGGGGCCCTGATCGCCACCCGGCGGCCCAGATCCCCCGAGGAGGAGGAGGTGTGGGCCGCCCACTTCATCATCGTCGAGGACCATCTGGCCGGGACCCTGCAATATGAATCCGACCGTGCCCGCTTCATCGGCCAGGGGCGCACCCTGGCCACCGCCCACGCCTTGCAGCGCCATGTCCCCCTCTCCAACACCACGGGCACGGTGCTCGACCCCATCTTCGCCCTGCGCCAGCGGGTCCACGTCCTGCCTGGCAGCAGCACCCATGTCGCCTTCTGGACCCTGGTGGCCCCCTCGCGACCGGCACTGCTCGATCTCATCGATCAGCATCACAACCGCCACGCCTTCCAGCGGGCCAAGACGCTGGCCTGGACCCAGGCCCAGGTGCAGCTGCACCATCTCAACATCCAGCCCTCCGACGGGGCCAACTTCCAGCGGCTGGCCGCCCCCCTGCTCTATGGGGATGCCCGATTCCGCGCCGCCTCGGCCACCATAGCCCGTGGCCTGACGCGGCAATCGGCCCTCTGGCAACAGTCCATCTCCGGGGATCTGCCCATCATGCTGCTGCGCATCGACGATGTGGAGGATCTGGCCCAGGTGCATGAGCTGCTGCTGGCCCACGAATACCTGCGGATGAAGCGGCTGGCCGTGGATCTGGTGATCATGAACGAGCATGTCTCCACCTATGTGCAGGATCTGCAAAACGGCATAGACACCGCAGTGCGCAGCAGCCAGTCCCGGCCGCGCTTCCATGCCGAGCTGGCCCAGGGCTCCGTCTACACTGTGCGCCGCGACCTGATGAGCGGCGAGCTGTGCGAGCTGCTGTACGCCGCGGCGCGGGTCGTGCTGATAGCGCGCCGCGGCCCCCTGCAAGAGCAGCTCGCCCGCCTCAAGGAGCCACCACCGCGGCCCTTCCCGGTCACCCCCGCCAAGGCCCACGGCCAGGCGCCCATCAAGCCCCCCCATCACCCCGAGCTGGCGTTCTTCAATGGCCTGGGGGGCTTTGCCAGGGAAGGGCGCGAATACGTCACCCTGCTCAGCGGCGAGCAGACCACGCCGGCCCCCTGGATCAATGTGATCGCCAACCCCGGCTTTGGCTTCCAGGCCTCCGCCCTCGGCAGTGGCTACACCTGGGCCGACAACAGCAAGGAGAACCAGCTGACCCCCTGGTCCAATGACCCTGTGACGGATCCCGCCGGCGAGGCCATCTACATTCGCGACGAGGACAGCCTGGCGCTGTGGAGCCCCACAGCCCAGCCCATCCACGACGGGGGCCAGTATGTCGCCCGCCATGGCTTTGGTTATAGCCGCTTTGAACACCAGGCCCACGGCATCCACAGCGAGCTGCTGCAATACGTGCCGGTGGCGGATCCCGTCAAGATTTCTCGCCTGACGCTTCACAACCTGACCGGCAACGCCCGCCGGCTCTGCATCACCTGCTATGCGGAGTGGGTGCTTGGGGCCTCCCGCGCTGCCAGCGCCCCCTTCATCACCACCAGGATGGACGAGCAGACCGGGGCCATGCTGGCCCGCAATCCCTGGAACGCCGCCTTCCCCGAGCGGGTTGCCTTCCTCGACCTCGGTGGCAGGCAGACCAGCTGGACCGGCGATCGCAGCGAGTTTCTCGGATACCAGGGCCAGCTCGCCGCCCCGGCGGCGCTGCAGGGTGGCCGGCCCCTGTCCGGCAGAACCGGGGCCGGCATAGACCCTTGCTCGGCGCTGCAGACTCACGTTGATCTGGCGCCAGGCCAACGGCTGGAGATCCTGGTGCTGCTCGGTCAGGGGGAGTCGGACGAGCAGGCCTCTGCCCTCATACTGCGCTATCGCCAGGATCTCGATGAGGTACTGGAACAGGTCGAAGACCAATGGCAGGGGCTGCTTGGCGCCGTGCAGGTCAAGACGCCCGATCTGGCCATGGACTTCATGCTCAACGGCTGGCTGCTCTACCAGACCCTGGCCTGCCGGCTCTGGGCCCGCTCCGCCTTCTATCAGGCGGGAGGGGCCTATGGTTTTCGCGATCAGCTGCAAGACGGCATGGCCCTGGGGTTCGCCGCTCCCCGGGATACCCGGCAACACCTGCTGCGGGCGGCGGCTCGCCAGTTTGTGGAAGGGGACATGCAGCACTGGTGGCTGCCCCACTCCGGTCAGGGGGTGCGCACCCGGATCTCGGATGACAGGGTCTGGCTGGCACTCGCCACGGCCACCTATGTGCGCAGCAGCGCCGATCACGCTGTTCTCGAGGAGCAGATCCCCTTCCTGGAGGGCCCCTCCCTTGGGCCGGATCAGCAGGATGCCTTCTTCCTGCCCCAGGTCTGCGAGGAGGTCGCCTCCCTCTATGAGCACTGTGCTCGCGGCCTGGATCAGGCCATGGCGCTCACCGGCAGCCTGGGGCTGCCGCTCATGGGATCGGGGGACTGGAACGATGGCATGAACCGGGTCGGCAGTGCCGGCAAGGGAGAGAGTGTCTGGCTGGGCTGGTTGCTGCTGCGCACCATCAGCCTGTTCGCCCCCCTGGCCCGGGCCCGTCACGACGGCCGTGCCGATCGCTGGCTGGCTCACGCCGAGCGGGTCGGGGCAGCCCTGGAGCAGCATGCCTGGGATGGTGCCTGGTATCGCCGGGCCACCTTCGACGACGGCACCTGGCTGGGAGCGAGAAAGAGCCCCGAGTGCCAGATAGACGCCATCGCCCAATCCTGGGCCGTTCTCTCCGGCGCCGCCGATCCGGCCCGGGCCAGGATGGCCATGCAGTCCCTGGAGCGGCATCTGGTGCGCTACGAGGAGGGCCTCTCCCTGCTGTTCAGCCCGCCCTTCGATACCCTGACCCAGGACCCAGGCTATATTCGCGGCTATCCCCCCGGGCTTCGCGAGAACGGTGGCCAATATACCCACGCCGCCGTCTGGGCCGTCCTGGCCTTCGCCCGTCTGGGGGAGACAGACAAGGCCTGCCAGCAATTTGCCCTGCTCAACCCCATCAACCACGCCCTGAACGGCTCGGCCATGGCGCGCTACAAGGTGGAGCCCTATGTCATGGCGGCGGATATCTACTCGGTCGCCCCCCATCAGGGCCGGGGTGGCTGGACCTGGTACACGGGGGCGGCAGGCTGGATGTATCAGGCAGGGCTCGACGGCATACTGGGCATCACACGTGAGGGGCAGGCTCTGCTCATCACCCCCAGGCTGCCCAGCGATTGGCCCGGGTTCAGCGTGGCGATAACCCTGGAGAACTGCCACTACAGGATAGAGGTGAGTGCCGAGCCCCCATCAGGGCAGCAAGGGGGAAGCGTTCGACTCGACGGCGTGCTCCTGGCGCCCGCCCCCCTGCCACTGCGCATCCCTCTTCAGGACGGGCAGCACAGGGTCGAGATCACGCTGGCGCGCTGACGGCCACCCCATGGCCGTCAGGGGAGGCTATCGGAGTTCGGGTATGGGGTGTATTCAGGGCTTGGGGACTATGGGCAGATAGGGCAGCAGCCGATCCGTCTCGGCCTTGACCACCGCATAGCATTCGCAGCTGAGCTGCTCCAGCTTGGGCCTGTCCAGCACTGTGATGTGACCACGGCGGTACTCTATCACCCCCAGCTTTTGCAACTTGCTCGCCGCATCCGTCACCCCCTCCCGCCTGACCCCCAGCATGTTGGCGATCAGCTCCTGGGTCATGGAGAGCTTGTCACCCGAGAGCCTGTCGAGGGAGAGCAGCAGCCAGCGGCAGAGTTGCTGATCGATGGAGTGGTGACGATTGCACACCGCCGTCTGCGCCATCTGGGTCAAGAGCGCCTGGGTGTAGCGCAACACCAGGTGCAGCATGTCGCCGTGCAGATTGAATTCGCTTTTGAGCAACTGCCCCTTCAGGCGGTAGGCATGGCCCGCACTCTGCACCAGGGCGCGGCTGGTGGTGCTTTCGCCCCCCATGAACAGGGCCACCCCGATCAACCCCTCGTTGCCCACCACGGAGATCTCCGCCGAGGCGCCGTCTTTCATCACATAGAGCAGGGAGACGATGCAGTCGATGGGGAAATAGACATGGCGCAGGGCGTCGCCCGATTCGTACAAGACCTTGCCCAGGGGTAAATCTATGTATTCGAGGTGCGGCAGCAGACGTGTGTAGACCTCGGGGGGCAGGGCCGCCAGCAAATGGTTCAACCGCGGATGATGCTCAGGCATGTCTCTCTCCAGGTGGCGACTCACACGAAAATTCAATCAAGGCTAAAGATAGGGCAAACCCACGACCTGGGCTAACGTATCGGCGCCATCACCACTGAACCGCCCGCAATACCCGAGCGGCCATATGTCCGTCATTCACACACTCCCTGTTATGTGTCCTAACGTACCGACACAACAATACGGATGAGGCATATTGAGGTCGTTCTGACACCCACAGACGCAGTGGGCGGCATGCTTGTTCGGGTGCCACTGCATCGCACAGCCAATCGCAGTCATTGCTCGACATCAAGGCGCAATGGGACTGCCACCCCATCCACCTAGAGATGCCAGAGGGAGCGCCCCTCCCCCGGCACACAGCGGATATGGAGAAATATCATGAGCCCAGCTGAAAAAAGCGCCTCAGTCACCAAAGAGGACGCCAGCGTCATCCCTGCCGGGGAGAAGAGAGAGGCAGACCATGCCGCTCATAACATCAACTCCACGGTGAAGCAGATGACCGAGAACACCCACGAGGCGGTCGACAAAGTCGCCAAGGCGGTCAATTCAACCGCCAACGTCTTGAGCGAGAAAGGCAATGAGATAAAGGAGGCCAGAGCCTCCAACCTCAAGGACCTGCGCGGCAAGATCAAGAGCAACCCCATGGGCAGCATCGGCATAGCGATCGCCATCGGCTTTATCGCCAGCTGGCTGCTGGCCGCCATTTTCTAGCAAAAAGCCCCCGGGCCCATCTCCTGGGTCCGGGGGCCATTTCATTCAGCCTGTGGCGCAAGCAAAAGAGATCCCAGCATCAGCAAAGCGACAGCAGGGATGAGTCTGGGGATATATGTGGATCAGGGGCGGCTATACCCGCCCCTTGTATTTTTGGTGGCTGCGTTTACGGCATCACTTCAAACGCAGATCATTTTTCACCGAGGTGACTCCAGCGACCCCGCTGGCCACCCTGCTGGCCTTGTCGATGCTCGCCTTGGAGCTGACAAAGCCACTCAATTGCACCACCCCTTTGAAGGTTTCCACATTGATTTCTGCCGATTTGAGTTCAGGGTCGGAAAATATCGCAGAGATCACCTTGGTGGTGACCACGGAATCATCGATATATTCTCCCGTTCCTTCCTTGTTGGCCGTTGAGGCGCAGCCCATGGCGATGGCAGCCAGCAACAGGGCGGCAACGAAGGCATTGGTAACATGGTTAGGGTTTTTCATGACGATCTGACTCCCTCTCGAGTGAACATGACGCTGGCAACATCTGGAGAATGACCAGCCATGGCGCCCTGCCTCTCACACCACAGAGCTGTTACCGTTGCTGCACGCTGACTGGCGCATTGACGGCAACCTGTATACCTGACAGCCAGGTTATTCCCCTTCCCCCTTCCCGTCTGTACGCTGGCGAACACAGCCGTCCTGCTTTTCCACCCGGGTTCCGCCGAACCCACCCCACTCAATGCCACGCACCATCAAGGGCGATAAGGCACCCCGCCAACAAGGCCCCAAGGTTCAGCCCAAAAAAGAAGGCCCCCGCATCAGCAGGGGCCTTCCGGCACTTTTCAGGCACTCTTCAGGGCACAAGGCCGGGCATCAGCAGTAGCCGTAACCCAGCAGGCGCTGGTAGCGCTGCTCCAGCAACTGGTCGCTGTCGAGCGGGCGCAAGGCAGCCAGGTCTTGCTTGATGCGATCCTTCAGGCGCTGGGCCATCAGCTCCACGTTGCGGTGGGCGCCGCCGAGGGGCTCTTCGACTATGCTGTCGATGAGTTTGAGCTCCTTCAAGCGCTGGGCCGTGATGCCCATGGCATCGGCGGCCACCGGCGCCTTGTCGGCGCTCTTCCACAGTATGGAGGCGCAGCCTTCCGGCGAGATGACGGAGTAGGTGGAGTACTGCAGCATGTTGACGCGATCGCCGACACCGATGGCGAGGGCGCCGCCGGAGCCGCCTTCACCTATCACGGTGCAGACCACGGGCACGGTCAGACCGGCCATGACTTTCAGGTTGCGGGCGATGGCCTCGGACTGGCCACGCTCCTCGGCACCCACGCCGGGGTAGGCGCCTGGGGTGTCGATGAAGGTGATGATCGGCATCTTGAAGCGTTCGGCCATCTGCATCAGGCGCAGGGCCTTGCGGTACCCTTCCGGGCGCGGCATGCCGAAGTTGCGACGGATCTTCTCCTTGGTCTCGCGACCCTTCTGCTGACCAATCACCATCACAGGCTCGCCGTCCAGGCGGGCTATGCCGCCGACGATGGCCTTGTCATCGGCGTAGGCGCGATCACCGGCCAGTTCGTCGAAGTCGGTGAAGATCTGCTCGATGTAGTCGAGGGTGTAGGGGCGCTGGGGATGACGCGCCATCTGGGACACCTGCCAGGCACCCAGATCGCCGAAGATCTTCTTGGTCAGCTCTTCGTTTTTCTTCTCCAGCCGACGGATATCTTCGCTGAGATCCACGGCACTGTTGTGCTCGCTCACATGGCGAAGTTCATCGATCTGAGCCTGCAATTCGGCGATCGGCTGTTCAAAATCCAGAAAAAGACTCATAGGGACAATAGATCCTCTAATCAAAAACCAATTCAACCCGCTCTCGTCCAAGCAGGACTCGCAAGTCATCTATCAGTTGATCGGTGGGCGTCACCCGCCACTCGGTACCGAGCGTCAATCGCGCCCGGGAGCCGGGCCGACGATAGTTTACCTGAACCGGACAGACTCCGGCACGGGCGGGCTCCAAAATCTCGCACAAACGCGGGAAAAAGCGTTCGTCAATGCGTTGTTCATCGAGGGAAATGCGGATCGCCCTGGCGAAACGCTCCCTCGCATCGTTGATATCCAGCAATTCGCGGGCCGACATTTTAAGGCCACCGGAGAAGTCATCAAAGCTGACCTGTCCAGAAACCACTAAAATACGGTCTTTTTGCATCAATTCTTCGTATTTTTCCAGCGCTTCACTGAACAGGGTCACATCCAGACGGCCGGATCTGTCGTCCAGGGTGAAGATCCCCATCTTGTTGCCGCGCTTGGTCACCATGCTGCGGGCCGCGATCACCAGCCCGGCTGCCGTGGTCACCGTATCCCGGGAGGTGGGATGCAGATCGCACAGACGGCCCGAGGTGTAGCGACGCAGCTCGCTGCTGTACTGGTTGATGGGGTGACCTGTGAGGTAGAGCCCGAGGGTCTCGCGCTCCCCCTCCAGCCACACCTTGTCGGGCCAGTGCGGCACGTTGGCGAACGCCTTCTTGACGTCGTCTATCTCCTCGGTGAGCACCCCGAACATGTCGACCTGCCCCACCGCCTGGGCCTTGGCGTGCTGCTCGGCGGCGCGCATGGCCTCTTCCAGCGTCGCCATCAGGGCGGCGCGGTGCGGGCCCAGTCGGTCCATGGCGCCGGAGAGGATGAGCTTCTCCATCACCCGCTTGTTGAGCTTCTTGATGTCGACTCTGTTGCAGAAGTCGAACAGATCCCGGAAGGGCCCGTCCTGATCCCGCGCGCTGAGAATCGCATCTATGGGGCCTTCGCCCACACCTTTCACCGCGCCTATGCCGTAGACGATGTGACCGTCCTCGTTGACCGAGAAGCGATAGCGGCCTGTGTTCACATCCGGCGGTATCACTGTGAGCCCCATGCGCTGGCACTCGTCCACTAGCGTCACTATCTTGTCGGTGTTGTCCATGTCGGCGGTCATCACCGCCGCCATGAACTCGGCCGGGAAGTGGGTCTTGAGCCAGAGGGTCTGGTAGGAGACCAGCGCATAGGCGGCGGAGTGGGATTTGTTAAAGCCGTAGCCCGCAAACTTCTCCACCAGATCGAAGATCTTGATCGCCAGCTCGCCGTCGACCCCGTTCTTGACCGCCCCTTCCTCGAAGCCGGAACGCTGCTTGGCCATCTCGGCGGGGTTCTTCTTGCCCATGGCCCGGCGCAGCATGTCCGCGCCGCCCAGGGTATAGCCCGCCAGCACCTGGGCTATCTGCATCACCTGCTCCTGGTAGAGGATGATGCCGTAGGTGGGCTCCAGTATGGGTTTGAGGCTCTCGTGCTGCCACTTCTCGTCCGGGTAGGAGATGGCCTCCTTGCCGTGCTTGCGCTCGATGAAGTTGTCCACCATGCCGGACTGCAGCGGGCCCGGACGGAACAGGGCTACCAGGGCGATCATGTCTTCGAAGCAGTCGGGCTGCAGCCGTTTGATCAGATCCTTCATGCCGCGGGATTCGAGCTGGAACACCGCCGTGGTCTCGAAGCGCTGCAAGAGCGCGAACGACTTCTTGTCGTCGATGGGGATGGCGGCGATGTCGACCGGCGGCTTGCCCTCCTTGGCCAGGCGCGGGTTGATCATGCCGAGCGCCCAATCGATGATGGTGAGGGTCCGCAGCCCCAGGAAGTCGAACTTCACCAGGCCCGCGTACTCCACGTCGTTCTTGTCGAACTGGGTAACAGGGTGATGACCGGAATCGTCGCAGTAGAGCGGCGCGAAGTCGGTGATCTTGGTGGGAGCTATCACCACGCCACCGGCGTGTTTGCCGGCGTTGCGCACCACACCTTCCAGCCGGCGCGCCATGTCGATGAGGTCCTTGACCTCCTCGTCCTGCTCGTAGAGCTCCGGCAGCTTGGGCTCGGCCTCGAATGCCTTGGCCAGCGTCATGCCCGGATCCGGCGGAATGAGCTTGGAGATGCGATCCACGAAACCATAGGCGTGGCCCAGCACCCGGCCCACGTCCCGCACCACCGCCTTGGCCGCCATGCTGCCGAAGGTGATGATCTGGGACACCGCCTCCCGGCCATACATCTCGGAGACGTGCTCGATCACCTCGTCCCGTCTGTCCATGCAGAAGTCGACGTCGAAGTCGGGCATGGAGACCCGCTCGGGGTTGAGGAAGCGTTCGAACAGCAGATCAAACTCGAGGGGATCCAGATCGGTGATCTTGAGGGCGTAGGCCACCAGGGAGCCCGCCCCCGATCCCCGGCCCGGGCCGACGGGGATGCCGTTGTCCTTGGACCACTGGATAAACTCCATCACTATGAGGAAGTAACCCGGGAAGCCCATCTGGTTGATCACCTTGAGCTCGATGTCGAGGCGCTCGTCGTACTCGCCGCGCTTGGCCGCGCGTACTTGCGGATCCGGGAACAGGAAGGCCAGACGGTCTTCCAGCCCCTCCTTGGACTTCATCACCAGGAAGTCTTCGGTGCTCATGTCACCGGTCGGGAAGTTCGGCAGGAAGTATTCGCCCAGACGCACAGTCACGTTGCAGCGCTTGGCGATCTCCACCGTGTTTTCCAGCGCCTCGGGAATGTCGGCAAACAGCTCGCACATCTCCTCCTGGCTGCGCAGGTACTGCTGCGGGCTGTAGCGGCGCGGACGGCGCTTGTCCATCAGGGTGTAGCCGTCGTGGATGGCGACCCGGATCTCGTGAGCATCGAAGTCATCGGCCCCGAGGAACACCACCTCGTTGGTGGCCACCACGGGCAGCTCGAACTCGGCGGCGATGGCCACCGCCATGTGCAGGTAGACCTCTTCATCGGGTCGGCCGGTACGCAGCAGCTCGAGGTAGTAGGCATCCGGGAAGTGAGTCCGGTAGAAGGCGAGGCTCTGCTCCACCATCTGACGGTTGCCCTTGAGCAGGAACTTGCCCAGATCCCCCTCGCGACCGCCTGAGAGCACTATCACCCCCTTGGCATGTTCGACCAGCCAGCCCTTGTCGATGACGGGGCGCCCCTGCACGTGACCGCGCTGGTAGCCGCGGGAGATGAGCAGGGTGATGTTCTGGTAGCCGTCGTTGTCCATGGCGAGCAGGGTGAGGCGGAACTGCTCGTCACCGAGCTCATCGCTCTGCACCCAGAAATCCGCCCCGACCAGAGGCTTGATCCCCTTGCCATGGGCTGAGCCATAGAAGCGCACCAGGCCGCACATGTTCATCTGGTCGGTCAGGGCCAGGGCCGGCATGTTGTTGGCCGCGGCGGCCGAGACGATGGGGCCAATCTTTTGCAGGCCATCGACCATGGAGAAGTCGGAGTGGACCCGCAGGTGGACGAAGCGAGGATCGGCCATGGTTATTCGATCCCCAGCGCCCGGCGCACCGGTTTGAAGCTCTGCCGATATTCGGGCAGGGGGCCGCGCTCGGCCAATATGGCGAGGTGTTCGGCGGTGGGATAACCCTTGTGACGGGCGAAGCCGTACTCGGGATGACGGCTGTCCAGCTCTGTCATCTCGGCGTCACGGGTCACCTTGGCGAGGATGGAGGCGGCGCTGATGGCAGCCACCAGGCTGTCGCCCTTGACCACGGCGCGCGCCTCCATGGGCAAGCTAGGGCAGCGGTTGCCATCGATAAAGACCAGCTCGGGTGTCATGGAGAGGCCCGCCACGGCGCGCTGCATGGCCAGCATGGTGGCGTGCAGTATGTTGAGCTGATCGATCTCATCCGGGGTGGCGCGGCCTATGGACCAGGCCAGGGCCTTTGCCTTGATCTCGCCATACAGGGCGAGGCGCTTCTTCTCGGAGAGCTTCTTGGAGTCGGCGAGGCCTTCAATGGGATTGGCGGGATCCAGGATCACGGCGGCGGTGACCACGTCACCCACCAGGGGGCCACGGCCCACCTCGTCAACCCCGGCAACCAGCTTGTCTTGTGGAATATCGATCGTCATATCACAGGCCTTGAATCAAAACCGGCCCCGCAGGGCCAGTATCAGCACAACATAACGCCAAAAGCGCGCCGCCAGCCACCCTAACTGTCGAGCAGCTCGGCCACCGCCTCGGCGGCCTGCACATCGGCGTTGCAGCGGATCTTCTGGTGCAACTTGGTGAAGGTGGCGATGAGCTCGCTGTTGTCGTGCTCCAGCAACTTGCTGACCTCTTCCACCAGATTGGCCGGGGTGCACTCATGCTGGATGAGCTCGGGCACCAGCATCCGGTCTGCCAGCAGATTCGGCAGGGAGACGTACTCCGTCTTCACCAGCCACTGGGCCAGCCAGTAGCTGAGCGGCTTGAGCTTGTAACCTACCACCATGGGCCGCTTCACCAGCATGGCTTCCAGCGCGGCCGTGCCGGACGCCAGCATCACCACGTCGGCGGCTATCATGGCCTCACGGCCCTGACCGTCCAGCAGCACCATGTCGAGATCCGGCGCCACTTCGGCCTTGATGGCGAGGAACTGCTCGCGCCGTGTCTCGTTCACCAGTGGCACTATGAAGCCGAGATCCGGGCAGTGCACCGTCAGGTGCTTGCACGCCTCGAGGAAGACGGGGGACATGAAGCCGACCTCGGCGCTGCGGCTGCCCGGCAACACCGCCAGCCAGCGGCGGCCCGGCTCCAGGCCGAGCGTCTCGCGCATCTCCTGCTGATCCGGCACCAGGGGAATGTCATCCGCCATGGTGTGGCCGACGAAGCGGCAGGGGGCATCGAAACGGTCGTAGAAGGCTTTCTCGAACGGCAGGAAGGCGAGCACCATGTCGGTGGCGGCCTTGATCTTGTGAATGCGGCCCTGACGCCAGGCCCAGACAGAGGGGCTGACATAGTGGACCGTCTTGATACCGGCGCGGCGCAGTTTCAGCTCCACCCCGATATTGAAATCAGGTGCATCCACCCCGACGAAGATGTCAGGAGGATTGGCAATAAAATGCCGCAGCAGCTCGCGGCGCACCTGGAGGATCCGGGGCAGACGTCCCAGCACCTCGCTGATACCCATGACGGAAAGCTCTTCCATCTCGAACAGGGCCTTGACGCCCAGGGCCTGCATCCGCGGCCCGGCGATCCCTTCGAACTGGGCATCGGGATAGCGAGCCAGCAGCTCGCGCACCAGACCGGCAGCCAGGATGTCGCCGGAGGTCTCTCCGGCGACTATGCCGATACGGATAGGCTTAGGCACGGATGATCCCGCGCTCGTTGCCCTTGAGGAAATCCACATAGAGCTGTACGGCCGGCTCGGTGGCCGCCATCTCGCTCAGTACCGGCAACACCTCTTCGATGGTCTTGCCGGAGCGGAAGATCTCCTTGTAGGCACGCTTGACGGCCGAAATGGCTTCCGCGCTGAAGCCACGACGACGCAGCCCTTCGGAGTTGACCCCGAACGGCTTGGCGTAGTTGCCGGCGGCCATCACGTAGGGAGGCACGTCCTTGTTCAGGGCGGCGCAGCCACCGACGAAGGCGTGGGAGCCGACGCGGCCGAACTGGTGAATGGCAGACAGACCGCCGAAGATCACGAAGTCACCGATGTGAACATGGCCTGCCAGGGTCGCGTTGTTGGCGAAGATACAGTTGTCACCGATCATGCAGTCATGGGCCACGTGGACGTTGACCATGAAGAGGTTGCCGCTGCCGACCCGGGTCAGGCTCTGATCCTGGGTGGTGCCGCGGTGCACTGTGCAGTTCTCGCGAAACACGTTGTTGTCGCCGATCTCGAGGAAGGTGCGCTCACCGGCGTACTTCTTGTCCTGGCAATCTTCACCTATGGAGGTGTGCTGGAAGATCTTGTTGCCGCGACCGATCTTGGTCGGGCCCTTGATCACCACGTGGGAAGCCACCCAGGTGTCGTCACCTATCTCCACCTCGGCACCGATGACGGTAAAGGGGCCGATTTCAACCCCTTTGCCGATCACGGCAGACTCATGGACGATGGCGGTATCGTGGATGATGGCAGTCTGGTCAATCACGGTTACACCTCGCGTTTGGCGCACATCAGTTCGGCGGTACAGACCACTTCACCGTCGACGGTGGCAACGCCGGTGAACTTGGCGATGCCGCGACGCTCCTTCAGGAACTCTACGTCGAGCACCAGCTGATCGCCAGGGCCGACCGGACGCTTGAAGCGGGCGTTGTCGATGGAGGCGAAGTAATAGAGCTCATTGGGGGACGGCTTGCCCACCATGGTAAAGGCCAGGATACCGGTCGCCTGGGCCATGGCCTCCAGGATCAGCACGCCGGGGAACACCGGCTTGGCCGGGAAGTGCCCCTGGAAGATCGGCTCGTTGAACGAGACGTTCTTGATGGCGCGAAGGGTCTTGCGCTCATCGCTGATCTCGTAATTTTCCACCTTGTCCACCATCAGGAACGGATAACGGTGGGGCAGCAGATCCATGATTTCCTGGATCCCCAGGCTTTTCTTTTCAGTAGTCAAAACAGTACCCTATACCAATCGTGATTATTCTTGATCCAGCTTTTTCTCAAGTCGGCTCAACCGCTTGTGCATCTCTTCGATACGCATCACCCGGGCGGCGGTCTTGCGCCACTCTTTATTGGTTTGCAGGGGGATGCCGGAAGAGTAGATGCCGGGCTCGGTAATGGGTCGCATCACCATGGCCATACCGGTGACGGTGGCCTGGTCGCAGATCTCCATGTGCCCGTTAAAGACGGAAGCGCCGCCAATGATACAGTATTTGCCGACCTTGAGACTACCGGCCATCACGGTCGAGCCCGCCACGGCGGTGCCGTAGCCAATCTCGACGTTGTGGGCGATCTGGCACTGGTTGTCGATGATGACGTTGTCCGCGATGCGGGTGTCTTCCAGGGCACCGCGGTCTATGGTGGTGCAGGCACCGATTTCCACCCGGTTGCCTATGGTCACGCCACCGAGCTGGGGGATCTTGATCCACTCGCCACGCTCGTTGGCATAACCGAAACCGTCGGCCCCGATCACTGTGCCGGCTTGCACCAGACAGTCCGTGCCCAGGGTCACGTTATGATACAGGGTGACGTTGGCCCACAACCGGGAGCGAGCTCCCAGTCGGGTATTCTTGCCAACGAAACAGCCCGGACCTATGCGGACATCATCCCCCAGCACGACGCCGGATTCGATGACCGCATTGGCGCCGATGGCCACTCTCTCGCCCAGTTGCACATCCGCCGCTATGACGGCACTCGGATGTATATCCGTGGCCGGCTGCGGTGTGGTGTCCAGCAGTTGGGCTACCCGGGCAAACCCCACATAGGGGTCTTTGAGCACCAGGGCATTGGTGGGGCAAAACGGCAGGTCCGCCTCAGTGATGAGCACGGCAGTCGCCTTGCTCTGCTCCAGGAAATGCCGGTACTTCTTGTTGGACAGGAAGGCAATCTCCCCCTCCCCGGCTTTTTCCAGTGTCGCTACCTTGCGGATTTCCCGGGTCCCATCCCCATGGACCTCGGCCCCCAGTTGCTGGGCCAGCTGTGCGAGAGTGAATGCCATCAATTAGTTGCTCTTGCTTACCTGAGAGATAACCTGGCTGGAGATGTCCAGCTTGCTGGCGGCATAGGGAGCAGCATTGCGCTCCAGCACCAGATCATAGCCATTGCTCTTGGCGATGGAATCGATGGCAGCCTGCACCTTGGTCAGGATCTTGTTGCGCTCTTCAGCCTGACGACGGCCGTTGTCCTGCTCGAACGCCTGACGCTTCTGGTTGAACTCCATCTGCAGCTTGGCCAGCTTCTCCTGGTTCTGCTTCTTCTGCTCGTTGCTCATGAAGGCTTCGTCCTTCTTGAACTTCTCGACCAGAGCCTGACCGTCGGATTCCAGTTTCTGCAGCTCGCGCATGCGCGGCTCGAACTCACCCTTCAGCTTCTTGGCCACGGCTTCACGCTGGGGCAGCTTTTGGAAGACTTCGCCCATGTCTACCACGGCGATCTTGGTCTCAGCCCAGGCGGAGCCCATACCGGCAGCCATCAGTGCAAAACTCAAACCAGCTACTTTCAACGCTTTATTCACACTTACTCCTTGGTCCCTCGGTCGAGGGCTACCTGATTTACCTGATTGTGCAAGCGATCTCTGGGACCGGCTTGTTACCTGGTGAGGCACGCAAGCTGCGCGTCCCATCATTGAATACCCCCACCGAAGTGGGGGAGCGTCCGCGCCCTTAGAAGGTACGGCCGATGTTGAAGGAGAAGACTTCGGTATCGTCCCCTTCGTATTTCTTGAGCGGTTGTGCAATCACGAACACCAGGGGGCCCATGGGGGAGAGCCACTGCAGTGACAGACCCGCCGACATCCGGATATTGGTGGGGTCAGAATAGTCCATCAGATAGTTACAGCCACTGAAGCAACGGTTCTGGTACTGACCATATTCGAAGGTGGTATCCCACACTGTACCGGCATCGATGAAGAAGCTGGTCCGCAGTTGGGGCTGGTAGCTTTCAGACGCGAACGGCGTCGGCACTATCATCTCGAGGGAGGCTACCGCCAGGGCATTGCCCCCCACCGAGCTGTCGGTGCCCTGGATCACGTCGTTACCGCCCAGGTTGTAGTAGTAGAGCGCCTTAGGACCGACGGTGTTGCTCTTGAAGCCGCGCAGGGTGTCGAAACCACCGGCGTAGTAGTTCTCGAAGAAGGGCAGCACGTGGTCGTAGTCACCGTTGCTGCCGTAGCCATTGCCGTAAGAGGCGCGGGCCTTGGCCAGCATGACCCACTGGTGGTCCGCATCAAACGGGAAGTAATGGGAGTCTTCGGCGTTGAGCTTGAAGTACTGCAGATCCATGCCAGGCACAGTCACCTTGGCGTTCACCCGCTGACGGTCACCCGCGGTCGGGAACTGGCCCTTGTTGAGGGTGGAGCGAGTCCAGCCGGCGGTGACATCCACTGTGTTGAACACCATGCGGTTGTCGCCGTCCAGGTTGGCCTGGTACACCTTCCAGAACTCATCCACCTGCACATAGGGGTTGGGCTGGGACAGCTTGTTGTTCTCGTAGCCAAGGCTGAAGTCGAGACGGTTGTTCTCGTTGACCGGGAAACCGCTGGAGAGGCGGAAGCCTATAGTGGTGTTCTCGTAGTCGACTATGTTGGCATCGGCCGCGCTGAACTTGTTGTAGTAGAGGCGGCCGCCCAGGCTGACGCCATCGACGGTGAAGTAGGGATCGTTGTAGCTGAGATCGATGTTCTTCGAGTAGTCGTTGGTGCTGGCGTTGATGCCGATCTTCTTGCCGGTCCCCATGAAGTTGTCTTGCTGCAGGCCCGCCTGCAGGCTCAGACCAGACTCGGTACCGTAGCCGATGCCGGCGTTGATGGAGCCTGCCGGTTGCTCCTTGACCTTGAAGTCCAGATCGACCTGATCGTCGCTGCCCGCCACCCGTTTGGTGTCCACTTCCGCGGTCTCGAAGAAGCCGAGGCGGTTGAGACGGGTCTTGGACTGCTCGACGTTGTCGGAGGAGAGCCAGGTGCCTTCCATCTGACGCATCTCGCGACGCAGCACTTCGTCCTTGGTGGTGACGTTGCCGCTGAAGTTGATGTTGCGCACATAGACACGGGGGCCCGGCTCTATGTTGACGATCAGCTCCACTTCCTTGGTCTGGTCATTGACCTGGGGGAAGGTGACCACTTTGGGGTAGGCATAGCCATAACGGCCGAGGAACTTGGAGAGCACCTCTTCGGTGTGGGTCACCTGGCTGGCGGAGTAGACGCTGCCCGCCTCTATGGGGATGAGCCCCTTCATATCGCCGCCACGGTCGATGAGATCGCCCTTGAGCTGCACGCCGGAGACCTTGTACTGATCCCCTTCCTTGATGTTCAGGGTGACGTAGACGCCCTTCTTGTCCGGGGTCATGGAGACTTGGGTGGACTCCTGGGCGAAACGTATGTAGCCGCGGTCCATGTAGTAGGAGCGCAGCACTTCGATGTCACCGGCCAGCTTCTGCTTCTGGTAGCGCTGATCGCCGGTGAAGTTCCACCAGGGCACATCGTCCTTCAAGGAGAGCTGGGCCAGCAGTTTCTCTTCCGGGAACACCTGGTTGCCGACTATGTTGATCTGCTGGATCTTGGCCGCTTCCCCTTCCACGAAGGTGAACTTGAGGTCAACCCGGTTGCGAGGCAGCGGGGTGACTATGGCCTTGACCTTGGCGGAGTACTTGCCCACGCCGTAGTAGAAATCTTCCAGTCCCTTCTCGAGGGAGCTCAGCACTGTGCGATCCAGGGGATCACCGACGCGGATGCCGGAGGACTCCAGGCTCTGGGTCAGCTGCTCCTCCTTGATGTCCTTGTTGCCGGAAAACTCGATGCTGGAGATGGTCGGGCGTTCCTTCACCACGACTTGCAGCACCTGGCCGTCACGATAGACCTTGACGTCCTCGAAGTTGCCGGAGGCATAGAGCTTCTTGATGGCGTTGGCCAGGGCCACCGAGTCCACGGAGTCACCGACCCGGACCGGCAGATTCAACAGGGCGGCGCCCAGGGTCACCCGCTGCAGACCCTCGACCTGAATGTCTTGCACCACAAAAGAGGCAGGGGCCGCCTGAGCCAGGAAGCTGGCTCCCAGCAGGCAACTCAACACCAATGCTTTTTTAACAGCCATTTTGTTCTTATGTGTCCTTGTTGATGCTCTAGCCTCAGAGGCGAGCGAAATCATTAAACAGCGCAATGCCCATCAGTAACATCAGAATGGCGGCGCCTATCCTGAACCCAATTTCCTGAATTTTTTCTGGTACCGGCTTGCCGGTGACTGCCTCGATGAGGAAGTAGACCAAATGGCCCCCATCCAGCACCGGCAGGGGGAACAGATTGATGATCCCCAGGTTGACGCTGATGAGCGCCAGGAAACCGAGGAAATAGACCAACCCGTAATCTGCGCTGCTGCCAGCCCCCTTGGCGATGGAGATGGGGCCGCTCAGGTTGTCCAGGGAGACGATGCCACCGATCAGCTTGCCGATCATGTCAAAGGTCAGCGTGATCAGGCTCCAGGTCTTCTGGACCCCATGCCACAGGGCTTGCAAAGGCCCATACTGTAACAGAACTCGATACTCATCCGGTAATGGAACCAGTTGCGGCGACAAGCCGACGAAACCGACCAGCTGGCCCCGTACTTTTTTCACATCCGGGGTCAGGGTCAGGGTCAGATCGCTGCCCTCGCGCTCCACCGTCACCTCCAGTGGCTGCTCCGGTGATTGCTGCACTCGCTCGACAAACTCGGTCCATTCGGTGATCGCCTGATCACCCACGCCCTTGATGCGATCCCCCACCTGCAGACCCGCCTTCTCGCTGGCGCTCGAGGGCACTATGGCCTGTACCACCGGCAGCACCTTGCCGCCGAGAGGGACTATCCCCAGGCTGCCGATGGGGGACTCTTTGTCCGGATCGAAAGTCCAGCTATCCAGCATCAGCGTCTTGTCGACGGCGTAGCTGGCGCCTGGCGCCTTCAGCTTGAGCTGTACCGATTTGTCACCCAGATGGCTGATGAGGGCATAGGTCACGCTCTCCCAGTCTCCGGTGGCCTCGTCGCCGACGCCGACGATCTCCATGCCAGGCTCTATGCCGGCCTGGGCCACTATGGACGCAGGGCGCACCTCGCCGACCACCGGCTTGACGCTCGGCACCCCTATCATGAACATCAGCCAGAAGGCGAACAGGGCGAACACGAAGTTCGCCATGGGGCCGGCCGCGACTATGGCCATCCTTGCCCAGACGCTCTTGTGGTTGAAGGCCTGTGCCTCCTCCCCCGGCTTGAGCTCATCGACCCGGCCATCCAGCATCTTGACGTAGCCACCCAGCGGGATCAGGGCCAGCACATATTCGGTGCCATCCTTGCCGATGCGGCGCCAGATAGCCTTGCCAAAGCCGATGGAGAAACGCTCGACCTTGACGCCGCAGCGGCGGGCTACCCAGAAGTGGCCAAATTCATGCACCGCCACCAGCAGCCCCAGGGCCACGATGAAGGCACCAATATTCCATAACAAGGCGCCCATCAGCCGATCACCTCGGGGTCATGTCCAGTTCGGCGCTCGAGGGCGTAGAGAGCGGCACCAGGCCACCACAGTCCGTTCATACGGCAAGCTCCTCTATCAGTTGCTGGGCATGGGCACGGGCCCTGCCATCCAGCGCAATCAGATCCTCCAGCGAACCTGCGGCACTGGTGCCCAGTGTCGTCATGATGGATTCGTTGACTCTGGCAATATCCATAAATCCAATGCGCTCTGCAAGAAAAGCCGCGACGGCCTCTTCATTGGCGGCATTGAGAGAGGTGGTCGCCGCCTGTCCTTGCAGGCAGGCCGCCATGGCCAGTGCCAGGCAGGGATAACGGGCGTAGTCGGGGCGGATAAAGCTGAACTCTCCGACACTGAAGAAATCCAAAGGTTCCACACCGGACTCAATCCTGGCCGGGTAGGCCAGGGCGTGGGCTATGGGGGTACACATGTCCGGGTTACCCAGCTGGGCCAGCACTGAACCGTCCTTGTACTGCACCATGGAGTGGATCACCGACTGGGGGTGGATCACCACCTGGATCTGCTCAGGGAGAGCGTTGAACAGCCAGCGCGCCTCTATGTATTCCAACCCCTTGTTGATCATGGTGGCGGAGTCCACCGAGATCTTGGCCCCCATGGACCAGTTGGGGTGCGCCACCGCCTGGGCCGGCGTGACTCTGGCCAGCTCGTCGATGTCGGTATAGCGGAAGGGGCCCCCTGAGCCGGTAAGCAGTATCTTGCTGATGCCCGCCCCGGCCAGATCGCAGAAGCCAGGCTCGCGCTGAATGGCCTCGGGCAGGCACTGGAAGATCGCATTGTGTTCGCTGTCGATGGGCAGCAGCTCGGCCCCATGGTGGCGCACCGCCTCCATGAAGAAGGCGCCGGACATCACCAGGGCCTCCTTGTTGGCCAGCAGGATCCGCTTGCCGGCACGCACGGCGGCCATGGTGGGTGCCAGACCCGCCGCACCGACGATGGCCGCCATGACGCTGTGGGCGTCAGGGTGAGCGGCCACTTCGCACAGGGCAGCCTGACCAGAGAGTACCCGGGTGGCGCAGCCATGGGTCTTGAGCCGCCCGGCCAGATCGCTGGCGGCGCTCTCATCCACCATGACGGCGAAACGGGGGGAGAATTCGAGACAGTCCCGCACCATGGCATCCACGCTGCGAGCCGCGGTCAGCGCCAGCACCTGCCAGCGCCCCGGATTCTGCCGCAGCACCTTGAGGGTGCTCTGACCGATGGAGCCGGAGGCTCCCAGAATGACCAGATTGCGCATCAGAACTCCTGACCGAGTAGCAGATAGCTGAGCAGGAAGACGGGCAGCGCCGCCGTCAGGCTGTCGATGCGATCGAGGATGCCGCCGTGACCCGGCAGCAGGGTGCCGGAATCCTTGATACCGGCCTCCCGCTTGAACATGCTCTCGGTCAAATCGCCGAGCACGGACGCCAGCACCGCCAGCAGGGAGCAGAGCAGCACCACCCCCATCTTGGCCGGCACGAAGCCCATGAACCAGGTCACGCTGATGGCCAGCACGCTGGCGGTAAAGAGGCCGCCCAGCATGCCCTCTATGGTTTTACCCGGGCTGACGGCCGGGGCCAGCTTGTGCTTGCCGAACGCCTTGCCGAAAAAATACGCGCCAGAATCTGCCGCCCAGACCAGGCCCATCACGAACAGCAGGATCCAGGCCCCCATCATGGGGTCGTGATAGAAGTTGTACCCACGGATGGCCACCAGGGACCAGAAGAAGGGCACCAGGGTCACCAGACCGAACAGGGACTTGAGCCAGACGGACTCTTTCCACAACCTGGCGCTGCGGGGGTAGCGCAGCACCAGCAGCAGCCCGAGCAGCCACCAGCTGATGGCGGTCCAGAGCACGCCCATCACCAGCGGATGCAGCTGGGGGATCCAGAGTTGCTCTACCGGCACCCAGAACAGGCTGGCACCGAGCAACAGGCAGAACACCAGCGGCAACCATTGTTGCGGCTGGGCAGAGACGAAGGCGCTCCACTCACGGCTGGCCAGCAGAAAGACCAGGGCTGCGAGCAGGGCAAAGAATTTCAATGGCAGGAAAAACAGTGCCCCCAACACCAGGGGTACTAACAGTAATGCGGTAATAATTCGTTGTTTTAGCAAAAGAAACCTCTCTCTTGGGAGCGGGGTTTAGCCGGTCTGTTGCGCGGCGATCAATTCCCGTATCTGTTCACCCGTACACCCGAAGCGACGCTCGCGAGCAACGAAGGAGGCAACTGCCCCGCTGAACTCGGCCTCGTCAAAGTCGGGCCACAAGACCGGGGTAAAATAGAGCTCGGCATAAGCAAGCTGCCATAACACAAAATTGCTGATGCGATGATCCCCGCCGGTACGGATCAGCAGATCCACCGGAGGCAGATCGGCCATGCAGACCTGACGTGCCAGTGCCTCTTCATCGACCGCCTCTGCATCCAGCTCGCCCGCTGCCACGGCGCGAGCCAGCCTGCGGGCCGCCTGGGCTATGTCCCATTGACCGCCATAGTTGGCGGCGATGTTGAGGGTGAGTCCCTGGTTGCCGGCGGTCAGGGCCTCGGCCTTGGCGATCTTGGCCTGCAGCCGTTCACTGAAACGGGCGGTATCGCCGATCACCTTGAGCCGGATGCCATTGCTGTGCAACTTGTTCACCTCGCGGCCAAGCACCGTCATGAATAGCTCCATCAGGGCATTGACCTCCCCTTCCGGGCGGCGCCAGTTCTCACTGGAGAACGCGAACAACGTCAGCGCCTCCATCTTGGCACGGGCGGCAAAGGCCACGGCCTCACGCACGGATTTCACGCCCGCCTTGTGGCCAGAGACCCGCATCTTGCCACGGTTCTGAGCCCAGCGACCATTGCCATCCATGATGATGGCGACGTGACGAGGCAAGGACGAGCTGGCGCTATCGCCTAGCGCTGCCAAAAGCGACATTCATTTCTCCCACAAAGACAAAAGCGCCGTGCAGGGGCACTACACGGCGCTCGTAATATACCTGTCGGAGGCTTAGATTTCCATTAGCTCCTTTTCCTTCGCGGCCAGGGCGTCATCCACCAGCTTGACGAAGGCGTCGGTCAGTTTCTGAATCTCTTCCTGGGCGCGACGGTCGTCGTCCTCGGAGATCTCCTTGTCCTTCAGCAGAGCCTTCAGGTCTGCGTTGGCATCGCGACGGATGTTGCGCACGGCAACCCGGGCACCTTCGGCTTCGGCACGGACTATCTTGGTCAGATCGCGGCGACGCTCTTCGGTCAGCGCGGGCAGCGGCACACGCAGAGTCTGGCCATTGCTGGACGGGTTCAGGCCCAGATCTGAGGTCAGGATGGCTTTTTCCACCGCCTGGATCATGGAGCGATCGAAGATGGAGATGGACAGGGTGCGGGCATCTTCTGCCACTACGTTAGCCAACTGTTTCAGAGGAGTGGCGGCACCGTAATACTCCACCTGGATACCGTCGAGCAGGCTCGGATGAGCACGGCCGGTACGGATCTTGGACATCTGGGTCTTGAGCGATTCTACGCTCTTGGCCATGCGGTCCTTGGCGTCGTTTTTAATCTCGTTGATCACAGTGGTTTTCCTTTTGGCGAACGAGCCGGCATGCGGCCCGTATCTATCTTGTTTACTGGCGTAATGGACAAGCGCGCCAGGCGGCTCAGGCTTGTCTTACTTGCTGACGTGGTGGATCAGGGTACCTTCCGGCTCACCCATGATAACCCGACGCAATGCACCCGGTTTGTTCATGTTGAACACCCGGATCGGCAGATCGTGGTCGCGGGCCAGGGTAAAAGCAGCAAGATCCATCACTTTGAGTTCTTTTTCAAGAACTTCATCATAACTCAGTTCTTGATAGAGCACTGCATCCGGGTTCTTGACCGGATCATCGGTGAACACACCATCGACCTTGGTGGCCTTGAGCACCACGTCGGCTTCGATCTCGATGCCGCGCAGGCAGGCTGCGGAGTCGGTGGTGAAGAAGGGGTTGCCGGTACCGGCGGAGAAGATCACCACCTTGCCGGCACGCAGCTGGCTGATGGCCTCGGCCCAGCTGTAGGAATCGCAGACACCCTGCAGGGAGATGGCAGACATCAGACGGGCATTCACATAAGCACGATGCAGGGCATCACGCATGGCCAGGCCGTTCATGACGGTCGCCAGCATGCCCATGTGGTCACCCACCACGCGGTTCATGCCCGCCTTGGCAAGACCGGCACCACGGAACAGGTTGCCGCCGCCAATGACCAGACCGACCTGAACACCCAGCTCAACCAGCTCTTTGATCTCTTGGGCCATCCGCTCCAACACCGCTGGATCAATGCCAAAACCCTCGGATCCTTGCAGGGCTTCACCACTCAACTTCAGAAGAACACGTCTGTATGCAGGCTTGGGATTGGTACTCATGTCACTGATTCCTGGTCATATAAAGACCGCGACATAAGTCGCGGTCTGGGGAAACGGAAAAACCGGTTCGATTAGGCCTTTTGAGCGGCCGCGATCTGGGCTGCAACTTCAGCCGCGAAATCGGTCTCTTGCTTCTCGATGCCTTCGCCCACTTCGAAACGGGTGAAGGAAACAACGTCAGCGCCTTCTTTCTTCAGCAGCTCAGCCACAGTGATGGACGGATCCTTCACGAAGGGTTGACCAGTCAGGGAAACCTCACCGGTGAACTTCTTCATGCGGCCTTCAACCATCTTCTCGGCGATGTCTTTCGGCTTGCCGGAGTTGATGGCGATGTCGATCTGAATTTCGCGCTCTTTGGCAACGACTTCAGCAGACACGTCTTCAGGCTTGACGAACTGCGGGCTGTTGGCAGCGACGTGCATGGCCAGATCTTTGGCCAGGTCGGCAGTACCACCGGTCAGCTTGGTGATAACACCGATACGGGAACCGTGTACGTAGGTGCCCAGGTTGTCACCTTCAACCAGCATCACGCGACGCAGGTTCATGTTCTCACCGATCTTGGCGATCAGGTTGGTGATGGTCAGCTCAACGGACTCACCGTTACCGAAATCGGCGGCCTTCAGGGCGTCGATGTCAGCAATTTTCTGGGTCGCGGCGATGTCGGCGATCTTCTGGCCCATGGCCATGAAGCTGGCGTCTTTGGCGACGAAGTCGGTTTCGCTGTTCAGCTCGATCATGGCGGCAATGTTGCCTTCGGTACGGGCGAAGATCACGCCTTCAGCGGCGATACGGCCCGCTTTCTTGGCGGCCTTGGCCTGACCGGATTTGCGCATGTTCTCGATGGCCAGCTCGATGTCACCAGCGGCTTCTTCCAGCGCTTTTTTGCAATCCATCATGCCAGCGGCAGTGCGCTCGCGCAGTTCTTTTACCAGGGCGGCAGTAACGTTAGCCATGTCCAGTATCCTCGGTCTTGAATTGACAAGAAACAGGGGCCACAAGGGCCCCTGCTAACCAATTACATCAGCTTGGTTAATAAGGGCTTTACAGTCCTTATCAATTACTCAGCTTCAACGAAGCCATCTTGTTCGGCTTGAACAACGATGTCCTGAGCGCGAGCTTCCAGTACGGTGTCAGCAGCAGCATTCAGGTACAGCTGTACGGCACGGATAGCGTCGTCGTTACCCGGGATGACATAGTCAACGCC
Organism: Aeromonas rivipollensis; assembly: GCF_010974825.1. Lineage (GTDB taxonomy): Bacteria > Pseudomonadota > Gammaproteobacteria > Enterobacterales > Aeromonadaceae > Aeromonas > Aeromonas rivipollensis. The sequence continues at coordinate 89,801 of NZ_JAAILA010000011.1, read as the reverse complement.
GTCCGGGTTGGAGTTGGTATCAACGATGGAAACTACCGGGATACCCAGGTTATTGGCTTCTTTGATAGCGATGTGCTCGTGGTCGGCATCGACAACGAACAGAACGTCAGGCAGGCCGCCCATGTTCTTGATACCACCTAGGCTCTTCTCCAGCTTGTCCATTTCGCGAGTACGCATCAGCGCCTCTTTCTTGGTCAGCTTGTCGAAGGTACCGTCTTGGCTCTGGGTTTCCAGATCTTTCAGGCGCTTGATGGACTGACGAACGGTTTTCCAGTTGGTCAGCATGCCGCCCAGCCAGCGGTGGTTAACATAGAACTGGTCGCAACGCTCAGCGGCTTCTTTTACGGCTTCAGACGCGGCACGCTTGGTACCTACAAACAGGACCTTGCCCTTCTTGGCAGCTACGGAGCTGATGAAGTTCATGGCATCGTCAAACATCGGAACGGTTTTTTCCAAGTTGATGATGTGAACCTTGCTGCGGGCGCCGAAGATGTAGGACTTCATTTTCGGGTTCCAGTAACGAGTCTGGTGACCGAAGTGAACGCCGGCTTGCAGCATGTCGCGCATAGAAACTTTAGCCATTTTATACCTCTGTATTGGGGTTAGGCCTCCACACATCCCATGTAACCGACCCCAAAGGGGCACCCCGGTACAGGTGTCGATGTGTGTGTGTTGTTTGAGTAAGGGTGATGGCATGAGGACACAAGTTCCCCATTCCGGCGCGCTTTATACCATAACTTTGGTCAGGACACCACCAGATGGACCGCTAAAAATGGATCCCGACGGGGGCTGCGACCGCTTGATGACGTTGCGATGACGATCACACTGGAAGTAAACGGGGGTTGGGGATAAAATTTTGCCCTGATTGCAAACGCATCTATTTTTCATTACCTGATTGTTGGGCATCGGCAGGATGCGCAGTCGGGCCCCAAGAGAGATCCCATGTCCATTAAAATCAAGACACCGGAAGAGATTGAAAAGATGCGCATTGCCGGCCAGCTGGCCGCCGATGTGCTGGTCATGATCGCCCCCCATGTCAAGGCTGGCGTCACCACAGACGAGCTGAACACCCTGTGCCACAACCATATCGTCGAGGTACAGCAGGCCATCCCCGCGCCGCTCAACTATCACGGCTTCCCCAAGTCCATCTGCACCTCGGTCAATGATGTGATCTGCCACGGCATCCCCAATCACAAGAAGCTGCGGGAAGGGGACATCATCAACCTGGACATCACCGTCATCAAGGATGGCTACCACGGCGACACCTCCGCCATGTTCATCGTGGGCCAGACCACGCCCCTGCGTCGCCAGCTGTGCAAGGTGGCACAAGAGAGCCTGTACGCCGCCATCAAGCAGGTGCGTCCTGGCATGTGCATCACCGAGATCGGCGCCGTGATCCAGCCCATCGTCGAGCAGGCCGGTTTCTCCGTGGTACGTGACTACTGCGGCCACGGCATCGGCAGCGAGTTCCACGAAGAGCCGCAGATCCTGCACTACCGCAACGGCGGCAAGCTGGAACTCAAACCGGGCATGTGCTTCACCATAGAGCCCATGGTCAACAGCAAGAAGTATCATTGCCGCATCAATCCCAAGGATGGCTGGACCGTCACCACCAAGGACGGCGGCGACTCCGCCCAGTGGGAACACACCCTGCTGGTCACCGAGGATGGCTGCGAGGTGCTCACCCTGCGCCCCGACGACACTATCGACCGCGTCATCAAACACAGCTAACATCGAACCCCGGCCCTGACCTCAAAAGCGCCGGGGTTTTTACTGCCCGTTCCAGCCGTTTGCCTGCCACTTGTGTGTGAGATGCCATGGATGCCAGTCTGCTTTCCCCCCACCTGTTACCCGACGATCAGCTCACCCGTGACAACTGCAAGGAGTATCTGAGCCGCTTCCTTGTCTGGCTGCACGAGCGCTTCGATGCCGGCGACAACATCATCGAACTGGTGGCCACCCGCTCCGAATACATGGACGCGCTGCTGACCAGGCTCTGGCACAAGTTCGGCTTCGACAAGACCAGCCTGGCCCTGATCGCGGTGGGCGGCTATGGTCGGGGCGAACTGCATCCCCACTCCGACATCGACCTGCTCATCCTCTATGAAGGGGACGAGCTGGACGAGGTGCTGGGGCTGCGCATCGGCGAGTTCATCACCCTGCTGTGGGATCTCAAGCTGGAAGTCGGGCAATCGGTGCGCAACGTGAGCGAGTGCATCGAGCAGGGCCGCAGCGATATCACTGTGGCCACCAACCTCATAGAAGCGCGCTACATCACCGGGCGCCTGGCGGGGTTCGAGCAGTTGCAGGCCGCCACCCAGCCCCAGCACTTCTGGCCGAGCGAGGCCTTCTTTCGCGCCAAGCGCGAGGAGCAGAGCCTGCGCCACCAGCAGTTTCTCGGCACCGCCTACAAGCTGGAACCGGATCTCAAGAACAATCCCGGCGGGCTGCGGGACATCCAGACCCTGGCCTGGGTCGCCCGCCGCCACTTCGGCGCCACCACACTGTTCGAGATGACCAGCCACGGCTTCCTCAACCGGGCCGAGTACCGCGAACTGCTCGACTGCCAGAACTTCCTGTGGAAGGTGCGTTTCGCCTTGCACATGGCCATCAACAAGGGGGACAACCGCCTCTTGTTCGATCGCCAGCGCACCGTGGCCCAGATGCTGGGGTTCGAGGGGGAAGTCAACGGCCCGGTCGAGCAGATGATGAAGCGTTTCTATCAGACGGTACGGCGGGTCGCCGAGCTCAACGAGATGCTGCTGCAGCTGTTTGACGAGGCTATCCTCGGCAACACCGCCATGGATGTACGCCGCATCAGCGACGAGTTCCAGCTCCGTGGCCGCCTCATCGATGCGGTGGACTCCGAGCTGTTTGGCCGCGACCCCGCCGCCATACTGCGACTCTTCTACCAGATAGCCCAGCACCCGGACATCGCCGGCATCCACTCCGCCACCCTGCGCCAGCTGCGGGAGGCCAGACGCACCCTCAGCTGCTGGCTGCAGGACTTGCCCGAATGCCGTCGTCTGTTCATGGCGCTGCTGCGCCACCCCAACGGCATCGGCCAGCCCCTCACTCTTATGCATAAGTACGGGATCCTCGCGGCCTATCTGCCCCAGTGGAACCTCATCGTAGGCCAGATGCAGTTCGACATGTTCCACGCTTACACTGTGGATGAGCACACCCATCGCCTGCTCCAGAACATCCATCGCTTCCCGAACCCGGCCAGCCGCCAGACCCACCCGCTCTGCCACGAGGTGTTCACCCAGTTGCGCAAGCCGGAGCTGCTCAGCATCGCCGCCCTGTTCCACGACATCGCCAAGGGACGGCGCGGCGATCACTCGGAGCTCGGCGCCGTCGATGCGCTGGAGTTCTGCCAGTTGCACGGACTGGATCGCTACGAGAGCCGCTTGGTGGCCTGGCTGGTGCGCCATCACCTGCTGATGTCGGTCACCGCCCAGCGCCGCGACATCTACGATCCCGAGGTGGTCACCGACTTCGCCCACAAGGTGCGCGACGAACTGCACCTGGATCTGCTCTATTGCCTGACCGTGGCCGATATCTGCGCCACCAACGACACCCTGTGGAACGACTGGAAAGGCACATTGCTGCGGGAGCTCTACTTCGCCACCCAGAAGGCGCTCCGCCAGGGGCTGGAAAACCCGCCGGACATGCGCCTCAAGATCCGCGAGAACCAGCGTCAGGCCAGGCAGATCCTGGCCCAGCGCGAGGTGCCCGAGGAAGCGGTCAGCGCCCTCTGGAATGATTTCAAGGCCGACTATTTCCTGCGCCACAGCCCGGAGCAGATCGCCTGGCACTGCCGCAAGATCATCGCACACGGCGACAACCCGGCCCCCCTGGTGCTCATCGGCAAGCACCCCATCCGGGGCGGCAGCGAGGTGTTCATCTATTGCCGCGACACCCCGAATCTGTTCGCCACCGTGGCCTCGGCACTGGATCAGAAGAACCTCAACATCCACGACGCCCAAATCATGAATTCGCGCAACGACTATGTGCTGGACACCTTCATCGTGCTCGAACCCAATGGCGAGCCCATCAGCCCCAACCGCACCGCCACCATCAAGAAGGCGCTGGAGAAGGCGCTGCAGGAGCCGGGCAAGCTGGTGCTGCGCAACAAGCCCCTGTCACGGCGCCACCGCCAGTTCAGCGTGCCGACCCGGGTGGTCTTCCTGCCCCGCACTTCACCCACGAAGGGGGAGAGCCGCCACACCCTGCTGGAGCTAACCGCCCTGGATACCCCGGGCCTGCTGGCCCGCATCGGTGCCGTCTTCCAGCAGTGCGGCATCGAATTACATGCCGCCAAGATCACCACCATAGGCGAGCGGGTAGAAGACTTCTTCAGCCTCACCACCCTCGAAGGCGAGCCGCTGAACCAGGCCGAACAGCAGGCGCTGGAGGAGCGACTGGTCAATCAGCTCAACCCCCAGGAGCAGGGGGACGAGGAGGGGCGATAAGACCCGGGAAAGGCTTCACAAGACGCCGTTTATCGTTCTGATTTATCAATCAGAACAAGTGGTTGGGCCACTCAAGTACAATAAACCGCCTTTCTTTTGAAGAAATCGGCCAGAGCCCTTAAAAACGATTGGAAAAGTGTGATACAACAAACAGAATTTTTTAAAGGAAACCTGTCATGACCCAGTTGCAACAGACCATCGAAGCGGCCTTCGAGCGCCGTGATTCCATCACCCCCGGCTCCGTCGATGCCGCCACCAAGGCCGCCATCCTGGAGGCCATCGATCTGCTGGACTCCGGCAAGGCCCGGGTCGCCGAGAAGATTGCCGGTGAGTGGGTCGTCCACCAGTGGCTGAAGAAGGCCGTGCTGCTCTACTTCCGCATCAATGACAACGGCATCATCAAGGGTGACGACGCCCAGTACTACGACAAGGTTCCCCTCAAGTTCTCCGACTACACCGCCGAGCAGTTCAAGGCGGCGGGCGTGCGCGTGGTGCCGCCGGCCACCGCTCGCAAGGGCTCCTTCATCGCCCCCAATACAGTGCTGATGCCCTCCTATGTCAACATCGGCGCCTTCGTCGATGAAGGCACCATGGTCGATACCTGGGCCACAGTGGGCTCCTGCGCCCAGATCGGCAAGAACGTGCACCTCTCCGGCGGCGTCGGCATCGGCGGCGTACTGGAGCCGCTGCAGGCCAATCCGACCATCATCGAGGACAACTGCTTCATCGGTGCCCGTTCAGAAGTGGTTGAAGGGGTGATAATCGAGGAAGGTTCCGTCATCTCCATGGGCGTCTTCATCGGTCAGTCCACCCGTATCTATGACCGCGAAACCGGCGAGATCCACTATGGTCGCGTGCCGGCCGGTTCAGTGGTGGTCTCAGGCTCCCTGCCCTCCAAGTGCGGCAAGTACAGCCTGTATGCCGCCGTCATCGTCAAGAAGGTGGATGCCAAGACCCGTGCCAAGGTCGGCATCAACGCCCTGCTGCGCTCCATCGACGAGTGATCGACCAGCCATCATGGTAAAAGGGGCCTTTTGGGCCCCTTTTGATTTTGGCGCTCCTGTCACAGGCAAGCCACTGTGACTCGGTTAAGATAGATGGGTCAGGATCGTTTCAAACCGAGGAAGCCCGATGTACGAGAATCTGAAGAGCCTGGGGATCCAGGAGCCCACCTCAGTGGACAGCTATACCCTGCGCCAGGAAGCCAACCACGACATCCTCAAGATCTATTTCAAGAAGCAGAAGGGAGAGTTCTTCGCCAAGAGCGTCAAATTCAAGTATCCCCGTCAGCGCAAGACCATGCTGATAGACTCGGGCACCCATGAGTACAAGGATGTCACCGAGATCAACGCCAACCTCAAGTACGTGGTGGATGAGCTGGATAACCTGACCCAGGGCGTACACGTCGAGATCGATCAGGATATCAAGCAGAAAATCCTGCGCGACCTGCGTCATCTGGAAAAAGTGGTGCAGAACAAGATAAGCGAGATAGAGCGGGACCTGGAAAAACTCTAGGCAGTTTTCCCCCCCCCCAGCACAAGGCGCCATCAGGCGCCTTTTTTAATGCCGGTCCACAGGGAAGCCACCAACGCCCTCCCCCCGGATCTGCTCGGCCCCGCCCAGCGGGCTGACACGCGCCCAGCAAAAAGGGAGGCTTGCGCCTCCCTTTTCAAGAACTCTGATATTCAGGCAACAGGATTAGTTGCTCTTCATCCAGATGTCCATGTCGGTTTTCAGGTTGTCGGACTTGGTACCGAAGATAGCCTGCACACCGGAGCCAGCAACCACCACACCGGCAGCGCCCAGCTTCTTAAGACCAGCCTGGTCAACCTTGGCTACATCCTTCACGCCGACACGCAGACGGGTGATGCAGGCATCCAGGGAGGCGATGTTCTCTTTACCACCGAAGGCAGACACCAGGGCAGCAGACATCTCGTCTTTGCTTTGACCAACTGTCTCTTCGGCAGCTTCATCTTCGCGACCCGGGGTTTTCAGGTTCATGGCACGGATCACCACGGTGAAGACCACGTAGTAGATGACGGCGTAGACCAGACCCAGACCGACCAGCAGCAGCATGTTGTCGGCACGGGGTGATTGCACCACGAAGTCGATGAAGCCGTTGGAGAAGGTGTGACCGTGTACGACCCCCAGGGAATTGGTCAGGACGTAAGCCAGACCGGCCAGCAGGGCGTGAATGGCATACAGTACCGGTGCCACGAACAGGAAGGAGAATTCGATAGGCTCGGTGATACCGGTCAGGAAGGAGGTCAGGGCAGCGGAGGCCATGATACCAACAATCTTGGCGCGGTTTTCCGGCTTGGCAGCGTGAGCGATGGCAAACGCAGCGGCAGGCAGACCGAACATCTTGAACAGGTAACCACCGGCCAGTTGACCGAAGCCGTTACCGGCAGCGCGGGAAGCGTCATCAGCAGTCAGGAAGCAGGTCATGATGCCGTGTACGGTTTCGCCAGCGGCGTTGACACAGGTACCCGCCTGATAGAAGAAGGGGACGTTCCAGATGTGGTGCAGACCGAACGGGATCAGGGAGCGCTCGACCACGCCGTAGATACCGAAGGCCAGTACCGGGTTCTGGTTGGCAGCCCAGTCGGAGAAGGCACCGATGGCACCACCGATCGGCGGCCAGATGAAGGAGAGCACAACACCCAGGCCGATGGAGACGAAGCCGGTGATGATGGGCACGGCACGCTTACCGGCGAAGAAGCCAAGGTACTCGGGCAGCTGGATCTTGTAGAAGCGGTTGAACGCCCAGGCAGCAACACCACCGGCGAGGATACCCCCCAGCACACCGGTGTCTATGCTTTCGACGCCCATCACAGGTGCCATGACCTTCAGGGTCGCGACCATGATGCCGTAGCCGACGATGGCAGACAGACCGGATACACCGTCGTTATTGGTAAAGCCAAGTGCCACGCCGACGGCGAACAGCAGGGCCATCTGGCCAAACACTGAACCACCGGCCTGCTCCATCAGCTGGGAGACAATTTCCGGCAACCAGCTGAAGTGAGCCGCGCCCACCCCCAGCAGAATACCTGCAACGGGCAAGACCGATACGGGCAGCATCAGCGCCTTACCGACCTTTTGCAGATTAGAGAAAGCATTTTTTAACATGTGTGCGCTCCTGAATGGATTTTTTTCCGTCAACGACTCAGTGCAGCTATAGATGACGACCTTCTTCATCTGACGTTGTACTGGATGCGTTTCCCGGGTTGCTTATTTTGACCAACAGAATATAACCCAGCAGCTTTTAAAATGCCTGCACCGCACCCAAGGGAATAATAAATTTGGAGGAGAGATCACAAGATAATTAAATAAGGGGAAGGGAGGTAATCTTGAATATTATTTCGTATTGTTATAGTCACGCGGCAAAAAGAAAAGAATCACTTCAAAATAAATCACAGAGAAACGATATAATACTAAAGGAAACTTATTGTAACTCAATGTAACGCATTGATGTTTTATATTATCCAGTCTACCGATTAAAAAGGCCTCCAACAAGGGAGGCCTGAAATAAATATTAGTCTACATATATTCAGTCATTCAGTTTTTTTGTGAACGCTTCACCGCGTCAATAAAGACAGATTTCGCCTTGGTTGAACCGGCACGCTCGGCTTCACTCACGAGCTGCATCGCCTTGTCGATGTCCCCGGCCTTGACCGCTTTCTCGATCTGGCTGTTGTAGAAGGTCTCGGTCTCGCTCAGCATGGCGGGGGCCGGTGTGCTGGGGGTCGCGGCAACAGCGGCAGTAGTCGCCGCCGTCGCAGCCACGGCCGTCGTGGCCGGCTTGGCCTGACTCATCGCGACCTTGTCCGAATACTCGGGCTTGAACACGGCTTCCAGGCCCTGCCCCTTGGCCATGTCGACGACCTCGAGTTGCAGCAGGCCCCAGGGGGAATGGGGGATGACGGGATCCTTGATATCCGGCTCGACAGTGCCATTGGCACGGGCAAACGCCTTGGCGGGATGCAATATGGTGGTGCTGCCGGACAGTTCGTCGGCCGGGGCATAGATCACCATGTAGGTTTCGGTCGCGGGATTGCCCGGCATGCTGCGGTCCACGAACACCTTGCCTTCGATCCTGTCATTGTCGAGCAGGTGGGCTGGCTGATACGTGAAGACAGATTCACCCAGCACGCGGGTTACCTTGAACTGGGCATCCAGCATGATCACCTTGGGCACGAGTACCGTCTTGCTCACCTGGGAGGCCAGGGTGATGGCCAGATTGCCGGTATTGGCCGGCAGACGATAGGCGGCAAAATAGCTCATCCCCTCGTCAAATTGATAGCTGGGTTGCTTGCCATCCAGGGTCAGCAGCGTGTCCCCCTCCGGCAGGGAGACATAATTGAATTCGTTGAATGCCTTGCAGCAGCTCGTCGTCTGAGCGAGCGCCTGCTTGGCCTGGTCGGCATTGCTCAGGATGGAGGCGTGCTCTTGCACGGGCACTACCATGCTACCGGAACAACCGGCCAACAGCGCGGTAACCACGGCCGCGATAGACATCTTTACCAGTTTCATTCTTCTTATCTCCATAACCCGGTTGCCAAATCCTGCTAAACAAAACTGCCCCCATCAGGGGGCAGTGACTAACTTAACTGAAGATATTGCTTACCACCAGGCTTCTGCCTGGACGCCAACTTGCCAGGTGTCATCGGAGGTGCCACTTTCGAAGCTGTTCTTGCTACCGGAGCCATCGGCTTCGGTATCAGCCAGATAGGAAGCGAACACACGGATTTCCGGACGGGCCCAGAAGCTGGAACCGGCAGACCAGGCCTGGGCCAGGGTCAGCTTGTAACCGCCATCCTTGTCGCTGCCACCACTGGTGTAGCTGGTCTTGTCCTTGAAGATACCACCTTCAAAGATGGTCTTGTTGAAGTCATCCCACTTGTACATAGGACGGACAACGGCGGAGAAGGTTTGAGTCTCGTCGTGACCACTCCACATCTCGTTGCCTACACCGTAGACCAGCTGGTGACCCATCTCCCAGGAGTTGCCCATCGGGATGACGCCCCAGTTGATGATACGGTAGCCGTCGGCACCGCTTTTCGCTTCGGCACCGTACCAGGAGCCGTCACCGTAGTAGGCCATGGCCTTGGAGTAGCCTTCGGTACCGTACTGCAGCACAGTCTTGTTGAAGCCGCCAAAGATGCCCTGGGTCAGTTCGGCAGTCAGCATGACGCCGTTCTTCATGTTGTCGTTTTTCAGATCTTTCTGGGCTTCGGTCTCATTGACCAGAGCATACATGGCGCCCACTTCCAGGGAGCCGTCTTGCCACAGCGGGATGCCAGCATAACGCGCATCCAGGGTATTGACGTTCAGATCTTCGTTTTTCTGATAAGTCGGATCACCGTTGGCATCTACACCGGTCTGGGTGTACTGACCGAACACATCGGCCGCGCTGCGGTCGTTGCGAACCCAGGCGAAGGAGACCTTGCCAGGACCAGCCTGGATGCCTTCGATACCGGCGCCGGCACCGGAGATGTTCCAGTAGTAGAAGTCAGAGATGTGGATGTCGTGACGTTGGTAATAACGCTTACCGGCCCAGAGGGTGGCTTCCGGTGCAAAGCCCAGCAGGCCCTTGGCTTGTACGTTGAACTGACGCAGTGCGAAATCGGAGTCGCCGTTGCACTGTTTGGCATCGAAGTTACAGACGGTACCAGTGCCTTCCCAGTCATTGGAACCGTTGGATGCCATGGCAAACATGGAATCTACATAGAAAGTCTTGCCATCTTTGTTGAAGACTTCCTGACCCAGTTGCACTTCGCCGTAGGTATCATTTTCGTTACCCAGACGACCAACCTTGTTGACGTTGTATTTAACCATGTCCCCGTCACCGGAAACACCAACACCTGAACGGAAGTAGCCGTGGAAATCAACGGCGAAGGCGGCTTGAGAAGCCAGGGCAGCGGTTACTGCTGCTGCAATCGGGAGCCACTTTGCTTTCATTTTCATTTTCCTTATTCCCGCTGGGAGTGTGATCCTGATATTCAAGTTCTTATCACTGAAAAACGTTTCAGCGATAACCGGGGTCGATTATATGTAGCCAATTTCACGACAAACATGAGCTGATTCACAAAACGGTGACAAATCGCGCGGCCTCACCCCAGAGGACGCATATCAAGGCAAACAAAGCAAAAATAAGCAATAAAAAACCAATAATCACCAGCACAAAGAAAAATAACACCAAAGAAAGCGCTTTCAACTATTAATTTGCGATGAAGATTAAGTGATTAATCAGTCGCGCCGTGACGAAAACATGATTGAAATCGCTTTCAGTGCGGAACTTTTAATTTTCTGATGTGTCGCCGCTCTGATGAATATGGGTCTGAGGAATCCGATCTGGCGGGGGAAAATAACCCGATAAAGTGCGGGATATATTTCAAGGAAGGTTAAGTGAGTCCCAAAATAACACTCCCCCGTCAGCACGCTCACGGGGGAGAAATTTAAAATACGAAGGCAATCCGGCTAGAGTCTATTTTCCCAGCTTTTCAACCAGGCCAGCGCCGCGACCTCAGGCTCATCTTCCAGTGTCGCGTCTATCTCAAGGTGCGGTACCAGGGCATCGGCGGCCAGCTCCTGCAGCAGTTCATCGAGCCTGCGTCCGGCCCCGCAGAAGTGTTCATAGCTGCTGTCCCCCATGGCGATGAGGGCATAACGCCATCCCTTCATATAAGGAGCGCGATCGGCCAGGGCCGTGGCGAAGGGTTGCAGATTGGGAGGAATATCCCCCTGCCCCGTGGTGGCACTGACGATCAGCAAGAAGCGGGATGGGTCTATGTCGGTCAGCTCGGCTTCGTCGAAGAGCTGGCAGACATGCCCCTGGGCTTGCAGGTGATCCCGCAGTGTCTCGGCCACCAGCATGGCCGAGCCGTAGACGGTGCCGACCAGGATATCGATGTCGGCCATCAGCGACTCCTTGAGCGAAGCAGAGGGCCCAACTCTGGCATCATGCCCGGAGTCTTGGCCCCGGACAGGGTCTGGGTGCGCGGGGTTGCTGGCGGGGTATCTCGTTGAGCCATAAGTGGTTCCTCTGACAGGCGTGGCCTACAGCATGCCACAGCCCGGTCAGAGGCCACAAATGATGACGGGTATCAGGCGCCGTAGTCGCTCTCGCTGGCGGGCCACCCCAGCCTGGCGAACAAGCCCAGCACTTCCGGGCCGAGTGGCGCCTGGATCCGCATCGGCACCTTGAGCACCGGGTGCTCGAAGCTCAAGCGGTGGGCGACCAGCAGCAGCCGCTCGCAACCATAGTGCTCGCGAAAGAAGCGATTATGCCGACCATCACCATGGGTGGTGTCACCGACTATGGGATGGAACAGGTGATCCAGATGACGACGCAGCTGATGCTTGCGGCCCGTCTTGGGGAAGAGCCGAACCAGGCTGTAGCGGCTGGTAGGATGCTTCTTGGAAACGGCGTGGGGCAGCTCGACCTGATGCAGACGACGGAACGTCGTCACCGCCTCCTGGGCGGGGCGATCGGGGCTGCTCATGGCATCGGCTATCTTGTCCAGCTGCTCCTTGAGGGGATAGTCGATCAGCCCCTGCTCGGGGGCCCAGCCCCGCACCAGCGCCAGGTACTCCTTGTGCACCCGACGGGCGGCAAACGCCTCGGTCAGGGTCCGGGCCACGGCGGGATCGAGGGCAAACAGCAACACCCCTGAGGTGGGCCTGTCGAGCCGGTGCACGGGGTAGACGTGACGCCCCCCGATAAGATCACGGGTCATCTGCATGGCGAAACGGGTCTCGGCCTTGTCGAGCCAGCTGCGATGCACCAGCAGGCCCGACGGCTTGTTGACCGCCACCAGCCACTCATCCTGATAGAGCAGGGTCAGTTTCATGCCGCCACCCGGGTATCGCCAATGAAATACGCCGCGGCCAGGGCCCTTGGCTGGGCAGGCAGGGGATTGATCATTGCTCCACCACTTTTCCGGTCAGCAGCAGATCGAAACGACCGATGAGGCGCAGCAGCCCGGCCACCTCGGCCAGCTCGTCCTTGTAGGCTTCGCTCGCCATGGGATAGAGGGATACGCTGGTGGGCAGCGGCGCCTGCAGCAGCACCAGTTGCTCCATGCGCGGTATCAGCACGAACTGCAACCATTGATCGAAGCTCAGGGTATCGACGCAAAACGGCAGCTCGCTCGCCAGCGCCTCGGCCCCCGGATGTTCGGCTTGCCAGCGTTCGAGGCGTTGCAACTCGGCGGTGAGTTCACCCAGCAGACCGGCGACCAGCAAATATTGATTCATCTCGTCCTCTTCCTCGTCTCGACGATCATCCCGCTGCCAGAGGGCAGGGATCCCGTCTTCTTCAAACACGCGTGCCAAAAAGGGGCGTTACTATACACCGCCCCCGGGGTGGCTGCCATGCTGCCATCACTTTCATGGCCCGCACCGGCACCACTGGCTATCTGATGCAGCCTCCTTATAATCGCCCGCATCACATTTAGCCGGATGCCTTCATGTCTGCCATCAATACCCTGACCGAATTCCTGACCCAGGCCGAGACCCAGTTCCAGCTGTTCGACATGGGCCGCCAGGTGCGCCCGCTGGCGAGCGATCTCTTCGTTCGCATCGAACAGCAGCAGGAGCCCTACCCCTGGCCACTGCAACAGCATGCCTGGCTCGGCGTGCACTTCTTCCAGCCAGCCGAATCCAGGCACTACCTCTGGTTCCTCAAGTTTGCCCTCGACGAGCATGGCCTGCTCATCGCCAGCGGCCCCAAGCACTTCATGGATCAGGTGGTCGAGACCCTGGGCTACAAGCTCACCGGCGATCTGGACGAGGAGAAGGCGCAGCGACTGGCCGACAATCCCTACACCTTCCGGCCGGCCGAGGCCAAGATGGCCAGCCTGCATGCCAAGCTGGCCCGTCAGCTGGAGCAGGCGCCTTCCGCCTACTACGAGGCCCTCTGCCACTACCTGGCGGCGCCGGGGGAAGAGGGGTGGCAGGCCCTGGGGCTGCAAGGCTTCGCCGATCTGGCGGAGCGGCTGCAGGATGAACGCAATCTGGCCCTGGTGTGCAAGGCGCTGCCAAGGCTGCCTCAGGAGCCGCTCTACGCCCTGTGCCAGAGCCTGGAAAACGCCCCTCTGCCCCCGGCGCTGCAAGGTGCCTTGCTCGAGCGCATCGGCAAGGAGCAGGAGTGCGCCGACCCCAGTGCCGAGACCCTGGCCTACCTGTGCCGGGCACTGGCCTCCTGCTCAAGCAATGCCTTGCGCAGCAACAAGCTGCTGACCCTGCTGCACACCCGGCCGAGCCCGGCCCTGCTGCTCGCCATCGCAGGCCGTCTCTGGCCCGATCTGAAAAACCCCGAGCTGCTCGGACTGTTTCTGGAGCAGCTCGCCCTGCAGCCCACCCAGTTCTTCAATCAGGTCTTTGCCGAGCTGGTGACACTGCCCGCCCTGCGCAATGATATGCTGGCAAGACTGCGTGACCCCGAGCGCAGCGAGGCCCTCGGCCAGGCCATAGGCCGACTGTTCGCCTCGGTATAACCACTCTAGGTGGGGCTGTGCTTTCCCGGGGAAGCACGGCCCAGGCCATACATCACAGAAGGAACTCACTGATGGGAGAAATGCTTGGAATCTTGCTGCTGGGAGCCATCGGCTGGGCCTTCTGGCAACAGCGCCGCCAGGCGGAGCTGGCCTGGCAATATATGCGGCGCTACTGCCAGCATCACGATCTGCAACTGCTGTCGCTGGCTCGCACCCATCGCGCCCTGGGGCACAAGCCCCTGCGCCTGCTGACCTATTACCAGTTCGAGTTTTCAAGCGACGGGGAGAGTCATTACCAGGGTCAGCTCTGCATGCAGGGCTTGCATGTCGCCGGGGTCGAGCTGCCGCCCCATCGCCTCCCCTCCTAGCCCATAAGGGCAAGGCCGTGGCGGCTGGCTATAATTCTCGACAATCGCCCTTCAAGGAGACACGAGATGGAATTGCTGACCCATGACATGCCTGCCCTCTTCGCCCAGCTGGGCCTGGCCAATGACGAGATAAGCCTGCATCGCTTCATCCGCGAGCACCATCTGGACAATCAGACCCTGTTGCCAGAGGCCAGCTTCTGGAGCCCCTCCCAGGCCGTGTTCCTGCGTGACGCACTCTGGAACGACTCCGACTGGTCCGAAGCCATCGATCAACTGGACGTGATGCTGCGCCAGGCAAACTGAGCGGCCCGCGTCCCCCGCTTTTCCGAGGGCCGGGGTTTGAGCTTTGTGCCACTGATTCAGATCTCAATCGCCCTGGCTTCCTCCACCTCAACAAACTGAGCCTACCCCCTTGGCGCCGCTTTCCTGATGGACAGGCTTTGATTAAGCTCTGTGCCACCATCCGCAAGCAGCAAGACAGCAGCGCAGGAGCCAAGATGTCAGCCCAAGAGATCATCCAGATAGCCAACGAACTGAGTGCCAGGGGGATCCCCCCCTCCACCGCCATGGTCAAGGCCCGCCTCAGTCACCCAGTGCCCATGGCCGAACTGCTCAAGGTGTTGAGCCAATGGAAGCAACAGCCCCAATCGGCAGACCCAGCCCCGGCCAGCGCACCCGCCGCTGCAGCCCCGGCCCAGGCCATCGATTTGCAACAGCTGAGCGAGCAGCTCAACCGCCTCGAGCAGAAGGTCGATCGCCTGACCGCCCTGCTGCTCAAACAGCAGCCGGATTGATGCCTCCCCATGTATATCCTCGAACTCAACTTTGAATGTTACCGTGACACCTCCCTCGGCGAAGCCGAGCCGGCCATAGTCAACTACCTCGACATGCTGCGCTACCAGGGGCAGATCCTGGGGCGGGAGTTTCCCACCAGCATGCAGGATGGTGGCTTCGTCAGCCGGGTGGTCTGCCCTGAGCGGGACAGCCTGCACCCGGACAACCAGAGCGAACAGGTTGCGCTGGCCGAACAGGGCCTGCACCAGGCGGGGCTGCTGGCCCCCAAGCCCCACCTGCTCGGCATGGATCTGCTCTCCGACAGCACGGATCCTTGCGGCCAGGAGGGCGAGCGGCCGAGCTGGATGCTGCTCTACACCAGCTTTGTGCACACTTGCTCCCCCCTGCGCTGCGGCGATCATTTCGCCCCCATTCCGCTCTACCGTCTGCCCGCCATCGCCAACGGCGACCACAAGCAGATCATCAAGTGGCAGGAGGATTGGGAGGCCTGCGATCAGTTGCAGATGAACGGCTCCATCGCCGAGCACGCTGTGCTGCACGAAATCAGCGAGGTGGGCAGCCGCCTGCAGCGCCGGGGCAGCGATCTGGCCAGACGACTGGAGGGGCTCTGCGGGATCCCGACTTACTACTACCTCTATAGGGTCGGCGGCCTGAGCAAGGCGGCGGAGTTGGCACGCCCCTGCCCAGGCTGTGGCGGCGACTGGGCACTGGCAGCGCCACTGCACGAGATCTTCGACTTCAAGTGCGATCCCTGCCGGCTGGTCTCCAACCTCTCCTGGGACTTCAAGGACTAGCTCCTGCGCCGTTCCCCATGAAAGAAGGGCCCTGCCATCTGGCAAGGCCCTTCTCGTTCATACAGGAAGAGGGAAAACGGGTCCGCCTACTGCGGCAAGGTTTCCAGCCGCGCGAGAAAATCGGGCAGGGAGGGGGCCAGCACCAGACGGCGACCGGAGTCCAGCCACTCCAGCCACACCTGGCCGCTCTCGTTATCGAGCGACACCAGCGTCATCTCGTTGCGGGTGGTGGCAATGAAGAGCGAAGGGGTGCGCTTCAACTTGCGCAGCATCAGCAGGTGGCCGATGAGGTTCTCCTTGAGCAGATCCAGATCCGCCTCGTTCCACGGCAGTATGAGTTCGATGCGCAGCCCCTTGTAGGAGCAGGGGAGCGGGCGGCTGAACCAGTGGCCAAACAGGGCAAGGGCGCTCGGGTGCAGGGTCAGCTCCAGGGCATCGGCCATGGCCGTAAAGTCGGCGGGCACAGGGCGCCGGTGCGGACGCCAGGCCACCCTCCCCTCCCTGGGCTCATCCAGCTCGCAAGGGGAGCGCCAGTCGGCCTCCCACTCACACAGAGGCAGCCCTCGCCTCGCCTCGCCATCGCGCTGCCAGCGTAAAAAGAACTGCTCCAGGGCAGACAGGACTTGATCCGACATCGATATTCCCCACAATAGCGGCCTCTGATCGCCGCAAGAACCTGACCGAAAAATCCGGGCATTGCACCATCAAACCCTTTATCAGACAAGCGTGAGCAAACAAGCATGAGCAAACAAGAGAGATACGCAGGCGCCAGCGCGTTGCAGGGCCTGAGCCTGGGGCAGCAGTCTGCCTACATCAGCCAGTACACCCCGTCCCTGCTGCAACCCGTGCCACGCAGTCTGAACCGCGACGATCTCGGCCTTGGCGAAACGCTGCCCTTCCAGGGCTGCGACGTCTGGACCCTGTATGAACTCTCCTGGCTCAACGCCAAGGGCAAGCCCGTGGTTGCGCTCGGCGAAGTGGCTGTGCCCGCCACCAGCCCGAACCTCATCGAATCCAAGTCGTTCAAGCTCTACCTCAACTCTTTCAACCAGACCCGCTGCGACTCCCTGTCGGCGGTGCAGGCACTGCTGGCCAAAGACCTGAGCGCCTGTGCCGGGGCGGAGGTGAGCGTCACCCTCTTCCCTCTCGATCAGGCTCCACACCAGATAGCGCTGCTGCCGGGTGAATGCATCGACGAGCAGGACATAGAGATCGACAGCTACGAGTTTGACCAGACCCTGCTGCAAGGAGCCGCAGAGGCGGAAATTGTGGAAGAGACACTGCACAGCCATCTGCTCAAGTCCAACTGCCTGGTCACCAGCCAGCCGGACTGGGGATCCCTGGTGATCCACTACCGCGGCCCGCGCCTCAATCGGGAGAAGCTGCTGCGCTATCTCATCTCCTTCCGCCAGCACAACGAGTTCCACGAGCAGTGCATAGAGCGCATCTTCATCGATCTCAAGCACTTCTGCGCCCCGCAGCAGCTGACCGTCTATGCCCGCTATACCCGCCGCGGGGGCCTGGACATCAACCCCTTCCGCAGCGACTGGGAGCCGGTGCCCGCCAACCTGCGCCTCATCCGCCAGTAAGCCCGGCGCCACAACCCGGGAGATCAGGCCCATCACCCATGTCATCAATGAACTCTGGACGGGCGGGGGTGGGCTTGGATAACATGCCTGCACCTCGGTGCCGTTCTTAATCCAATGAATCAACTGTTTTTTCTGGCAATGATGATGTCCTCCCTGTCGGCTCCGGATCTGGATCTGGCCAAGGAGCAGTTGTCTATCGATCTGCAGCAGGCACAGACCCTGGTGCTGACCGATCCCGCCAGATGTGTCCAGATTGCCACCTCCTTCCTCGAACGCACGGCCAATAACCCCAAGCAAATCATCAGCAACCGTCAGGAATACGGCTATCGGGAGCCGATCCTGAGTTATGGCACTGCGACCCAGACCACGGGCGCCTACCTGCTTCAGGGCGAGTGCCTGCAACAGCTGGGACAGAGCCAGCCGGCCCAGGACTCCTTCGACAAGGGCATCGCCATGGCCGAGAAGGAGCAGCAGTTCGAGCTGCAGGCCCATGGTCTCTATCTCAAGATCCGCAGCCGGGAGATGCAGGAGCATGCCCCTGGTGCCAGCACTATGGCGCTCGAACAGCTGGACAAGCTGCTGACCAACCCCGGCCTCAAAGAGAGTCAGCTGCAGGTCTACAGCCGCCTGCTGCACGTCAACGCCAGCATGGAGGGGCGGCAGTTCGATCTGGCCAAGCGCCAGCTGACAGAAGCGCGCCAATGGGCGGAACAGGCCAAGAATCCCCTGGCCAGGGCCTGGGTCAGCGCCGTGGGAGGGGATCTCTATCAGGCGCTCGGACAGCCCCAGCTCGCCCTCGGGGAGTATATCGACGCCCAGCAGCAGGCCAAGAATCTGCAGGATCCCCTCTTCCTCGGCCTGCTGTCGAACCAGATGATCAGCCTCTATCAGGCGGAGCAGGAGCCGCAAAAAGCGCTGCAGTATGCCAACGAGGCGGCCAACTACTTCCATGCCCTCGGCAACCCCTCCCTGCTGAGCGACGCCCTGATAGTGCTCGCCCGGCTCAACCGGGATCAGGGGGAGATGAACATGGCGCTGGTCTACTTCTTCAACGCCCTGGATCTGCTGGGCGAGAACAACAACCGCACCCGCATCGCCCACCTCAAGTTCGAGATAGGCAAGACCTATCTGCAGACCGGCAACCTGACCCTGGCCCGCAACTACCTCAATGCGGCGCGCCAGTCCCACGAGCTGGGGGACGACAAGGAGTCGCTGATCGACACCCTGTTGCTGCTGGGAGAGCTGCACCTCAAGCAGCAGGAGGCGGGCATCGCCATCCTGCAGCTGGAGAATGCCCTGACCCTGGCCAACCGGATTGGCGACATCCGCCGCCAGTTTGAAATCTTCCGGCTGCTCGCCATCGCCTACGAGCAGAAGGGCTACCTCCAGCAGGCCCTCGAAAGCTACAAGAATTATCACCAGCGCAGCGAGCTGGTCCGCCAGCAGCAGCTCGATCTGGAGCAGGAGGCGGTCCGCGACAACTACGCCCAGGTGGAGCGGGTCCAACAGGTCAAGGAGCTGGAGCAGCGCCTCGACCAGAGCCAGCATCAGCAGGAGCGCTATCTCTGGACCAGCGTCAGCACTGGCCTGCTGCTGGTCCTGTTCATCTACCTCTTCTTCACCCTCTGGCTCAAGCTGCGGGTCGCCCGCCTCAATGCCAGACAGCTGGGCGAAGCCCTGCTCATCGAGCCGCGCAGCGGCCTGGCCAACTGGCAGCGACTGATGAGCCGCTGGCCTCGCGAGATGGCCAAGCGCCAGCAAAAATCCGATCGCTGGTACCTGAGCGAGCGCCCCACCAGCGAGTTTGACGACAAGCTCCACTACCTGCTGTTCCGGGTGCCCTTCCTGGTCAACAGCCTGGAGCAGCATGGATATCAGGTCAGCCGCGAGATCGAGCAGGCCTTCGGCCGCTACGTCAATCAGCTGACCCCTCAGGATGGCCGCATCTACGACCTGCGCGAGGGACACCTGCTCTATGTGGTGCCCCAACGCCACGTGGCCCAGTTGCACCAGCTGGCGCAGGAGCTGCTGGAGACCCTGGCCGCCTTCCCCTGCGAATACCCGCTGGACAGGCACATCAGCCTCGGCATCGTCAGCCATCCCTTCCTGCCCAAGGCGGCCATGGCCCTCGATCATCACGGCCTGTTCGACCTCTGTTATCTGGCGCTCTCGGGGGCCATGCAACTCAGCGACAAATACCAGCAGAGCGTCTGGCTGGAGCTGGCGGCCATCGATTGCCAACAGGCCGCATTTTTTAATGGCGATGTGTGGCAATGCTGCTTGATGGCAATTGACAAGGGACTGGTAAAAGTAAATTCTTCTCATGAAAAGCAATGGGTTAATTGGCTTTTGCTTTCACGGACGAAAGTGCCGGATAACCCATAACAAAAAGGTACTCAACGGGGTCTTTCATTGGCTTACTGTTGCTGGACGACACAAAAACGATAATGACAACAGGGCGACCTGCACAATGAATGATATCGCTGCCGTAACAGGACAACTGGCAAGACTCAGGGAATCCCTTCAGCAAAAACAGCAGGAGCTCGATGGCATGGCCACGTTCTCCGATGCCGAACGCACCCGCAGCATCCAGTTTATCGGCAAGCTGATGCAGGCCTGCCGTGGTCACGATCGTGAACTGGACAGCCGGCTCGCCAAGCTCAAGCAGAAGCTCGATGGCAACCCTCCCCTCTCCTCGCTCGACGTCGATCTCGCCGTCATCGAGAAGCTGTTGCAGCAACATGGCCACGCCATGGAGGAGTCCATCAGTCTGACCCGGGCCGCCATCGATCTCGGCAGCAAGCAGCTCAAGTCATTGAAGGGCTTTCCGGAAGATACCCGTCGCTCCCTCAAGGAGTTTCTCGCGAGCCCCGAGGGCTATGGCATAGGCGATCACCAGAAGAAGGTGATCCGCTTGCTGGAGTTCTACCAGCAGGCCATCAAGATCCAGCTGCTGCCACGCCAGCCACTGCTCGCCCCCGAGGTGGCCACAGAGCTCTCCAACCCGGCGCCCAGCGACTCCTTCGATATCAAGGCCCACGCCCAGATCTCCGATGAGCTGCAGCGGCTAATCACAGAGCTCGACTTTGCCGGCGCCGTGGGGGAGAGCCTAGCGGACATCCGCCGCCAGTTGCTGGGGGGCATCACCCCGCCCCTGCTGGCGGAGATCTGCCTGCAGATCATCGAGCTCATCATTGAGGGGACCCGGGAGGAGCGTAAATCCTCCCAGGCCTTCCTCAGCTCCCTCAACGAGAGCCTCTCCGCGGTACATTTCAACTTTACCGAGTCCCTGGACGAGGGGCGGGCGCTGCAAAATGCCACCCACCTCAGCGGCCAGGCGCTGGAGCGGGAACTCGCCGCCATCGATCACACCATGGCGACCCACAATTCCCCGCTGTCCCTCAAGGGCGCCATCTCCAGCCATCTGGACACCATACGCCGCCTGCAGCAGGAGCGGGAGGCCATGGCCAGCCGCGAGCGTCACCTGCTCACCCACCTCTCCAACATGGAAGCCAAGCTGCGACTGATGAAGGAGGAGACGGCCGAGTACAAGAAGCGGCTCACCATCCAGAAGCACAAGCTGTTCCTCGACAGCCTGACCCAGGTGCACAACCGGGCGGCCCTCGACGAGCGGCTCGAGCTCGAGTACAAACGCTGGCTGCGCTATGGCACCCCGCTGTGCCTGGCGATCATAGACATAGACCACTTCAAGAACATCAATGACAACTACGGCCACATGGCCGGGGACAAGGCATTGAAGGTGGTCGCCAAGGCCTTGCAGAACGCCTTGCGTGACACCGACTTCATCGCCCGCTTTGGTGGGGAGGAGTTCGTGGTGCTGCTGCCGAACATCAATCCGGACAAGTACCAGAAACCCCTGGAGAACCTGCGCCAGACGGTCAAGAGCATTCCGTTCCGGTTCAGAGACGCCAGGGTCGAGATCACCATCTCCATCGGCGCCACCCTGTTTCGCGAAGGGGACCACACCACGGACGCATTCGAGCGCGCCGACAAGGCACTCTACAGCTCCAAGAATCTGGGCCGGGATCAGGTCAATCTGGCCTGAACCCGGGTTGAACTGCGGCTAAAAAACAGGCAAACGCACCGCCCCCTATTCCCCTGCCCCACCCCTTGCCTCTACTATCGAAATCGAGGGATGCC
Source organism: Aeromonas rivipollensis (assembly GCF_010974825.1). Lineage (GTDB taxonomy): Bacteria > Pseudomonadota > Gammaproteobacteria > Enterobacterales > Aeromonadaceae > Aeromonas > Aeromonas rivipollensis. Next base: position 68,119 of record NZ_JAAILA010000011.1, on the reverse strand, counting down.
ATGGCATCCCGTTTTCTCCCCAGGGAAAGCACAACGATAACAAGCGAGTGAAAGGGGAAATTATGATTACACACATCAATCCCGTGGGCAGCATGGACCTGCTGTCCCAACTTGAGGTGGATCGCCTCAAACAGACCGCCTCCAGCGATATCTATCAACTGTTTCGCAACTGCTCGCTGGCGGTGCTCAACTCCGGCAGCCACACAGACAGCTCCAAAGAGATACTGGAGCGCTTCAAGTCCTTCGATATTCATGTGATCCGGCGCGAGCGCGGGGTCAAACTCGAGCTGTTCAATGCCCCCGAGCACGCCTTCGTCGATGGCGAGATCATCCGCGGCATCCAGGAGCACCTGTTCTCCGTGCTGCGCGACATCCTCTATGTCTCGACCCAGCTGGAGTCCAATCGCCTGGTCAACCTGACCAGCTCCACCCACATCTCCAATGTGGTGTTTGCCATACTGCGCAACGCCAAGGCGATCCTGCCCGGCGCCGATCCCAACCTGGTGGTCTGCTGGGGCGGTCACTCCATCAACGAGGTGGAGTACCAGTACACCCGCGCCGTGGGCAGCGAGCTGGGCCTGCGGGAGCTCAACATCTGCACCGGCTGCGGCCCGGGTGCCATGGAAGGCCCCATGAAGGGGGCCGCCGTCGGCCACGCCAAGCAGCGGGTGCGCAACGGCCGCTACATAGGCCTCACCGAGCCCTCCATCATCGCCGCCGAGCCCCCCAACCCCATAGTCAACGAGCTGGTGATACTGCCGGACATCGAGAAGCGGCTGGAGGCCTTCGTGCGTCTGGGCCACGGCATCATCATCTTCCCGGGCGGGGTCGGCACCGCCGAGGAGCTGCTCTATCTGCTCGGCATCATGATGCACCCGGCCAACGAGCGGCAGCCCATGCCCATCATACTGACCGGTCCGAAAGAGAGCGCCGACTACTTCCGCGCCATCGACGACTTCGTCAAGGCCACCCTGGGTGAGCCGGCCACCAGCCTCTACCGCATCATCGTCGGGGATGCCCCGGAAGTGGCGCGGGTGATGAAGGAGGCGATGCCGAAGATCCGCGAATACCGCAAGTCCGTGGGGGATGCCTACTCCTTCAACTGGTCCTTGCGCATAGAGCCGGAGTTCCAGCTGCCGTTCGAACCGGATCACGCCAGCATGGCGAGTCTGGATCTGCACCGCAACCAGCCGCCCCAGCTGCTGGCGGCGAACCTGAGGCGCGCCTTCTCTGGCATAGTCGCCGGCAACGTCAAGGAAGGGGGCATTCGCGCCATCGAGAAGAAGGGCCCCTTCAAGCTGCACGGCGACAAGGAGCTGATGCACCTGATGGACAGGCTGCTGGAGAGCTTCGTCAGGCAGCAGCGGATGAAGCTGCCTGGCAGCCAGTACATTCCCTGCTACGAAATAGTGAAATAAGGGCGCTGCGCCCGTTATGACAGGAGGGGCCCCAGGCCCCTCCTTCACTTCCCGGCCCTGGCGTCCGGGGTTAGCACGGCGCCCATCCCTTGTTACAATGGGCCGTCCCGACCGCCAAGAGTGCTCCCTGCCATGCAACACCCCAGGCCACACCTGCTCATCATCGATGCCCTCAACCTCATCCGCCGACTGCACGCGGTGCAGGCCCAGCAGGCGCTGACCCCGGCCCAGGCCCTGATCGCCACCCGCGCCAACCTCATCAACACCTGCAAGAAACTGCTGGCCGGCAGCGAACCGACCCACGCCATCGCCGTGTTTGACGGCGAGGTGCACAGCTGGCGCAAGGAGATCTATCCGGCCTACAAGGAGGGGCGCACCCCCATGCCACAGGAGCTGAGGGAGGGACTGGCCGACCTGCAAGACGCCTTCTGGGAGTGCGGTGTGGATGCCCTGCTCTCCCAGACCGACGAGGCGGACGATCTTATCGCCACGTTAGCCAGTGGAATTGCCCAGCACGGTGCCAGGGCCACCATCATCTCCACCGACAAGGGCTTCTGCCAGCTCATCTGCCCGCAGATCCGGGTCCGCGACTACTTCAACAAGCGCTGGCTGGATGAGGCCTTCGTGCAGCAGCAATATGGCGTGGCTCCCGAGCAGCTGGTGGACTTCTGGGCCCTGACCGGCATCGGTGGCTCCCATATCAAGGGGGTGCCGGGCATAGGGCCAAAGACGGCGACCCAGCTGCTGCTGCAATATGGCGATCTGGCCGCCATGCTGGACGCCTGCCAGCAGGAAGACGCCGGCAAGCCCCTGCTCAAGCTGCGCCAGCACAAGGATGAGGCCCTGCTGGCCCAGCGGCTGGTGCGGTTGCAGCAAGACATCCCCTTAGGCTTCAACCTGAGAGAGATCCGCTACCCGCCCGAGCCCGACTCGGAGGCGTGATCCCCGGCACACTATTCCCCGAAACAGGCCGTACCTGTTGACATAAATGGGAAAAATGTAAAGAAACATGGAGGAAGTGGTGCAAAAATGGTATAAAACCGCCGAATCCTCCCCCTCTGTTCCCTAGAAGTGGATACGTCTCATGTCAAAAAGAAAAATTACCGTCATTCCGGGCGACGGCATAGGCCCCAGCATCATCGAATCCGCCATCCAGATCCTGACCCACGCCGGCTGTGACTTTGACTATGACTATGCCGATGCCGGTCTGGTCGCGCTGGAGAAGCACGGCGAGCTGCTGCCCCAGTCCACCCTCGATTTGATTGAGAAGAACAAGGTCAGCCTGAAGGGCCCCCTCACTACCCCGGTCGGCGGCGGCTTCACCTCCATCAACGTCTCCCTGCGCAAGAAGTTCAACCTCTACGCCAACGTGCGCCCGGTGATCTCCTTCAAGGGCACCAGGAGCCGTTACGACAACATCGACATCATCACGGTGCGTGAAAACACCGAGGGCATGTACTCGGGCGCCGGCCAGAAGCGCAGCGATGACAACCAGAGCGCCGAGGCGATGAGCATCATCACCCGCGACGGGGCCGAACGCATCGTCACCTTCGCCTTCGAGCTGGCGCGCCAGGAAGGGCGCAAGAAGGTCACCATCATCCACAAGGCCAACATCCTCAAGTCCACCTCTGGCCTGTTCCTGGAAGTGGCGCGCGAGGTGGCCGTGCGCTATCCGGATATCCAGAACGAAGAGATGATAGTCGACGCCGCCTGCATGAATCTGGTGATGTACCCGGAGCGGTTCGATGTCATGGTCACCACCAACCTGTTCGGCGACATCCTCTCGGATCTCTGCGCCGGTCTGGTGGGGGGCTTAGGAATGGCCCCCGGTGCCAACATAGGTGAGGGCGCCGCCATCTTCGAAGCGGTGCACGGCTCGGCGCCGGACATCGCCGGCAAGAACATCGCCAACCCGACCTCGGTGATCCTCGCCTCCATCCAGATGCTGGAATATCTCGGCATGCAGGACAAGGCCGAGCGCATCCGCGAGGCAGTACGGGCGACCATCGAGTCCGGCGATCGGGTGACCCGGGATCTGGGGGGCACGGCCTCCACCAGCGAATTCACCCAGGCCATCATAGAGCGTCTATAAATCATATCTAACTGATTGATTTAAAAAGGGAGCTTCGGCTCCCTTCGTTTTATACCGGATCCCCCTATCTCCCTTGTCAGATGAATACTATGTTCATATGAGGGATAAGGAGATCCATCATGCGTGCTACTTTCATCGTGCTGATCTTCAGCAGCAGTACCATGGCATTAGACAGGCCCATCGACAACGCCTGGTTGACACCGCCCCCTCAGTACGAGCCGCCGGCCAAGCAGACCTGGCAGTCCAATATCGATACCAACGACCTGCTCAAGAGCCCCAAGCCGCTCTCCCTCGGCGTGGACATCATGACCGACAGCAATGGCACCCAGCGGGTCACCCCCTACCAGAAACTGAACCTGACGGCCGAGAAGAGCGTGAGCCTCTCCTTCGAAAAGCACAAACCCAGGATCAAGTTCAACGCCGGTGGCATCCATACCTCGGTCAAGCTCAGGGGGGACGGCGTCAAGATGCAGTTCAACCCCACCGACAAGACCATTCCGCTCCAGGTCGAGCTCAAGATCACCGATGACGAGTCCATGATGCGCTTCGACTATCGCTTCTGATGGCGCCAGAAAGCAAAAAACCGGACGGGGCTAGCCGTCCGGTTTTTATTTGGCGTCACACCAGGTGACGCGGGGGCCCTGCTCAGGACTTGGGTTCGAGCTTGGAGACCCAGAACTTGTTGTAGACGTGCACAGTGATCTCTTCGCGATCGTGGTAGAGCTGCTTGGCCTGGATCACGAACGCATTGTCGATCTCCTTGAGCATCTCCCGCAGCACCTCTATATTGTGCACCGCCTCGGCATAGCGCTTCTTCATCGGCAGCTTGAGGTTGAACATGGCCTCCTGGCAGTCGTTCTCGCGGAACCAGTCGGCAATCATGTGGACCACCCGCGCCGGCTTGTCCACCATGTCGCACACCAGCCAGTAGGTGTTCTTCTTGCCTGGCCGCCAGACGAAACCGTCGTCGCGAATGTGCTTGACCTGGCCGGTATCCATCAGGGACTGGGCCATGGAACCGTTGTCCACCGCGGTCACCATCATGCCACGACGCACCAGCTGATAGGTCCAGCCGCCCGGGCAGGCGCCCAGATCGACGGCCTTCATGCCGGAGGTGAGGCGCAGCTCCCACTCCTCCCGCGGCACGAACACATAGAAGGCCTCTTCCAGCTTGAGGCTGGAGCGACTCGGGGCGTCCGGCGGGCAGCGCAGGCGCGGAATGCCCATGTGGAATTCGGAGTTGTTGAAGGAGTAGGAGTACCCCAGCAACAGGTGATCATTGGCCATGAAGAAGGCGTGGAACACCGGACGGTGCGGCGTCTCCTTCTTGGTCAGGATCTCGTTGCCGCGCAGCGCCTGGCGCAGCGGCACCGTGAACTTGCGGCAGAAGGCAGAGAGCTCCTTCGCCTCGTTGGTGTCGGCCGTCTCCACCCGCAGATCGCCACAGATGGCATAGTCACGGGTCGCCTCTATGATGGGGGAAACCCGATCGGAGAGGTCCAGATCCTTCAGCTCATGGGTCACCACCAGCATCTGGCGGATGAAGATGAGCTCACGGAACGGCAGCTTGCGGGCCAGCAGATCGGCCTGCTCCTCGTCATACAGTTCGAAAATCACGTAACCGCTGTCGTCCTTGACCCGGGCGAAGCCGTAGCACTGCATGTTGCTGGCTCGTTCGGTGATCTCTGCCGCCGCCTCTTTCTCAAAACCCGGGCGGCAATAAAGCAGCAGATTATTCATTTTTTCCTCCAAGACGACAGCCGGCCCATATCAGAGCCGCCCATCCCAACATAAAACAGAGGCCACCGGCCGGAGTGATGAGCCCCAGCCCCTTGCTGCCAAGCAGCACCATGGCGTAAATACTGCCGGAAAATCCCAGGATCCCCAGCACAAAGGCAGTGCCCGCGAAGGTAATCACCTTGCTGCGCACGCCGCACCACCCCAGCACCAGCAGGGCCAGGGCGTGAAAAAACTGATACTGCACCGCGGTGTTGAACGCCGCCAGCAGTGAAGGGGCTATGCCGGTCGCCGCCAGCCCGTGAGCCCCATAGGCTCCCAGCATGGTGGCCGTCAGGCCGAAACAACCCGCCAGCACCAACCAATGTCGATGGACTTGCATCCTCTCTCCTCGTTCTCTGCGCGCGGCCATCCCTTCAGGCGTACCGGGACGGGGTCGCCGCGATAAACCCCTTGATCCGCTCCGCAGCCTGTCGCAGGTTCTCCTGCTCGCTCACGCCGCTGGCCTTCCTCGGCTTGAAGCCATGATCCCCATCGGTCAGCCAATGGACCGATACGGCGGGGGAGAAGGGGAAATCGGCCAGCTCGGCGCGAGAGCCAAAGGTGTCGCGCTCCCCCTGCAGCAGCAGGGTCGGCGTCGTGATCTGCTTGAGCACCTCACCCCGCCAGCGGTCGGGGCTGGCCGGGGGGTGGAAAGGATACCCGAGAATGAGCAATCCTGCAGCATTCATCTCGTCGCCCCCTTCGTGATAGAGCTCGGCCGCCATCCGCCCCCCCATGGACTTGCCTGCCAGGAACAAGCGGGGATGGGCAAACGCGCGCACCATCTCGCGCCAGTGGGCGAGCAGCACGGGCTGCCGGTCCGGCGGCCTGCGCTTGCCGTCCAGGGCCCGTTTGCTCATGTAGGGGAAGTTGAAGCGCACCACCTCGATATCCGGCCCCGCCAGCAGCCGCGACAGCTCGGCGAGAAAGGCATGATCCATGCCGGCGCCCGCGCCGTGGGCCAGCAGAATGCGAACGGGGGCGTCGCTCGCCCCCTCTCTTGTCACATCCATCCCCTCAACCATCGGCGAGACGGGCCCGGCGACGGGCCTCCTCCTGCTCCACCAGCTCCAGCATCCAGTCGCGGAAGGCCACTATCTTGCCCTGATCGGACTGCTGCTCCTGGCATACCAGGTAGAAGGCGTTCTTGCTCACCAGCACCTGCTCGAACGGGCAGATGAGGCGACCCGCCTCGATCTCGGGCTGGGCCAGCACGCTGTGACCGAGCGCCACCCCCTGACCGTGGATAGCCGCTTGGATCACCATGGTGGAGTGGCTGAAGATGGGCCCCTGGTTGACGTTCGGGGCGTCGATGTCGAGCTGGCGGAACCAGGCCTTCCAGTCGCGCCGGGAGGTGTCGTGCAGCAGGGTGTGCCTGGTCAGATCCTCCGGGGTGCGCAGGGGCTTGGGGCCGGTCAGCAGCAGGGGGGAGCAGACCGGGATCAGATACTCGGTGTGCAGCTTGTCCGAGCGCAGCCCGGGCCAGTTGCCACGGCCGTAGTAGATGGCCACATCCACGTCGTCGGTCAGGGATCCCTCGTCCATGTCCACCGCCTTGATCCGCACATCGATGTCGGGGTGGCGCTCGCTGAACTTCACCAGCCTGGGCACCAGCCACTGGATGGCGAAACTCGGCTGCAGGGAGACGGTGAGCGCCCCCTTGGCGCTGCGGGCCAGCAGCTTGTCGGTGGCCTCGGAGATGGAGGCGAAGATGTCCTTGATGTCGAGGAAGTAGCTCTGCCCCTCCTCGGTCAGCAGCAGGGAGCGGTTCTTGCGACGGAACAGCTTGATGCCGAGGTACTCCTCCAGCGCCTTGATCTGGTGGCTGATGGCGGCCTGAGTCACAAACAACTCTTCTGCTGCGCGGGTAAAGCTTAAGTGGCGAGCCGCTGCTTCGAATGCTTTCAGGGCATTGAGCGGGGGTAAACGACGAGACATGACACCAGCCGACGATGAGTTTTTCTAATGGGGCGCATTATAAATTGTCGGTTGCGGGTCGACCAGTGAATAAACATAATTCGCCACGCAATCCGTTGCCATATGGCTCACACCTTCTCTTCCATGTTGGTTTACATGTGGTTTTTGTGAGTGGGCCGACAGCGATTGTGGTGTTGTGTTTCTTCCTCTGCGGGAAGAAGGGCTAAATCAATGCGATTTAACCCAGTCTGTCATCTGAATGTGTTTGGCGCCTCCGGTTGGATGGCGCCTTTTTTCTTATCTCTATACCCTGAATTGCCCCACCAGTTGCTGCTGCTTGTCCGCCAGTTGCGACAACTCCCGTCCGTTGTCGGCCGAGGTGGCCGCCTCGGCCCTGATGGTATGGCTCACGTCGCGGATGTTGCTGACGTTGCGGTTGATCTCGTCCGCCACCCCGCTCTGCTCTTGCGCCGCCCTGGCTATCTGCTCGTTCATCTGATGGATGGTGGCCACCGCATGGATGATCTGCTCCAGCACGCTGACCGACAGCTCCACCTTGCCAAGGGTCAGACCCGCCTGACTGTGGCCCGTCATGATCGCCTTGACCACAGCCTCTGTGCCCGACTGCAGCTCGGTGATCAGCGTCTGGATCTCGACGATGGCATTCTGGGTACGGCCAGCCAGGTTGCGCACCTCGTCGGCCACCACGGCGAAGCCGCGGCCCTGTTCACCGGCCCGCGCCGCCTCGATAGCGGCATTGAGCGCCAGCAGGTTGGTCTGCTCGGCTATCCCCTGGATCACGATGAGGATGTCGTTGATGTTGTCGCTGTTGGCGGCCAGCCGCTCCACCACGGGCTTGGCGTCGCTGATCACCGCCATCAGCCTGGACATGGCCTGCTGGGTATCGGCGACCACGGACTTGCCCTCCTGCGCCGCCATGTCCGCCTGGTTGGCCGCGCTCACCGCCGAGCTGGCATTGCCCGCGACCTGCAGGGCGGTGGCGCTCAGCTCCTCGAACGCCGTCGCCACCAGATCCACCTCCTGATACTGGGACTGCATGCCGGCGCTGGTGCGCTCTGCCCCCTGCGCCGCCAGCGACGCGCTGGCCCGGGTACCGGCCACCGTATCGATCACCTGGCTGATGGTGGATTGCAGCTTGTCCAGGAAGTTGTTGAACCACTTCGCCAGCTCGCCGATCTCGTCATCACGGTGCAGGTCGATACGCTGGGTCAGATCCCCCTCGCCGCTGGCGATGTCCTTGAGGCGGGCCACCACGGTGCGAATGGGGGCGACGATGCGCTGAGCCATCAGCCAGATGCAGAGCAGGGCCAGGGCCGAGATGGCCCCACCGATCAGCAGCTGGGTGGCGACGCTGCGCTGGGACTGGGTCTCGAGCTCATCCTGCAGTTGCAGGGCAGAGGCGAGCACCACGGCGCGGGGCAGTTCGATGTAGATGCCCCACTGGCGATCCGTCCCGCGCATGCTGACCGGCACGAAGGTCTGCAGCAGGGCGCCATCCGGGCTCCAGCGCGTGACCACCTCCCCCTTGGCGAGCCAACCGTTGAGATCCGCCGACAGCCCCTGCTGATCCAGGGTATCCCCAAGGGCGACCTTGAACCCTTCGACCCCGGCCACCCGGCCCTCGTGACTGAGCAGCAGCACCTTGCCCTGACCGTCATAGAGCGTCTTGTCCATCTCCTCCACCAGGCTTTGCAAGGTGGCCAGCGAGATGTCGACCCCGACCATGCCGAGCAGGGTCCCCTGATCCAGCAAAGGGGCCGTCACCGAGGTCATCAGCACCTGCCGGGTGCCCACCTCGTCCACATAGGGATCGAGCAAACAGAGGGTACGGCTGCGAATGCTGCAGCTGTACCAGTCATTCTCCAGGCCACCGTGCTCGGACGGCTTGTCGTTGGCCAGCAGCGCCTCGTCCATCACCTCCAGGGTCACCTTGCCGTCGACTCTGGCCCAGTAGCTGGAGAAGCGCCCCTTGTCGTTGGCCCCGAGCGCGGTCGAGCCCTGATAGTTGTCGTCTTCGCCGTCGAGCTGATTGGGTTCGAATACCGCATAGACCCCGAGCAGATTGGCCGATGACTCTGCCGCGTCCTGCAACTGCTGGTTCACGGCATTGCGCAGCGCCTCGGAGTGAACGAAGTTGTCGGCCGCGTTCTTGCGCTGGAACAAAATGCCCTCCGCCAGCAGGGTGGCTCTGAAATAGGCCTCGTCGAGGTAGCTGGTCACTCTGGCCGCCTGGGTGGACCCCATGGCCTTCATCCAGTTTTCTGCCGCGTGCTGCCCCTCCAGGGTGGTGGAGGTGAGCACCTGCTCCTGCATACGGGCCGCATTGAAGAGGGAAGAGGCGACCAGTGCGGCGGCACTGGCCAACAGGCAACAACCGGCAATCAGGGTGATCCGTCCCTGAACAGAAAGAGAACTCATGCCACGATTTCCTAACGTCTACAGATGTGAACACTGTATCGGTTTTGGACACAAAAACTTAACTAAATCAGCTGAGATCCAGGCTCAGTTGATTGATTTCCCCGGCCCCGGGCAGTCCTACTACCAGACCGAGCAGGCGAATGGGTTTTCCTTGAGCCCGCAGCAACCCCTCGTGCAGCAGATCGTGGAAGCGGGCGGCCTGATAACTGCCCTTGCGATAGACTGTGGTCTGCTGAAAATCGGCGAACTTCAGCTTGATCCCCTGCCCCATCAGCGCCTCCGCAGGGCAGGCCCTGGCAAAGCGTAGCTCCAGCTCGGGGATGAGCCGGCTGAGCACCTCCCAGCAGGCGGCTTCATCCAGCACGTCGCTGGCCAGGGTCGTCTCCACGCCTATGGTCTTGCGGGTCCGCTGGGCCTGCACCGGTTGCTCATCGTGCCCCCAGATGCGACCGGCGAGCATCTCCCCCAGCTTGCCGAAGCGGCTCACCAGCTCCTCGTTGCCGAGCTGGCGCGCATCCTCGCAGGAGTAAAGCCCGAGGGACTCCAGCCGCTGGGCCGTCTTGCGGCCTATGCCGGGTAGTTTGCCGAGCGGCAGCTGGCGCACGAACTCGTCCACCTCCCGGGGCCTTATCACGAAGAGGCCGTCCGGCTTGCGCTGTTCGGAGGCTAGCTTGGCCAGAAACTTGTTCGGCGCCACCCCGGCCGAGGCGGTCAGTCCCAGCTCGAGGGCGATGGCGGCGCGGATCTCGGCCGCCATCAGGGTGGCGCTGCCGCCGCAGTGGGGGCTGTCCGTGACATCGAGGTAGGCCTCATCGAGTGAGAGCGGCTCCATCCTGTCGGTGTAGCGCAGGAAGATGGCCTGCAACTGGCGGGAAGTCTCCTTGTAGACGGCCATCCGCCCCGGCAGCAGCACCAGCGGCGGGCAGAGCTTCCTGGCCAGGGCGCTCGGCATGGCTGAGCGCACCCCGAAGCGGCGCGCCACATAGTTGCAGGTGGAGATGACGCCGCGCCTGTCGGCCGAGCCGCCGATGGCCAGCGGCACCTCCCGCAGGGCCGGGTTGTCCCGCATCTCCACCGCGGCGAAGAAGCAGTCCATGTCGATGTGAATGATCTTGCGCATGCCAGAGTCTGTTGAGCTGTCGGCGCCTGCCGCGTGGTTGGGTGCACCCGCCGCTGTCGTGACGAGGCGGCAACACTACTGTATGAATAACCAGTCAAGACCCCATGCTACCCCAGCCCTGTCATTTCTGCCAGCGCACGGGAGGAGACGGGCGGATAGACTCTCAAGGCACCATCCACATGAGACTCAAGGAGGAGAGAGATGAGAGCAATCTGGCCGGGACTCTGCCTGCTGCTGTTGCCGCTGACGGGCATGACCAAGGACCATCCGACCGCCGAGTGCAGCTGGCTGTTTGAGCGCATAGAGATACTGGAGAAGGCCATCAAGCAGGGGGACGAGCTGGGCACCAGGGAGGAGCTGGCGCAGAGGAAAGCGGAATTTAGCAAGAAATCCTGCCACAAATACGATTACTGAGTGCCATGAAAACGCGAGCCGACCCTGGGTCGGCTCGCGTGCATTCGATGCACCCGCACTCGGGTGCTCGCCCTCAGAGGATGCGGTTGTCCACCAGCATCTTGCGACGGGCCTCTTCCTTAGCCATCTTCTTCTTGCGGTTGTCGCAGGGCTCCGGGCAGTCACACTCCTTCTCGATCCCTATGGTGCCAAGGCCGCCACAGGAGCCGGAGATGGTCTTCTTCTGGAAGATGTAGCCGATGGCCATGGCCACCACCACCACCAGAAACACCCCGAAGGTGATCAGAAAGATCTGCATGGTATTACCCCTTTACTGTTTAACCAGATACGGCTCAACGGCATCCGGCGACAAGATTCTCAGGCAGCGCCACCCCGGTGAGTGATGGCGGTACCTGCACTGTTAACCGGGCTGCTTGGCCAGGTAGGGCTTGAAGGCATCCGAGTAAGCCTCCTCGAAACCCTGGTCCGTCTTGGTGATGACGAAGATGGCCAGACCCCGCTCCTTGGCATAGGCCAGGCTCTTCTGCGTTCCCATGACGGTCAGCGCCGTGGCCAGCCCGTCTGCCGTCATGCAGGAGGGGTGGATCACTGTGACCGACACCATGCGATGGGTGATGGGCTTGCCCGTCAGCGGATCTATGGTGTGGGAGAAGCGCTTGCCATCCAGCTCGTAGTAGTTGCGATAGTCCCCCGAGGTGGCGACACCGTTGTCCCCTGGCACTATCACTTCCTGCACCGAGCCGGCATTGGCGGTCGGCTTCTCGATGGCGACGCGCCAGGGGTGACCCTTGCCGTTGACGCCATTGATCCGCAGCTCGCCGCCGATCTCCACCAGGTAGTTGCGCGCCCCCAGGGATTCCAGGTACTCGGCCACCTTGTCTACCCCGAAACCCTTGGCGATGGCGGAGAGATCCACGTAGAGATCCGGGATGTCCTTTTGCAGGGTGTCGGCGTCGACCGAGGTTATCACATGCAGATTGCCGAGGCCCGTCTTCTGCCGGGTCTGGGTGATCAGCTCGTCGGATGGCACCTTGGTCGGTTTGGCATCCGGCCCAAAGCCCCACAGATTGACCAGGGGGCCCACGGTGACGTCCAGCGCCCCGCGGCTCTCGCGGCCAATGTGAATGGCCTCGGTCACCACCCGGGCCGTGTCACGGGAGACCACCAGCGGGGTATTGCCCTTGTGCTGGTTGAAGCGCGACAACTCGGAATCCGGGCGGTAGGTGGACATCTGATCGTTGACCCGCTCCAGCAGGACATCCACCTCGGCCTGAAGCTTGGCGGCATCCGTGACGGCGGCATCCGCCACCTTGATGGAGTAGTAGGTGCCCATGGTGCTGCCGGTGATGTGGATCTCCGGCTTGGATTGGACCGATTCCTGACCGCACCCAGTCAAGAAAAAGGCTAGCCCTAAGGCTAGCCAGGTCTTTACAACACTGTGCATGGATTAACCACCAAAGTCATCCAGGAGGATGTTCTCGTCTTCAACCCCGAGGTTTTTCAGCATGTTGATGACGGCAGCGTTCATCACGGGAGGTCCACACATGTAGAACTCGCAATCTTCCGGTGCCTCGTGGTTCTTGAGGTAGTTCTCGAACAAGACGTTGTGGATGAAGCCGGTGTAGCCATCCCAGTTGTCTTCCGGTTGCGGATCCGACAGGGCGACGTGCCACTGGAAGTTGTCGTTCTCGGCGGCCAGCATGTCGAAGTCCTCGACATAGAACATCTCGCGCTTGGAACGGGCACCGTACCAGAAGCTCATCTTGCGCTTGGTCTTCAGGCGACGCAGCTGGTCGAAGATGTGGGAACGCATCGGCGCCATGCCGGCACCACCACCGACGAACACCATTTCGGCGTCGGTGTCCTTGGCGAAGAACTCGCCGAACGGACCCGAGATGGTCACCTTGTCCCCAGCTTTCAGGCTGAAGATGTAGGAGGACATCTGGCCGGGAGGCGCAGTCCAGTTGCTGGGCGGCGGGGTCGCGATCCGCACGTTCAGCATGATGATGCCGAACTCTTCCGGATAGTTCGCCATGGAGTAGGCACGAATGATCGGCTCGTTGACCTTGGACTCCAGCTCGAAGATCTTGAAGCGATCCCAGTCCCCGCGATACTCCTCGGGAATATCGAAGTTCTTGTACTGCACGTGGTGGGCAGGAGCTTCGATCTGGATATAACCACCGGCGCGGAACGGCACGCTCTCCCCATCGGGGATCTGCAGCTTGAGTTCCTTGATGAAGGTGGCCTTGTTGTCATTGGAGATGACGGTACAGTCCCACTTCTTCACGCCGAAGATCTCTTCCGGCAGCTCGATGTCCATGTCGGAACGAACGGTGACCTGACAGGCCAGACGCTCGCCATGACGGGCTTCGCCCTTGCTGATGTGATCCAGCTCGGTCGGCAGTATGTCGCCGCCGCCAGCTTTCACCCGCACCTTGCACTGACCACAGGAGCCACCGCCGCCACAGGCGGAGGAGACGAAGATACCGCTGCCGGCCAACACGCCGAGCAGCTTGCCACCCGCCGGGCTGGTCACAGCCTTGGCCGGGTCGCCGTTGATGCTGATTGTCACGTCACCTGCGGTCACCAGCTTGGACTTGGCGAACAGAATGACTGCCACCAAGGCCAGCAGGATCACGGTGAACATGACCACACCCAGAATAATTTCCATCTATATTTCCTTTCCGATTACAGGGAAATACCAGAGAAGGACATGAAGCCCAGCGCCATCAGACCCGCGGTGATGAAGGTGATGCCGAGGCCACGCAGGCCTTCCGGAACATCGGAGTACTTCATCTTCTCGCGGATCCCTGCCATCGCGACTATGGCCAGCATCCAGCCTGCACCCGACCCCACGCCATAGACCACAGACTCCACGAAGTTGTAGTCACGCTGCACCATGAAGGAGACGCCGCCGAAGATGGCGCAGTTCACCGTGATGAGCGGCAGGAAGATGCCGAGGGCGTTGTAGAGCGCCGGGAAGTACTTGTCCAGCGCCATCTCCAGGATCTGCACCAGGGCCGCGATCACCCCGATGAAGGTGATGAAGCTCAGGAAGCTGAGATCCAGGCCGGAGACCAGGGCACCGTCTTTGAGCACGTAGTTGTAGATCAGGTTGTTGGCCGGAACGGCAACGGTCTGAACCACGATAACGGCAATCCCTAAGCCCATGGCGGTCTTTACCTTCTTGGACACCGCCAGGAAGGTACACATCCCCAGGAAGAAGGAGAGCGCCAGGTTTTCGATGAAGATCGAACGAATCAACAGACTCAGATAGTGTTCCATACCTTAATCCTTTGCCTCCACCTGCTTGGGATCCTTGGTGCGTACGCCCCAGATGATCAGACCAATGATGAAGAATGCACTCGGCGGCAGCAGCAGCAGGCCGTTAGGCACATACCAGCCACCATTGTTCACCAACGGCAGCAGCTCGATGCCGAACCAGGTGCCTGACCCCAGGATCTCGCGCACTGTGGCCACGGCCAGCAGCACGGCGCCATAGCCCAGACCGTTGCCGATGCCGTCCAGGAAGGAGGGCAGCGGGGCGCTCTTCATGGCATAGGCTTCGGCACGACCCATCACGATACAGTTGGTGATGATGAGGCCGACGAACACCGACAGTTGCTTGGAGATGTCATAGGCATAGGCCTTGAGCACCTGGTCAACCACGATAACCAGAGATGCAATCACCGCCATCTGGGCGATGATCCGCACGCTGTTCGGGATCTGGTTGCGGATCAGGGAGATGAACAGGTTGGAGAAGGCGGTGACCGCGGTAACGGCCAGCGTCATCACGAACGCCGTCTTCATCTGGCTGGTAACGGCCAGCGCGGAACAGACACCCAACACCTGCAGTGCGATGGGGTTGTTGCCGAGCACAGGCGTCAACAGCAATTTTTTCATTTCGCTCTTGTCAGCCATTGTTGATTTCTCCTGCACGTACCTTGGCCAGGAAGGGACCGAAGCCCTTGGGGCCCATCCAGAAGTCGAAGGTGTGCTGTACGCCATTACCGGTCAGGGTTGCGCCAGACAGGCCGTCGATTTCATGCTCGGAACCAGCCGGAGCATGGCCCTTGATCACCCGCAGCGCAGGCTGACCGTCCTGATCGAACAGCTTCTTGCCGACGAACAGTTCGCGCCAGGCCGGGTTCTCGATCTCGCCGCCCAGACCCGGGGTTTCACCGTGGTCATAGTAGGTGATGCCCTTGATGGTCTGGCCATCGGCCGCGACCGCCACGAAGGCATACATGGTGGACCACAGACCCTGGCCGTAGATCGGCAGAATGATGTTGTCGACCTTGCCCTCGGCATCTTTCGCGAAGAACACCGGGATCAGCTTGGAGATCTGACGCAGACCGGCCTTGTCGTCGGCAGGTGCCAGACGAACACTCTTGGCCGGATCTTTGGCCGCCAGCTTGGTGTCGAAGTTGTCGGCATCGCCGTCAACGAACTCACCTGTGGTCAGATCGACCAGGCGCGCTTCAATCTTGTCGCCATACAGCTGGGCCAGGTCACGCTTGGCCACAGAGCTGACATCGACACCGGCAACGGACAGTATGTTGCTTTGCTTGTCCAGCGCCTTGTTTTCCAGCTGAGCCGGACGCAGACCCACGGCGGCCACGGAGACCACGATGGAGCAGACCAGACACAGACCGGTCACTACGGCGAGAGTGCCGATGGTAGAGTCTTTATTAAACGCCACGTGCGATCCTCCGCTTGATGTTCGCCTGCGCCACGAAATGGTCAAACAAGGGGGCAAACAGGTTGGCAAACAGAATGGCCAGCATCATGCCTTCCGGGAACGCGGGGTTCACGACACGGATCAGCACGACCATGACGCCGATGAGGGCGCCGTACCACCACTTGCCCTTGTTGGTAAAGGCGGCGGAGACAGGATCGGTCGCCATGAAGGCCATGCCAAAGGCGAAGCCGCCCAGCACCAGATGCCAGTGCCACGGCATGCTGAACATGGGGTTGGTATCTGAACCGATGACGTTGAACAGCAGGGAGGTCGCCACCATGCCGATCATGACGCCGGCGATGATGCGCCAGGAGGCGATCCGCATGTAGACGATCATGGCCGCACCGATGAGAATCATCAGGGTGGAGACTTCACCGATGGAACCCGGCAGGTTGCCGAGGAAGGCATCCATCCAGCTGATGGCTTCGCCGGTGGCACCGTTGATCAGCGCCATCTGGCCGCCCTGGGCCCACTGGCTCAGGGCAGTCGCGCCCGAGTAACCGTCAACGGCCACCCAGACGGCATCGCCGGAGATCTGGCCCGGGTAGGCGAAGAACAGGAACGCACGACCCGCCAGGGCCGGGTTCAGGAAGTTCTTGCCAGTACCGCCGAACACTTCCTTGGCCAGCACCACGCCGAAGGTGATGCCGAGCGCGGCTTGCCACAGGGGCAGCTCGGGCGGCACTATCAGGGCGAACAGGATGGAGGTCACGAAGAAGCCTTCGTTGATCTCGTGCTTGCGCACCATGGCGAACAACACTTCCCAGAAGCCACCGACCAGGAACACTGTCAGGTAGATGGGCAGGAAGTGCGCCGCACCGATCAGCATCTTGCTGCCGATGCCGGCCACGGCCGGATCCAGCGAGGCACCCAGCAGGGTCGCTATGGTGTATTGCCAGGTATCGGCACCGGCCGCGCTGCCCAGATGGGCGATGGCGGCGATGGACTGGTTGCCGACGTTGTACATGCCCCAGAACATGGCCGGGAACACGGCCAGCCACACCATGATCATCATGCGCTTCAGATCGATCGCATCACGGACGTGGGCGGCATTGCGGGTCACGGACCCGGGGGTATAAAACAGGGTATACGCCGCCTCGAACAGGGCATAGTACTTGGCGTACTTGCCACCCGGCTCGAAGTGATGTTCCATATTTTCAAGAAGTTGCTTGAAACTCATCGCTTAACCTTCCAGTTCTATCTTGGTCAGGCACTCACGCAAGACTGGGCCGTACTCTGTCTTGCCTGGGCAGACGAAGGTACAGAGCGCCAGATCTTCCTCATCCAGCTCCAGGCAGCCGAGCGCTTGTGCGCTGTCGGTGTCGCCGGAGACCAGATCCCGCAGCAGCAGGGTCGGCAGGATGTCGAGCGGCATCACGCGCTCATAGTTGCCGATAGGCACCATGGAGCGATCACTACCGTTAGTGGTGGTAGTGAAGTTGATGAGTTTGCCCTTCATCAGATGAGAGAGGGTGGTACGGGTGATGGAGAACTTGTCGGCACTGGGTTTGACCCAGCCCAGGAACTCTTTCTCACGACCTTCACCCAGTACGCTCACCTGATTGTGGTAGCGACCCAGGTAGTCATGAACCCCTTCGGCCTTGGCACCGCTGAGCAGGGAACCGGAGATGATGCGATTCTCGTCCGCACGCAGCTCGTTGTTGGTCAGCTGGCTGATGCAGGCGCCCAGACGGGTGCGCAGCAGGCGCGGCTTGATCACGTTCGGGCCGGCCAGGGCGATCACCTTGTCGGTGAAGATCTGACCAGTGGTGAACAGCTTGCCGTAGGCGATCACATCCTGATAGTTGATGTGCCACTGCACTTTCTTGGCACCGACCGGGTCCAGGAAGTGGATGTGGGTGCCGGGCAGGCCGGCAGGGTGCGGGCCGACAAACACGGCTTCCTTGACCTGGGCCAGGGAGGCGTGCGGCAGGCTGGCTTCGCCCTTGCAGACGTGGACTGTGCCATCGGTCAGGCGGCTCAGCACGGCCAGACCGTCGAGGAAGGCCTGGGCCTGTTCCTTGATGATGATCTCGGCGTTGGCGGCCAGCGGGTTGGTGTCCATGGCGGTGACGAAGATGGCACGCGGGGCAGAGCCCACTGCCGGCACCTTGCTGAATGGACGGGTACGCAATGCGGTCCATTGGCCTGATGCGACCAGGATTTCCTGCACCTTGCTGCGCTCGAGCTGTGCCAGCTCGGCAGACGCAAAGTGTTCAAAGGTCACCTGTTCGTCAGAACCATCGATGTCGATGACAACGGATTGCAGAACACGCTTGGCACCACGGTTGATCTCAGAAACCACACCGGTGGCAGGGGCCGTGAATTTAACGCCGGGATTCTTCTTATCTTCGAAGAGCTCCTGACCTTTAATGACGCGATCACCTACTTTGACGAACATAGTAGGACGCATCCCCACGAACTCTTCGCCGAGTGTAGCAACACGGGTGATGGCCGGGCCATCGTAGATTACTTGCTCCGGAGCACCCAGCACGGGGATGTCCAGTCCTCTTTTAATTGTAATCATACTCACTTGCACTACCGTTAAGGGAAGACAGGTTGGTTAGCGCCGAGAAATACATCACGACGAGTTGTTGAATGAGCCCGTCAACATCGCGGTAAAATGTCGATAAAACAAACAAATCAGCAACATACAGGATCATTCAAAAGCGACTGAGTTTACCACCTTAGACAAGTCGGTCGCCACGCCAAATGGGGAAAATCCCCGTCCTATCACAAAATTAACCTCCAATGAATATTTCCCTTCCATCCCTGCAACCCGTGGTTTTAAAGGATTCTTTGTTTTACTACCCATATGGAGGTAATTTCACTTGCCTCAAAGGTTGATTAGAAAAAGTAATCATTACCCCGATCCAATGCGCTCTGGGCCGGGGGCTAGCGCCCCGGCCCTGTCGTGATAATTTTGTTAATTAATCGACAATTGGGTAATGAAAAGGTCAATGGCTCAGGCAAAGGGGGACTTGCTGACACAGCCCGGAGTCTTGGGGGCCTGCTCCCGGGCCTGCCACTCCGCCTCGGTATAGGTGTGCAGCGCCAGCGCATGGATGGCCCCTGCCAGCTCCTCTGCCAGCACGCCGTTGACCTGACGATGGCGCCCCAGCAGGCGCTGCCCCTCGAAGGCCTGACTCACCACTATGACCTTGAAGTGGCTCTCGGATCCCGGCTCCACCCTGTGCATGTAGCTCTCGTTGATCACTTCCAGATGACTGGGGGACAAGGCGGCGGCCAGTTTGGCCTCTATCTGTTGTTGCATGCTCACGGGCAAGACTCCCTCGTTGGATATCCGGCCATTGTAGCCAGGGTTGCATACCGGATGCATCAGGCCCGCTTTAAATAGAGGAAGGCCGGCGCCTCCTCGCTGCGGGCTGGTGAAATTCTCCGTCGCCGCTAGAATAGCGCCACTTTCCCTGCCTGCCGGGCAACACGGTACGGGCAGGCGTCATCTATCAGCAACACGTTGGACTCTAATTCTTATGCAAACCCTGCTCGACACTGCCCATTGTCGTCTGACCCTGTATCGCTACCCACGGCAGAGCCAGGATCCCCTGCAGGCCTGGGATGCGGCAGACGAGTACCTGATCAACACCCTGGCCGAGGAGCCGCTCGAGCAGGATGGTCCCGTCATCATCATGAACGACGGCTTCGGCGCCCTCGCCGCCTATCTGCACAGCCATGGCCCGGTCTGCGTGAGCGACTCCTATATCAGCGAGCAGGCCACCCTGGCCAATCTGGCGGAGAACGGGCTGGAGGCGAGCGGGATCACCCTGCAGGATGCCCTGGCCCCGCTGCCTTCAGCTCCTGCGCTGGTGGTGATCAAGGTCTCCAAGTATCAGGCGCTGCTGGAGCAGCAACTGCTGGCCCTGCGCCAGGTGGTGACCCCGGACACCCGCATCCTGGCCGCCGGCAAGGCAAAAGACATTCACAGCTCCACCCTCAAGCTGTTCGAGAAATACCTGGGGGAGACTCGCACCTCGCTGGCCTGGAAGAAGGCGCGCCTCATTCACTGCGAGCCGCAGGCCGATC
Organism: Aeromonas rivipollensis; assembly: GCF_010974825.1. Lineage (GTDB taxonomy): Bacteria > Pseudomonadota > Gammaproteobacteria > Enterobacterales > Aeromonadaceae > Aeromonas > Aeromonas rivipollensis. Next base: position 48,155 of record NZ_JAAILA010000011.1, on the reverse strand, counting down.
GCCCTGACCTGACCAGTCCATTCCCGACCGTCTGGCCGCTGGAGGGCAGCGACATGCTCATCCACAACCATGCCAACGTCTTCTCGCGCACCAGCCTGGATATAGGCGCCCGCTTCATGCTGGACAATTTGCCGATCCACAGTGCCCGCAAGGTGATAGACCTTGGCTGCGGCAACGGGGTGCTGGGTCTCTCGCTGCTGGCAAAAGACAGCGAGGTGGAGGTGACCTTCATCGACGAATCCCACATGGCGGTCGCCTCGGCGCGGCTCAACGTCGAGCACAACCTGCCGGACGCCCTGCCGCGGGCCCACTTCATGGTCAACAACTGTCTCGACGGCGTGGCGGTCGGGGCAGCGGATCGGATCCTCTGCAATCCCCCCTTCCATCAATTGCAGGCGATCACCGATCACATTGCCTGGCAGATGTTCACCGACGCACACCGGGTGTTGCCTCAGGGGGGTGAACTCTGGATAGTAGGCAACCGTCATCTGGACTATCACAACAAACTCAAGCGCTTGTTTGCCAACGCACAAGTCGTTGCGTCGAACAGCAAATTCGTTATTTTGAAAGCCATCAAACGCTAAAGATAAAGCTAAAGGAAACCCATGATGAAAAAGTCACTCTTGCTGCTGGCCGCCCTGATACTGGGTGGTTGTGCCACCCACTGGCCGGAGACGGCGTTGCTCAATCCGCAAGTCATCCCCTCCAACCAGCAGTACTACTCTGGCAACCGCATCACCATGGAAGGGGTGGACAAGCGCGAGGCCGCCTATGTCTTCTCCATCAAGAAGAAAGAGAAGGCTCCCGTGCTGGTCAACAGCAGCCAGCCCCTCAACAACCTGCTGGCGGAAAAACTGGCGGAAGGGTTGCGCAGCCAGGGCCTCGAAGTGGGCAACAGCGGCACCACCAACCTGACCCTGGCCATCTCCACCGCCGCGGTCACGGTCGAAGAGAAGACCTTCACCTATGTCACCAAGTCCAAGGTCAGCCTGCAGGTGATCGCCGACTTCCAGGGCAACAAGCTGACCAAGCAGTTCAACATGTCTTCCAGCAAGGAAGAGCCGGGTGAGCCGACCATGGCCGATCTGGAGTCCACCCTGAACCAGCAACTGGGCAGCGTGCTGCAACAGATCATGGCCGACGAGGCTCTGCGCGGTTATCTCAAAGGCCAGCCTAGCTGAGCAAGGAGCATATAAATGAAGAAACTCTGGTTACTGGCCACCCTGATCGCCCCCCTGGCGTTCGCCGGACAAAAAGTCCAGATGGAGACCAACCACGGCAACATAGTGGTGGAGCTGGCCCCCAAGCAGGCGCCGCAGACGGTGAAGAACTTCCTGCGCTACGTGGCGGATGGCAGCTATGACGGCAGCCTGTTCCACCGGGTGATCCAGAACTTCGTGGTGCAGGGCGGGGGCTACAATCAGCAGTTCCAGCCGCTGCCGACCTTCGACCCCGTGGTCAACGAGTCCAGGGGCGGCCTGCCCAACAAGCGTGGCAGCATCGCCATGGCCCGCACCCAGGCTGTCGACAGCGCCACCCGCCAGTTCTACTTCAACCTGGTGGACAACGACAACCTCAACGCCAATGCCGGCGCCGGTTATACGGTGTTCGGCCAGGTGGTGCAGGGCATGGAGGTGCTGGACAAGCTGGCTCAGGTCCAGACCGGCTACAGCTCCATACTGCGCGCCAATGACGTGCCGACCAGCCCCATCATCCTGAAAAAAGTGGTGCTGCTGGCGGACAAATAACGCGGGACGGATCACATTCCACCACTGCGTAGCCCAGGTCACCGGCGCCCCTTTCTATACTCTGGCCTTGTCCGATGTGCACGGGACATGGCCAGGCAGAGAGAGGAGGTTCCGGTGACTTGTCACGATTACATTGCCCAACACGCCATTGAGCTGGCTCAGGCGGTTCGTCACTTTCTGGCACGAGAAATGCCCTATCGGCAGCTCGAGGATCTGAGCTGGCAACTCCTCTCCCGCTGGCAGGCGCTGCCCGCCATCCCCATTGACAAAGTACCCGCTACCGAGCAGGAGGGGGTGTTCTGGCACCTGCTCCACAGCCTGCACCTGTGGGACGAGCATCAGCTCATCACAGACACCTGGCTGCGTCAGCAACTGATGGCCTGCGCCAGCTTCCTCGTGGCCGAAGGGCCCTGTCCGCGTCACTGCATCGGCTCACGACCCTGAATCCCGGGCCGCCTCGTTCGGCTTGCCTTGGCTATCCCCCTCGAACCTGACAAAATGACCCCCTTTTCTCTGAGGAGTCAGGCAGTTGAACAATCTCCGCCCGCCCAGCCAAACCCCGGACCGCGCCACAAGCTGGCGAGACGCCCTCGCCGTCTATCTGGAAGCGCGGGTACTCACTCTGTTTGCCATGGGCTTCTCCTCCGGCCTGCCCTTGCTGCTGGTCTTCGGCACCCTCTCGTTCTGGCTGCGCGAAGCCGATGTCAGCCTGACCGACATCGGCTACATGAGCTGGGTGGCGCTGGCCTATGGCTTCAAATGGCTGTGGTCCCCCCTGGTGGATCGACTGCCGCTGCCGCTGCTCTCCCGGCTGCTGGGACGACGACGCAGCTGGATGCTGCTCTCCCAGGTGCTTATCGCCCTCTCCCTGGTGGGCATGGCCTATTGCGATCCCAAGACCCAGCTCGCCCAGCTCGCCCTGTTCGCCCTGCTGGTGGCGTTTTGCTCCGCGACCCAGGATATCGTCATCGATGCCTACCGCATCGAGTCGGCACCTGAGCGGCTGCAGGCGGCCATGGCGGCCTCCTACATGACGGGTTACCGGCTCGCCATGATAATGGCAGGGGCGGGCGCGCTGGCACTGGCGGCCTGGCTTGGCAGCAACGACAGCTACGACTACCGCGGCTGGCAGCTCACCTACCTGCTGATGGCGGGACTCATGTCCCTCGGCGTCATCACCACACTGCTCAGCCACGAGCCGGATATCGACCTCCATCGCCAGAACGAGCAACAGATGGAGCGCAAGGCGCTGCTGCTCGAGCGGGGCTGGCCCAAGACCCTGGCCGGGCTGGGTGCCTGGACCTATGAAGCCATCTGGTGCCCCTTTGCCGATTTCTTCCGCCGTTACGGCGGCTCGGCCCTGCTGATCCTGGGGCTCATCGCCTGTTATCGCATCTCGGATGTGGTGATGGGGGTGATGTCCAACAGCTTCTATGTGGATCTGCAGTTCAGCAAGACGGAGGTGGCCACCATCACCAAGGTGTATGGCGTCATCATGACGCTGGTGGGGGCGGCCCTGGGGGGCGTATTGGTGATGCGCTTCGGCACCCTGCGCATCCTGTTTCTCGGCGCCGTGCTCACCGCCAGCACCAATCTGCTGTTCGCCCTGCTCAACGAAGTGGGTCACGATCTGGAGCTGCTGACCCTGATCATCTCCCTGGACAACCTCAGCGCCGGCATTGCGACGGCGGCCTTCGTGACCTATCTGTCTAGCCTGACCAACGTCGCCTTCTCGGCAACCCAGTACGCCCTGTTCAGCTCCATCATGTTGCTGATGCCCAAGCTGCTGGCGGGTTTTTCCGGTCAGGTGGTCGAGCAGATCGGCTACAGCAGCTTCTTCGTCGGCACCAGTCTGCTCGGCATCCCTGTCATGATACTGATCATCATGGTTGCCAAACGAGGCGATGCTTTGTTACCACAAGCGGACAAATAGCAAGCGTTTGCGCCATTTTGGGGGTGATTAGATTCACAAAACCGGACAAAGTTCCCTGGCTCTTGTTTATCCGATGAATTTATTTGGCTAGAATCCCTTCCGCTCCTTGTGGGCAGGCTACGGAAAACCTCAACTAACGCACAAGAGACCAATAAAATGGCCAAATTTACCAAGACTCTGATCGCTGCCGGTCTGCTGGCTGCATCCGCCACTCCGGCCCTTGCTGCCGATTACAGCGGCGACATCCACAAGAACGACTACAAGTGGTTCCAGTTCAACGTGATGCACACCATCGATCAGCTGCCCTACAGCGAATCTGAAGGTGGTTACAACGATACCTACTTCGAAATGGAGTTTGGTGGCCGCTCTGGTATCTTCGATCTGTACGGTTACGTCGACGTCTTCGACATCTTCCAGAACCGTCACGACGACAAGCACAACCAAGACAACCTGTTCATCAAGTTCGCACCGCGTATCTCCATCGATGCCATGACCGGCAAAGATCTCTCCTTCGGCCCGGTGCAGGAAGTCTACATCGCCAACCTGATCAACGTGGGTGGTCCGGATGGTCTGTTTGAAGCCATGACCGGTCTGGGTGCAGACGTACAAGTGCCCTGGTTCGGCAAGGTTGGCATGAACCTGTATGCCCGTCACGTCAACGAAGGCGGCGGCGAGCAGGGCTGGAACGGCTATCAGTTCTCCATGAACTGGTTCAAGCCTTTCTACACCTTCTCCAACGGCAGCTTCGTAGCCTATCAGGGTTACCTGGATCACCTGTTTGATGCCAAGGACACTTCCACCGACGGTACCGCCATGTTCAACGGCCTGTACTGGCACTCCGACCGCTACGCCGTCGGTTACGGCCTGAAGTACTTCAACGACATCTATGGCATCCAGAACGGTTCCTACGGTCTGAAGACCACTGGTTTCGGCCACTACTTCTCCGTGACCTACAAGTTCTAATCGAACTCGTCACACGGACACAAAAAACCGGAGCAGCAGCTCCGGTTTTTTTATGGCGCTTCCTTGATGAGGGGAGTGACCAGGGCCCTCCCCCCTTCATCATCAATCGCGGAAGTTCTGGAACTGCATCGGCTGACCCAGCTCGGCGCCACGCACCAGTGCCATGGTCTCCTGCAGATCGTCACGCTTCTTGCCGGTGACGCGCACTTCGTCACCCTGGATGGCGACCTGCACCTTGATCTTGGAATCCTTGATGAGCTTCACCAGCTTCTTGGCGATCTCTTTCTCGATCCCCTGCTTGAACTTGACGTTCAGGTGGAAACGCTTGCCGGAGTGAACGCTGTCACCCACGTCCATTGAGCTGTTCTCGATGTTGCGCTTGAGCAGGGCTGCGCGCAGGATCTCGACCATCTGCTTGAGCTGGAAATCGGCGTCGGCTTCCAGCTTGACCTCTTCCTTGTTCAATTCGAAGCTGGCTTCCACACCACGAAAATCGAAACGGGTCGCCAGTTCACGATTGGCGTTATCGACGGCGTTCAACACCTCGTTCATTTTGACTTCAGAGACAATATCGAATGACGGCATAGCCGGGCTCCTCATGCTGTACTTCAGGTTGTGCTGACAAAGGGGCAAATCTACCAGAAAACCGGCAAATTTGCTGATTTCAATGGGATTGCTCTGCTAGAATCCCCTGCGCACAGGAATGGCGAGACCCGTTAGTGTCCGCCTAGCGACATCTTCACTTATCCCCGGTAGCGAGTTGCTCGGAACGCAGCCACTACCCTGATTGAGCCTCTCCATGCCAAGCGGATTACGCGACAACAACCTGAAAAACAGCCGACACCCCTCCTCCCCTCACTGGTCATTGCTGGGCTGCGGTGCCCTGGGCGGCGTCTTCGCCTCCTTGCTGACCCAAAGTGGCCAGCCGACCCGTGTCCTGCTGAGCGAGCGACACCGCGCCACCCTGCACCCCGGCATCGATTTCACTTCCCTCGAGGGCCACACCCAGTTGCTCGCCATCGAGCGGGGTTTCATCGACAAGCCCGGCACCATCCAGCGACTGCTGGTGATGACCAAGGCGGGTCAGGTGGTGTCGGCCCTGACGCCCCTGGTGGGCAAGCTGGCGGCAGGGGTTCCCATAGTGCTGCTGCACAATGGCATGGGCATAGCCGAACAGGTGGTGCAGCTGTTTCCGCATAACCCCGTCATTGCCGGTGTCACCAGCCACGGCGCCATGCAAAATGGCCACTTCGTGTTCCGCCATACCGGCAAGGGCGAAACCTGGCTCGGCCCGATCAATGAGGCCGCCAAGGCCCATTCCGCCCTGGCAGACCAGCTCGCCACCGCTCTCGGTCAAGCCGGCTGGGATGAGCAGATCCTGACCCGCCAGTGGCAGAAGCTCGCCATCAACTGCGCCATCAATCCGCTCACGGCGCTTTACAAGCTCAAGAATGGCGAGCTGGCCGGCCCGCGCTTCGCCGATGTGCTGCAACAGATCTGCGTGGAAGTGGCTGACGTGATGCAGGCCGAAGGCCAGCCGACTGGCAGCGACGAGCTGCTGCGCCGGGTGATGACTGTGGTGGAACTCACCGCCGACAATTACTCTTCCATGTATCAGGACATGGAGCAGGGACGTGAGACCGAGATCGAGGCCATCACCGGCTTCCTGCTCGGCAAGGCCGCCGCCCACGGCATAGCGGTGCCGGTCAATCAGGGCCTCTATCAGGCCGTCAAAGAGAAGCGCTGAGCAGAGCGGCACTGCCGGCGACTAAGGAGTGCAGGATGACAGTACTGGTATTGGTAGCCCCGGGGTCGGAAGAGATAGAAACGGTCGCCATCATCGACACCCTGGTGCGCGGCGGCATAGAGGTGGTGCTGGCCTCCTGCTGCCCCACGGGAGCGCGCCAGATCCGCGCCTCACGTGGGGTACAGCTGGTGGCGGATTGCCATCTCGACGAGCTGACCAGCCGCGACTTCGAAGCCATGGTCGTGCCGGGTGGTCTGCCCGGCAGCGAAGCTATCCGCGACACTCCCCTCGCCATCGACCTGCTGAGAGAACAGGCGGCCCTCGGCCGCTGGCGCGCGGCCATCTGCGCCGCCCCCGCCGTGGTACTGCACCATCACGGCTTGCTGGGGGATGCCAGCGCCACCTGTCATCCGGGCTTTCAGGCCCGCCTGCCCACCGCGCAACTGAGCACAGCCCGGGTGGTGCGGGATGATGCCCATCGTCTCATCACCAGCCAGGGTCCCGGCACCGCCATCGAGTTTGCCCTCGAATTGGTGCGAGTGCTGCGCGGTGATGAAGCCGCCCGCGCGGTAGCCGAGCCCATGGTGCTGCCATAACTTACGCTGGATAATCAAGAATGCCCCATGCGTTGCAAGGGGCATTCTTGTTTTCAGGTATGTAGCTCCTCCCCATACACACTGAAGAAAGGTCCGGGCTTTCCTGCCCCCACCTTGACTGCTAACATGCGCCCCCTATGCCTGTTTTGCGCACTGGCGTGACCGTCACGCCGCCCTAACTCCGTCCTTTGCGGCACCTGCCGCCTGACTCTGGTTGTCACAACCGGAGCGTGTTTGATCATCTGTCATATACCAATTCAACAATGTGATCCTGCCAGAATGCCACCTGACCCCGGGTCTGTGGCGACTTGCGACCATGGATCCTCAACAAGCGAGAAAATCCCCCCCATGCTGGAACGTGCAAGACAAGAGTGGTTCTCCAATATACGTGGCGACCTGCTGGCCGGTATCGTGGTCGCCCTGGCGCTGATCCCGGAAGCCATCGCCTTCTCCATCATCGCCGGAGTAGACCCCAAGGTTGGCCTCTATGCCTCCTTCTGTATCGCCGTGGTCATCGCTTTTGTCGGCGGTCGTCCAGGCATGATCTCGGCAGCCACAGGCGCTATGGCGCTGCTGATGGTGACTCTGGTCAAGGAGCATGGCCTGCAGTATCTGTTGGCGGCGACCCTGCTCACCGGCCTCTTCCAGATAGCGGCGGGCTACCTGAAGCTCGGCAGCCTGATGCGGTTTGTCTCCCGCTCCGTTGTCACCGGCTTCGTCAATGCGCTGGCCATCCTCATCTTTATGGCCCAGCTGCCCGAGCTCACCAACGTCACCTGGCAGGTCTACGCCATGACGGCGGCCGGCCTTGGCATCATCTATCTGTTCCCGCTCATCCCCGTGGTGGGCAAGCTGGTGCCCTCCCCGCTGCTGTGCATCGTCATACTGACGGCGGTGGCCATCACCCTGGGCATCGATATCCGCACCGTGGGCGACATGGGCGAGCTGCCCGATACCCTGCCCATCTTCCTGTGGCCCGAGGTGCCGCTCAATCTCGAGACGCTGGCGATCATCTTCCCTTACTCTGCGGGGCTGGCCGTGGTGGGTCTGCTCGAATCCATGATGACGGCGGCCATCGTCGATGACCTGACCGATACCCCAAGCGATCGCAATCGCGAGTGCAAGGGCCAGGGGATCGCCAACCTAGGCGCCGGCCTGATGGGGGGCATGGCGGGGTGCGCCATGATTGGCCAATCCATCATCAACATCAAATCCGGTGGCCGTGGTCGCCTCTCCACCTTTGTAGCGGGCACCTTGCTGATCCTGATGGTGGTGTTCATGGATGAGTGGATCCGCCAGATCCCCATGGCGGCCCTGGTGGCCGTGATGATCATGGTCTCTATCGGGACATTTTCCTGGGAGTCGGTGCGCAACCTGAAAACCCACCCCCTCTCCACCAGCATCGTGATGCTGGCCACAGTCGCCGTGGTAGTGGCTACCCATAACCTGGCGCTCGGAGTATTTGTCGGGGTACTGCTCGCCTCCCTGTTCTTCGCCAGCAAGGTCGCCCGCTTCATGCTGGTCAAGAGCGACAGCGAGCGAAAAGGAGAAGTACGCACCTATCTGGTGCGGGGCCAGGTGTTCTTCGCCAGTGCCGAGCAGTTCTTCGCCGGCTTCGACTTCAAGGAGGTGGTAGAGAAGGTGGTGATCGACCTCACCCATGCCCACTTCTGGGACATCACCGCCGTCACTGCGCTGGACAAGGTGGTCCTCAAGTTCCGCCGCGAGGGCACCGAGGTGGAGATCATCGGTCTGAACGAGGCCAGTGCCACCATAGTCGACCGCTTCGGGGTACACGACAAACCGGAAGAGGTGGAAAAGCTGCTGGCTGGCCACTGATCACAAGAAGGAGTCCAACATGACAAGCATTGTTGCCGGGATCGATGACTCACCTGCCCAGGCGGCGGTGTGCAACGCCGCCAGGGCCTAGACCGGCACGGCGCTGCCGTGCTCCTGCTGAGATAAAGAGCGAGGGGGGGGGGCCATGGCCACCCCCTTTTTCCTTATACAGGACTCATGCCCCCTCACTCGATGCGCCTGCCTTGCGCATCCACCACCCGCTCCCCCTCTTCCTTGGTGAAGGCCCCGCGCTGGGGGCTCGGCAGTATCTCCAACACCACTTCTGACGGACGGCACAGTTTGGTGCCAAGCGGGGTCACCACTATGGGGCGGTTGATCAGTATGGGATAGGACAACATGGCGTCGATCAGTTCCTCGTCGCTGAATCCCTCCCCGGCCAGCCCCAGCGCCTCGTAGGGGGGCACATTCTGGCGCAGCAGCACGCGCGCCGGCATCTCCATGGCGGCAATCAGTGCGACCAGGGTCTCGCGACTCGGTGGTGTCTCCAGATAGTGGATAACGGTCGGTTCAACTCCTGAGTTGCGGATAAGTGCCAGCGTATTGCGAGAGGTGCCACAGGCCGGGTTGTGGTAAATGGTGATCTGAGAGTCATTCATGATTAAGCCTCCGCTTTGACATAGTTACGCTTCATGCGCAGGGCCACGTTGACCAGACCGATCAGCACGGGCACTTCAACCAGTGGGCCTATTACACCGGCGAAGGCCTGATCCGAGCTCAGCCCGAATACCGCGATGGAGACAGCGATGGCCAGCTCGAAGTTGTTGCCGGTGGCGGTAAAGGCGATGGAGGCGTTCTTGTCATAGGGAATACCCAGCTTCTTGCCCACCAGGAAGCTGGTGAAGAACATCAGCACAAAGTAGATCACCAAGGGCACGGCGACCCGCAGCACATCCATGGGCAGCTCAACTATCATCTCCCCCTTGAGGCTGAACATCAGCACTATGGTGGCCAGCAGGGCGATAAGCGTGATGGGGGAGATGGCCGGAATGAAACGCTCGGTGTACCACTTTTCTCCTTTAGCCTTGACCAGATAGTGACGGCTCAGAAAGCCTGCCAGGAAGGGGATGCCGAGATAGATGAGCACACTCTCGGCGATATCCAGCATGGTGATGTCCACCGCGAAGCCTTGCAGACCGAACAGGGGCGGCAGCACTGTAATGAACAGCCAGGCCATGAAGCTGTAGGTGAGGATCTGGAAACCGCTGTTGAGGGCCACCAGACCAGCACCGTACTCCTTGCTGCCGCCGCCGAGATCGTTCCACACCAACACCATGGCGATGCAGCGCGCCAGGCCTATCAGGATGAGACCCACCATGTAGCCCGGCTGATCATGCAAAAACACCAGGGCGATGACGAACATCAATATAGGGCCCACCAGCCAGTTCATCACCAGGGAGAGGGTGATGGCGCGGCGATCCCGGGTCATGGCGCCCATGGTGCCGTAATTCACCTTGGCGAGCGGCGGATACATCATCAGGATGAGGCCTATGGCCAGCGGCACGTTGGTGGTTCCGACCGACATCGCCTCGTTCCACTGGGCCACCTGGGGGAACAGGTAACCAATCCCCACCCCAATCGCCATGGCGACGAAGATCCAGAGGGTGAGATTGCGGTCGAGAAAACTCATTTTTTTGCTGACGGGCAGATCGCAGCAGGCTGTTGTACTCATCACGAGACTCCATGAGGATTGGATGAAACGGGCGGCTGATGGCGGGGCAAACCGATTGAAATCAACGCCGCCAACAGGATAAAGAGGGTGGAGATCCAGAGGCAGGCCTCGAGACCATAGAGCTGGAACACCAGGCCGGAGAGCAGGGTGCCGAGCAGACGCCCCAGGGCATTGGCCATGTAATAGAAGCCGACATCCAGCGATACCCCGTCAGAGCCGGCATAGCTGACGATGAGGTAGCTGTGCAGAGAAGAGTTGATGGCAAACAGAGCGCCAAACACCATCAAGCCGCCCACCAGACTGATGGCCGGATGCACCTCATAGTGGAGCGCCAGGGCAATCAGGGCCGGAGTCAGTGCCAGCACCAATGCCCAACGCATCGCAGCCTTGCCATCGGGTACCCGCCCCTCCCGCTTGCCGGTAAAGCGAGGGGCCTGGGTCTGAACCACACCGTAGGCGATGATCCAGAGCGCCAGGAAGCCCCCCACATACCAATGATCCCAGCCAAAGCTGGATGCGAGGTAGACAGGCAGCGCCACCACAAACCAGACATCCCGGGCACCAAACAGGAAGAGACGGGCCGCCGACAGATAGTTGATGGCGCGGCTCTTGGAGAAGATCTCGCTGAACTTGGGCTTGTTCTTGGCTTTGCCGAGATCCCGTTTCAGGGTCAGCATGCTGACGCACCACACCAGCGCCAACGCCAGGGCCATGACCAGCACGGCCCCCTGAAACCCGATCAGGGTCAGCAGGGCGCCACCGAGGAAAAAGCCCATCCCTTTCAGGGCATTCTTCGAGCCGGTGAGGAGTGCCACCCACTTGTAGAGCTGACCCTGCGCCTCTCCCGGCACCAGCAACTTGATGGAGCTTTTGGCGCTCATCTTGTTGAGGTCTTTGGCTATCCCCGAGAGCGCCTGCGCCCCCATCACCCAGGGCACCGTCAGCCAGAGGGTTGGCACCAGCAGCATGCCCAGTGCCAGTACCTGGAGGGCCAGCCCTATGTTCATAGTGCGGTTGAGCCCGAGGCGAGCGCCGAGCCAGCCCCCCACCAGATTGGTCACCACCCCGAAGATCTCGTAGAAGAGAAACAGGGAGGCGATGGCCAGCGGGCTGTAACCGAGCCCATGGAAGTAGAGCACCACCAACATGCGCAGAGCGCCGTCGGTCAGGGTAAAGGCCCAGTAGTTGCCGGTCACCAGCAGATACTGGCGAGCCTCGGGGGAGAGTCGGGTCAGTGCCATGGCCGGGTTATCCTTGCGCCTTGTCCATCCGGCCAACCATGCGCATCAGCTCGGCGGTACGGTTGGCATAGCCCCACTCGTTGTCATACCAGGCGTAGATCTTCACCTGGGTGCCATTGATCACCATGGTGGAGAGTGCATCTATGGTGCAGGAGCGCGGATCCGTCTTGTAATCCACCGACACCAGGGGGCGCTCCTCATAGCCCATGATCCCCTTGAGCTCGTTCATGGCGGCCGCCTTGAGCAAGCCGTTGACCTCGGCTTCGGTAGTAGGGCGGCTCACCTCGAACACGCAGTCGGTGAGGGAGGCGTTGGCGAGCGGCACCCGCACCGCATGACCGTTCAGCTTGCCCTTGAGCTCGGGGAAGATGTGGGTGATGGCGGTGGCAGAACCCGTGGTAGTGGGGATCAGGCTCAGGCCGCAGGCGCGGGCGCGGCGCAGATCGGCATGGGGGGCATCCAGTATGGTCTGGGTGTTGGTGATGTCGTGGATGGTGGTCATGGAGCCGTGCTTGATGCCGAGCTGCTCGTGGATCACCTTCACCACTGGCGCCAGGCAGTTGGTGGTGCAGGAGGCCGCCGTCACTATGGGGTGCTGCGCCTTGTCATAGAGGTGGTGGTTGACCCCCATCACTACGTTGAGGACCCCCTCTTCCTTGACCGGAGCTGTCACCACGACCCGCTTCACCCCTTGCGCCAGATAGGCATTGAGCAGGGCCTTGGTTTTCATCTTGCCGGAAGCCTCGATCACCACATCACAGCCGGACCAGTCGGTCTGGCCTATCTCCTTGTTGCGAGTGCAGAGGATGCGATGGTTGCCTATCACCATCTCGTCTCCCTCGGCGCTGGCTTCATGATGCCAGCGGCCATGGACTGAATCGAAGGTGATGAGGTGTGCCAGGGAGGCGGCATCGCCAGCCGGGTCATTGATGCGCACAAATTCCACATCCGCCCAGTCGAAGGCGGCGCGAAATGAGAGACGGCCCATGCGGCCAAAACCGTTGATACCAACTTTGATAGTCATGCTGTTTTCCTTAACCGGCGAATGAGTAGTGGGTATTGAGGTAGTGAACGTGGGGCGCCAGGGTCAACGCCTTGGGGCGCAGCCCTTGCACCAGCGACTTGACCTGTGTGGGGGCGTAGCCCGCCTCCAGCAGCAAGATGGCTGCCATCAGCCCGGTACGACCCGAGCCGCCACGGCAATGAATGGCCAGGGTCTGGCCCGCCGCCAGGCGAGCCAGCAGCGCCGTCTTATGATTGGCAAAGGCGGCGGCAAAGGGCGCCTCGGGGGCGCAATCGTCCTCCACTGGCAGTTGGAACCAGGCCAGCCCCAACGCGGCGCACTCGGCGGGCAAGGTATCGGCCTTGAATTCGCTAAGCTCGGCATCGGGCATCATGGTGACTACCGCATCGGCCCCGGCGGCTTGCAGGGTCTTGAGGGAGGCTTGCAGGGAAGCCTCCTTGGTGCCAGGACAGGGGGTGAAGATAAGGCGGGCGCCATTATCTAGGTTCAGGATGTCAAAGGGGTGCATGATAAGCAGCGGCTCCATGTCTCATTGAGAACATCAGATTGGTTGGTGAAAACAGGTTGTTGGTACCCAGTGCTGGTGGCCGCAAGCCGCGACCACGCAAGCATCGTCTCACCCCTCCTTGTGGGCAGGGTGACATAAGTCTTGCAGGGCCTTGACGCCGACCGGCTCGACCGCCAGCAAGGGCACCACTGCATAACGCTTGGCATGCTCCTCCTTGACCGCTTCGATATGGGGCTGCTGGCGATAGGCTCGCTGGGCAAGCAGGGGGGAGCTGACGCTGGCAGGGGCCAGCATGTGATTGACTACCCAGGCCCAGGGCTCGATGCTGGCGCGGCGCAGGTCGGCTTGCAAGTTGGCCGCCTCCTGTACCGGGGTGGGCTCGGGCAGGGTGACTATCATCACCTTGGTCTGTTTCGGGTCTTGCAGTTGCATCATGGGGGTGGTGAAGTGCATCCCCTTGCCCCCCATCTGGCGGGCAATTTCCCTGTGATAGGCACCGGTCGCATCGAGCAGCAACAGGGTGTGGCCGGTCGGCGCCGTATCCATCACCACGAAGCGCTTGCCCGCCTCGCGAATGATCCGCGAGAAAGCCTGAAACACGGCGATCTCTTCGGTACAGGGGGAACGCAAATCTTCTTCCAGCAGGGCGCGGCCCTGTGCATCCAGACTCGCCCCCTTGGTGGCCAGCACCTGGGCACGGTAACGCTCGGTCTCGGCGTGGGGATCGATACGACTGACCTCCAGGTTCGGCAGTGCCCCTGCCAGTGTCTCTCCCAGATGGGCTGCGGGATCTGAGGTGGTCAGGTGAACCGGCAACCCCCGACTGGCGAGCTCCACCGCCACTGCTGCCGCCAGAGTGGTTTTACCCACACCGCCCTTGCCCATCAGCATGATGAGCCCGTGGCCATCGCTGGCCAGCTCATCGACCAGTTGCGTCAAGCCGGGATGTTGCTGGTCCTGTGACTCGGCGGCCGGGCGTTCGACCTCGAGGTTCCCGTTGACAGGCGCTGCGCCGAGTAACTGGCGCAGGCTATCGACCCCAACCAGATTGGTCGCCAACAGCGGCACTCTGTCTTGTGGCAGGCTGGCCAGCAGCGCTGGCATTTGAGCCATAGCCAGCTGCTCTCGTTGCCACAGGGCGGTCGCCAAGGGGTCATCAACCAGTTCACTTTCCGGGAAGATGCCATTGATAACCAGCTGCTGATTGGCAAGGCCTATGGTCGCCAGTTCGTCATGGGTACGCGCCACTTCCCGCAAGGTAGATGCTTGCGCCCGGGTGACCAGAATCAGCCGCGTTTTCTCTGCATCGGACAAGGCAGCAACAGCCTCGGCGTATTGGCTGCGCTGTTTTTCCAGTCCAGCCAAGGGCCCTAAACAGGAGGCATCGCCCTTGCCTTGCTCCAGAAACTCGCTCCACGCACCCGGCAACTGCAACAGACGTATGGTGTGCCCGGTGGGGGCCGTATCGAAGACGATATAGTCATATTCTGCCAGCAACGCCTTGTCGGTAAGCAGGGCCGTGAATTCGTCGAAAGCGGCGATCTCTGTGGTGCAGGCACCGGAGAGTTGCTCCTCGATGCTGCGCACCACGCTCTCGGGCAACTTGCCGCGCACCGGGCCAACGATCCGCTCCCGATAGGCTTGTGCGGCGGCTTGCGGGTCAATCTCCAGTGCTGACAACCCACTGACCGCCGCTATGGCGGTAATCTTGTTGCCTATCCGGGTATCGAACACCTGGCCTACGTTTGAGGCCGGATCCGTGCTGACCAGCAGTACCCGTTTGCCACTGTCACACAAGGCAACCGCACTGGCACAGGCCAGCGAGGTCTTGCCCACCCCGCCCTTGCCGGTGAAGAAGAGAAACGGCGGTGCATCATGGAGAAACGAGTAGTTCAGAAA
The DNA here is from genome assembly GCF_010974825.1 of Aeromonas rivipollensis. Taxonomy (GTDB): domain Bacteria; phylum Pseudomonadota; class Gammaproteobacteria; order Enterobacterales; family Aeromonadaceae; genus Aeromonas; species Aeromonas rivipollensis. The sequence continues at coordinate 32,967 of NZ_JAAILA010000011.1, read as the reverse complement.
CGAGGACATGAGAGACTCCTATCAGAAACGACGAGGCAAATGACCGAACAGAGAACTTGCCAGCCAGGCAATGACGCTTAGCAGCAACCACTGCTACCGGAGCAGCAGCCACTCTTGACGATCCCCTTGATGACGCCCGCTTTGCTTGGCTCGACATCTGACGGTTCGACTTCTGTGCCATCACTTCCCGGGGCTTTCGGCAACGCCAATCCTGCATAACGGATCAGTTCAGCGCGGCTGGGGTAACGACCTGTGAGTACCACCTGACCATCCACCAGGGTCACAGGCAGTCCTTCTTCCCCGGTCAGTTCCAGGAAGGAAGCCACTGCCGGGGTCTCGGCGAAGACCAGGGGTTGTTGTGCCAGGTTGAATCGGTATAGAGAGCCACCCTGCTGCTTGAGCCATTCGGCATCACCGGCAAAGGTCACCAGCGCCTGATCAACCTCTGCGCCACATACCCCGCTGGAACAGCACAGGGCCGGGTCGAATACTTGTATCAGTCTCATGATCTACTCCTCATTGCAGCAAGGCTGCGCAGGCAACACATGGGGCGAGCAGCCGGATTCGGCCCTCATCACCCCGCAGGCTTCCGGATGACCGGCGCAGCACTCCTCGGTGAGGTAGCCGATAAGACTCAGCATCAGGGGAATGTTGGCGCGATAGCGCAAAAAGCGCCCCTCCTGCTCCACCGAGAGCAGGCCCGCGTGCAGCATGGCTTTCAGGTGAAACGAGAGGGTGTTGGGGGCTATGTCGAGTTCGCTGGCCAGCTGGCCGGCGACCTGACCTTCCAACCCGGCCTTGACCAGCAGACGCCACACATCGAGGCGAATGCCGGATGCGAGGGACTCGAATACCTTGGTGGCGATCTCTTTGTTCATGGAACTTCCCCTTCATTCACTTCATGATTTCAACTATACAAGAATTATTGAAATGATCAACATGGCCAGAGCCTATCGTCGATCTCCTCACTCCCTCTTGTCGTTCACACAACACTCCTCGCGGAAAAACGCGATGATCTCTTCCAGCACCTCGTATTGAGAGACGCACAGCAGGGTGCGGCTCTCCCGGTTCTGCTTGACCAGCCCGACCGAAACCAGGGCCGCAATATGATGGCTCAGGGTCGAGGCGGGAATGGCGAGCTGCTTTTGCAAGTCTCCCACGGGCAGGCCTTGCTCCCCGGCCTTGACCAGGTGCTTGAAAATGAACAAGCGAGTCGGGTGACCCAACTCTTTCAATGCCTTGGCGACCGCTTCCAACTCCATGCTCCAACCCTCTTCATAGATGACATTTCGATATTACCAGAAATATCTTGACCACCCACATACTTCGATTATTTTAGAAATATAGTCAAACTCAAGAGGATATGAAGATGAATGACTGGTTAACCATGCTGACGGATGCATCTCGGATGTTTGTGTTCCTGGCCGTCGAACTCTCGGTGCTGTTCCTGGTGATCAGTGCCGCCGTCAGCCTGATCCGCCAGAAGATCCCCGATACCAAGATCCAGGCCATGCTGGGGGCTCGAAAAGGCAGAGGCTATTTGATTTCGGCTCTACTGGGTGCCCTGACCCCCTTTTGCAGTTGCTCGACCATCCCCATGCTGCGCGGACTCCTGTCCGCCAAAGCCGGTTTCGGGCCAACCCTGACCTTCCTGTTCGTCTCGCCGCTGCTCAATCCGATCATCGTCGGCCTGATGTGGGTCACCTTCGGCTGGAAACTGACGGTCCTGTATGGCGTTATCGCCGCCGGCGTCTCTGTACTGGCGAGCATGCTGCTGGACATGCTGGGATTCGAGCGTCATATGATTGACCCCAAAGAGGCCAAGCAAAGCAGCTGTGGCACGGGTTGTGGCACCACGACGAGTGAAGCTGCCAGTGTGAATGCAACAGCTTGCTGCTCAAGCAAGGCTATCAAGTCAGTAACACCGCTAAAGGCTCAGGCATCTTGCCGGCCCTCACAACCCGAGGCCACGCCAGCCATCTCTTGCTGCGCAGACGGCACTGGGGCCCTGACTCAGGCGCCGGTGAGATCCACGGCCTTCGCCAAGGCGCGGGCGGATGCCTGGCAACAATTCAGGGAGGTGCTGCCCTACCTGCTGCTGGGGGTACTCGTCGGGTCATTTATCTACGGCTTTATTCCGGCAGAGTGGATAGCCGCCCACGCCGGGGCTGACAACCCGCTGGCGATCCCATTCAGCGCCGTTGTGGGCATTCCGCTCTATATCCGGGCAGAGGCCGTGATCCCTCTGGCATCTGTGCTGCTGGGCAAAGGGATGGGCATGGGGGCTGTGATGGCACTCATCATCGGCAGTGCGGGGGCCAGTCTGACCGAGGTGATCCTGCTCAAGTCGATGTTCAGAACCCCCATGATGGTGGCATTCCTCACCGTGATCCTGGGAATGGCCATCCTGATGGGTTATCTGGCACAAGGACTGTCTGCGGCCCTGGCCTGAGATCGGCCGCACCGACGCGGTGAGATGGAGGAAGAGCATGGCGTGGGCGAAGGGACGGGAGCTGAAAACTCACAGACCAGAAAAAGCCATCCCAATCAATCGGATGAACTTGGGTATGTGGAGAAGGGCATAACCTCGCTCATCCATCGCTGCGGATCAGGCTTCCCGCACCACACCCGCAACAGATAAAGGAGGAGGCTGGCAGGAGTCATGGCCTGTCGTCAGCGGCCAGGATGGGCCAGGAAAGCAGGAATGTGGTGCCGCCCCACCCGTTGGGCTGGCAGAGGGCACTGCCGCCGTGGGCCTCGGCAATGGCCTTGACCACGGCGAGCCCGAGCCCGCTGCCGCCGCTCTTGCGCGAGCGCGACGGATCCCCCCGGCGAAACGCATCGAAGATATAGGCAGCAACCTCCTCGCCGATGCCTGGACCTTCATCTTCCACGCTCAGAGTGCACAGGGCACCCGAGCGTTGCAGGCGCACTGTCAGCATGCCCGGCACCGCGTGCTTCTGGGCATTTTCCAGCAGGGCCATCAGGGCCTGACGGATGCGAAGTGCATCGCAACAGACATGAAGTTCGGCATCGAGCTCCCGCTTCAGCATGAAACCGCTCGCGGCCAGGGGGCTGGCAAAGGCGTCAAGCACCACACTGAGCTCGTCTGCCAGACTGACCTCTGAGCGTTGCAATTCCAGGTGGCCACTGTCGTTGAGACTGAGTACCCGCAGGTCTTCGATCAGGTGGGTGAGGCCCTCCACCTGACGCAACAAGCTTTCGAAGAGTTCGCGCTCTGGCAAAAATACCCCTTCGGCCAGCCCCTGCAGGCGGCCGCGCAAAATGGTCACGGGAGTACGCAATTCGTGGGCGATGGCGGCATTCCAGAACTCCCGCTCGCGGGTCATGCTCTGCAGCCGCTCGGCCATGGTGTTGAAGTCGCGCACCAGTTGCGCCGTCTCCCCTATTGCCTGTTCATCGATCGGCACGCGGGCGTCGAGCCTGCCCTCTGCCACCTCTCGCAGGCTGTTTGCCACCGAGTTGAGGGGGGTCAGGATGCGGCGAGAGAGGCGCGCCGCCACGTACAGCGCCATCCCCAAGGCGATGAGAATGGTAGAGCCGACCCAGATCATCTCCACCCTCGAGGGTATCCAGCTCTCGGAGATGCTGCCGGGCAGGTAGGTCACGGCGATGGCATAAAACACATAGGTGCCGATCACTGCGAGGGAGATGATGCCAAGCGCCATCAGGCCCAGGGCGTGGATGATCTGCCTGCGCAGGCCTGGTGCCGGTTTCATGCGTCGCCACCGAAGCGATAACCGACCCCCCAGACACTGGCAGGTACCCCCTGGATGCCGTGGGCCTCGAATTTCTTGCGCAGCTTGCTGATGTGGCTGTCCACAGTGCGTTCCTGGGTATCCCCTTCGGGCAGGCAGTGGGTCAGCAGCTCGGCGCGGCTGAACACCCGTTTCGGCGCCCGCATCAGGGAGGCGAGCAACTTGAACTCGGTCAGGGTCAGCTCCAGCCGCTGTTGCCCGTCATCGCGGCAAATGCTGGCTTCGTGACTCTCCAGATCGATCTGGAAGGGGCCGACCCGCAGCACCCGGGCAGTGGCGGGGGTTGCGGCCTTGGTGCGCCTGAGCACGGCCTGAACCCGGGCCACCACTTCGGCCGGGTTGAAGGGTTTGACCACATAGTCATCCGCCCCCATGCGCAGCCCCATCAATTTGTCGAGGTCCTGGTCCAGGGCGGTCAGCATGATCACAGGCGTGTCGCCACGGGCCCGGATCTCGCTGAGCACCTGCCAGCCATCGAGCTGCGGCATCTGTACATCCAGCAGCAGGAGATCGGGCTTGAATGCCTGGTGCATGGCCAGGGCTTCGCGGCCATCGGCGGCATGAAGAGTACGCAATCCGTGACGTTGCAGGTAAGCGGCGAGGATGTCGGCGATCTCGGCTTCATCCTCTGCAATCAGTACCAGTGACTGGGCCGCCGGGCTGGCGGAAGCAGGAAGATACGACATGGTCGGACTCGAAAATGGTGGGCTTGAACTTTATCACCGCCTCCATGGATTCTCCACAAAGCCTCGAATCATTCGCAATAGCCCCTCTCCATAATGCCCGCTCGATGTGCTCTCGCGGCAACAGCACGCCGGGGAGACGGTTTAACTAGGTGAGTATGATGTTTGTCAAACAGCGGTATGCGGGCACCCTGCTTGCAGTCATTGCCGTATTCGGGTTGGCGGGTTGCGATGGGGCGCCGCAAGCGCAAGATGCGCCGGCCCCCCTCCAGGTATCGGTGATGACGCTGGCAGGAGAAGATCTTGTCATCAGCGAGGATCTGCCCGCCCGGGTGGCGGCGCTGCGCAGCGCCGAAATTCGGGCCCAGATCAGCGGCATAGTGCAGCGCCGCCTGTTCGAGCAGGGCGCCGAGATCAGCGCGGGTACAGTGCTGTTCCAGATAAACCCGGCCCCCTTCAAGACAGACGTCGACAGCGCCGCCGCGGCATTGCAGCGGGCCGAGGCCGTGCTGGCGCGCGCCCGCATCCAGGTTGACCGCCTGGTGCCGCTGCTGCGCACCGAGGCCATCAGTCGCCAGACCTATGACGACGCCCTCTCCCTGCGGGATCAGGCGGCCGCCGACGTGGCCCAGGCCCAGGCGACCCTGGCACGGCACAAGCTGAACCTGCAATTTGCCAGCGTAGAGGCCCCCATCGCCGGGCGCATCGATCAGGCCCTGGTGAGCGAAGGTGCCCTGGTGTCGCCGACCGATGCCACCCCCATGGCCAGGATCCAGCAGATCGATCAGGTCTATGTCGATGTCCGCCAACCGGCCTCTGTGCTGGAAACCCTGCGCCAGCAGGCAGGCTCAACGGCACCTGAACTGGCGGTGGAGATCCTCGGCAGCGATGGCAAGCCGCTCGGCATGCAGGGGCACATCCTCTTCTCCGGCATCGAGGTGGATGCCGGGACCGGCGACGTGTTGCTGCGAGTACTGGTGGATAACCCGGAGCGGCGCCTGTTGCCCGGCCTCTACGTGCAGGCCCGCATTCCCCGGGCTCACTACGCCAGCGCCCTGAGCGTGCCCCAGCAAGCCCTGGTGCGCACATCGGGCCAGACCAGCGTGTGGGTGGTGGATGGCCAGGGGCAGGCACAGCAGGTGCCGGTCAACACCGCTGAACTGGTGGCGCGCCAGTACCGCATCGCGTCCGGGCTCAGCGCCGGGCAACGGGTGGTGATCGAAGGGATCGACCGCCTGACCCCGGGGGCGCAGGTCATTGCCCATCCCTGGCAACCACCCGCCGTCAGCCAGCAGGCTGATGGTGGCATCCGCTGAATCGGAGACATTCCATGCCGCAGTTTTTTATTCATCGCCCGGTATTTGCCTGGGTGATCGCCCTCTTCATCGTGCTGGCGGGGGTCATCGCCATCCCCAAGCTGCCCATCTCCCGCTATCCCTCGGTGGCGCCGGTGTCGGTGACCCTCTATGCCACCTATCCGGGCGCCACGCCGCAGACCCTGAACGATGCCGTGGTGAGCCTTATCGAGCGCGAGCTGTCGGGGGTGAAGAACCTGCTCTACTTCGAGTCGTCGGTGGATGCCTCGGGCAGCGCCCAGATCACCGCCACCTTCAAGCCGGGCACAGACCCGGATCTGGCCCAGATGGACGTGCAAAACCGCATCAAGGCGGTCGAACCTCGCCTGCCGCAAGCGGTGCGGCAGAACGGTCTGCAGGTGGAGTCCGCCTCTTCGGGTTTTCTGATGATGGTCGGCATGACCTCGCCGGATGGCCGCTTTGATGAGGTCGCCCTGAACGACTACATGGCGCGCAATATCGTTCAGGAGCTGCGCCGCATCGACGGCGTGGGACGAGTGCAGCTGTTTGGCGCCGAGCAGGCCATGCGCATCTGGGTGGATCCGGGCAAGCTCTCCGCCTATGGGCTGACCATAGGCGAGGTGGCGCAGGCCATCGAGCAGCAGAACGTCCAGATAGCACCGGGGCGCGTCGGTGACGAACCCGCCCTGCCGGGACAGCGCCTGACGGTTCCTCTCAGGGTACAGGGGCAGCTGACGGCGCCGGAGGAGTTCGCCGCCATAGTGCTGCGGGCCGGCGCCGATGGCGCCAAGCTGGTGCTGGGTGATGTCGCCAGGGTCGAGCTGGGGGCGCAATCTTACACCTTTTCCAACCGGGAGAACGGCGTGGCCGCCACCAGCGCCGCCATCCAGCTCTCCCCTGGCGCCAACGCCGTGCGCACCGCCGATGCGGTGCGCACCCGTCTCGCCCAGCTCGCCCCTACCCTGCCGGCGGGCATGGTCTACTCGATCCCGTTTGACTCGGCCCCCTTCGTCAAGGTCTCCATCGACAAGGTGATCCACACCCTGCTGGAAGCCATGGTGCTGGTGTTCCTGGTGATGTTCCTCTTCCTGCAGAACCTGCGCTACACCCTGATCCCGGCCATAGTCGCCCCCATCGCCCTGCTCGGCACCTTCGCGGTGATGCTGCTCGCCGGTTTCTCGATCAACTCCCTGACCATGTTCGGCATGGTGCTGGCCATCGGCATCATAGTCGACGACGCCATAGTGGTGGTGGAGAACGTCGAGCGCCTGATGGCCACCCGGGGACTGTCACCCCGAGAGGCGACCTCGCAGGCCATGAAGGAGATCACCGGGGCGGTGATCGGCATCACCCTGGTGCTCACGGCTGTGTTCATCCCCATGGCGTTCGGCAGCGGCTCGGTGGGGGTCATCTACCAGCAGTTCACCCTGTCGATGGCGGTGTCAATCCTCATTTCGGCCTTCCTCGCCCTGACCCTGACGCCGGCACTGTGCGCCACATTGCTGCGTCCGGTCAGCCCGAGCCATCATGAGAAGCGCGGCTTCTTAGGTGCCTTCAACCGGGGTTTCGAGCGGCTCACCGCAGGCTACTGCGCCCGGGTGACCCGGCTGGTCGGGCGCAGCGGACGCATGATGGCGGCCTTCGTTGCCCTCTGCGCCGTGCTGGCCATCGCCGCCGCCCAGTTGCCCTCCTCATTCCTGCCGGACGAGGATCAGGGCTACTTCATGACCTCCATCCAGCTGCCGACCGGCGCCACCAGCGAGCGCACCCTGGCGGTGATCAAGGAGTTCGAGGCCCATGTGGCCTCTCGAGAGGCGCTGGACACCAACCTGGTGGTGCAGGGCTTCAGCTTCTCCGGCGCAGGCCCCAATGCCGCCATGGCCTTCACCATGCTCAAAGACTGGGATCAGCGCCATGGTGCCACGGCCGCCGAAGAAGCAGAGCTGGCTCAAGCGGCCATGGCCAACAGCAGGGAAGGCACAGTGATGAGCCTGTTGCCACCGGCCATCGACGAGTTGGGCACCTCTTCGGGTTTCACGCTCTTCCTGCAGGACAGGGCCAATCGGGGGGAAGCCGCGCTGCTGGCCGCCCAGGCGCAACTGCTGACGCTTGCCGCCGACAGCAAGGTGGTGAGCGATGTCTACCCTGACAGCCTGCCCCCCGGCGAGAGCATTCACCTCGAGATCAACCGGCAGAAGGCCGAGGCCATGGGGCTCTCGTTTACCAGTGTGAGCAGCACACTGTCGACCGCGATGGGGTCGCTTTACGTCAACGACTTCCCCAACGGCGGACACATGCAGCAGGTCATTCTGCAGGCCGACGCCAAGGCACGCATGCAGCTCGACGACGTGCTCGGCCTGCGGGTGCGCAATGCCAGCGGCGGCATGGTGCCCCTGCGGGAGGTGGTGACACCGGTATGGAGCGAATCCCCGCAGCAGATGATGCGCTTCGAGGGCTTCCCCGCCGTGCGTCTTTCCGGGAGTGCCGCACCCGGGATATCCAGCGGCGCCGCCATGGAGGAGATGGAGCGCCTGGTGGCGCAATTGCCGCAAGGCTTCGCCCTGGCCTGGACGGGGCAGTCGTTGCAGGAGCGTCAGTCAGCGGCCCAGGCCCCCATGCTGATGCTGCTGTCGGCGCTGGTGGTCTTCCTGGTGCTGGCGGCGCTCTACGAGAGCTGGTCGATCCCGCTGTCGGTGATGCTGGTGGTACCGCTGGGGTTACTCGGCACCGTCGCCGCCGTGATGCTGCGCGATATGCCCAACGACGTCTTCTTCAAGGTGGGCATGATCACCATCATCGGTCTGTCGGCCAAAAACGCCATCCTCATCGTCGAGTTTGCGCGCCAGTTGCACGCCGAGGGGCGCACGCTGATAGACGCGGCTGTGACTGCAGCACGCCTGCGTCTTCGCCCCATCCTGATGACCTCGCTGGCCTTCACCCTGGGCGTGGTGCCGTTGATGCTCGCCAGCGGCGCCAGCGCGGAGACCCAGCATGCCATCGGCACCGGCGTGTTCGGCGGCATGATCAGCGGCACCCTGCTGGCCATCTTCTTCGTGCCGGTCTTTTTTGTCTTCGTCATCGGCACCCAGGAGCGCTTTCAGGTCTGGCGGGCCCGGCGAGTGCACAGGGGGGAGCAATGATGCCAGTGTTGCAGCCCACCTTCCTGCCCTGCGGCCTGAACGAGGGCAGCCAGACAGCGGGGGTTGAGGTCAGCGCAGCCAGCCCCGTTCATTCATCATTACGGAGGAGTCAATCCATGTTCTCTGACACCCAACGCCGCTGGCTGGTGCTGCTGGCCGTCATGCTGGCCTTCCTGCCGGTGGTCATCGACATGACCATATTGCACATAGCCGTGCCTTCCCTGACCCAGGCCCTGGGCGCATCCGCGACCGAGGTACTGTGGATCATCGACATCTATCCGTTGCTGATGGCGGGGCTGCTGGTGCCCATGGGCACACTGGCGGACCGCATCGGCAACCGGCGTCTGCTGCTCACCGGGCTGGTCATCTTCGGGGTCTCTTCCCTGCTTGCCGCCTTTGCGCCGACGCCCGCCATGCTCATAGGCGCGCGGGTGCTGCTGGCCCTGGGGGGCGCGATGATCATGCCCTGCGTGCTTGGCACCATACGTCGCACCTTCGAAGACCAGGATGAGCGCGCCATGGCGCTGGGCTAGTGGCACGCGAATACGAAAAGGCCCATCTCAATCAATGATTGAGATGGGCCGTATAGATGGCGGAGGAGGTGCCCGCCGTAATTAAGTCCAATCAACTCCACACCAATCCAGCAAGCCATTTACTATCAGTATATTAGAAACAAACACAGTCCAATCCATCCCAATCACATATTACCACTGCGCATGCTTGGTGGCATACTGAGTGGCATATTCAATTCTCAAGGAGGTTACCTGATGGCAATCCTCACCGATACCAAAGCCCGCAACATCAAGCCTGAAGATAAGCCCCTTGCTCATGGTGGCGTCACCGGGTTGACGCTACACCCCTCTACCATCAAGGGCAGAGGAAAGTGGGTGTTCCGCTATGTCAGCCCACTGACGAAGAAACGACGTAACGCTGGCCTCGGGACTTACCCCGAGATCTCTATCGCTGACGCTGCTCGAGACGCCCAGGCAATGCGGGAACAGCTGGCGAATAATCTGGACCCACTAGAGATCCGGCTGCAGGAGCAGAACAAGCCGAAGATCCCGACGTTGGAAGCATCCGCCAGACTCGTCTACGAAAGCTTGTTACCTGGTTGGAAGAACCCAAAACACGGCAAGCAATGGATCACCACATTGGAACAGTATGCCTTTCCTGCAATTGGCACTATCTCCATTGATACCATCACCCCAGCTCATATCGCTTCCGTTTTGCAACCGATATGGCTGACGATCCCGGAAACGGCAAGCCGTGTTAAACAGAGGCTACACGCAGTCATGGCTTGGGCATGGGCCCATGGCTATACCTCTGCAAACCCAGTGGATGTGGTAAGCCACCTATTACCGGCTCAACCCAGCAAATCTGTGCGTGTAGAACACCAGCCTGCAATGCCTTGGCGTGATATCCCTGCATTTGTGCAAAAACATCTGAGAACAACGCAACAGTACGATGTAACCCGCTCCATGCTGGAGTTCTTGATCCTGGCTGCTTGCCGTTCAGGTGAAGTCAGAGCCATGAAGTGGTCAGAAGTCGATTTGGAGGCAAGGGTCTGGACTTTGCCTGCCGAGCGTATGAAAGCCAAACAACAACATCGTGTTCCGTTATCTCTTCGTGCCGTCGAAATCCTGAAAGGGTTAAGGGGATTACATGACGAGTTGGTATTCCCATCCCCCAGAGACCAAGTACCGCTCTCAGACACAGTGTTGACGATGTTTCTGAGAAGAGCCAAAGCAGGGAGTTGCACACCTGGCCGAATGGCCACTGCTCATGGCTTTCGTTCTAGCTTTCGAGACTGGTGCAGCGAGCAGGGCTATGCGCGGGATCTCGCTGAACGAGCATTAGCTCACACAGTGCAGAACAAGGTAGAAGCCGCCTACCACCGCACGGACTTGCTGGATCAGCGGCGTCCAATGATGGATGCGTGGGCTGAGTTTGTATCCGGTAATTCACCAACTGAATAAGAAGGAAGCGGCCCACCAAGGCCGCTTCCTTCTATGTTCTTTTTTTTAGCTTTTCTTAGCCGTTGATGACATCTTGCCAAACCAGTGCTCAGAGAGTTTCTGCGCTTGTTTGACTTCCGGCTTGGTCATCGCGGCCTCGAGTTCATCACGGGCCCGTACAGCCTCAGGCATTCCTTCTGTCGCCGCCAGTGACAGCCAAGCATAAGCATGCACCCGGTTACGAGGTGCCCCCAAGCCTTCCTCACGCAATGTCCCCATTCGGTATTGGGCTTGGCGGTCGCCCTGCTGGGCCGCTAGGCGATACTGCTTGAGAGCAAGCGCGTAATCCTCTTTTCCCCCTTGTCCCAGACGCAGCATTTCACCGTAGGTGTACTGGGCGAGAATGTGTCCTTGTTGGGCGGCCTTGGCATAACTGGCTCTGGCCTGCGCCAGTTCACCTTATTTATGCTGTAAATCCACCAGCTCGAACAACGCCTTGGGTACGCCACCGTCAGCAGCCTTCCCTAACCAATAGATCTGCTGTTTCCGGTCTACCTGCAGCACCCGCAGTAGATACTGCTGCCCACCCTTGCTGGGTACTCGTTGCTCATCGAACACAACGATCCCGGACAACGCTCGAACCCTGGCAAAATCTCGCTCTATGGACCAAGGCGAGACGCCAAACACGTCTGCGGCTTCACGGGCGCTGATTGCTCGCGGCTGTTCGTGCAGCCAATGTGCTTACTTGCAAGTAACGCGGCAAAGGTGGATTCGGATTGATAGACATGTAATTCCGTCATTACGCTGGGTGATGGGTAGGCACATTGGACTACCCATGGAGCAATTTGTTCAGGTAATCACAATAAACTTCCTGGCTAACTACTTGTCAGCAAGGCTTGGGCTTCGTCGCGTATCGCACAATATCGCTGTGTGAGGAGTGATCGTTTTTCAACTCGCCAACCGCCATATTTAGCTAGCCAGCGCCTGGGGCAACGTGGATCCCAACTATCAATGGCTTCGCGTAATCGCGCATCCAAATCGGTACGCTCTGCGTCTAAGGAAGGTGCGAATAAGCGGGGAAATTCTTCTCGGCTGACTCAGTCATTTCATTTCTTCATGTTTGAGCCGTTTTTTCTCCCGTAAATGCCTTGAATCAGCCTATTTAGACCGTTTCTTCGCCATTCCTGATTACCCATGACCCTCAGCCAGCTTCAAGAGCCGATATGGCATCGGAGGGCTTGCCACGACTGCATGCCCCAATTCAACCAACATGCTCTTGAGGTCAAAACGATGATTAAACCGGAAGCAGTATTCCGCAAGATGCCTTGGTAAATGCTTCGCTCCGAGCGTATGGCAACTGCCCCGCAGCGAGTTTTTCACATTTCCTATCATCGTGTTTACCCAGTTGAATGCCGGATGATCCAGCCAGTCCAGGTTGCCCCCGGTGACAACACCCAGGTGCTCACAATTGGCCTCCTTGACCGCTTTGAAACAGGCCAATCCATCGGATATCACCGCGCTACCACTGGCAATATGCCGTTTTGCCCAATCAGCAACGGACTTGGTTTTGAAACCATCGACCACCGTCATCCGCATCTTGATTGGATGTCCTTCCTTGTTCAGGGCCACTGCTGCCACAAACGGCGTCTTGCCTGCCGCGCCCCGACCCCGTTTGCCACCACGGCGCTCGCCACCCCAGTAGACATCATCGAGCTGAATGATGCCGCTGATGGGCTGCTTGTCATCGGACTCTTTCATGGCTTGCAGCAGCTTGTGCTTGAGCATCCAGGCGGTGTCATATTTGACGCCCAACTGGCGCTTTAGCTCCATCGCTGACAAGCCTGTTTTGGTTTGTGACAACAGGTGCATTGCCAGAAACCACTTGGTCAGTGGGAGCTTGGTGTTTGCGAAAATCGTATTTCCAGTCAATGACATCTGGTGACGGCAGTGATTGCATTGCCACACACGTGGCCGCCTTCTCAGGCGACAACAGGTCTTGTTGGCACATTCAGGGCAGACAAAGCCGTTAGGAAAACGCCAAGTGAACAGCGCATTTTCGCACTGAGCCTCAGTGCCATAGTCCTTGAGAAACTCAAACAGGCTGTAGCCTTTCTGGAATTGGATTTTGCTTTTGGCCATGATCTCGCACCTCGATAACTGTACGTAAGATCAGTATAGTTCGTGGTAACTGACTGCTAATCATGGGTAATCAGGTCGCCATTTAAGGCGTTATTCCCAGTTTTTAGTGAGATCTCTCCCACTGACGTATCATTTGGTCCGCCCGAAACAGGTTGGCCAGCGTGAATAACATCGCCAGTTGGTTATCGTTTTTCAGCAACCCCTTGTATCTGGCTTTCACGAAGCCGAACTGTCGCTTGATGATGCGAAATGGGTGCTCCACCTTGGCCCGGATGCGGGCTTTCATGTATTCGATGTTGATGGCCGTTTTGTTCTTGCGTGGATGCTGTTTCAAGGTTCTTACCTTGCCGGGGCGCTCGGCGATCAGCCAGTCCACATCCACCTCGGCCAGCTCCTCGCGCTGTGGCGCCCCTTGGTAGCCGGCATCGGCTGAGACAAATTGCTCCTCTCCATGCAGCAGATTACCCAGCTGATTGAGGTCATGCTCGTTGGCCGCGGTGGTGACTAGGCTGTGGGTCAGGCCACTCTTGGCATCGACACCAATGTGGGCCTTCATGCCAAAGTGCCACTGATTGCCTTTCTTGGTCTGATGCATCTCCGGATCGCGTTGCTGCTCTTTGTTCTTGGTCGAGCTGGGAGCCTCAATGATGGTGGCATCGACCAAGGTGCCTTGAGTCATCATGACGCCTGCTTCGGCCAGCCAGCGATTGATGGTCTTGAACAATTGGCGGGCCAGTTGATGCTGCTCCAGCAGGTGGCGGAAATTCATGATGGTGGTGCGGTCCGGCAAGGCGCTATCCAGGGATAACCGGGCAAACAGACGCATGGAGGCGATTTCGTACAGAGCATCTTCCATCGCGCCATCGCTCAGGTTGTACCAATGCTGCATGCAGTGAATGCGTAGCATGGTTTCCAGCGGATAAGGTCGCCGGCCATTACCAGCCTTGGGGTAAAACGGCTCGATGACTTCCACCATGTTTTGCCATGGCAGAATCTGCTCCATGCGGGACAAGAAAATCTCTTTTCTGGTCTGACGGCGCTTACTGCTGAATTCACTGTCGGCGAAGGTAAGTTGATGACTCATGATGAACCCTGTTCCATGGCTCCAGATGACAAACATGATCTCATATCAGGGACTTGTTCGCACCTTCCCTAAGTCTTTTACATGTACAGGACCTTAAGCGGCGAGTCCATTTAAAACGCCTTCCAAGGTCCTGTTCTGTATCGACTTTCTCTGCTTGGTTCGGCAGGCGTTCTTGGCCAAATAATCGGCAGCCCATTCCAATCTTTCCCTTATTTCTGTCAGCGCCCTATGGGCCACTGCTTCCAATAGCGGTAGCCACCACGTCGCACTGTTCTTCGACGCTTTCAGCATCGATAGCGCCCCACTCATCACACTCTGCGCGACCCGTCTCTTCATCACCAGCGACAGCAGGCTCGTCCACACCAACCCCTCGGCAATCGCTTTCTCGCCCGTCACAAACCCCTTGAGCCGGTTGTGCGATTTCCACTCTTTAAATAACAACTCCACCTGCCAACGGCAGCGATACAGGCTCATCACCTGCTCTGCTGACCATGCTGCTCGCGGTAGGTTCGTCATCCACAGACAGAACCGCTTTTCCTCAGCAAACCAGCGCCGGATCAACCGGTACTCGACCTGGCCGGACTTCACCACCATATCCAGTACCTCGGCCCGACAGCGTCGCCGTCCGGCCTCTCTCAGAGATAGTCCCGCCAGCTTGGGTACTTCCCGTCCATCACCGCGCCAGGCTTGGATTATCTTGGGGTTCAGGCTTTTCGTGCCGCGCACCAGATAAAATCCGCCAGCGTCGTTCACCTGCTCAAACCAAGCCCTGTCAATGTAACCTGCGTCAGCCAGCAGCAGGCAGTTGGTCAGCGTGTGGGCTTCAGGCAGAAATTGCCGTTCCCCTGCGGTATCGGCAGACACACTCATGCACAACGGGCTCTGCTCCGACAGTGACATGGTCATATGGCACTCGATAGCTGCCGGACTGATGGTCTTGAACCGGCCGGGAAAATCAGCAGCAAGGCGCCGATGCACCGCAAAGGAGGTGCCATCGTGCAGTAACACCTGCTTGAACGCGCCGAGGGAGGCTGCTTTGAGTTGATGGTCGATACGCAAGGCGATGGCCCGCTCGACCAGGGCTTTCATAAACAGGGCAAAGCTCTCTTTGCGCAGCTGATTGTGAAACGGTTTGTAAGAAACCTGATGGGTGTTTACCAGTTGCAAGGCATTGAAATGGCGGTGTAAACCGGCAATGTCATTGACCTGGTCGCCTCCCATGGCCCGCAGCAGTGCAGGTACGAGCATGGCTGGGGTAATGGCACGCTGACGCAGACAAAACTTGCAGAGCCGAGCAATGCGCTCGAGTGCGGCGGGAGCCAAGAGTTGCTCCAGATAGTAATTAGCGTTGATAATAGTCATAGGCTTCGCGCGTGTTGATTTTGTTTGGCGATAAAATCAGATCACAAACGAAGCCTTTTTTATATCTATTTCAATTGGTTGCCGCTAAAGATCCTGTACATGAGTGAGGGTTATGGTGGCTATATGCTGGATATTGCTATTCAGATGACAGCCATATGGGGAAGATTACAGGCGCCTGAAATAACAGCAGAGTATGGAGTGACTACCACGGCTGGAGGTTGGCACGGGCTGATCCCCTCTCCCTTTGGGAGAGGGTTAGGGTGAGGGGAGCTGGCTGACCGGGTGTAGCAACCAGGCGGCATTACACCGCTGAATCTTCAGTTATTGAAATTCCACGCGATCGGCAGTTCGACGTCGAAGATAAGTGCATCCCCGTCGAGGCGAAAGGCCAGGCTGGTCTGGTGCTGGTCGTATTCGTTGATAATCAGGCAGCTCTCGGCGAAGTTGGACTCGTAGTTGATATGGGCCACTCCTTCACGGCCGTCAGCGAGTTCGATGCTGAGCACCCGCAGCGGGTTCTCCTGACTGAGGTTGACCCGGGTGTCCCCCACGTCCACCAGCCGTTCCAGCAGAGGGAAGAAATCTTGTCTGTGGGTCGTTATGGCCTGGGTGATGGCCTGCTCCAGCTCAGCCTGGGTGGCGAAGGGGCCGCCGAGTGGGTAGCGGGTCTGGATCCTTTCCTGAGTCATTGCGTTTCCTCCTGAACTGAGATGTGGCAACAGTTTGGCCGCTGCAGTGACCTGTCATGTACAGGATCTTTAGCTACAACCAATTGAAATAGATAGAAAAAAGGCTTCGTTTGTGATCTGATTTAATCGCAAAAAAAAACCGACACGCCCGAAGCCATGACTATTATAAATGCAACCCAGTACCTCAAGCAACTTCATAGCTCTTCTGAACTCAACCGGATCGGTAAATTTACCGGTTTTTGTCAGCGACTCCGGGATATCCAGCCTGCGAGACTACTCCCGGCTCTGCTCTCAGGGCTTGGTTGCGACAAGGTGGATGGTATTGCTGGTTTGCATCGCCATTTCAATGCGTTGCAGCTCCATGATACTGACCAAATAGCGTATAAACCCTTTCACAACCAGTTACGCAAGCAGGGTTTTCCCTTGTTCATGCGCGCACTGGTTGAACGAGCCATCGCCTTACGCCTCAAGGAGTGTCTACCGGACGCCCACGGACTGGCAGGCTTTGAGCAGGTACTGCTGCAGGACGGGTCGTCATTCGCGTTACATCCGCAATTGGCAGAACATTTCCCGGGCCGATTCAATAAGCACAGCCCCGCTGCGGTAGAGTGTCATATGACCATGTCCTTGCTGGACCAGTCGCCGATATCGATGAGTATCACGGCGGATACCGAATCGGAGCGCAAGCATCTTCCGGCCGCAAATTCGTTAAATAACAAACTGTTATTGGCGGATGCCGGTTACATCAGCCGCGAGTACTTTGCTGATGTGACCAAAGCCAAAGGAAGCTATCTGGTCAGAGGGAGTCAAAATCTCAATCCCAAAGTACAGGCAGCTTACCGACAGGACGGCAGGGAAATGCCCAAGTTACTCGGAAAAAAGCTCAAGGATATCGATCGGAGAAGCTGCAGAGCCGAGGTTCTGGATCTGGATGTGAGTTCGGGAAAGTATAAATATCGACTCATAAGACGTTGGTTTGCAGAGGAAAAACGGTTCTGTATATGGATGACCAATCTTCCGCGTGAGCGATGGCCAGCCGAGAAGGTGATGGCATTGTATCGTTGCCGTTGGCAGTGCATATTCCGGCCGATCATGAACACCAATTCCGATTCAACGTGAACACCATTTCCGGACCAATGTGAACGCTCATTCCGGTTCAACCTGAACACTTCGCCCCTCCTTTCCGGAAACAGTGTTCAACATCCCGGAATCACTGTTCACATTCACCGGAATCATCCTTAACGCATTGATTTAAAAACCTTTGATACGCTCTCCCTTTTGCCAGGGAAGAGCCTATGTCTGCCAAGAGGATTGCAATGCGTAAAATTCGTGAAGTACTGCGACTGCGGCTGGAAGCTGACCTCTCTGTTCGCCAAATCAGTATCTGTACCAAGGTCAGTGTCGGCTCCATCCAGAAACTCCTCAAAAGTGCCCAGGCGCTCGGCCTTACCTGGCCCTTACCTACCGAGCTTGATGATGGCCGACTGGCTGCCCTGTTCTATCCGCAGGCCGATACCACCATCTCGGCCCGCCATGTTGTGCCGGATTGGCCCTCTGTCCATCAGGAGCTCAAGCGCAAGGGGGTCTCCAAACAGCTGCTCTGGGAGGAGTACACCCAGCGCTATCCCAATAGCTGTTACAGCTACTCCCAGTTCTGTGACCGTTACAAGTCCTGGTGTCAGTTGCAAAAGCGCTCCATGCGCCAGATCCACAAGGCGGGGGAAAAGCTCTTTATCGACTACTGCGGGCCCACGGTGCCCATCGTGTCGCCGACCACGGGTGAGGTCCGTCAGGCACAAGTCTTTGTCGCCGTGCTCGGTGCGTCCAACTACACCTTTGCCGAGGCCACCTGGTCACAGTCACTGCCGGACTGGCTGCAAAGCCATGTCCGTGCCTTTGAGTTTTTCGGCGGGACACCGGCACTGCTGATCCCCGACAACCTCAAGAGCGGTGTCAGCAAGGCTTGCCGATACGATCCCGAGCTCAACCCCAGCTACCAGCAGTTGGCCGAGCACTATCAGGTGGCGGTGATGCCAGCTCGTCCTTACAAGCCCAAGGACAAGGCCAAGGCGGAGGTGGGTGTGCAGATCGTCGAGCGCTGGATCCTGGCCCGTCTACGCCATCAGACCTTCTTCTCGCTTGCCGAACTCAACCAGTGCATCCGTGCCTTGCTGAACGAACTCAACGAGCGTCCGTTCAAGCAACTGCCCGGTAACCGACGTGACGCATTTGAGCAGTTGGACCGCCCGGCACTGGGACCACTGCCGGTGCATCCCTATCGCTATGTCGCCATCAAAACGGTCAAGGTCAACATCGACTATCACGTCAGTTATGAGCAGCACCATTACTCGGTGCCACACCAGTATGTGGGTCAGCAACTGGAGCTCCATGCGGGCGATACCCTGCTTCAGGTCTATCACCAGCAACAGCTGGTCGCGAGCCATCCACGTAAAACCATCCCGGGGATGAGCACGCTCCCTGAGCACATGCCGGAACGTCACAGCAAGCAGCAACGCTGGACCCCAGGGCGTCTTAAACAGTGGGCTGCTGACATCGGACCGAGCACCTTGTGCTGGGTTAGCGAACGGTTGGAAGAGAAAGCCCATGCCGAGCAGGCATACCGACTCTGCCTGGGGCTGCTGAGTCTTAGCCGGGAGTATCCGCCATCACGGGTTGAAGCCTGTTGCCAGTTGGCCAACCGGGAAGGTCTGGTGCGACTCAAACAGCTCAAGTCGGTGCTGACCAGTGGCCGCGACCAACTGCCCGCAAGCCCGCTGAGCTACCCAGAGTTACCGCAAGAGCACGAGAACATCCGTGGCCCCCAGAGCTTCCACTAAAGAGGATACGTCCCATGACCCAACAAACGCTGACCCGCTTGAGACACCTGAAACTGACCGGCATGGCGGATGCCGTGCAACAACAACTGGAACAGGCAAGTACCTACGAAGGGCTGCCCTTCATCGAGCGGCTAAGCCTGCTGGTCGAACACGAACAACTGAGCCGGGAGCAGCGTAAACAAGCTCGGCTGGTCAAGCAGGCGAGGCTCAAACTCCAGGCCACGGTGCAAGAGGTGGACTACCAGTCTGCACGCAACCTGGAGCGGTCACAGGTGGCAAACCTGGCCCAAGGAGAGTGGCTGCGCCGGGGCCAGAACCTGCTCATTACCGGCCCCTGTGGCTGCGGAAAAACCTACCTAGCCTGTGCGCTGGGCTACCAAGCCTGTCAGCAGGGGCACAGCACTCGTTACTACCGGCTGCCGCGTCTGCTACTTGAGCTGAGCCAGGCCAAGGTAGATGGCAGTTACGCCAGACTGCTGGGTCAACTGGCAAGGATAGAGCTGCTGATCCTGGATGACTGGGGACTGGAAGCGGTGAATGCCGAGCAGCGCAACGCCCTGCTGGAGATCATGGATGATCGGTACGGGAAATACTCGACGGTCGTGGTCAGTCAGCTGCCAACGGAAGAGTGGTACGCGAGCTTGGGGGACAACACTCTGGCAGATGCGATCCTGGACCGGCTGATGCACAACGCTCACCGGCTGTCACTGAAGGGAGAATCGATGAGAAAGAGGAGAAGTGAGTTGACCCAATCTGAACACTCGAGTTAGAAACGGGGTGACGTGAGCGCGTTAAGGATCAGGGTGTTCACGTTGGCCGGAATGGCTGTTCAACTTCGCCGGAATACGCAGGCAGATCGAACTGTTGTTCAAAGAGCTGAAATCACATAACCGGTTGAAGGCGTTCGCGACACGACAAAAAGCGATAGCGGAAGGCTTGATCTGGGCTAGTTTGCTGGCCTTGCTGGTCAAACGTCGGCTGGCGCTGACGCTGATTGGCAGCGCGGAGTTATCGATGCTGAAGATTGCCAAAAACAGCGCGCTTTGGTTAATGCCGATATTGGCGAGCATCATCCATGGTGCGTGGCAGGAAATAACAGAGAAGTTGGAGTGGGCAATGGTGTATTTATCCAAAAACGGCAAAAAGAGTAGGCAGAGAAAATCCAAGCAAAACAACACGTTAGACGGTATTATTAATTCGCTTGCCGCTTAAGGTTCTGTACATGAAGTCTTTTATGGCTGGCATCAGGATCGGCTATGAGGAACTCGGTGGTTATCGTAGTGCTGACGAGAGGAATTGAACTGGTGACCTACTGAGCTAAGCCAGCATCATGCGCATGCTAAAGGATGTTTTGAATAATGTCATTAGAGCTGGCCTCTGTCATGCGACAGATCATTACCGAATATTCCTGGTTCGTCACAACGAGAGCTGGCACTAATTAGCCACGAAGCACGTAAAAAGAAAGGCCACACCGTGAGGGCATGGCCTTGTCTATTTAGATGAGGAAGTCATCCAGCTGACGACCTTGCTCGAGTTGCTCAGCCAAGAACTTGGGTGTACGGCCCTGACCGGTCCAGGTTTTCTCTACGCCATTTTCAACGTAACGGTATTTCGGGGGCCGAGGTGCTCGTTTCGCTTTAGCCGCAGTCGCTGCTGCTGGGGCACAGCCTACCAACTCAGTCGGGTCAATACCAGCCTGAGCCAACATCGCTTGGAACTCAGCCAGCTTTTGCTGACGTTCTGCATTGGCTGCTTGCTCTTTCTCTGCGTGCTCCAGACGCTCCAGATAAATCGATTCAATCTTCTCGTGGGCTTCTTGGAGTTGTTCCAGAGACAACTCACGCATTGCTGCACGTAGACTGCGGATGTTCAGCAGCACTTTCAGAAATTCACTCATAGATATCCTTTAATTAAATATGCAGGGATTGTTCTATAGCATACTAATGAGCACTGACGTGCTCAAGCGTCTTATCGTACTTGACTGCAACCGAAGTTGCGTTGTCCATCAACAACCTTCGTTCTTTGTTTACTCAGATAAGCCATACGAAATAAAAATGCACTGAAATTTTCATCTAAGTTTCGCGCTGAATTACGGTCAAACTTGTATTGTGGATTTACAGGGAAGTTAACCAGCGTTGCATTATCAGGGTATGGGAGGCCCAACGCGCTGCACCACGCCTTCTGGATCCGAGTTCCCATGTTGTTGGCATCATAATCCCGATAATCTCCCAAGAAGGCATAAACATCTTTGTTAAATAGCAACATCAGGTGGTAATGTGGTGATGCCGATGACTCCTGCTCCCGACACCAGATAACGGTTGGTAATGACGGTAAACCACGCCGTTTCTGACGGTAATGGTCTGCACGTAATTGGCTTTTCAGTGACTCCATAAAGCGAGTGATCACTGATGAATCTGAACGCTGTAAACAAGTCAGCGTATCCGTATCATCTTCAGGCGACTCACTAGCAAAACGCAGATCCACACGCAGAGCATAAACACGAGGATACCTAGCCAAGGTACCGGAAACGACATCCAGGCTACGCCTCAAATAAGTACTATTCATAGGGCCGTAACTATCTGTGTATAATTTAGTAAGTGCTTTCATCTTCAATACTGAATTTTTTAAGTGATTCAACATAGGAGTCCCTACCTTGGTGAATAGACACGGAGGTATAGTTATTGAATTAAATAAATAGATGTGCTTTTTGCTTAAGTAAATACACCATGCTCTGGATGCTATCCATAGTGGTACATGCTTAGAGGCATGTAGTCTTCATGCTCCTCTCATCGTTAGATTGCAAGCTATAGATGCATGTATTGTTAGTAGTGTGCATGGCTATGGATGTATATAAGAGTGTATGTATTACTATATGTATTACTATATGTATTGCTATATATATTACATATACCGCATCATGGCTTATTTAAATAAACCCATACACTCCTCAATCAAATGGACATATATACTAAAATATAAACATAGGGTTCCTGATTCAGATGCAGTTATGATACCGCCCTATATAACAACACTCTTAAGTTACTTAAGCGGAGTACTGCAATCAGTTAATACTGAACCTTGATGTATGGGAATGGTGCAACCATTAGTGTCGGAGCTTATTTCTCATGTCAATCAACGGTCTCTCAAACAGTTCAACTGATGGTATTCCTGAATGGCGTCTTCCTTGATATTCTACTAGCTCGCTAACATAAATTTTATCACGGGTGCGGACTAAAGAGCGCCTAACAATCCTAGGGTATTTCTTCCAAGATAAAGAAATATAAATTGACTGTTTCTTTTTAAAGCAAATGATATCTCCTCGAGCAATAAGAACTTCTATTGCATCTTCTAGCTTACCCGAATTACGTACACAATGCGGGCCACTTCGTCTAATGTCACTTTTTAAAAGCAACACATTATCCCAGTTATGAATAATCCACTCCAGTAACTTATTCACATGTGTCTCGTCCACGAACTCCCGAGCCTCGGGCGATCTAAAGATTATTAATGCTTGATGCAAATATATTTCAGCCAGTTCAATGGCAGTCTGCATAGTCTCATGAGTCACAAGTGCGTTTCTGTAGTCTCTATTTTTAAACACATGAAGTGCCGCCGCGATTCTCGAAGCCTGCTCCATAAACTTTGAACCAAAATCTTTATAGTGTTCCAAATATTCCCCGCCCCTCATTGCGTATTCAATGTCATTAAACTTGTCATTCCAAATTTTCTTAGCACTCTCTGTTAAATTCAGGCAATGACGTTCCTTGCCTTGTGCTCTCATCTCGAGCCCTTCTTGCAGTAATGCATCAATCCTTGAGCTAAATCTACCTAATTTAATTTTATCATCTAGTGATGCGCTCTCATCTCTATCTTCTTGACGATAGCCAATCTCGGACTCAGGCTCACACAGTAGAATTCGAGCGTCTAATCCAGAGCTCCTCATCGCATCACCATTACTATCTCTGAATGTTCTATATATATCAGGCTGGATTTGCATGCTCAAAGTCAAACGAGCACCTTCAATATGAACTTCAGGGGCATTGGCTCTGTCAACACGTATAGTTTGACCTGACCATAGTGAGTTAAACAATGCATTATCTTTCATCAAGTCACTCGACAGTAGTGTCCCAGCTTCATCGGACACCAGAGCTAATGACGTATTCTTCCTAGATAACATCGACTTCAGCTTTGCGACTGTTATATCCTCAGCTAAAATCCTCTTAACTACCGGAGCTATAGGAATATTTGTATGGTGAGTGTGCCATGCCTCTATTAAAATGGGCTGCTCATCACCTTTTTTACACATCTCATTTAATTCCTTACTTAACACTTTTTTCTTCATATTCCACAATTCCAGTTCGATCTGATATTTCTGCTGTGCAGCATCTACCTGCTCAGCCAAGCATTTTTCAAATTCACGAACTGGTTTCATGAGAAGCTTATCGACCGTACTTTTTCTCTCACCAGAAGCCGCTAGAATTAGAATGTATAGCGATGCCGGGATTTTCATTTCGCTTTTGGGGCTAATATCTACCAACTGCTGCGATGCGATAGCCATTACAGACAACATTTGAGTCAAGATCATAAATCTCGGGGCCTTTGTTCTATAGGCGACGACATCCAGTGGATCCCAAAGGGACTTATCTAACCTCTCGATGACATCTTCAATGGCTCTATGTTGATTCATTTTTGACCTCCATGATTTGACTACTTTGCGACCTGGTTACGATCCATCGATTGACCTCGCTCTGACGCCAGCCTATGGCTGACTTGCCAAGCTTTATCGCCTTGGGAAAGCTGGGGTCATGCCGAGCAGACTTGGCGTTTAGCTTGTCATAGATTGTTGATCTAGCGAGGCTAATCATCTTTGTAAGCTCCGGCATCCTAATGATGCGGTCTATTACTTCTTGCATTACGTGATGTCCTTCTAACGTCTGAGTGGATGAGCTCGCATTATGGTGGACCTCGGGGTAACGTGTCAGGGGGACAAACTACGGACCCAAAAGGTAAATCATGAAAAAGCACCCCTTCGCAGCGCTAATCTATTCGATTGAAAAAACTCTTGGGCTCAGGACCAAAGCTCGCCCAAACGAGGAGGCTAGCAAAGCTAGTTTTGATTCACACCGTAAAGAACTACAAAATGTAGTTTTATCAAAAACAGACCACGAAAATTGCTTGCCAAGGTTAGAGAAAATAATTAGGTGCCTGCACATAGGCTGCAATTTACCATCAGAAATGATGTCCAATCACTTTGATATAGTTGAAAATATATATACTGCTATAGCAAGGCAACCTAATGTTTTTGATGTATTCTACGATGAACCACTTGAAAATTACATTAACCACGCATTAATCCCTTTAGTGTGTGTCGACATCCATATTTTTAAAATGCATGCGAATGAACACTCTATCTATTATCATCTTGATCGTCTCCTTTTCATGGAAAATTTAGTTTCCCTTGATGGGGATACACAAAAACTCAACAAAAATACGGCTCAGCGGTATATGCGGGAATATATTCAGCATCACTTCGAAAAACATTCTGAAATACTAAAAAAAACCAATTTAAGCAATGCAAGCCTGTTAATGCCAGAACTACTTTCTTATTTAGGGGAGTTTTATAAGAAAGGCAACCAAACATGTGCAAAACTACATGATAAACTTGAGTTTTGTAGTGAAAGGCTTTCTCGTGAGAATATTGACACTTCGTTATTCAGCATACAACCAATAATCTCTGCTTACACTGCCATAATAATCTTGCAGGACATAGCAAATAAAACAGGCATGATTGCTCATTTATACAACACATATAACATTCTTATTGAGAAACAAGACCCACTACTTGACGATTTACATTCAAGTGTTCATGCAGCACTGAGTGAAAACTATGACAATATAATTCTTAATGAATCATCCATTTACTTGCATGATAGTAATACACTGGAAATATTTACAAGCAGTAAAAGGAGGGTATATTTAGAAAAAATAACATATCACATATTTGAATTATTTGGGTTTTGCATTCTATCTAATATAGAGCACGATTTGATGCCATTATTGGTAGCAGAGTCATATTTAGGTAAGATGATCTCACTTCCTCCTAAATTTTGCATTCCTATGGATATTATAGATGGTGGAGCTTCATCAGATACTAAAGATAGTCTCTTTGAAGCACACACTCTCATATTTAATAATGTTAATGTAAAATCCATCACTAAATTAATGCATGATGAACCTAATAAGCTTAAAAAATTCTTTATGCAATACATACCTCTCATTGAGGCACTTGACTGCATAAAACGTAATGAGCCTGATGCTGCATTAAATATAATTAATAATGTGCAGCATGAAAGTCTTCCATTGTTTGGGTTTATTAAGCATTCATTGGCAGTGCTTAAAGTCGGATTGATGCTCAGACTTAAAAGAGAAGAAGTAAAGCATATGTCATTAATGCCTCAAGTCAACGACATTATAAATCATCAAGGGATTGTTTTAATCCCTATCATTCCATCATTTCATGTATCAATAGAGAATGACATCTCATGGCTTTCTGAAGTTGAGTATATAGAACACTCTCTCATTTTTGGTGGCAATACGTATAATTCTATTATTGCACAAGCAATCTACTGTTATAATTTCACCATAGCACGGCACACCACTCATTACAACCTTCTTACAGACTACGCAGATCAAGGTATGATGAAAGCAAATCTTAAAGATATTAATTATGCATCAGCGTTAATCAATCACGATTTATTGACACGGCTAAATACAATATCAGGAAACATTTTGGCTGCGCTTAAAGAAATACACTTTGATGTAAAACCTGACATTTTTGTAAGAGATTTAATTAGAGGAAAACATATATCTATGACAGATGTAACTGATAATCTAATCCACTGTGTTGCAGGTTCTTCTCTCGGGGTATGTCTACTGGATTATTTAAGCATTATTTTCTTTTTCTCTGTCCCTGGAGATAATGTTGAAAACATTATAGCATTGGGTAAGAAAACTAAGGTCGTAGAGTTACTGTTCAGGTATCAACATCCTTTACATCCTGTAACTAAATAACTGATCCTAATTGTGATACACCCGCTTTAGTCCATGCTTGCCGCCCGGAAACGGTGCGGCAGTGTCCATAAAGTAGTAAACCTGCTCCAGTAAATCATCCATGTTTTTGCACTGATGATTCCGGGTTATCGTTTCGTGCAGTGCATGCCACAGTTTTTCAATTTTGTTATGCCATGGGCTATAAACCGGCAAGAACAGTAACTTGAACTTTGGGTTGTCACTCAGCCACTTCTGCGTTTTTTTGCTCTTGTGGATGATGTAATTATCCACGATTAACCGAATGCTCTTAGCCCGACGATATTGGCCTTTAAGCTTTTCCAGCAACTCAATAAATAAGTCACTGGTCTTGCGCTCGCCACCTACATAAACGATTTGCCCTGTCTGGCCGTGTAATGCTCCCGCCAGATAATGTTTCTTGTTCTGTCCTGGTGTTGCTACCTTACGCTGTTCGCCACGGAGCCCCCAATCTGCACCGATTTTAGGATTCAGATGGATATCCACTTCATCCTGGTAAAACACCGGGTGGTCAACACTGTTATCTGCCAGCGCCTCCCGGATAGCCGCCAGTTTCTCCTTTTTATCCGGGTCTTGGATATAAAGCGTTGGCGCAGCTCGCCGCCAGACAATTCCTGCTTTGGGCAACCAGCGTCTGATTGTTGAACTGTGGATCTGAATGTTGCATAACTTGTTCAGTAACAGCGCAAACAACTCAGTACTCCAGCGTGAACGCTGATATCCAAGCGTCCTTGGCGTGTACTTCAGCAATATTTTCAGCACGCCACAGATAAAATCCCGATTCTGCCTAACGGGGCGACCAACGCCTTTAGTTTTTAGACCATCAACACCGGCAACGTCATACCATTTCAACCAGCGGTTAAGCGATGAGCGGCCAGCTTGCAGTAGGCTCGCAACCTCTGACTTGGTTTTACCTTTCAACACCAGCAAGACGGCATTCGCACGGCGGCAAAGGTCTCTATCTCGTGTTTTATGAATAATTTTCTTTAACCTGCGCGTTTCAGCGCCGTACAAAAATGCTATTTTGTTCATACTCAATGCGTTTGTGGGTTTGGTTTGTTTGACGACTGATCTGATCGCGCAAACCGCATTGAGTTCCCTTACCTGAGTGATCTACTATTTCGCACAGTTATTTAGTGACAAGCCCGGAGTGGTTGAAGGTCTAAAACAAAGAATAAGGGCTTACAACTTTAGTAAACAAAGGACGTCATCAATAGCAGTGATATAAAAAGTTATCTTTGCCGCCCCGATAAGGCTTTACGGGGCGACTAAGTCTCACCCAACCGACAATTCCGATAGTTTCAGAATAAGCTTTGAGTTTTCTAAGATTGGAATTACTACACCACAGCACGTACTCGAGATACTACAAATAGCTTTTTGGTAGGACCGATACCGAATAAATATCCATAATACATCAGGAGAAACTTTTTTTAATTTTCTGTAACCGGTCATAAATCAGTGGCGGATAATTTGCATGATATTCACCACACTCTGGGCAATGCTCTTGTTTTAAGTACGCTTGATTGTCGAGATCTTGATAAGGAAAAACGCTGAAGAGAAGTTCGTGCTGCATAAGCGTTTTATAAAAACTCTTATGATAAGGTGCAATCTCGCTGTCTTTGATTTTGTCGAAATATAGGTCAACGCTGTTCAAAATGCTCATAATTTCTTTAACCCCGTCGAACCTTAAAATGTCGTCATCTTTGTGAATATCAACATCTAAGCTCTCTAGATCCTCAATGAAACATTTAATCGCTCGCCGGGAATGCAAAAGGATCATTTGCGACTTGCCATCAATCATCTTTTCCTGATCGTAGCTAAAATTTTTAATGTTTCTTTCGACGAACATATAAAGTTCGTGAAGCTGATTCAACTCGTGCCTCAGTTGCTCCTTCGTATATTCCTTTTCGATTTGCTGATGGAGGATGCCATTAGCGTCAATCTGAGCTTTTAACACCAGAAAGAGAAGCACTGAACCCAGAATTTGTACAAATGGGCTTGAAATACCTCCAAGAACATCTCCTATTTCGCCATAACCTTTCAAATATTGCAGCGGAAGAAGAGGTGCAAACAAAGGGATAAGCAGGCAAGCCGCACCACCAATGACTATGACCCAGAAAGCTATTTTGGTAACAGGAGAGTTATAGATATTCATTTTTACACCTTTTCAGAATTTTCTTTTCTGTACGCGCTAGGAGTTTTGCCAATTTTTTTCTTAAACAACTTTTGAAAGTGTTCATGTGCCGGATACCCAATGGCTTCACTCACTTCGGGAACAGACTTACCGGATTCTTTAAGCAGCTGCTTTGCTTTTTCAAGCCGACAATAGGTTAAATAATCAAGAGGTGTCATGCCTGACAGCTCCTTAAATTTGACGCTGTAGCTCGTACGCGACATCCCCGCAATCCCGGCGAGATCGTCAAGACCCCATTTTTTATCGAGACTATGATGAATAGCCTCCAAGGTTTTGCTGAGTTGCGGATTTTCGATCAGTTTGAAGAATCCAGCATTTTTATTGGATTTGTACATGTGGATTCTTAACGCTTGCACGAAGATAATTTCGGTCAGCTTTCTGACTAACGTGTTGCTTCCAGGAAGCCCTGATTTTGCTTCCTGCTCTATAATACTTAAAAGCATGGCAAGCCAAGGCGAGTGGGAGTTATCAGCACTCTTGATATGCACGACATTTGGCAGCGAATTTAAGAATGGATGATCGGGTCCGCCATTAAAACAAAAATGTCCGCAAACGACGTTGGCTTTGAGCTTGCTCTGATCACCGTATTCCAAAACTTGAGCTTCGGTGAGGTTGGCTTTAGCTCTAAATTCGACCGCAGGCTCGGCCTTGATTTTTGGTGCACTGGCCATGGTGTGCTCCATCCCTTTGAAAAAGATCAAAATATCGCCCTGCTCCGCCAATGCTTTAAGTTTAAGTTTTGGCACCTCATACCAAAACTCGCCATGAGTCACGATGTGAAATCTCGCTAGATTCTCTTCCTGCGGGAGGCTGATGCCCCAGTCTCCCGCAAATGAGGTTCTATACCAGTAGCTGCTAGTAAGCTCTACCTTATCTAAAATTTCACTGAGAACATCCATATATAGCTCCTACGTAAACTGTCCAATAGGTCATGTTATACGAACTATTGAACATATTATATCTATTTTACATGCTGTAAAGTCAGTCTAATCAGTAAGTGGATGAAAACTAAGGAGGCTTTATGAAACTAGATTATGTGATCGTTGCCGGAGGGTGTTTTTGGGGTCTCGAAGACCTCCTTAGGAGTCTGGACGGTGTGACGTCAACGAAGGTGGGCTACTCTGGCGGAGATTTTGATGATCCTACCTACGCCGATATTATAACAGGGAAAACGGGGCACGCCGAAGCGGTTCGCGTGGAATACGACCAAGACGAAATATCTCTCGAAGAGATTCTACATTACTTTTTCAAAATCCATGATCCGACTACGAAGAATCGCCAAGGAAATGATGTTGGCACTTCGTATCGCTCGGCAGCGTTCTATCGTGACGATGCACAGAAAGCGATTATCGAAAACGTGATTGATGAGGTCAATGAGATCGGTCGCTTCGAGAATGAAGTGGTCACGACCGTCACCCTGGAAAAAGAATTCTACGACGCTGAGGCATATCACCAAAACTATTTGCAGAGGAATCCCAGCGGATACTCTTGCCATTTTGAAAGAGACTAAATCATGAACCAAATGAACGAGGAAAAAATGAAAGCACTTAAGAATGTTGTTATTTATACGAAAGACCATTGTCCATTTTGCGCACGCGTGAAGAATTACCTAACTGCTGAAAAGGTCGATTTCAAACAAATTCGCGTAGACGACGATCCGAAGACTTACCTGGAGTTGAAGGAAAGAACAAATCTCCAAACTGTACCGCAAGTTTTTGTGGATGGAGAATTCATTGGTAGTGCTACAGACTTCTTCTCGTGGATTGATAGCTAAAGAGTGAACCCTAAAATAAAGGAGCAAATATATGTTCAATTGGAAAAGCATTTACAACTACCTGGATAACGGCACTCCCGCGCCTCCCAAAAAAGTAGAAAAGAGCGAGGAAGAGTGGAAAGAAATTCTGACGCCAGCGCAATTTCGGGTCATGCGGATGAAAGGCACCGAACGCGCGCACACCGGAGAACTCTGTTCATTTTATGAAGCTGGAAGGTACGCCTGTGTGGGCTGCGACACCGAACTCTTTGACTCGAACCTAAAGTTCGATTCGGGAACGGGATGGCCGAGTTTTTCTGAGCCAGTCGCAGACAACGTAATTCAATATGAACTGGATACGACCTTCGGGCGCAGAATCGAAGTGCTATGCAATGTGTGCGAAGCCCATCTGGGGCACGCTTTTCCAGACGGTCCTGAGCCATCAGGGGTCCGATTCTGTATTAACTCGGAGTCATTGAAGTTTGTAGAATAATTTTTAAATCGAGGGGGTTTATGAAAGTGAACCTTTTGAAAAAAGGAGCCGTTCGTGTTGATTAAGCTGTTCGGTCATAAAGACTGCCATAAAACCAAGATTTACCATTCGTACTTGCAAGAAAAAGGGAGCCAGTTTGTTTTTTTGGATGTTCATGAAGACGACGCGGCTGCTGATGAACTGTGCTCCCTCTATTCGAACGGAAAGCTGAATTTCCCGACAATAGTGGTTGGGACAAAGAAGCTGAGAAACCCCAAGTTCAAGGACCTTGACAGGTGGTTGGAAGCTTCAATGAAATAATGAGTTTTTTAGAATTATTAATAACTT
Organism: Aeromonas rivipollensis; assembly: GCF_010974825.1. GTDB lineage: Bacteria > Pseudomonadota > Gammaproteobacteria > Enterobacterales > Aeromonadaceae > Aeromonas > Aeromonas rivipollensis. Next base: position 2,130 of record NZ_JAAILA010000011.1, on the reverse strand, counting down.
AATAAGCAGTAAGATCAATGATTACAGCAATTTTCCGCAGTTGTGTTACCAAGAAACATGCTGCGGAGTTTTAGCAAAGATACTTCATCAAGCTGGTGTTGGAAAACGTGGTCTTATCGTCGTTTGCACGGCGTGAGGAATGGGAGTGGCTTCAATTTTTGAAAGTTAGGTGAAAAATATGTCGGATCTAAAAATGAATAAAGAAGACGGTGTTGAAAGCTATGAATTTGCAACCCCTGAAGCAATCGAAGAAGCATTGAAAATCGGGAAGCTTAGTCAAACGGTTTTCGGCATGGGTTGCTTTTGGGGACCGGATTCTAATTTTGGAGGGACGCAGGGAGTAGTGCAAACACGTGTTGGCTACGCTGGAGCATCAACTCTGGATCCGAGTTACCGCAACATCAACGGACACGCCGAAGTCGTCAGAGTGATCTACGATAAAGACCAAATCAGCTACAGGGAACTTCTTGGAAGTTTTGAATCATGGTCTGTTCATGGTAGAAAGCAGGGCCAGTATCGCCAGATACTTTTTGTTTTTGATCTGGAGCAAAAACAAGTAGCTGAAGAACTGATTCAAGCGATTGGAAAGGAGAAATCTCCCGAGGTGATTGAGGCCGGAGAACAAAATGGTTATTTTTGGCCCGCCGAAGATTACCATCAAAAGCATCGTCTTCGCAGAAACAAACAGCTTGTAAGTCTTGCAGAAGTAGATTTCGGTCCTCGCTGGGATGAACATCTGTATTTTACTAAATTAAATAGTACCGATAGAAAAGGCTTCAGTCTCTCAAGCTGGCTAAAAAAGTTGTCTCCGGAAATGCAGAAAGCTTACCGAATCGGTTAATCTGAAATTGCAGCTGGCTAAAGAACTCTATTTTCTATATGTAAAGAATGTGACGATCTCCTTCACATGGAGTCCAAGAGAGCATAAAAAATCTGTGTAAGTCGCATTACCCATGTATTTGAAAGGAATAAATAATGCCAATATCAGACCAGCTTATCGACCGAAGCAAGACCTCAGTTTTTATGAGGTCTTGAGATCAGCGCAGCATGAACAGATCTCTTACAGTGTGGCGAACACACTGGTTTGATTGCGGCCTTGGGTTTTAGCTTTGTATAACATCTGATCGGCGACTTCGAGCAACTGCTTTTTGTCGTCAAATAAATCAGCGCTGGCCAAACCTATGCTGACCGTTAATTGTCGTAATAACCACTCATGGTTAGCCACTACCAGCCTTAACTTTTCCAGTGTTTTATTTGCGGACGCTGTGTCTGTGCCTGGCAGGATCAGCACAAACTCTTCACCACCATAACGGGCGAAAAAGTCATAGTTCCTGCTATGGCGCTGAAACAGAGCCGCGACTTGACTCGGTGCCTCATCTCCTGCGGCATGACCATAGCTGTCGTTAAAACTCTTAAAGTGATCAATATCAATCAATGCCAGTACAAAAGATTGTCCTGTTCTTTGCCAGCGAGCAAATTCAGCTTCAAACTTGAGGTCAAAAGCTCTTCTGTTGTTCACCCCTGTCAGCGCATCCGTCATGCTGGTATTATGTAATTGTTCGCCGACTTTTTTCAGCTCCAGTATGGCGATCACTTGTCTGGACAGAGCCTGCAAAGAGCTTATCTGCCGCTGGTTCAGCTGCTTAGGAACATGATCATAGACACAAATAGTACCAATCACTGCACCTTCGGGATCAATCAGCGGCGAGCCAGCATAAAATCGGTAGCCAGGTCCTGAAATCACCATAGCATTGGTACTGAATCTGTGATCTAAAGTAGCGTCAGGGACCACCATTACCGCATCAGGTGTTTCCATTGCATACACGCAAAAGGACTCTTTAATTAATACAGAGGTACGCGAAATACCAACTTTTGCAATTAGATTCAGCTTTGTGTCATCGGTTCGCGTCACCATAGCCACTGGTGCATCACAGATATAACACGCCAGTTCAGTGATATCCCGCAGGTTCTGATCTGCTTCAGCAGGTGCTTTTAGTGTGGTTTCTGCACTAGCTGTTTGAGCTAAACTAAAGGTCATGTACTTCTCCGTTTTTCTACTGCATTTTTCAAAGATCCTGCATAGAAAAATGAATTAAATCGTTGATTTAACTCTAAATAGCTGTTCCGAAT
>NZ_JAAILA010000010.1 GCF_010974825.1 Aeromonas rivipollensis | reverse complement strand
ACTTTAAGAACACAGCCTAGAGCGACCGCATCATGCGTTGAAATACAGAACCCCCGATGCGGTGCATCGGGGGTTCTGAGTCACGTGAAGCTAGACGAAAATGTGTAAACCTATTTCAGGACTAGACACCCCAAAATGATGGCAGGCTGTACTGATAAATGGAAACTTGCCAAGGGGGAGTTCGGGCTTGCCTGGGAATTTTTTGAATAGTGAGAGGCTGTTCTCAATCCTGGTTGATTACCCTATGTAAAACGTTTGCGCCCCGTTATTATCCCACTGCCAGTTTAGAAGGTGACCCCTTCTAATTTTCTGCGATGAGAGTCGCAATTCCGTAGCACCTTTTTACAGCCCAACGTCGTTATGACATTGGGCTTTATTTTTATGGGCGGTTTTCTGCTTCAGCCCAGACTCTCTGCGTCTCTGGGCGGCATCTTTTTTACCGTCTCACGGGCCTTGATGATATCGGGCTTTATGTTGATGGGCATTTTTGCCCCTGGCTCTCGGTCACTGGCATCTTGTCCCTGGTGGGCAGGATGCGGGCCGGGTTGCCCACCACCCGGGCTCCGGCCGGGACGTCTCTGGTCACCACGGCGCCCGCGCCGACTATGGCCTCCCGCCCTATGGTGATCCCAGGCAGCAGTATGGCGCCACCGCCGATCCAGACCCTGTCTTCTATGGTGACCGGCAGCGCCGTCTCTACCCCCTGGATGCGCTCATCGGCGTCCAGGGCGTGGGCGGCGGTATAGATCTGTACGTTCGGCCCTATCATGACGTCGGCGCCGATGCGAATAGGCGCGTTGTCCAGCAGGGTGGCCCCCATGTTGATGTAGCTGCGCTCGCCAAGATGGATGTGGCGGCCGTAGGTGCAGTAGAGGGGCGGACAGATAAAGGCGTTTTCTGCCAGTTCACCAACCAGCTCCGCCAGCAGTGCCCGCTGTTCAGTCTCATCTTCCGACCGATTCAAACGGCGATAGCGGCGCGCCGTCTCCCGGCGCAGGAGATCCAGCTCCGGGGCCATGCAGTTGTAGGGCTGGCTGGCGATCATCTTTTCGTAGTCGGTCATGGCTGGGCCTCAATGGAATGGAGGAAGAGAGGATAAGTCATCGAGAGGCAGAGAAGCGTGAAGCTCTCCCCAGAGTGGGCGAAAGGGCGCGCAGCTGGTGCCAGGAAATGACAAGGGCACCCTGGGGTGCCCTTGTTGGTCTGCTGCTGTAGGTAAAGAGGATGACTGTTGTTATCAGCCGTGTTTGCGGTCGATAAGTTGGCAGCCTCTTGCAATCAGCCGTGCTTGCGGCCGCAGTGTTGCCACAGTGATGGCCTCCTGCAATCAACCGTGCTTGCGGCCTGAGAGGCGGCACCACTCTTCCTTCACCGCGGTCGGGTCCATGTCGAACCACTGGCCGTAGATGGTCTCCAGCTCCGGGGCCTGGCTCTCCAGCACCCCGGAGAGCGCCATCAGGCTGCCGGGCTTGCCGTGGCCGGCGATAAGCGGTGCCAGTTCGCGCAGCGGGCCGGCCAGTATGTTGGCCACCACCACGTCGGCCTCGACGTCTTGCGGCTGGTCGGCAGGCAGATAGAGCTCGATCTGGCCGGCGACGCCGTTGCGCTCGGCGTTGTCATGGCTGGCCTGGATGGCCTGCGGATCTATGTCGATGCCGATGACACGGGCGGCGCCCAGCTTCAGGGCGGCGATGCCGAGGATGCCGGAGCCGCAACCGAAGTCGACCACAGTCTTGCCGGCCAGATCCAGCCCGTCCAGCCACTGCAGGCAGAGCGCCGTGGTGGGGTGGGTGCCGGTACCGAAGGCCAGGCCCGGATCCAGCATGACGTTGACCGCATCCGGGTTCGGCACGTCGCGCCAGCTTGGGCAGATCCAGAGCCGCTCACCGAACTGCATGGGGTGGAAGTGATCCATCCACTCGCGCACCCAGTCCTTGTCTTCCAGCTGCTCGACCTTGTAGCCGACGTCTTCCCCGAAGATCTGCTGGAAGAAGGCGATGGTGGGCGCCGGATCGGTTTCGGCATCGAACAGCCCCATCACCTCGGTCTCGCCCCAGAGCGGCGTTTCACCAGGCAGCGGCTCGTAAACGGGCACATCCTGGGCATCCATAAAGGTCACCGCCTGGGCTCCACGCCCCAGCAGCATGTTGCTCACCTTGTCCGCGGTCTTGGCGGTGGCGTTGATTCGAATTTGTATCCAGGGCATGGGGTCGACTCTTCATAAATGTGAAACCGCGGGATTCTATCATCATGGGCCTGTGCTGTCGTGGTTTGCCCATGATGGGATGGGGAAGGAAGGCAACTCTGCCAAGTTGGCACGGTTAATGTATTCCTTACTGGGTGACGGGAAGCAACTTGTTCCCGCTGAATGCTTTGCTCTATGAAGTTCCGTCATCTTTTTCAGCCACCTTAGGGTGGCTTTTTTTATGCCGGCGCGCCGAAAAACGGTCATTTTGCGGGTAAAAGCAGACATTGGCACGCAATCTGCAAAGTTACACATGTCCTGCATAAGGATATGTGTGTGATTGTTACCCCAACGTTCAGGTTTTGAGGGCCATCCCGGCGGGATGGCCTCTTTTTTATGGTTTTTTCGGGGGGAAGGCCCCGCCAGGGGCGCAGATTGGCGGCGGGGCTGTGCACTCTTGGGGCTTGTCACTGGTGATCTCACCCCATGATGGTGCATTTTTTACCTATAAGGGAATAGGTTGCATGGCTGCAGGGAGGCTTAGCTGGCGAAGCCGCTCATGTCGATCACCAGCTTGCCCACCATGCGGCCTGCTTCCAGTTCGCGATGGGCCTGTGCCAGGCTGGCCGGGGTCAGTTCGGGCAGGGTGCGAGTGAGCGTGCTCTTGAGCACCCCTTGGTCCAGCAGGGCGGCGACCCGGCCGAGCATCTTGTGCTGCTCTATCATGTCCGGGGTCTGGAACAGGGAGCGGGTAAACATGAACTCCTGGCTGAAGGTGACGCTCTTGGCCTTGAGCAGACCCAGATCCCAGGGCTCGCTGGACTCGGCGATGGTGCAGATGTGGCCGAAGGGGCGAATGAGGCTCGCCATGGCGTTCCAGTGCTGCTCGGTGGCATTGGTGCAGAAGATGGCATCGAGCTGGCTGATGCCAAGGCCGGCCAGCTCTTCTTGCAGCTTGTGATGACTCACTACCTGGTGGGCGCCCATGGCCAGGCACCAGTCACGGGTTTCAGGCCGGGAGGCGGTGGCGATCACCTCCATCCTGGTGAGCTGGCGGGCCAGCTGGATGGCGATGGAGCCGACGCCGCCGGCGCCACCTATGATCAGCAGTCGCCCGGTACTCTCGCGGTTGAGGCCGATGCGCTCGAACAGGGTTTCCCAGGCGGTGATGGCGGTGAGCGGCAAGGCGGCGGCTTCCAGGTCGCTCAGGGTCTTGGGGGCGAGGGCGGCGATGCGCTCATCCACCAGCTGCAGGGCACTGTTGCTGCCGGGGCGGCTGATGTCGCCGGCATACCAGACTCTGTCCCCCGCCTTGAACAGGGTCACTTCGTGGCCGACGGCCACCACTTCCCCCACGGCATCCCAGCCCAGCACGCGGGGCGTGGCTTCAACCTTGGCCTTGGGGGCGCGCACCTTGGTGTCGACCGGGTTGATGGAGGTGGCCTTGACCCGTACCAGCAGGTCCCGCGGGCCCGGGGTCGGATCCGGCAGCTCGGTCTCGATGAAGCAGTGGGGGTGATCGCTTGGCAGATAATGGGTGAGGGCGATGGCTTTCATGGCAGTTCCTTTCAAATCGGTATGAGTGGGATTGCCAGAGAGTCTAGTCTGGTTGATTATTCAGATTAAGATGGGTAATTGGGACAGACTGTTTGTATATATGAACAATGTCGAACTGGAGTTGATGGGGCTGTTCGCTACTGTGGTGGAGCAGGGCAGTTTTACCGGGGCGGCCGAGGTGCTCGGCATGCCCAAGTCCTCGGTGAGCCAGAAGATCTCGCGCCTCGAGTCCCGGCTCGGGGTGCGGCTGTTGCAGCGCACCACCCGCAGACTGAGCCTGACCCCCCAGGGAGAGGTCTATGTGGAGCATTGCCAGTCCCTGCTGGCCCTGGCGCGCAGCGCCAATCTGGCCATGGCCAGGCTGCGTTCGGCCCCGGCGGGCCGGGTGCGGATCACAGCCCCCGAGGCCACGGGCACCCTGCTGCTTGGCCGGATCCTGGCCCAGTTTCGCGCCCTCTACCCCGAGGTGGTACTGGAGCTGACCCTGAGTGACGAGCAACTGGATCTGGTGGGGGAGGGTTACGATCTGGCGCTGAGAGCGGCGCCGCTGAAAGATTCGAGCCTCATCTGCCGGCGCATCGGCCAGGTGGCACGCCATCTGGTGGCGGCCCCGGGTTATCTGGCGAGCCACGGCACGCCGCAACAATTGACGGAGCTGGGAGGCCATGCCTGCCTGGTGCATGGGGCGCTGCCGGTGTGGCCACTTCAGGAGGGGGGCTGGCGACCTCAGGGGGCCTGCCTCAGCAACAGCCTGCTGGCGCTGAGGGAGCTGGCGCTCCACGAGGGGGGAATAGCCCTGTTGCCGGATCACGTCTGCCGGGAGGATCTGGCGGCGGGGCGCCTGCTGAAGGTGCTGCCGGCTCACCCCATACCGCCCAATCCCTTCTACCTCATCTATCCGAGCCGCGAGCACCTGGCGCCCGCCCTGCGCAGCCTGATGGACTTCGTCGCCGAGCGGCTGCCCTTCGCCTGATCAGCGGTGCTGGCTGAGGGGGGCCTGACCGGGCTCGAGACCGAGGGGAACCGACTGGCGCTCTGCCAGCATGCGGATCTGCCCCTCGATGAGGCCGGCGTTGGGGCCCAGCACCAGCACCAGCTGATGGTCATTCAGGACTATCCAGGAGAGGCAGCCGAGCCTGGCCAGACGGGACTGATCCACCATCGCCATCTCCCGCACCCGCAGGCTGAGCCTGGTCAGGCAGACGCTCATGGCCTGCAGGTTGTCCATGCCCCCCAGCATCTTGAGGTACTGGATGGCCAGCATCTGCGGATCCGTGGGAGCCACGGCCGCGAGCTGGGGCAGATCCTCGGCGATGGGCTTGCTCGGCAGGCTGAGGGGGGCGTATTCAAGCAGCCGGGAGAAGACCAGGGCATAGATGACGAAGAACAGTATGCCGAGGGGAATGAGCCAGAAACTGTGCTCACCTGAGCCGTAGCTGAGCACCAGATCCAGCAGCCCGGCGGAGAAGTAACTGCCCACCTGGATGCCGAGCCCGCTGCAGATGGCCAGCGACAGCCCGGTCAGCAGGGCATGGGCCAGGAACAGCCAGGGGGCGGTGAAGGCGAACAGGAATTCGATGGGTTCGGTGATCCCCACCAGGGCCGAGGTGAGTGCCAGGGTGAGCAGCAAGCCCCCCTGCGGCAGGCGCCGCATCCGCTGGCGATGGAGCCAGATGGCAAAACAGGCGCCGGGCAGACCGAACATGATGACGGGATAGAGACCCGCCACATAGCCCTCGTGCAGCGGCTGGGCGGCGGAGAGCGCCTGCAGGTTGCTCTCCCCCAGCCCCATCAGGCTGCCCAGCACCTGGTGCAGGCCGAGGGGGATCAGCAGCCGGTTCAGCACGCCATAGCAGAAGGCGCCAAACGGCGTGGTGAGGAGATCGGAGGCGAGCAGTGTGATGCCTTGCTCCAGCAGGGGCCAGAGCAGGGCCAGGGGCACGACCAGCAACAGGCTGGCCAGGGCCGAGAGCAGCAGGCCGGGCAGCTCCTCCTGCAGCGGCCGCAGCCAGCCGGGGAGGGAGAGGCTGCGGGTCCAGGAACAGACCATGGCCGTGGTCAGGCCCGCCAGCAGGCCGCAGATCATGTCCGCATGCAGGCCGGGCTGCAGGGTGGCGAGCGCCGAGCTCAGCAGCAGGAAGTTGACAGCGCCGGCCAGGGCCTGCGCCCCTTGCCCCTGCCGGCTCAGCCCGAAGGCGATGGCCACCGCATAGATGAGCGGCATCTGACTGAAGAGGGCGCGTCCGGCCAGGGAGAGCACCGCCAGATCCAGCACGTCCGGCTGGCCGAGCCGATAGAGCAGGGCCGCCAGCGGCAAAATGGAAACGGGCAGCAACAGGGCATAACCGAGCCGTTGCAGGGACTGGGTCAGGATCTTTCTGGCGTTCTGAACTGGCATAAGGGCGCGGCATTTTGTGACGTGGCGCACATTTTACCCACTCGCACCCATTTGGGAATAGGTGCGAGTCCCTTTATTGGCCCCTTTCTTATTTCTGATCAAACAATCGGCGAACCGACTGATCCGGGGGCGGGGTCAGCAGGCTGACCAGGATGAAGGCCACCAGCCCGAGCCCCAGGCTGGGCACTATGGCGTGCAGGCCGGCCAGCTTGATCCCCCACTGACTCAAGGCCCCGTAGCAGACAATGCCTGACACCATGCTGGCCAGCGCCCCGGGGCCATTGGCCCGCGACCAGTAAAGGCCGAGCACCAGTGGCCAGAGGAAGACCGCCTGCAGACCGCCGAAGGCGAGCAGGTTGAGCCAGATGATCATCTCGGGAGGCTGCATCGCCGCCAGCAGCACTAGCGTGCCGAGGATCAGGGTGCAGAGCAGGGAGAGCCGTGGAATACGCACCTCCAGCTTTTCTTGGCGAGGATTGAGGTAGTTGAGGTAGAGATCCTTGACCAGGGTCGCCGAGGCCTGGATCAGCTGGGAGTCGATGGTGGACATGATGGCCGCCATGGGGGCCGCCAGGAAGACCCCCGCCAGCCAGGGTGGCAGTACCTCCATCATCAGGGAGGGCATTATCTTGTCCGGGCTGTCCATGCCGGGCAGGATGGCGCGGCCCAGGGCGCCGGCCAGGTGCATACCCAGCATCAGCAGGGCGCTGACCACGGTGCCGATGAGGATGCCTCTGTGCAGCGCCTTGCTGTCGCGGTAGCCGAAGCAGCGCAGGGCCGAGTGGGGCAGCCCCACCACCCCGACACAGACCAGGATCCAGAAGCTCAGCATGAAGGGCTGGGTCAGCATGTCACCGGCCCCGGTCGGGCTCACCAGCTTGGGATCTATCACCTTGAGCTGGTGGATGAGGTTCGGCAGGCCGTCACCGGCAATCAGTATCCCCGCCAGCAGGGCACCCGTGCCGATCAGCATGATGATGCCCTGCAGGGCATCCGTCATCACCACGGCGCGAAAGCCGCCGATCACCGTGTAGAGCAGCACGCAGCTGGCAAACAGGAAGAGCCCCTGCTGGTAGCTGAGGCCGGTGGCGGTTTCCAGCAGGCGGGCGCCGCCGATGAACTGCACCACCATGGTGGCGATAAAGGCGAGGATGATGGTCACCGAGCCCAGTACCACCACCCACTTGCTGCGGTAGCGGGCCCACAGCATGTCGTTGATGGTCACCGCATTGACCCGGCGGGCTATGATGGCGAACTTCTTGCCAAGCACCCCCAGGGTGAGCCAGACGGTGGGCAGCTGGATCATCGCCAGCAGCACCCAGCCCAGGCCTATCTTGTAGGCGGCACCGGGCCCGCCGATGAAGGAGGAGGCCGAGGTGTAGGTGGCCACCAGGGTCATGGCCAGCACCAGGCCGCCCATGCTGCGGTTGCCGATGAAGTACTCCTGCACGAAGTCACCACCGGCGCGGTGGCGACCGGCCCAGAAGCCGACCCCCAGCACCAGCACCAGGTAGATGACGAGCGGAAGCATCAACTCAAGATTCATGGAGAGATCCCTCGGTGTCGAGCGTTGTGCCGATAGACAGGCTGAACCCGCTCAACCAGGGCGTCATGGGTTCGCTGCGCGGCTCAGGATTCATGGGAGAGATTCCTCGGTGTCGAGCGTTGTGCCGATAGACAGGTTGATCTCGCTCAACCAGGGAGTCATGGGTTTGCTGCGCGGCTCAAGATTCATGGGGAGGCTCCTCGGTGTCGAGAGGAATATCGATGAAGAGGCGGTCCACCATGAGCGCGCACAGGCCGATAAACAGCAGTGGCATCAGCATGCAGCTGAGCAGGAACCAGAGCGGCATATCCCAGAGTTCCAGCTCTTCCGGGATGAAGTAAGCGGTGCCATACCAGGCAACGAAATAGAGCAGGGTCAGCAGCAGGCAGAGGGCTGCTTCCCGACGGGCGAGCGCGAAACGATTCACCTTGGCCTCCGACAATTTTGAGGGGCGCAAGGATAACAAAAAAGGGCCATGTCGCCATGGCCCTTTTTTCGTTGCCGACCCGGAGGGACCGGACAATCTCTGTTGAAGAGTCCTCACAGACCCAACTTCTTGTGCAGATGGTGGCTGTTAATGCCGCCGTGCGGCAAGTTATCGGGTCCTGGCACCTCTTACAGACCCAACTTCTTGTGCAGATAGTGGATGTTGGTACCACCGTGCTGGAAGTTCTCGTCCTTCATGATCTCTTTTTGCAGGGCGATGTTGGTCTTGATCCCTTCCACCACCAGCTCGTCGAGAGAGTGACGCATGCGGGCGATGGCGATGTCACGGTTCTCGCCGTAACAGATCAGCTTGCCGATCATGGAGTCGTAGTAGGGCGGCACCTTGTAACCCGCATAGATGTGGGATTCCCAACGCACACCCAGACCACCCGGCGCGTGGAAGCGCTGGATGAGACCTGGAGACGGCATGAAGGTGGCCGGATCTTCGGCGTTGATCCGGCATTCGATGGCATGGCCACGGATGCGGATGTCCTGCTGGGTGATCGACAGGGGCTGACCGGCGGCGATGCGCAGCTGCTCCTTGATGAGATCCACGCCGGTGACCATCTCGGTGACCGGGTGTTCGACCTGGATCCGGGTGTTCATCTCGATGAAGTAGAACTCGCCGTTCTCGTACAGGAACTCGAAAGTACCGGCACCGCGGTAGCCGATTTCGAGACAGGCGCGCACGCAGCGCTCACCGATGAACTTGCGCATCTCTTCGGTGATGCCGGGCGCCGGCGCCTCTTCCACCACCTTCTGGTGACGGCGCTGCATGGAGCAGTCCCGCTCACCCAGATAGAGGGCGGTGCCCTGGCCGTCTGCCAGCACCTGGATCTCGATGTGGCGCGGGTTCTCCAGGTATTTCTCCATGTAGACCATGTCGTTCTTGAAGAACTGGCCCGCTTCGGACTTGGTCAGGGCGATGGCGGCGGCCAGCTCTGACTCGTTGCGCACCACGCGCATGCCACGACCACCACCGCCACCGGCGGCCTTGATGATCACGGGGTAGCCGATCCGCTTGGCGATGGTGGCGTTGCGCTTGGCATCGTTGTCCACCGGGCCGTCGGAGCCGGGTACGCAGGGTACGCCCGCCTTCTTCATCGCCTCGATGGCGGAAACCTTGTCACCCATCAGGCGAATGGTTTCGGCGCGCGGGCCTATGAAGATGAAGCCGGATTTCTCGACCACTTCGGCAAAGTCGGCGTTCTCGGAGAGGAAGCCGTAGCCCGGGTGGATGGCGACGGCACCGGTCACCTCGGCGGCGGCTATGATGGCCGGCACGTTGAGGTAGGACTCACCGCTGGCGGGTTTGCCGATGCAGATGGTTTCGTCGGCCAGGAGCACATGCTTGAGCTCCCGATCGGCGGTGGAGTGAACGGCCACTGTCTTGATCCCGAGCTCTTTGCAGGCGCGCAGGATCCGCAGGGCAATTTCACCGCGGTTGGCGATGACTACTTTGTCCAACATGGGTGGCGTCTTCCCTTATTCGATGATGAACAGCGGCTCGTCAAATTCGACGGCCTGACCATTTTCAACCAGGATCGCTTTGATCACACCGGCCTTGTCAGACTCGATTTGGTTCATCATTTTCATGGCTTCGACGATGCACAGGGTATCGCCGACATTGACGTGCTGACCGACTTCCACGAACGGCTTGGCTTCCGGGCTGGAGGAGCGGTAGAAGGAGCCCACCATGGGGGAGCGCATCAGATGGCCACTCGGGGCGGCATCGGCAGCAGGGGCAGCGGCCTGTGCGGCAGCAGCGACCGGAGCGGCGGCTTGTTGAACCTGTGCCGGCTGCATCATCATCTGCGGGGCAACGCTAACCTGGCCGGAGAAATTACGGCTGATGCGAACGGACTCTTCCCCTTCGGAGATTTCCAGCTCGGCGATGCCGGACTCTTCAACCAGTTCAATCAGCTTCTTGATTTTGCGGATATCCATTAGCATTCTCTTTCTTCTTTATCTGATCAGTGATTATCAAGCCGCGCGCAATTGATGCACGGCCGCGGTTAAAGCGAATTGGTAGCCATCGGCACCCAGCCCACAAATGACCCCCTTGGCGACATCAGACAGATAGGAGTGATGACGGAAGGGTTCCCTGGCATGAACGTTTGACAGGTGAACCTCGATGAAGGGGATGGCCACGCCCAGCAGGGCATCGCGCAGGGCGACGCTGGTGTGGGTGAAGGCGGCCGGGTTGATGATGATAAAATCCACCTGGCCCATGGCCTGATGGATGCGGCCGACCAACTCATGTTCGGCATTGGATTGCAGGTGTTCCAGGGTGACACCGAGTTCGTTGGCGTACTGGTTCAGATCGGCGACGATCTCATCGAGCGTCTTGCTGCCGTAGATTCCCGGCTCCCGCTTGCCCAGCAGATTCAGGTTGGGACCGTTGAGCAGGAGAATTCGGTGATGTTGCGACATATTGAGTACATCCTCGATGATTATGCTGCTATCTATCAGCTATCTGTGGACCACCAAAAATCTAGCCACTTTCTGCACAATTCGGTGTGCCCTGGCACACAGATTTCGCAATTATATTGATTTCGTGAAAATTAGCAGCATTTTACTGGTCTAATCTCTACATCTGGCCATTTATTGAGCATGTTGGTGCACGGAGCCGCTCTGCCGCAGCGCCCGCCTCTTCAGGCTTTCCAGACATGACAAAGCCGGCACAAGGCCGGCTTTGTCGAGAGAGGTGGGAGAGGACTCAGGCCGCCTCCGACTTCTCGCGGATAAGTTTGTCCACGACGCCCGGATCCGCCAGGGTGGAGATATCCCCCAGGCTGTCGGTCTCGCCGGTGGCAATCTTGCGCAAGATCCGGCGCATGATCTTGCCGGAACGGGTCTTGGGCAACCCTTCGGCCCAGTGGATCACATCCGGGGTGGCGATGGCGCCTATCTCCTTGCGAACCCACTCCTTCACTTCCTTATGCAGCTCGCGACTCGGCTCCTCCCCGGCGATCAGGGTGACATAGGCGTAGATGCCCTGACCCTTGATCTCGTGGGGGACGCCCACCACGGCCGCCTCGGCTATCTTGGGGTGGGCCACCAGGGCCGATTCAATTTCGGCGGTACCCATGCGGTGGCCGGAGACGTTCAGTACATCATCCACCCGCCCCGTGATCCAGTAGTAGCCATCCTGGTCGCGACGGGCACCGTCGCCAGTGAAGTAGCGACCGGGGAAGGTGGAGAAGTAGGTCTGCTCGAAGCGCTCGTGATCGCCGAACACGGTGCGCATCTGGCCCGGCCAGGAGTCGGTGATCACCAGGTTGCCCTCGGTGGCACCCTCCAGCGGCTCACCCAGGTTGTCCACCAGGGCCGGCTGCACCCCGAAGAAGGGACGGGTGGCGGAGCCGGGCTTGAGGGCGGTGACGCCGGGCAGGGGGCTGATCAGGATGCCGCCGGTCTCGGTCTGCCACCAGGTGTCGACTATGGGGCAGCGCTCGTCGCCTATGGTGCGGTAGTACCACTCCCAGGCTTCCGGGTTGATGGGTTCCCCCACAGATCCCATGATGCGCAGGCTGGCGCGGGAGGTGCCTTCGATGGCCTCCTTGCCCTTGGCCATCAGGGCGCGGATGGCGGTGGGTGCGGTATAGAGGATGCTGACCTGGTGCTTGTCCACCACCTGGCTCATGCGGTTGGTGGCCGGGTAGTTGGGCACCCCTTCGAACATGAGGGTGGTGGCGCCGTTGGCGAGCGGCCCGTAGACCAGGTAGGAGTGACCGGTGACCCAGCCCACGTCGGCGGTACACCAGTAGATGTCCTCTTCGTGATAGTCGAACACGTACTTGAAGGTGAGAGCGGCATAGACCAGGTAGCCGCCCGTGGTGTGCAGCACTCCCTTGGGCTTGCCGGTGGAGCCCGAGGTGTAGAGCACGAACAGGGGATCCTCGGCGCCCATGGCTTCGGGCGGGCAATCCGGGCTGGCAGCGGCGACGGCGTCGTGCCACCAGATGTCCCTGTGGTCATGCCAGGCGACCTTGCCGCCGGTGCGTTTGAGGACGATCACCTTGTTGACCCGGGTATCCGGGTGGGTGAGCGCCTCATCCACGTTCTTCTTGAGGGGGATGGGGCGGCCGCCGCGCAGGCCCTCGTCGGCTGTGATGACGATGGAGGAGCCCGAGTCTATGATGCGACCCGAGAGGGCCTCCGGCGAGAAGCCGCCGAAGACGATGCTGTGCACGGCGCCGATGCGGGTACAGGCCAGCATGGCGATGGCCGCCTCCGGCACCATGGGCATGTAGAGGCAGACCATGTCACCGCGCTTGACCCCTTGGGCTTTGAGCACGTTGGCAAACTTGCACACCTCGCCGTGGAGCTCGCGATAGGTCAGCTTGCGATCCTCGGCCGGGTTGTCCCCTTCCCAGATGATGGCGACCTTGTCACCCCGCTCGGCGAGATGGCGATCCAGGCAGTTGGCCGACACGTTGAGCAGGCCATCCTCGTACCATTTGATGGAGACGTGGCCCGGATCGTAGGAGGTGTTCTTGACACGGGTGTAGGGGGTCATCCAGTCGAGGATCTTGCCCTGCTCCCCCCAGAAGGCGTCCGGGTTCTGTACCGACGCCTGGTACATGGCTTCATAACCTTCCTTGTCCAGCAGGGCGTCGCTACCTATGTGGGCCTTGACCGGATAGACCTTGCTCTCGCTCATCTCTCACTCCTGTGAATACATTTTTGTAATGATTGAGTAACAACTTATACCTTTGGCACGGGAGGGCAATTAGACTTTTGGATAGCGACGAGAGGAGGAGGGGCGCCTGTGAACAGGCCCTGACGGGAGCAAGCTGAAAGGAATAAAGAGAAGGGAGCCTGGTGCTCCCTTCTTCATTGGATCCCTTGAGGCGGCCGTTGTCAGCGCTGGGGGGCGAGCATGGAGGTCATGTGGGGTTCTGACAGGGGGTGGCTGAACAGGTAGCCCTGGCCCTCCTCGCAGCGCAGAGACTGCAAGAACTGGCGTTGGGGCTGGGTCTCTATGCCTTCCGCCGTGACCGCCATGCCGAGGCTGTCGGCCAGGCTGACTATGGTGCGGCACAGCTCCCGGCTGTGCTTGTCGTCGGGCAGCGCCTGGACGAAGGCCCTGTCTATCTTGATGCGGTCTATGGGCAGGCTTTTGAGCAGGCTCAGGGAGGAGAAGCCGGTGCCAAAGTCGTCGATGGCGATCTGCACTCCCAGCGCCTTGAGGCGAGTAAAGAGACTCAGGCTCTGATCCACGCTCTGGATGATGCTCTCGGTGACCTCTATCTCCAGCCGCTCTGCCGGGAAGCCGGTCTGCGCCAGGATGGCGGTGACCCTGTCCACGTAGTCGGGGGAGCGCATCTCCCTGACCGACACATTGACGGACAACCTGGGCACGGCGAACCCTTCCGCCAGCCACCGCTGTCCCTGCTGGCAGGCGGTGCGCATCACCCATTCCCCCAACTGCTCTATCAGGCCGCACTCCTCGGCCACCGGAATGAAGCGGGCGGGAGAGATCATGCCCTCGCTCGGGTGCTGCCAGCGCACCAGGGCCTCGAGGCCGCTGAGGCTGTCATTGGCCAGATCCGTCATGGGCTGGTACAGCAGGCGGAACTGCTGCTGCTCCATGGCCTTGATCAGCCCCTGCTCCAGGGCCATCCGCTCCCTCATCTGGGTCATCATGTCGGGAGAGTAGAACAGATAGCCGTTGCGGCCCCGGCGCTTGGCCTCATGCATGGCATTGTCCGCCGCACTGATGAGGCTGTCCGGGGTCAGGCCATGCTCCGGGTAGAGGGCGACGCCTATGCTGGCCGAGAGCCTCACCCGCTCCTGCCCTATGTCGGCCGGATCGTGGAGCCTGTGTTGCAGCCGCTCGATCAGCCCCACCAGATCCTGGGGCTGCCGGATGTCGGGAAGCAGCACCAGAAACTCGTCTGCACCGAGCCGGGTGGCGAGATCCCCCGGGCGCAGGCTGTGGCGGATGCGCTGTGCCAGCAGCTTGAGCAGCAGATCCCCGGCGCTGTGCCCCAGGTTGTCGTTGATCAGCTTGAAGCCGTCGAGATCGATGAACAGCAGGGCGAGGGCCTGCTTGTTCAGGCGGGCCGTCTCTATCTCCAGTTCGAGCCGCTCCTGCAGCAGGTTGCGGTTGCCAAGATCGGTGAGGGGGTCGTGATAGGAGAGGTGGTGGAGCCTGGCTTCCGCCTGGTAGAGCCGCTGTGCGTGCTGGCTGCTGGCCTCCTGGATCTCCCCGGTGAAGCGGGTCACTCCCAGGTAGGCGCGGGGATCCTGGGTGAGATCCCGAGCGATGAGGAAGATGCCATTGAAGATCCCAGCGGCATCCATCAGGGGGCTGCAGCTCATCTGCCAGCGCCTCGGCCCGCCGGGGCGGGAGACATGGATGCAGCCCAGATCCAGCTCGGCCCGGGGGACGCCATTGAGCAATTGCTTGAGCCGGGGGAGCAGCATGGGGGCCTGGGCCGGCGTGATGTCGAACAGCGTCTTGCCGAGGTGATCCCCCTGAGCCAGACCGCTCAGCTCGGTGAAGATACCGTTGACGCCACGGCACCTGAAGTCACGATCGAAGACCCCTATCCCAAAGGGTGCCAGCTCGAACAGTTGTTGCCATTCATGAAGGGATAACGGGCCTGACAAATGCAGTGTCTGAACCGATTCGGGTAGCACTTTTTCCATGGAGGCTCCTGAATTGATTTCTTTGTCATTTAGACGACTGTGTCAGTATGGCAGGAAGTTTCAAGAGGGAGAAAAAGTCTGGGAGTGATGTTAAATCAACGGGATGTCAGCCTTTCTGGCGGCCGAATGCCTGAATGCCGCGCACCAGTACCAGCCAGCCGAGCAGGTGGAACGGCAGGGCCAGCAGGTAGAGCAGCAGGAAGTGCGACTCGCTGCCGCTGCTGTTGATGAAGTCTATCCAGGCCACCAGCAGGGTCAGCATGCCCGCTATCTGGAAGCGGCGGCGCAGCACCACCTCGACGCCGAGATTGGCGAGGTAGAGGGTGAGCAGGATACCGGCAAAGCCGGTGAGCTGGGCGGCGCCGTACAGTTCCCTGTCCGGGTGAAACAGCAGGACCGCGAGGGGGGTCAGGCCCTGATCCAGCGGGATCAGGGCCAGCAGCCAGCATGCAATAAGAAGCAGAGCTGTCTTCATTCGAGGCTTAGTCGGCAGACTGCGCCGGCTTGACCAGGCTGAGGTAGTTGGCATCCATGGTGAGGAAGACCCCCAGCAGCCGGGCGCTGGCGCCGTAGAAGCCAAACTGGTCGGCGGCGCGGCAGGCGGCCTCGAAGCGCGGGAACCAGGCCAGCAGATGTTCGTGCAGCAAGGCTTCCTGCTCCCCGAGCCAGCTCTCCCGCTGGGCGGCCGTGGTCGCTTCCGCCGCGTGTATGATGAGGTTGCCCATCAGATCCAGCTCTATGGCCAGGTGATCGGCGGGCTCCTTGTACTTGTCGCTGACATTGATGCCGAGGCGATCCAGGCGGGCCTGCATCTCGGCCATGGGGGCCTGCATCAGCAGCTTGGCCTCGCCCCGGTAGAGGGACTCGTAGGGCAGGGCCCCCTGCTTGGGATCGACCAGGAAGAGGCCGGCAAAATCGGCCGCCAGTTCGAGCTGGCGATCGGTGCGCACCAGCAGGCGGGCGATGGCGTCATTGAGCTCGGCCACTGCCTCGCGCATGGGATCCAGAGTGGAGAGGCTTTTCAGGAAGCTTCGCACGTCATAGGTGTCATATTCGGCGATCTGCTCATCACTGAGTTCGGCGGCAAACAGGGTGGAGAACCACCAGTAGAGTTGGGCCCGGCGTTCGCTGGTAGCCATAAATTCCTGCATTTTTCCTCCGTGGATGGCAATCGGGAGCCTTGATGGCTCCCGATTCTAACGACTTTAAAAATAAAGGAAACTCAAGGGGGCGCTTTCGTCTCCCCGGGGTCAGAGTGCCGGGAACATGGGGTCTATGCCCTTGGCCGACTCAGGCGCGCCGAAGGCGGTGACGGCGGGCGCCTGCCCACTGAACTTCTCGATCTCCACCAGTGCTGTGTGGGCCGTGGTGGCCTGCGCCAGGCTGGAGGAGCCGATGTCGGCGGTCAGTACATTGGGATCGCCGTAGGTACAGAGGGTGCCGACCTTGCCGCCCTCCTGCGGGCCATACCAGGCCCCCTCCTGGATCCTGACGACGCCGGGAGCGTAGTCATCGCTCACCACCAGACCGGCCAATACCTGACCGCGACCGTTGAACACCCGCACCAGATCCCCGTCCTTTAGGCCGCGGGATTTGGCATCCTGGGGATTCATGTAGACGGGCTCGCGACCCTGCACCGTGTAGGTGGCGCGGTAGTTGTCGGAGGAGCAGAGCTGGCTGTGCAGCCGCTTGTCCGGGTGGCAGGATTGCAGGTGCAGCGGGTACTGTTTGCTGCCCGGCCCGCCGTGGGAGCGCTCGTAGGGCTCGATCCAGACCGGATGGCCCGGGCAATCCCCATAGCCGTAGTCGGCGATGGTCTTGGAGTAGATCTCGATAAGGCCAGACGGGGTGCCCAGCGGCTCCAGATCCGGCTCCTGACGGAACGACTCGTGGCGCACCCAGGGTTGGCCCGCCGGGAAGGTGACGAAGCCCTCGCCGTGCCAGAACTGGCTGAAACGGGGCAGACGAATGCCGATGCCGCGGCCCTGCAGGCGGGCGTCGTCATAGATGCTCTGGATCCACTCCAGCTTGCTCTTGCCACCGGTGAACTCGGCCTCGCGACCGAAGCGACGGCAGAGATCGGCGAAGATGTCGTAGTCATCGCGCGCCTCGAACAGCGGCTCCACCACCTTGTACATGGCCAGAATGCCCGCGTTGGAGTGGGAGCCCCACTGCTCGATGTCATCCCGCTCATAGGTAGTGGTCGCGGGCAGCACTATGTCGGCGAAGCGGCAGCTGGCAGTCCACTGGTGATCGATGCTGACCACGGTTTCCAGCTTGCGCCAGGCCGCCACCATCTTGTTGCGATCCTGCTGGTGGTGGAAGGGGTTGTTGCCGCAGAACACCGCCATCTTCATGTGGGGGTAGGTGATGGTCTGGCCGTTGAAGGCGATGGTCTCGCCCGGATTGAGGATGCAGTCGACGAAACGGGCCACCGGAATGAATTTGGAGTAACCCTTCCAGTCGCCGTCGTGGAGCGGTTTGACGCCGGGAATGACAGAGCTGAAACCGGACATGATGGGGCCGCTGGAGGTGATGGTGCCCGCCCCGTTGTAGTGCCAGCCAAAGCCGTAACCGCCCCCCGGCAGGCCGATCTGGCCAATCATCGAGGCCAGTACCACCAGCATCCAGGCGTACTGTTCGCCGTGGTGCATACGCTGCACGCACCAGCCGCCGATAAGCTGGGTACGGCCGCTGCTCATGGTGCGGGCCAGCTCGCGGATGATCTCGGCAGGGACGCCACAGATGGCGGCGGCCCACTCGGCATCCTTCACCTGACCATCGCTGGTGCCCAGCAGGTAGGGCAGGAACTTGTCAAAACCTGTGGTGTAGTTCTTGAGGAAGGCCTCGTCGTGGCGCTTCTCGCTGTAGAGGGTGTGGGCTATGCCCAGCATCAGGGGCACGTCGGTCTGCGGGTTCAGGGTTATCTGATCGCAATTGAGGTACTTCTGGGTCTTGGATTTGACCGGATCGACGCTGATGACCCGGATCTCGCCCTTGGCCACCTTCTCTTTCAACTCTGCCCAGTAGTCGTAGACGCTGTGATCCGGCACCAGCCAGCCCACCTGCAGGTTCTTGATGGGGTCAGACCCCCAGATGACTATGGTCTTGCTGTGCTCCAGCACCAGTGGCCAGGAGGTCTGCTGCTCGTAGACTTCCATGGCCCCCGCCACGTGGGGCAGGATCACCTGGGCGGCGCCGGTGGAGTAGTCACCGGCCTTGGCCAGATAGGTGCCGTGCAGGTTCATGGCACGCCCCAGCATGGCGCCGGCGGAGTGCAGCTTGCCCACCGACTGCCAGCCGGAGTGACCGGCATAGAGGGCGCTCGGGCCATGGGTTTTCTGCACCCGTTCCAGCTCGTGATAGAAGAAGTCCAGCGCCTGGGACCAGGTGACCCGCACGAAGCGGTTCTGGCCGCGTTCGCTGGTGTCGGACTGGTGGCCCTTGCGCAGCCAGTCCAGCCGCACCATGGGGTAGCGGATGCGGGAGGGGTTGTAGACCACTTCACTCAAGGCCTTGAGCATGTCGGTGGGGTGTTTGTCATGCTCGAACGGCAGGGTCTCGACCCAGCGGCCGTCCACCACCCGGGCACGGAAGGCGCCCCAGTGGGAGCCGGACTGCACCAGCTTGTCGCCGGACTCGGCGGCCATCACGGCGCGACCGAGCAGGGAGGGGCCGATCAGGGCAGAGGCACCGCTGGCCAGCAAGCCACCCAGAAAACCACGACGGGAAATGTTGATCATCTTGTTATTCCTCTTTCGAATCCGGACTTAGTGGCTGCCCTGACCACCGGTATCGGCGGCATGGTTTTGCAGGTACTTGAGCAGGGTGCGCTCCTCTTCCTTGCTCAGGCGATAGTAGGCAGACATCGCCTTGAGCCCCGAGATCCAGCCGTTGGCGGTGAAGTGAGCCGGGTCCGGCGCGCCGTGGCAGGAGTTGCAGGTGGACTTGTACATCTCGCCGGCATAATCCCAGATGGGCTTGAGGGAGGGTTCGAGCCCCTTGCCATCGACCCAGGCCTGCACCTGCACCTGCTCCCACTGGATATGGGTGGCGCTGTCGGTTTCCTGCTTGAGGACTTTCTCGTTCGCTTTCAGCTCGTCACGGACTGTGGCCACGAAGACCCGCTTGCCCATGTATTCGCTCAGCACCCGGCCCTTGCCTTCGCGCTCGCGCCAGCCCTCTATGGTCACCTGCAGGCGATCGCCGCTGCGGGCAATGACGTCGATGCGGGAGGCGGGCAGCAGCTTGCCGACGGGATCAGTGCTCTGCTCGCTGGTGTAGAGGTCTTTTTCACCCAGGGTGTAGAGGGTGTCGCCGGCTGGCGCCTGCTGGGCTTCGCTGGCCAGGGTGGCATAGGTGGCCCGGAAGCCCCCCGCCATATTGGGCAGCTCGTGGGCTATGCCCTTGTGGCACTCGATGCAGTTCATGTTCTTAGCTGCCGCATCCTTCATGGCCAGGGCGGCGGCGGGGGATTGCTTGGCGTGATCCATGTTGTCGTAGCTGTGGCAGGACTTGCAGGTCTTGGAGTTCTGGCTGCTCATCCGGGCCCACACCTTCTCGGCCAGGTGCAGGCGCCTGTCCTCGAACTTCTCCTGGGTGTCGATGCTGTGGCCTATGTACTCCTGATAGAGGTCGTTGGCCGCCTCCATCTTGCGGGCCACCTTGCCGACAAAGTCTTTCGGCTGGTGACAGTCGGTACAGACAGCCTGGACGCCGGAGGCATTCTTGAAGTGGATGGACTCCTTGTACTCCGGATAGACGGTGTCTTTCATGGAGTGGCAGGAGATGCAGAACTCGAGGCTGCTGGTCTTCTCGAAGCCGTAATGCAGGCCGACGGTACCGGCAAGGGTGACCCCGACGCCGGCCAGAACCAGCGCCAGCACCGACCAGCGGCGGCTGGGTGTGCGCAGGAAGTGCCACAGTTTTTTCATAGCTGTCTCTCATCATCATGACTTTTTGATGAGGGCCATGATAGGGAGAGGCTGTGAACAGGGTTGCCGCCACAAATTAACGAAATAGGGGTATTTATGACAAAATGTGAATAGAATAATCCTCCCTTGTCGACCTTCGTGAACCCTGCCCATGAGCTACCACATTCTGGTTGTTGAAGATGATGCGGTTACCCGCGAGAAGCTGACCGGCTATTTCGAGCGGGAGGGCTATCGGGTGACGGCGGTGGAAAATGGCCAGGAGATGCGGGCCGTGCTGGCACAGCAGGAGGTGGATCTGGTGATGCTGGACATCAACCTGCCGGGGGAGGATGGCCTGCTGCTGACCCGCGAGCTGAGGGCGCGCAGCACTGTGGGGATCATTCTGGTCACCGGCCGCAGCGATGCGGTGGACCGGATAGTCGGCCTGGAGATGGGGGCCGATGACTATGTCACCAAGCCGTTCGAGCTGCGGGAGCTGCTGGTGCGGGTCAAGAACCTGCTGTGGCGGATCTCGTTGGCGGCGCCTGCCACCCGGGTCGCCGAGCCCCTCGACGACGCTGTCTATTTCGGCCCCTGGCGCTTCGATATTCCCCGCCGCCAGCTCAGCAAGGACGGGGTGCCGGTGCGCCTGACCAAGGCCGAATACGAGGTGCTGGTGGCCTTCGTCGCCCACCCCGGGCGGGTGCTGAGCCGGGAGCGGATCCTGACCCTCATCAGCCACCGTGGCGATGGCCCGAGCGATCGCACCATAGACGTGCTGATCCGGCGGCTGCGGGGCAAGATGGAGCTGGATCCCCGGGATCCCCAGCTCTTTGTCACCGTCCACGGGGAAGGCTATCTGTTTGCCGGCGAGCTGGCCCCCTGAGTCAGCTGGCGGGGCTAATGGTCTGCGGGGGCGGCACCGACCCGGTAGACGGGGCGAAATGCCCCATTGGAGAGGGAGTCGCCGGTGTCGGCCAGGGGTCCATCCAGGGTCAGAATGGGTGGCCCCATCACCCGCGGGCACTGCTGCTCGCCCGCCTCGGGATGCTGTAGCAGGCAGACGGCCTGGGCCACGGCGAGGCGGCCTTGCAGCCGCATCTGATCGCTGTTGGCCGCCAGCATCTTGCCTCGCAGCAGGCCGCGCTGCACCCCATGACTGAAGTAGGTACTCAGCACTTGGGGCCTGTCGAGATGGCGCTGCGCCAGCTCGTTGACCGCCACTTCGGCGGCAATAGCCCCCCCCACCAGATAGTCGAGGTCCGGGTGGCGGGCCAGGGTCTGCTGCACCAGGGTGCGCTGGATCTCGCGGCTGTTGTCGCCGCGGGCCGTGGTCACCAGCTTGATGGCGCTCCCCCGGATGGCATCGGCAAAGCCGGGCTCGACCACGTTGTTGCCACCGCTGCTCTTGGGGCCCGGGAACAGGGCCACCGAGACGGGTTGGCTGCCCGCCGGGTGACGCAGTGCCAGCCAGTGCCCCATCTGCCAGCCCATCTGATACCAGGAGACGCCCACCTTGGCCTGCACCAGGCCAGCGGGCAGATCGTTGACCAGGCCGAATACCGGCAGCGGGCTGGCGGTGATTGCCTCCCTCAGTCCCTCATGACTCACGGCGCCGAGCAGGATGGCGTCGCTCCCCTCCCTCAGGCACTGCTGCAACTGCTGGCGCTGCTCGGCCAGGGCACCGTAGCCTCCCGCCTCGTGGATCCGCAAGCTGACCCCCAGCCGTGTCGCCTCTTCCACCATGCCCTGATTGACCGACAGCCAGTAGGCGTCCCGCAGATGGGGATAGAGGGCGCACAGTGTCAGGGGTTTGGTTGCGGCGGCGGGTTCCGGCCACTGCTGGCGTACTGGCTGGCCGCCAAACTCGCCACCGGGCCAGTGATCCACCTCGAAGGCGAGCAGGGGGCCAGGGAGCAGCATGAGCAACAGGGAGAGATAGACGCTTCGCATAACCCGGGGTTTTGTTAAAGTGTGGGCCCACATTATCCGGTCAAAGCCGACCACAACCAAGGTGCTGAGCGTGAGAATCTTTTCCGGCCTGGGGGGCAGGCTGCTGCTGGCCTTCTCCCTGATGGCGCTGCTGACCCTGAGCGCCTCCCTGCTCGGGTGGATTGGGCTCACCCACCTGCGCCAGCTGGAGCAGGGGGTGCAGCAGACCCTGGCCGATCAGGAGCGGGCCCGTACCCTGGCGCGCCTGAGCGGCGAGATCCAGAGCGCGTCCCATCTGCTGGCCACGGCGACCAGCGAGGCGGAGCGGGAGCATCAGGGGCGCTTGCTCACCCTGCAGGGGCAGCAGATGCAGCGCCTGCTGGCCCAGCTCGGCGGTGAGGGGGAGAAGCAGGTGCAGGAGCAGCTCCATCCCCTGAGCCAGGCCATCATAGGCAACCTGGGGCAGCAGGGCTGGCTGGTGGGGGAGCGCCTGACCCTGATGGCGCAAGGTGACGCCTTGCGCGCTCGCCTGGTGGCCGCGGCCGGCGAGGTGGCCGAGCTGGCCCGCAGCCAGATGGAGAATGCCGAAACCGTGATGGTGGCGGGGCTCGGCTCCCTCTACCCCTTGCAGGGGCGCGCCGCCGCCGTCGCGATAGACAGGTTGCTGGAGCAGGATCTCGACTGGCTGGAGCAGATGACTGAGCTGCGGCACAGAACCCTGATGCAGCAGCAGCGCATCGAGGAAATCTGGCGCGGCGAGCGGCAGGATCGCTTGCAGGGACTGTTGCGGGATGGACAGCGGGAGCTGGCGATCTTGCAGCTGCGCGCAGGGGCTGTGACGGATCCGGCGCGCCGCCAGGGGGTGGAGCAGGCCCTCTCCGTGCTGGCGCAGAGCGACAAGCTGGTGCAGCTGCGCAGCGACTGGCTCGGCAAGGGGGAGGCGCTGCGGGTGCTGGCCAGCGCCAATGAGGCCTTGATGAGCAGCCTCAACCAGCAGGTGGATGACCTGGTCAACCGTGCCCGCGACTCCCTGGGGGAGAGCCAGCAGGCCCTGAGCCAGCGTCTCAAGCTGCTGGAGCAGGCCCTGATGGGGATAGGCCTGCTCACCCTGGTACTGCTGATGCTGTTGATGTGGCGCATGGTCTACGGCCGCATCGTCTGGCCGCTGCAACACGCGGTGAAGGGGATGAGCCGGTTGGCGCGTGGGGATCTGGCCCCCCTTGACCCGATCGCAGGGACGGGTAGTGACGAGCTGGCGGAGCTGGGGCGTGCCCTGCAGGTGTTTCGTGACAATGCGGTCGAGCTGGGTCGCTACCAGCGGGAGCTGGAGTCACGGGTGGTGGAGCGCACCCGCCAGCTCAGCCATGCCAACCTGCGCCTCAACGAAGAGGTGGAGAACCAGCGCCTGGCCCGCGCCGAGGCGGAGCAGGCCAATAGGGCCAAGTCGGTCTTCCTCGCCACCATGAGCCACGAAATTCGCACCCCCATGAACGGCATTCTGGGGGGCCTGACCCTGCTGGAGGATACCCATCTCAACGAGACCCAGCGGCGCTATCTCGCCGCCATAGAGCACAGCGGCGAATCCCTGCTGGAGATCCTCAACGACATCCTCGACTACTCCAAGATTGAGGCGGGCCACCTGGAGGCGCGCCGGGAACCCTTCCCGCTGCATCAGCTGGTGGATGAGCTGAGCGCCCTGTTCAGGCCCAAGGCAGAGGCCAGGGGAGTGGTCCTGGTGCTGGAATATGCCCCCGCCCTGCCCCCCGTGGTGGAAGGGGATCTGGGCAAGCTGCGCCAGGTGCTCGGGAACCTCTTGGGCAACGCGGTCAAGTTCACCGCCAGGGGGCGGATCTGCCTCGAGGTGAGCCCCCTTCCATGCGGCGGCCCCTGCGCCGAGCCCTGCATCCTGTTCGTGGTGAGCGATACCGGCCCCGGCATTCCGGAGCAAGAGCAGGAGGCGGTGTTCGAGGCGTTCCGCCAGCGCAAGCAGGACATGGGGCACCAGGGGGGCACAGGGCTCGGGCTTGCCATCAGTCGCAAGCTGGTGGCCGCCATGGGGGGCGAGCTGTGCCTCGCCAGCCGGCCCGGGGAGGGTTGCCGCTTCAGCTTCAGCCTGCCCCTGCAACGCTCGGCCGCCCAGTTGCCGGCCGCGGCCCAGCCGCTGCATCTCGGCCAGCCTCGCGACATCCTGCTGGTGGAGGACAACGAGATCAACCGGCTGGTGGCGCAGGGCATGCTGGTGCGCCTAGGCCACAGTGTCACCCTGGCGGAAGACGGGCGCTCGGCCCTGGCGCGGGTGACAGAGCGGGGTTTCGATCTGGCACTGCTCGACATCAATCTGCCAGACATGGATGGCCTGACCCTGCGCGAGGATCTGGCCGCCATCAGCGAGGAGGTGCACGAGCGCCCTCTGCCCGCCATCGCCATCTCGGCCCAGATGTATCCCGAGGATATCCGTCTCTGTCTGGAGGCGGGCTTTGCGGACTTTGTCGGCAAACCGGTGCGCCTGGCGGCGCTGGCCAGCGCCATAGACCGGCAGTGCCAGGGAGAGACAACGCAGGCCCCGCCGGGCGCGAGGGAGGGTACCGTCAACCCGCCCGCCCCGCAGGCCGCCAACCCCGTGCTGGACGCGGATCTGGCCTTGCTCGGCAGCCAGCGCATCCGTCAGCTCATCGGATTGTTTGAATCCCAGGGGGCGGCCCTGGTGGCCGCGCTGGTGCGGTGCGAGGGGGAGGAGCGCAAGGGGATGGCCCACAAGCTCAAGGGCAGTGCCCTGGCGCTCGGGCTGGATGACTTTGCCGCGCAGTGCGCCGCCCTGGAGGCGGGGGAGGGTGATCCTGCGGGGCTGGCCGGGGAGTTTGAGGCGGCGGTGGCGACGCTCAAGGTGTGGCAGGAGAGGCAGCTGCCAACCCCGGCATGAGCCTCAGCCTGGTCTGCTGCCGACGGTTTCTCCGCCGCTTTCTTCCTGCTCCTCGTCTCTATAGAGCGCCTGCTTGCAGCGGGGGCAGATGTGCTGGCGCCGGTAGTCGGCCTGGTGCACCACCCCCACCTCGAGCTGCTGATGGTGGCCGCAATGGATGCAAAAGATGATATCGCCATCGACGGCCTCGGGGTGGGCCGCCAGGTACTGCGCCCGGGTGGGCAGCGTCTCCCAGCTGGTGGTGCAGGCGCCCTTGCGACTGCCGGTGTAGTAGACCCAATAGAAGATGGCAAAGACAGCGACAATCACAAACAGCATCAGATGATCCATGGTGGAGTTCCCCCTTGTGGTGAGAGAGGCAAATGCAGGGCTCTGGTGTGAGCCTGTGCGCCAAAGGGCCCTGCCGTTGCCAGCCCATGGCCGCTCGCCAGGCTTCGCAACCGCTGTGCTGTCTAAAGATGTTATCTGTTAGTAAATGCTATATCCATGATCTGGCTCTGGTTTTTTCCCTCCACTGAGGAAGACTCTGAGGGCGGGTCAGGCAGGAGCATCGGGCGCCTGAGGAGGGGCCGAGCTGGCGGAGGGCGTACGGGGCCCGCGAGAGGCAAGGAGGAAGAGGGGCGTCCGGCTTCGAAAATTGCGACGTATTTTACATTTTATAAACAAGTTTTTGGGTGGTTGGACTGTCTCTTTGATCCAGCTCACGTTACAATGCGCGGGCCCACTTCACCTATCGCGCAAACGATTTTCAGGAGATAAACGGATGTTGAAACGTGACATGACCATCGCCGGCTATGATCCAGAGCTGTGGCAGGCCATCACAGACGAAACCCGTCGTCAGGAAGAACATATCGAGCTGATCGCGTCTGAGAACTACACCAGCCCCCGCGTCATGGAAGCCCAAGGCTCCCAGTTGACCAACAAGTACGCTGAAGGCTACCCGGCCAAGCGTTACTACGGCGGTTGCGAGTACGTCGACGTGGTCGAAACCCTGGCCATCGAGCGCGCCAAGGAACTGTTTGGTGCCACCTATGCCAACGTGCAGCCGCACTCCGGCTCCCAGGCCAACAGCGCCGTTTACATGGCCCTGCTGCAGCCGGGCGACACAGTGCTGGGCATGAACCTGGCCCACGGTGGTCACCTGACCCACGGCTCCCCCGTCAACTTCTCCGGCAAGCTGTACAACATCATCCCCTACGGCATCGATGAGTCCGGCAAGATCGACTATGACGAGATGGAGCGCCTTGCCGTTGAGCACAAGCCGAAGATGATGATCGGTGGCTTCTCCGCCTACTCCGGCATTGTCGACTGGGCCCGCATGCGCGAAATCGCCGACAAGATCGGTGCTTACCTGTTCGTCGACATGGCTCACGTGGCCGGTCTGATTGCCGCAGGCGTCTACCCGAACCCGGTGCCCCACGCCCACGTGGTCACCTCCACCACCCACAAGACCCTGGCTGGTCCCCGTGGTGGTCTGATCCTCTCCGCCGCTGACGACGAAGATCTCTACAAGAAGCTGAACTCCGCCGTCTTCCCGGGTGGTCAGGGTGGCCCGCTGATGCACGTCATCGCCGGCAAGGCCGTGGCCTTCAAGGAAGCACTGGAGCCGGGGTTCAAAACCTATCAGGCCCAGGTCGTCAAGAACGCCAAGGCCATGGCTGCGACCTTCATGGAGCGCGGCTACAAGATCGTCTCCGGCGGTACCGACAACCACCTGATGCTGGTGGATCTGATCGGCCGCGAGCTGACCGGTAAAGAAGCCGATGCCGCCCTTGGCAAGGCCAACATCACCGTCAACAAGAACTCGGTGCCGAACGACCCGCGTTCTCCCTTCGTCACCTCGGGTGTGCGGATCGGTACCCCGGCCATCACCCGCCGTGGTTTCAAGGAAGCCGAGTCCATCGAGCTGACCAACTGGATCTGCGACGTGCTGGACAACCACGACAACGACGCCGTGCTGGCCACAGTTCGCGAGAAGGTGCTGGACATCTGCCGCCGTTTCCCTGTCTATGCCTGATCGGCCAGACAGTCTGGTTTGAGACCAATGCCACCTCCGGGTGGCATTGTTTTTTCTGGGCTTTTACCGGCTTTGGATGGCCGTGCTACACTGGCCGGCCAAGATCCTGACCCCGCGGGGCAGGTGCCTTTTCCGTTAACGCCGGAGGTCAGATGCATTGCCCTTTCTGTAGTGCCGTTGATACCAAGGTGATCGACTCCCGTCTGGTGGCAGAAGGCCATCAGGTGCGCCGCCGTCGTGAATGCCTGCTCTGCCACGAGCGCTTCACCACCTTCGAGATGGCCGAGCTGGTGATGCCCCGTGTCATCAAGTCCAACGGCTCCCGCGAGCCCTTCAATGAAGACAAGCTGCGGGCCGGCATACTGCGGGCCCTGGAGAAGCGGCCAGTGAGCATGGAGGCCATCGAAAAGGGGGTCAACCACATCAAGTCCCGGCTGCGTGCCACCGGCGAGCGCGAAGTCGCCTCCCAGCTGGTGGGCAACCTGGTGATGGATGAGCTCAAGAGCCTGGACAAGGTGGCCTATATCCGCTTCGCCTCCGTCTATCGCAGCTTCGAGGACATCCGCGAATTCGGTGAAGAGATCGCCAAGCTGGAAAAGTAATGCTATCGGGTGGGCAAGGTGATATCCGCTTCGTTTCCACCTATCGCAGCTTCGAGGACATCCGCCTTGTTTATGACAAGAAGCGGTGAAGAGATCGCCAAGCTGGAGAAGTAAGCTTCCCCATGTCCGATTACGCTGCGCTAATCGAACCTACAACGCCAATTTTCTCGCTTTGAACGGGAGCCCAGATGTTTAGTCAAGATGATTACCAATGGATGAGTCGGGCCCTCGAACTGGCCCGCCGCGGCCGTTACACCACGGCCCCCAATCCCTGTGTAGGCGCCGTGCTGGTGAAGGCCGGCGTTGTGGTGGGGGAGGGCTGGCACCAGCGTGCCGGTGAACCCCATGCCGAGGTCTATGCCCTGCATGCCGCCGGGGAAGAGGCCCGCGGCGCCACCGCTTATGTGACCCTGGAGCCCTGCTCCCATCACGGTCGCACCCCTCCCTGCGCCGAGGCGCTGATCAAGGCCGGCGTGACCCGGGTGGTCGCCGCCATGGTGGATCCCAATCCCCAGGTGGGGGGACGCGGCCTGCGCATGCTCTCCGAGGCGGGCATCAAGACCGACTTCGGCCTGCTCAGCGCCGAGGCCGAGGCCCTCAACCCGGGTTTCTTCAAGCGGATGCGCACCGCCTTCCCGCAGGTGACGGTCAAGCTCGGTGCCAGCCTCGACGGCCGCACCGCCATGGCGAGTGGCGAGAGCCAGTGGATCACCTCCCCGGAGGCGCGCCGCGACGTGCAGCGGCTGCGTGCCCGCCACGATGCTGTGCTCTCCAGCGCCGAGACTGTGCTGGCCGACGGCGCCTCCCTCAACGTGCGCTGGGACGAGCTGCCAGCCTCGGTCAAGGCCGTTTATCCCAAAGAGACCCTGCGCCAGCCGCTGCGGGTCATCGTCGATTCCCAGAACCGGCTCACCCCTGATCTGCCCCTGTTCCAGAGCGAGAGCCCCGTGCTGCTGGCCCGTCACAAGGTCGACGGGGACTGGCCTGCCTGGGTGCAGCAGCTGACCCTGCCGCTGCTGGATGGCAAGCTGGATCTGGTCAGCCTCTTCATGCTGCTGGCCAAGCAGAACATCAACTCTGTGCTGGTGGAGGCGGGCCCCAGGCTGTGCGGCGCCCTGCTGGCCAAGGGGCTGGTGGACGAGCTGGTGCTCTATCAGGCTCCCAAGCTGCTGGGGGATGAGGGGCGCGGCCTGTTCCACCTGCCGGAGTTGACCAAGCTGTTCCAGGCCCCCAAGCTCCAGCTCAAGGATGTGCGTCTGGTGGGGCAGGATATTCGCATCACAGCGAAAATTGCCTGATTTTTCACTGTCTATCGGGGTCGGTTTGACCTCGTCATCATCAAGGTGATCTGCATGTTTACCGGAATTATCGAAGCCATGGGCACCCTGGCCGCCCTGCGCCGCCAGGGGGATGACATGGCCCTCACAGTCCATGCGCCGACCCTGGACTTTGGCGACGTCAAGCTGGGCGACTCCATCGCCACCAACGGCGTCTGCCTGACGGTGGTGGCCCTGGGGGACAAGAGCTACACCGCGGACGTTTCCCTTGAGACCCTCTCTCGCACCGGTTTTGCCGAGGCCAAGGTGGGGGATCCGGTGAATCTCGAGAAGGCGCTGATGCCGAGCTCCCGCCTCGGCGGCCACCTGGTCTCGGGCCATGTCGATGGCATAGGCGAGGTGAAGAGCAAGTCCAGCAGCGGCCGCGCCATCGAGTACTGGATCCAGGCGCCACAGGAACTTTCTCGCTACATAGCCGAGAAGGGGTCTATTGCGGTGGATGGCATCAGTCTGACGGTCAACGCCGTGCAGGGGGATCTCTTTCGCCTGACCATAGTGCCCCACACCGCCCAGGAGACCACCATAGCCCGCTGGAAACCGGGCCACAGGGTGAACCTGGAGGTGGATCAAATCGCCCGCTATCTGGAGCGGCTGATGCAGGGCAGGGCGCAGGAGCAGGGCGGATCCAGCCTGACCCTGGAGACCCTGGCCCGATCCGGGTTTATCTGACAGGCAGGCGAGCGGGCAAAATACGGTTCTGTGATCCCGCTCCGATTGAAATGGGGCCCCGCGCCCCCATCTAGCACACAATGATGCAGTATCAAGCCGAGCCGGCAGGCTCAATTCCCCAAGCATGTTGATGGAGTAGCCCATGGCGCTGAGCACAACCCAGGAAATCATTGCCGATATCAAGGCGGGCAAGATGGTGATCCTGATGGATGACGAAGACAGGGAGAACGAAGGGGACCTCATCATGGCCGCCTCCTGTGTCCGTCCGGAGGATATCAACTTCATGGCCCGTTACGGCAGGGGCTTGATCTGCCTGACCCTGACCCGGGATCGCTGCAAGCAGCTGGCGCTGCCGCTGATGGTGGACAGGAACAACGCCCAGTTCTCCACCGCCTTCACCGTGACCATAGAAGCGGCCGAGGGGGTGACCACCGGCATCTCAGCCGCCGATCGCGCCGTCACCGTACAGGCCGCCGTCGCACCGAACGCCAAGGCTGCCGATCTGGTGCAGCCTGGCCACATCTTCCCGCTGATGGCGCAGGATGGCGGCGTGCTGACCCGTGCCGGCCATACAGAAGCGGGCTGCGATCTGGCCCGTCTGGCCGGATACGAGGCGGCCTCCGTCATCGTCGAGATCCTCAACGAGGATGGCACCATGGCGCGCCGTCCCGACCTTGAGGTCTTCGCCGAGCAGCACGGCATCAAGCTCGGCACCATCGCCGACCTCATCGAGTATCGCAACCAGCACGAGACCACGGTGGAGAAGGTGGCCGAGTGCAAGCTGCCCACCGAGTTCGGGGAATTTGATCTGGTCACCTTCCGCGACACCATAGACAACCAGGTGCACTTCGCCCTCAAGAAAGGCGAGGTGAAAGCCGACCAGCCGACTCTGGTGCGGGTCCATCTGCACGACGTGCTGAGCGATCTGCTGCTGACGGATCGCCACAGCGCCCGCAGTTGGCCGCTGCCCAAATCCATGGCCCGCATCGCCGAAGAGGGCGGTGTGCTGGTGATCCTGGGGGCCGAAGCCCAGGGCGCCGAGCTGCTGGCCCGGGTCAAGGGCTTTGAAGCCGCCGACAAGGGACTGGCACCGGAAGGGGCCAAGTGGCAGGGCACCTCGCGCCGGGTCGGCGTGGGTTCCCAGATCCTCAAGGCGCTCGGGGTCGGCAAGATGCGCCTCTTGAGCTCGCCGAAGAAATACCATGCCCTAGGCGGTTTCGGCCTTGAGGTTGTGGAATACGTCGGCGAGTAAGCGCTTTGGTACTCGCTTGACGAAATACCATCCTCGTCAGCGGCTTCAGCCTGGAAGTGGTGGAGTACATCGGCGACTAAGCGCCTTGGTACTCGCTCGATGAAATATCCCCCTCTTCCCGCGGCTTCGGCCTTGAGGTGGTGGAGTACGTCGGCGAACAAGTCCCTGATGGCTTGAATGACTATCATGGCCGCACGATGCGGCCATGGTTTTTTGTCGCGGCTCTGTTGTGCTAGAATGCGTGCACTTTTGGCCCCGGCCCCTATTGATTGCACAGAGACAGGATTTCCAATGAAGATTATCGAAGGGAATATCGCCGCTCCCGAGGCGCGTGTTGCTATTGTCGTTGCCCGTTTCAACAGCTTCATCAATGACAGCCTGGTGAACGGCGCGCTGGACGTGCTGAAGCGTCAAGGCCAGGTCCAGGACAGCAATCTCACCCTGGTGCGTGTGCCGGGTGCCGTCGAAATTCCCCTGGCAGCCAAGAAGCTGGCCAAGAGCGGTCAATACGACGCCATAGTCGC
Organism: Aeromonas rivipollensis; assembly: GCF_010974825.1. GTDB lineage: Bacteria > Pseudomonadota > Gammaproteobacteria > Enterobacterales > Aeromonadaceae > Aeromonas > Aeromonas rivipollensis. The sequence continues at coordinate 190,969 of NZ_JAAILA010000010.1, read as the reverse complement.
GCTCGGTACCGTCATCCGTGGCGGCACCTATCACTTCGAACTGGTGGCGAGCGAGAACGGCAAGGGGCTGGCCCAGGTGATGATGGAGTATGAAATTCCCGTCGCCTTCGGCGTACTGACCACTGAAAACATTGAACAAGCCATCGAGCGCGCCGGTACCAAGGCGGGTAACAAGGGTGCAGAGGCTGCACTGAGCGCGCTCGAAATGATCAACGTCCTGAAACAGCTGGACGTGTAACGAGGAGAAGTACATTGAAACCGTCCGAGCGCCGTAAGGCCCGCCATTGCGCCACCCAGGCCATCTACCAGTGGCAGATGACCCAGGCCAACGTGGGCGACATCGAAGAGCAGTTCAAGATCGATCAGGACACCAAGGGTGTGGACCTGAGCTATTTCCGCGATCTGCTGTTCGGGGTAGCGGTCCACTGCAACGAGCTGGACAAGGTGTTCTCACCTTTCCTCTCCCGTCCGCTGGAAGAAGTGGACATGGTGGACAAGGCGATCCTGCGTCTGGCGACCTACGAGCTGACCCGTCGTGATGATGTGCCGCCGCGCGTGGTGATCAACGAAGCGATCGAGCTGGCCAAAGCCTTCGCCGCCGATGACAGCCACAAGTTTGTCAACGGTGTACTGGACAAGGTGATCAAGACGCTGCCCAAGCGTTGATCCCGCCGTCCATCAGCATTCAGTGCTGATAGATGCTCTGTCGCGAGAAGTCGTCAGCAAGGTGAAGAGCAGCGCAGGGGCCGGAGTGTATAGACATACATGAGGAGCCCGAGCAGCAGATGAGCCTTGATCACTATGTCGCAGCAAGCGCATCAACAGCATCTAAGAGAGGAGCCAGCTTAACCGCTGGCTTTTTACTGTATGGGTGAATTTGAGCTGATTGAGAAGTACTTCAAGGTCCCCCACGCCCGCAAGGACGTGGTGATGGGCCCAGGGGATGACTGCGCCCTGCTGACCCTGCCCGCCGATACCATGCTGGCGGTGAGCACGGATACCCTGGTGAGCGGCGTGCACTTCTTCCCGGACATGGATCCGGTGGATCTGGGCTACAAGGCGCTGGCGGTCAACCTCTCCGATCTCGCCGCCATGGGGGCCGAGCCGCGCTGGGTCTCCCTGGCGCTGACCCTGCCCGCCGTCAACGAGGCCTGGGTCGCGGGCTTTGCGGAAGGGTTCCTCGAGCTCGCTGAATATTACAATGTGGCCCTGGTGGGGGGGGACATGACCCGCGGGCCACTCTCCATCACCGTCTCGGTGAAGGGATCCGTGCCGACCGGCCGTGCCCTGATGCGCAGTGGCGCCAGGGTAGGGGACGGCATCTATGTCACCGGCACCCTGGGGGATGCGGCCCTGGCCCTCTCCCATCTGCTGGGCAAACGCACCCTCAACGAGAACCAGCTGGCGGCCGTGCTGCCCAGGCTCGATCATCCCCATCCCCGCATCCTGGCCGGTCAGGCCTTGCGCGGGCTGGCGAGCAGCGCGCTGGATCTCTCCGACGGCCTGGCTTCCGATCTCGGTCATATCCTCAAGGCGTCCGGTGTGCGGGCCCAGATCGATCTGGACCTGCTGCCCCTCTCGCCCGTGTTGCAGGACGCCGTGCCCGCACGGGATGCCTGGCAACTGGCGCTGGCCGGTGGCGATGACTACGAGCTCTGCTTCACTGTGCCACAGGAGCATCACGGTGCCCTGGACACGGCGCTGGCCAACTGCGGCGTCAGGTTCACCCGCATCGGCCGCATCCAGGCCGGCGACCCCGGCATCGACTATGTGCAGGATGAGCAGCCGGTCGAGCTTCATCTCAAGGGCTGGGATCACTTCGCATGAGCTTTTTCAAGATAAGGCCCGAGCTGAACAGCCTGAGCCTGAAGAACCCGCTCCACTGTCTGGCGCTGGGCTTTGGTGCCGGTCTCTCCCCCAGGGCACCGGGCACCATGGGGACCCTGGTAGCCATTCCGCTCTACCTGCTGGTGAGCGGTCTGCCGACCCCCTGGTTCATCGCCCTGCTGGCGGTGGGGTTCGTGGCGGGTATTCGCATCTGTCAGGCGGCCACCGATGCCATCGGCATGCCGGATCACGGTGCCATCGTCTGGGACGAGGTGATAGGCTTCGGCGTCACCATGATTGCCGCTCCGGCTGGCTGGGAGTGGGTGCTGGCCGGCTTCGTGCTGTTCCGGCTGTTCGACGTGCTCAAGCCCTGGCCCATCTCCTGGTTCGATCGCCGTATCCACGGCGGGCTCGGCATCATGCTGGATGATCTCATCGCCGGTCTGTTCGCCCTGCTCTGCATGCAGTTGCTGGCTCGCTGGTAAGGCGGGTCGGAGGTCACGGCTGTCATGGCGGGCTTGGCCCTCGATGCCGCGCAGTGTCATCCTCTGTCTGCCCGCTCTTTCCATACAATTAAGCTTCAGGCGCAGTTCCTTGGTGGGACTGCGCCTTTTTGTATGCAATCCCCCCGGCTTGTCCGGTGACGGCGCGCCGGGCTTTGGCAGATCATTCTGAGTTGACCCTATTTATCTCTGCTTAGTTTTCCTTCATCCAGATATGCTGCCGTTAAAAAATCATTTCACATAAATATTCACTACTCATTCGAAGCCGCGTAGTCTGTATTGAATAGTGGATTCGATTGCTTGTTACATCTTTGTTGAAATTTAAATAAGCTAATCTCTCGCATTGCCATCACAATCTCTGTTAATGTGATATTTATCGACATTTTGCGCCAATGGCGAGTGCGTTATCTGCGCAAAGTATTGCGAAATTGTATAACTGGATCATTTACACCCGCGGGCAAACCGACTAACTTACTCGCGGGTTATTCCAAAAAAATGCAAAAAACCCGCCCGGATCGCTGGTTTGGCTGCCTCATGGATTGAGCGTTTATTACACAAGACAAGCTCTCAACATAAGTACCAAGGCACAACCAGCATCTGCGGCTGATTTACGGACGAATTATTTGGGACGGATGTCCCCCGCAGAGGTAACCATGTCCTTGCTCGAAGTGAAAAACTTGCGGATCGAGTACCCCTCCCGCTATGGGGTGCTGGCCGCGGTCAAGGATCTCTCTTTTTCCGTGGAAAAAGGCGAGATCGTCGGCGTAGTCGGTGAATCAGGTGCCGGCAAGTCCACCATAGGCAATGCCGTCATCGATCTGTTGAGCCCGCCCGGTCGCATCGCCCGTGGCGATATCTACCTCAACGGCGAGCTCATCTCCGGCAAGAGCCAGAACGAGATGCGGGCCATCCGTGGCTCCCGTATCGGCTTCATCTTCCAGGATCCCATGACCTCCCTCAATCCGCTGTTCACCGTTGAACAACAGTTGGTGGAGACCATACTGGCCAATACCGATCTCAATCGCGAGGCCGCCTTTGCCAAGGCCCTCGAGCTGATGGGGGCGGTCGGGATACCGCAGCCGGAAATCCGCATCAAGCAGTACCCGCACCAGTTCTCCGGTGGCATGCGCCAGCGGGTGGTCATCGCCATAGCGCTGTCGGGGGATCCCGAGCTCATCATCGCCGATGAGCCGACCACGGCGCTTGACGTTTCGATTCAGGATCAGATCCTCCAGCTCATCCGCAACCTCTGCAAGGAGCGTCAGGTGGGCTGCATGCTGGTGACCCACGACATGGGCGTGGTATCCAACGTCACCGACAAGGTGGCTGTCATGTATCGCGGGGATCTGGTTGAGTTCGGCACCACAGAACAGGTGCTGGGTCGCCCCAGCCACCCCTATACCCGCAGCCTCATCTCGGCGGTGCCCCGCTCGGATGTGAAGCTGGTGCGCTTCCCCCTGGTCTCCTACATCGAAGACGCCAGTGCGCCGGATCTCAGCATCGATCTCAAGACCCACTGGCTCGGCCAGAGTCAGGACGAGCGCAGCTATGAAGGTGCCCTGCTGCGGGTGGAGAACGTGGATCTGAAGTTCGTCACCAAGGATTCCATCTTCCCGAGCCGCCGCCAGTACGTGCGTGCCTGCAACAACATCAGCTTCGAGATCTTCGAAGGGGAGACCTTCGGTCTGGTGGGGGAGTCGGGCTCCGGCAAATCCACCATAGCCCGTGCCATCACGGGCCTCTATCCGCCCGATACCGGCAAGATCTTCTTCGAGGGGATCGACCTCACCGCCCTGAAAGGGGAGCATGAGCGCCGCCCGCTGCGCCGCCAGATGCAGATGGTGTTCCAGAACCCTTACTCCTCGATGAACCCGCGCATGAAGGTGCGTGACATCATCGCCGAGCCGATCCGCTTCCACAAACTGGCGAGCAGCGAGAGCCAGATCCAGGGCATAGTGAGCGATCTGCTGGATCACGTCGGCCTCGGCCGCGGGGCAGGGGTCAAGTATCCCCACGAGTTCTCAGGTGGTCAGCGCCAGCGCATCTCTATCGCCCGCGCCCTGGCGACCCGGCCGCGCTTCCTCATCTGCGACGAGCCCACCTCGGCGCTGGATGTCTCGGTGCAGGCCCAGATCCTCAACCTGCTCAAGGATTTGCAGCAGGAGCTTGGGCTCACCATGCTGTTCATCAGCCACGATCTGCCGGTTATCCGCCAGATGTGCGATCGCATCGGCGTGATGCAGCACGGCCACCTGGTGGAGGTCGCGGAGACCGAAAAACTATTTACCAATGCCGAGCATGAGTACAGCCGCAAGCTGATCTCCCTCATGCCGGAATTTAAGGGAATGTCCCGCGAGGGGCTGGAAATCGCAAGCTAGGAAAGCACCGGCTCGCCGGTTTGTCTGTCAATAAAAAGCCAAAAGCATGGAGAAAGACATGAAGAAAGGATTATCCAAGATCGCCATGGCGCTGTTCGCCGCTGGTCTCGCGTTCAACGTTTCTGCCGCCGACATCAAGGTTGCCGTCGCCTCTGACGCCACCTCGCTGGACCCGCAGGAGCAGCTCTCCGGTCAGACCCTGGAGATGTCTCACCTGGTGTTCGATCCCCTGATGCGTTACACCCAGGATCTGCAATTCGAGCCGCGTCTAGCCGAGAAGTATGAGCGCATCGACGACAAGACCGTCCGCTTCCACCTGCGCAAGGGTGTCAAGTTCCACTCCGGCAACGACTTCACCGCCGATGACGTGGTATGGACCGTCAACCGTCTGAAGGCCTCCCCGGACTTCAAGGCGATCTTCGACCCCATCGCCGAAGCCAAGAAGGTGGATGACTTCACCGTGGATCTCGTCACCGCCAAGCCGTTCCCGCTGGTGCTGCAGACCGTCACCTACATCTTCCCGATGGACTCCAAGTTCTACAGCGGCAAGGATGAAGCCGGCAAGGACAAGGCCGCCATCGTCAAGAACGGCGACTCCTATGCCTCTACCCATGTTTCCGGTACTGGTCCGTTCAGCGTCAAGTTCCGCGAGCAGGGCGTCAAGCTGGAGTATGCCCGCAACGCCAACTACTGGGACAAGGCCTCCAAGGGCAACGTCCAGAACCTGACCGTGGTGCCGATCAAGGAAGACGCGACCCGCGTAGCCGCCCTGCTGGGTGGTGATGTGGACATGATCTACCCGGTTGCCCCGAACGATCTGGAGCGCGTGAAGAACGGCAAGGATTCCCAGCTGGTGACCCTGTCCGGTACCCGCGCCATCATCATCGAGCTGAACCAGAACACCAACCCGGCGCTCAAAGACAAGCGCGTGCGTCAGGCAATCAACTACGCCATCAACCAGGTGGGCATAGTCGACAAGATCAACAAGGGCTTCGGTACCCCCGCTGGCCAGCTGAGCCCGAAAGGCTATGCCGGTTACAACGAGGCGCTCAAGCCCCAGTATGATCTGGCCAAGGCCAAGGAGCTGATGAAGGAAGCTGGTTACGAGAAGGGCTTCAAGATGACCTTCATCTCCCCGGCTGCCCGCTACGTCAACGATGTCAAGATCGCCCAGGCCGTCTCCGCCATGCTGTCCAAGATCAACATCAAGGTGGATCTGAAGACCATGCCGGTTGCCCAGTACTGGCCCGAGTTTGACAAGTGCGCCTCCGACATGCAGTTGATCGGCTGGCACTCCGACACCGAAGACAGTGCGAACTTCTTCGAGTTCCTGACCTTCACCAAGGATGCCAAGACCGGCATGGGTCAGTACAACTGCGGCGGTTATGCCAACGCAGAAGCTGACAAGATGGTGATGGAAGCGAACACCGAAACCGATCCGGCCAAGCGTGCCGCCATCCTGCAGAAGGTGGAAGCCATGCTGATCGACGACGCTGCCTACGTGCCCTTGCACTGGGAAGACCTGGCCTACGGTGCCAAGAAGAACGTCGACATCAAGCCTGTGGTCAACGTGATGAACTTCCCTTACCTGGGTGACCTGGTGGTCAACAAGTAAGTGAAGCGCTAAGGAAGGACCTGGCGGGGCGCCCATGGGTGCCCCGTCATTAACAGAAGCCTGTGCCAAGACACAGGCCACGTAGAAGGACAAGCATGTTTACATTCCTGCTGAAACGGTTCTATCAGGCCGTGATAGTGATGTTCGTCATCAGCCTGGTCGCCTTCTCCATCCAGGACAACCTGGGGGATCCGCTGCGCGAGCTGGTGGGACAATCCGTCTCCGAGTCCGTGCGCCAGGAGCTGCGCGACAAAATGGGCCTCAATGATCCCTTTTTGGTGAAATACAGCCGCTTCTTGCAGAACGCGGTGCAAGGGGATCTGGGCACCTCCTATTTCTTCAAGCGACCGGCCCTCGAGGTGATCCTCGACAAGCTGGTGGCTACCCTTGAGCTGGTGTTTGCTGCCGCGCTCATCATCGTCGTGGTCTCCATTCCGCTGGGGGTTTATTCGGCGATAAGGCCGCGCAGTTTCCTGACCAAGCTCATCATGGCGGTGAGCAGCATCGGCATCTCGATCCCGGTCTTCCTGACCGCCATCATGCTGATGTACCTCTTCTCCATCCAGCTGGGCTGGCTGCCGGCCTATGGCCGTGGCGAGACCTACAACCTGCTGGGCTGGGAGTCGGGCTTCTTCACCTGGGACGGTATCAAGCACCTGATCCTGCCTGCGGTGTCCCTCTCCTCCATCATGCTGCCGCTGTTCATCCGGCTGGTACGCTCCGAGATGCTGGAGCAGCTCTCCTCCGAGTACGTGAAGTTCGCCCGTGCCAAGGGGCTGGACAACAACAAGGTCTACTACAGCCACGCCCTCAAAAACACCATGCTGCCGGTCATCACAGTCGGCGGCGTGCAGATCGGCACCATGGTGGCTTACACCATACTGACCGAGAGCGTGTTCCAGTGGCCAGGGACGGGTTTCCTGTTCCTCGAGGCGATCCACAGGGTCGATACCCCGCTGATCACCGCTTACGTCATCTTTGTGGGCCTTATCTTCGTGGTGACCAATACCCTGGTCGACCTGCTCTACGGGTTCATCAACCCGACCGTCAACCTGACCGCCAAGGGGTAACAGATGACTAACGCTGTAACTGCAAGCCCAAGCCGTTGGGCGCGATTCAAGAACTCTGACATCGTCTACTACTTCCTGCGGGACAAGGTAGCCATGTTCAGCTTTGCGGTGTTTGTGGTGTTCGTACTGGCGGCGCTGCTGGCGCCCTGGCTGGCACCGCACAACGTCTATGACCAGACCAGCTTCGATCTGATGGATGCGGAGCTGCCTCCCTCCTGGCTGGAAGGGGGCGAGGCGCGCTTCTGGCTCGGCACCGACAACCAGGGTCGTGACATCTGGAGCACCATCCTCTATGGCGCCCGCATCTCGTTGACTATAGGCCTGTTCGCCGTCGGTCTGCAGCTGGTGCTCGGCATCGTCATCGGCCTCATCGCCGGTTACTTCGGTGGTCGCATCGACAACCTGCTGATGCGCTTTGCCGACGTGCAGCTGTCGTTCTCCACCATGATGGTGGCCATCATCATCTCCGCCATCTTCCAGGCGACCTTTGGCTCCGAGTTCTACTCTAAGTTCGCCATCCTGATGCTGGTGGTGATCATCGGCATCGCCGAGTGGCCCCAGTACGCCCGGACGGTACGCGCCTCCGTGCTGGCGGAGAAGAAGAAGGAGTATGTGGAAGCGGCCCAGGTGATGGGGTTCCGTGCCCCGCGCATCATGTTCCGCCACATACTGCCGAACTGCCTGTCGCCCATCCTGGTCATCTCCACTGTGCAGGTGGCGAACGCCATCATGAGCGAGGCGGCACTCTCCTTCCTGGGGCTGGGTATGCCGGTGGATCAGCCGTCGCTGGGCTCCCTCATCAGCGTGGGCTTCAACTACATCTTCTCCGGCTCCTGGTGGATCACCGCCTTCCCGGGCATCTGCCTGGTGGTGCTGGTGCTGGTCATCAACCTGCTGGGTGACTGGCTGCGGGATGTGTTTAACCCGAAGATCTACAAAGGGTAAGAAGGGTCAGACACGCAGAAAACAAGAAGGGCGCCATCAGGCGCCCTTCTTTATTGCTAGCGTTTGCCCTTGTCTGGCTCGCCGCCGGTTTGTGCGTCAGGCCTGCAGCCAGGCCTCTATGCTGGCCTGGATGCCCGTGGCATCCAGCCCCAGCTGGGCATAGCTCTCCTCCTGGGTGCCTTGCTCCACGAAGCGATCCGGCAAACCGAGATTCAGCACAGGTTTGCACTGTTTGCTGCGCATCAGTAGCTCGTTCACCGCAGAGCCAGCCCCGCCCATGATGGCGTTGTCTTCCAGAGTGACAAACTGATCGTGGGAGGCGGCAAGGGAGAGCACCAGCGCCTCGTCCATGGGCTTGACGAAGCGCATGTCCACCAGGGTGGCGTCCAGCGCCTCGGCGGCGGCCCTGGCCTGATGCAGCAGGGTACCAAACGCCAATATGGCGGTGCCCTTGCCTTCACGAACGATGCGACCCTTGCCGAGTGCCAGCGCTGTCATCTCGCTCTGGATCTCGGTGCCGCAGCCGCTGCCACGGGGATAACGCACCGCCGCGGGCTGGTTGCACTGATAGCCGGTGTAGAGCATCTGGCGGCACTCGTTCTCGTCGGACGGCGTCATCACCACCATGTTCGGCACTGTGCGCAGGAAGCTGATGTCGAACGCCCCCTGATGGGTAGGGCCGTCGGCACCCACCAGACCGGCGCGGTCTATGGCGAACAGCACCGGCAGGTTCTGCAGCGCCACGTCGTGGATCAGCTGGTCATAGGCCCGTTGCAGGAAGCTTGAATAGATGGCAACCACGGGTTTCTTGTCGGCGATGGCCAGGCCGGCGGCGAAGGTGACCGCATGCTGCTCGGCGATGGCCACGTCGAAGTAGCGATCCGGATACTGCTGGCTGAACTTGACCAGCCCCGAGCCCTCGCGCATGGCGGGGGTGATGCCGACCAGACGCTCGTCCTTGGCGGCCATGTCGCACAGCCACTGGCCGAAGATGGCGGAGAAGGTCGGCTTGCCGCCGGCATTCTTGGGCAGGGCGCACTCGTCCGGGTTGAACTTGGGCACGGCGTGGTAACCGATGGGGTCTTTCTCGGCAGGCTCGTAGCCCTTGCCCTTCTTGGTCTTGACGTGCAGCAGCTGGGGACCCTTGAGGTTGCGCATGTTGCGCAGAGTCTCGACCAGAGCGTGGATGTCGTGGCCGTCGATGGGGCCTATGTAGTTGAAGCCGAACTCCTCGAACAGGGTGCCGGGGACTACCATGCCCTTGAGGTGTTCCTCGGCCCGCTTGGCCAGCTCCTTGACCGGCGGCAGCCCCGCCAGCACCTTCTTGCCGCCTTCGCGGATGGTGGTGTAGAGCTTGCCGGACATCAGCCTGGCCAGGTGGTTGTTGAGCGCCCCGACATTTTCGGAGATGGACATTTCGTTGTCATTGAGCACCACCAGCATGTCCTTGTGGACATCGCCGGCGTGGTTGAGGGCCTCGAACGCCATGCCCGCCGTGATGGCGCCGTCACCTATGACGGCCACCACCTTGCGGCCCAGCCCCTCGCTCTCGGCGGCAACCGCCATGCCGAGGGCAGCACCTATGGAAGTGCTGGAGTGGCCCACGCTGAGCACGTCGTACTCGCTCTCTTCCCGCCAGGGGAAGGGGTGCAGGCCATCTTTCTGGCGAATGGTGTGAATGCGCTCGCGCCGACCGGTCAGGATCTTGTGGGGATAGGCCTGATGGCCCACGTCCCACACCAAGCGATCGAAGGGGGTGTTGTAGACGTAATGCAGCGCCACCGTCAGCTCGACTGTGCCGAGGCCGGAGGCGAAGTGGCCGCTGGAGCGGCTCACCGAGCGCAGCAGATACTCGCGCAGCTCTTCGCACAGAATGGGCAGCCGCTCTTTGGGCAGGGATCGCAACTCGACCGGCGTATCCGCGAGGGCCAGGTTGGGGAAATCGCTAATATCAACGCTCATATTGTTACTGTTATCCAGCGTTTAGTGGGTTCGCTCGATGATGTAATCGGCAAACGCTTCCAGAATGTCGGTATTGTAGGGCAAGGATTGCAGGGCTGTTAAGGCCTTGTCATGCAGTTCGCGAGCCAGCTCACGGGCAGGGTCGAGACCGAGCAGGGCCGGATAGGTGCTCTTCTCCTGCGCCAGATCCGAACCTTGCGGCTTGCCGAGGGTGGCGGTGTCGCCCGTGATGTCGAGGATGTCATCCTGCACCTGGAAGGCGAGCCCGATGGCGGCGGCATAGGTTTGCAGCGCGGCCAGGGTGGCAGGCGCCACGTCGGCCTTGCACAGGGCCCCCAGGGTGACGGCGCACTCGATGAGGGCTCCCGTCTTGTGGCGATGCACCTGCTCCAGCTCGGCGAGGCTGATCCGGCGGCCTTCGGCCTCCAGATCCAGCGCCTGACCGCCGCACATGCCGAGATAACCGGAGGCGCGGGCCAGGGCGCTCAGCATCCGTACCCGGTTGGCAAGCAGTTCGTCGGGGAGGGGATGGTCCGCCAGTATGGAGAATGCCAGGGTCTGCAGGGCATCACCGGCCAGGATGGCGGTGCCTTCATCGAATGCCTTGTGCACTGTTGGTTGGCCGCGGCGCAGATCGTCGTTATCCATGGCGGGCAGATCGTCGTGCAGCAGGGAGTAGGCGTGAATGCACTCCACCGCAGCGGCGGGGCCGTCGAGCCGCTCGCTTGGCACCCCCAGCATCTCGCCCACGGCGTAGACCAGGAAGGGGCGTACCCGCTTGCCGCCGAGCAGCAGGCCGTATTTCATCGCATCCCGCAGGCGCGGCGCCATGGCGGGCAGAGCCTCAAGCTGTGCCGAGAGGCAGTCGTCGATGCGGCGCCGGTGCAGGCGGGAGAAATCGTCCAGGGTCACTCACTCCTCTCCTTGCTCTGATCGAAAGGGGACCGCCTGTTCGCTGCCGTCGGCCTGGGTCAGGAGGATCTGGATCTTCTGCTCGGCTTGCTCCAGCTTCTGCTGGCCGGCCCGCACCAGATGGATGCCCTGTTCGAATTGTTTGAGTGCTTCCTCGAGGGGGAGCGACCCCTGTTCGAGTTGATGCACTATGGTTTCCAGCTCTTCCAGGGTGGCATCAAAACTCAGACGGTCGATTTTTTTACTGGCCATGTCCATCCTCGGGGATTGAAAAAAACGGCTCATCTTAACATCGACCGGGCACAGGGGGGAGGCAGAAAAGTGTGCCGCCCTCAAACTATCCTGACCGCGGCCGATAACAAGGGGCTGGCATCCATCTATTGCCGACCTGTTATGAAGGCGTGCCGGGCTTGCTGCCCGAGGCGCAATAGCAGAAAATTCAACGCAATATAAATAAATGGCAAGTTCGGCGACAGGAGTAGGGATGTGGATTTAGGCAGTCTGATAGGCATAGTGCTGGGATTTGGGGTCGTGGTGTACGGCATGCTGCTGGGTGGCCCCATGAACATGTATGTGGATATGCCCTCGGTCTATATCACCATACTGGGCTCCCTCTTCATCTGCATGATGAAGTTCAACCTCAGCCAGTTCCTGATGGCGTTCAAGGTCGCGGGCAAGGCCTTCATGTACAAGGGCGACAAGCTCGATGACCTGATTGCCAAGGCGGTAGAGCTGGCGGACGCGGCCCGCAAGGGGGGCTTTCTGGCGCTGGAAGCGGCAGAGATCCCCAATGCCTTCATGAAGAAGGGCATCGACATGCTGGTGGACGGCCATGATGCCGATGTGGTGCGCGCCGTGATGGAAAAAGACATAGAGCTGACCTCGGAGCGCCACGTCATCGCCATCAAGGTGTTTCGCTCCCTGGGGGATCTCGGCCCCGCCATGGGGATGATAGGTACGCTAGTGGGGCTGGTGGCCATGCTGGCGAACATGAGTGATCCCAAGTCCATAGGCCCGGCCATGGCGGTGGCCTTGCTGACGACTCTGTATGGCGCCATCGAAGCCAACATGGTGGCCATCCCGATTGCCGACAAGCTGGAGCTGCGCAGCGGCGAGGAGCAACTGAGCCGCACCCTGATCCTTGACGCCATAATGGGCATCCAGGATGGCCAGAACCCTCGCGTGATCCAGGCCATGCTGCAGAATTACCTCAACCAGTCCAAACGCAACAACGGGCTCGACTAGGAGGCCCCATGGCAAAGTGCAAGTGTCCGCCTCCCGGTCTGCCGGGCTACATGGGTACCTTCGCCGATCTCATGTCCCTGTTGATGTGCTTCTTCGTGCTGCTGCTCTCCTTTGCGGAGATGGATGTGCAGAAGTTCAAGCAGATCGCCGGTTCCATGGAGAAGGCGTTCGGGGTGCAGAACATCCTGGAGGTGAAGGATATTCCCAAGGGAACCTCGGTCATCGCTCAGGAGTTTCGCCCTGGCCGGCCCGAACCGACCCCCATCGACACCATCATGCAGCAGACCATAGACATGACCCAGACCGAGCTGGATTTTCAGCCCGGGGATGCGGATCAGGCGGGGGGGCATGACAAGACCGAGGGTCAGCAGAGCGGTGGCGACACCGCCCAGCAGGCCCAGAAGGCGCAGGCGCAGTCCAACGAACTGGCCAAGGCGCTGGCCGAGCAGATGCAGGCCCAGATCCAGGACGGGGCCATAGAAATAGAGGCGCTGGGTCAGCAGATCATCATTCGCATCCGCGAGAAGGCGGCGTTCCCGGCGGGTTCCGCCTTCCTGCAGCCACAGTTCTGGCCGGTGATCCGTAAAGTGGCGACCCTGCTCAAGGATGTGCCCGGGGAGATCACCGTCTCCGGTCACACCGATGACGTCGCCACCGAAGACGAGCTGTTCCAGTCCAACTGGGAGCTTTCGTCCCAGCGGGCGGTGGCGGTGGCCCACCAGATGATCAAGGTGCCCGGCTTTGACGGCAACCGTCTGGTAGTGCAGGGAATGGCAGACTCCCAGCCGCTGGTGCCGAACAACAGCCCGGAGAACAGGCGCATGAACAGGCGGGTGGAGATCGCCATCATGCAGGGCAAACCGACGGTATCTGCTCCTATCGGGGTGGCTGATCCCAAGTAGCTTTCGCCAGTCTGCACCATCCCGCTCGCAGCGGTTGTCTCCGATAACCGCTGCTTCTCTTTTTCTGTTGAGTCGGAGTTGCCTAGCAAAGGGCCTCCGCTCGCCGCATGTTCAGGCAAATCGGGTGCGAACAGTGTCCGATTGAACCGCGCCTCTGCGGTTTGCCCGCCCATCAGTCACTCCCAATGCGGCGCCTGTCGCGCGGCAAGGCTCCCTCATCTCCCCCCCTGATCTCATGCCGCTCCCCCGTGGCCTTGTCGACCTCCCGCGTTATGTACGATGCCGTACAGAACTGCGCGCTGCCCCGTGTTACATCTTCGTCACGGCGAATGGATAGCACCCGGGTTGCCGGATGTGCGTTTTTTCAGCCCTTCAGGAAGGAACCACCATGAACCATATCTTCAGTGCCAGCTTGCTCCTCACCGGACTGCTGTTGCTCCCGTTAGCCAGCCACGGTGCCGAGCTCACCGACGACACCGATGCCGCGCAGTCGATGCCATCTGAATCGTCGACCATGGAGTCCTCGACGCTGGAATATGTCGAGGACTCGGTCATCACTACCAAGATCAAGGCGGGGCTTGCGGCCGAGCAGATGTCCAGCCTGGTCAATATCCATGTCGATACCGATGATGCCGGGGAGGTCACCCTGAGTGGCGGCGCGGTGGATCAGGCGGCGCTGGACAAGGTCGTGGCGATTGCCATGGGCGTCGAGGGGGTGACCTCTGTCAAGAATGACATCAAGGTCGGTACCGAGCGCTAGGCAAACACCCGACGACCTCTCATGGCAAGGCGTCATGGTGTGCAGGGGAGCCTTTGAGCTGGGTGATCCGGCACGCTGCCTGTGTGGCTACCGCCATCGGTCGATGGCTGCCCTTAGGCACGTCGCCCGTTCGGGGTTGCCACTCTGTTGTCAGGGTGGCCAGCCTTGAAGCCGACCACCACACCGGCGGCCATGAGCCGGACGACGCCACAGGCGCTGGTGCTGTCGGGATCCTGGACTGCGCTGGGTATGGGCAGGCTGACAAGCGAGCTCGACGCCCTTGCCATTCCGGCCGGAGAGCATTGGGCCATCGACGCCTCTGGCATCGAGGCCCTCGATACGGCCGGGGCCTGGATCCTGCAAACACTGCTGCGCCGGCTGCGTGATGGTGCGGCTGGCGTTGAATTACGCCAACTGCGCCCGGAGTTCGCCAGGCTGTTCGATGCCCTGGCTCAGGAGTCCGCTCCGGGGCCCGCGCCTATCCCCTCTCACCCTTTATCCCGCCTGGAAAGCCTGGGTCAGGGCACGGCGAGCCTGCTGGCACAAGGCTGCGCCCTGCTCGCCTTCATCGGCGAGTGCACCTTCGCCTTGGGTGGCTGGCTGGCCCATCCGACACGGATTCGCTGGCGCCCAATTCTTTACAACATCCGCAGCGCAGGTGTCGATGCCCTGCCCATCGTCGGTTTGCTCTCCTTTCTGCTCGGCATCGTCGTCGCCTATCAGGGGGCCGCGCAGCTGCGCATCTATGGCGCCAACATCTTTGTCGTCGATCTGGTCGCGCTCTCGATGCTGCGAGAGTTTGCACCGCTGATCACCGCCATCATAGTCGCCGGCCGCTCAGGTTCCGCCTACGCGGCGCAGATAGGTACCATGGCGGTGACCGAGGAGATCGACGCCATGCGCACCATAGGCATTGCGCCGCTCGACATGCTGGTGCTGCCCAAGGCGCTCGCTCTCCTGATCACTCTCCCCCTGCTCACCCTCTTCGCCGATCTCTTCGGCGTCCTGGGGGGCATGCTGATGGCGCACATCCAGCTGGATGTCGGCACGGCCGAATTCCTCGATCGCTTCGTCAAGACGGTGAGCGTCACGGATCTGCTGATCGGCATCGGCAAGGCGCCGGTATTTGCCGCCATCATAGTGACCGTCGGCTGCTTCCAGGGGTTTCAAACCAAGGGAGGTGCCGACAGTGTCGGACGACAGACGACCCGTAGCGTCGTCCACTCCATCTTTATGGTGATAGTGGCCGATGCGCTCTTCTCGGTTGCATTCAGCGCCCTGGATCTCTGAGATGAAGGCGCCAGATGGCAGTGTCACCCCGGCCATCATCATCAGCCAGTTGATGACGCGCTTTGGCGAGCATGTGGTCCATGACGGGATCGATCTGGTGGTCAACCACGGCGAGATCTTCGTGCTGATCGGCGGCTCGGGATCGGGCAAGTCGACCCTGCTGCGGGAGATCATCCTGCTTCAGCAACCCGAGTCGGGCTCGATCCGGGTGCTCGGGGTCGATCTCGCCAACATCGAAGACGCCGACGCCCTTGCCCTGCGCCAGCGCTGGGGCGTCATGTTTCAGAGTGGCGGCTTGTTCGGCTCCCTGACCGCCAGGGAAAACGTGGGTCTGCCGCTGCGTGAGCACACCGAACTCGCACAGGGGCTGATCAACGACATCGCCGACCGCAAGCTGGCGATGAGCGGCCTGGAGCCGGTCGTGGGGGATCAGTACCCGGCCGAGCTGAGCGGCGGCATGTTAAAGCGTGTCTCGCTGGCACGTGCCCTGGCCCTCGATCCCGAACTGCTCTTTCTCGATGAGCCGACCGCAGGTCTGGACCCCGAAAGCGCTGGCGAGATTGACAGTCTGATCCGCAAGTTACGCGATCTGTTCGGCCTGACCATAGTCCTTATCACCCACGATCTCGATCTGCTGTGGCAGGTGGCCGACCGCGTCGCCGTGCTCGGCGACGGCAAGGTGCAGGGGATAGGGTCGATGACAGCGCTGGCAAAGATGGATCTGCCGGCAATCCGGCCATTCTTCGAGGGCCCGCGAGGGCGGGCCGCCGAGCAACGCAGCGAGGGAACATGATGGAAACCAAGGTCAGTTACGCCCTGGTAGGGGGTTTTGTCGTCATCCTCGGCACCCTGCTGGTGGCCGTCATCCTCTGGCTCGCCTCGGGAGGGGCTTTCCAGAAGGCATACGATCTCTATCTGGCGATCTCGGAGGAGTCGGTCGCCGGCCTCAATCTCAATGCTCCGGTCAAATACAACGGTGTCGATGTCGGCAGGGTCAGGCAGATACGGCTCGATCCGGCCAATCCCGAGCAGGTCAATCTGCTGTTTGCCATCGAGCGAGGCACGCCGATCAGGCAGGACACTGTGGCCGTGCTCAAGACACAGGGCCTGACGGGGATCGCCTATGTCGAGCTGAGCGGCGGGGCCAGCGACATGCCTCTGTTGCAGGCTACCCCTGGTTATCAGTATCCGGTGATCCGCACCCATCCCTCTCTCGCTGCTCGCCTCGAGAACGTCCTCACCAGCGTGTTGGCCAAGCTGGACAGTACCTCGAACAGCCTCAACGCCCTGCTCGGTCCGGAGAATCAGGCGGCCTTCCAAAGCACCCTGACCGACATTGCCCGGGTGGCGCACACGCTGGCCGAGCGCAACGAGAGCATAGATGCCGCTCTTAAGGATGCGGCCAGGGTGATGAAAAACAGCGCAAGCGCGAGTCACGAGCTCTCCCCCCTGATCGCGCGTATCGGGCGGGCGGCGGATGCCGTCGAGAAGATGGGCAATGAGATCGCCGGCACCAGTGCCAGCGCAGGCAAGACCCTCAACGCGGTCGGCAGCGACATCAACCGCTTCACGGCGGAGAGCCTGCCCCAGCTGGAACGCCTGCTCGGCGAGCTCAGCGTGCTGACGACCTCGCTGCGCCGTCTCAGCGAGCAGACCGAACGCAACCCCTCCGGGCTCCTGTTCGGCCGCAAGCCGGTGCCGGATGGCCCGGGAGAATCATCCGAAGGAGGGCAACCGCCATGATCCGCCAGTCAGCACCTCCCTTTACCCGGCTCGCCGTCGCCGCGCTGTTGCTGCTTCTGCCCGCTGCCTGCAGCATGTTCGATGCGGCCAAGGTGCCGCCACCTGCCTTCTATTCGCTCTCCGGGGTGGGTGCATCCCCCCCGACCAAGGCCGCAGCGGCCAGACTGGGCGCCGCGCCTACGCTGATCGTCAACCCGCCACGTGCCGCCCCCGGTTTCGACAGCCAGCGGATCATCTACGTTCGCGAGCCCTATCAGCTGGAGTATTTCGCGCACAGTGAATGGATCGATACGCCCGCCCGGATGATAGCTCCGCGCATAGTCGCCGAACTCGAGGACACGGGGGCCTTTCGCGCCGTCGTCCTGGCTCCCAGCGCGGCTGCGGGGGATCTGCGCCTCGATGTCGAAATCATCCGCCTGCAGCAGGAGTTCGACAGATCACCCAGCCGTACCCGCTTCACGCTGCGGGCCTACCTGGTGGACAGCGACAGCCGCCAGGTGCTGGCCTGGCGCGAATTCGACGAGACAGTGCCAGCACCGCAGGCCAATCCCTACGGCGGCGTGATGGCGGCCAATAGTGCCGTTCAGCAGGTCGTGCAGCGCCTGGCCAGCTTCTGTGCCGACGCCACAGGCAACTGGCGCCTCTCACCCGGGGCGCGCCGCTGAACCGCAGATGTGGCAGAGAAAAGGGGGCAGGCACAGGCCGGGGAGCTGCAGGCTCCCTTGGTTCTGACATCTGGATGGGGCTTCATCTTGATGCCCGAGGCTCAGCCTCTCCTGTCGGCGGGTTGTGTCGCCTCGGGGCCTTGCCGGTGGTAGCCGGGGGAGGGGATCGCACAAGTGGTGCTCTGGCTTAACGCCGTATCAGCGAGCCATTGGTCAGGTGCCGGGCCCGTGCTCTATGTGGGTCAACGTACAGACCCCCTGTTGTGTGCGGCTTATGCTCACGATGGCTGGTGCGGGATCCCATTCTCGGTGCTCGCACCCTCATCCAACTGACTATCAGGAGTTCATCATGAACAAGGACCAGCTCAAGGGTCGTACTGAAGAGACCAAAGGCAAGGACGACAAGGAATCAAAGGGGGCGATTCCAGTGTCCGCCGGCAAACACCAGGCAGCCCCCGACGAGAGAAAAGAAGATCGCAGGGACGCCAGAAAGGGGAAATAAATTGTTACCGCGTTGGTTAGCGTTCTGCCAACGCGCTTTTCCCCTCACTCTTTCTTCCAACAATGTCAGGAGTATCAAATGAACAATATCATTCCATCCAGCCGTCTTGGGTCAAGAGTACTCAGCGCCAGCACGCTCAGTGGCGACGATGTGTACGACCCGAGAGGTGAAAAGCTGGGCAGCATCAAGGAGCTCATGCTGGATATCGAAAACGGCAAGGTGTGCTATGCGGTGCTCTCCTTCGGCGGTTTCCTCAGTCTCGGCGAGAAGCTGTTTGCCGTACCCTGGAGCGCCTTGAAGGTCGATACTGAAAACAAGCGTTTCATCATGGATACCACAGAGGAACGCATGAAGAATGCCCCGGGATTTGATAGCGACCACTGGCCCAACATGGCAGATACCTCTTGGGAAAAGAGCATCTACAGCTATTACGACACCAGGTACTGAGGTGGTTTTGCACGCTGGCTTGATGTTGGTCTGCCTTTTGATCCCCTCCGGCCTATGATCGTCAGCAAGGCATGGAAACGTGTCTGCAAGCATGATTTCACCTAGGCAAGGCGAGGCTCGATGCGGTGGTGAGCCTGATCAAACAACCAAAACGAAAATATTGCAGCCAGGGTCAAGGTCGCCGTGGCTGCCTCCGTTCGCCTCATCCTCTCGATTTTCTTCAGCCTCCCGGCAGGCCTCTGGTCATTCAAAGCGCGATCCCGCTCGCAGGGGCTGACATGGATTTTGTGGCAGCTTCATATTAAGATGCCTCATCCGAACCGATAGCTGCGGCTCTCTTTGATTGCCGCAGCTTCTCTTTTTCAAGCAACCCAGGTTTCGACTATGAATCATACTCCGATGACTGTTCGCGGCGCTGAAAAGCTGCGTCAAGAGCTCGACTATCTGAAGAGCGAGCTGCGTCCCCAGATTATCGAAGCGATTGCTGATGCCCGTGAACATGGTGATCTGAAAGAAAACGCCGAATACCATGCCGCTCGCGAGCAGCAAGGTTTCTGTGAAGGCCGCATTCAGGAAATTGAGAGCAAGCTCTCCAATGCCCAGGTGATCGATATCACCAAGATTGCCAACAATGGCCGCGTCATCTTCGGTGCGACCGTGACTCTGCTGAAAAGCGAAACGGAAGAGGAAGTGGTCTACCGCATCGTGGGTGACGACGAGGCGGACATCAAACAGAACATGATCTCCGTGAACTCGCCCATTGCCCGTGCCCTGATCGGCAAGGAAGTGGACGACGTGGCCATCGTCAAGACACCGGCTGGCGATGTTGAGTACGAAATTCTGGAAGTCGCCTACCTCTGACGATGAGGGGCGGTGAAGAGACAGGGGAGCCCGGCTCCCCTGTTGCATTTAGTCCCCCTGATAGGTCTGGACGAAGGCGTCCTGATGACGCTGGAAGAGCCAGTCCCGCAGTTGCTCCTGATCTCCCTTGTCTAGCTGGAATTGCAAGGCCCAGTCATGGTGCTTCTGGTGGGACTGGACATGCCTTATGAGGGTGCCGCTCAGTGCCAGGGGAGGCAATCCCTCGATGCCGAGGGTGCCGTGCAGCCGATCGCCCTTGGTCAGAGTCGGTGGCAAACCGGCCACGATGAGACCGCCAAGGGAGAGGCTGTGCACCTCATACTCGGCATCGCTGGTGTGCAGGACGGCTTTCTCATCGAGTCGCCAGGCGCGCAGGTGAGGGGAGCCCAGCTCTGTGATGGTGGGGGCGGCGATGCGCAGCTCGGTGTGGCCTTCCGCCGCCAGGGTACAATGCAGCGGAAAACGCAGTTGATGGCCGGCGATACGGGCCTCGATCGTCAAGGGGCTGGCCCGTTGCAACAGGCTCTGTAGGGGAAGACTCAGGTTGCCTCGCAGGAACTGGCCGGCGGCCATGTCCTCTGCGTCTCCCAAGTCCTGCAGCATAGCCAGCTCCTCGTCGGTGAGAATCTGATGCTTGTCCATAGTGGATGTCCGCAAGTATTCATCGCAGGTTAAGGGCCTGACGACTATTTTGGCAAGCGACTTGGGAAGAAGAGAAATGAAGGAAAGAGCGAACGCTCTTTCCTGTTACTTGCGGGGCAACTGGATCTTGGGTTCTGTGGCCTGACGATAGATGGTCAGTACATGGCCCATGCTCTGTACCTTGATGGCGCCTGTCTCACGGACGATGGCTTCCATCACCAGCTGTTTCATCTCACGATCTTCAGACGACACCTTAACCTTGATCAGCTCGTGGTGGTTCAGCGCCAGATCGATCTCGGCCAGCACCCCTTCGGTCAGGCCGTGTTGTCCCAGCAGGACGACCGGCTTCAGGCTGTGGGCTAGGCCCTTGAGGTACTGTTTCTGTTTATTGTTGAGAATCATGGCAATTTCTTCATAAGTCAGGGTTGAAAGGGGCGTATTCTACCCCCACTTAGCCCTTAATACTAATAACCCTTGTGGTTTTTTAAAGTCGACAATCATGACCCAGAAAAAACATTCCCCCAGTTCAACCCGCTGGTTAAAAGAACATTTTGACGATCATTACGTCAAAAAAGCCCAGAAGTTGGGACTGCGTTCCCGTGCCGTGTTCAAGATCGATGAGATCCAGGGCAAGGACAAACTGCTCAAGCCGGGCATGACGGTGGTGGATCTGGGGGCGGCCCCCGGTGGCTGGTCCCAGTTTGCCATCGATCAGGTGGGTGACAAGGGGCGAGTGATTGCTTGCGATATTCTGCCGATGGATTCCATTGCCGGTGTCGATTTCCTGCAAGGGGACTTTCGGGAGGAAACTGTGCTTGCCGCCTTGCTGGCACGAGTTGGCCCGGACAAGGTTGATGTGGTCATGTCTGACATGGCGCCCAATATGAGCGGGACCCAGCAGGTGGATCAGGCTCGCTCCATGTATCTGATCGAGCTGGCGCTGGACATGTGCAATCAGGTCCTGCGCAGTAATGGCAGTTTCGTGGTCAAGGTATTCCAGGGGGAGGGGTTTGATGCCTATCTCAATGAAATTCGTAGACTTTTCTCTGTCGTCAAGATTCGTAAACCAGACTCCTCCCGTGCCCGTTCACGAGAAGTCTACATTGTGGCTACCGGTTTTAAACTGTAGTACCCTAACCCTCATCGTTAACTGTCAGTCTGCGAGGTCATTGATTTGAGTGACATGGCGAAAAACCTAATCCTGTGGCTGGTCATCGCCGTCGTGCTGATGTCGGTATTCAATAGCTTCAGCCCCAGCGATACCACCAGTCGCCAGCTGGACTATTCCAGCTTCGTGAAAGAAGTGACCCAAGAGCAGATCCGTGAAGTGCGGATGGATGGCAAGGTCATTAATGGCGTCAAGCGCACCGGTGAACGTTTCACCACCATCATCCCTGCGCCGGATCCCCAACTGCTCAACGACATGCTCAACCACAACGTGAAGGTGATGGGTGAGAAGCCGGAAGAGCCGTCTCTGATCACGTCCATCTTCATCTCCTGGTTCCCGATGCTGTTGCTGATCGGTGTCTGGGTCTTCTTCATGCGTCAGATGCAGGGCGGCGGTGGCAAGGGTGCCATGTCGTTCGGCAAGAGCAAGGCTCGCCTGATGAGTGAAGATCAGATCAAGACCACCTTCGTCGACGTGGCGGGTTGTGACGAGGCAAAGGAAGAGGTCAAAGAGCTGGTCGACTATCTGCGCGATCCGACCAAGTTCCAGAAACTGGGCGGCAAGATCCCCACCGGCGTGCTGCTGGTCGGCCCGCCCGGTACAGGTAAGACCCTGCTGGCCAAGGCCATCGCGGGTGAGGCCAAGGTGCCTTTCTTCACCATCTCCGGTTCTGATTTCGTCGAGATGTTCGTGGGTGTCGGTGCCTCCCGGGTACGCGACATGTTCGAGCAGGCCAAGAAGTCTTCCCCCTGCATCATCTTCATCGATGAAATTGATGCGGTCGGTCGCCAGCGTGGCGCCGGTCTGGGTGGTGGCCACGATGAGCGTGAGCAGACCCTGAACCAGATGCTGGTCGAGATGGATGGTTTTGAAGGCAATGAAGGCGTCATCGTCATCGCCGCGACCAACCGTCCAGACGTGCTGGATCCCGCTCTGCTGCGCCCGGGTCGTTTCGACCGTCAGGTCGTGGTCGGTCTGCCGGATGTCCGCGGTCGTGAGCAGATCCTGAAGGTACACATGCGCAAGGTTCCGTTGGCGGATGACGTCAATGCCGCTGTGATTGCACGTGGTACCCCGGGCTTCTCCGGCGCCGATCTCGCCAACCTGGTCAACGAAGCCGCCCTGTTCTCCGCCCGTGAGAGCCGTCGTGTGGTCTCCATGCT
The DNA here is from genome assembly GCF_010974825.1 of Aeromonas rivipollensis. Classification (GTDB taxonomy): domain Bacteria; phylum Pseudomonadota; class Gammaproteobacteria; order Enterobacterales; family Aeromonadaceae; genus Aeromonas; species Aeromonas rivipollensis. The sequence continues at coordinate 168,369 of NZ_JAAILA010000010.1, read as the reverse complement.
GGAGTTCGAGAAGGCCAAGGACAAGATCATGATGGGTGCGGAGCGTCGCTCCATGGTGATGAGAGACTCCGAGAAGGAGATGACCGCTTATCATGAAGCCGGTCATGCCATCATCGGCCGTGTAGTGCCGGATCATGATCCCGTCTACAAGGTCTCCATCATCCCCCGTGGCCGTGCCCTTGGGGTGACCATGTACCTGCCGGAGCAGGATCGCTGGAGCCACTCCAAGCAGCATCTGGAGTCCATGATCTCCAGCCTGTATGGCGGTCGTCTGGCGGAAGAGCTGATCTACGGTGCAGAGAAAGTATCGACCGGTGCTTCCAACGACATCGAGCGTGCCACCGACATCGCCCGCAAGATGGTGACCCAGTGGGGTATGTCCGAGCGTCTGGGCCCCATGCTCTATGCCGAAGAAGACGGTGAAGTCTTCCTTGGTCGCAGCATGGCCAAGGCCAAGCACATGTCCGACGACACAGCGCGGGTCATCGATGCCGAGGTCAAGCAGGTCATCGATCGCAACTATGCTCGTGCCAAGCAGATCCTGCAGGACAACATGGATGTGCTGCACACCATGAAGGATGCCTTGATGAAGTACGAGACCATAGATGCCAAGCAGATCGACGATCTGATGGCCCGTCGTGAGGTCCGGGCTCCCAGCAACTGGCACGATGAGCACGGTGACACCCCGCAAGGCGGCGCCAGCGTGAGCAGCGAGCCCGAGGTCAAGGCGCAGGCCGATGACAACAGCGCACCGCGCAATGACATCGACAAGGCGAACGATGTGCCGGCCAAATAAGCTTTCATGATCCAGACCCCGGGCTTGCCCGGGGTTTTTCTTTATGCGATACCCAGATTTTCTTGTGACAGGTAGATGTAAAGATGCAACTAATCAGCAAGGGGCGCAGCCTCTCCCTGGATCGTCCCCACGTCATGGGGATCCTCAACGTGACGCCGGACTCCTTCTCCGATGGCGGCCGCTTCAAGCCGCTTGAACTGGCCCTGTCCCATGCCCGCCAGATGATGGAGGAGGGGGCCACCCTCATCGACATCGGCGGCGAGTCGACCCGCCCTGGCGCCCCCGACGTGAGCGAGCAGGAGGAGCTGGACAGGGTCATCCCCGTGGTCGAGCGGATGGTGCAGGAGCTGGATGTGATGATCTCCCTCGATACCTCCAAGGCTGCCGTGATGAGGGCGGGCTGCGCGGCAGGCGCCCACCTCATCAATGACGTGAGGGCCCTGCTCGAGCCCGATGCTCTGGCTGCCGCGGCAGAGGCTGACGTGCCCGTGTGCCTGATGCACATGCAGGGACAGCCAAGAACCATGCAGGCCGAACCCCATTACGACGACTTGCTGGGGGAGGTGAGGGCCTTCTTCGACGAGCGGATAGCCGCTTGCCTGGATGCCGGGATCCCGCGCCAGCACCTGCTGCTGGATCCGGGTTATGGCTTTGGCAAGACGGTGGCACACAACTATCAGTTGCTGGCCGAGCAGCAGAAGTTGCTGGATTACGGTCTGCCGCTCTTGGTGGGGATGTCGCGAAAGTCTATGATAGGCAATCTGCTTGGCCGCCCCGTTGATGAGCGGCTGGCCGGCAGCCTGGCCTGCGCCCTGATCGGGTTGCAACATGGCGCCAGGATCATCCGGGTGCACGACGTGCGAGCCACCATGGACGCGCTGCGCGTAGGCTGGATGACCATGACGGGACAAGATTTCGTATCCAGATAAAATAACGAGAACAGACAATGACCAGAAAGTACTTCGGCACAGACGGTGTGCGCGGCAAGGTGGGTGAATACCCGATCACCCCGGATTTCGTGATGAAGCTGGGCTGGGCCGCCGGCAAGGTGCTCTCCAAGAAGGGCACCAAGAAGGTGCTGATCGGCAAGGACACCCGGATCTCCGGCTACATGCTGGAATCGGCGCTGGAAGCGGGCCTCTCCGCTGCGGGCCTCAAGGCCATATTGATGGGCCCCATGCCGACGCCGGCGGTGGCCTACCTGACTCGCACCTTCCGTGCCGAGGCTGGCATCGTCATCAGCGCCTCCCACAACCCCTATTACGACAACGGCATCAAGTTCTTCTCCGCCGACGGCACCAAGCTGCCCGATGAGGTGGAGCTGGCCATCGAAGCCGAACTGGATCACGAGCTCAAGTGCGTGGAGTCCGCCGAACTTGGCAAGGCGCAGCGCATCGACGATGCCGCCGGCCGTTACATCGAGTTCTGCAAGAGCACCTTCCCCACCCATCTGAGCCTGGAAGGGGTGAAGATGGTGGTGGATTGCGGCCATGGCGCCACCTATCACATAGCACCCTCAGTGTTCCGCGAGCTGGGCGCCGAGGTGATTGCCATCGGTTGCAGCCCGGATGGCCTCAACATCAACGATGGGGTGGGCTCCACCGCACCTGAGGCGCTGGCCGCCAAGGTGCTGGAGTGCAAGGCCGATCTCGGTGTCGCCTTCGACGGTGATGGCGATCGCTTGGTGATGGTAGACAGCACTGGCTACATCATCGACGGGGACGAGATCCTCTACATCATCGCCCGTGATGCCCTGCGCAACGGTCGCCTCAAGGGCGGCGTGGTCGGGACCCTGATGGCCAACATGGGCCTGGAGCTGGCATTGCAGACGCTCGGTATTCCGTTTGCCCGTGCCAAGGTGGGTGACCGCTATGTGCTCGAGATGATGAACGAGAAGGGCTGGCGCATAGGTGGCGAGAACTCGGGTCACATCATCTGCCTGGATCAGACCACCACAGGGGATGGCATAGTCGCCGCCCTGCAGGTGCTGACGGCGGTGTGCTCTGCGGAGATGCCGCTGGCCAAGCTGCGCTCCGGTATGAGCAAGTTCCCCCAGGTACTGGTGAACGTACGTTTTGCCGAGGGCAAGGATCCGCTGGCGGCCGAAGCCGTACAGCAGGAAGTGGCCAAGGTGGAACAGGAACTGGGTGGCCGTGGCCGTGTCCTGCTGCGCAAATCCGGCACCGAGCCCCTGATCCGGGTGATGGTGGAAGGGGAGCATGAGCAACAGGTGCGTGACATGGCACAACGCATCGCCCAACAGGTCGAATCGGCGTTTTAATGAGCAACCAGGGCGATTTTTTAACCGTCCTGGTTGTATCTTGTTCAAACGATTCGAAAATTTGAAAATAGCACTTGTCAGCTGATCATCCTCTGGATATTATCAGCCCCGCTTTCGCAAGGGAGTTGCCGATGGGACATCGCAAGCCGTTTGTAGCAGCCAACTGGAAGTTACACGGTAGTAGGTCGCAGTTAGAGCAGTTTACGAGTCAATGCCTGAAGGGTGTTGGTGATGATGTAGATGTCGTTCTCTGTCCTTCCCATGTGCATCTCGACTTTACCGCACGACTGCTCGGTGAGCAGAAGGCGATAAGGTTGGGGGCTCAGAATGTGAGTCAGCACCGACAAGGCGCTTATACGGGTGAAGTCTCGTGTGAGATGCTGGTCGAGGCAGGGTGCCGATACGTACTGGTTGGGCACTCCGAGCGCAGGCGTCTCTTTGGTGAGACCAGCTTTATCGTCGCAGAGAAGTTTGCGGCAGTCAGAGCGGCAGGTTTGATTCCCATCCTTTGTCTGGGGGAGTCAGGTGCGGCGAGGCAGGCGAGAAGAACCTTCGAGGTGATCGCCGAAGAGCTGGATATCGTCATAGAGAAAAATGGCGCGATGGCTTTCGATAATGCTATCATCGCCTACGAGCCGATTTGGGCTGTAGGTACAGGTAAATGCGCCACACCCGAGCAGGCACAAGAGGTTCATTCCTTTATTCGTGGTCGCTTGGCGGAGGATACTCCGGTAATAGGTGAGAAAGTCAGAATCATCTATGGTGGGAGCGTGACGCCGACCAACGCGAGAGATTTGTTTGCCCAGCCCGACATTGATGGCGGACTGATAGGTGGAGCAAGCCTCGACAGCGATGCGTTTTTAGGAATTGTTGAAGCGGCAAAGGGTGCAAGTTAAATGTACGAGATTCTTTTAGTCGTTTATCTGCTGGTATCACTGGCTCTGATCGGTCTGGTGATGATTCAGCAAGGTAAAGGGGCTGATATGGGCGCCTCCTTCGGTGCAGGGGCATCGAATACTGTATTCGGCTCCGGTGGTTCAGGCAGTTTCCTGACCCGCACAACTGCAATTTTGGCCACTCTGTTCTTTTTGATCAGCCTGGTGCTCGGCTCCATGTCAAGCAACAAGGTAAAACAGGGTAGCGAATGGGAAAATCTGCAACAGACTCAGCAAGTTGAGCAGACCAAAGCGCCAGTAAAGAAAGACACTGACGTTCCCGAGTAAAGAGTTTTTGCCGTGGTGGTGGAATTGGTAGACACGCTATCTTGAGGGGGTAGTGCTCTAGGGTGTGCGGGTTCGAGTCCCGCCCACGGCACCAATTAAGCAGTGAGCCCGGGTAACCGGGTGTATTATAGCCACTCAGTCTTGTATGAAGAGAATGATCTGGCTATAATCTCGCACGATTTCGGACGCGGGGTGGAGCAGCATGGTAGCTCGTCGGGCTCATAACCCGAAGGTCGTCGGTTCAAATCCGGCCCCCGCAACCAAATTTCACGCATTTCCTACGCTCAGGAAGGCGGTCGCTGCGAGGCGACAATCAGGGTAAAGCGCCAAGCCCCGATTTGACATCGGGGCTTTTTGTTATGTGCGATTTACTCTGAATCGATCTCTATCTGGGCTATATGCCCTTTTTTTGTTTTTCGGAGGGTGACTTTGGCTACGTTGGAACAACGTTTGACCGATCTGCTCGAGGCTCCGGTCGTTGCCTTGGGTTTTGAACTTTGGGGTGTCGAGTTTATCCGTGCGGGTAAGCACTCGACCTTGCGCGTCTTCATCGACTCAGAGCAAGGCGTGACGGTGGAAGACTGTGCCGAGGTGAGCCGCCAGGTTGGCGCCATCATGGACGTTGAAGATCCCATCACCGAGGAGTATTACCTCGAGGTTTCCTCCCCGGGCCTGGATCGTCCGCTGTTCAAGGTTGCCCAGTTCGAAAAATACGTTGGCCAAGAGGCGGCGGTTTCGCTTCGGATGGCAACAAACAACCGCCGCAAGTTCAAAGGCGTAATCAAAGCTGTGCAGGGGGACATGGTCACCCTGACAGTAGATGGTAAGGACGAGGTGTTGGCTTTCACCAATATCCAAAAAGCGAACATAGTGCCGAACTTTGGTTAACGAGGCTATCGGATATGAATAAAGAGATTTTGCTGGTCGTTGACGCTGTGTCCAACGAGAAGGCTGTCCCCCGCGAGAAGATTTTCCAGGCTCTGGAGACTGCGCTGGCGACTGCGACCAAGAAAAAATACGAAGGCGAGATTGAAGTTCGGGTCGAAATCGATCGCAAGACCGGTGACTACGACACCTATCGCCGTTGGGTCGTGGTGGCCGATCAGGCTTCCATGGAGAACCCGTACGGGGAAATCACTCTCGAAGCCGCTCAGATCGAGCAGCCGGATATCCAGATCGGCGACTATGTTGAAGACCAGATTGACTCTGTGACCTTCGACCGCATCACCACCCAGACCGCCAAGCAGGTCATCGTGCAGAAAGTGCGCGAGGCCGAGCGTTCCCAAGTCGTTGACCAGTTCAAGGACAAGGAAGGCACCATCATCAGCGGCGTGGTCAAGAAGAGCAACCGCGACAACGTGATCCTGGATCTGGGCAGCAATGCCGAGGCCGTGATCTTCCGCGACGACATGCTGCCCCGTGAGACCTTCCGTCCCGGTGACCGCATCCGTGGCCTGCTCTATGCCGTCCGCCCGGAAGCCCGTGGTTCCCAGCTGTTCGTCAGCCGCTCCAGCCCTGACTTCCTGAAAGAGCTGTTCCGCATCGAAGTGCCGGAAATCGGCGAAGAGATGATCGAAATCATGGGCGCCGCCCGTGATCCGGGTTCCCGCGCCAAGATCGCGGTCAAGACCAACGATCGTCGTATCGACCCGATCGGTGCCTGTATCGGCATGCGCGGTGCCCGCGTTCAGGCCGTCTCCGCCGAGCTGAGCGGTGAGCGTGCCGACATCGTCCTGTACGATGACAACCCGGCCCAATACGTGATCAATGCCATGGCGCCTGCCGATGTGGCCTCCATCATCGTTGATGAAGACAACCACACCATGGACATCGCCGTGGAAGCCGCCAACCTGGCCCAGGCCATCGGCCGCAACGGTCAGAACGTGCGTCTGGCCTCCCAGCTGACCGGCTGGGAGCTGAACGTCATGACCGTCGAGGACATGCGTGCCAAGCACCAGGCCGAGAACGATCGCATCCTGACCCTGTTCACCAGCGCCCTGGACATCGACGACGATTTCGCCGGTCTGCTGATGGAAGAAGGTTTCTCCACCCTGGAAGAGATCGCCTTCGTACCCGTCAATGAGCTGCTGGCCATCGACGGTCTGGACGAAGACATGGTGGAAGAGCTGCGCAAGCGTGCCAAGGATGTCCTGACCACCAAGGCCCTGGCCAAAGAAGAATCCTTCGACGGCGTAGAGCCTTCCGAAGAACTGCTCAATCTCAACGGCCTTGGCCGTGAAATGGCGTATGCCCTGGCCGCTCGCGGCGTCGGCACCCTGGAAGATTTGGCAGAGCAAGGTATCGACGACCTTGCCGACATTGAAGAGCTGACCGCTGAGAAAGCCGGTGAGCTGATTATGGCTGCTCGCAATATCTGTTGGTTCGGAGAAGAGCAGTCTGAATAAGATCAAACGGAGGAAAATGAATGGCAGAAGTATCAGTCAAACAACTTGCCACTGACATCGACACGCCGGTTGATCGTCTTCTCCAGCAGTTTGTCGATGCCGGTATCAGCAAGAGCAAGGCCGACGACCTCGTCAGCGAGTCTGAGAAACAGACTCTGCTGGCTCACTTGAAAAAACAGCATGGAGGTGACGAGATCACCGCACCAGCCCGCATGACTTTGCAGCGCAAGACCAAGAGCACCCTGAGTGTTCAAGGGACTGGCGGCAAGAACAAGGAAGTGCAGGTTGAAGTGCGCAAGACTCGCACCTATGTAAAACGCTCGGCGCTGGAAGATGAACAGCGTCAGGCGGAAGCCGAGGAAAAAGCGCGTTTGGAAGCAGAAGAAAAAGCTCGTCACGAGGCCGAAAACAAGGCCCGTCTCGATGCTGAAGAGAAGGCTCGCCGTGAGGCTGAGCAGGCTCGTCGTGAAGCTGAGGAAAAGGCGCGGATCGAGGCACAATCAAAGGCTCGACAGGCTCCACAGCCCGCCAAAGTAGCCGCTAGCACAGCTCAGCAAGAGGCAGAAAAGATGGCCAAGCGCGAAGCAGAAGAACTGAAGCGCCAACAGGAACAAACCGCTTTGCAAAAAGCAGAAGAACTCGCCGCGAAGAAAGCCGAAGAGGCTCGCGTCATGGCGGAACAGAACGGCCCTCGCTGGGCTGAAGAAGAAGCTGCTCGTGCCAAAGAGAGCAGTGACTACCATCTGACCACCAACAAGCATGCGCAAGCCGCAGAAGACGAGTTGGACCGGAAGGAAGAGACCAGTCGTCGCACTGCTGCTGCAGCAGTCAAGGCCCCGAAAAAGGCCACTCGCCGCGAAGACGACCGTGACTCCCGCAACCCCCGTGCTCGCAAAGGCAAGCGCGGCAAGGTCGCCATGCCCAACGCCATGAAGCACGGCTTCAACAAGCCTGCCGCCGTGGTGAACCGTGACGTCGTCATCGGCGAGACCATCACAGTGGCCGAGCTGGCCAACAAGATGGCCGTCAAGGGTGTCGAAGTCATCAAGGCGATGATGAAGATGGGCGCCATGGCGACCATCAACCAGGTGATCGATCAGGAGACCGCTCAGCTGGTCGCCGAGGAGATGGGTCACAAGGTATTGCTGCGTCGCGAGAACGAGCTGGAAGAGGCGGTACTGTCCGATCGTGACGAGACCTCCGAAGCCAAGCCGCGCGCGCCAGTCGTGACCATCATGGGTCACGTCGACCACGGCAAGACCTCGCTGCTGGATTACATCCGTAAAGCCAAGGTTGCCGCTGGCGAAGCCGGTGGTATTACCCAGCACATCGGTGCCTACCACGTCGAGACCGACAGTGGCATGATCACCTTCCTGGATACTCCGGGTCACGCTGCCTTTACCTCCATGCGTGCTCGTGGTGCCAAGTCGACCGATATCGTCGTTCTGGTTGTTGCTGCCGATGACGGCGTCATGCCGCAGACCATCGAAGCCATCCAGCACGCCAAGGCGGCAGAAGTGCCCATCGTGGTTGCGGTCAACAAGATCGACAAGCCCGAAGCGGATCCGGATCGCGTCAAGACCGAGCTGGCCCGTTACAACGTCATGTCCGAAGACTGGGGTGGCGACAGCCAGTTCGTTCACGTCTCCGCCAAGTCTGGCGAAGGCATCGACGACCTGCTGGAAGCCATCCTGATCCAGTCCGAAGTACTGGAATTGAAAGCGGTTGTCGATGGCATGGCCAGCGGCGTCGTGATCGAATCCTTCCTGGACAAGGGTCGTGGTCCGGTTGCCACTGTGCTGGTACAAGAAGGTACCCTGCGCCAGGGCGACATCGTACTCTGTGGTCTGGAATACGGTCGTATCCGTGCCATGCGTGACGAACTGGGTCGCGAGATCAAGGAAGCGGGCCCGTCCCTGCCGGTGGAAATCCTGGGTCTGTCCGGGGTGCCGTCTGCTGGTGATGAAGCCACCGTTGTACGTGACGAGAAGAAGGCCCGTGAAGTGGCACTCTATCGTCAGGGCAAGTTCCGCGACGTCAAGCTGGCTCGCCAGCAGAAGGCCAAGCTGGAAAACATGTTCGCCAACATGACCGAGGGCGAAGTGTCCGAAGTGAACGTGGTGATCAAGGCCGACGTACAGGGTTCGGTGCAAGCTATCTGCGATGCGCTGGTTCAGCTCTCTACCGACGAAGTCAAGGTCAAGATCGTGGGTTCAGGGGTCGGTGGCATCACCGAAACCGACGCTACCCTGGCGGCTGCTTCCAGCGCCATCCTGGTGGGCTTCAACGTCCGTGCCGACGCTTCTGCGCGCAAGGTCATCGAGTCCGAGAGCCTGGATCTGCGTTACTACTCCGTCATCTATGATTTGATCGACGAAGTGAAGCAGGCCATGAGCGGCAAGCTGGCTCCTGAGTATCGTCAGGAGATCATCGGTCTGGCTGAAGTCCGTAGCGTCTTCAAGTCACCGAAGTTCGGCGCCGTTGCCGGCTGTATGGTTACCGAAGGTGTGGTCAAGCGTTCCAACCGTATTCGCGTTCTGCGTGACAACGTGGTTATCTATGAAGGCGAGCTGGAATCCCTGCGCCGCTTCAAGGATGACGTCAACGAGGTCCGCAACGGTTACGAGTGTGGTATCGCGGTCAAGAACTACAACGACGTACGCGAAGGCGACCAGATCGAAGTTTACGAGACCATTGAAATTCAACGGACTCTGTAAGCCGACAGTTAGACAAAATAGGGGGCTGCGGCCCCCTTTTATCGCAGGATAGAATATGGCCAGAGAATTCAGCCGGACCCGTCGGGTCGGGCAGCAGATCCAGCGCGAAATCGCGCTGATCCTGCAGCGCGAGGTGAAAGACCCGCGCATCGGCATGGTGACCGTCTCCGACGTGGAAGTCTCCAAGGACCTCAACTATGCCAAGATTTACGTCACCTTCCTGCAGCTGGAGAATGACGCCGAGCGCATCGCGGAAGGGCTCAAGGGCCTGACCGAAGCGGCCGGTTACATTCGCAGCCTGCTTGGCAGCGCCATGCGTCTGCGGGTGGTGCCTGAGCTGCGTTTCTACTACGACCAGACCCTGGTCGAGGGGATGCGCCTCTCCAACCTGGTGACCAACACTGTGCGTGAAGACAAGCGTCGCATGACCGAAGCCGGTCGTGAAGAAGACGAAGCCGCACCGGATGATACTACTGAGGACAAAGCCTGAGATGTCTCGAAGACGTCGTTTCAAGGGCCGTGACGTACACGGTATCCTGCTGCTGGACAAGCCGACCGGTCTGACTTCCAACGATGTGTTGCAGAGGGTCAAACGGATCTACAACGCGGCCAAGGCCGGCCACACCGGCGCCCTGGATCCCCTGGCGACCGGCATGTTGCCGATCTGCCTCGGTGAGGCCACCAAGTTCTCCCAGTATCTGCTGGAGGCGGACAAGCGCTATGAGGTGACCGCCAAGCTGGGCGAGCGCACCAACACCAGCGACTCCGACGGCGAGGTGGTCTCCATCCGTCCGGTGAACGTGGCCGTGGGTACCCTGATCGAGGCGCTGGACCAGTTCCGCGGCCCCATCATGCAGGTGCCGTCCATGTACTCCGCCCTCAAGCACAACGGTCGTCCGCTCTACGAGTACGCCCGTGAAGGCATAGAGATCGAGCGGGAAGCCCGCCCCATCACCGTATTCGAGCTCAAACTGCTGAGTTTCGAAGGGGATGAGGTGCGCCTCGAGGTGCATTGCAGCAAGGGCACCTACATCCGCTCCCTGGTGGACGATCTCGGCGAAGTGCTGGGCTGTGGCGCCCATGTCACCCAGCTGCGTCGCACCCAGGTGGCCAGCTATCCCTATGACAGGATGCTGACCCTGGATCAGCTCGAGTGCATCTTCGAGCAGGCCAAGGCCGAGAGCATTCCGCCGCGGGAGCAGCTGGATCCCCTGTTGCTGCCGATGGATACCGCAGTGGCGTCTCTGCCCGAGGTGAACATGCTGACGGCCGTGGCCGCCTATGTGAACCAGGGCCAGGCCGTGCAGGTGGCAGGTGCGCCGCAAAGCGGCCAGGTCCGCATGACGGTCGGTCCTGAGCGCGAGTTCATCGGCGTCGGCGAAATCGACGACGAAGGGCGGGTCGCCCCCAAGCGACTGGTGCGTTATCACGACGATAACAACGAGGAGTGATCCTCTGGCGGCATCGCTCTGGCTTACCGGCCAGGGTGCGTGCAGCTCGGTCCTCTTTATCGTTGCGAAAAGGGGCGGCTGCGATTATGATACCGCCCTCATTTCACGGCTGAATTAGAGATTGGCTGTGAACCTTTAAACACTCTACTGGAGTAATACCATGTCTCTAAATGCTGAGATCAAAGCTTCCATCGTTGCTGACAACGCTCGTTGCGCCAACGACACCGGTTCCCCCGAAGTGCAGGTTGCCCTGCTGACTGCCCAGATCAACCATCTGCAAGGTCACTTCAAGGAGCACTCCAAGGATCACCACGGTCGTCGCGGTCTGCTGCGCATGGTTTCCCAGCGTCGTAAGCTGCTGGACTACCTGAAGCGTAAAGACGTTCAGCGTTACGCTGCTCTGATCGCCAAGCTGGGTCTGCGTCGTTAATCGACCATCAGATTTCGCGAAAAAGGGGAACCGTGAGGTTCCCCTTTTTTATGGATCATTTTTATCGCGCAGCAAACCGTTGCCTGCCTCACAGAATGCGCGCCACCGCTTACCTTTTGATGCGAATCAAGTATACTTGCACGCGAATTTAAAGCGCCAAATTGTAAAAAGGAAATTCACGTGAATCCTATTGTAAAGTCATTCCAGTACGGTCAACACACCGTCACCCTGGAAACCGGTGTGATGGCCCGTCAAGCCACTGCGGCCGTTATGGTCAGCATGGACGATACCTGCGTATTTGTGACCGTCGTCGGCAAGAAAGAGGCCGATCACGGCCGTGATTTCTTCCCGCTGACCGTCAACTACCAGGAGCGTACCTATGCTGCTGGTCGTATCCCGGGTGGTTTCTTCCGTCGTGAAGGCCGTCCGAGCGAAGGTGAGACCCTCATCTCCCGCCTGATCGACCGTCCTATTCGTCCGCTGTTCCCGGAAGGCTTCCTCAATGAGGTTCAGGTGGTTGCCACCGTCATGTCCGTGAACCCGGCCGTGTCCCCCGACATCGTAGCCATGATCGGTGCCTCTGCTGCCCTGGCCATCTCCGGTATCCCGTTCGGCGGCCCGATTGCTGCTGCCCGCGTGGGTTACATGAACGGTCAGTTCGTGCTGAACCCGACCACCACCGAACTGCCCCAGAGCGATCTGGATCTGGTGGTTGCCGGTACCGCCAACGCCGTGCTGATGGTGGAATCCGAAGCGGCCATCCTCTCCGAAGAGGTGATGCTGGGCGCCGTGGTCTATGGCCACGAGCAGATGCAGGTGGTGATCAACGCCATCAACGAATTCGCCGCCGACGTGGGTACCCAGCCGTGGGACTGGACCCCGCCTGCCGTCAACGAAGCGCTGAAAGCCAAGGTTGCCGAGCTGGCCACCGCCGAACTGGGTGAAGCCTACCGCATCACCGAGAAGGCCGTGCGTTACGCCGCCATCGGTGCCATCAAGTCCCGTGTGGTTGAGCAAGTCATCGCCTCCGGCGTGGAAGAAGATGCCAAGAAGATCGGCGAAGAGTTCCACAGCCTGGAAAGCCGCATCGTCCGTGGCCGTGTGGTCCGTGGCGAGCCGCGCATCGATGGTCGCGATCCGGAAATGATCCGCGCCCTGTCTGTCGGCACCGGCATCCTGCCCCGTGCTCACGGCTCCGCCCTGTTCACTCGTGGTGAGACTCAGGCCATCGTGGTTGCGACTCTGGGTACCGAGCGTGACGCCCAGAACATCGACGAGCTGGCCGGCCACCGTGCCGACCGCTTCATGCTGCACTACAACTTCCCGCCGTACTGCGTCGGCGAGACCGGCATGATGGGCAGCCCCAAGCGTCGTGAAATCGGTCATGGTCGTCTGGCCAAGCGCGGCGTTGCTGCCGTGATGCCGAGCGCCGCCGAGTTCCCGTACGTGGTACGCGTGGTGTCTGAAATCACCGAATCCAACGGTTCCTCCTCCATGGCCTCCGTCTGTGGTTCCTCCCTGGCGCTGATGGACGCGGGTGTGCCGATCAAGGCCTCCGTTGCCGGTATCGCCATGGGTCTGGTGAAGGAAGAAGAAGGTTTCGTCGTGCTGTCCGACATCCTGGGTGATGAAGATCACCTGGGCGACATGGACTTCAAGGTAGCCGGTACTACCCAGGGTATCACCGCGCTGCAGATGGACATCAAGATCGAAGGCATCACCAAAGAGATCATGGAGATTGCCCTCAAGCAAGCTCGTGGCGCTCGCCTGCACATCCTGAAGGTCATGGACGAAGCCATCCAGGCGCCGCGTGCCGAGATCTCCGATTTCGCCCCGCGCATCCACACCATCAAGATCAATCCTGAGAAGATCAAGGATGTCATCGGCAAGGGCGGTTCCGTGATCCGTGCCCTGACCGAAGAGACCGGCACCAACATCGAGCTGGATGATGACGGTACAGTCCGCATCTCCGCCGTTGCCAACGAAGCCGCCATGGAAGCCATCCGTCGCATCGAGGCCATCACCGCCGAGATCGAAGTGAACCGCATCTATGAAGGCAAGGTTGTGCGTCTGGCCGATTTCGGCGCCTTCGTCAATATCCTGCCGGGTAAAGACGGTCTGGTACACATCTCCCAGATCACCGATGCCCGCGTGCAGAACGTGGCCGACTTCCTGAAGATCGGTGACGTTGTGAAGGTGAAGGTACTGGAAGTGGACCGTCAAGGCCGTGTGCGTCTCTCCATCAAGGAAGCGAATGCACCGACCGAAGCCGCCGCCCCGGTTGCCGACGTGGCCGTTGCCGAAGAGCCGGCTGCCGAATAAGGCATCCGCTCTGTGAAAAGCCGACCTCAGGGTCGGCTTTTTTGTGCCTGTCTGCCTGAGGGGTCCAGGGAGAAGATGCCTTGTTCCTTTTGGCGCCAGTTGCTATAAGGGACGACTCGCCGTCACGTTGTCAAAAGGAAGTGCAGCATGTCATGGGCCTATCTCAGGCAGTTTCCCCCGCTGGTCTGGATCGTCATCCTGGGCACCTTCATGGTGCGCACCACCTTCTTCATGGTCTGGCCCTTTCTCTCCATCCTGCTCTACCGCGACTATGGGCTTTCGGCGACCCTGATCGGCCTCATCCTGGGGGCCACGGCGGCCCTCTCCACCCTGGTCAGCTTCTACGGCGGCTGGCTGTCGGACAAGTGGGGGAGGCGCAACATACTGCTGTTTGGCTGCCTGGTGTCCGCCCTGAGCGTCGCCCTGCTCGGCCTCTCCCATCAGGTGATCTGGCTGGCGATGGGGGTGATCGGCAGCGGGCTCTCCTACGGGCTCATCGATTCGCCGGGCAAGGCGCTGATGGCCGATAGCCTGGCCGAGCCCAAAGCCCGCGAGTTGGCGCTGCACCTGCGCTATTTTCTGCTCAACCTGGGGGCAGCCATAGGCCCCCTGCTCGGGGTCAGCTACGGCCTGAGCGCCCGCCAGGAGACCTTCCTGCTGCTCAGTGTCAGCTATCTGCTGCTGGGCTTCATCTTCTTCGTCGGCTTTCGGCTGGCCGCCTGTCAGCCAAGCCATGCCGCCGGTCCGGGCATGCGCGCCGTGCTGCGGGTGCTCTGGCAAGACAGGGGCTTCCTGCTGCTGACGATGGCCAACATGCTGCTGATGCTGGTCTATGCCCAGTTCGAATCACCGCTCATCCAGTATCTGACCCGGGCGGGCACCCCGGAAGTGGAGCGCCTCATCGGCTGGCTGGTGAGCACCAATGCGCTGACCATAGTGATACTGCAGTTCCCGCTGCTGCACCTGACCGCCAACTGGTCTATCAAGCGTCGACTGCAGCTCGGGGTCGCCTTCTTCCTCAGCGCCCAGCTGCAGTTCGCGCTCGGGGATACCGCTATCTGGTGGCACTGGATAGTGGCGGTGATCCTGCTGAGCGTCGGCGAGTGCATCCTGTTCCCGCTGCTCAATGTGCTGGTCGATCAGATGGCGCCGGAGCACCTCAAGGGCAGCTACTTCGGGGCGGCCTCCATGTCCGGGCTCGGGATCGCCATCGGTGCCCTGCTGGGGGGCTGGATCCTGGCCAACTGGGGGGGCAGCTGGCTCTATGGCTGCATGGCGCTGCTCTGCCTGGCGATCCTGATGCTCTATGGCCTGAGTACCCGGACCTCACGCCCTGCGCTGGTCCGGGCCAAGCCCTGATCCCTAGAAGGTCAGCACCTTGTCGGCCGCCAGGGTCCACTGGGCCAGCAGGGGCAGGGTGCCTATCTCTATGCCCTCGATAAGTGGCAGGGAGCTGATGCCCCGTGCGTCGGTGCAGCTCTTGCAAAGCCGGATGACGGTGCCCTGTGCCAACAGGATCTCCAGCATCTGGCGCAGGTTGTAACCCTCGGCGGGGGATTGGCCCGCCAGGGCGGCGCCGACGGCATCGGACATCAGGAATATCTTCAGGATGACGCTTTCCTGCTCGTTGAGGGCTATCCCCAGACGCAGGGCATTGAACAGGGACTCGCTGCCATAGGGGGCGCCGTTGGCGATGATGAGGATCTCTTGTTTCATGGGACTCTCCGGGTTGAAAGGGGCATTGTAGCGTCGCCAGCTTGGCGGCGGCATGACCCAGTGCAAACTCTGTCGTAGCCCTTTCCCTGTGCCTTGACCTCGGGAGATGAGTCAGGTTTCATAGGCGGCCATCCAGTATGACAGAGCAAAGAGGTCGTTATGTGGAAGATTGCCGGAATAGGATTATTGCTGTTGGCCGGACAGGCCTATGGCAGTGAAAACGTCGGCTGCAAGGCCAGACATCAGGCGGTGACCGAGCAGCTGACCTTCGCCCGGGCGCACGATAACGCGCAGCAGGTGGCGGGCCTGGAGCAGGCCCTGCGCAACATCGAGGCCCATTGCACCGATGCCGGGCTCGTCGAGGTGCAGCAAGAGAAGGTCGCCAAGCAGAAGCAAGAGGTGGAGGAGCGCCTGGCGGATCTGCAGAGCGCCCGGGTCTCGGGCAAGCCGGACAAGATCGCCAAGAAGCAGGCCAAGCTGGAGGCATCCCAGGCCGAGCTGCTGGAGGCCCAGCGCGAGCTTGAGGCGCTGCAGAAACTGATCAAGCCCTGACCGGGCTGCAGCGCAATAGAAAAAGCCGGGCATGCCCGGCTTTTTCTATTTCTGGATGATGCAGTCCATAGGCGTAGACGCTGATGCCGGTTTACTGCCTGTGCATCAGCACAAACTTGTCCATCAGTTGCTCTTCGGTCTCCACATGGGCGGGATCCCGGAGGATGCAGTCAACAAGGCGCAGACGCTGATGCCGGTTTACTGCCTGTGCATCAGCACAAACTTGTCCATCAGCTGCTCTTCGGTCTCCACCATATGGACAGGATCCCGGAGGATACAGTCAGTGAGTCGAAGACGCTGATGCCGGTTTTATTGCCTGTGCATCAGCACAAACTTGTCCATCAGTTGCTCTTCGGTCTCCACGTGGGCGGGATCCCAGATGATGCAATCGATAGGGCAGACGCTGATGCAGGTGGGCTTCTCATAGTGGCCGACGCATTCGGTGCAGCGATCCGGGTCGATCTCGTAGATCTTGTCCCCCAGGCTGATGGCCTGGTTCGGACACTCGGGATCGCACATGTCACAGTTGATGCACTTGTCGGTGATGAGCAGCGCCATCTCAGGCCGCCGAGTGGGGCTGGCGGGTGTCCTGACGATCGCCCAGGTTGCGCAGCAGTATGCCGTAGTTGATGTCGATCTCTTTCGGGACGGGCACATAGACCACGTGGCCGTTGCCCGGCGCCGTGTCGATAAGCTCGCCCTTGCGGTTCTGCATCTGCTCCAGATTGAAGCTGACGTTGCCCTGGGGTGTCATCAGCTCCAGGCTGTTGCCCACCAGGAACTTGTTCTTCACTTCCACTTCCACCATGTCGCCCTGGCGACCGGTGATCTCGCCGACGAACTGCTGGGTGTCGGAGACTGAGTAGCCGTAGTCGTAGTTCTGGTACTCGCTGTGGTTGTGACGGCGCAGGAAGCCCTCGGTGTAGCCACGGTGGGCCAGGTTCTCGAGGGTGCCCATCAGGGTCGGATCGAACGGGCGACCGGCGACCGCATCGTCGATGGCCTTGCGATAGACCTGGGCGGTGCGGGCGCAGTAGTAGAAGGACTTGGTGCGGCCTTCGATTTTCAGCGAATGCACGCCCATCTTGGTCAGGCGCTCCACGTGCTCGACGGCGCGCAGGTCCTTGGAGTTCATGATGTAGGTGCCGTGCTCGTCCTCGAACGCCGTCATGTATTCACCGGGACGGTTGGACTCTTCCAGCAGCACCAGGGCATCGCTCGGCTTGCCGAGCCCCAGGGTGTTGTCCGGGCGCACGGCAATGGGCTCCTGACGGTGCACAATCTGGCCCACGTCATCTTCCTTGCCCTCGTGCACCTTGTACTCCCAGCGGCAGGAGTTGGTGCAGGTGCCCTGGTTGGGGTCGCGCTTGTTGATGTAACCGGAGAGCAGGCAGCGGCCCGAGTAGGCCATGCAGAGGGCGCCGTGGACGAAGACTTCCAGCTCCATCTCCGGCACCTGCATGCGGATCTCTTCGATCTCGTCCAGGGACAGTTCGCGGGAGAGGATGGCGCGGGTCAGGCCCATCTGATGCCAGAACTTCACCGTGGCCCAGTTGACCGCATTGGCCTGCACCGAGAGGTGGATGGGCATCTCCGGGAAGGCTTCGCGCATCATCATGATGAGACCGGGGTCTGACATGATGAGCGCATCCGGCTTCATGTCCACCACGGGGCGCATGTCGCGGATGAAGGTCTTGAGCTTGGAGTTGTGGGGCTGGATGTTGGCCACCACATAGAACTGCTTGCCCAGGGCATGAGCCTCGTTGATGCCGAGCTGCAGATTCTCGTGATCGAATTCGTTGTTGCGCACCCGCAGGCTGTAGCGCGGCTGGCCCGCATAGACGGCGTCGGCGCCATAGGCATAGGCGTAACGCATATTCTTGAGGGTCCCGGCGGGGGAGAGCAATTCTGGTCTGAACATGTTGGACTCTTTCTGTCTGATTGCAAATCAGGACGGCGCCACCTGATGGCGCCGTATAGGGTCATCGGCATGGTGCGACCGTACTCGACGCACGGCCACCCGATGAGGTACACCCAGAGCACGAGATGACTCGATACTCCTGATAAAAGGGGTGCGAGATTGTACTCGTGACGGCGCCATCATGCAATTTGGGGCTAGGGTGGCGGGCCGGATGCATGTTCATTTTGCGCTCAGACTGGCGATGTTAGGCTGACAGGCACCCGATACGGTCGATTGTTGGGGGGAGAATGGATCTTTTCCGCGAAAAAGCCCCCTCTTCAAGTTGAAATTTTGTCCGACTCGGGAAAGAATGCGCGCTCGGTATTGGCCTCGGGCGAGCGCTACTCGTGACAAGGGACAGACCGAGGATGAACCGGCTTCAGGCCAACAGGTACAGGAAACCATACAGGAATTTTATGAATCCCCTTCGCATTGCCGCTTCGGCCCTTTTTTGCACTCTGACCCTGGTCAGCCAGCAGGCCGCCGCCGTTGAATACGCGCTGCCAGCCGCCAACAGCCGTCTGATCGGTGAGAACCAGGAATACGTGGTGCCCGCAGACAACCGTCCGCTGGAGCAGATCGCCGCCGACTTCCAGCTGGGCCTGACCAACATCATGGAAGCGAACCCGGGCGTCGACCCCTATCTGCCAACGCCGGGCAGCAAGCTGACCATTCCGCATCAGCTGATCCTGCCGAATGCGCCGCGCGAGGGGATCGTCATCAACGTGGCGGAGATGCGTCTCTACTACTACCCGAAAGGCAAGAACGTGGTGCAGGTGCTGCCCATCGGCATCGGTCAGCTGGGGGTCAACACCCCGGAGAACTGGATCACCAAGGTAGAGCGCAAGCGCGCCAACCCGACCTGGACCCCGACCGAGAACATCCGTCGCCGCTACGCCGCCCAGGGCAAGACACTGCCCGCGGTCTGGCCGGCCGGTCCGGATAACCCCATGGGCCTGCACGCCCTCTATATCGGCAACCTCTATGCTATCCACGGCACCAACGCCACCTTTGGCATAGGTCTGCGGGTGAGCAGCGGTTGCGTGCGTCTGCGCGCCGATGACATCAAGTACCTGTTCGACAACGTGCCGGTCGGTACTCGCGTCCAGTTCGTCAACCAGCCGGTCAAGACCACGGTCGAGCCGGATGGCGGTCGTTACATGGAAGTGCACGAGCCGCTGTCGCGCACCGAGGAGGAGTTCAACTCCACCGCCTCTGTGCCGCTCCCCATGACCCCGGCCACCACCCGCTTCATCGCCCACATGGACAGCGACTCCAATGTGGTCAAGCAGGTGCTGGAACAGCGTACCGGCATGCCGACTCGCCTCAATCCTGAAGCCTGATCGCTTCTGATAGGTGTCAGGTAACAATAACGGCGACCCCAGGGTCGCCGTTATTGTTTATGCGGCTCAAGGGGCGGGCGGGGCATAGAGGGCCAGCCAGTTGCCTTCGGTATCCTCTATGATGACCCGGGAGCCGTGACCGCTGCCGATGGAATGCAGGGGTTCGAGCACCCGCCCGCCGAGCCGGGGAACCAGCTGCTCAGCCTCCTGCAACCTGTCCCCCAGGGAGAGATAGATGAGGGGACCGGCGCCACCGGGCTGGTGGTATTTGTCCATGGGGCCGAGACAGGCGGCCGCGTTGCTGCCATCGTAGCGCAGCATGGCAAACCGCATCTCCTCCTCCTGCATGGGGGTGACCTGCACATCGAGCAGGGCCGAGTAGAAGTCCATGGCGCGATCCAGATCCCGTGTCGGAATGTCGGCCCAGACCAGGGTGTTGTCCATCTTCGTATTCTCCAGCATGTTCCGGCCGATGCGGTCGGTGGCTCTTTGAGGGTAGGAGTGGCCGAACAGGGGCGCCATCAATGAAAAAACGGCGCCTGATGGCGCCGCTTTTGGATGGGGAAGATAACTGCTTTTCCCACTAGATACAGTCACTTGCCTGCGACATTCAAGCCACCGAAACGGATGGATGGAGGAGCATAGAACTCCTTGTCATCCCTTGGTTGTCACTTGCCAGCGACACTCAAGCCACCGAAACGGATAAGCGGCGCATAGAAGCCCTTGCCATCGTTGTGGTGCAGCACATTGCCGACCGCTTCCAGCTCCCCGAGCAGGCGGTAGAAGTTGCCCGCCACCGTGATGCCGCGCACCGGCTGGAGCCGTACCCCATCGCGGCACAGGAACCCTGACGCGCCAAACGAGAAGTCACCGCTCACCGCATCGGCACCGGAGTGCAGACCGTCCAACTTGACCAGCTCCAGATAGTCGCCGCTCTGCACCTCGCCCTCGCTGTGGGGGCCTGTGCCAAACACCAGGTGGCGGGTGGTCACATCCAGCGCGCTGCGGGCGCTGCGGGCGGCCGAGCCATTGCTCGCGACCCCAAAGTGGCGGGCGGTGGTGCTGTTGTGGAGCAGGGTCTTGAGCTCCCCCTCGCCAATCAGCAACAGATCCGAGGTGGCTGCCCCTTCGCCATCGAACGCCTTGATGTGCATGCCGCCCGGCATATAGGCCCGGCTCTCCAGAGTGAGCCAGCGGGACGCCACGCTCTGACCCACCTTGTCTCGCCAGGGGTTGATCCCCTGCTGGGCCCACTTGCCCGACAGCGCCCCCTGGAAGCAGCCAAACAGGCTGGCTAGGCAGTTGGTGCTGAAGAGGACGCTGTAGCGACCGCTCGGTACCGCTTCCCCCGGCAGCAGGTCATGGGCCACGGCATGGATCTGTTCGATAAGGGTCTGGCTATCCAGCTCGTCGAAGCGGCGGCCATACTGCCCTTGCGAGTGCATCGACTGGCGGCCATCCCGCTCCACCAGCGCCGAGGTATAGCAACCGACGCTGAATTCACTGTGCTGGCAGAGGCTGCCTAGGCTGTTGGCGAGCCAGAGGCGGCTCTCCCCCTCGAAGAAGCTGTTGTAGGGGGCACCGGTCACATCAGGTTGCGCCAGCATATCCGCCTCGAGGCGCAGGGCCAGGGCTATCTTCTCCTCCACCGCCGTGGTATCGGGCTGGTTTATCTCGGCGCAGTCGGTGCTGATCCGGCTGCCCGCTACCGAGATGCGCTGATCCGGGTCCACCTTGGCGAAGCGGCTGGCATCGAGCGCGTCTTGCAGCATGGCATCCAGCGCCAGCTCATCGAGGGACTCCGAGTAGGCGATGCCGACCCGGCCCGCCTTGATCAGGCGAATGCCGAGCTGCTGGCTGCTGGTGACCTTGTATTCGCCGAGCTCCCCCTTGTCGGCCTTGAGGGAGAAGGCCTTGTCCTGATTGGCGATGATGTCTGCCTCGGCATCGAGGTCGGCGACCTTCTCCAGCAGGCGGCTGAGCAGTTGATTCATATTGAGTGTGCTCATCAGGCGTTCCCTCCTACCAGGATCTTGTCAACTTTCAAGGCGGGTTGGCCGACAGAGGTGGGCACCGAGCCGGAGACTGAGCCGCACATGCCGGCGGCCAGGGCCAGATTGCGCCCCACCATGGAGATCTCTTTGAGCACTTGCGGGCCTGTGCCGATCAGGGTCGCCGACTTGAGGGGCCGGGTTATCTTGCCATGTTCGATGAGGTAGGCCTCCTGCACGTTGAAGTTGAACTCGCCTGTGCCCGGCTGCACCGAGCCGCCCCCCATCTTCTTGGCGTAGATGCCGTGCTCGACGGTGGCCAGCATCTCGTCCAGGCTGTGGCTGCCCGGCTCTATGTAGGTGTTGCGCATGCGGGAGGTGGGGGCGAACTTGTAGGACTCGCGCCTTCCTGAGCCGGTGCGGGCATGGCCGGTCTTGATGGCGCCCATTCTGTCCACCAGGAAGCCGGTGAGCACGCCCTCCTTGATGAGCTGGGTGTGCTGGGTCGCCATCCCCTCGTCATCGACGTTGATGGAGCCCCAGGCGTTGCCCTGCAGCCCTTCATCCACGGCGCTGACCGCCGGATTGGCGATGAGCTGGCCCATCTTGTCGTGGAACACCGAGGCCTTCTTGGCCACCGAGGTGGTCTCCAGCAGGTGGCCGCAGGCCTCGTGGAAGATGACGCCGCCAAATCCGCTCTCCATGATGACCGGCAGGGTGCCGCTCGGGCAGGGGGCTGCGCCCAGCTTCACCAGCGCCTGACGGGTGGCGGTGAGGGCCAGCTCCCGCGGGTCTATGCGCTCGGCATGTTCCCAGCCCATCAGGGCGCCGGGGGCCTCATAGCCCACGCTCTGCTCGCTCCCTTCCACCGCTATGGTCTGGGCCATGATGCGGTTGTAGTGGCGGCGATCGCTCACCTGCAGCCCTTCGCTGTTGAAGATCTCCACCTCCTGCTCCCAGCCCAGCACGTTGCCGGAGAACTGGCTCACCTTGCCGCTCTCGGCGCGGGCCACCGCATCCATGGCATGCAGATAGGCAATCTTCTGCTCCAGCTGCTTGTCGGCCGAGAGCGGCAGGGCCACCGGATTGCGGTCTGTGATGGGGGTGAAATCGAAGGCGGTGGCGGTGACCACGGGGTCACGCCTGTCCTTGGCCGCCAGCAGGCTGACGATGCGCAGCAGCTCGTCGCGGCTGGCCAGGTTGGTGTAGCCGTAGAGCACCTTGTGGCCGTAGCACAGGCGCACGCCTATGCCAAAATCGAGGCCGCCGCTGATGTTCTCTATCTGGCTGGAGAGCAGGCTGAGCTGGCTGCGGCGCTTGCGCTCCACAAACAGCTCGGCGAAGTCGGCACCCAGCCGCAGGGCGTGATCGAGCACGTCGCGGGCTATGGTGGGGGCCAACAGGGAGAATGAGGTCATAGAATTTCCTTTTCTGGTCTGTTTCCTGTTTGCTTCCGACACCCGTTCTGATTGTGTTATGGGGTGTCGGTTGCATTGTTGCAGACCAGCAGCAAAAAGTCGCTATAGCGTCAGGCGATGATACCGAACGAGAAAATCGGTGCGATAACTGCGCCCGGCAGCCAGTGTGGCCGGCTGCCGGCAGGGAAGATCAACGTCGCTTTCGAGGGGCGATGAGGGAGCCGGGTCGTCGGCGCTCTGTGGCGCCGCCAGGCGGGATCACAGCAGCTCGTGGATCTCATTCAGAATCTGATCGACCCACTGCTCGATGCGGGATTCGGTCTGGTCGTACTGGTTGGCGTCATCGAGAGCCAGGCCGACGAAGTGGCGGCCATCGTCGATCAGCGCCTTGGAGGCATCGAACTCGTACCCCTCGTTGGGCCAGTAACCCACCAGCCTGACCCCCTTGGGCACCAGCTGATCGTGCAACAGGCCAAGGGCATCCTGATACCACTCGCCGTACCCCAGCTGATCGCCCATGCCGAACAGGGCTATGATGCGTCCTTCCAGAGACACATCCTTGATGTCTTCCCAGCGGGATTCCCAATCTTCCTGCAGCTCGCCGAAGTCCCAGGTGGAGATGCCGAGGATCAGGATGTCGTACTCCTGCATGCGGGCCAGGGGCACGTCCTTGATGTTGTGGAGATCAACCAGCTCGGGGCCAATGAGGGCGCGGATCTTCTCGGCGGCCATCTCGGTGTAGCAGGTGGTTGAGCCGTAAAACAAACCTATCTTCATCGCTCTTCTCTTGATCGCAGTAGGCAAGGGGGTGTCGGGCAACCATGGGGCCGGACCGCCCGAGTGAGGGCGCCAGTCTAGCAGATTGCCCCTCGCGCTTCACCGCCTGGTATGCCTGCCGGGGAAGCGCAAGCCCCTGATGTGCGCGCCGGCCTGGCAGGCTACAATGGGCCACCGTTTGCCCAAGACCGACACTCCATGACCAAGCCTGCCCCTGCCGTGCACAACCATCCCCTGATCGAGCCCTTCCTGGATGCCCTCTGGCTGGAGCGGGGACTGTCCGACAATACGGTCAGCTCTTATCGCTCGGATCTGGAAAAGTTTGCCCTCTGGCTCGATGGGCAGGGGGGCTCCCTGCTGCTGGCGGGGATGGACGACATCCAGCACTACCTCGCCTGGCGGGTGGACCACCAGTTTGCGGCGAGCAGCACGGCCCGCCTCCTCTCGGCCCTGCGCCGCTTCTATCAGTATCTGAATCGGGAAAAATTGCGCGGCGACGACCCGACGGTGCTGCTGGAGGGCCCCAAGCTGCCCAAGAAGCTACCCTCGGATCTCAGCGAGGCCGAGGTGGATGCACTGCTGACGGCGCCCCTGGTGGATGACCCGCTGGAGCTGCGGGACAAGGCGATGCTCGAGCTGCTCTATGCCACCGGACTGCGGGTCTCCGAGCTGGTGGGGCTCACCGCCGAGCATGTCAGCCTGCGCCAGGGGTTGGTGCGGGTGGTGGGCAAGGGCAACAAGGAGCGACTGGTGCCCATGGGGGAGGAGGCGGTTCACTGGCTGGAGCGTTACTACCGGGAGGCCCGCACCCTGCTGCTGGGGGGCACCAGCTCGGATGTGGTCTTCCCCTCCAAGCAGGCCAGGATGATGACCCGCCAGACCTTCTGGCATCGTATAAAGCTCTATGCCCAGCGGGCGGGGATCCGGGGAGAGCTCTCCCCCCACACCCTGCGCCACGCCTTTGCCACCCATCTGCTTAACCACGGCGCCGATCTGCGGGTGGTGCAGATGCTGCTGGGGCACGCGGATCTCTCCACCACCCAGATCTACACCCACGTGGCCAACGAGCGTCTCAAGGCACTCCATGGGGAGCACCATCCCCGGGCCTGACCCGTGCCGCCGCCAATAAAAAACCGCCAAATGGCGGTTTTTTCATCACTCCACGACAGGAGCTGGCGTCTATTTCCCCTGCTGGGATTTCAGCAAATCGCGGATCTCGGTCAGCAGCTCCTGATCCTTGGTGGGGCCGGCCGGGGCAGGGGCTTCCTCTGCCTGCTTCTTCTGCAGGGTGTTGACTGCCTTGAGCCCCATGAAGATGGCGAAGGCGATGATCAGAAAATCGATGATGGTCTGGATGAACTTGCCGTAGGCGATGACCACGGCAGGGATGTCACCTTCGGCGGCCTTCAGGGTGACGGCCAGATCGCTGAAGTCCACCCCCCCCAGGATGAGGCCGATGGGCGGCATGATGACGTCGCCCACGAAGGAGGAGACTATCTTGCCGAAGGCGGCACCTATGATGATACCGACCGCCATGTCGATGACGTTGCCTCTGGCCGCAAAGGCCTTGAACTCTTGAATCAGACTCATTTTTCCCCCTAAAAAATGGACAGGATGCGGTGCGACCACATCGCTGTTTGGACGATAAAACATCAATAAAACAGAGGGATGACCATGGTGTCTCCCGTCGTCTTGATTAGCTTGCTGGGCCTTAGCCCAATTGGCAACCTGTCAGATCGGGATTTTTTTGCGATCCACGCTATTAATCAATCGCTAATTAAGAGGTTGGGGCAAGGATGTGCACTGAGTTACCTTATGAATCCATTCAATCATGCCAGGTGAGCCATCAAGTGCGACATTTACTGCTGGGAATGATGCTGCTGTGCACCTTTGCTGCCAGCGCGGGGATGGATCCCCAGCTGTTGAAACAGACCATAGGGCAGCGCCTCGGGGTGCAGGTCTTCCTGGTGGACGAGACCCCGGTGCCCGGGCTCTATCTGCTGGGCACAGCCCAGGGGCTGCTCTATAGCGATGCCAGGGGAAACTATGTGCTGCAGGGCTCCATGCTGGATCTGGCCCACGACATGCAAAACCTCACCCGCCTGAGCCAGCAGCAGCAACGTCGGCTGGCGCTGGCGCAGGTAGGCGAGGCGCGACTCTGGCTCAAGGCGCCGAACGAGCGCTACCGGGTTACCCTGTTTACCGATCTCGGCTGTCGCCGCTGTCACGCCGTGCTGGACGATCTGCCTCAATTGCAGGCCAGGGGGGTGAGCGTGCAGTTGCTGCCCCTGGCGGCCCCCTTCGCCGAGCTGGCCGAAACGCAGGCGCTCTGGTGCGATCCTGCCCTGCTGGGTGAACTCAGTCTCAGTGATCGTTTGCCTGCGGCCGGATGTAATGAGATCCTTGCCCATCATATCGGCCTGAGCCAGTGGCTCGGGATCAAGGCGTCACCGAGCTGGGTCCTGCCAAACGGGGATCTGGTGCGGGGATATCAGAGCCCTGAACAACTGCTCAAGATACTGGATCACATCAATGCCCCTGCAAATCCGTCGTCGTCCGCGAGTTGATGATTCCCATCTGCCCGCCACCCTGCATCCCCTGCTTCGTCAAATCTTCGCCAGCCGCGGCGTGGAGGATCCCGCCCTGCTGGAGCGCAGCGCCAGCCAGCTGTTGCCGCCCCAGCGGCTGTTCGGCATGGAGCAGGCGGTGCCGCTGCTGGCGGATGCCCTGACGGCGCAGCAGCGCATCCTCATCGTCGGCGACTTCGACTGCGACGGCGCCACCAGCTCGGCCCTGTGCGTGCTGGCCCTGCGGGCCATGGGGGGCCATCACATCGATTTTCTGGTGCCCAACCGCTTCGAGTTCGGCTACGGCCTCACCCCCGAAATCGTCGAGCTGGCGGTGGCCCGGGGCGCCGAGTTTCTCATCACCGTGGATAACGGCATCTCCAGCATTGCCGGGGTGGCGGCGGCCAAGGCGGCCGGAATGCGGGTACTGGTTACCGATCACCACTTGCCGGGCCAGGAGCTGCCCGACGCCGATGCGATAGTGAACCCTAACCAGCGTGGCTGCGACTTCCCCTCCAAGTCCCTGGCCGGGGTCGGGGTGGCCTTCTATCTGATGGCGGCCCTCAACACCCATCTGCGCCAGAGCGGCTGGTATGAGCGCCAGGGCATTCGCGCCCCCAATGTGGCGGACTATCTCGATCTGGTGGCCCTCGGCACAGTCGCCGACGTGGTGGCGCTGGATGGCAACAACCGCATCCTGGTCCATCAGGGGCTGCAGCGGATCCGGGCCGGTCGCTGCCGCCCCGGCATCCAGGCGCTGGTGGACGTATCGGGCCGCGATGGCCGCCGCCTGTGCGCCGCCGATCTCGGCTTTGCCCTGGGGCCCCGCCTCAATGCGGTGGGCCGTCTCGATGACATGTCCCTCGGGGTCGCCTGTCTGCTGAGCGATGATCTCAACCTGGCGCGCCAGCTTGCGGCCGAGATGGACAGCCTCAACCAGGAGCGCAAGGAGATAGAGCAGGGGATGCAGCAGGAGGCGCTCGCCACCCTGGAGCAGATCCGGTTTCGCGACGGCGAGGTGCCAAGCGGCATAGTGCTGCATAGGGACGAGTGGCATCAGGGGGTGGTGGGGCTGGTGGCCTCCAAGATCAAGGAGAAGTACTACAGACCCGTGATCGCCTTTGCGCAGAGCAGCGACACCGAGCTCAAGGGCTCGGGCCGCTCCATTCCCGGGGTGCACCTGCGCGATGCCCTCGAGCTGCTCGATACCCGCCATCCCGGCCTGATGGGCAAGTTTGGCGGCCACGCCATGGCGGCGGGGCTGACCCTGCCCAAGGCCAATATAGAGGCCTTCGGCCGGGCGTTTGAGGCGGTCATCGCCGAGCTGGTGACCCCGGAGCTGCTGACCGGGGTGCTGCTCACCGACGGCGAGCTGCTGCCGGACGAGCTGAGTCTGGAGCTGGCGGAGCTCATCCGCGCCTCCGGCCCCTGGGGCCAGGCCTTCCCCGAGCCGCTGTTCGACGGCGAGTTCGTGCTGGTGCAGCAGCGGCTGGTGGGGGAGAAACACCTCAAGATGATGCTGACCACGGATTCGGGTCATGCGGTGGATGCCATCGCCTTCGGGGTGGATCTCAAGCGCTGGCCAGATGCCTCGGTGAAACGGGTGCGGCTGGTCTACCGGCTCGACGTCAACGAGTGGCGCGGCAACCGCAGCGTACAGCTGCTGGTGGAGCATCTGGAGGCCGCCGGTCTCTAGTGGGCAGTCGCCATGCCCGGCAATGAAAACGGTCACCCTCGGGTGGCCGTTTTTGTTGCAAGAGCGGTTATGCCCTCACTGAATGGGGCTCAAGGGGCGATGATGGGAGTCGTTCCCCGCTGTTTTCGTAGAGGGGGGGTTAAATGCCCGCTTTGGGGGAAAAGAAGGTTGTTTGTATCGAATTTTTTCGGTTACTGGATGCCAAAATTCAATATAAGGAGGGATTGTGATATATTCGGCCCCGTTCAATCCCTTGCCTTTTCAAGGAGCCTGTCCCCTTGCCACCCCTTGGCCGACCATTGTGCTGGCCGATGGCGCTCGCCGTCGCCTGCCTGCTGTGGCTTGCCGCCTCTGCCGCGGCAGGGCTCGGTGCGCCCGCGCTGTCGGACCAGGGGACATCGACATCCTCGATGCAGTTGCACGAGCCCCTCGCGCCTGGGTTGGCCGACAACCTCAGCCTGCCCCCGGCCTCCCAGTGGCGGCTCAGCTTCGAGCAGGGGCGACGGCTGGAAGGGGCCAGGGACCCGGATCTCTACCAGATGCTGCTGGCCTGGTTCCAGCACGAGATCCTCGGTCTGCTCTGTGGCCTGCTGTTCTTCCTGCCCCTCATCTACCTCAGGCAGTGGCCGAACTGCCTCGGTCATCTGCACCAGCGGCAACTGCTCTGTCATCACCTGCAATTTCGCTTCTGCCACGGCGACTAGCGTCGCTCCCCTCGCCGGGCACACGCCGACGCCGTCTCTGCCGCTGATCCCTGTCTGTTGATCCGCCGACCCCCGTCGTCTGCGATCGCGCCCGTGCTGACTGTCATCCGGTTCCTGCCGCTGGCCCCTGGTCAGGGGCGGACCCTCTCTTTGCACAATCAAGTGGTGAGCAGCCTTCATGGACTATTACGTCAATTTGTTTATTCAGTCGATCTTTGTGGAAAACCTGGCCCTGGCCTTCTTTCTCGGCATGTGTACCTTCCTCGCGGTGTCGAAGAACATCAACACCGCCTTCGGCCTGGGCATGACGGTGCTGGTGGTCATGGTGATCGCCATTCCCCTCAACAACCTGATCTACCGCCATATACTGCGCCCGGACAGTACCTTCCTCGGGGAATTTGATCTGAGTTTCCTCGATTTCATCATCTACATAGGCGTGCTGGCAGCCCTGGTGCAGGTGATGGAGATGGTGCTGGACAAGCATTTTCCGGCGCTCCACCAGGCCCTGGGGATCTACCTGCCGCTGTTGACTGTGCACTGCGCCATCTTCGGCGGTGTCATGTTCATGGCACAGCGGGATTACGACTTCATCGAATCCGTGGTCTATGGGGCGGGCTCAGGACTCGGCTGGCTGCTGGCCATCGTCGCCATCGCCGGTCTGCGCCAGAAGATGAAGTACTCGGATGTGCCACAGGGATTGAGGGGGATCGGCATCACCTTCATAGTGGCGGGGCTGATGTCGCTCGGCTTCATGTCCTTTTCCGGCATCTCGCTCTGAGCGTCGGCTCGCCACGGCATAACGGAAGAGGCTTGATGACGGGGGCCATCAAGCCAGCGTCTTGGCCATGTTGTAGCCCGTGATGTGAAAGCCGATCTCTTCGTAGAGCGCCCTGGCCCTCGGATTGTCATAGGCGACTCTCAGCTTGATCTGGCTGACGCCAAGGCACTTCAAGTCGGCCTCCAGCACCGCCATGGCGGCCTTGCCATATCCCAGTCCGCGATGGGTCGGGAGTGTGTAGAAGTCATAGATAAAGGTGGTGTGGGCGGCGCTGTCGATGCTGTGCCAGAGATAGCCGACAATGCCCGCAGTCGGTGCGACTGCGCTCCCGACATTGTCACTCACAGGGATGATGCAGAGCAGGCTCTGGCCCGGCGTGGCGGCTCCTTGGGGCAGGTGTTGCAGCAAGGAAGCCTCGGCTTGTTGGCGGGCATAGACCAGGGTCAGCCCGTGATTGCTGGCAAGATCCTGGGCGTAGTCGTCGATGAAGTAGTCGCGATAGGCGGGGAAAGCCGCTTCGTCCATGGGGATGAGACGAACGATAGGGGTTGGCATCGGAGCTTCACTCAAGGAAAGGGAGTCGCCACCTTAACCCCGGAACCGGGAATTAGCCAAGGGGTTGGCCGGGAGTGTCGAGTCCGACATGTTCAACAAGAAGAGCGCCCTTGGGCGCTCTTCTTTTAGCAGGAGAGGTTATCTGACCCCTCTTTTCGGGCGAGGTTATTTGACCTCTTCGCCCTTGGCCTGCAGATCCGCATGGTAGGAGGAGCGCACGAAGGGGCCGCAGGCGGCGTGGGAGAAGCCCAGCCCCATGGCGACATCTTTCAGCGCGTCGAACTCTGCGGGCGGCACGTAGCGCTTCACTGGCAGGTGGTGGCGGCTCGGCTGCAGGTACTGGCCCAGGGTCAGCATGTTGACGCCGTGCTCGCGCAGATCCTTGAGCACCTGGACTATCTCTTCGTTGGTCTCGCCAAGGCCCATCATAACGCCGGACTTGGTCGGCACATGGGGGTGCATCTCCTTGATGCGGCGCAGCAGCTCTAGGGACCACTTGTAGTCGGCACCCGGGCGGGCGACCCGGTACATGCGCGGTGCGGTTTCCAGGTTGTGGTTGAACACATCCGGCGGGGTCTCGCGGAACACCTCCAGCGCCTGCTCCATGCGGCCGCGGAAGTCCGGGGTCAGGATCTCGATGCGGGTCTGGGGGCTGTGCTCGCGGATCTGCTTGATGCAGTCGGCGAAGTGCTGGGCACCGCCGTCGCGCAGATCGTCGCGGTCCACCGAGGTGATGACCACGTATTTCAGCCCCATCTCCTTGATGGTGAGCGCCAGCTTCTTCGGCTCTTCGGGATCCAGTGCCAGCGGGCGGCCGTGGGCCACGTCGCAGAAGGGGCAGCGGCGAGTGCAGATGGCACCCATGATCATGAAGGTGGCCGTGCCGTGGTTGAAGCACTCCGCCAGGTTGGGGCAGGAGGCCTCTTCACAGACCGAGTGCAGCTTGTTTTTGCGCAGGGTGCTCTTGATGTGCTCGATCTTCTGGCTTGACGGCGGCAGCTTGATCCGCATCCAGTCCGGCTTGCGCAGCACTTCCTCGTTGGGATCCGGCATGAATTTCACCGGGATCAGGGCCATCTTGTCGCCATCGCGCAGCTTGACGCCCGGCTCCATACGAACGGGTTTGCTCATGATTCACTCTCGGTGTTTGTTATTGTCTGATTGATAGCCATCAGGGTCCTCTCGGGGCCCTCATGGCCACGCGGCATGGGCTTGCTCATGCTGCCTCTTCGGTATTCGTGATCGTTTCATAGCCAATCAGGCTGGCCAGCTCCATCACCAGGATGGATTGCGCCTCGGCCACGCTCTGCGGGCCGCCCAGGGCGCTGGTCTGGGTCATGGCCATGCCTGCATAACCGCACGGATTGATGCGCAGGAAGGGGGTCATGTCCATGTTGATATTGAGGGCCAGTCCGTGGAAGGAGCAGCCCTTGCGGATCCGCAGGCCCAGGGAGGCGAGCTTGGCCTCGATGCCGAGATCGTTCTTCACATAGACGCCGGGGGCATCGGCCTTGGCATAGGCCTGGATGTCGCTTCTGGCCAGGGTGTTGATGATGGCGGTTTCCAGACAGGTCACCAGCTCTCGCACCGAGAGCTTGCTGCGGCGCACGTCCACCAGCACATAGAGCACCAGCTGGCCGGGGCCGTGATAGGTCACCTGGCCGCCGCGATCGCTCTGCACCACAGGGATGTCACCGGGGGCGAGCAGATGCTCGGCCTTGCCGGCCTGGCCCTGGGTGTAGACGGGATCGTGCTCAACCACCCAGAACTCGTCAGGCGTCTCGCTGGTGCGGCTGTCGGTGAAGGCCTTCATGGCGTCCCATACCGGCTGGTAGGGGCGACGACCCAGGTGTCTGACGAGCAGCTGTGGCTGGGCGGGGATCTGGGGTGACATCTTTTCCTCACAGGCAGGCGCTTGCGTCGGCAAAACAGAATGGCAAATAATCGCTCGCCCCGATGGCGGGGCGAGAGAGAAATTACAGTACGTATTTCACCAGCTCGATCTTGCCAAGGGCGTGGTACATCGCTTCGATGTGCTCTTTGCTCTGGGCAGTCACGGTTACGCGGACCGAGTGGTAGTTGCCCTTGGAGCTGGGCTGAACGGTCGGGCTGTAAGTACCTGGGGCATGTTGCTGCAGCACTTCAACCACTTGATCCGGCAGGGCGGGATCGGCCACCCCAAGCACCTTGAACGGGAACTTGCAGGGGAACTCCAGCAGCTCATCAAACTTGGTATTCATCTCACTCACCTTTAGCGTCGTCACGCAACGACTTCATCTTGCATCTTGTCTGGCCGGAAGGACTCGGGCCGCCAGTCGCGTCAACCATGGGCACGGCTCCATCTTATATGGGCACTGCCCGGCGCGGGATCAAGGCCCGCCAGGTCGACAGGACGTGGGAATGCTGCTTTTTACCACAAATGGAGCGTCGGCGGAACCTGCAGATTGCAGGGTTATTCACTGCCCCGGCGCGGCAAAGACAGCAGCGGCGCCTGTTGGCGCCGCTGCTTGCTCGGGATTGTGCGGTAGATTACTTGAACCAGCTGGCGACCAGCATCACCAGGTAATCCCACAGACGGCTCATCAGGCCACCTTCCTGCACCTCTTCCAGGGCGACCAGCGGAACCTGCTTGATCTCCTTGTCACCCTGTTTGAGGAACACGGTACCGACGCGCTGACCCTTGGCCAGCGGGGCCTTCAGCTCGCTCTCGAGCTGGAAGTCCGCCTTCAGGTTGTTGCCCTGGCCACGGGTGACCAGCACGGAGACATCCTGATCGACCCCGAGTTTCACTTCGGACTTGTCGCCCATCCAGATCTTCTGGGTCACCAGCTCGGTACCCGCCTTGTAGGGGGTCAGGCTCTGGAAGAAGCGGAAACCGTAGGTGAGCAGCTTCTTGCTCTCGGCGGCGCGGGAGCCTTCGCTGCTGGCGCCCAGCACCACGGCGATCAGGCGCATGCCCTCGTTGTTGGTGGCGGAGGAGACCAGGTTGTAGCCGACCTGGCTGACGTGGCCTGTCTTGATGCCATCCACTTGCAGGGACTGATCCCACAGCAGGCGGTTGCGGTTGTGCTGGGTGATGCCGTTGAACACGAAGGATTTCTGGGAGTAGATCTTGTACTCCTCAGGCTGATCGTGGATCAGGGCCTGACCCAGGCGGGCCATGTCGCGGGCGGTACTGTAGTGACCTTCCGCATCCAGACCGTGGGGGTTCTTGAACTGGGAGTCTTTCATGCCGAGCTTGGCGGCCCAGGCGTTCATCAGGCTGGCGAAGGAGTCGGTGCTGCCCGCCAGGTGTTCGGCCATGGCGACGCAGGCGTCGTTGCCGGACTGGATGATGATGCCCTTGTTGAGGTCATCGACGGAGACCTGCTTGCCCACCTCGATGAACATCTTGGAGGAGTCGGAGTAGTTCTTGGACCAGGCGTTCTGGCTGATGGTCACCATGTCGGTGCCCTTGATGTTCCCCTTGAGCAGCTCGTTGCCGACTATGTAGGAGGTCATCATCTTGGTCAGGCTGGCGGGGGGCAGGCGCTCGTCGGCGTTCTGCTCGGCCAGCACCTGACCGGAGAAGTAGTCGATCAGAATATGGGCCTTGGCGGAGATCTCCGGCGCGGCAGGCACCACCATGGGGGCGCTGTTCAGGGTGGGGACCGGCTGGGCAGTCGGCAGAGCCGAATCCGGCGTCGGTACCGGCTGGTTGGCCTGGGCGGTCGCGCTTAGCAGGGAGGCCAGAATAACGGAACGGGCAAATTTGGACATCTTGAAATTCCTGGTGCCTGGATGGGGATTACCCAAGTTGAAAAAAAGCGGGCTCCACTATACCAGATGTGCCGGTCGGTCATAGTCCGGCGTGCCATCTGGTCTGGTTTTTTATCCATCGGTTGTCGGCGTTACGCCGGGAAACGACGTGACGCCGGGGGAGAGTGACGATTCACTCTGTGAGCCCTGCCATCAGGGAACGATGAAGGCCTGCTCCAGCCCCCCCTGCCGGATCTGTTCCAGCAGGCTTGCCTGTTGATCGGCGGCGACCGGTCCCAGCAGCACCCGGAAGATGGCGTCGTGGGCCACCACCTGGTAGGGCACGCCGTAGCGCTGGGTCATCACCTTGCCCATGGCCTCGGCCCTGGGTTGGGAGCCGCTGGCCAGCACCTGGATCATCTTGCCCTGGCCGCTGGCGGCCTTGGGGGTGGAGAGGGTGCTGGTCGCCGTGGCAGCCGCCGCGGGAGCGGCCTTGGCCGGGGTGACGGTGGCCGCTGCCGCAGGCTGGGCCTCACCCAGGAGGGCGGCCTCCTGGGCAGCCGGCTGCATGGGCGCCATCGGCGTCATGGGCACCATCTCGACCATCTGATCCGGCTGATCGGTGATGAGCTCAAGCCGCACCCTGGCCTCGCCCCCGTCGACCATCTCCAGCTGTTTGGCCGCGGCATGGGAGAGATCGATCAGGCGCTCGCTGCCGAAGGGGCCGCGATCGTTGACCCGCACTATGGTCTCCAGCCCGTTGTCCAGGTTGGTGACCCGCACATAGCTCGGCAGCGGCAGATTGCGGTGGGCGGCGCTGAACAGGGTGCTGTCCTGCACGTCGCCGTTGGCTGTCTTGTTGCCATCGAGATCCTGGGACAGCCAGCTGGCGGTGCCCTCCTCGCTGTAGTGCTTGATGTCGCGCCACACCTCGTACTTCTGCTTGCCGATCCAGTAGTCCCGGTTGCCGCTCTCGCTCATGGGCTCGGGGCGCGGGATGGCACCGGTCGCCTGCGGTATCTCGATCACCTGGGGTTTTTCCGGCTGCACCGGGACCGGCGGCGGGGGCGCCTGCTCAGGTTGGCTGCTACAGGCGGCCAGCAACAAGGTCAGCGTGAGGGGGAGAAGTTTGTGGCTGTAATGCATAAGCGTCCTGGATTGCTTGACTGAGTTGATGCACCGCCATCGCATAGAGAGGGCTGCGGTTGTAGCGGGTGATCACATAAAAATTGTGGCGCGCGACCCAGTATTCCGGTCCATCGGCCTGCTCCAATGCCAGCAGTTTCACCGGCGTGTCCGGTGCCAGCGGGGTGGCGAGTTCAATCCCGGCGGCGGCCAGTTCGGCCCAGCGCTGCTTGAGCTCGGGCTCGGGCCCCAGCAGGGTACCTACTGGCGCCAATCCGATCAAGGCGGGTTCCACCACAGACTCCCCCCAGCGCCAGCGGTGCTCGGCAAAGTAGTTGGCCACGCTGCCGATGGCGTCCGCCGGGTTGGCAAACAGATCCCGTTTGCCATCCCCGTCAAAATCGACGGCGTAGTGGCGATAGCTGGAGGGCATGAACTGGCCCATGCCCATGGCGCCTGCATAGGAGCCCTTGAGAGAGGTGAGTGGCCACTTCTCCTCCCGGGCAAGCAGCACCAGCTGGGCGAACTCCTTGGCGAAGAACTCCTCACGGGCGGGGTAGTGGAACCCCAGGGTGTAGAGGCTGTCGAGCACCGGATGGCGGCCCATCTGGCGGCCATAGAAGGTCTCTATGCCTATGATGGCGACTATGAGAGCGGCGGGCACCCGGTAGTGCTGCTCGGCTCTGGCGAGGGTAGCGGCGTGGCGTTGCCAGAAGCCGACCCCGTCCCGGATCCGCTCCGGGGTGACGAACAGCGGCCGGTAGCTATGCCAGGGCTTGGCCTCCCAGGGGCGGCTGATGGTGTCGAGCACCTCCTGACGCAGTCGCGCCTGGGCGGCGGCGGCCTGCAACTCGGCCAGCGGCACCGAGTGCTGCTCGGCCAGCAGGTTCAGCCGCTCGGGGGAGAGGCTCGCCCCCGCCGTGAGCGAGCAGGCACAGAGCACCAGCCAGCCAGCTCTCATCAAGCCAGTAGTCTTCTGTGGGTCTGGATGGACATCAGGATGCCGAAGCCTGCCATCAGGGTCACCATGGAGGTGCCGCCATAGCTCACCTGCGGCAGGGGGCCTCCACGACAGGCAGAATATATCCACCTCATCAGGCCAGTAGCCTTCTATGGGTCTGAATTGACATCAGGATGCCAAAGCCTGCCATCAGGGTCACCATTGAGGTGCCGCCATAGCTCACCAGGGGCAGGGGCACCCCCACCACAGGCAATATGCCGCTCACCATGCCCATGTTGACGAACACATAGACGAAGAAGGTGAGGGTCAGGGCGCCGCCGAGCAGGCGTTCGAAGCTGTTCTGGGCCTGCATGGAGATAAACAGGCAGCGGCTGATGATATAGAGGTAGATCACCAGCAGCAGGGCTACCCCCACCAGACCGAACTCCTCGCTGAACACCGCGAAGATGAAGTCGGTGTGGCGCTCCGGCAGGAACTCCAGCTGGGACTGGGTGCCCTGCAGCCAACCCTTGCCGAATACGCCGCCGGAGCCGATGGCTATCTTGGACTGGATGATGTGGTAGCCGCGGCCGAGGGGATCCTTCTCAGGGTCGAGCAGCATCAACACCCGCTGGCGCTGGTAGTCGTGCATCAGGAAGAACCAGAGCACCGGCATGAAGGCGCAGATCAGCAAGACCGCCAGCCCGATCAGCCACCAGCTGATCCCCGCCAGGAAGATGACGAAGAAGCCGGAGGCCGCCACCAGGATGGAGGTGCCGAGATCGGGCTGGGCGGCGATGAGCAGGGTGGGCAAGAGCACCATCACCAGGGCGATCAGCACATGGCTGAACTTGGGAGGCAGGGAGTGCCGACTGAGCCAGGCGGCCACCATGATGGGCATGGAGAGCTTCATCACCTCGGAGGGCTGGAACTTCATAAAGCCGAGGTCCAGCCAGCGCTGGGCCCCCTTGCCGATATGGCCGAACACGTCCACCGCGATGAGCAGCAGCACCACCAGGGTGAACAGGGGCACGGACCAGCGTGCATAAAGGGAGGGGGGCAGCTGGGCCAGGCCTATCATCAGGCCGAAGGCGAGGCCGCCACGCACCAGCTGGCGCACTATGGAGTCAAAGTCCTGGCCCGAGGCGGAGTAGAGCACCACCATGGAGAGGGTCATCAGCGCCAGCAGGCCGAGCAGCAGCGGCAGGTCGATGTGCAGCTTGTACCAGATACTCTGCTGACGGGCGGAGTTACTCATGAGAGAAGACCTCGTTCTGCATGGATGGCCTCGGGAGGAGAGGCAAGGTGCGCAGCAGGCGTGCGGCGTTATTCATAGGGCACTGCCTCGCGCTGATCCGGGCCAGGGGTGGACGGCTTGTCGGGCGCCGGCGGCAGCTGGGGCTCTGGCGGCAGCAGATAGGCATCCAGCATGTGGCGGGCGACCGGCGCCCCCATGGCACTGCCGCCACCGGCGTTTTCCAGCACCAGGGCCACCACGGCCTTGGGGGCCTCGAACGGGGCGAAGGCGACGAAGAG
Source organism: Aeromonas rivipollensis (assembly GCF_010974825.1). Classification (GTDB taxonomy): domain Bacteria; phylum Pseudomonadota; class Gammaproteobacteria; order Enterobacterales; family Aeromonadaceae; genus Aeromonas; species Aeromonas rivipollensis. The sequence continues at coordinate 131,348 of NZ_JAAILA010000010.1, read as the reverse complement.
GGCGTTGTCGCGGTGCTCCACCTTGGTGGTAGCCGCGTTGTAGACCTGGTTCTCCTTGAGGCCCACCACCTGGGCGGTACCTGACTTGCCTGCCGCCTTGTAGGGAGTGCCCGCAAAGGCGCGGCGCCCCGTCCCCTCATGGCCGTTGATGACGCGCCACATGCCATCCTTGGCCACCTGCCAGTAGGTGTCGCTCTTGGCGGCGATGGCCACGTTCGGGTTGATGGGGGCGTTGACCACGCCGTCCACCGAGGCGGTGCTCTTGAGCAGGTGCGGCGTCACGTCGTGACCGTTCTGGGTCAGTATGCTGATCGCCTTGGCGAGCTGAATGGGGGTGGAGCTCCAGTAGCCCTGGCCTATGCCGATGGAGATGGTGTCCCCCTGATACCAGGGCTGACGCCAGCGCGCCATCTTCCAGTCGCGGGACGGCATGACCCCCTTGGTCTCTTCATAGAGGTCTACGCCACTGTATTGACCGAAGCCGAACTTGGTCATGTAGGCGTGGATCTTGTCGATGCCGACCCGGTAGGCGAGATCGTAGAAGTAGGTGTCCGCCGACACCTCGATGGCGCGATAGACGTCGAGCCAGCCATGGCCCCAGCGGCGCCAGTCACGAAACTTCTTGGTGGTGCCCGGGATGGAGAAGCTGGGACCGCCGAAGTAGCGATAGTTGGGGGTGATGGCCCCCTCGTTCAGCCCCATCACCGCCATCATGGGCTTGACGGTGGAGGCGGGGGCATAGATGCCCTGGGTGGTGCGGTTCACCAGCGGGCGCGCCGGATCGTTGAGCAGCGCCGAGTAATTGGTGTTGGAGATGCCGGTCACGAACAGGTTGGGGTCGTAGCTCGGGCTCGACTCCATGGCCAGGATGGCGCCGGTATTGGGATCCATCATGACGATGGCGCCCCGGCGGCCGGCCAGCAGCTCCTGCGCCTTCAACTGCAGGCGGATGTCGATGTTGAGATAGATGTCCTTGCCGGGCTCCGGCGGCTGGAACTTGAGGGTGCGCACCACCCGGCCGCGGTTGTTGACCTCGACCTCCTGGTAGCCCGCCACGCCGTGCAGCTGATCCTCGTAGAACTTCTCCACCCCCTGCTTGCCGATGTCCTTGGTGGCGGCATAGTTGGCGAGCTTGTCCTCCTTGTCGAGGCGCTCCACGTCACGGGTGTTGATCTTGGCCACATAGCCCAGCGCATGGGTCAGGGTATCGCCAAAGGGGTAGTAGCGCTTGAGATAGGCCTCTATGCTGGCGCCCGGGTAGTTGTGCTGGTTGACCGAGAAGAGGGCGACCTGGTACTCGGTCAGCTTCTCGAACAGGGGCACCGGCTTGAAGCGGCGCTGGCGCTTCACCTCGGCCAGGAACCGCTCCTTGGTCCCCTCCGGCAGGGCCAGCAGGGTGATCAGCTCGTCGGCCGTCTTCTCCAGATCCTCGGTCTCCTCCGGCACTATCTCCAGGCTGTAGACGGGGCGGTTCTCCGCCAGCAGCACGCCGTTGGCGTCATAGATGAGGCCCCGTGGCGGTGCCACCGGCACGACCCGGATCCGGTTGTCGTTGGAACGGGTCTGATAGGTTTCGTAAGACTCTACCTGCAGGTAGTAGAGATTACCCAGCAGCACCAGCATGAGGACGACCATGCCGATGTAGGCTACCAGGGTGCGCCGGAAGAACAGACGTCCCTCGGCACTGTGATCGCGCATTTCGATGCGATTCTTCAGCATGCCGTTACCTTATGGCTGACGGGGAGCAAGGGCGGGTACCACATGGACTATTCCCTGTGGTACTGGGTGTATGAGGGAGTGATGTTCCAAGGGGTCATGGCTCATTCCCTGTGATACGGATGATTGGTGGTAATGCTCCAGGCGCGGTAGAGGCTCTCGGCCACCAGCACCCGCACCAGCGGATGGGGCAGGGTCAGGGGTGACAGGGACCAGCTCTGTTCGGCGGCGGCCTTGCACTCGGGGGACAAGCCTTCAGGCCCGCCCACCAGCAGCGCCACATCCCGGCCATCGAGCTTCCAGGCCTCCAGCGACACGGCGAGTTGCTCCGTGGTCCAGGGCTTGCCGGGAATGTCCAGGGTGACGATGCGCGAGCGGCCGGCGGCGGCCAGCATGGCTTCCCCCTCCTTTTGCAGGATGCGGGGAATGTCGGCATTCTTGCCCCGTTTGCCCGCGCCTATCTCGACGAGTTCGAACGGCATGTCTTTCGGGAAACGGCGACGGTACTCTTCGAAGCCATGCTCTACCCAGGCAGGCATCTTGGTGCCCACCGCAATCAACTGGATCTTCATCGTTCGTTACGCTTGCACCTGGGTGCCACCCCAGAGTTTCTCCAGTTGGTAGAAGTCGCGGTACTCATCCTGCATCACGTGGACGATGACGGAACCCATGTCCACCAGCACCCATTCCCCTGTGAGCTGACCTTCCACGCTGAGCAGGTCGAGCCCCGCATGGCGGGCCTCACTGGCCAGGTTGTGGGCAATGGCGCTGACGTGGCGATTGGAGTTGCCGGAGCAGATGATCATGGTGTCCGTGATGCTGGATTTGCCGCGTACATCCAGGGTGATGATGTCGCGGCCTTTCATGTCATCGATCTTGTCGACGATAAAGGCGAGCAGTTCTTGGCCTTGCAATGTCTTCTCCTATCTTCCGGCGCCAGAGGGCGGCGGATTATATCATGGTCACTCCCGTTTCCCAGTCTGGCAAAGGGGAATGGATCCGGGGCCGCCACCCATGGGCAAGGCAGGCCCCTGTTGATCACTATAGTGCGCAACCGGGCGGGACAATAGTCAAGCCCGTGCCGGGTGCGCCTCAGGGTGTCGGCTGACAAACCCGCGTGGCGCCGCTCACCGGCTTGGCGATGGCTGATAGAGCCGGTGCCGCCGGATGTAGTCGGCGACCGGGGCCGGCAGCAGGTATCTGGGATCCTGCCCCGCCGCCAGCAGGGCCCTCAGCCGGGTGGCCGACAGCTCTATGGGCAGGTTGTCGGCGATCCAGACATGGCCCTGACGCTGTCGATGAAGATCCTGCACATCCCGGGTCTGGTGGCGGGCCAGCAGGCTGGCCACCTCGCCCGGGTAATCCGGTTGCCAGCCCGGGCGCTTGCTCACCACCAGGTGGGCATGTTCGAGCAGCTCCTGCCAGCGATGCCAGCCCGGCAGGCCGAGCAGGGAGTCCATGCCCATCAGGAAACAGACAGGGGTATCCGGCAGCTCCTGCTTGAGCTCGATGAGGGTGTCTATGGTCCATGAGGGCTTGTCCCGTTGCAGCTCCCGCTCATCCACCACGAAGCCCGGGTTCTCCGCCGCCGCCAGCGCGACCATGGCGAGCCGCTGCTCGCTGGAGCAGAAGGGATTGGCGCGATGGGGCGGGATATGGTTCGGGAGCAGGCGCACCTCGGCCAGGCCCAGGGCGTCGCGGGCCTCGATGGCGGGCCTCAGATGACCTATGTGGATGGGGTCAAAGGTGCCGCCCAGGATGCCGATAGGGGCCTTCAGCATGAGGCTCTCCCTGTCAGATCATGGAGGGGGGCCAAGGGGCCGGTCTGGCGTTCGATGGGGGCGCTCAGCATGGATCCGCCTCCAGCAGGGGCAGCGGCGTGCCATCGCGAAAACCGAGTGCCAGGGTCTGCAACATCAGCCAGGCCTGCTCGGTGTCGAACCGGCGCTGGGCATCGTCCAGCCGGGCCATCAGTTGCCACAGCTGCTGTATCTTGCCAACGGGCAGCCGGGTCAGGGCCTGCTGAATGAGCTGCTGGCGGCTCTGCCAGATGCGCAACCGGCTGAAGTGTTCCACCAGAGGCTGACCGGCGCGGGCGGCCAGGGCCAGCTCGGTGAGCTGCTCCAGCTCCCGGCACAGGGTCCAGGCCAGCATGCCGGGCTCGGTACCCTCGGCCCGCAGCGCCAGCAGTATGCGCTGGGCCCGGTTCACCTTGCCCTCCAGCAGGGTATCGACGAGCTGGAAGGGAGTGAAGTGGGCGTGGCGTATGATGGTCTCTTGCAGATAGGCGACGCTGATGGGCTGGGGCGGGCCGAGCAGGGTCAGCTTCTCTATCTCCTGGCTCGCGGCCAGCAGGTTGCCCTCGAAGGCGTGACACATGAAGTTGACCGCATCCGGCAGCGCCTTGAGGCCAAAGCGTTGAAACCTCGCACTCATCCAGCGCGGGAAGAAGCGGGGTTCGGGGTGATTGACCGGCACATAGGTGCCGCTCTGGCTCAGCTTGTCGAACCAGGCTGCCTTCATCTGGGTCTGATTGAGACGCCCCCCCGAGAGCACCAGCAGCAGGTCGGGATGCAGCTGCTTGCCGATCTCGGTGATGCGGGCGGCCAAGTCCTTGTCGACCTTGGCGGGCAGCTCCAGCTCGATGATCTGGCGGGCCGAGAAGAGACTCATGGCCTGACAGGCGTCATAGACCTGATTCCAGTCCAGCCCGGCTTCCACCACGAAGCTGTGGCGCTCATCAAACCCCTGTTTGCGGGCCACCTGACGCACGGCGTCTATGGCCTCGAGCTTGAGCAGCGGCTCGTCACCAAAAACGAGATAGCAGGGCTTGAGCCCTGCCTTGAGATGGTCCGCAAACTGCTCGGGATAGATCCGCATCAGCACTTGCCCTGGTTGAGTTGGTGTTCCGCAGACTGCTTTGGGCAGACTCGCATCAGAACTTGACCTGGCTCAGGTTGATGGATCACCAGGTCGGCGACCTGCTCGGGGTAGATTCTCATCAGGATACCCGCATCAGAACTTGACCTGGCTCAGCTGGCGGATCACCAGATTGGCAGCCTGCTCCTGCATCTCCTTGCCAAGCTGCTCCTGCTCGCGGGAGGAGGCCAGCGCCGCATCCGGCTTGTTCAGGAAGCTGCGGTTGAAGGTGATGGGGAAGACCTGGGTCGGTTTGCCCGGCATGGATACGGTGAACTGGGTGCTGTAACCCAGCAGGTACTCGCGGTCCTGGCCGATGGAGTCGACGGAGGCAACCTGGCTGCTGCTGCGTACCCCGGACAGGGTCAGCACCGGAATGCCCTCCTTGTCCGCCAGGGTCACCCCCGAGGCCTTGAGGCGGGTGGTGACCAGCCGATAGAAGTCGCTCTTGTTGTCACCGACCACCTTCATGGTCATCAGCTCGGGGGGGATGGCGGTTCCCCGCATCTGAAAACCGCAGGCCTGCAGCAGCAGGCCCGTCAGCATGATGGCAATCCAGCGAGTGAGGGACATGCCCATGTGAATTCCTCTTTGCATCAAGTGAAGAACGGCGGGCGCCTGCCCGCCGTCACATATAGATTCAGACCCTGCCGCCCTCCTCCCCCGACAGGGGAAGGAGGGCGGGAGTGCGGGTCAATCTCAGTTTGCGACTATGTTGAGCAGCTTGCCCGGTACATAGACGACCTTGCGCACTGTCAGGCCTTCGGTGAACTTCTGCACCGAGGCATCGGCCATGGCCAGCTTCTCGACGTCGGCCTGGCTTATCTCGGCCGGCACTGTCAGCTTGCCGCGCATCTTGCCGTTGATCTGTACCACCACCAGCTTCTCGGTCTCGACCATGGCGGCTTCATCCGCCACCGGCCAGACCGCGACGTCTATGTCCCCTTCCTTGCCCAGCATCTTCCACAGCTCGAAGCCGATGTGCGGGGTGATGGGGTAGAGCATGACGACGACGGCTTCCAGCGCTTCCTGCATCAGGGCGCGGTCCTGCTCGTCAGAGCCCAGCTTGGCCAGGTTGTTCATAAGCTCCATGATGGCGGCGATGGCGGTGTTGAAGGTCTGACGGCGACCCACGTCATCGCTCACCTTGGCGATGGTCTTGTGCAGCTCGCGGCGCACTGCCTTCTGCTCGTTGGAGAGAGCCGCCACATCCAGCGCGGCAACGGCGCCACCGGAGACGTGCTCGAAGGTGGTGCGCCACAGGCGACGCAGGAAGCGCTGGGCGCCCTCCACGCCGGAGTCGGACCACTCCAGGGTCATGTCGGCCGGGGAGGCGAACATCATGAACAGGCGGACGGTATCGGCGCCGTAACGCTCCACCATCAGCTGCGGGTCTATGCCATTGTTCTTGGACTTGGACATCTTGGTCATGCCGGAGTGGATCACCTCGCGGCCCTCAAGATCCACGGCCTTGGTGATGCGACCCTTGTCGTCACGCTCCACCTTGACGTCGGTCGGGCTGACCCAGACGTTGCCGCCCTTCTCGTCCTTGTAGTAGAAGGCGTCGGCCAGCACCATGCCCTGGCAGAGCAGGCGCTTGAACGGCTCGTCGCTGTTGACCAGCCCTGCGTCACGCAGCAGCTTGTGGAAGAAGCGGGCGTAGAGCAGGTGCATACAGGCGTGCTCTATGCCGCCGATGTATTGGTCGACCGGCAGCCAGTGGTTGGCAGCAGCCGGGTCCAGCATGCCCTTGTCGTAGTCCGGGGAGCAGTAGCGGGCGTAGTACCAGGAGGACTCCATGAAGGTGTCGAAGGTATCGGTCTCGCGGAAGGCTTCCTGGCCGTTGTAGGTGGTCTTGGCCCACTCGGGGTCGGCCTTGATCGGGCTCTGGATGCCGTCCATCACCACGTCTTCCGGCAGCAGCACCGGCAGTTGATCTTCCGGGGTCGGCACCACAGTGCCGTCAGCCAGGGTCAACATGGGGATGGGGGCACCCCAGTAACGCTGACGGGAGACGCCCCAGTCACGCAGACGGAAGTTGACGGTACGCTTGCCGTGGCCGAGGGCTTCCAGCTTGTTGGCGATGGCGTCGAAGGCGCCCTGGAAGTCGAGACCGTCGAACTCGCCGGAGTTGAACAGTACGCCCTTCTCGGTGTAAGCGGCGGTGCTCACGTCCACCTCGCCATCAACCGGCTTGATCACCGCCTTGATGTCGAGGCCATATTTGGTGGCGAATTCGAAGTCACGCTGATCGTGACCCGGTACTGCCATCACGGCGCCGGTGCCGTAGTTCATCAGCACGAAGTTTGCGACCCAGACCGGTACCTTGCGGCCATTGAGCGGGTGAATGGCGTAGAGGCCGGTGGCCATGCCCTTCTTCTCCATGGTCGCCATGTCAGCCTCGGCGACCTTGGTGTGCTTGCACTCCTCGATAAAGGCGGCCAGTTCCGGATTGCTGGCAGCAGCCTGTGCGGCCAGCGGGTGACCGGCGGCAATGCCCACATAGGTCACGCCCATGAAGGTATCAGGACGGGTGGTGTAGACCTCCAGCTGCTCATCCTGACCGTCGATATTGAAGCTGATGTTGACCCCTTCGGAGCGACCAATCCAGTTGCGCTGCATGGTCTTGACCATCTCCGGCCAGCCTTCCAGATTGTCGATGTCGTTGAGCAGCTCTTCGGCATAGTCGGTGATCTTGATGAACCACTGGGGGATCTCTTTCTGCTCCACCGGGGTGTCACAGCGCCAGCAGCAGTTGTCGATCACCTGCTCGTTGGCCAGCACCGTCATGTCGTTCGGGCACCAGTTGACGGAGGAGGTCTTCTTGTAGACCAGACCCTTCTCGTAGAGCTTGGTGAAGAACCACTGCTCCCAGCGGTAGTAATCCGGCTTGCAGGTGGCCAGCTCTCTGTCCCAGTCATAACCCAGACCCAGCATCTTGAGCTGGTTCTTCATGTATTCGATGTTTTCGTAGGTCCAGGGGGCCGGCGCAGTGGCGTTCTTGATGGCGGCATTTTCTGCCGGCAGACCGAAGGCATCCCAGCCGATGGGTTGCAGCACATTCTTGCCATTGAGCCGTTGATAACGGGAGATCACATCACCTATGGTGTAGTTACGCACGTGCCCCATGTGTAGACGACCAGACGGATAAGGGAACATGGAGAGGCAGTAGAACTTTTCCTTGTCTACTTTCTCCACGGCCTTGAAGGTTTTCTTGGCATCCCAGTGCTTTTGCACTGCTGGTTCTATGGATTGGGGAACGTATTGCTCTTGCATTGGTGACATCCGGATCTGTGAAATGAATAGATAAATCAGCTGGGAAATCCCGATAGAATACCCATATCCTGCGGCGGCAACAACCGCCAGCATCCGCCCAGTCTCAGGCCGACCCGGGCAGCATCGAGGTTTCGCGGAGCAGCAAGGGTGACAGAGGGCGGCAACCACCGCCAGCACGGCTCAGTCTCTGGCTCAGGCCGGGCACGATCAGGGTTCAGCAGAGGAGTAATGGCCATGGACAAACGTCGACAAGGGTATGAAGCCTTCATCGCCCAGCTCAAGAAGCAGTGGGAGGAGACCGAAGAGTTTCAGGGGGAACGCCTCAACCGGATGATCGCCAAGGTACAGGCCTATCTGGAGGCGGCCGGCGATCTGACCCAGGACGAGCTGGCGCTGATCGCAGAATACGTGAAGCGGGATCTCGGCAACTATGACGAGAGCCGCGCCGAGGTGCCCGAGTCCGCCTTTATGCTGGCATTGAAAGATACAGTGTGGTCCTGGCTGGCGGACGTGACAGACCGCGCCCAGGTGGAGTGGAGCGAGCTGGCGGACGAGCTGGAACACAAGGGGGTCTATCGGGCCGGCGACTGGGTGGGGCTGGGGGTGCTGGTGTGCGATCACTGCGAGTGGCGCCACACTGTGCTGCACCCGCAGCAGCTTGGCACCTGCCCGGAGTGCGGGGCCAACGAGTATCACAGGGAGCCGCTCTCCCCTTGAGATAAGTGAATCGATAAAGAAAGAGGCGCCCCATGGGGCGCCTCTTTTATATGGGCCAGGCTCGCTTAACGCTGGCGAGCCCAGGGATGGGCGCGGGGCCGCAGCACCAGCGCCAGTCCGAGCAGCAGGGCGGCCAGCGCGTACATGGGCCAGCTGCCAAAGCGCAGATAGGGGGTCGAGCCGTGGGCAGGGCGCACCTCGGCACGCAATACCCCGGCCTCGAACTGGGGGATCTGGCCTATGATGCTGCCGTCGATCTCGGTGACTATGGTGATGCCGGTGTTGGTGTCACGCAGCAGCGGGCGAGCCAGCTCCAGGGCGCGCATCCGGGCAATTTCCATGTGCTGCCAGGGGCCGATACTGGTGCCGAACCAGGCGTCGTTGGAGACCGTCAGCAGGAAGTCGGTGTCCGGCTGCACGTTGCGGCGCACCTCGTCCGGGAAGATGATCTCGTAGCAGATGGCGGCGGCAAACTTGAGCCCCTTGGCGATCAGATTCGGCTGCACCTCGTCGCCCCGGCTGAAGGAGGACATGGGCAGGTTGAAGAAGGGGGCTATGGGGCGCAGCAGATCTTCAAAGGGCACGAACTCGCCGATGGGTAGCAGGTGGTACTTGTAGTAGCGGTTCTTGTGCTCGTAGTGATAGGACTCCTTGCCGTCCAGATCCTGCACCCCCATGCCGAGCACTGTATTGTAGAAGCGCTGCTGTTTCAGATCGTAATGGATGATCCCCGCCAGCAGGCCGGTGTCGTTCACCTTCATTGCCTTGTCCAGGCTCTCCAGATAGGTGCCCATCTCCTTCTCTATGGCCGGGATCGCCGATTCCGGCCAGATGATGATGTCGGCGTCCTGGTTCTCGCGGCTGAGATCCTGATAGGTGCGCACCGTGGGGATCAGGGCCTCGGGATCCCACTTGAGGGACTGGGCTATGTTGCCCTGCACCAGGGCCACCTTGACCAGCTCACCCCGGGTCACCCAGTTGATCTGCATCAGCCCCTGGGCGGCGCCGACCAGCACGACCGGCAGCAGCAGCCAGGCCGGTTTGCGGCTCTGCCAGGTGAGCCAGAGGGCTGAGGTGGTGAGCAGCAGGGCCAGGGTGATGCCCTGCACCCCGAGAATGGGAGCGAAGCCCTTGAGGGGGCCGTCTATCTGGGTGTAGCCAAACCAGAGCCAGGGATAACCGGTCATCACCCAGCCCCGCAGCCAGTCGGCCATCAGCCAGAGTGCCGGGAAGGCGAGCAGCCAGCGGCTCCAGTGGCGACCGCCAAAGAAGCGGGCGAAGGCCCAGCAGGCCAGGGTCGGATAGAGGGAGAGATAGGCGCAGAGGCCGGCCAGCAGCACGAAGGCGGCGGGCAGCGGAATGCCGCCAAACTCCGTCATGCTGACATGGATCCACCACTGTCCCGGCAAAAACAGCCCCATGGCATAGCCGAAGCCGCGCCAGGCCGCCTGCTTGGGGTTGGCCTTCTCCAGCAGGGCATAGAGGCCGAGCAGGGAGAGGATCACCAGAGGCCAGTAGCCGAAAGGGGAGAAGGCCAGCACGGCGATGGCGCCAGAGGCCAGGGCGAACAGGCTTGTCAGAAGTTTCGATTTCACGGGGGATCGGGGCTCGAATTGGGCTGAATAAAAGTGGAATGGCCGACATCTTAACCGCAAACAGCGCCAACGGCGAGCCTCCCGGCCAGCCGGATGTCGAAGGGGGGCGCAGCAGGGGAATGGGAAGGGGCAGGGGCGGCAGAATGACAAACGCCCCTGAAAGCAGGGGCGTTGATTGACGGCGCGGGGAGGGCGGGATCAGGACTCCGGCTGGGCCGCAGCGTGATTCTCCGGGATCTTCACCTGCAGTTGCTGCAGGCGGCGACGGTCCGCGTGCATCACCTTGAACAGGTAGCCGTCCAGCTCTATCTCCTCGCCCTTCTTGGGCAGGTGGCTGAAGGCATGCATCACCAGGCCGCCCACGGTATCCACCTCTTCATCGCTGAACTGGGTGCCAAAGAAGTCGTTGAAATCTTCGATCTCGGTCAGCGCGCTGACGGAGAAGACCCGTTTGCTGATGCGGCGGATCTCTTCCGGCTCATCCTCTATGTCGTCAAACTCGTCGTCTATCTCACCAACAATCAGTTCGAGTATGTCTTCTATGGTCACCAGACCGGAGACGCCGCCGAACTCGTCCACCACTATGGCCATGTGGTAGCGCTCTTCGCGGAACTCCTTGAGCAGGCGATCGACCCGCTTGCTTTCCGGCACTATCACTGTGGGGCGCAGGATCTTCTCGAGCTGCAGCGGCTCGCTGGCGTGATGGCCGCCAAAGCCGAACGGCAGCAGATCCTTGGCGAGCAAGATGCCCTCCACGTGATCCTTGTCTTCGTTGATCACCGGGAAGCGGGAGTGTCCGGATTCGATGATGACGGGCAGGAAGTCGTCCACAGGCTGGGACTTCTCTATGGTCACCATCTGGGAGCGGGGGATCATGATGTCACGCACGCGCAGCTCGGCAATTTCGAGCACGCCCTCGATCATGTCCTTGGTGTCCTGATCGATGAGGTCGCGTTCTTCCGCATCGGCGATGACTTCCACCAGATCATTGCGGTCTTTTGGCTCGCCCTGGAAGAGTTGGCTGAGCTTGTCGAGCCAGGTTTTCTTCGGCGAGCCGGTACTAGGGTGATCGTCGGTCATTTTCTCTCTTGGTTACTCGTGTGAACATTCGGGATGTTGTCTTGCCGATATAAGGATGGCGGCTGTCTGTTTCAAGACGGTGACCCCCTTACCGGCCTGTCACTCTTCGACTTCGTCGTCGAGGTAGGGATCCGCAAAGCCGAGCTCTTGCATGATGTCGCGCTCTGGAACTGCACCATCTCCTCGGCTTCTCATTCACCTTATCCTTCGACTTCGTCGTCGAAGTAGGGATCCGCAAAGCCGAGCTCTTGCATGATGTCGCGCTCTGGAACTGCACCATCTCCTCGGCTTCTCATTCACCTTATCCTTCGATTTCGTCGTCGAGGTAGGGATCCGCAAAGCCGAGTTCCTGCATGATGTCGCGCTCTGGAACTGCACCATCTCCTCGGCTTCTCATTCACCTTATCCTTCGACTTCGTCGTCGAGGTAGGGATCCGCAAAGCCGAGCTCCTGCATGATGTCGCGCTCGAGCTGCTCCATCTCCTCGGCCTCCTCGTCCTCGATATGGTCATAACCTAGCAGATGCAGACTGCCGTGCACAACCATGTGAGCCCAGTGGGCCTCGAGGGGTTTGTTCTGCTCGAGGGCCTCGGCCTCGACCACCTGGCGACAGATCACCAGATCCCCGAGCAGGGGGAGTTCCATGCCGGGAGGAGCTTCGAACGGGAAGGATAGCACGTTGGTGGGCTTGTCCTTGCCGCGGTAGGTGAGGTTGAGCTCGCGGCTCTCCGCCTCGTCCACCAGGCGTACCGTCACCTCGGCCTCCTCCTGGAAACCCAGAATGGTGCCATCGAGCCAGCCTTGCAGCTGGGCTTCGGTCGGCAGGCCGTCGGTGCTGGCGCAGGCCAGCTGCAGATCCAGGGTCACGCTCATTGGGCACTCTCTTTGCTGGTGTTCTCGTTGCGGGTATTGGGGGCGCTCTTCTCGCTCGCCTGCCGGGCGTCGAACGCCTCGTAGGCCTGCACTATGCGGGCCACAACTGGGTGGCGCACCACGTCCTTGGATTCGAAGAAGTTGAACGACAGGCCATCGACCCCCTGCAGCACTTCCAAGGCGTGGCGCAGACCGGACTTGGTGCTGCGCGGCAAGTCCACCTGGGTGATGTCGCCGGTCACCACCGCCTTGGAGTTGAAGCCGATGCGGGTCAGGAACATCTTCATCTGCTCTGTGGTGGTGTTCTGGGCTTCGTCCAGGATGATAAAGGCATCGTTCAAGGTTCTTCCGCGCATATAGGCGAGGGGCGCCACCTCTATGATGTTGCGCTCCATCAGCTTCTCGACGCGCTCGAAGCCCAGCATCTCGAACAGGGCGTCGTAGAGGGGGCGCAGGTAGGGGTCCACCTTCTGGGAGAGATCCCCGGGCAGGAAGCCGAGCTTCTCACCGGCTTCCACCGCCGGGCGGGTCAGCAGGATGCGGCGGATCTCCTGGCGCTCCAGGGCATCCACGGCGGCGGCCACCGCCAGATAGGTCTTGCCGGTACCGGCCGGGCCTATGCCGAAGCTGATGTCGTGACGCACTATGTTGCTGATGTACTGGGCCTGGTTCGGGCTGCGGGGCTTGATGAGGCCGCGCTTGGTCTTGACCGTCACCTCCTTGCCATAGGGCTGGCTCGGCGCCTCGTCATCGTCCTGCTCCAGCACCCGGGACTCCTGCACCGTCAGGTGCACCATCTCGGGGGTGATGTCGGTCACCTTGCCCCCCTTGAGGGGCTGGGTTTCCACATAGAGGTGCTTGAGGATGGCGGCCGCCGCATCTATCTGGGCCTGCTTGCCGAGTAGCTGGAAGTGGTTGTCACGGTAGCTGATCTCGATGCCGAGACGGCGCTCCAGCTGCTTGAGGTTGTCGTCAAAGGGGCCGCACAGGCTGGCGAGACGCAGGTTGTCGGCGGGTTCCAGGTGCAGGTTCAGGGTCGAGATGTGTCGGCTCAAGGTGTCCTCGTATCGGCTGTTCCCCCCGCCCTCGGGAGGGGGGAGAAAATTAATGGGGTCTGAAGGCCGCCACCCCGAGATCATCGGGGACGTTGTCCGGGCGGCGAGCCAGGATTTCGCTCGGCGCCGTGGCGATGCGCAGATTCATTTCGTCCTCGCCGCGGATGAAGCGGCCACGCAGGGAGTAGGGGCGCACGTCGGTGATCTCCACGTCGGCGAAGCCGCCGATGAGGCGGTGCGGGCCCTCGAAGTTGACCACCCGGTTGTTCTCGGTGCGGCCACTGAGCTGCATGGGATCCATCTTGGAGGGCCCCTCCACCAGGATGCGCTGCACCGAGCCCAGCATGGCGCGGCCGATGAGCATGGACTGGTGATTGATCTGGTTCTGCAGCCGGGTGAGACGGGCCTTCTTCACCTCCATGTCGACGTCGTCCGGCAGATCGGCGGCCGGGGTGCCGGGGCGCGGGCTGTAGATGAAGCTGAAACTCATGTCGAAGTTGATCTCCTCGATGAGCTTCATGGTGGCCTCGAAATCCTCGTCCGTCTCGTTCGGGAAGCCGACGATGAAGTCGGAACTCATGGTGATGTCGGGACGGGCGGCGCGCAGGCGGCGGATCTTGGACTTGTACTCCAGCACTGTGTGGGGGCGCTTCATCATGGTCAGGATGCGATCCGAGCCGCTCTGCACCGGCAGGTGCAGGAAGCTGACCACTTCCGGCGTGTCCTTGTAGACCTCGATGATGTCGTCGGTGAACTCGATGGGATGGCTGGTGGTGTAGCGAATGCGGTCGATGCCGTCGATGGCGGCCACCAGGCGCAACAGCTCGGCGAAGGTGCAGTCATTGCCATCGAAGGTCGGGCCGCGGTAGGCGTTGACGTTCTGACCGAGCAGGTTCACCTCGCGCACCCCCTGCTGGGCGAGCTGGGCGATTTCATAGAGCACGTCGTCGAGCGGGCGGCTCACCTCCTCGCCGCGGGTGTAGGGCACCACGCAGAAGGAGCAGTATTTGGAGCAGCCTTCCATGATGGAGACGAAGGCGGTGACCCCCTCGGCGCGGGGTTCCGGCAGGTTGTCGAACTTCTCGATCTCCGGGAAGGCGATGTCCACCTGGGCACCGCGCCCCTCCTGGACCTGCTTGATCATGGCGGGCAGGCGGTGCAGGGTCTGGGGGCCGAAGACGATGTCCACATAGGGCGCACGTTGGCGCAGGGCTTCCCCTTCCTGGGAGGCGACGCAGCCACCCACGCCTATCACCAGTCCCGGTTTTTTCAGCTTGAGCTTCTTCCAGCGACCGAGCTGGTGGAACACCTTCTCCTGGGCCTTTTCACGGATGGAGCAGGTATTGAGCAGCAGGACGTCTGCCTCCTCGGGCTCTTCGGTCAGCGTGTAGCCATTGCTGGCGTCCAACAGGTCGGCCATCTTGGACGAGTCGTACTCGTTCATCTGGCAGCCCCAGGTCTTGATATGAAGTTTCTTGCTCATTGCTACTCTTGACTGTGTTTAAGATCGGCAGGGTCAAAGGACCGGCCATTTTACTCCGCAATCCCGGTGCTGACCAGTCTGGGGCCGCGCCGCCGCCAGATGGCCTGGCCTGTCGCGGCAATTGCCCGTCTGACTCACTGTTTATCCGGTCTCCTTGCGTTATCATGCCCCATTCGGTTCGCCCCCTCTCTCCTTGTCCGGGGCGACCCCTTGCAGGAATCAAGTTATGGAACAGTGTGATATCGCCATCGTCGGCGCCGGCATGGTGGGCGCCGCCACCGCCTGCCTGCTGGCGGCAGAGGGTCTCAACGTGCGGGTCATCGAGACCCGGTTGCCGGAACATTACGCCCCGGATCAGCCGCTGGATCTGCGGGTCTCCGCCATCAGCCAGGCCTCGGTGGCGCTGCTGGACAAGGCCGGCGCCTGGTCGCACCTGCAGCAGATGCGGCTGTGCCCCTACCGCCGGCTGGAGACCTGGGAGCTGGACGGCTTCGCCACCCGCTTCGACTCGGCGGATCTGGGGCTGCCCCAGCTCGGCTACATCATAGAGAACCGGCTGGTGCAGCTCGCCCTGCTGAGGCGAATGGAAGATTTTCCCAATATCCAGACCCACACCCCGGCGGCTGTGGTCCGGCTGCAGCAAAGTGCCGGGCACGCCAGCCTGCTGCTCGACGATGGCACCGAGCTGCAGGCGCGCTGGGTGCTGGCCTGCGACGGCGCCGAGTCGCTCACCCGCCGCCTCGCCGGGATAGGGGTGTCGCGCTTCGAGTACCGCCAGCACTGCATGCTGATCAACATAGATACCGAGTTCGAGCAGGAAGACATCACCTGGCAGCAGTTCACCCCGAGGGGCCCGCGCGCCTTCCTGCCCCTGCCGGGCCGGCACGGCTCCCTGGTGTGGTATGACAGCCCCGCCCGCATCCGGGCCCTGGCCGCCATGGGCAACGAGGCCCTGGCCGCCGAGGTACGCCGTCACTTCCCGGCCCGGCTCGGCGGTTTCCAGGTGACCGGCAAGGGGAGCTTCCCGCTGGTGCGCCGCCACGCCAACCACTACCACGCCGGCCGTGTGGTGCTGCTCGGCGATGCCGCCCACACCATCAATCCGCTGGCGGGGCAGGGGGTCAACCTTGGCTTCAAGGACGTGGCCTGCTGGGCCGAGCTGCTCGGCAAGGCGGGGGCTGACTGGCACGACATCACCCTGGCCAGCCGCTACGAGCGCCGTCGCCGCCCCGACAACCTGCTGATGCAGTCGGGGATGGATCTCTTCTACGGGGTGTTCAGCAACGACATAGGGCCGCTGCGCCTGACCCGCAATCTGGCCCTGACCCTGGCGGACAAGGCTGGCCCGCTCAAGGAGATGGCGCTGCGCTACGCTCTGGGGCTGGTGTAGGCAGCAGGACATTGACGACGAGGAGGCAGAAGCATGAACAAGGCATTGCTGGTGATCGACTTTATCAACGACATCGCCCACCCGGACGGGCGCATCGCCGCCTCGGCGGCCCATGTGCAGGAGCAGGATGCCATCACCCATGCCAACCAGGCGCTGGCCCATGCCCGTACCAGAGGCTGGCTGGTGGTGCTCATCAAGGTTGGCTTCGACGGCGGCTATCTGCTGCAACCCAAGGGCTCCCCCATGTTTGGCCGGGCTCACCAGCAGGGCGCCCTCTCCCTGGCCGATAGCGGCACCGACTTTCACCCCGAGCTGGATGTCGCACCCGGGGATCTGGTGCTGACCAAGCCCAGGGTCAGCCCCTTCTACGGCACGGCGCTGGAACCCGCACTGCGGGCCAATCATATCGATCACCTCTATCTGTGCGGGGTGAGCACCGGTTGGGCCATTCAGGCCGCCGCCCGGGATGGCCACGATCGGGACTACGCCATCACCATACTGGAAGATGCCTGCGCCGCCGCCGATGCCAATGAGCACCATGCCTCCCTGCGCCAGCTCGGTCGCATCGCCGAGGTGATCAAGGTGGCCCAGCTGCTGTCAGATCCCGGCTGAGGCCTTGAGGACGCGCACATCAGATGGGTGCGTGTCCCTGCTCCCACTCTTCCTGCTAGCACGAGAGATCGTGGTCATCCCTTTGGTTTGCCGCCGTTTTATTCGGCCTCCGGGTGCATAGCCCTGACCAGGGTCAGGAAGCGATCCCGAATGGGATCCGCAAAGTCGGGGTTCCACACCAGGCTTATCTCCCACTCGGACCAGGGGCCGGACAGGGGATAGAGGGTCACGTCCTTGCCCGCGATGAAGCCGACGCTGCGGGGCAGTATGGCGTTGCCTATGCCGGCGGCCACCAGGGCCACCAGGGTCTGGATGTCTTCCGCCTCCTGGATCATGCCGGTCAGCCGGTTGGCGCCGAGGAAGCGGGCGATCTGCTGGCTGAGGCCGGGGCAGCGGTGGCCCACCATCTGCAACAGCGGCTGCGTGGTCAGCGCCCGCTCCACGTCGAACGCAGCCGGATCCGGCCCCGTCATCTGGCTCGGCACGGCCAGCACCAGCCGGTCGGTCAGCAACCTGTGCTCCCTCAGCTGTGGCGCCTCTGGCCTTCGCATAAAGCCTATCTGCAGCCGCCCCGCCAGCAGCAGATCGTGCTGGACGGCGGAGGTCATGTCCTGCAGGTGCACCATCACATCGGGGGCCTGCTGCTTGAAGCGGGCCACCAGGGAGGGGGCCAGTGCGAAGCTCGACAGCCCGAACCCTATCTTGAGGCGCCCGGCGGCGCCACTCGCCAGCGCCAGGGCGTGGTGCTCGAATCCCTTGCCGTGTTCCACCAGGGCGCGGGCCTGGGGCAGCAACTGGGTGCCGATGGCGGTCAGCTCGGCGCCGTGGCGACCCCGGTTGAACAGGGTGCTGCCGAGCGCCAGCTCCAGCCCCTGGATCTGCTTGGTCAGCGCCGGTTGCGTGATGAAGAGCCGGCTGGCGGCTTCCCGGTAGTTGGCGGTCTCGGCCAGCATGACGAAGGCCTGCAGTTGCCTTAAGTCGAATTTCATTCCATTTGGTTATCCAATGTGGCGATTTATTGATTATAAATTATCTAACTGCCTTGTTCTAATGGTCTCGAAACGGGCCTTTGGCCCTCTGACCAGCCACAAGGAGTCATGTCATGTCGAGCGAACGTTATCTGTTCTTGATCAAGGGAAGCCTGGTAATGGCCCAGCCACTGGCGGCGCCGGAGACGGGTGAGCTGTTGACCAGCCTGTTGCAGCAGGGATTTGCCGTCGGGCCCCTGCCGGTGTGGGCGAGCAATTCCGAACAGGCGCTCGCCTGCTATGAGCAGTCGGCCCAGCGGCAGGCCTTCGTCGACGTGCTGGCGGGGAGAACCGCATGACCATGCTCACCCTGAGGGCCGAGGCCCTGCTGCTGGACATGGACGGCACCTTGGTGCACTCCACCACCGAGGTGGAAACCGTCTGGCGGCTCTGGTGTCAGGGCCATCGGCTGGATCCCGCGCCTGTGCTGGCCATGTGCCACGGGGTGCGCTCGCGGGAGGTGATCCGCGCGCTGGCGCCACAGCTGGACCTGGCCCGGGAGGTGGCGCTGCTCGACGAGCTGGAGATCCAGCATGCGGGGGTGGCCGAGCCGATCGCCGGGGCCCGCACCCTGCTGGCGGCCTTGGCGCCGGATCGCTGGGCGCTGGTGACCTCCGCCAGCCAGCGGGTGGCGCGGCACCGCCTGACCAGTGCCGGGTTGCCGTTGCCAAAACTATTGATCGGGGCAGAGGAGGTGGAGCGGGGCAAGCCGGATCCCGAGCCTTATCTGCTCGCCGCGCGCCGGCTGGGTCTTGCTCCCGCCGACTGCCTGGTGTTCGAGGATGCCCCGGCGGGGATACTCAGCGCCCTGCAGGCCGGTTGCCCCGTGGTGCAGATCGGGGGCGACAGGCGGCTCGACCCGGCGGTCGTGGCGGTGATCCCCGATTGGAGTCAGGTGACTGTGGTCGCGAAGGAAGCTGGCCCCTTGCTGGTAACGCTGCCGACCCGAGAGACGGGCAACAAAAAGCCCCCGGCGAACGAGGGCTTGAGCGGGCGAAGCCCCGGGACTATTTGAAGACCCGGAAGCGGACCTCGTCGTCCATGAAGGTCTTGTCACCGGCCGGTTGCTCTATGCTGCCAAAGGGCATCTGGGCACGCAGTAGCCAGCTGGCGGGCAGGTCCCATTCCTGGCGAACCGCTTCGTCGATCAGCGGGTTGTAGTGCTGCAAGGAGGCGCCTATGCCTTCCTGGGCCAGGGTGGTCCAGACCGCAAACTGGGCGATCCCGGTGGCATGTTCGGACCAGATGGGGAAGTTGTCGGCATAGAGGGCGAATTTCTGCTGCAGATCCTTGATGACGGCGGTGTCCTCGAAGAACAGCACAGTCCCGAAACCGGCGCGGAAGCTGCCGTTTACCTTGGCTTCGCTCTGGGGATAGGCCTCTGGCGGCACAATCTTTTTCAATTCAGCTTTGACTATGTCCCACAGCTTGTGGTGCTGCTCGCCAAACAGGATGACGGCACGGGAGCTCTGGGAGTTGAAGGAAGAGGGGCTGTGCTTGATGGCATCCTTGATGAGGGCCGTCAGCTGGGCCTCGGAATGGGTCACCTGGTCACCCAGGGCATAGATGGTACGACGTACTTTGATCTGTTCGATAAACGGACTGCTCATAACATCTCCTTGGTTGATGAATCGTTGCTGCCAGCGTTGCCGACAAAGGTCATCTGGCTCCGATTTCTCGAGTCATGGACTATAACACCTTCTGTGCAAGAAACCGTCAACGCTGGGTGATGACTGTTTCTACTTTTTATGGATATTCAGATGACGAAACCGGGCATGGCCCATTGATGTCTTTATTGTCATTAACCTTGGGTGTTAATGACTTCAATCAATACAACGGTGGTGTTTTCCACTATAAAATGCATCTTACGTGACATTTTATAGAGGGTGGCATGCCTGCAACTATCATCAAGGAACGCTACTACATACTGACGCCGCTGTCGTTCCTGCTCGGTGCCCTGGTGCTGATCGCCACCCTGTTGCTGGCCGCGGCCAGCTACCTGCGCAGCATAGACAAGACCCTGGCGGGCTATGACCACATGCTCACCTCCATCGACGCCACCCTGATCCACGAGATGGTGCTGGCCAATCGGCGCCAGCTCGGCGTGCTGGAGGCCTCCCTGGACAAGCAGGCCATCGCGAGGGGCGACTCGGCCATCAACGGGATCTGGGCCATAGCCCACCAGTTCAAGCACGACGCCCACTTCCTCTACTTCTACAACGCCCGCTTCGACCGTCTCGACAGCTATCCCGACTGGCCGGTGCCGACCGACTATCAGGCGCAGAGGCGCCCCTGGTATCAGGCCCTGGCCAGCGACAGCGACGAGCTCATCTGGTTTGGTCCCTACCAGGAGTTCGGCAGCGACGCAGAGGTTCTGACCCTGATCAAGCGGGTCAAGGATGACGAGGGGCAACTGCTGGGCCTGCTGATGGTCGACATGTCGTTCAACTCGCTGCAGGCGGCGCTGCAACGGGCGATGGGCAGCGACCAGGCCGCCCTCTACATCACAGAGCGCAAGGATGGGCGGCTGGTGGTGGGACACAACCTGTCACTGCTGCCGGCTGTCTCCGGTGCCTCTAGCCAGGGAGCCGGGCTGAGCGTGATCCGCAAAGGCTGTCACCTGAGGTTGCCGCTGTCGGATATCGACTGGGATCTCAACATCTATCTGCCCCCCACCCACTTTCGCGGCAACCTGCAAGATACCCTGCTGATGGTGGTGCTGCCCGCGCTGGCGCTGCTCGCCATCTGGCTGTGCAGCCTGCTGTTTCTGGTGCGGATCTTTCGCCAGGAGCAGACCCTGGTGCAGCGCTCCCTCTGTGGCCTCGTTCAGGATGAGGCGCTGATGGAGATCCAGCTGCGCCAGCGCACCTGGTTCGTGCACGGCAGCCTGGGGGAGATCCATCAGGTGAGAAACAGCCTGCAGCAGGGGCAGGATGCCCTGCTGCACGATCCCCTCACCGGCATCATGAACCGGCGGGCCTTCGAGCAGGACAGGGCCAGGCTGGCGCAGGAGGAGAGGCCCCACTGGCTGGTGCTGTTTGATGTGGATAGCTTCAAGCGCGTCAATGACAGCTGGGGGCACGGGGTAGGGGATGGGGTGCTGTTCCGGGTGGCCACCATAATGGCAAGAACCCTGGGAGAGGCTCAGGTCTACCGCATCGGGGGGGATGAGTTTGCGGCCCTGCTGCCTTGGGAGCAGGAAGAGGTCGAGGATCGCCTGACCCATCTGCTGGCCCGGGTGCGGGCGCTGAAGTGGCGCGAGTTTGAGGAGTGCATCACCCTGAGTGCCGGCGGGGCTCGCTACCCGGATGACGCCGATGCCCTGCTCGATCGGGCGGATGAGTGTCTGTACCAGAGCAAGCGGCAGGGACGGGACTGCTGGCATCTGTCAGCCACTTCGCCTCCCTCCAAAGGGGCTGTAGTGACAGTATCTGTCTGACCGCCATCGGGAGAAAAAGGGCCTGAATGGCCGAGAAAGGGGTCACAGTGGGGATAATTTCCCATGTGACCTTTTTTTTTAATTCATTTTCAGTCGGTTAGCCCATGTGATTGAGCCATGTCGCGAAGCAGAGACAGTCAGCCTGTCGGCGAAGACGTCGTAATCCCGGTAGCGGAGTCCGGGGCGCTTTGTATAGTGCAGGGAAAAATAATCAATCAGACATCAGGTTTGACAGGAGTACCCCATGGAGATGAACAAATACGGCATGAGCGCAGTGGCGCTGCTGGGCGCGCTGCTGTTGGGCAATGGTCAGGCGCAGGCGTCCGAGACCCTCAACACCATACTCGGTGGTGGCGTCGGCGGAGTGGCTGGCACCATGATAGGCAAGCAGCTGGGGGGCGACACCGGCGCCCTGGTGGGAGCCGCAGTCGGCGGTGCGGCGGGCGGTGCGGCCACGGCCGACAGGGGCAACAAGAATGAGGCTGCCCTGGGTGGCGCCGTCGGTGCCCTGGGTGGCGCCGCCATCGGCAAGAGCGTGGGTGGCGATACCGGTCGCCTGATCGGCGCCGGCATCGGCGGGGCTGGTGGCTCTGCCATCGGGGCCAGAACCGGCGATAGCCACGAGTCCAACAACGACTACCGGGGAGGTCACCGCTACCGGGGTGACAACGGCTATCACAATGGCCACCACAAGCATCACAAGAAGTACAAGAAGCGCAGATGGCACGACGATGACTGATGTCATCCCGAGCATAATGAAAAAGGGGCCGGTGGCCCCTTTTTCGTCTCCGTCGTTTAGACCAGGCGGTGCTGGCGCCTGCCGAGGGCGAAGGCGTTGATGTTGTCGATAAGCTGATCCGCGAGACGCTGCATCGACTCCTCGCTGGCCCAGGCCACATGGGGCGTCAGGATGAAGTTGGGGTAACGCAGCGCCTGCATCAGGGGGTGGTCGGGGGGCGGTGGCTCGACGCTTGCCACATCGAACCCGGCACCGCCGAGGCGACCGTTGCCGAGCGCCTCCAGCAGGGCCTGCTCGTCCACCAGGCCGCCGCGGCCCACGTTGATGAGCAGGGCGCCCGGTTTCATCATGGCCAGCTCCCGCTCCCCGATGAGGTGGCGGGTGTAGGGGGTGAGCGGGCAGTGCAGGCTGATCACATCCGAACTCTGCAGCAGGGCCTCCAGGGGCAATCTGTCTTCATCCCCGGGGGCGCCGACCTGGCTCTGGGCATAGAAGACCTCCATGCCGATGGCGCCGGCTCTCTGCCCCAGGGCCTGACCCAGGGTGCCCTTGCCTATGATGCCGAGCCGCTTGCCGTGCAGATCCATGATGGGGTGATCGAAGAAACAGAACTGGCCGCTCTGCTGCCAGCGCCCCTCCTGCAGGGACTGGCGCCAGGCGAACAGGTTGCGTGACAGGGCCAGCATCAGAGCCATGGCGTGTTCGGGAACCGAGGGGCCCGAATAGTTGCGGATGTTGCACACGGCGACATTGGCGGCGCGGCACGCCTCCAGATCCAGGTTGTCACTGCCGGTGGCCGCCAGGGCGATCAGGCGCAGCTCCGGCAACTGGGCCAGCTCGTCCTTGCCGATGCGGATCTTGTTGATGATGGCGATGCTGGCGCACCTGAGCCGCTCCACCACCTGTTCCGGTCTCGTCTCGGGGTAGCTTTGCCAGTGATGGGGGAAATCGGGGCGACGCAGATTGATGCTGGCGTCCAGGGTGTCACTGTCGAGAAACACGATTTGCTGCATGAAGCCTCCTGCCGTTCGCTGCCGCGTGGGAGTCGTCATGATGCCAAAGATGGGGGGCGGCTGACCAGCCCGGATGCAGACAGGCCGAATGGCCCAATTCCATACTTGCTAGTCGTTCGGGTCAGATCCAGCCCAGATGGGTCAGCCAGCCCTGGATGCGCCCCGGCGTTTCGTCCAGCTCCATCAGGGCGTAGGGGCGGTAGTTGAGCTTGTGGCTGCGGCGGCTCTCGCTGCGCCGCGCCTCGGCGGCCAGCAGGGGCCAGCGCCCCCCGTCTTCCTGATAGAGATCCAGGGTGGGAATGCTGGCCTGGGCCACCTGCTTGGCCAGGGTCTGGTTGCTCAGCTGGTTGGGAAAGAAACCGTCGAGCAGCACCAGGGCATCGGGGGCGGGCAACTGCTCGCTGGTGATGAGGTTGGCGGCCCAGGCCGCGCTGGTGCCTTGCGCCAGCAGCAGCTTGAAGCCGCCCTCTTGCAGCTTGGCATCACCTAGCTTGACGATGCGCTCGGCAAATTGCTGGCGAAACGCGTCTAGGGTCTCCTGCTTCTTCTCGGAGGCCGGATCCAGCTCTGTCTGCTGGGGGGAGGGGAGCAGCAGCAGGGTGTCGAAGCCGAGTCGCCCCAGCTCCCGGGTCAGCTGCCACAGCTGGCCGCTGCGCTGCCAGTCCGGCAACAGGATGGCGAGCCCCAGGTAGCTGTCGCCGTCGTGCTTGGCAAAGAGCACCCTCTGCTTGTCGATCCGGGTGCTGTCAGGCACCCCCTTCCAGTCGCTCTCCTGCCAGTGATCCAGGGGGGCAGGGGGCGAGATCTCGTTGGCCGGCAAGGTGGTGCTCGCCAGCAGGGTCAAAAACAGCAGTGGTAAGGATAATCTGGCCATGATGCGCTCCCCGGTTGACTGGGTTAGCGGCGGCGCGCCGGATTTCTGAAGGGGGCCGGGAGGATCCAGGAGAAAGAGGGAAGGGGCAAGCCCTTCCCTCGACGGGCTCAGGGCCGGGCAAGCCTGCCGAGCTGGCGGTCGTGCAGGGGGGAGAGCAGCAACAGGGCGCTGACGGCCCCCACCAGGGCACAGAAGATGTCGGACTGGGTATCCCAGGGGTCCCCCTGGGTGCCGAGGAACTCGTCGGCGCCCTGACCCAGCGCCAGTGCGGCGCCCCACTCGATGAGCTCATAGCTGGCGCTGACGGCGAGCACCACGCAGATCACCAGAAACACCAGCATCTTCTTGCCCTGCACATGGTGGCCGCGCAGCAGAATCTCGCGGCAGGCCAGGGCGGGCACGAATCCCTGGAAGAAGTGGCCAATCTTGTCATAGGGGTTGCGACTGAGATCGAACCACTGCTGCAGATCGAAACCGAGCGGTACCCGGGCATAGGTGTAAGCGCCCCCCAGCATCAGCACGGCCCCGTGCAGGAAGATGCAGAGGTAGAGCAGGCTGGTGAGGGGGTAGCTGCGCTGGCTCAGCAGCAGCAGCGGCACGACGATCAGCACGGGGGCGACTTCCAGCAGCCAGGTGACCCTGTCATAGGGTTGCCAGCCGGAGAGCACCAGCAGTACCAGGGTGAGCAGCAACAGCAGGAGTTTTTGATGAGATGTCATAGGGAGCCTGTGAGGGAGGAGGAACCTGACTTCATGGTGTAGCCCCAATCGGCGCGAGACGAAAGGGGGCAGGGGAATTCTCCCTCAATGGGCGGCCCGCTGTCACTGACCGGGGCTGAATGATCGCAGGGCGGATCCCCATAAAGAAAAAGCGAGCCTGGGGCTCGCTTTTTTCAACACGGGCGTGAAGCCGTCAAATCAGTTGACGCGACGCTTGAACTCGCCGGTGCGGGTGTCGATTTCGATCTTGTCGCCGATCTCTACGAAGGCGGCAACGGCCAGCTCGTAGGTGGTGCCCTTCAGGCGGGCCGGCTTGGTCACTTTACCGGAGGTGTCGCCACGGGCGGCCGGCTCGGTGTACTCGACTTCGCGAACGATGGTGGTCGGCAGTTCGACGGAGATGGCTTTCTCGTTGTAGAAAGTCACTTCGCAGATGTCTTCCATGCCGTCAACCATGTAGTTCAGGGCGTCACCCAGGTTGTCTTTCTCGACGTCGTACTGGTTGTACTCGGTGTCCATGAAGACATACAGGGGGTCGGAGAAGTAAGAGTAGGTGCACTCTTTACGCTCCAGCTGAACGACTTCCAGCTTGTCGTCGGCCTTGAATACGGTCTCGGTGGCGCTGCCGTTCAGCAGGCCTTTCAGCTTCATCTTGACCACGGCGGAGTTACGGCCGGATTTGTTGAATTCGGCTTTCTGGACCACCATCGGCTCGGTACCGATCATGACGACGTTACCAGCGCGGATTTCCTGTGCGGTTTTCATGTAAAAATTCCTGTTCGTATACGGGCAGATAAAAACTGCCAGATTATATACGGCTTTCTAAAAATTTCACCAGCCGAGTGACGAGATCCCCTTCCCGCAGCAACTTCTGTGACCAGCTTCGCGCATGTTGTTGCCAAAGTGTGCCGTGGATCGGCCATTGGGCCCAGAGTTCGCTGCAATCTTCCCCTCTGTTGAGGGCCAGGTTGAGCTCGCGCAGCCACTGGCCGTCCTCGGCGGGCAAGGCCTCCAGATAGTGGTCGAGGAAGTGCGCCAGCTTGACGAGGTGGGCCTCCTCTTCCTGCTGATAGATGTGCCACAGGAAGGGCCTTGCCGCCCATTGGGCTCGCACGAAGGAGTCTTCGCCGCGCACCAGGTTGAGATCGCAGCTCCACAGCAGCCGATCGTAGCCCGCCTGGCTCGTCATCGGCAGCAGCTTGATGGCGAGCTGGCCCGCCTGCAGCAGATCCCCCGCCCGGGCCGTGCCTATGGCACTCTCAAGGCCGGCGCCGCAGAGCACGTCGGAGAGGGCGCGCCCCATGGGCAGCAGCAGGGTGACCGGAGTAGCGCCCTGGCTCCAGCTCGCGACCAGGCTTTTCAGCGCCTCGCTCTCGTAGGTGAAGAGGCTTATCCGCAGCTCGTCTTGCGCCTTGGGCGGCAGCCCCAGGCTGGCCCAGTAGGCGGCAAGGCCAGCCTCGTCCTGCTGCCAGCGATCCCGCTCTGCCACCAGCCCCTGTTCGCACAGCAGGCCACCGGTTCTGGGGGTGAAGCCAGGGAAGAAGAAGTATTTGTTGAGGCTCAGCCTGCCCACCCGCTGGGGGGAGGCGAGGCCGTGGCAATCCTCGACCCAGGCTTCGGCACTGAGGTACTCCAGGTTGATCCAGCAGGGGGGCGGGCTCTGCTCGGCCATGCGTTCGATGAAGGGGGCGGGCAGCTCGCAGGCAAAGGCCTCTATGACCACGCTAGCCGGGATGGCATCCGCTGGCAGGGGGCCCTGCCAGTGCTGGATGTGGATCCCCTCGACCCACTGGCCATCCAGCGCGGGATCCAGCCCCGGGCAGATGCGGGCGAAGCTCGCCAGATCGTCCACCCAGAGCCGTACCTGTCCATGTCCCTCCCGCTCCAGCTGGCGGGCCAGCCGCCAGGTGACGCCTATGTCGCCGAAGTTGTCCACCACGGTGCAGAAGATGTCCCAGTCAAAGGGGGGCAGGGGGCTTGTCATGGCTCGGGGTTCCAGATGCAAAAAAACCGGTGCGCAGGGTAGCACACCGGTGGATTGGCTTCTAACTGTGGGGCCGCCAACCCCCTCCCTGCCTCCCCCTTCGAAAGGGGGAGGAGTCAACACACCCTCCCCTGGTTAAGGGGAGGGCCGGAGTGGGGTTATCGCTACTCCTTGCCGTAGACGTTGTTCTCCTGCTCGCGCACCCGGATAAAGGTGGTGCGCTTGGTGAGCTCCTTGAGCTGGCTGGCGCCGACGTAGGTGCAGGTGGATCGCACGCCGCCCAGGATGTCGCGCACGGCATTCTCGACCGGGCCGCGGTAGGGCAGCAGCACGGTTTTACCCTCGGAGGCGCG
Source organism: Aeromonas rivipollensis (assembly GCF_010974825.1). GTDB lineage: Bacteria > Pseudomonadota > Gammaproteobacteria > Enterobacterales > Aeromonadaceae > Aeromonas > Aeromonas rivipollensis. The sequence continues at coordinate 104,483 of NZ_JAAILA010000010.1, read as the reverse complement.
GTACTCGGCGACGCCGCCGGCGTGCTTGTCCATGGCGCTCGAGGAGCTCATGCCGTAGAACTTCATGAAGGGGGCGCCATCCACATCCACCACCTCGCCGCCACACTCCTCGTGGGCCGCCAGCATGCCTCCCAGCATCACGAAGTCGGCGCCGCCGCCAAACGCCTTGGCCACGTCGCCCGGGCAGGTGCAGCCGCCGTCACCGACGATCTGGCCGCCGAGGCCGTGGGCCGCATCGGCGCACTCTATGATGGCGGAGAGCTGGGGATAACCCACCCCTGTCTTGACCCGGGTGGTGCAGACCGAGCCCGGACCTATGCCCACCTTGACGATGTCGGCGCCGGAGAGGATCAGCTCCTCCACCATCTCGCCGGTGACCACGTTGCCCGCCAGGATGACGTGGTTGGGGCAGGCTTCACGGATCTTGCGCAGGAACTCGACGAAGTGCTGGGAGTAGCCGTTGGCCACGTCCACGCAGATGAAGCGCAGGGCCTCTGACATGGCGAGGATCTGGCGGGTCTTGATGAAGTCCTCTTCGGAGGTGCCGGTGGAGACCATCACATGGCCGAGCAGGGCCGGATCGGTTTCGCTGACGAAGGTTTGCCACTGGGCCAGGCTGTAGTGCTTGTGTACCGCCGTCATCATCTCGAAGCCCGCCAGGGTACGCGCCATGGCGAAGGTGCCGACGGTGTCCATGTTGGCGGCGATGACGGGCACCCCCTGCCACTGGGTCTGGGTGTGCTTGAAGGTGAACTGACGGGTCAGGCTGACTTGGGAGCGGCTCTTGAGGGTAGAGCGCTTGGGACGAAACAGTACATCCTTGAAACCGAGCTTCAAGTCTTCTTCGATACGCATTGCAAATTCCTTATTGAGCCTTGTGAAAGTCACTGTTGCAGTGGGCAAAATTTTCGGCAGGCACAAAAAAACCGCAGGTTTTCAAGGCCTCCGGTTTACAACAGTCTAGGCAAAAATCCCGCCAGAACAAGACTGATAATTCGCTCATCATTGTGTTAGCCTTTGGCGTCACAACCTGAGGTTGGCCACCAGCTTCATCCAGCACCTCGCCACGGCCCCTCTCTTCCCTCTTTTTGCCCCTTGCATCACGGTCAACTGCTGTCGGGTCCCCCATGCCGTGAACGCCAGAAGATCGGGGTCTGGGCCCCTGCGCCCCTTTTGCCAGTTGACAGGGGCCTGTGTGCTGCCCACTCTGGCGCAGAGGGCCAGCGTGGGCCCGCTTCGACGAGGAGAACACATTGTCCGTATCACACAAAGCAGGCTGGTTGTTGCTGGTCAGCCTCTGCCTCTCATCGGGCGCCTGGGCCGCCCCCACCGTCTATGGCTGGATAGAGAAGGGCGTGCTCATGCCGGGTGGGGTGGCGGTCAAGATGAAGCTGGATACAGGCGCCCTCACGTCCTCGCTCGATGCGCGAGAGCTGCACCACTTCAAGCGTGACGGCAAGCCCTGGGTGCGCTTCACCCTGGTGCTGACCGATGCCAACACCGACAAGGAGGTGCGCCAGACCCTGGAGCGCCCGGTGGAGCGCAGCGTGACGGTGCGCGGCGCCGGTGGCATGGAGGAGCGTCCCACTGTGACCATGTCTGTCTGTGTCGGTGACAAGCTCTACAAGGAGTGGTTCACCCTGCGGGATCGCAGCGACATGATCTATCCCGTGCTGCTCGGTCGTCGCCTGCTGGCGGAGCTGGGGCCGGTGGACTCTTCCCGCACCTTCACTGTGCAGCCGAGCTGTGGCTAGGAAGGCCTCTTTGGGATCACAAATGGTGCGCGGGGGCTTGGGCCCCCGCGCTTTTTTTACCCTGAGGCTTGCACCGCCTATGCCGGGCGGGGCGGGGCGGGCAGCAGCACGCTCACCTCAAGGCCCCCCTCTGGCCTGTTGTGGATGTCGAGATCCGCGCCGTGCAGCTGCACTATGCGCTGCACTATGGCCATGCCAAGGCCCACCCCGTCCCCCTGCTGGGGATTGACCCGGAAGAAGCGCTCGCACAGGCGCGACAGGGCGGCGGTGGGGATGCCGGGGCCGTTGTCCCGCACATCCACCCTGACCCTGTTGCCCTCCTGGGTGATCACCACGGCGACCTCGCCGCCCACCTGGGTGTAGCGCAGCGCGTTGTCGATGAGGTTGCCAAACATCAGATCCAGCAACATGGCCTGCCCCATCACCTGCAGATGCTCGTCTCCCTCCAGGGAGAGCTGCAGATCCTTCCTCAGGGCTATGGGGGCCAGGGTAGCCAGGGTGCCCTGCAACAGCAGGCTCAGATCCAGCTTGCCGAGCGCCGGGGCCTGCTGGTTGTCGATGCGGGCCTGGGTCAGCAGCTGGCGGATCAGCCGGTCGCTGCGATCGAGGGCCAGCAGCATCTTGCGCAGGGCCTGCTCGCGGCTGGCGTCATCCTCGGCGGCCAGGGCATTTTCACTGTGGATGCGCAGCACCGCCAGCGGGGTGCGCAGTTCGTGGGCGGCCTCGTTGGTGAACTGCTTCTCCCGCTCTATGGTGTCCGCCAGGGTGTGCATCAGGCGGTTAATCTCCGACACCAGGGGCGTCAGCTCCTCGGCCTTGATGGCCAGGTTGAGCGGGCTCAGGTTGGCGGGATGGCGCTCGCCGATGGCCTGGGTGAGTTGATTCAGTGGAGCCAGCCCCCGGGTGACCAGCCACCACAGCAGGCCGAGCAGGAAGGGCAGGGTGATGAATAGCGGCAGCATGGTCAGGGTGGCCATCTTGCTGGCCAGCTCTCCTCGCTCGTCATCCCGCTCCGCGACTATGAGCCAGGTCTGCTCATCCTCGTTGTAGAGGGTGAAGGTGCGCCACTCGTGGTGATCCTTGGTCTCGCTGTTGAAGCCGCGCTCCAGGGTGGTCAGGGGCTGCTCCGGCGCATTGGGCGAGCGCAGCAGTATGGTGCCTTGCTCGTTGAGCAGCTGGAAGTAGAGGTTGTGCTCGAACTCGTGGCCGTAGGGGGTGAACTCGTTGTCCCGCCCCAGCTGGCTGAAGCTGCGCTTCTCCTGATGGGGGTCGTCGGGCACGGCCTGCTCCCACTCCTGGTAGACGGCCCCGTTGCTGGGCAGTTCGCCGCGCTGCTTCAGATAACGGCTGAGCAGCTGGTTGGTGATGCGGGCGGACTGGGCGAGACGGGCATCGAACAGCTCTTCCATCTCGTGGTTGGCTTCCAGGTAGCCGATGAGGCCGCTGACGGCCAGGCTGAGGCTGACCAGGGCCAGGATGCCGGACAGCAGGAAGCGGCGAATGGAGCGGACGCGACTCATCGGGCGGGCATCCCTCTGCTGCCCGGGGTATCTGGCTGCGGCACTATGTAGCCGACGCCGCGGATGTTGCGGATGAGCTCGGGGAAGAACTTCTTGCGCAGGTGGTGAATGTGCACCTCCACCGCATTGCTCTCTGCCCCCTCGTCCCAGCCATAGAGGCTCTGCTGCAGCTGATCGCGGCTCAGCACCCGGCCGCTCTGGCTGATGAGCTCCTGCAGCAGCTTGTACTCGTGGGGGGTCAGCTTGACCGCCTCTCCCTGATAGGTGACCTGCTGGGATTCGGGGTAGATGAGGATGTCGCCATACTCCAGCACCGCCTGGGCCTGGCCCTTGCTGCGGCGCACCAGGGCGCGCAGGCGGGCGTTGAGCTCCTGCAGGGCGAAGGGCTTGACCATGTAGTCATCGGAGCCCGCATCCAGCCCCAGCACCCGATCGTCCAGGGCATCCCGGGCGGTGAGGATGAGCACCGGCAGCGTCTGCCCCTCCCGGCGCAGCTTGCGCAGCAGGCTGATGCCGTCGATGTCCGGCAGATTGAGATCCAGGATGAGGGCGGCGAACTCCTCGCTCTTGAGCGCCGACAGGGCGGGCAACCCCTGCTGCAGCCAGTCCACTGTGTAACCGCTGCTGCGCAGGGCATCCACCATGCCATCCCCCAGCATGATGTCATCTTCTACCAACAGGACTCGCATTGTTCTCTCCCTCAAATGACGCTGCCCACCAGTATGCAAGTTGGTGGGCAGAGTTTAAATAGCGCACTGATCTGCTTGTGTTTATAGCTTGGCGAGACGTTCGCGGATTTCCGTCCTGCGTCCTTCGTCAGCCGTCTCGCGGCCCGGTCTGGCCGGGGCGGCCAGGGCCTTGTCCAGATAGATCTTCGCCTGGGCCTTGTCCCCCTGATCCAGCAGGAAGTCGCCGTAGAAGAAGTTGGGATCTATGCCGGTGGGGTTGATGGCGAGCGCCTGCTTGAGCAACTGCTCGGCCTTGTCGTCATCCCCGAAGCCGACCGGCCAGCCCGGCACCTGGTAGTAGAGGGAGCCCAGGCTGGTATAGGCGGAGCCCTCCAGCGCCTTGGGATCCTGCTTGATGGCGATCTCCAGCTTGGCCTTGGCCTCCTTCACCAGGCTGAGGGCCCCGAGTCCGCCCTTGGCGCCGGCCCAGGTGCTCTTGACGATGGCGGACCAGATCAGCAGATCGGTGCGAAAGGCCTCCTTGGCACTGGCCTGCTCCGCCTGGGCGCTCAGAGTCTCCAGACAGCTCTCCTTGGCCTTGCCGGTCTCTTGATACTGACAGTGGGCCCACTGCTGCTGAATGGTGGGCAGGGCATCGGCGGCCTGAACCAGGCTGCTTGTCAACGTGCCTCCTAGGGCGAGCAGCAGGAGACTGTGACCAAATCGGGGGCGGAAAGTGGCGTGTTTCATCTCAATGTTCCTTCTCGTGTGTGGCACAGGCGGGGTTGTCCCCGTGATCTGTGGCCAGGGGGACAGGGTGGCGGGCATGGCGTTCTATGATGGGCAGTTGTCTGGCCAGCGCCTTGTCGACCAGGGCGGGCAGCAGGGCATTGAGCCGCACGAACAGCTTCTCCGGCCAGCCGAGCCAGCTGCGGCGCGTCTCGTTGCACAGGGCGATGACGGCCTCCTCGGCCACGTCCTGGGGGCTGTCGGTCCGGGTGCCGAGCTCGGCGTTCATGGCGTAGGCCGCCTGGGAGTTGAGGTGAGTGCGGGTGGCGCGGGGGGCAAAGTGCAGCACCTTGATGCCGGTGCCCTCCAGCTCTCGCCCCAGAGACTCGCTAAAGCCCCGCAGGGCGAACTTGCTGGCGCAATAGACGCTGTAACCGGCATAGCCGATGGCCCCTAGGCTGGAGCCTATGTTCATGATGACGGCGGGCTTGCGCAGCCGGGGCAGCAGGGCGCGGGTGAGCTGGATGGGCGCCTCTATGTTGAGCAGCAGCTGGCGCGTCACCTGCTCGCCGCTCTGGTCTTCCAGCCAGGCAAACTGGTTGCAGCCCGCGCTGTTGATGAGCACATCCAGCCCCTGCTCCAGCGCCGGGTGCTGCAACAGCCTGGCCCGCTCCAGGGGCGAGCCCAGATCGGCGGTCACCGTCTGATGGCGCTCTGAATGAGGCAGCTCTTTGCGCAGGCGCTCCAGGGTGCTGGCCCGGCGTCCGTGCAGCAGCAGGTGCGCCCCCTGGGCCGCCAGCTCCATGGCCAGGGCTTCCCCTATGCCGCCGCTGGCGCCGGTGAGCAGTATGCGTTTACCTTCAAGCTTCATTGGCAGGATCCCGTGAGCTGATGGAGCATGTCGCCATAGAGGCGGTAGACCACCTTGGCCGAATGAATGATGGCGGCCTGATCCGCCGGGTCTTCCACCCGGTTCATCAGGGACTCGAAGAACTTGAGGTGCTCCTGATCCAGGGCGCCGTGGGAGCTCAGGTAGCTCATCGCCTGGGGCGGCAGGCCCAGACCGCTCTTGAGCTGGTCCGCCACCGTCAGGGCGATGGCGACGCTGGTGCCTTCCAGCACCTGCACCATGCCGAAGAAGCCCATGGGGTTGCCGCGCTGGATCTGGTCGTAGAGGAAGGCCACCATCAGCTCTATGGGCAGACCCGGCTTGCCGTGGCGCACCGCCTCGGCGTCACCGCCGCAGGCGCGGATGTCGTTCAGGATCCACTCCTGATGACCGTACTCTTCGTCTATGTACTCCCGGATGGCGCCGCGCACCCACTCATACTCCTGTCCCAGCTTGCCGCCGGTGGCCATCAGGAGCGGCACAGTGTGGCGCACGTGGTAGTAAGCCTCTGCCAGGAAGGCGAGGTAGGTCTCCCGGCTGATGTCGCCGCGGCGGCAGGCCTCGATGATGGGGGCATTGAACAGGTGCTCGCGCTCGGAGGCGGTGGCGTGTTGCAGGGTCTGGTAGAAGCTCATGAGGTCTCTCCTGTGAGGCCTTGGGTCAGGCATTGGTCGATCTGCCGGGAAAAGTGGTGATAAATCTCGTTGCGACGGGGGCGGCCGTTGGCCGTCAGCAGGCCGGGGTGCTGATCCAGCGCCACCGGCAGCCAGTGGTGGATGCGGGCGTAATCGGGCAGTTGCTGGTTGAGCCGGGCAATCTGCTCGGGTAATTGGGACTGGCTGCCCGGCAGCGGCTGGATCAGGGCGACGTTGGCGGGCTGGCCGTCACCGAAGATCACTATGCGGGCGATGGCCGGGCAGAGCTGGGCCTGAGCTTCCACCCATTCCGGCGAAAAGTTGCGGCCAAAGGCGGTGATCTGGACGTTCTTCTTGCGCCCCGTGATGTGCAGGTAGCCCTCTGCGTCCAGGTGACCCAGATCCCCGGTGGCGATCTGCAGGTCAGCAGGCTCGCCTGCGGTGCTCTTTTCCCCCAGATAGCCGAGCATGGCGCTGCCGCTCACCATGACTTCGCCATCGGCGGCCAGGGTGACCTGGCAGTGGGGCAGGGGGCGGCCGACGCTGCCCATCAGGTCGGCGTCAGGGCCGTTGAGCGCCACGACAGAGCCGCATTCCGACAGGCCATAGCCCTCATAGACAGGGAGCCCCAGGGCGCGGGCATGGCGGATGAGATCAGGGGCGACCTTGCCGCCACCGACGGCGACGAAGCGCAGCCCCTTGAGCCGTTCGGCCAGGGCCTGGGTGTTGGCGCACAGCGCCAGCAGCAGGCGCAACAGTTCGGGCACCAGCACCAGGCTGTGGCTGGGCCAGCGTGCCAGGGCCTGGCCCAGCACGGCCGGGTTGAGGGTGCTGGAGCCGGTGAAGCCGAGCTCGCCGAGGGAGGGGATGCGGCTGCAGGCGCCGGTGAGCAGCGGCACGTACAGACCGGTAAGATTCTCCAGCAGGGTGGCCAGGGGCAGCAGGGTCAGGTGCTGTTCGACCCCGGCCGGCGCGACCCGCAGGGCCAGGGACTCGCAGACCGCCGTCATCTGGGCAAGGGACAGGCAGACCCCCTTGGGCTGGCCCGTGGTGCCCGAGGTATAGGTGATCTTGGCGGTGCCCAGGGGCAGGGCCGGGGGGGCGACAGGGGTGCGCCGCCACAGGGGCAGCGCCTGTTCATCGGCGGCCCCCGTCATCAGGATGAGGGGGGCGGCGGCCTGCCAGCCCTCATGCTCGGGGCCCACCAGGGCATCGGCCCCGCTGCTCTCCAGCAGCCACGCCTGCTGGGCCGAGCTGAAGAAGTGGGGCACGGGAATGACCACTATCCCGGCCCGGGTGCAGGCCAGATCGATCAGCGCCCAGGGCAGACCGTTGTCGAGCTGCAGGGCCAGGCGGCGAATGCCGGCTTGTTGCAAGCGGTCGGCCAGGCGCTGGATCTGCTGCCACAGGGTCTGGTAATCCAGCTCTCCCTGGCTGCCTTGCAGTGCCGGTCGTTGCGGCGTCAGGCTGGCGTGGCGGGCGATGGCGTCGAACAGGCTCATTGGGCGCACCTCTTGTCATGGCCGGCATGGTTAAAAAGCATGGGCATGGGCCCCAGCAGGTTGAGCAGCAGGCTGCTCTGGGCGAGCACCTCGCGCCCCTGGTTGATGTCCCCGGCCATCACCTTGGGCTGGCAGCGGTAGTATTCCCCCCAGGCACTGGCGTCTTCCCCCACCTGATGGGCCTGGGCAGGGGCCAGCTCCACCGGGTTGAGGCGCAGCCGGGCAAAGCTGTTGCGCAGCTTGGCGGTGCCGGTGAACACCACGTAGTCGAGGGCGTTGTCACACAGCAACCGGCACAGGGCGGCAAACATCAGGCGGGCATTGCCCGGCTCGCTGCAGGCGAGGTTGCCCACTTCGATGATGCGGCTGCGGGCCGGACGTACCCCGAGGCGGGTTTCGATGGCGGCCTCGATGGGCTGCTCCAGATACTGCTCCAGATAGAGGGGCTGCTCACGCTCCCCCGTGCTGGCGTGGTTGAGGCCACAGGCGCCGACCAGCACCCCATCGGCCCGGTAGAGCCCGAGCAGGCAGGGCAGGAAATGGGGAATGCGGGCGTTGAATTCGAGGGTGTAGGCGGCCTGGATATAGGCTTGCAGCGCCATGACCTGCTGCGGGGACTGTGCCAGCAGCAATCTGTAGGGGGCTTGGATCTCTATGGTCATGGTTGGCTCCTTCTCTTGGGATGGCTTGAGAGTAAAAGGGCAAACTTAAGAAACCCTTAAGGAGTAAAAAAAGTTGTCAGCAAGGCAGCGGGCAGGCAATCTGCGCGGCTGTCACCCGGAGGATCCGTCATGTCATCAAGCGCCAGCTGCCCCCTCTGCTCGGCTCGCCACAGCTACCCCCTGCCGGTGGCGGGCAAGCGTTATCACCGTTGCCTGGCGTGCGAGCTGGTCTGGCTGGATGAGGCGGATCACCTGGACGATCAGGCCGAGAAGGCGGTCTATGACGGGCACGACAACCAGGTGGACGATCCCCGCTACCGCGGCTTCCTGATGCGGGCCTTCGGCGAGGTGCTCTCCCGGGTGAGCCCTCCTGCCAGCGGCCTCGATTTCGGCTGCGGCCCCGGCCCCGCGCTGATCGCCATGGGACGGGAGGCGGGCTTCGAGATGGCGGGTTACGACAAGTTCTACGCCGACGAGCCTGAGCTGCTCACCCGTCGCTACGATTTCATCACCAGCACCGAGGTGATAGAGCACCTGGCCGCCCCCCGCGCCGTGCTGGACGGCCTCTGGGCCTGCCTCAACCCCGGCGGCGTCCTGGTGCTGCAGACCCAGCGGGTGCTGGGTGACGAGCGCTTCAAGACGTGGCGCTACCGCCACGATCCGACCCATATCGTCTTCTTCGCCGAGGCGTCGTTTCGCGCCCTGGCGGCCCGCTGGCAGGCGCAGGTCGAGTTTCCCCATGCGGATGTGGCCGTGTTCACCAAACCCTGAACGGGGCGTTTTCATTTGGCGGCGGCTTGGGCATGCTGGTGGCCTGACACCCAGGAATGGATGCCCTTATCTTCATGTCGATCCCCCATTTGTCATTGCAAGACGCCCGCCACCTGCAACTCGCAGCCCAGGGGCTGCTGACCCCGCGCCGCGCCAAGGCTTCTCCCTCCGATCTGCTGGCCTGCATAAGACGCATGGCGCTGCTGCAGATAGACACCATCTCTGTGGTGGCCCGCAGCCCCTATCTGGTGCTGTTCAGCCGGCTCGGCCACTACGATCCGCGCTGGCTGGAGCAGTTGCTGGCCGAGGGTGATCTCTTCGAATACTGGGCCCACGAGGCCTGCTTCGTCCCTCGCGAGGATTACCGGCTGCTGCGCCATCGCATGCTGGATCCCGCCGCCATGGGCTGGAAGTTCTCCGCCCAGTGGCTCAAGACCCACGGCGGCGAGATAGAGCAGATAGTCGAGCGCATTCGCCGGGATGGCCCGGTGCGGGCCGCCGACTTTGAACGCAAGGAGGGCAAGGGCAACGGCTGGTGGGACTGGAAGCCCGAGAAGCGCCACCTGGAGGTGCTGTTCACCGCAGGGCGCCTGATGGTGCGAGAGCGGCGCAACTTCCAGCGGGTCTACGATCTCGCCGAACGGGTCATGCCCGAGTGGAACGACGAGCGGGATCTGCCGAGCCCTGAGCTCGCCCAACGAGACATGGTGCGGGCCAGCTGCCGGGCGCTGGGGCTGGTCAAGACCGGCTGGGTGGCGGATTACTACCGCCTGCGGCGCGGCAAATACGACGCCCTGCTCCATCAGCTGGCGGACGAGGGGGAGCTGTTGCCGGTGCGGGTGGAGGGCTGGCAGCACGGCGCCTTCGTGCACGCATCGCTCTCCGATGAGCTGGCCCGGGCCCAGGCCGGCAGTCTCAAGGCGACCCACACAGCCGTGCTCTCGCCCTTCGATCCCCTGGTGTGGGATCGCAAGCGGGCCAGCGAACTCTTTGGCTTTGATTATCGCATCGAGTGCTACACCCCGGCCCCCAAGCGCCAGTACGGCTACTTCGTGTTGCCCCTGCTGCGCCGGGGCCAACTGGTGGGCAGGATGGATGCCAAGGCTCATCGCAAGGAGGGGGTGTTCGAGGTCAAGAGCCTCTATCTGGAGGATGGGGTCAGGGTGACCCGTATCCTGGCGCAGGATCTGGCCAGGGCACTGCAAAAACTGGCCGACTGGCACCAGACCCCGACCCTTCGCTATGGCAACATCCCCGCTCCCCTGCTGGCACAATGGCAGTAGGCTGCCCGCTGACGAAGGACGCCTACCCTCGTACCAAGCCGGGCAGCACCAGGGCAACGGCCGCGGCGATGCGCTCGCGAATGTCGCTGCCCGGCGCCAGCAAGCCGAGCGCCATTTGGCGCAGCGGCTCCGCCATTGTCATCGCCAGCAGCAGGTCGCTGGTTTGGGCGACATCCAGCTCGCGCAGCCAGCCTAGCCGTTGCTGGCGCTGCAACCAGTCCGCCAGCGTCGCCCTGCCGCGCGCTATGCCGTTCTCCTGATAGGTCGCCAGCAGGGCATCGCGCCCCACAAATTCATGCTGCAGCAGCCGGAACATGCCGACCGCCGGTGCGCTCAGCACCTGGCCTGCAATGGCCTGCAATCCTAGCTCCAGCATCTCCCCCAGGGCGTCGGGGCTATCGGCATCCTGCTCGAATGCAGGCTGGAAGGCATCGGTCCAGCTGCGCACTGCCTGCGCCACCAGCTCGTCGCGGTTGGCGGCGAAGCGGTACAGTGTCTTCTTGGCGACCCCCGCCTGTTTGGCTACCGCATCCACTGTCGCGGCGCCGTACCCCCCCTTGAGCAACAAGGTCAGCGTCGCCTCGGCCAGGGCGGCGCGCAGATCGGATTCCGGGGTGGCCGGCCGGCCCCGTGAGCGAGTTTCTTCATCGGTTTGGTTCGACATGGTTGGCTCCTGGAAAGCATTGACAGACCCAGCATACAGGCATAGCGTAATTTAGGAAACGAACTTCGTTTCCTAAATTTATCGGAGTCACATCATGAATCCTTCCGCTTTGCTTGCCCCCTGGGGCGTCAATGACATCAATGAGTTGCTCAGGCCGCAGCCGCTTCGCCTTGAAATGGGTCTGACCCGCAGCACCGACGGCCTGCTGACGGTCGCCATCCGCACCGATCTGCACGGGTGCAAGGGGCGCATGCTGGACTGGTGGTTCACGTTTTTCGAGACGACCCAGCACATCAAGTGGTGGCACCCGCACGATCACGTCGAGCACCGTGGCTGGGACCATCACTGGAAAAAAGGAGAGCGCTATGTGGGGGCCAGCATAGATGCGGTGGAGTGGCTTGCCGAGCTGCCGCCGGTGGCGGCCCGCCTCAAGTTTCACGGCGCCGAAGAGGTGTTCGCCCCGCAATCGCTGCACGAGGCACGGGAGACGCAGGCACTGTCCGCCGCCATTTGCGCCCGCATCGGCTTTGGCGATCAGGTGGCGCTGGATGACAACGGCGCGCCACTGGATGGCGAGATGCTGCACCTGGCGCGGGATACCCCTTATGGCTGTGTGCTGCGCAGCCGTTTCCTCTTGGGCAAGGCCTGCGTCAATCCTCATGATGAGGTGCCGGACGAGATTGGCTTCAACCTGATGCGCCACTGCTACAGCGAGTTCAGCTATCTGGCGCAGTTCCTGCCGTCGCTCTATTACGCTGAGAACGGCCGTGAACCCGCGCCGCGACTCTGGTGAAGAAGCGCTCATGGTTGGTGCCAACAAACGTGGGGTGTCTGGTCCCATGAAAGGGGCAAGACCGGCCATCGGAGTGGCGCTTTAGCCATCGGAGGAGTAATAAAAAACCGGGCGCAGGGCCCGGTTTGGTCAATCAGTCACGCTGTGATTACTGGAGTACCAGCACCATCAGCAGACCGACTGTGATGGCGGACACCAGGAAGGCGAAGCCATAGAACACATAGTGGTGCAGCTTGGTGGTGTGGATCCCAAGGTCATGCAGGCCGTGGTAGATGCGGTGCATGCCGTGCCAGATCGGCAGGGCTATGATGACCAGCAGTATGCAGGCACCCCACCAGGAGCTGGCGAAGGCGTGCACGCGCTCAAAGCTCATGGTCTCCACGTCCATGATGCCCATGGGCACCAGCAGACCGGTAATGAGGACAATCACCGGCAGCAGCATGGCAACCACCATGCCACCGGCACCAAAGAGTCCCCAGTAAATGGGTTCGTCAGAACGTCTCATCATTAATCTCCTCAAGCCACGATGATCAGGATCAGCAGGGATACCGCCGCCAGCGCCACATATTGAGCGATGACGATCGGCTTCTCCGGCACCAGGTCTTCGCCACGGAAGATGCGCATGGCCTTGGGGGCCAGGGCAAACCAGGTCTTGGCGTGGAACAGGCAGGCTGCCAGCGCGATGACGTGGAACAGGATGGCAACCGGGCTCTGCAGGGATTCCAGCCAGCCGTTGAACGCCTCCTGACCCTGCACCAGACGCAGCAGACCCCACATCAGCACCACGGCATAGATGGAGACGAAGATGCTGGTGCCTTCGCGGATCATGTAACCGGTGTAGAAGGCATTCTTCAGCCACCAGTCTTTCTTCATCTCGCGCACGTAGGGCTTACGTTTGCTTTGGGTGTTGTTCATGGTCTCACTCCTGGTCTCAATCCGGCTTGAACATGGCGATCATGTAGTCCTTGGCGCTCTCGACCTTGCCAAGCTGGATGGCTGCGGCCGGGTCTACGCCTTTCGGGCACACGTCAGAGCAGTAACCCACGAAGGTACAGCCCCAGACGCCTTCGTCCTGGCTGATGATCTTCATCCGCTCCTTGGACGCGCTGTCGCGGTTGTCGGCGTTGTAGCGATAAGCCAGCGCCAGGGCCGCGGGACCGGTGAACTTCTTGTTGATGCCGTACTGCGGGCAGGCGGCGTAGCAGAGGCCACAGTTGATGCACATGGAGAACTGGTGATACTTCGCCATGTCAGCCGGGGTCTGGGTGTACTCGCCGTCGCACAGGTTGCGCGGCTCGGACGGGATGATGTAGGGCTTGATGCTCTCCAGCTTCTCGATGAAATCGGACATGTCGACCACCAGGTCGCGTTCGATCGGGAAGTTGTTGAGGGGCTCTATGGTCATCTTGCCCGGCAGGTAATCCCGCAGGAAGGTCTTGCAACCCAGCTTCGGAATGCCGTTGACCATCATGCCGCAGGAGCCGCAGATCGCCATCCGGCAGGACCAGCGGAAGCTCAGGGTGGAGTCGAGCTGATCCTTGATGTATTGCAGGGCGTCCAGCAGGGACATCTCTTTCAGGTAAGGCACCTGGAAGGTCTGCATCCAGGGCTCGTTATCCTGCTCGGGACGGTAGCGCAGGATTTCAATTTCGATCATCTCAGCCATTCTTCTTAGCCTCGTCTTGTTTCTCACCCTCGGAACCGTACACACGTTTTGCCGGTTGGGATTTAGTGATCTTCACATCGGAGTAATCGATGGTCGGGGCGCCTTCCTGGTTGTAGAAGGAGAGGGAGTGCTTGAGGTAGTTCACGTCATCCCGCTCTTCGTAACCGTCCAGACGCTGGTGGGAACCACGAGACTCTTTGCGGTTGATGGCGGAATGGGCCATGGCTTCGGCCACGTCCAGCATGTAGCCCAGTTCGATGGCGTACAGCAGGTCGGTGTTGAAGACAGAGGACTTGTCGTTGATCTTGACCTTCTTGTAACGGGCCTTCAGCTCGTTGATCTTGTCGATGGTGCCCTGCATCAGCTCTTCGGTACGGTAGATACCGACGCCGGCTTCCATGGACATGCCCAGTTCGTTGCGGATATCGGCCGGGTTTTCGGTCCCGTCGATGTCGAGCAGGGAGAGGTGCTGCTTGATGAGCGCCTCGGCCTTGGCGGCCAGTGCTTCGGTGTTGCCGTGCTGCTGGGTCGCCGCGAATTCGGCTGCCTGCTCACCGGCCACCTTGCCGAAGACCACTATCTCGGACAGGGAGTTGGAGCCCAGACGGTTGGCGCCGTGCAGACCGACGGAGGCACACTCGCCAGCGGCGTAGAGGCCTGGCATGCGGGTGGCGCATTTGCCGTCAGTCTCGATGCCGCCCATGGTGTAGTGGGCAGTCGGACGGACCGGGATCGGCTCTTTGACCGGATCCACACCCACGTAGGCCTTGGCCAGTTCGCAGATGAAGGGCAGACGCTCTTTCAGGTACTTCTCGCCGAGGTGGCGCAGGTCGAGGTGAACCACGTCGCCCATGGGGCCCTGGATCACGCGGCCTTTCTGCTGCTCTTGCCAGAATGCCTGGGAGAGACGGTCACGGGGACCCAGCTCCATGTGCTTGTTCTTCGGCTGGCCGACCGGGGTTTCCGGGCCCAGACCGTAGTCTTGCAGGTAGCGATAGCCATCCTTGTTGAGCAGGATGCCACCCTCACCACGACAACCTTCGGTCATCAGTATGCCGGTGCCCGGCAGACCGGTCGGGTGATACTGGACGAACTCCATGTCACGCAGGGGCACGCCGTGACGGTAGGCCAGCGCCATGCCGTCGCCGGTGACTATGCCACCGTTGGTGTTGTAGCGGTAAACGCGACCGGCACCGCCGGTGGCCAGCACCACTGACTTGGCCTGGATGAAGCGGGTGATGCCGTTCTGGATGTCGAAGGTCAGTACGCCCTGGACGCGGCCATCTTCCACGATGAGATCCAGACAGAAGTGCTCGTCATAGCGCTTGATGGTCGGGTACTTGATGGAGGTCTGGAACAGGGTGTGCAGAATGTGGAAACCGGACTTGTCTGCGGCGAACCAGGTGCGCGGGATCTTCATCCCGCCGAAGCGGCGGACGTTGGCCTTGCCATCCGGCTTGCGGCTCCAGGGGCAGCCCCAGTGTTCCAGCTGGATCATCTCGTTGGTGGCGTTGTTGACGAAGTACTCGACCACGTCCTGCTCACACAACCAGTCGCCACCGGAGACGGTGTCGTTGAAGTGGTTTTCGAGGGAGTCGTCATCACGGACGACGCCTGCGGCGCCACCTTCGGCGGCCACTGTGTGGCTGCGCATCGGATAGACCTTGGAAATCAGGGCGATTTCCAGCTCCGGGTGGGCTTCTGCAATGGCGATTGCGGCACGCAGGCCACCGCCACCGGCACCGATGATGGCAACATCGGTCTTGATAATATCCACATCTGCCTCCTTAGGGATAGATTTGCTGGGCACGATTTTGCTCTATGAAAAAAATTCAGGCTTGATGCAAGTCAAACTGCTTTGTTTTAGTGCTTGGCAACGGTGGTTTTTATTACAACCACCCCATTCCTTGGATGAAAATGCCGTCATTATCGCCATCCATCAGTGATCTGGATCAGCCGTACTCGCTACTCTGGTGATTTTAACCCCAAGATTGTACGTAGTTTTCTTTCAAAAAAATGAGAAATGCCTCTCTTTTTAGGTATTACCCCTAAAGTTTTTAAGTTTTTTATCAGAAATGTTTAGTGATAACTATTATCACCTTGGGGCTGCTGAAAAAACATCGAAAAAAGTAATGCGAATATAGTCAGGGCAGGCATCAGTTGCGTCAGAAGGATACTCGAATGGAGAGGCGGATCACAGAGTGTCCGGTGTCGAAGGGGAATTATAACCATTGAAACGAAAAGGGTTTATAGAAAAAAAGGGGCCTGGACGGCCCCTTTTCATTGGCTCGATCAGATGCGGAACATGCCGACCTGATTGTTGAGCTCACCTGAAATATTTTTAAGTTGAGCCGAGAGATTGCGGGAGCTGTCCGCATCCACCGCCAGCTCGTCCGAGACGTCCTTGACCGCCTGGATATTGCGGCTGACCTCGTCGGTCACCGCCCGCTGCTCTTCGGCGGCACTGGAGATCTGGGTCGCCATGTCGGAGATCTGGTTGATGGAGGTGGTGATCTGCTCCAGGGCCTGGGTGGCATCGTTCGCGTCTTCCACGCTGTTCTGGGCCAGCAGCTGGCCCTCGTGCATGGTGCTGACGGCCCCCTGGGTGTTGCGCTGCAGCGTCTCTATCATGCTGCGGATCTCGACGGTGGAGCTGTGAGTGCGTTGTGACAGCACCCGCACCTCGTCGGCGACCACCGCGAAGCCGCGACCCTGCTCACCGGCCCGGGCGGCCTCGATGGCGGCGTTGAGAGCCAGCAGGTTGGTCTGCTCGGCGATGCCCTGGATGGTGGAGAGTATGGTGTTGATCTCCTGGGCGTTCTTTTCCAGTTCCTGGATGATGCCGGAGGCCTGCTTGACCTGGGTGGCGAGATCCGTGATGGAGCGCTGGTTGCGGGCGATCACCTGCTTGCCGTGCTCGCAACTGCTGGAGGAGCTGCGGGCTGCCTCCGCGGTCTGCTCGGCATTGCTGGCGACCTCGACGGCGGTAGCGGACATCTCGTGCACCGCTGTGGCTATCTGGGAGATCTCGTTCTGCTGGCGCGCCAGACCCTGGTTGGATTTCTCCGCCATGTCGTGGGAGGACCTGGCCTGCTGGTTGAGCTGTCCGGAGGAGTTGGAGATGTCCTGCACCATGACGTGGATGCGTTCGATGAAGGTGTTGACGTGCTTGGCGACTGTGCCGACCTCGTCTTCCCGCTCGATCTTGATGCGGCGGGTCAGGTCACCGTTGCCGCGGGAGAGATCCGCAATCGCCTCGCCGAGGGTCTTCAGCGGGGCCAGGGAGCTGTTGATGGCCACGTAGGAGAAACCGGCGACTATGAGGATGGTCAGCAGACCTTGCAGCAGGGCTGAGGTGACCATGCGGGAGACGGACTGGTAGGCGACCGCCTTGTCCACCACTATGCCGAAATACCAGTTGGTGTTGGGGATCTCGGTGAGGTCGAACACGCTGGCCTTGCCGCTGATATCCATCTCGGAGATGGTGTTGTCATGGGCCAGTTCGTTGACCTTGGCCGCCGTCAGCTCGGGGGAGAGGGCGGTGGCGGGCTTGAGGGTCAGCGCCTTGTCCGGGTGGGCTATGATGGTGCCGTTGCTGTCCACCAGGATGGCGTAGGTGCCTTCCGAGTTGATGGCCAGCACGTCGCGCACCAGGCCGTCGATGGAGACGTCACCGGCGATGACGCCGTCGGTGTTGCCACGGCTGAAGGGCTCGGCGATGGTGATGATGAGGTTGCCAGACGAGGCATCGGCATAGGGAGCCGTGATGGCGAGCTTGCCGGCCGCCATGGCGTCCTTGTACCAGGGACGCTGGCGCGGATCATAGCCAGCGGGCAGGTTGGTCTGCTTGCTCTGGATCATCCGGCCATCCTTGGTGCCCACATAGACGAGGTCGAAGTTGCCTGCGTTCATGGACTGGGCCAGGTGGCTGAGGGGCTCATCCTCCTTGGTGAAGGCTTCCTTGGTGGCGGTGACCAGGCCGATGCGCGCATCGAGCCAGCGGGAGATGCCCTTGACGTTGGCGATGGAGCTGTCGTCGATGAAGCTCCAGATCAGCCGCTGGGTTTCGCTGCGCAGCTGGGTGGTGTTGTACCAGACCTGCAGGCTGGAGATGACCAGGATAATGGCCCCGATGGCGA
Source organism: Aeromonas rivipollensis (assembly GCF_010974825.1). GTDB lineage: Bacteria > Pseudomonadota > Gammaproteobacteria > Enterobacterales > Aeromonadaceae > Aeromonas > Aeromonas rivipollensis. Next base: position 86,808 of record NZ_JAAILA010000010.1, on the reverse strand, counting down.
GGACCAGCTTGTTCTTGATGGATAGATTCATGTTTACATCCTTGTGAGCGTCAGTCTGAGATCCGTGTGGTGTTTGTTATTGTTATGAGCCAACTCTGTATCGGCTGAAAGTGGACTTTATGTATCCCGGTGAACAGGAAATTTTCGATCTTTTTTCACCTCCTGATAGGCCGCCAGGCCGCGCCGATACTCAGCTGAATCGATCTGGCCGGTTGGTAAAGATGCCATCGACACCCATGGCCGCCAATGCAGCCCCATCACTCAACTCGTCGACCGTGTAGACCAGGATCTTGAGCCCACGACTATGGGCATCCGCCACCAGCCCGGCGTCGACAAAATCCACGTCGCAATTCAGCGACCAGGCTCCCAGCTCTTCGGCGAAGCGGGCACCGTGCAGCGGCAGGCTGGCGGTCAGGGCCCCGAGGCGCAGATCCGGCCGCAGCCGGGCGAAGTGCGCCAGCTCGGGATGGTGAAAGGAGGAGACGACCCAGTGGGCCGGGGTGAAGCCGAGCTCGCGCTCGGCCCGCCGGGTCAGGGCCGCCACCGGCTCGGCGGTGTGCGCCCCCTTGAGCTCTATATGCAGCTCGCAGCGCCCGGCAATCAGGCTCATTACCTGCCACAGGGTCGGGATCCGCTCCCCGTCACCCGCATCCAGGCTCGCCAGATAGTCCCGGGACTGCTCGGTCAGCACCCCGTGGCCGTCGGTGCAACGCTCCAGCCGCCGGTCGTGGAAGACCCAGAGCTCGCCGTCTGCCTGCTGCACGTCGAGCTCGATGGCGCCGACTCCGAGTGCGATGGCTATCTCCATCGCCTTGAGGGTGTTCTCCGGCGCCAGCTTGCTGGCACCGCGATGGGCAATGATCTGCATGATTGGCTCCTGTTGTCATAACAACCCCTCCCTCGCCCTCACTAAGGGGGAGGCGGGAGGGGGTCTGTCAGCCCCGGCTCATCCGAATGTCGATCTGCTGGTGGGGCAGAGGCATGCCGAGCTGGTTGAGTTTCTCCAGGATCAGCGAATGGACTTCATGGGTGATCGGCATACGGTGATCCATGTTGTTTACATAGAGCCGGATCTCGTAGATGAGGGCCGAGTCGGTGAACTCGATCAGGAACACCTCGGGGGTGGGGGTATCCAGCACCAGGGTGGACTCCTGTACGCACTGCTCCAGCAGCTGCTGCACCCGCTTGGGCTCCTGGGTCAGGCCGATGCGGATGCGCAGCTTGACCCGGGTGATGGCATCGGACAGGGACCAGTTGATGAACTGCTCCGTGATGAAGGCCTTGTTGGGGACAATGATCTCCTTCCTGTCCCAGTCCACGATAGTGGTGGCGCGGGTCTTGATCTTGGTGACTGTGCCGGTCAGATCACGAATGGTGACGGTATCGCCGAGCCGGATCGGCTTCTCGAAAAGGATGATGAGGCCGGAGACGAAGTTCGCGAAGATCTCCTGCAGACCGAAGCCCAGGCCCACCGAGAGCGCCGCCACCAGCCACTGGGTCTTGGACCAGTCGATGCCGAGCATGGAGAAGCCGGTGAGGGCGCCGATGAGGATCACCAGATACTTGCTGACCGTGGTCAGGGCGAAGCCGGTGCCGGGGGAGAGGCTCAGGTGCTGGAGCAGGGTGAGCTCCATCAGCCCCGGCAGGTTGCGGGCGGTGACCACCGTCAGGATGAAGGCGAAGGCGGTCAGCATCAGATCCTGCAAGGTGATGGCGGAGAGCTGCTCTATGCCGGCCACCTTGCTGCTCACCTGCCACACCTCGATGCTGCTGAGGAAGCTGAAGGCCGAGTTGAGATCCGACCATTGCACCACCACCAGCATGGTGAAGCCCAGCATCAGCAGGGTGCGCACCAGGCCCAGCGACTGGGCGCTGATGGTGTCCAGATCCAGCTCGGGCTCCTCCACCACGTCCGGGATCTCGGAGCTGAGATCGTCCTCGTCACGCTCCCGCTGGGCCAGGATCTCGGCCCGCTTGCTCTTGGCGCGATCGAAGGCGAGGCGGCGGCGCTGGATCAGCATCCAGCGATGGGCCAGGTAGTAGACCAGCAGGCAGCCGAGTCCCGCCAGCAGACTCAGCTCCAGCTGGCGCAGCAGGATGCGGGAGGTATAGAAGTAGCCAAACAGGGAGCCCAGCACCGCCAGCAGGGGGGCCAGCATCAGGCTGTTCCAGATGAAGTGGTGCAGCAGGTGGGGCTTGGTCATGTCCGCCTGGCCCCAGGTGAGCGGCAGTTTTTCCCGGTTGAGGCGGGCGAAGAACAGCAGCAGCCAGAGGGCGCCGACGATGAAGGCGAGGCGACCCAGGGAGTCGTAGAAGGCGTGCTCCTGATAGCTGTTGGCCATGCCCTGCACGAAGAAGCTGGGGATCAGCACCAGCAGCAGGGTGCGGAACTGGCCCCAGACCCGCTGCACCGGCTCTTTCGGCCAGCGGAAATGGAGGATCAGGATCCCCTTCTCCAGGGTCAGATGGCGGGCGACCAGCAGCGCCAGCAGCAGGAACCAGATCTCGCCAAGGCCCCGGGCCACGGCCACCGCGAAGGGGTATTGCCAGGCGCCGTCCAGCAGGCCGCGCATCATCAGCACCATGGCGGGCAGCGGCAGGGCCGCGAGCAGGGAGCGCACCAGCAGCCGGCTGGTGAGGCTGAACTTGTCCTGGGTCACCTTGCCGATGCGCGGGGCTATGTAGTGGCTGTACTGCACCAGGTGGCGCCCCAGCTTGGCCCAGCACCAGGCCAGCACCAGCAGACCGAGTCCCGCCAGGGTCAGGGTCATGGGGTTGTTCTCCACTATGGCCCTGGGCAGTTGCAGCCAGTTGACGGGATCGAGCAGCAGGCTGAGGGCGGTGGGCACGCCGAGCAAGACGGCCGGGGTGAGCGGGCGCACGTCCGGCATCCAGAACAGGTGGCTGGCGCTGATCTCGCGGATCTCGTCGATCTTGCTGTTCTGGCGGCTATAGAGCAGCTTGAGCCGGGTCTGCTCCTGAATGAGGGTATCTGAGGCGTCGTTGAGCCGGGTCAGCAGTTGCCGTCTGGCCTTGAGCAGGTTGTCGAGCACGGCCTGCTGGGCCCTGTCCAGGGTGATCTCGTCCCCGCTGAGCAGGTTGTTGCGGATCTGCACTGTATCCTTCAAGGCATCCTGCTCTGTCTCGTACTGGTACTTCGCCATGCGCGCCTTGACGATGTCGGACTCCAGCTTCTCCAGGGGGAAGTAGTTGGGCAGATCGGCCAGCTTGCTGCGCAGGTTTTCGCCGTAGGCGTTGCTTATCTGCAGCCATTCCAGTTGCTCTCGCACCGAGTTGACCAGATCGTTCAGTCCTGACAGTGAGGTGTCGATGCCGCGCTGCTCGTCCTGTACCCGCTCTATCTGATCTTCCAGGGCGCCGAGTTGCAGGGAGAGCGCCTGGTTCTGCTGTTGCTGCTCCTGCAGCAGGGGCAGATCCGAGGTGAGCTGCCGGCGCAGCCGCTCGCTTTCCGCCAGCGCCTGCTCCGTTTTTTCCCGCCGCAGCTGGTTTTGCTGGTTGAGCAGGCTGTTCTGCCACTCATCTTCGTCTGTGATGGCGAGGTTGAGCTCCTGCAGCTTCAGTTTGCCGAGATCGTTGCGCTGCTGGGCGGAGAGCTGCTCCAGCTCCAGCATCTGGATCCGGTCCGACAGGCTCTGCTCCTTGAGGCGGGTGGCCAGTTGCTGGGCCTCCTGCAGGCGATCCGACTCGTTGCTGAAGCTCAAGCGATCGAGCTGGGAGCGGGTCTGCAGCAACTGCTTGCGCAGCTCATCGACCCGCACATGGTACTCCTGGCCCGTGCTCTCCAGCTGGTTGAGGCTGTCGGTCACCGCCTGGCGCTCCTTGCGCAGGTTGATCTGGCGGTTGCTGCTCAGGCCAATGGCCTGGCGCAGTGCCTCTTCTTTGAGGGAGGAGAGGGGCGGGCGGGACTGGGGCTGATAGTTGTGCAGGCTCTCCTTGAGACGGGCCGACTCCTTGGGGTAGTCGATGAGGATCTGCTGATAGGCCTTGCCCTGCTCCCGATAGCGCTGGGCATCCCGGGCATACTGCAGCGCCTGCTGATAGCTCTCCCGCAGTTGCTGGTTCTCGGGGCTGTCGGTCTTGGGGACGCTTTGCAGCAACTCTTCCACCTGAGTGACGGCATCATCGGCCTGGGCAGCGGAGAAGGGGAGCAGGCTGAGACAGAGCATCAGGCAGAGCAGGCGTTGCAACATGGCGCACGTTTCCGTTCATGAGAAGTCGCCTTAGCCTAAAGCAGGGGCAGGGGTGGGTAAAGCCTTCCACATTAATGATCTGCAACATAAATAACGGGTGATCCGGGTCTTGTTTGGCTATTATTCTGGCCGTTCCCCTCCCTTGAGCAATTTATGTCCACTGTCGATCTGGGCACGGCCCCCCTCTCTCGCCTCTTCCTGCGTTACGTCACCCCGACGGTGGCCGCCATGCTGGTCACCGGCGTCTATGTCACCATAGACGGCATCTTCGTCGGCCATATCCTGGGCCAGGACGGCCTGGCCGGCATGATGCTGGCCTACCCCATCTGCGCCGTACTCTATGCGGTGGGGGCGCTGATCGGCATGGGCTCCTCGTCGCTCGCCTCGTTCTATCTGGGCAAGGGGGAGCAGGCAAAGGCGCGTCACATAGTCGGCAATGCGCTGGTGATGGTACTCATCGCCTCCGCCGTGCTCGCCTTCATCGGCATCCGGTACGGCAAGGAGATGCTGATCTGGATGGGGGCCGAGGGGGTCATCTTCGACGCCGGTTTCGCCTACCTGCAGTGGTACGCCTGGCTCGGGGTCTTTGCCGTGCTCTCCATGGCGTTCACCGCCCTGCTGCGCAACGACGGGCGACCCGGTCTCACCACCTGGATCCTGGTGGGGGGCGGCGTGCTCAACGTGCTGCTCGACTACCTGCTGATGGCGGTGATCCCCTGGGGGCTAGCGGGGGCGGCCATCGCCACCATGCTCTCCCAGGCGGTGACCGGGGGCCTGTGCCTGTGGCACTTCTTCACCCCCCGCAGCCAGCTGCGCATTCGCTGGGATACCCTGGTGCCGGACTGGCGGCTGATGCGGGAGACCCTGAGACTCGGGGTGTCGAGCTTCCTGATGTACCTCTATCTGTCTGTGGTGCTGGCGCTGCACAACAAGGCGCTACTGTCGGTCGGCAGCTCCCTGCACGTGGCCGCCTACGGGGTCATCAGCTACAGCGAGGCCTTCTTCTATCTCATCTTCGAGGGGATCGCCATGGGCATCCAGCCCATCGCCAGCTTCAACGCCGGGGCGGGCAACTGGCAGCGGGTGCTGCGGGTGCGCAACCTGGCGCTGGGGGTGACCCTGGTGGTGGCGCTGTGCGGCATGATACCGCTCTACCTCTGGCCGGAAGGGGTGGTCTATCTGTTCGCCGGTGACAACGCGGCCCTCTTGCCGGTGGCCAGCCTCGGCATCTGGCTCTACTTCTGGGGTCTGCCCATGGAGGGGCTGCTGCTGGTGGGGGCGACCTACTTCCAGGCCATCAACCGGGCCCGCATCGCCTCCCTGCTCACCGGGGGCAAGCTGGTGCTGATCGGCGGCTTCCTGTGGGGCTTCTCCTCCCTGTGGGGAGTGGCCGGGGTCTGGCTGGCGCTGCCTACTTGCAGCACCTTGCTGGTGCTGGTGATGTGGCGGGCCATGGGCAAGGAGGCCGGGCAGCATGCCGCAGCCCCGTGATTAACGCCCTCTCTCCATGAACGATAAAGGCAGCCCAGGCTGCCTTTGTCGTTTCGTGCTGCCCGGTTCAGGGCTTGAAGGCGCCGATGAAGATGGCGGGGTCGACGCGGGCATCGTTGAGGCTGACGTTCCAGTGCATGTGGGGACCTGTGGCGCGGCCGGTGGCGCCGACCCGGCCGACGATGCCACCGCGGGGCAGGCTCTGGCCCAGGGTCACGTCGATTTTGGACATGTGGCAGAACATGCTGATGAGCCCCTGGCCGTGGTCGACGAATACCGTATTGCCGTTGAAGAAGTAGTTGCCGATCAGGATCACCTTGCCGGCGGCCGGTGCCTTGATGGGGGTGCCGGCGCCGACCGCGAAGTCGAGGCCGGAGTGGGGGTTGCGCTCCTCGCCGTTGAAGAAGCGGCGCAGTCCGAAGGGGCTGGAGAGGGGGCCGTTGACCGGCTTGTCGAACAGCAGGTTGCTGGGCTGAATAGGACTGAAGGTCTGGTAGGCCTTGTTTTGTTCGGCCAGCTCACGGTTGATGCGCGCCATGTCCTCGGCCAGCGGATTGACCTGGCGGCTGTTCTTCAGCTTGATGTGCTGCTCGCGATAGTGCTTGTTGCCGACGGTGAAACCCAGGGTGCGGCCATCGCTCACCTGCAGCTGATGGGGGCCCGAATGACTCTTTAGCGGAATGCCGACGATGGCAATCCAGTGCCGCCCCTCTTCGCGCACCACCAGGACCGGCTTGTCCAGATAGCGAGCGGCGGGCGCCTTGGGCCCATCCCCCAGCGGCACCACGGCCACGCCCCCCGGCACCGGGTGGTTGAGCAGGCGGCTGATGAAGCCGGGTTCGGCATGAAGGGAGGCGCTGCCGAGCAGCAGAAGGAGGAAGAACAGGCGGCGCATGGTGGCTCCATCGAATAAGGCGGTGAGATCAAAAGGGGGAAAATGATGCCACATTCTTGCCCGGCTGTCCGTCACCTCGGGCCATAGCGCCGGAAAGGGAGTAGTACGGCGGCGGGATTGAGAATCCTGTGCTATTTACTAATGTGTCACTAAAGGTGTCTTTGAATGGCACCTATAGCGGCAAGGCAGTAAGGCACTGGCAGGAGAAAAGCAGTCGCCAGCGACATCCAGTGACAGGTGGAGGTTGTGATGAAGACGAAGGCTCTCTTGATACTCGGACTCACCATGGGGATGTCGGCACCCGTTGCCGCCTTCAACGGGGTCATTACCATCAATGGCGAGGTGACCGCCGGGACTTGTGCCATCGCTGTCAATGGTGGTACGGCGTCGGCGACCGTGACCCTGCCGACCGTCAGCACCAATGCGCTCGGCAGCATAGGCCAGACCGCAGGGGCGACAGGCTTCAACCTCGCCCTCACCAGCTGCCCGACCACGGGGTCGGTGCGGGCCTACTTCGAAAACATCGGGGTGGAGCAGACCACGGGCAACCTCAGCAACAAGGCAGTCGCCTCGGGCGGCAAGAACCCGGCCCAGAACGTGGAGGTGCAGATCCTCTCGGCCAACAGCACCCCCATCGATCTGAGAACCAACACAGGCAACAACGTGCTGGTCAACTTCAGTGCCACCGGGGGGGCCACCCTCTACTACAGCGCCCAGTACATAGCCACAGGTGCCGTCGGCGCCGGTCTGGTCTCGGCGGATCTCATCTACTCCCTGGACTACCACTGAGCGCTCAGTCATGAAGGCGCTTCGTATCCATAGGCCCCGCAGGGCGGGGCTGAGCCTCATGCTCTGGTGCGTGCTGCTCCTGCCCTGGCTGGCCTGGGGTCATGTCCAGATCTCGGGCACCCGGGTCATCTACCCGGCCAACGCCCGTGAGGTCACCCTGGAGCTGACCAACAAGGGGAGCACCCCCTCGCTGGTACAGGTGTGGATAGATGCGGGCGATCGCCGCATCCGGCCGGGCGCCGAGGCGCTCCCCTTCCTGGTAACCCCTCCCATCACCCGCATCGAGGCCCAGCGTGGCCAGTCCCTGCGTCTGGCCTACGTGGGGCAGGGGTTGCCCCAGGATCGCGAATCGGTGTTCTGGCTGAACGTGCTGGAGGTGCCGCCGAGCGTGAAGTCGACCCAGGCGGGTCAGAATCTGGTGCAGCTCGCCTTCCGCTCCCGGATCAAGATGTTCTACCGGCCATCCGGGCTGCCTGGCAATGTCGAGCGCTCCGCCCGGCAGTTGAGCTGGCGCCTGATCCGGCAGGGGGACGGTTACGCACTGCGTGCCAGCAACCCCAGCCTCTATCACGTCAGCATCAGCAATCTGGAGCTGCAGGCGACGGCGTCATCGAAGCGCTACAGCAACTCAAGTGGCGGCATGGTGGCGCCGGGGGGCAGCTTCGATTTTCCCCTTGAGCAACTGTCTGGGGCCGTCAATGCCAAGGCCGTGACCTTCTATTGGCTCAACGACTATGGTGCCCGCGAGGTGGGCCAATTCGTCTTCAATTGATTCCGGAAGATGCCGGAGCTGGACTCAAGGTTCGGCGCTCCCGGTGCACAGGCCGGCGCTGAGGGGGAGCTATACAGTGACAGCCAGAATGCCCCTCTCTTGCTGCCTTCATGCCACCGCCCTCTGGCACGCCGGCTGCTGTCTCTCCCTGTTGCTCTGGTGCCCCCTTGCCATGGGGGACGAGGTGGCAGGACAAGCGGTCAGTCCACCCGCTGACATCGAGTTTGACAGCCGCCTGCTCGACAGCCTGGGGGTCAACATCGACCTGGCCCGCTTCTCCCGTGCCGACTTCATCCCCCCCGGGCGCTACCAGCTCGACATCACCATCAATGGTAAGGAGAGAATAAGCCAGCAGGTGGAGGTGAGAGCGGGGCAGGATCCCGGGACGCCCCTGTTCTGCTTTCATCCGGATCAGCTGACGCAGTGGGGGCTCTTGGTCGACAAGCTGCCCGATCAGGGGTCGGTGCAGCAGCAACTCCAGGGCGACTGCATCGAGGTGGGAGCCCTGGTGCCGGGGGCCAGCTTCACCTTCGATCTGGCCAGCCTGAGCGGGGCACTCAGCCTGCCCCAGGCTTATCTCGGTCAGATCAGACGTGACTATGTGGGGCCTGAGCAGTGGGTGCAGGGGATCAATGCGGCCTTCGTCGGTTATAACGCCAACCTTTATTACAGCGAACAGGAGAGCATAGGGGAGCCATTGAGCAGCAGCATCAACCTCAACACCGGCATCAACCTAGGTGCCTGGCGCCTGCGTCACAACGGCTCCTGGCAGGGCAACCAGGGGGGCGGCTATCAACCCCTCAACAGCTATGCGCAGCGAGATGTCACCTCCCGCAAAGCCCAGCTGACCCTGGGGGAGTACTTCACCCCGGGCGACAGCTTCGACAGCGTGCCCTTCACCGGCGTGCAGCTCGCCAGCGATGACGCCATGCTGCCGGATTTCGAGCGGGGCTTTGCCCCCGTGGTGCGCGGGGTGGCCCAGAGCAATGCCAGGGTCACCATACGGCAGGGCAGCGCCCTCATCTATGAGACCCAGGTCGCCCCCGGCGCCTTTGCCATCGACGATCTCTATGCCACCAGCTTTGCCGGTGATCTGGATGTGACCATCACGGAGGCGGATGGCAGCGAGCGCAGCTTCACCCTGCCGTTCTCCTCCGTGGTGCAGATGTTGCGAGACGACACCTCCCGCTTCAGCCTGACCCTGGGACGCTATCGCAACGATGCGGGGCCCGATGGCCCGGATTTTCTGCAAGGCACCTACAGGCGCGGCTTCTCGGATGCCCTGACCCTCTATGGCGGAACCATAGCCGCCGAGGATTACGGCGCCCTGCTGGGAGGCGCGGCCATGGGCTCGGACTACGGCGCCCTGGCCCTGGATGTGACCGGCTCCTGGGCGCGGGCGTTGCCCGCCAGTGCGAACGTGCCTGATTCCCTCGTCGGTCAGAGCTATCGCCTCACTTACAGCAAGCAGATGGAGAGGACCCAGACCTACTTCACCCTGGCCGCCTATCGCTTCTCCAGCGAAGGCTATCTCGACCTCAACGACGTGGCGGCGATACAGACCCAGGCGCTGGACAGGTTGCAGCGGGAGCGCAATCGCTTCCAGCTCAACATCAACCAGCCGGTAGGGGAGTGGGGGGACCTCTACTTCAACGGCATTCGCCGCGACTACTGGGGTGGCCAGGGGGAGAGCAGCAGCTTCCAGCTCGGTTACAACCGGGGGTTTGACTGGGGCAGTCTGACCCTGTCGGCCAGCCACTCGTTGGAGGAGGGGGTGGGGGATCAATACGTGCTGAGCCTCAGCATCCCCATCGGGGACAAACTGGGGGCGCCGCGTCTTGGCAGCACCCTCTCCTATCAGGAGGGGCAGGGGGCCAGCGCCAGGCTGGATCTCAACGGCGGCTCCCGGGACGGGCGCTTCTATTACGGCGTCTATGGCAATCAGAGCCGGGGAAGTGGCAACTCGGCCCTGAGCTATGGTGCCAACCTGCAGTATCAGACGGCGGCCACCCAGCTGGGGTTGAGCACCAGCCAGGGGGAGGGTTACGCCCAGTATGTGGCCTCGGCCAAGGGAACCCTGCTGGTCCATGAGGAGGGCTGGGTGCTGGGGCAGACGCAAGGGGAGACGATGGCGCTGGTGGAAGCCAAGGGAGCCCAGGGGGCCAGGGTCAGTCACGGGATCGGCAGCGAGGTGGATGGGGATGGCTATGCCGTGCTGGCCGGGCTCAACCCCTATCGCACCAACATCATAGGCCTGGATCCCGGCGGCTTGCCGCTGGATGTGGAGATAGATGGCAGCGCCCAGATGGTGGCCCCGCGTCGGGGGGCCATCGTCAAGCTGGCGTATGAGACCCATGTCGGCCAGCCTTTGCTGCTCAAGGCCGTGCGTCAGGATGGCAGTGCGCCACCTTTTGGGGCCGAGGTGGTCGATGGTCGCGGCGATGCCGTGGCCGTGGTCGGCCAGGGGGGGCTCATCTTCGTGCGTGGCGAGCAGGGAACCCTCCATGTCCAGTGGGGCAATGAGGGGGATGAGCGGTGCCGGCTCGATTATCGGGTTCCTCGGCCGGATCCTGCCATGCCCTATCAGCAGGTCGCCGCCCGCTGCCTCACTCCGGGAGCAAGTTCATGAGAGACCCCATTGGTTGGCATGGCTGGTGCCGGGCCCTGGAAGGGTACGCCGTGCTGTCATGGCTGGCGCTGGGCTCCCTGTTGTGGTGCTCAAGCAGCGAGGCCGCCCTGAACCTGATGCGTACCCGGGTGATCTATGAGGGGAGCACCGAGGCCAGGCTGATGGTACGCAACGACGGCCACGAGCCCAGCCTGCTGCAGGCCTGGGTCGATGGCGGCAATGAGCAGCAGGGACCGGCCGATGTCTCGACCCCCTTTCTGGTGGTGCCGCCCATGATGCGGCTGGGGCCGCAGAGGGGGCAGGTGCTGCGCATCCTTGGCGCGGATCTGAGCCGGCTCCCCCGGGACAGGGAGTCCCTGTTCTGGCTCAATGTCCTTGGACTGCCCCCCAAGACGCAAGCCTCGCAGGCGAGCGTGCAACTGGCTTATCGCACCCGCATCAAGCTGTTCTACCGGCCGGCCGGATTGGCGGGTTCCCCGGCCGAGGCGGTTAGCCGGCTTGGCTGGCAGGGGCAGGCGGGGGGCGGACTTAAGGTCAGCAATCCGGGCCCCTTTCACATCAGCCTGAGCGAGGTGTTGCTGAGCGGGCCGCATCTCGCCTGGCGCGAGGGCGGGGTGCTGCCGCCTTACGGTACCCTCTCTCTTCCCATGGCGGGCGCCGTACCGGCGGGGGCCCGCGGGCGGCTGCGCTGGATAGACGACGATGGCAATTATCATGAGCAGGAATTTGTTCTGGGCAGGCATGGAGGAGAGCGGGATGAGTGACGGCGTCGGAAACCTGGGCCTGTCTTCCTTGCTGTTGGCGGCACTCCTGCTGGTGGCGGCTTCATGGCCAGGCGAGGTGCAGGCCGTCAATGGCCAGTGCACCAGTCCCTTCGTGGCGACCGGCGCCATCACCGCCGATAGCGGTCTCTATCAGCCCGGGGGGACCAGTGGTCCCACCCCCTTCTCGACCACGGGCACGGCCACCTGTGATTGCACCGGGATCTCGGTGGGGCTGCTTGTGACCGTCTATTACCAGGGAACCACCAGCCTGCCGACCCTCTCCGATCCTCTGGGGACCCTCATCAAGCTCAACCCCTATTTCGGCCTCAAGGTCGAGTTCAATGCGGCAGGGAATTATCGGACTATCCCCTTCAACGCGACCAGCAGCGGGTTGCTGGCCGTCTGCATCGGTAACCTGTTGAATCTGGCCTTGGGCGGGATTGATGTTAATGGCGGCCGTTATACCCTGAAACTGCTCAAGGGGGTCACGGGTACCCAGACCTTCAGCGGCACTGTCGCCCACCTCTTCGTGAGGCGAGCCAATGCACCGGACACCAGCCCGGTCAATGCCTTCAGTACCCTGGCGATGAACATCAGCGTCACCTCGACGCCGACCTGCCAGTTCCCCGCCGGCACCAGCATTCCCATCGATCTCGGCGCCGTGGCGCAGAGTGCCTTCGTCGAGGGGGAGATCCCGAGAGGCTATGCCCCGCGCAGCGTCAATGTGAGCGTGACCTGCAGCCAGATCCCGAGTGACTACCTGGTGCCACTGCAATACAGCTTCGGAGGGGCGCTCAGCAGCCAGAATCGCTTCGTCACCACCAGCCTGGCCGGGGTCGGGGTGGGCATGGTCGAGCAGGATACGCTGACCCCTATTCCATTTGATACTGCCATCGCGGTACCCTACTCGGCGGCCAGCCACAACACCCAATATCAGGTGAGGCTGTATCCGACCCGGTTGCCGGGTCAGGTGGTGCGCCCCGGTGCTTACACGGGCACCATCATGGTCACGGTGAGCGTGCCCTGATGACAGGGTTTTCTGCCCCTATTTTCGACGAGGTCAATGATGAACAGTGACAGCGCCCTGCGCCGCGAACCCAGACGCCACACCATAGGGCAGGGCTGGATCTGGATCCGCACCGGGTTCGACATCTTCAACAAGGGCATGGGCGCCAGCGTGGCCATGATAGTGATCTGGTTCCTGGTGGGCATGTTGCTGGAACAGCTGCCGGCGGGGGGCTTCATCTCCCAGTTGCTCTACATGGTGTGGGGGGCCGGTTGGGTCGCGGTGGCCCGCCGGGGCTATGAGGGTCACCCCCTGCAGTTTGCCGACTTCTTCGCCGGTTTTCGTCATCGGCTGACCCCGCTGATGCTGGGGGGGCTGATGGTGCTCGCCCTGTTCATGGGGATACTGCTCATCTGCGCCTTCATGCTGCATCAGTGGGGCCTGACCGGCCTGCTCTCCCAGGATCCGGAAACCCTGACCCTGACGCCCGAACAGGCGCAGGGGTTCCTGCTCTGCCTGTTGCTGGGGCTGGCCTTGCTGGTGCCCGTGCTGATGGCCATCACCTTCGCCCCCGCCCTCATCTTCTTCCATGGCGTGGGAGCCTGGCAGGCGGCCCGGCTCAGTTTCAAGGGCTGTATGTGCAACATGTGGCCCTTCCTCTGGTGGGGGCTGCTGGGGGCAGTGCTGATTTTCTTTGGTGCGCTTTTGATGCTGGTGGGTCTGCTGGTGGTGCTGCCAGCCATCAACTACTCCATCTACGCCGCCTATCGCGACATCTATGTGGACGAGGAGGCTGCCGACGACGGCGAGTCGCCGGTCAAGGCGTTTGGCTTCGAGGCATAAGACGACACAGGGATGACAGGGGCCGACAGGCCCCTTTTTCATGGCTCTTCAGTGGGCCTGCCACAGGGGATCGTCCGCCATGCGCGCGATCAGGAAGTCGAGGAAGCTGCGCAGCAGGGGGGACATCTGCTTGCGGGTGCCATAGACGGCATAGACGCCGAGCTGCTTGGGCTGCCACTGGGTCAGCAGAGGCACCAGGGCGCCACTCTCCAGGTGGGCCTGCACCGAGTAGGCTGGCTGCAGGCTGATCCCCGCCCCATCCAGGGTCGCCGCCAGCAGCAGGTTGGAGATGTTGGCGCTGAGGTTGCCGCTCACCGGTACGGATTCGGGACCATCGGGCCCCTTAAATTCCCACAGGCTCTTGCCGAAATAGGTGTAGGTGAGGCAGTTGTGCAGGGCCAGATCCTGCACCTGCTGCAAAGGCGCATGGCGGGCCAGATAGGCGGGGCTGGCACAGACCACCGAGTGGCAGGTGCCAAGGCGGCGCGCCACCAGGTTGGGATCCAGATCGTTGGTGATGCGCACCGCGAGATCGATGCGCTCCTCCACCAGGTTGACGGTTCTGTCTAGCAGCAGGATGTCGATGGCCGTACCGGGGTAGCGAGCCAGGTAGTCGTCCGCGGCCTGGACCAGCAGGGCTTCGGAGAGGGAGTAGCTGCTGGTGATGCGCAGTTGCCCCTTGGGGGTCTCGTCACTGCGGATGGCCAGGTGCTCCATCTCTTCCCCCAGTGCCAGCATGGCCCTGGCCCGATTCAGAGCCTCTTCCCCCGGCCCGGTCAGGCTGAGCCGACGGGTGGTGCGGTGCAGCAATCTGGCCCCCATCCAGCGCTCCAGCTCGGCCAGATAGCGCGACACCATGGCGCGGGACATCTCCAGTTTCTCTCCGGCGCCGCTCAGGCTGCCCTGTTCGACCACGCAGACGAAGACCCGCAATGCGGTCAGTCGATCCATGCTCAGCACCTCTATATGCTCGATTTGTGCAACAGTGATGTGCTTATTATGCGGTATTTGCGCTGAAAAGTTTGCAATAAACTGTGTCCATTCGATGACCACTTACCCACGAGGCATACCCATGAACACAGTACTTCGCACCTTGACCCTGGCCACCACCCTGCTCGGTGGCACCGCCCTGGCGAGCCCCCTGACAGTGACCGTCTACAATCCCGGCGACAAGGCCATCTTCCCCGTCTCCTCCGAGCTGGTGACCGGCGACAAGGAGGCCATCCTCATCGACGCCCAGTTCGGGGTCAATGACGGCCAGGCGCTGGTGGACCTGATCAAGCAGAGCGGCAAGCGACTGACCACCGTCTACATCAGCGGCGGGGATCCCGACTTCTACTTCGGGCTGGAACCCATCAAGGCGGCCTTCCCCGACGTCAAGATCCTGGCCAGCCAGCATGTGGTCGATCACATCAAGCAGACCAAGGATGCCAAGCTGGCCTATTGGGGTCCCATCCTCGCCGAGCAGGCACCCAAGACCCTGATAGTGCCGCAGGTGATGACGGCCTCCCACCTGACCCTGGATGGCGAGAAGATCGAGATCAAGGAGATGAACACGCCGAGTGCCTATCTCTGGGCTCCTTCCATCAAGACGGCGTTTGGCGGCGTGCCGGTATACAGCGGAGTGCACGTCTGGATGGCGGACAGCCAGACCAAGGCGGCGCGGGCACAGTGGATGCAGGCCCTCGACGGCATGCTGGCCCTCCAGCCTGAGCGGGTCATTCCGGGGCATTTCCTGGGGACAGAGCCCAAGGGCACCCAGGCCGTGACCTTTACCCGTGACTACGTCCAGCGCTTCGAGCAGGAGCTGGCCACCGCCAAGCACAGCGATCAGCTGATCGACGGCCTGAAGAAGGCGTTCCCGTCCCTGCCGGTGGACGATGGCCTGGCCATAGGTGCCAAGGTCAACATGGGCGAGATGAAGTGGTAATGGCCTGAGTCCTTTTCCCTGTGTTTTTTTGCCGGGCATTCATTGCCCGGTTTTTTGATCAATTGCCGAGGAGCACGCAGATGAACGACACCACACTGCACTATGTCTATGACCCCCTCTGTGGCTGGTGCTATGGCGCCGCCCCCCTGCTCGAGGCCGCGGCCGGGATCCCGGATTTGCAGGTAGCGCTGCATGCGGGTGGCCTCTGGCTGGGCCCGCGCCGCCAGCAGATGGGCCAGGCCCTGCGGGACCATGTCCGCCCCCATGACGAGCGGATCCAGGCCCTGACCGGCCAGCCTTTCGGTGAGCGCTACTTCAACGATCTCTTGCTCAGCGACGGTCTCTTCCTCGACTCCGAGCCCCCCATCCGGGCCATCTTGGCGGTCACCGAACTGGGGGGCGATGGTTTGAGCCTGCTGCATCGCATTCAGCAGTCCCATTACCTTGACGGTCAGTGGGTTGGCGACCAGGCCCGTCTCGCGCTGCTGGCGCAGGAGCAGGGCATCACGGCGGAGGCGTTCGCCCAGACCTGCCAGAAGGTGGATCTCGCCGGGCATCTGGCCCAAAGCCAGGGCTGGCTGCGCCGGCTCGGCGGGCAGGGATTCCCGACCCTCGGGCTGATGCGGGGGGGAAGCCTCATCCCGCTGCCCGTCTCCTCATTCTTGGGGGAGCCGCAAGCCTTCGCGAGCCATCTCGCCGCCCTGATGACGGCCTGATCCTGGCCATGCCCGGGTTTGCCGCATCGGCCCTAAGGGGCGCGGCGGCGGGACATGCCGGGTTGGCGGGGCAGGGGAGATCACTCCCCGTTTCGGGCTTCCCTTGTCCCCCGCACCGTTCTTGGGCATGCTAACGGCCTCTTTAGATTGGCAGGATGCAGTACCTATGAACCTTCGCGATCTCGAGTACCTGGTAGCGCTGGAAGAGGAGAAACATTTTCGCAAGGCGGCGGAGCGCTGCTTCGTCAGCCAGCCGACCCTGAGCGGCCAGCTGCGCAAGCTGGAAGATGAGCTGGGGGTGATCCTGATCGAGCGCACCTCCCGCAAGGTGTTGTTTACCCCGGCCGGCGATGCCATGGCGCGGCAGGCCCGCAAGGTGCTCAAAGAAGTGCGCGAGCTCAAGAGCATAGGCCAGCACTTCGCCGAGCCCATGTCCGGCGAGATCCACATCGGCTTCATTCCCACCGTGGGCCCCTACCTGTTGCCTCATATCATTCAGGATCTGCGGGAACACTTCCCCAAGCTGGAGTTCTATCTCTACGAAGAGCAGACCCAGGTGCTGCTCAAGCGGCTGGAGGAGGGGGAGCTGGATTGCCTGGTGCTCGCCGAGCTGGAGGGCATGGACGGCTTTGGTTCCATCCCTCTCTATCAGGAGCCCATGTGGCTGGCGGTGCCCCAGCATCATCCGGAAGCCAGTGCCAGGGCGGTGCCGCTTGGCAATCTCAAGGGCAAGAAGTTGCTGATGCTGGCCGACGGTCACTGCCTGCGGGATCAGGCGATGGGCTTCTGTTTTGCCGCCGGTATAGGCGAGGATCAGCGCTTCAAGGGCACCAGTCTCGAGACCCTGCGCAACATGGTGGCAGCCGGCAGCGGCATGACGCTGGTGCCCAGGCTGGCGGTGCCCGCCAACGCCGAGGAGGGGGGCGTCAGCTATCGCCCTGTGATAGACCCTGTGCCGGGGCGCACCATCTCCCTGCTCTATCGCCACTACTCGGTGCGCCGCCCCTGCTTCAATGAACTGGCCTCCCGCATCTCAGCCCTGATGAAGGGGCTGCTCGGCTGAGGGGCAGATAAAAAAACCGGCGCCAGGGCGCCGGTTTTTTTTTGCCGCAACGGGCAGCTTAGAAGATGTCGTCGGTGGAGACGGGGCCATCGCTGCTGGAGCCATCGCCGCCGTAGACCTCATTGCCATCGGAGAGCTGGCTCGCATAGCGGGTCGGTTCAGTTCCTTCCTTGAAGAACTCCTCCATGCTGGCGCCATCGGCACGGTTGGTCAGCAGACCTGTCTCCCGATCGATGCGTACCTGCATGATCCCTTCGGGGACCGGCATCTTGCGCTCGGGCACTTGCTGCAGCGCCGTCTTCATGAAGTCGATCCAGATGGGCTGGGCGGCGCCGCCACCGAACTCGGCCCGGCCGAGACCGCGCTGGTGATTGTCAAACCCTATCCAGGAGGTGGCCACCAGATTCGGGGTGTAACCGGAGAACCAGGCATCCCTCGATTCGTTGGTGGTCCCCGTCTTGCCCGAGATGTCGTGACGCTTGAGGTCACGGGCCGCGCGCCAGCCGGTACCACGCCAGCCATTGCCACCCCAGATGGCGGTGGTCAGGGTGTCGGTGATCAGGAAGGCGCTCTGGGCACTGATGGTCTGGGGCGCCATGTTGTTGGGTACGACAGGGTCAATTGGGCACTGGGCCTTCCAGTCAGGGACAGTGTTGGCGTAGGCATCGGCGCTGTCGAGCCCGGCGGCGGCCAGCACACCGCAGTCGCGGCAGGCGGCGGCCGGGTTGGCCTGATACAGAGGAGTGCCAAAGCTGTCGGTCACTTCGGTGATGAAGTAGGGGGTCACCTGGAAGCCGCCATTGGCCAGCACCGAGTAGCCGCGCACCACTTCCAGCGGGGTGAACTCGGCCGCCCCCAGGGCCAGGGATTCGTTGGCGGAGATGTGCTCGCGGGCGAAGCCGAAGCGGGTCAGGCCATCGATATAGGTATCCAGCCCGATGGCGCGCATCAGCCGGACCGACATCACGTTCTTGGACTTGGCGAGGCCAAGGCGCAGTGTGGTCGGGCCCTCATAGATGGCCGGCGAGTTCTTGGGCTGCCACATGGGGCCCTTGGCGGGATCCCACTGGTTGATCGGGGCGTCGTTGATGAGGGACGCCAAGGTATAACCCTGCTCCAGTGCGGTGGCATAGAGGAAGGGCTTGATGTTGGAGCCGACCTGGCGGCGAGCCTGATCGACCCGGTTGAACTTGGAGAGCTCGAAGCTGAAGCCGCCGACCAGGGCCTCGATGGCACCGTCCTGCGGGTTCATGGCGACCAGGGCGGCGTTGACGTCAGGGATCTGGGAGAGCAGCAGCTCTTCCCCTTTCTCCCGCACCCAGATCTGGGCACCGACTTTGAGCACATCCCGTGCCGATTTAGGTGGATAGGTCTGGCGATCGTCGGTGATGAAGGTTCGGGCCCACTTGATGCCGTTCCAGCCGAGTTCGGCCTGCTTGCCATTCTTCAGCACCAGGGTGGCGCTCTTGTCACCGACCTTGGTGACCACGGCGGCCATCAGCGGCTGATAGGTCGGTTGCTTGGCCAGGTGGGCCATGATCTGGTCGTAGTCCCAGGCCGTATCCCCGGTCTTCCACAGCAGGGCGGTCGGGCCGCGATAGCCGTGGCGGGTGTCATAGTCGAAGACGCCGTCCAGCAGCGCCTGGTGGGCGGCGCGCTGGCGCTTGGCGGTGACAGTGGTGTAGACGTGCAGCCCCATGGTGTAGGCATCTTCACCAAACTGCTCCACCATCTTCTGGCGCACCATCTCGCTCAGGTAAGGGGCGTTGAGGGTCGTCTCGGCACCGTGATAACGGGCCTTGACCGGCATCTTGGAGGCCTCGTCAAACTGGGCCTGGGTGATCTTGCCGGTTTCCAGCATGCGGCCCAGGACTACGTTGCGGCGCGCAAAGGCGCGCTCCGGCGAACGTATGGGGTTCAGCATGGAGGGGGCTTTCGGCAGCCCGGCTATGATGGCGATCTCGTCCAGGGTCAGATCCTTGACGTCTTTGCCGAAGTAGACCTGGGCGGCGGCGCCGACCCCGAATGCCCGGTAACCGAGGGGGATCTTGTTGAGATAAAGGGTGAGGATTTCATCCTTGGAGAGATTCTGCTCGATGCGCCAGGCCAGGAAGACTTCCTTTATCTTGCGCACCAGAGTCTTCTCGTTGCTCAGGAAGAAGTTGCGCGCAACCTGCTGGGTGATGGTACTGGCGCCCTGGCGGGCCTGGCCGGAGACGGCCCAGACGGTGGCGGCCCGGATGATGCCGATGGGGTCTATGCCCGGGTGCTCGTAGAAGCGGGCATCTTCGGTGGCGAGCACGGCATCTATCATGGACTGGGGAATTTCATCCAGCCGCAACGGGATACGACGAATTTCGCCAAATTGGGAGATCAACTCCCCATCCCGGCTGTACACCTTCATCGGGGTGGCCAGTTTGACATCGCGCAGGGCGCTCACATCCGGCAACTGGGGCTTGATGTAGAAGTAGATGCCGATGAGGCTGGCAACACCCAGCACTGCACCCAGCATCATGACAATAAACAGGCGAACGAGCCATTTCAGCATGGAAGAACTACCAATCGTCTTAAAATTAGCCAACGGGCGCAGAGTATAGCCTTTTTACCCTCGCGGATTCGAGGTTTTCCTGTCCGGGGACATCGACCTCGAGAAGAGGCGGGAGGGTAGCATTCCAGGACGCAATTACCAAGGGGGCCGCAATCAAGGCCGAAAGGAGAGCAGCGTCAACTTTTGACATAAACTTTATGACATTGATAGATAGAGCATTATATTGAGTTAAGTCATCACCTCGTGATGCGCTGTCCTACAATAAGTCCTAAAACCCAATAACGCATGGATGTGTATATGTTTGGGCTATTAAGTAAGGGATCCCTCCTCTCCTTGGCGGGCATTGATTTTGGCAGTCAAACCATCAAGGCCGTCACCCTCAGCGGACGTCCTGGCAAGGTGCATCTCGAGTCGGTTGCCGAGATACCCATGCCCAAGGGCACTCTGGTCGATTATCAACTGCAGGACATTGAACGGGTCAGCCAGTCCCTCAAGTCGCTCAAGCGGCTCATTCAAGGGGATTGTCAGCAGGTGGCCACGGCCGTGACAGGCTCCAATGTCATCACCAAGGTCATTCAGGTTGATGCCAACATCAACGAGAACGAGCTGGAGAACCAGGTTCACCTGGAGGCAGAACAGCTCATTCCCTTCCCCCTCGATGAGGTCAGCCTGGATTTCGAGATCCTCGGTCTGACGGCCGACGAGAGCCGCCAGGAGGTGCTGCTGAGCGCGGCGCGCACCGAGAGCGTCAACGGCCGGGTCAGTGCGCTGACGGAGGCTGGCATGAATACCATGGTGGTGGACGTGGGGGCCCATGCGCTGGGACGTGCCGTGCTGGCCTGTCTGCCCGAGCTGCAAACCTGGGACAAGCCGGTCGGCATCGTCGATATAGGCGCCAGTGCCATGACCTTTGCCGCCCTGCTCAGGGGGGAGGTCGTCTATTCCCGCCTGCAGAATTTCGGTGGCGATCAATACAGCCAGGCCCTGGCCTCTTTTTACAGCATGAGCCTGGAAGAGGCGGAGCTTGCCAAGGTTCAGGGCAGCTTGCCTGCCGACCATGAGGTGGATGTGTTGTTGCCCCACCTCAGCACGCTGGTGTTGCAGGTCAGGCGCAATGTGCAGCTCTTCTGCAGCTCGTCCGGCAACAAGGAGTTGTCAAAATTGGTGCTGACGGGAGGGGGCAGTCTGCTGCCGGGTCTCGTCGGGCAGCTAGGCAGCGAGCTCAACTGTGAAGTGCTGCATCCCGACCCCTTCGCCTTGTTTGGCAAGCCCAGGGGGGAAGGAGGCCTCATCCATGGGGCCAAATACATGGCGGCATTCGGTCTGGCACTGCGGAGCTTCACACCATGTCAAATATAAACCTCCTGCCCTGGCGGCTGGCCAGGGCCCAGCGCCAGAAGAAGCAGTTTGGCATCATGATCGGCCTTTTTCTGGCGGCCACCGCCTCCCTTGCCTTTGCCGTCGACTGGCTGGTGCAGCAGCAGATCGGGTATCAACAGCAGCGCAACCAGCGTCTGCAGCAGGAGATGGCCACACTCGATACCCAGCTCGGCGAGATCCGGCTGCTCAAGGAGCGCCGCAAGGAGCTGATCGATCGGATGCAGCTTATCGAGCAGTTGCAGACAAGGCGCAACATACCGGTACGCCTGTTCAACCAGCTACCCGTGCTGGTGCCCAATGGGGTCTATCTCAATACCCTGGCCTTGCAGGCCAACAGAATCGATGTCAACGGCAAGGCCGAAGCCTATGGGCGGGTTGCCAGCATGATGAGGCGCATCGATGGGTCTGGCTGGCTGGGACAGTCTCAGCTCAGCACCATCTTCACGGCAGACGTGGCGCCCGTGGCCCTCAGCCAGTTCTCCATGATGTTCCAGATTGCCGGCGTCGCTCCGGTCGCGACTAAGGGGCAACAATGAACCTGCAACAACTCAATGACCTGGATCTCAATGACATCGCGCGCTGGCCGAAAGTCGCCAAGGGGATCTTCATCCTGTTTTGCTGTGCCCTGCTGGGTGGCGCCATTTACTACTATGTGATTGCCAACTCCCTGACGGCCTTGCGGCAGGAAGCCGCTAAAGAACAGGAGCTGAAGACCCAATTCGAGAGCAAGGCCATGCTGGCCGCCAACCTGGAGGCGTACAGGAAGCAGATGGTGCAGCTTGAACATTTGGTGGATACCCAGCTCAAGCAGTTGCCCAATACCCATGAGGTGGCGGGGCTGCTGGATGACATCAGCTTCATCGCCACCGATAACGGGCTCAAATTGAACAGGATCAACTGGGAGGCAGAGGTCAAACACGAATTCTCGACCGAACTGCCCATGCGCATCGAGGTGGTGGGCACCTATCACGAGCTCGGCAAGTTCACGGCAGACATGGCCGCGTTGCCGCGTATCGTGATCCTGGATTCGTTTCAGCTCAATCAAGGCCGGGGTCAGGACGAGTTGATAGGCATGTCCATGCAGGCCAAGACCTACAAGTACAACGGTAAAACCCTGGAGCAGAAGCCATGAGCATGAGAGTGATCGGACTCCTCTTGCCGGTGCTGTTGTTGACGGCCTGTGGCGGGCAGGAGGACATGGACGAGTACGTACAACAAACCAAGGCGAGGAAACCCATCCCGATCGAGCCCTTGCCGGAGATAAAACCATTCTCCCCCATGGCCTATCAGCGCAGTGATCAACGTAGCCCCTTCATTGAACCGCAACCAGAGACCAGCTCCAGGGTGGATGCCAAGACCAAGCCGGACTGTGCCCAGATAGTGGCCAGTCGGGAGAAGGAGGTGCTGGAGCGCTACTCGCTGGCCAGTTTGAGCATGAAGGGATCCATCGGCAAACAGGGACAGTTGTGGGCACTGATCAGGACCCCGGACGGGCAAGCCGTGCGTGTGGGGCTCAATCAGTACATGGGGCTGGATCAGGGAAGAGTCATCAAGATAACGAATACCCATGTTGACTTGATGGAAACGGTACCGGATGGCAAAGGATGCTGGGTCACCCGAGAAACTCAGCTGGCCATGGCCAATCTCGACGCAAAACTATGATCAGGGATGAGCAGAGATGAGAACAACAATAAGAAGGATGAGGGGTGTGGCGCTGCTGTGGCTGGGCGTATGCACTCAGGTGTGGGCGGTGCCGGCGTTGCAGGAGGTCAAGGTGAATCCGCTGCTGGCCGATCAACTCTTGCTGGAGCTGAGCTTCAGCGAGCCAGTGAGCGGATTTACCGACAGACTGTCGTATGAGCCCAATCAGCTCCTGCTGCACGTGCCCGGCGCCATAGGGGCGCTGACGGTCAACCCGCTGCCCATCAAGCAGCAGGGGGTGGACAACCTCAAGGTGGAGGGCAAGGGAGAGGGGCTGGATATCAAGATAGCGCTCGATCAGCTGACCCCTTATCAGGTCCATCAACAGGGCAACAAATTGCTGGTGTCATTGGGAGAGAAGGCCGGCCAGCCGGTGGCTGCGACGACGGTCTCTCCAACTGCCAGCCCGTCGGCCCTTGTCAGGAGCCAGCCTGTTACCCAGTCTGCGCTGATTGATACCCAGCGGGTCGCCCAGAACCAGTCTCAGTACCAGCCCGCGGCTGTCTCCTCTCCCGTGGCGGCTCCCGCCCCTGTTGCTGCCAGCAAACCCGTGTTGTCCGTCTCGCAGGCGAATACAGGCGGTGCTTATTTCAACTCGGTCAAGGGGGTGGATTTTCGCCGTGGCAAGGAGGGACAGGGGGAGTTTCTGGTGACCCTGGACAACAGCTCGGCGGCAGTGGATGTGAGCAGCCGCGGCCAGAAGGTGCTCGCCAAGTTCCACGGTACCCGGATCCCGGATGATCAACTGAATCTTATCAATGTGCAGGATTTTGCGACCCCTGTCTCCCAGGTGGAGGTGTTCCGCCAGGGCAATGACACCCTGTTTGAGCTCTCGGTCAATGGTCAGTTTGATTATCGCTACGACCAGGCCGACAAGATGTTCATCATAGAGGTGAAGAAGCGGGTCGCGACCACGACAGCGAAACAATATCAGGGCAAACCAATCTCGTTGAACTTCCAGGATATTCCTGTTCGGACAGTGCTGCAGATCATCGCCGACTTCAATAATCTCAACCTGGTGACCACGGATTCCGTCTCCGGCAATATCACCCTGCGTCTCGATGGTGTGCCCTGGGAGCAGGCGCTCGACATCATCCTCAAGGTCAGAGGGCTCGACAAGCGGCTGGACAACAACATCCTGCTGGTAGCCCCGGCGGAGGAGATTGCCGCACGAGAGAAACAGCAGCTGGAGAGCCGCAATCAGGTAGCCGACCTCGCGCCGCTCTATACCGAGTACCTGCAGATCAACTATGCCAAGGCATCCGAAGTGGCGGCCCTGCTCTCCTCCGATAGTACCAAGCTGCTCTCTCCCAGAGGGGCGGTGAGCGTGGATGAACGCACCAACGTGCTGGTGGTCAAGGACACGGCGGATGTCATCAGCAACGTCAAGCGGATGCTGGATATCCTCGATATTCCGGTCAAGCAGGTGGTGATCGAGGCGCGCATGGTGACCATAGACGACGGTTTTGACGAGGCCCTGGGAGTGCGTTGGGGGGTGACCAAGAATGACGGTCACGGTAACAGTACCTCGGGCACCATAGAGGGTAATGATGATTCAGGTAATGATAATGGCAGCTCACAAATTACACGTGATCCTGACGCATTGGACAATCGTCTCAACGTCAACCTGCCTGTGACCAATGCCGCCGGTACCCTGGCCTTCCAGGTAGCTCGTCTGGCCAATGGCACTCTGCTGGATCTCGAACTCTCCGCCCTGGAGAAGGAGAGCAAGGCCGAGATCATCGCAAGCCCCAGGGTGACCACCGCCAACCAGAAGCCGGCCCTGATCGAGCAGGGGACAGAGATCCCCTATGTGGAGTCTTCGTCCAGCGGGGCGACCTCGGTCACCTTCAAGAAGGCGGTGCTGAGTCTCAAGGTCACGCCACAGATCACCCCGGACAACAGGGTCATTTTGGATTTGACCGTGACCCAGGATACCAAGGGGGAGACCGTCCCGACCGGTACCGGGGATGCGGTCTCCATCAACGCCCAGTCCATCACCACCCAGGTGCTGGTCAACAACGGCGAGACCCTGGTGCTGGGCGGCATCTATCAGCAGACCATCAAGAGCGACGTCAGCAAGGTGCCGCTGCTGGGGGATATTCCCGGTCTCGGTTACCTGTTCAAGAAAACCACCAGCGAGAACAAGAAGCGTGAACTGCTGATCTTCGTGACCCCGAGGATAGTCACCGACGCCCTCTGAAAACTTTACATGTGAGGGTAAAACACATATAACCTTACGCCCCGATGAGGCTGGGGCGTAAGGGCTGCGGTTGCCAGTCCTGGTTTCTATTGAGATAATCCCCCTCCTGATCCATCGCAAGATAAGGTTCATAGGTACCCCGGTCGAGTAGTTACCGGGGCCATACAGTTTGTAATTACTAACGAAAAGACATGGCTGAGAAACGCAATATTTTCCTGATAGGTCCCATGGGTGCGGGCAAGAGCACCATAGGTAGACATCTGGCAGAACAACTGCACATGGAGTTTTTCGACTCAGATCATGAGATTGAGCGCCGCAGTGGTGCCGATATCGGCTGGGTGTTCGATGTTGAAGGCGAAGAGGGTTTCCGGATCCGCGAAGAGAAGGTGATCGGTGAACTCGCCGAGCAGCAGGGTATCGTGCTGGCAACGGGCGGCGGCGCCATCAAGAGCCGTGAAACCCGCAACAAACTCTCTGCGCGCGGCATCGTGGTCTACCTCGAAACCACCATTGAAAAGCAACTGGCGCGTACCCAGAGAGACAAACGTCGCCCCTTGTTGCAAACCGAAGAGCCGCCCCGCGAAGTGCTGGAGCGTCTGGCCCAAGAGCGCAACGCCCTGTATGAAGAAGTCGCAGACTTTGTCATCCAGACGGATGATCAAAGTGCAAAAGTTGTAGCTAATCAAATCGTTAAGTTGATTGGTATGTAATCAATAGAGGACGTCCATGGAAAGGTTGAAGGTCGAACTGGGTGAGCGCAGCTACCCGATTGAGATAGCTGCTGGTCTGTTGCAACGCCCCGAGGTGCTGGCGCAGACGATCAAGGGCAAGCGGGTCATGATAGTGACCAACACAGTCGTCGCCCCCTTGTATCTTGAGCAGATCATTCAGTTGCTGCCCGGTTTTCAGGTTGAACACCTGATACTGCCGGATGGCGAGGCCTACAAGACCCTGACTACCTTCGAGCGGATCATGTCTGCTCTGCTGGAAACCAGCCATGGGCGTGACACCACTCTCATCGCCCTGGGGGGCGGCGTGATAGGCGACGTTGTCGGCTTTGCTGCGGCAAGCTATCAGCGAGGCATTCCGTTCATTCAGGTGCCTACCACACTGCTTTCCCAGGTTGACTCCTCCGTCGGCGGCAAGACCGCCGTCAACCACCCTCTTGGCAAAAACATGGTGGGCGCCTTCTATCAGCCCAAGCATGTGATCATCGACACCGACTGCCTCAAGACCCTGCCTGCGCGGGAATTTGCCGCCGGCATGGCCGAAGTGATCAAGTACGGCATCATCTGGGATGCGGCCTTCTTCGCCTGGCTCGAAGTCAACATGGCGCGGCTGCAACGTCTTGACGCAGAAGCCCTTTCTTACGCCATTCGCCGTTGCTGTGAAATCAAGGCCGACGTGGTCGGTCAGGACGAGACCGAGCATGGCGTGCGCGCCCTGCTGAACCTGGGTCACACCTTCGGCCATGCCATCGAGGCCGAGAAGGGCTATGGCAACTGGCTCCATGGGGAAGCGGTGGCGGCAGGCATGATGCTGGCGGCCGAAACGGCCCTGGCCCGTGGCGACATGACGGCGCAAGAGGTTGCACGAGTCCGCGACCTGCTGCTGGCGGCGGAGCTGCCGGTGCTGGCGCCGCCCGAGATGGACTTTGCCGCCTTCATTCGCCATATGCGCCGTGACAAGAAGGTGCTGGAAGGCAAGCTGCGGCTGGTGTTGCCAGTCGGGATCGGGCAGGCCCAGGTGGTGGCCGATGTGACGGATGCGCAGCTGATGGCGGTGATCGAGTCTGGTCGTGACCAATAACAAATTGCTGAAATTGCCTTCCCAGCGGCAGCTGGTTGACCGGCTGCTGCATCTGATTGAGTTCAATCACCCCTATATTTTTCTCTCAGGCAAGCCCGGCAGCGGCCGTGGCACCCTGTGTGAATCCCTGCTTGCCCAACTGCCTGACACTGTTCGGGTGGTGAGCCTCATCGGCAGCCCGGCCATGAAGATGGCGGACGTGCGCCAGTTGCTGCTTCAGCAGGTGGTGGCGCGCCCCCTGTTCAATGCGCAGGATGCGCTGGCCGACAGCTTCTTCCGCATGCTGGAGGGCAAGCCTTCCACCCTGCTGCTCATGATCGAGCGCGCCGACACCCTGCCCGCCGAACTGGTGGGGGAGCTGTGGGCGCTCTGTCGCCATAACGATACCCTGGCCTCTCCCCATAAACTGGCCATCCTGCTCTCGGGCAGTGACGTCTGGTGTCGCGATCAGAAGAGTGCCCTCAAGGGGCGGGCCATGCCCGCACTCGAGCTGGAAGTCGCGCCACTGAGCGCGCCTGAGCAACGCATCTTCCTGTATGAGAAGGCCAAGGAGCTGAAGATCCCGGCGGCCCTCTTGCCCAAGCCGAAAGTGGAAGAGATCCTGAAGGGGGCGGGGGGACACCCGTCCGCCATCATGCAGTCATTGGAGGATGTCATGACCGACAGAAGGCCCAAGAAACGTCAGGCCGAGTTGCCCGTCAAGAAGATTGCGACCGTGCTGGCCCTGGCGGCCGCCGGTTTGCTGGCCCTGAGCTATCTCCCTCTGTTCGAGGAGGCAGGCAAGGAGCAGGCCCCGGCCTCGTCCAAGGGGATGGCATTGCCCGACCCCGTCGCCACCGATCCGCTGAATGTCGGTGCGGCGAGCGGGGCTCAGGCGAGCAGTGGCGCCGATGCCAGCTCTTCAAGCAACCTGGTTGCCCGGGATTGGCAACCGGATGCCAAGACCTTGCCCAAGAAGGTCGAGAGCGAGACGGTCACCACTGAGTCGAGCAATTACGAGGGGCGCCGGGTCGTCATCTCCGATGAAGTGGTTGAGAAATTGATGACACAGCCCAACGTCAGCGGTGCCCTGCCGACGGCTGTGGTGGACGAGCTGGTCGGCGGGAGTTCCCGTGCGGCCCCGACCGGGGCGGCGGCACAGACACAGAGCACGGCGCCTGTTGCCAAGGCGACGCCCACTCCTGCCGCGACTGCGCCCGCCGCGGCACCGGCACCCAAGGTGGCCCTGACGCCGGTGGCGACCCTCAACAAGAAGGCGAGGAACCATTACAGCATCCAGTTAATGGGGGCGAGCAACACCCAGGCGGTCGACAGCTTCGTGGCCGAGCATGGGCTGGCGGGCAAGGTCTGGGTCTACAAGACCCGCTTCCGTGGCAGCCCCTGGTACGTGGTGGTGCAGGGCGACTATGCCAACAGTACCCAGGCCAAGGCGGCGATCCGCAAGCTCTCCCCCGCCTTGCTCAAGGGACAGCCCTGGCCCAAGTCGTTTGCCCAGATACAAAAAGAATTGAAGCAATAGCCAGTCGCCCGGGGAAGGGGGTAGAATCGTCCCCCTTTTTTGGGCATTGCCTTCTTAACACCGGACTTCCATGAAAAAAACACGCGCGTTTTTAAAATGGGCCGGGGGAAAATACTCCCTGGTCGAAGAGATTGCCGAGCGCTTGCCGGCCGGGCGTGTGTTGCTGGAGCCCTTCGTCGGAGCGGGCTCCGTGTTTCTCAACACGGATTACGATGCCTATGTGCTCAACGACATCAATCCGGATCTGATCGGTCTCTACAACCATCTCAAGCGGCAGCCGGACAACTTCATCCACGAGGCGCGCAAGCTGTTTGTGGCCGAGCACAACCACAAGACTGCCTATTATCGGTTGCGCACCCAGTTCAACCAGACCGAAGCCGGGTTCGAACGGGCTCAGCTATTCCTGTTTCTGAATCGCCACGGGTTCAACGGCCTGTGCCGCTACAACAAGAAGGGCGGCTTCAACGTGCCGTTCGGTTCGTACAAGAAGCCCTATTTTCCGGAGAAAGAGCTGTGGGCCTTCGCCGAGAAGGCCCAGAAGGCGACCTTTATCTGCGAGAGTTATGCCGATGCCATGGCCAGGGCGGAGGAAGACTGGGTGATCTACTGCGATCCCCCCTATGCGCCGCTCTCCACCACGGCGAGCTTCACCAGCTATTCGGCCGGTGGCTTCACCCTGGATGATCAGGCCCTGCTGGCCAGGCTGGCGCGCCATACTGCCGCCCACAAGGGGGTGCCCGTGCTCATCAGCAATCACGACATCGAGCTGACCCGGGAACTCTATCGCGGTGCCCGGCTGGACGAGATCCTGGTCAAGCGCACCATCAGCCGCAACGGTGGCAGCCGCAACAAGGTGGCCGAGCTGCTGGCGCTCTACCCGCCTGGCATAGCCCCCGAGCAGGGCCATTACCCCGGCGAGGCCGAGCTGGTCTCTGTCGGTTGAGTCATGAACGGTCCCTGCGGGGACCGTTGTCGTTTCTGCCCGGGCAGTCACCTGTCTGGTGGGGCAAGTGCAAGGCCCGCGTCTTCTGCAGGTGCGGTTCGTTTTCATCCCGCCTTTGCGGCGAGACTCGCGGCCCGCGTCTTCTGCACCTGCGGTCCGCATTCCCTGTACGTGCGGGTCGTTTTCATCGCCCATTTGCGATAAAATTGCGCCGCTTTTTCTGCCACGCTGCCAATGGATGACGCTGATGAAAGACTTTCTGATTGCCCCCTCTATCCTCTCCGCCGACTTTGCCCGCCTGGGCGAGGATGTGGCCAAGGTGCTGGCCGCCGGGGCCGACGTGGTGCACTTCGACGTGATGGACAACCACTATGTCCCCAACCTGACCATAGGCCCCATGGTCTGTCAGGCTCTGCGCGACTACGGCATCGAGGCGCTCATCGATGTGCACCTAATGGTCAAGCCGGTGGATCGCATCGTCCCCGATTTCGCCAAGGCGGGTGCCAACCTGATCACCTTCCACCCGGAAGCCTCCGATCACGTGGACCGTACCCTGGGTCTCATCAAGGAGCAGGGCTGCCAGGCCGGTCTGGTGCTGAACCCGGCCACGCCGCTCACCTGCCTCGAGTACGTGATGGACAAGCTGGACGTGATCCTGCTGATGTCGGTCAACCCGGGCTTTGGTGGTCAGAGCTTCATCCCTGGCACCCTCGACAAGCTGCGTCAGGTGCGTCGTCTGATCGACGAGAGCGGCCGTGACATTCGCCTCGAGATCGACGGTGGCGTCAAGGTGGAGAACATCCGCGAGATCGCCGCCGCCGGGGCTGACATGTTCGTGGCGGGCTCCGCCATCTTCGGCAAGCCGGATTACAAGGCGGTGATCGATCAGATGCGGGCGGAGCTGGCTCATGTCCGTTGAACGTCCCTTCGATCTGGTGCTGTTCGATCTGGATGGCACCCTGATTGACAGCGCCTCCCAACTGGCGCTGGCGGTCAACCGCACCCTGACCGATCTGGGGCTGCCCGAGGCCGATGAGGCCGTGGTGCGCACCTGGGTCGGCAATGGCGCCGACAAGCTGATCCAGCGCGCGCTGGACTATCGCGAGGCGCCCGAACTGTTTGCCAAGGCCCGCCCCCTGTTTGACCAGCACTATCAGGCCTGCCTGCTGCAAGGGTTGGCCATGTATGACGGGGTGGAGCAGAGCCTGCGCCGCCTGCAGGCGCTCGGTTACCGCCAAGCCGTGGTGACCAACAAGCCGAGTCACTTCGTGCAGCCCATTCTGGATGCCCTCGGCATCGGCGACTGCTTCGCGCTCTGGCTGGGGGGCAACTGCGTGCCCGTCAAGAAGCCGAGCCCGGATCCGTTGCTGCACGCCTGCCAGGAGCTGGGGGTCAGCCCGTCCCGTACCCTTATGGTGGGAGACTCCGAAAATGATGTGCTGGCCGCCCAGGCTGCCGGCATGAAGGTGGTGGGGCTCACCTACGGCTACAACTATGGCCGCCCCATCGCAGATTCCCGCCCTGACTGGGTATGCGAGCAGTTTGCAGAGCTCGATGCCCTCTTGGCTGAATAACAAGGATCAACACATTCATGGCTAAACCAATCGTATTGAGCGGGGCCCAACCCTCGGGCCAGCTGACCATAGGCAACTACATGGGCGCCTTGCGTCAGTGGGTCAACATGCAGGATGACTTCGACTGCCTCTACTGCATCGTCGATCTGCACGCCATCACCACCCGCCAGGAGCCTGCCGCCCTGCGCAAGGCCTGCCTGGATGCCGCCGCCCTCTATCTGGCGGTCGGCATAGATCCGGCCAAGAGCACCGTCTTCATCCAGTCCCACGTGCCCCAGCACGCCGAGCTCGGCTGGATCCTGAACTGCTATACCCAGATGGGCGAACTGTCGCGCATGACCCAGTTCAAGGACAAGTCCGCCCGTTTCGAGAACAACGTCAACGTCGGCCTGTTCGGCTATCCGGTGCTGATGGCGGCGGACATCCTGCTCTATCAGGCCAACCAGGTGCCGGTCGGCAACGACCAGAAGCAGCATCTGGAGCTGACCCGCGACATCTGCACCCGGTTCAACAACCTCTACGGTGAGGTCTTCACCCTGCCTGAGCCCTTCATCCCGACCGACGGTGCCCGGGTGATGAGCCTGCAGGATCCCACCAAGAAGATGTCCAAGTCCGACGACAACGAGGCGAACTTCATCGGCCTGCTGGAAGATCCCAAGCAGATCGTCAAGAAGATCAAGCGGGCGATGACCGACTCGGATGAGCCGGCCGTGGTGCGCTTCGATCCTGAGAACAAGCCGGGGGTCTCCAACCTGCTGACCCTGATGTCCGGTGTGACAGGTCGCTCCATCCCCGAGCTCGAGCAGCACTTCGAGGGCAAGATGTACGGCCACCTCAAGAGCGAGACGGCCGATGCCGTGGTCGCCCTGCTGGAGCCCATCCAGGCCCGCTTCCGCGAGTTGCGTCAGGATGAGACTCATCTGCAGGCAATTTTGGCGGCTGGCGCACAAAAGGCGCGGGAAAGGGCTGAAAAAACCCTGATCAGCGTATATAATGCCGTCGGCTTCGTTCCTCGAGCCTGACATACTGGGAAGGTGTAGTTGTAGAGAGCTGGGTATTTGCCTGGCTTTCTTTGTTTTACCCGACCCCTGGTTCGTCATCTCCTCTTCCAATGTCAAACGCGGGCGCTTGCCCCAAGAGAAAGCATGTCTGTCGAATCAAATACAGTGATTGAAGAACTGAGTGACAAGGGCCACTGGCTGCGCAAGTTCCGCAAGGCCAAGAACCTCAACACCCTGCAGCTGATGGTCTCCAATGCCATCGACAAGCACCACAAGACCCCCGCCATTGCCGCCGCCATCTATCTGGCCGAATGCCAGCGCGAGCGCGAGCTGGAGCAGGGGCGTTATCTGGATCGCTAGGCGCTCCCGGGCTCTGCCCATCTGCCGATGGGCCGCCATTTCACACTCCGCTTTCGGCCCTTGCGCCTTGTTCCGTCTTTTTCCCCTGTTCCCCTGCCCAGTCATGGACTATCCGGCGTCTTCTGTCTGCGCTCGTCCGCTTCCTCGCTAAAGGGGATGAGTTGCATGGGACAATGCCATCGAGATGGCAGAGAGTTGGTCTTGCAGAAATGAGGCTGCCATCCATACCCGCGCATAGCCCCTCAGCGGTTTATTAACGGGGGCAGACATGCCAGAATGCGCGGCGTTTGTCCGTGGACGGCCGGCATGGGCAGTCCGATCACCGTCTCTGTTCTATTCCCTGGGCTCTCTCATGCTGCTACTCATCGACAACTACGACTCCTTTACCTGGAACCTGGTGCAATATTTTGGCGCCCTGGGTCAGGAGGTGCAGGTCAGGCGCAACGACGAGCTGAGCCTGGACGAGATAGTCAGGCTCGCCCCCTGTCATCTGGTGATCTCCCCCGGCCCCTGCACGCCCAATGAAGCGGGCATCTCCCTGGCTGCCATCTCCCGTTTTGCCGGCGAGATCCCCATCCTCGGCGTCTGCCTCGGCCATCAGTCCCTGGCCCAGGCGTTTGGTGCCCGTGTGGTCCGTGCCCGTCAGGTGATGCACGGCAAGACCTCCCTCATCCGCCATCGGGGGGAGGGGGTGTTCAAGGGGCTCAAGGATCCGCTGCGGGTCACCCGCTACCATTCGCTCATCGTGGAGCGCGAGACCCTGCCCGATTGCTTCGAGATCACCGCCTGGAGCGAGCACGCCGATGGCTCCATGGACGAGATCATGGGGCTGCGGCATAAAACACTGGCACTGGAGGGGGTTCAGTTCCACCCGGAAAGCATCTTGAGCGAGCAGGGGCACCAGTTGCTGGCCAACTTTTTGGCCGTTTCCTGAAAAAATCGTGATCCTCGTCTCATAATCGAAATGAGGCCAAAAAAATTTTCCCTGACACTTTATTCACCCTGCTTCCTGCCCAAATTATCTCTTGCCAACACCCCCTGAGCCGTTATGCAATGCGGTTGCCTAAAATCTCACAGGCAATCGAACATTGTTCCTCATTGGCGGTTAAGTTACAGACTTTTTACTTTTTTTCTGTGATAATTTCGCCACGTTTACACGGATTTAACTTTTGGGCGGTGGATTATTCTGCCGCGATATAGCAGGAGAGCAATATGTCAGAGTTGTTGGCAGTGACACGTGAAGTGTTTGATGAAGTGATGGTTCCCAACTATGCGCCGGCCAAGATCATTCCGGTGCGCGGTGAGGGATCACGTGTCTGGGATCAGGAAGGCCGCGAGTATGTCGACTTCGCGGGCGGGATCGCGGTCAATGGTCTGGGCCATTGCCATCCCAAGCTGGTCGAAGCCCTGAAAACCCAGGGCGAGAAGCTGTGGCACCTCTCCAACGTGATGACCAACGAGCCTGCCCTGCGCCTGGCCAAGAAGCTGGTCGCCGCCACCTTTGCCGATAAGGTCTATTTCTGCAACTCCGGCGCCGAAGCGAACGAAGCCGCCCTCAAGCTGGCCCGTCGTTACGCCATCGACAAGTTCGGTGCCCACAAGACCCAGATCATCGCCTTCCACCAGGGCTTCCATGGCCGTACCTTCTTCACCGTGAGCGTCGGCGGCCAGGCGGCCTACTCCGATGGTTTCGGTCCCAAGCCGGCCGACATCACCCATGTGACCTACAACGATCTGGCCGAGCTGGCCTCCGTCATCTCCGATAATACCTGCGCCGTGGTGATGGAGCCGCTGCAAGGTGAGGGTGGCATCATCAGCCCCACCGACGAGTTTGCCAAGGGCGTGCGTGAGCTGTGCGACAAGCACAATGCCCTGCTGGTCTATGACGAGGTGCAATCCGGGGTCGGTCGTACCGGCGAGCTGTTCGCCTACATGGGCCTTGGCGTCACGCCGGACATCCTCACCAGCGCCAAGGCGCTCGGCGGCGGCTTCCCCATCGGCGCCATGCTGACCACCACCGAGATAGCTTCTCACCTGAAAGTGGGCACTCACGGCTCCACCTACGGCGGCAACCCGCTGGCGTGCGCCGTGGCCGAAGCCGTGCTGGACGTGGTCAACACCCCACAAGTGCTGAGCGGTATCAAGCAGCGCGAGCAGCTGTTCCGCGACGGTCTCGCCGCCATCAACGCCAAGTACCACTGCTTCAGCGAAGTGCGTGGCCAGGGCCTGCTGCTGGGCGCCGTGCTGAACGATGACTTCAAGGGGCGCTCCCGCGACTTCCTGCTGGCCTCCATCGATCAGGGGCTGATGGCACTGGTGGCAGGCACCAACGTGGTGCGCTTCGCACCCTCACTGGTTATTCCGGAAGCGGACATCAAGGAAGGGTTGGCACGGTTCGAAAAAGCGGTCGCTCAGGTGGTTAACGCCTGATCCAAGTTGAGGTGGGGAGCCCTCCCGGCAGGAGCCGGGACCCCACCTGTCGTCAATGAAAGGGAGTTGTCATTTATGTTGGTTATCCGTCCTATCGAGCAGCGCGACTTCGCCGGCCTCAAGACCTGTGCCATCGAATCCGGCACCGGCATGACCTCGTTGCCGGTCAACGATGAACTGCTGCAACGCAAGATCGATGCCTCGACCCAGACCTTCCTGGACAAGCCCGCCGGCAAAGGCGATTGCCTCTACTTCTTCGTGGCCGAAGACCTGGAGACCGGCGAGATGGTCGGTACCTGCGCCATAGACGCGGCGGTCGGCCTGTCCCAGCCGTTTTACAACTACCACATCGGCAAGGTGGTGCACTCTTCCCCCAAGCTCGGCATCTACAACGTGGTCGAGACGCTCACGCTCTCCAACGACTACACTGGCAACTCCGAGCTCTGCACCCTGTTTCTGCGCGAATGTGCCCGCGAGGGGCTCAATGGCCGTCTGCTCTCCAAGCACCGCTTCCTGTTCATGGCCGAGCACCCCGAGCTGTTTGACAAGACCGTCTTCGCCGAGATGCGCGGCGTCTCCGATGAGAACGGTCACAGCCCCTTCTACGAGTGGTTGCAAAAGCATTTCTTCTCGATGGACTTTCCCACCGTCGATTACCTCACCGGCATTGGCAAGAAGCGCTTCATCGCCGAGCTGATGCCCAAGTACCCGATTTACGTCAATCTGCTGAGCAACGAGGCGCGGGCCGTCATCGGCCAGACCCACGAGAAGACCCGCCCTGCCATCAAGATGCTGCAGGACGAGGGCTTCGTGAACCGTGGCTATGTCGACATCTTCGATGCCGGCCCCACAGTCGAGTGCGACGTGAAGCACATCCGCAGCGTGCGCCGCAGCCAGAAGCTGGCGGTGCTGGTGGGTGAGCCCATCGGCGGTCACACCTACCTCGTCTGCAACGCCAGGTTCGAGCAATACCGCGCCTGCTACGGCAACATCCGGGTCGATCTGGACAAGCACGAAGCCATCATTCCGCCCAAGATGGCGGCCGCCCTCAAGGTGGAGAGTGGCGACATGGTTCGGGTCGTCGATCTGGAATAACGGGTCCATATCACCGCATTGAAACAGGCTGCCGAGGCGGCCTGTGCACCACAGGGAGTGAATTGATGATGTCTTTAGTCCAGTTTATCGATGGCCAGTGGCTGGCCGGTGAAGGCAAGCCGTTCGAATCAAAAGATCCGGCCAGGAACGAAGTGATCTGGCAGGGGGAGGCGGCGAGCGCAGCCCAGGTGGATGCCGCCGTCAAGGCGGCCCGCGCGGCCTTCTACCATTGGTCCGATCTGGCCCTCGAGGATCGTCTGGCCATAGTGCGCCGCTATGCCGATCTGCTCGGCGAGCACAAGGAGGCGCTGGCCCTGACCATAGCCCGGGAGACCGGCAAGCCGCTGTGGGAGACCCGCACCGAAGTGGCGGCCATGCAGGGCAAGATCGCCATCTCCATCCGCGCCCATGACGAGCGCACCGGCACAGTCGAGAACCCCATGCCGGGCGCCAAGGCGTTCGTGCGCCACAAGCCCCACGGCGTGGTCGCCGTGTTCGGCCCCTACAACTTCCCGGGCCACCTGCCCAACGGTCACATAGTGCCGGCGCTCATCGCGGGTAACGCCGTGGTGTTCAAGCCCTCAGAGCTGACCCCCATGGTGGCCGAGGCCATGCTGAAGATCTGGCAGGCGGCTGGGCTGCCCAAGGGGGTGCTCAACCTGGTGCAGGGCGAAGTGGAGACCGGCAAGGCCCTGGCGGGCAACCCGGATATCGATGGCCTCTTCTTCACCGGATCGTCGCGCACCGGCCACTTCCTGCACCAGCAGTTTGCTGGTCAGCCGGGCAAGATCCTGGCCCTCGAGATGGGTGGCAACAACCCGCTGATCGTGAAAGACGTGAGCGACATCGACGGTGCCGTCCATGCCATCGTGCAATCTGCCTTTATCACCTCCGGTCAGCGCTGCACCTGCTCCCGCCGCCTGTTCGTGGAGCGCGGCACTAAGGGGGATGCCCTGGTGAAACGCCTGGTGGAGGTGGTCGGCCAGATCAGGGTCGGTCTCTATGACGCCGCCGAACAACCCTTTATGGGCGCCATGATAAGCGAGAAGGCGGCGCTGGGCATGGTCGAGGCGCAGGCCAACCTGCAAGCGCTCGGCGGTGAGAGCCTGCTCAGCCTCAAGCACCTGGAAGCCGGCACCGGCTTCGTCTCCCCCGGCATCATAGACGTGACTGCCGTGGCGGCACTGCCTGACGAAGAGTACTTCGGCCCGCTGCTGCAGCTCATTCGTTACGACGACTTCGATGCCGCCATCGATCAGGGCAACGCCACCAGCTTCGGCCTCTCGGCCGGCCTGCTCGGCGACAGCGAAGCGGACTGGCAGCACTTCTTCAAGCGGATCCGCGCCGGCATAGTCAACTGGAACAAGCCCATCACCGGTGCCTCCAGCGCCGCGCCCTTCGGCGGCATAGGTGCCTCCGGCAACCACAGGGCGAGCGCCTACTACGCCGCCGACTACTGTGCGTACCCGGTCGCCTCGGTGGAAGACAGCAAGGCCGCCATGCCGGATCAGCTGTCCCCCGGTCTGACCTTCTAATAACAAAGGGGCACTGAACAGGTGCCCTTGTCTGTACCCGCAATCAAAGGAAAGAGAGATGCAAAAGGATATCGAGACCCTGTTTGGCCATCTGTGGGACAACTACATTCAAGTCACCCCCAGTGCCCACAAGGTTCACCAACTGCTGGGGGGCGGTGCTCCCATCATCAACGATCACGTGGCGTTTCGGACCTACAACCTGCCCAAGCTCGGTCTCGAGAAACTGGCGGCCCACTTCCGTGCCTTGGGGTATGAGGAGAAGGGCGAGTATGTGTTCAAGGCCAAGAAGCTCTATGCCAAACACTTCGAGCACTCAGACCCGGACGCCCCCAAGGTGTTCATCAGCGAGCTGAAGGTGGAAGAGCTCTCGGAAGGCGCCCAGGCCATTATCCACAAGCTGGTGGATCAGGTGCCCGATCACCTGACCGATACCCCGGCCTTCCTCTACACAGGGGCGCCCTGGCAGGTCTCCTGGAGCGATTACCAGACCCTGCTGGCGGAGAGCGAGTACGCAGCCTGGATGGCTGCCTGGGGTTATCGTGCCAACCACTTCACGGTCAATATCAACCGCCTGAGGGATTTTGAGACCATAGAAGAGGTCAACTCGGCCCTGAAGGCGGCGGGCTTTGTGCTCAATACCGTGGGCGGCGAGGTGAAAGGGGACCCGCAGGTGATGCTGGAGCAATCCTCCACCATGGCGGACAAGGCCGAGGTTGCCTTCAGCGACGGCGTGCGCGCCATACCGAGCTGCTTCTACGAGTTTGCCCGGCGCTACCCGCAGCCGGACGGTGTGCTCTACCCGGGCTTCGTCGAGGCGTCGGCGGACAAGATCTTCGAATCCACCAACGCCATGTGATTGCCCCGCCCACTAAAAACGCCCCAGATGGGGCGTTTTGTTTTTTAAGGGAGCAGGGTGAAGCGCGTCGTGGGCCCGGTGCCTTGGTTTGGCGTCACACCCGCTGCAGTTCGCCCTCGGTGGCGAGCACAGTCGCCATGCCGCCGGCTTTGCCTGCCTCTATGCCGATGGGGGTGTCTTCGAACACCAGGCAGTTGGCCGGGTTGGCGCCGAGCAGCTCGGCCACTTTCAGGAAGGTGTCGGGATGGGGCTTGTGGTTGGTCACGTCGTCGGCACTCACCAGCACTGGGATGAAGGCATCCAGGCCGGTATTTCTCAGTATGTGCGTCGCATGATCCCGGGTTGAGCCTGTGCCTATGCCCATGGGCACCTTGCCGTGGCAGCGCTTGACCAGCTCCCACATGGCGGGGAAGACGCTGACCTTGTCGATATGCTCCAGATAGAGGGCTATCTTGCGGCGGGCGAAGGCCTCCACATCGATCTCCAGCCCGTGCTGCTCGGCCAGCATGGCGACTATCTTGCGGGTGGGAATGCCGCCGTATTCATTGAGCTGAACCCGATCGAACGGCAGGCCGAATTCGGCGCTGGTTGCCTCCCAGGCATCCAGGTGCAGGGGCATGGAGTCCACCAGGGTGCCGTCCATATCGAAGATCAGGGCATCGTATTGCTCAAACCGGAACTGCTCGGACATGGGGTGCTTCCTCCTCGGCTAAAAGAGCACACTACCAGATCCGCTCCCCCTATGCCGCGACCGCCGTCATGGTAGGGGAAGGCAGCGGGTTTGACCATGGGCTGCTGATTTATGAGACAATAATGTGCTCTGCGCCTCGGGTGCCGGCATCTCACAGTAGCGAGCCTCTTTATGTCCCCAAAAACCGTCTTCTCAAGCGTGGCCCTGGTGATCGCCCTGGGCTCGTTGGAAAAGAGCATAGTCACCACCCCCTTGCCCATCATAGGCGCCGAGCTGAACGCCGGCGCCGCCCTCACCTGGGTGGTCACCGCCTACCTGCTGGCGGCCACCGCGGCCCTGCCCATCTACGGCAAGCTGAGCGATCTGTTCGGCCGGGTGCGGATGCTCAACATCGGCATAGGCCTGTTTCTGGCGGGATCCGTGGCCTGCGCCCTGGCCCAGGATCTGCCCACCCTGCTGGCGGCCCGCGTGCTGCAAGGGCTGGGGGGCGGGGGGCTGATCGCGCTGGCCTTCACCGTCATCGCCGACTGCATTCCCCCGCGGGAGGTGGGCAAGTATCAGGGGTATATCTCGGCGGTCTATGCGGTCTCCAGCATCGCCGGGCCCCTGCTAGGGGGCTACTTCACCGAGCAGCTCAGCTGGCGCTGGATCTTCTGGATCAACCTGCCCCTCGGGGCGCTCGCGCTCTGGCTGGTGAACCGCAACCTGGGCCACCTCAATGTGCGCCGCCACAGTCGCTTCGACTGGAAGGGGGCGGGGCTGCTGATTACCGTCACCACGCTCAGCTTGCTGCTGCTCTCGCCCGAGACAGCCCTGCCTGCCATCTGGCTGGCGGCAGGACTGGTGATTGCCCTGCTGCTGCTGATCCTGGTGGAGCGGCGGGCCCAGGATCCCATACTGCCCGCCCATCTGGCCCGCTTGCCCGGTTATCTGGTGAGTGTGCTGCTGGCGCTGGCCTCGCAACTGCTGATGTTCGCCGTGCTGGTCTACCTGCCGCTGCAGATGCAGTGGCAGAAGGGGATGGGGGCCAGCGAGAGCGGCCTCTACATGGTGATCTTCATGGTCTGCATCACGGCGGGGGCCTTCGTCGGCGGCAAGCTCATAGGTCGCACCGGTCACTACAAGCGCTTCGTGGTGGCGGGCTTCGCCCTGGCGGCGCTGGCTCTGTGGCAAATTCACTTCGATCTCTTTGCCAATCTGGGGTTGGGCTTCGCCGGTCTGGGGCTCGGGCTGGTGCTGCCGGCTCTCTCTGTGGTGGTGCAAAACGCCCTGCCGCGAGAAGATCGCGGCATCGGCATGTCGTTATTCAACTTCGGTCGCGAGCTGGGGGGCGCGGTCGGGGTGGCCATCTGCGCCGTGCTGTTCCACGGGGCCCTGCCGGCCGGGACCAGCCACAACCTGGCGAGCCTGAGTCCTGCCGAGCTGGCCCCGGGTTTCAGCGCCACCTATGTGGGCATGGCAATGATCGCCAGCGCCGCCTTCCTCATCACGCTGCTGGCATTGAAGCGCCACGAGCTGGCCAGCATCCCGGCCTGATGCGCTTCCTTGACACAAAAAAGGGCTCCCGAGGGAGCCCTTGTTGCGTGTGAGCGTGGGGAGCTGCCCATCAGATCCGGAGGCTGACGGGGCGCAGGGCGGCGATAGCCCCGCCAAAGAGCGCCATGGCTAGCAGCGCCAGGGCCACAGGCCCCGCACTGTAGGCAAACCCGGCGACGGCGGACCAGAGCGCCACCCCGAGGTGCATCATGGTCATCGCCAGCGACATCAACATGCCCCTGTGGGCCGACGAGAGCCCGGCAATGTGGCCCTGCAGGGCGGGGGATCCTATGCCGCCCGCCAGCGCCCACAGCCCGAGCGGCAGCAGCAGGGCAGGCAGTGAGGCGGGAGAGAGATAGAAGCCGACGCTGGCCGGCACGCAGACCACCAGGGCCAGGCGCATCAGGACGCGCCCGCTCTCGACCCGGCCAGACAAGCGGGGCATCAGCAGGTTGCCGATGACGCTGATGATGCCGAGGGCCCCATAGAGGAGCCCCACAGACCCCATCGACAGGCCCTGGGTGTCGCGCAGGTGCTGGCCGACCAGGTTGAAGAGGCCAATGCCGCCCCCCAGGCCCAGGCACATGGCCAGCAGGGCGCCGACCGCACCCGGGATGGCCAGCAGGCGGACACCCTTCTCCTCCTGCTGCGCCGCAGATATGTCTGCCGAAGGCCTGCCGGCGGGCAGCAGGGCCAGGGCCGCCGCCACCCCCCAGGCACAGAGGCCGAGCAGGATAAAGGCTGCGCGCCAGGAGTGCCACTGAGCGAGCAGCGCCCCCAGCGCCGGGCTCGCTATCATGCCCAGCGTCAGGCCGGACTGCACCCAGGCAATGCGCTTCATGGCATCTTTGCCCGTGCCGTCTGCCGCCAGGGCAAAGGCGATGGGCAGCATGCCGGCACTGGCGAGACCGGTGAGCACCCGGCTTGCCAACCCCCACTCGAAGCTATTGACCAGGCCGGTGGCTATGGAGGCGGCACCGAACAGCAGGGCGGCGGGCAGCATGATCCTCACCCTGCCGAGGCGATCCGAGAGGCTGCCGAGCAGGGGGGCGATCAGCGCCAGCGCCAGGCTGTAGGCGGTGATAAACAGCGTGACCCGCTCGGGCTGGACCCCTAGCTCCCGGCCTATGGGGGTCAGCAGGGGGCCCAGCATCAGCTCATCGGCACCCACCAGAAACGCAATAAAAAAGAGCAATACTTTCAATAGCATGATGTTCACCTTACGCATGTGATACCGAGCCTGTGGCCGCGAGGGAGTGAATGTCCAGCACCCGATCCGGCCAGTCGGCCACGAAGGCCTGCTCGTGGCAGACCACCACCACAGTCCCGGCATAGTCCTGCAAGGCCTGTTGCAGGGCCGCCTTGACGGCGGCATCCAGGTGGGTGGTCGGTTCGTCCAGGATCAGCAGGTTGCTGGGTTGCAGGGCCAGTCGGCACAGCTTCACCCTGGTCTGCTCCCCGCCACTCAGGGCGGCGATCGGTTGCAGTGCCAGCTTGCCCCTGATGCCGACCCGGGCCAGATGCAGCCTGGCGCCCTTGTCATCGAGGGCGGGGCAGGCGGCTTTCACCAGGGCCAGTGGGCTGGCATCCGGATGGGGCCAGTGCAGCGCCTGTTCGAAGTAGCCCGCCTTGACCCCGGGGGATAGGCTGAGCCGACCGCGCAGGGGGGCCAGCTCTCCCGCCAGTGTCTTGAGCAGGGTGGACTTGCCGACGCCGTTGAAACCGGCGATCACCACCTTCTCCCCCCGGCTCAGGGTCAGGGTCAGGGGCGCCAGCAGCGCGCTATCATGGCCGATGACCAGTTCAGAGGCGGCGAGCACCTGCTGGCCGCCGCCCCCGGCGCTGCGAAACGCGAGGGAGACCCCCTTGTCCCGCTCCGGGTTGGCCAGGCGCTCGATGCGCGCCAGTTGCTTTTTGCGGCCGTTGGCTATGCTGGCGTTGACCCCGGCGCCGTTCTTGGCAATGAACAGCTCCAGCTTGTCGATCTGCCTCTGCTGCGCCTGGTATTGCCGGGCGTGAGCGGCATCATTCGCGGCCTTCTGGGCCATGGCCTTGTCGAGGTTGCCCTGGTATTTGCGAAGCTGCAGGCGATCGATATCACAGATGCCGGTGGCGATGCGGTTCACGAAACCCCTGTCGTGGGAGACCACCAGGAAGGCGCCCGCGAAGCCGTCCAGGTAGGCTGCCAGCCAGGCCACGTGGGCGCTGTCCAGGTAGTTGGTCGGCTCATCGAGCAGCAGCAGATCCGGCGAGCGCAGCAGCAAGCCAGCCAGCATCACCTTGTGGCGCTGGCCGCCGCTCAGATTGGCCAGCCGGGTCTGCATGCCAAGCTGGGTGAGGCCAAGGCCGGCGGCCACCTCGTCGCTCCGGCTCTCTATCTGGTAGAACGACTGGCTCTCCAAGGTGGTCTGGAGGCTGGCGGCCAGTGCCAGCTGATGGGGCTGGGCACAGCGCGCCGGGCTGGCATAGATGGCCATCATCTCCGCCTCGGCCCGATAGAGGGAGGCAAAGGCCGTTTGCAGATATGCCCGTATCGTCAGTTGCCCGTCCAGCTCGGCATGCTGGTCGAGGTAACCCCGGTCAAGACCGGGCTGCCAGAGGATATCCCCGGCGTCAGGCTGGCGCTCCCCCTGGAGCAGCTTGAGCAGGGTACTTTTGCCGACGCCGTTCCTGCCCGTGATGCAGATATGTTCGCGGGGAAGCAGGGTGAAGCTGGCGTCCTGATACAGTGTCTTGTCACCGAGGTGACAGGTCAGATGGTGAATGCTGAGCAGACTCATGGTTTTATATCCTTAAAAAACGGGGGCGGTACTTGGCGTACCGGCCCCCGTTTCAAGCAATATTGAAACTTTGTCCTGAAGATCAGAAACAAAAGGCCGGCGATGAAGCATCTCGCCGGCCTTTTTTCCTGTTCTCATCAGATGCGGGGTCGCCTCCCTCTATGGAGGGCGCAAGCGCTATCTGATGAAGATTCAGAAGAGATGTGGCTCCGGGCAACACTTCATCGTGTTAGTGCACGGAGCACAGCCTCCTGACAGAGCATTTGAACAGGATGTACAACATTGCAGAGCAGTCCAACATGAAATCTGGACGCAAAATACGCAGATTCCGGGGGACAGTCAACCCGCTCGCCCCTGAACTGGCCTGCTCCGGTCGGTTCTATGCTCGTCTGGCGCGAGCGCCATGGCGGGCTCCACAAGAAGCCAGACCGCCGTCTGGTAGGGGGCAAAGCAGGGCTCTGGCTGGCTGGGGTAGTTGCCCATCAGCAAGCTGGCGTCGCTGGTTAGCTTGTCGAAATGGGGCATGGGCAGGGGGGTTGCGGTGAGATTGGCGAGCAGCAGCAGAGTCTGCGTCTGGCCGGTGGCCGGATCCCGCCAGCGGCGGCGGTAGCTGATGCGCAGGGGATCGTTCTCATCCAGCAGTTCGAAGTCGCCATGGCGAATGACGGGATGGGTCTTGCGCAATGCAATCAGCTGGCGATAGCAGTGAAACAGGGAGTCGGGGCGGGCCAGCTGCTCGGCGGCGTTGATCTCCATATAGTTGTCATTGAGCGCGATCCAGGGCTCTGCCGTGCTGAAACCGGCCCCGGGGCCCGAGTCCCACTGCATGGGCGTGCGGGCGTTGTCGCGGCCGATGGCATCGAGGCGGCGGGCGAGCTCGGCGGGGTCCAGTCCCGGCTGGCTGGCGCTGTAGTTGATGGCCTCCACATCGCGCAGCTCCTCTGGCTGCCAGCGGCGGTTGGTCATGCCAAGCTCCTCCCCCTGATAGATGAAGGGAGTGCCCTGCATCATGTGCAGCACCAGGGCCCACTGCTTGGCACTCAGCTCGCGCCACTCGGGGCTGTCGTCGCCGAAGCGGGAGACGGCGCGGGGCAGGTCGTGGTTACCCAGAAACAGGCTGTTCCAGCCTTGGCCGTGCAGTCCGCTCTGGTGGCGGGCCATGGCGCCTTTGAAGCTGAGGGGGTCAAAGCGGGAGGTCCATTTATCGCGCCCCAGCCCCAGGTGCTCGAAGTTGAACACCATGCTGAACTCGCTGTCATCCGGGTTCGAATAGTGCCGCATCTGGGCCAGATCTGCCCCCCAGGTCTCACCGACAGTGATGATCCCCTTGCCGCCGAAGCTGGCGCCATTGAGTTCGCGGATATAGTCGTGCAGACGGGGGCCGTTGCTCATGGCAAGGGGCGACCACTCCTTGCTCACCATGTCGATCACATCGAAGCGAAACCCCTTGATGCCTCTGGCCAGCCAGAAGTTGATCACCTCCGCCATCTCGGCGCGCACC
The DNA here is from genome assembly GCF_010974825.1 of Aeromonas rivipollensis. Taxonomy (GTDB): domain Bacteria; phylum Pseudomonadota; class Gammaproteobacteria; order Enterobacterales; family Aeromonadaceae; genus Aeromonas; species Aeromonas rivipollensis. The sequence continues at coordinate 42,237 of NZ_JAAILA010000010.1, read as the reverse complement.
GCCGGGTTGTCCCAGTCGAGATCGGCCTGGCTCGCATCGAAGTTGTGCAGGTAGTAGCTGCCAAGCGTCGGCACGTATTCCCAGGCGCTGCCGCCGAAGATGGAGTCCAGCGGGTGGGCATCGACGAAGGCCTGGTCCCGAAAGACGTAATAGGCCTGGTAGCGGGGATCCCCGGCCAGCGCCTGCCTGAACCACTGATGTTCGGTGGAGGTGTGGTTGGCGACTATGTCCATCATGATGCCCATGCCGTGGGCGGCCGCCTCTGCTATCAGCAGGTCCATCTCGGCCAGGGTGCCAAAGGAGGGATCTATGGCGCGGTAGTCCGCCACGTCGTAGCCGTTGTCCCGTCTGGGGGAAGGGTAGACGGGGGTGAGCCAGAGCAGGTCGACTCCGAGGGTCGCCAGGTGGTCCAGGCGCTGGCGGATGCCATTGATGTCCCCCATGCCATCGCCGTCGCTGTCCTGAAAGCTCATGGGGTAGATCTGGTAGATAACGCACTGATCGAGAGTGAGGGTGGGGTGAGGATGCATCAGCGTGGCCGGTGGCAAAGTGGTCCTGCCATGTTACGCAGAGGGCGCCGGGGCCGACAGGGTGAGGTGGGCCTTGAAAAGGGTTCCATTGTTGGCTGATAGCCAAAACTGCGGGCAGGGTCACAAAGGCGCCATCCCGAACCAGGGGCGGTCGGGATGGCGGCGTACTCATATGGTCGCCAGCATGGGCCCTTATCGGGTCGTCTCGGGCTGTTCGGCGCCGGGTGCCTGCTGGCGTTCGGCCTGGGCGTCCAGCTCCTTGCCGAGGAAGTAGTTCAGGAAGGTGCGGATCACCGCGATGATGGCGAGGCGGATCAGCTCCTCCTTGCTCGGCGCGACCGTGGTGGCCAGGATATCGGCGGCGAGCTGGAACTCCAGCGCCAGGATGAGCCAGCTGCCGAAGCAGAGGCGAATGCGCGGAAAACCGGGCTCGTGATCCCGCACCCGCGCCGCCAGCCAGAGCGTCTTGCCAAGCCCTATCACCACGCAGGCGATGGAGATGATCTCCAGCAGCAGCTGGAACAGCTCGACCCCGTGCATCATGCCCTCTTTCAGGCTCGCTATCTCAAACACTAGGGTCACCTCCCTGATTCAAAAGAGACACTTTTAACACGGCATGGGGGTTGGATCCAACTCAGAGCCCCTTGATCAGCATGGCGACCTGCGCGATGGCATGACGGGCCGCAGGGCTGATGCCCGCAAGCTGGAAGAAGCCGTGGATCACCCCGAGCTGCCGCTGACAGCTGGCGGCAACACCGGCTTGCAGCAGTTTGCCATAGAGGGCCTCTCCCTCGTCACGCAGGGGATCGTACTCGGCCGTGAGGATATGGGTGGGCGGCAGTCCAGCAAGTTCAGGATGGTGCAGCGGGCTCGCCTCGGGATGGCTGGCGGGCAGCCTGCCCAGATAGGCCTGAAACCCGCTGAGCAGCATGTCGCGGGTGATGAGGTAGTCGTCGCCAAGGTCGCCATAGCTCTGGCTCTCTCCCAGGGCATCGAGCATGGGATAGATGAGGATCTGGGCGGCGGGCAGTGCCGCTCCAGCTTCCTTGAGCCGCAAGGTGGTGACCAGGGCAAGGTGGCCACCGGCACTGTCGCCTGCGAGTGCAACCCGTTCGGGATCGCCGCGCCACTGCGGCAGCGCGGCCATGATGGCGAGGGTCGCGGCCAGCGCATCGTCATGGGCGGCAGGATAGCTATGCTCGGGGGCGAGGCGCGTGTGCACGGCAAACACCAGGGCCTTGGCACTGTTGCACAGCATCCGCATCTGGCGATCGTGGGTCTCGAAATCCCCGCTGACGAAACAGCCGCCGTGGAAATAGATCAGCACCGGATAAGCGGGATCTGGCATGTCTAGGGGTTGGTAGCGGCGGATGGCGTAGTGATCGGCCTGCCACTCTTCGATGGCGCCCACCTCTTCCCGCTCACCGCCCAGTACGGCAGAGGCAAGGTAGCCCTCCCGCCGCGCCTGCCAGCTCATCTCGCTCGCCCTGGGTCTGCCAGCGGCAACAAATTCCGCCACCATGGCGGCGATTGCGGGTTCGAGTCCTGTGTTCATGCTGCACCGTTAACTGTATATAAAAACAGGCATTGTGCGCTTTTGGTCTGAGATCGCAACCGGCGTTAGTTGAGGCAGCTCACAAAATCAGGCTTCAATCAGTTTGAATTCAATCACATAGAGCTGCGGCAGTGCGGGGTAGATGTCCCGGATGACGGTCTGGAGCTCGGCGAGGGTCATGTTCTCCTGGCGGGCGTGCTCATCGGTCAGGTCATCGAAGGCCAGGGGCGTGACCGAGAGCACCTCCATGGTGCCAAAGGGGTGGTGCTCCGGATTGGTGAAGAGCGCGAGCCGCTGGCCGGGCTGCCAGTTGGCTTCGCTCTCGTCGCGTATGGTGATGGTCTTGCGGCCGGACTGGATGTCGGCGACGAAGCGGCCGAAGAAGGTGAATTCCGGGTAGGTTGGGGTGTGAACTGACATTTTCTCTCCGAAGGACAAGGGGTGGCAGGGGGCGGATCACGCCGCAGCGGGCCCATTTTAGGAGTGCCGGGGAGGGCGCGCAGCACTTTTCGCCCGGACGTGCGGGTGGAGTGGGTTGGCGCGCTTGCTCTGCCCTGCAAAGTGGCTGCAAGTGAACCCGAATGTGCGATGATGTGGGCTCCCCTTTCTTGATATGTAACAAAATGGAGGGGGGCTGGCTGTGGTCTGATGGCGTCTGGCGCGGTTCCCCGCCCGGCGGACATGAACGAAAGGAGCGAGTGTGAATTCCGAGTTGATCTGGGTGCTCAGCATGCTGGTGGGCGCCATCTTCCTGTTTATTACCAACAGGGTGCGCATGGATGTGGTGGCCTTGTTGATCATCATCCTGTTCGTGTTGAGCGGCACCCTGACTCTGCCGGAGGCGCTGGCGGGGTTTAGCGATCCCAACGTCATCCTGATCGCCGCCCTGTTCGTGGTGGGGGAGGGGCTGGTGCGCACCGGCATCGCCTATCAGGTGGGGGATGCCCTGGTGAAGGTGGCGGGCAGCAGTGAGACCCGGCTGCTGGTGCTGCTGATGGTGGCGGTGGCGACCCTGGGGGCCGTGATGAGCAGCACAGGGGTGGTGGCCATCTTCATCCCCGTGGTGCTGAGCGTGGCGAACCGGATGGGGATACCGGCGGGACGGCTGATGATGCCGCTGGGCTTTGCCGGTCTCATCAGCGGCATGATGACGCTGGTGGCCACGCCGCCCAACATGGTGGTGAACAGCGAGCTGATGCGCCACGGCATCCAGGGCTTCGGCTTCTTCGGTTTCACCCCCATGGGGGTGCTTATCCTCGGGCTGGGAGTGATCTACATGCTGCTGATGCGTCACCGTCTGGTGCGCGAGGGGGAAGAGGGCAAGGGCAAGCAGGCGGGGCGCAGCACAATGCGCGACCTCATCCGCGATTATCGCCTGGCCGGCCGGGCGCGCCGCCTGGCGATCCGTCCCGATTCTCCCCTGATAGGCCAGACCCTGGACGAGCTGCAACTGCGTGCCCGCTTTGGGGCCAACGTCATCGGGCTGGAGCGCTGGCGCAAGTTTCGGCGGGTGATGGTCACCGTCTCCGGCGTCACCGAGTTCCAGGCCAAGGATGTGCTGCTCATCGACATGTCCGACCCCGAGGTGGATGTGCGGGAGTTCTGCAGCGAGGCGCGGCTCGAACCCATGATATTGCGCGGGGAGTATTTCTCGGATCAGGCGCGGGAGGTGGGCATGGCCGAGGTGTCCCTCATTCCGGGATCCCGCCTGCTCGGCAAGAGCATCCGCGAGGTGGCCTTTCGCTCCCGCTACGGCCTGAGCGTGGTCGGGATCCGCCGCAACGGTGAGGCGCTCACCGGCAAGCTGGTGGATGAGCCGCTGCTGATGGGAGACAGCCTGCTGGTAGTGGGCAACTGGAGCCTCATTCGCCAGTTGCAGACCCACCACAGGGACTTCCTGCTGCTCGGCCTGCCTGCCGAGGTGGACGAGATGGCGCCGGCTCGCAGCCAGGCCATCCACGCCCTGATCGCCCTCGCGGTCATGATAGGGCTGATGGTGACGGAGCCCGTGCCCAACGTCATAGCGGCGCTCATCGCCTGCCTGCTGATGGGCAAGTTCCGCTGCATCGACATGGAGAGCGCCTACAAGTCCATCCACTGGCCGACCCTGATCCTGATCGTCGGCATGCTGCCCTTTGCCCTGGCGTTGCAGAAGACCGGCGGGGTGGATCTCATCGTCGGCGGGCTGATCTCGGCGGTGGGGGAGATGGGGCCCCGTGTCATGCTGGCCAGCCTGTTCGTGCTCTGCGCGGCCATCGGACTCTTCATCTCCAACACCGCCACCGCCGTGCTGATGGCGCCCATTGCGCTCGGTACGGCCCAGCAGATGGGGGTCTCTCCCTATCCCTTCGCCATGACCATCGCCATCGCCGCCTCGGCTGCCTTCATGACGCCCGTCTCCTCACCGGTCAATACCCTGGTGCTGGGGCCCGGCAACTACAAGTTCATGGACTTCATCCGCATCGGTGTGCCCTTTACCTTGCTGGTGATGGTGGTGAGCGTCATCGCCATTCCCTGGTTCTTCCCGTTCTGAGCGCGCTCGAGGGGGACAAGGAGTGCAAGCGGCCTGCGGGCCGCTTTTTATTGGCCATATATCCCGACGCTGTGAGATGAAATATTGGGCTGACAAGCCAGTGAGCAGAGAGAGCGGCAGGGAAGGAGAGGGGACAAAGGCTGAAACTCAGGCACAAAAAAACCAGCATGAGCTGGTCTGTTTGGTACTGCCTTGATGGTGCGGAAGGAGAGACTCGAACTCTCACGCCTAGGGCGCCAGAACCTAAATCTGGTGCGTCTACCAATTTCGCCACTTCCGCAATATTAATGGTGGCTATGACGGGATTCGAACCTGTGACCCCCGCATTATGAGTGCGATGCTCTAACCAACTGAGCTACATAGCCGTCTTGTATCCGACGTTGTCGTGTACAAGTAAAATGGCTGGGTACTAGGGTTTGGACCTAGGCACGTTGACGAGATCAAGATCCATCACGTTTACCACAGCGATCACCGACAAGGTCGATGAAAGGCAATTATGGCTGGGGTACTAGGATTCGAACCTAGGGATGGCGAGATCAAAACCCGCTGCCTTACCGCTTGGCGATACCCCAACAGCGCTCCTCAACCGTCAATAATGGCGGGCAAAGAACTTTAAAAATGGCTGGGGTACTAGGATTCGAACCTAGGGATGGCGAGATCAAAACCCGCTGCCTTACCGCTTGGCGATACCCCAACTGAACAACTTGTAAATGGTGGCTATGACGGGATTCGAACCTGTGACCCTCGCATTATGAGTGCGATGCTCTAACCAACTGAGCTACATAGCCGTCTTGTATCCGACATTGTCGTGTACAAGTAAAAATGGCTGGGGTACTAGGATTCGAACCTAGGGATGGCGAGATCAAAACCCGCTGCCTTACCGCTTGGCGATACCCCAACAGCGATGACTGACAGAAACTGTCAAACATCTTTAAAAATGGCTGGGGTACTAGGATTCGAACCTAGGGATGGCGAGATCAAAACCCGCTGCCTTACCGCTTGGCGATACCCCAACTGAATGATTAATGGTGGCTATGACGGGATTCGAACCTGTGACCCTCGCATTATGAGTGCGATGCTCTAACCAACTGAGCTACATAGCCAACCGTGCTTCCAGTGAGTCGTTGCCTCGTCACTGTGCGGCCGGAATTATGCGTATCTGGCTCTGGGGCGTCAACCCTTTTTTTGCCAGAAAAACCGAATTTGGGTGCGTTTGGCGAGTTATTGGACGCTGTCGCGCAAAAGCCCAACAATCTGGTTTTTTTTGCGACATTTGGCAGCAGATCCGCAACCTGTGCCCATAACAAAGAGGCCAGCAAATGCTGGCCTCTCATGGGGTTAGACGTTGAACAGGAAGTTCATGATATCGCCATCCTTGACGATGTAGTCTTTCCCTTCGGCGCGCATCTTGCCCGCTTCCTTGGCGCCTTGCTCACCCTTGTAGGTGATAAAGTCGTCGAAGGCGATGGTCTGGGCGCGAATAAAGCCTTTTTCAAAGTCGGTGTGGATCTTGCCCGCCGCCTGCGGGGCGGTGGCGCCGACCGGAATGGTCCAGGCGCGGACTTCCTTCACCCCGGCGGTGAAGTAGGTCTGCAGGTTCAGCAGCTCGTAACCTGAGCGGATCACCCGGTTCAGACCCGGCTCTTCGATCCCCAGATCGGCCATGAACTCGGCGCGGTCGGCGTCGTCCAGCTCGGCGATGTCTGCCTCGATGGCGCAGCAGACCACGACCACAACGGCGTTCTCGGCGGCGGCGATTTCACGCACCTTATCGAGGAAGGGGTTGTTGTCGAAGCCATCTTCCGCCACGTTGGCGATGTACATGGTGGGCTTCAGGGTCAGGAAGTTGAGGTGGCTGACGGCCGCCAGCTCTTCCTTGTCCAGCTTCATGCCGCGGATCATCTGGCCGTTTTCCAGGGCAACCCGAATCTTTTCCAGGGTTTCCACTTCCAGCTTGGCATCCTTGTCGCCGCCCTTGGCGCGCTTGGACTGACGGTGGATGGCGCGCTCGCAGGCGTCCAGATCCGACAGGGCCAATTCGGTATTGATCACCTCGATGTCATCGGCCGGGGAGACCTTGCCCGCCACGTGGATGATGTTCTCGTCCTCGAAGCAGCGCACCACGTGACCTATGGCTTCGGTCTCGCGGATGTTAGCCAGGAACTGGTTGCCCAGACCCTCGCCCTTGGAGGCGCCCGCCACCAGGCCGGCGATGTCCACGAACTCCATGGTGGTCGGCACCACGCGCTGGGGGTTGATGATGGCCGCCAGCTGGTCGAGGCGGGGATCCGGCATGGGGACCACACCCGTGTTCGGCTCAATGGTGCAGAACGGGAAGTTGGCGGCTTCGATGCCGGCCTTGGTCAGCGCATTGAACAGGGTGGATTTGCCTACATTGGGCAGGCCCACGATACCGCATTTAAAACCCATGAATTGTTACCTTACGTGATGGATGCTGTGTGAGGGCCGCCGAACTTGCTCACGCTCTTACTGCGAGGCTGTGATCAAGGCTCATGTGCTGCTCGGAATCCTCACGTATACCTATACGCTCCGGTTCCTGTGCTGCGCTTCCCCTTGCTGACAACCTCTCGTTACAGAGAGTGACCAGATTCTTAGGCAGCCCTGTCATATTGTGCGAGCCTGACCCAGGTCAGGCATCTGTATTCAGACTTTCTCGGCCTTGAAGCTGTGCAGCCGGTTCATGGCCTTGGTCATGTCCTGCTTGAACAGGATGTCGGTGGCGTACGTGAGCACTCATCCAGTACGTCATCGTTCAAAGCCTGTTCAGACTTTTTCAGCCTTGAAGCTGTGCAGCCGGTTCATGGCCTTGGTCATGTCCTGCTTGAACCGGTGTCGGTGGCGTACGTGGGCACTCATCCAGTACGTCATCGATCAAAGCCTGTTCAGACTTTTTCAGCCTTGAAGCTGTGCAGCCGGTTCATGGCCTTGGTCATGTCCTGCTTGAACAGGATGTCGGTGGCGCGCAAGGACTCATCCAGTGCGGCCTCGATCAGGTTCTGTTCACTGCTGGGCGCCTTGGTCAGCACGAAGCCGGCGACCAGCTCCTTGGCACCGGGATGACCGATCCCGAGGCGCAGCCGGAAGAAGTTATTGTTGTTGCCCATCCTGGCGATGATGTCCTTGAGGCCGTTGTGGCCGCCGTGGCCACCGCCCTGCTTGAACTTGGCGATGCCGGGGGGCAGATCCAGTTCGTCGTGGGCCACCAGTATCTCTTCGGGGACTATCTGGTAGAAGCGGGCCAGGGCCGCCACCGCCTTGCCGGAGAGGTTCATATAGGTGTTCGGGATGAGCAGCCGCACATCCTGCCCCTCCACCAGGATGCGGGCGGTGTAGCCGAAGAACTTGGGCTCTTCGCGCAGGCTGACATTGTGCCAGCGGGCTAGCTGCTCCACATACCAGGCCCCCGCGTTGTGGCGGGTCTTGGCATATTCGGGGCCGGGATTACCCAGCCCGACAATCAGTTTGATTTGATGCGTCACGCTTGATGTCTTCACTCGCTGCTTGCACTACTGGTTGCCATAAACAGAGGGTCCAGGGCAATGGGACGCAATATTCTAGCCGCCGACTGGCGATCACTCAACCAAAGCTCGGCAAGCCGGGGGGAATAACCCTGTAACGGGTCGCCAACGGCCGCAAAAAACGGGCCTCGCCCCGGCCCGTTTTGGCGCAGCGGCTCAGGGGGCGTCGGCTTGACCGGCACGCAGCAGGGTCACCGTCTCCTCGGTCAGGGCGGTCACCAGGGGGCGGGCATAACGCACATAGTCCACGAACGAGGCCGCGTCTGTGCCGCAATCCACCTTGGCTGCCTTGCAGTCGAGGGCCTTGCCCGACCCATAGACGGCGCCGAGCTGCTCGCCGCGCTTTGCCACTGCCAGCACCGGGAAGGCGGTCAGCTGGCCCGCCACCCAGGCGAGATCCACGCGCTCGGCACTCTGGCTCTCGGCACTCTGACGCTGCGCCCGTGCCAGGGCCTGCCAGCCGTCGTTGCCGTTGGCGCTGTAGGCGTTGGTCACCACCCGGTAGCGCCGTCCATTCACCAGATCCTGCCACTGACCCTCGGCCGTCTGCCATTGCAGCCGGGTCAGGTGGCCCGCCTTGCCAGCTTCGGTCTCCTTGAAGGTGTAACGCAGATGGCCGCCATAGGGGAACTTGCCCGCATGAGCGCTGGCGGGCAGGGTGGCCGTGATGGTCTCGGTCAGCAGGGCCCGCACCTCGGTGCCGGAGAGGGTCAGTACGCTGAGCGGGTTCTTGAACGGCAGCAGGCTGAGGGATGCCTCCCCCTGTCGCAGTTCACCGGCGGGCAAGTCGGCGCGCACGCCCCCCACCGCCAGCAGGGCGAAGTCGACCGGGCCGCCGGTCAGTGCCTGCACCTGCGGGGTGTTGGCCCAAAAATATTGGCCTTCCGCCACCAGGGGCGCGACGTCGGAGCCGTGGCTGTCGCTGCCGTTGTCGCCTGGGCGGCGGGCATTTTGCAATGGCGCGGGAAGGGTGCCGATGACGGGGCCGTAGGCCTGCTCCAGCGCCGGTTTGTAGTGGCTGTCGATGATGCCGCGCAGGCGCGGATCTTCATCCACTGTCACCAGGTTGGGCTGGGCGTCGATGAACTTGCCTGCCTGCTGGCTGCGAGTCTTGTCCAGCCTCTGCTGGCGGGCCGGATCGGCGAAGAAGTCGCGGCTGGCCAGCAGCTGGTTCTGACCCTTGCAGGCGATGACCCGGCCCTGGGCGTCGAAGCTGACCCGGGCAAGACCGATTGCCTGGGCGTAGGATCCCGCCTGCACCACGCAGGTCAGGCCCACACCGTCCGGATTGGTGACCAGCGCTGCGTATTCCCCCGTCTTGCCCCAGCCGACGTTGCTAAAGTCACCGAGCAGGCTGTGGGAGTGGCCGCCGACGATGGCATCGAGGCCGTTCACCTTGGCCGCCAGCGCCAGATCCCGGGCGTTGCCGATGTGGGTGAGGGCCACTATCCGGTTGATCCCCCTGGCCTGCAGCAGGTCGACCGTGGCCTGGGCCGAGGCCACCTCCTTGGCAAAGCGCAGCTTGCCGACGTTGGGGGAGATGTTGGCCATGTCCTCCAGCACCAGCCCGATGACGGCGACCAGCTGCTTGTCTGCGGGCAGGTGGGCGAGATCGGTGACCGGGCTCTTCTGGTTGCCATCGAAGGCATAGACCACGAAGGGCTTGAGGTTGCTGGCCTGACTCAGGTCCGGATCGTCGCGGCTGTCCAGGTTGGCGGCCAGCACCGGGAAGTTCACCCCCTGGATGAAGCGGGCCAGCTTCTGGTTGTCGAGATCGAACTCATGGTTGCCAAGGGCCATGGCATCGAAGCCGAACTGGCTCAGCAGCTCGGCATTGGCCATCCCCTCGTTGAGCTTGAAGTAGCCGCTGCCCTGCCAGGCGTCGCCCCCGTGCAGCAGCAACAGCGGCTGGTTCTTGGCGAGTGCCTCGGCCTGGTAGGCTTTGGTCATGGTGAGCAGGCGGGGATAGCCGCCGAGGCGGGTGTAGAGGGTGTCGGTTTCCCCCTGCTTGCCGAAGAGGGGCCCCTTCAGCTCGGCGTTGACCGGGTCGAACTGGGAGTGGGTGTCGTTCATGTGTGCCAGGGTCAGGGTGAAGGGCGGATCCTGCTGGCCGGTCAGGCAGGCAGAGAGCAGGGCGCACAGCGGGAGGAGAGTGAGGAGACGCAAGCACTTCATGGGGACATCCTTAACCTGCGGGGGCAGGGCATTACTTTGACCAGGCTTGAAAAAACAAAAACCGCCAGTTGGCGGTTTTTGTCACAACGGGGTCTATCAATGCTCAAACATGGCAGAGATGGACTCTTCGTTGCTGATACGACGGATGGCTTCGGCCAGCACGGAGGAGAGCGTCAGCTGCTTGACCTTGCCGATCGCCTTCATCTCCGCGGTGAGCGGGATGGAGTCGGTGATGATCAGCTCGTCGATGACCGAGTTCTTGATGTTTTCCACGGCGGTGCCGGAGAAGACCGGGTGGGTCGCATAGGCGAACACGCGCTTGGCGCCACGCTCTTTCAACGCTTCGGCCGCCTTGCACAGGGTGCCGCCGGTATCGATCATGTCGTCGACGATGACGCAGTCACGGCCGGCCACGTCGCCGATCAGGTGCATGACCTGGGAGACGTTCGGGCGGGGACGACGCTTGTCGATGATGGCGATGTCGGTGTCGTCCAGCAGCTTGGCGATGGCACGGGCACGGACCACGCCGCCGATGTCCGGCGATACGACAACAGGAGACTCGAGGTTCTTGGACAGCATGTCTTCCAGCAACACAGGGCTGCCGAACACGTTGTCTACGGGGACATCGAAGAAGCCCTGGATTTGCTCGGCATGCAGGTCAACGGTCAGCACGCGATCCACACCCACGCTGGAGAGGAAGTCGGCGACTACCTTGGCGGTGATGGGCACACGGGCGGAGCGGACGCGGCGGTCCTGACGGGCATAACCAAAGTAGGGAATAACGGCAGTGATACGGCCAGCTGAAGCACGACGCAGTGCATCCACCATGACGATCAATTCCATCAAATTGTCGTTGGTCGGGGCACAGGTGGATTGAATGATGAAGATATCGCCACCGCGTACATTCTCATTGATCTGTACGCTGATCTCGCCGTCGCTAAAGCGACCTACGGCAGCATTGCCGAGTTTGATAAACAGGCGATCTGCGATCTTCTGGGCTAGTTCCGGCGTTGCGTTACCAGCAAACAGCTTCATGTCAGGCACGGTTTGAAACCTCGGGGTTGCATCCAGTATGTGGGGAGTCTGATTCAGACCCGTATCGTTTGGGGGCAAACGATTTATCAAGATAACGGACAAGGTCTCTGGAAGTTCATGGTGGCGCCAGATTACCCGGCTGGACAGCAGAGCCGTCACCTTCGGCACCATTATGCCAGATTGGCTGGGGTACTAGGATTCGAACCTAGGAATGGCGAGATCAAAACCCGCTGCCTTACCGCTTGGCGATACCCCAATCACTGACTTGTTGCAAAGTGGCGAAGAGTGGTGATATGTTCTCGCCCTTGGCGACAAACCCATCCCAGCCTTCCGGCACCCTTGCCAACACCTTCCGAGCAGCCACTTCGTCTTCAAATTGAGCAAAGACGCAGGCGCCAGTGCCCGTCATTCTTGACGGCGCGTATTCTAGCAACCAGCCGAGCGCATTGGCAACCTCGGGGTGGCGCTTTTTCACCAGCAATTCGCAATCGTTTTTCCACACCCCTTTCAGCAGGTTGTGCAATGTCATCCTGGGGGTGTTGCGAGGCAGCTCGGGATCCTGAAAAACCGCCGCCGTTGCCACATGACAATCGGGTTTGAGCACCAGATACCAGGCGCTCGGCACCTCGACCGGTTGCAGCTTCTCGCCGACCCCTTCCGCAAAGGCGGCACGGCCGCGCACGAACACCGGCACGTCGGCCCCCAGTTGCACCCCGAGTTCCGCCAGCTCCTCTTCACTCAAGCCTGCCTGCCAGAGATGATTCAGCGCCACCAGGGTGGTGGCCGCGTCAGACGAGCCGCCGCCGATGCCGCCCCCCATGGGCAATACCTTCTCCAACCGGATATGGGCCCCCATCGGGCTTGGCAGCCTCCCCTGCAACAGGCGGGCGGCACGGATGATGAGATTCTGTTCATCCGGCACCCCAGGGATGGCAGGACTCAGGGTGAGCAGGCTGGTTCCCGGCAGGGGGTCAAACTCCAGCCAGTCGCCGTGATTGAGGAAGATGAACAGGGTCTGCAGCTCGTGATAGCCGTCGGGACGGCGGCCGTTGACGTGCAGGAAGAGGTTGAGCTTGGCTGGCGCCGGCCAGCGGATCGGCGCCTGCCGGATGGTATCCTGCATCATGGCGCCAGGGTCCATTGGTTGATCTGCAACTTGAGGCGGCTGCCCTGGCCCGTCATGGTCAGCAGGTGGGGCAGCCGGTAGTTGTCCTGATCCCGGTAGTCCCCATAGACGATCTGCCACTGGCCGTCGCGCACCGAGGCCAGGCTGGCGTCGGGGTTGAGCTCGAATTCGGCCTCACCCGGCAGCCCCTTGATCCACTCCGGCAGCCCGGTGACAGGAATATTCCAGCCGGTGAGCTGATAGACCAGGGCCTCTGCATCCTGGCTCTGGTGCACCTTGCCTTCGTTGTCGGTCAGGGTGATCTCCCCCTTGCTGCGGGAGAGCTCCAGGATATGGGTGCCGATGAGGCTGGTGAGGTTGAGGCGATAGTCGTCGCCGTTCTGCTGCCAGTTGAGGCGGGCGCTGCCCTTCTGGCGGGCGGTGATGATGGCCATCTTGCCCGACAGCTCCCAGTGGGTCAACTGCTCGAGACGGGCACGTTCCTGCTGCCAGTTGACCTGATCCCGCTGGGGTTGAGTGGTGGTACAGCCGGCCAGTACCAGCAGGCAGGCGAGGGAGAAGATACGCAAGAACAAGGTCGTGCTCCGGATATGAGATTTGCCACAGTATAAGGGGCGGCCGTATCGCTTTTAAAGACTTACCCTTTCTCGTACAATTGTCGGCCTTCATACCCTGTGCACGAAACGATCATCACCCACCCATGAGTCTGCTTGCCCTCGGAATCAACCACAACACCGCCAGTGTCGCCTTGCGGGAACGGGTCGCATTTGGCCCGGACTGCATCGATCGCGCCTTGCGTGAGCTGGTGGAGCAGCCCGGTGTCAGCGAGGCGGTGATCGTCTCCACCTGCAATCGAACCGAGCTGTATTGCAGCCTGGAGCAAGGGCAGGGGGAGCAGGTGCTGAGCTGGCTGCAGCGGTTCCACCAGCTGGATGCGAGCGAGGTGGTCTCCGCCATCTACCGCCACCAGGACGAGGAGGCGGTGCGCCACCTGATGCGGGTCGCCTGCGGGCTCGACTCCCTGGTGCTGGGAGAGCCGCAGATCCTGGGGCAGATCAAGCAGTCCTACGCCCACGCCCAGCAGGCGGAAGCGGTGAAGGGATCCCTGGAGCGCCTGTTCCAGAAATCCTTCTCGGTGGCAAAACGAGTGCGTACCGACACCGAGATCGGCGCCAGCGCCGTGTCGGTGGCCTTCGCCGCCGTGAGCCTGGCCCGCCGCATCTTCTCCGATCTCTCCCAGACCAAGGTGCTGCTGGTGGGGGCGGGCGAAACCATAGAGCTGGTGGCCCGCCACCTGCGCGAGCAGAACGTCACCCAGATGATGGTGGCGAACCGCACCCTGCAGCGGGCCCAGCTGCTGGCCGAGGAGTTCGGTGCCCAGGTGATGACGCTCGAAGAGATCCCGGACTACCTGCACGAGGCGGACATCGTCATCAGCTCCACCGCCAGTCCCCTGCCCATCATCGGCAAGGGCATGGTGGAGCGCGCCCTCAAGGCCCGTCGTTTCAGGCCCATGTTCCTGGTGGACATAGCCGTGCCCCGCGACATCGAAGCCGAGGTGGACGAGCTCTCCGACGCCTATCTCTACACTGTGGATGACCTGCAGGGCATCATCGAGCAAAACCTCGAGACCCGCAAGCGGGCGGCCGCCGAGGCCGAGCTCATAGTGCAGGAAGAGCAGGGCGACTTCATGGGCTGGTACCGCAGCCAGCACTCTGTGGACCTCATTCGCGATTATCGCCACCAATCCCAACAGGTGGCGGATGAAGAGTTGCAGCGTGCCCTGCTGGCCCTGCAACAGGGCGAGAATGCCGAGCAGGCCCTCAAGGCCCTGGCTCACCGCCTCACCAACAAGTTGATCCACGCACCGACCCAGGCCCTGCGCCAGGCCGCAGCCCAGGGGGACACCCACAAGCTGTCCCAACTGCGTCAGGTGCTGGGATTGTCACAAGAGTCATAATTTTCGGGCAACCTGCCGGTTGTCCCGTCCTCCATCGAGAACACAAGATTTATGAACCCGTCATTGATCAGAAAGCTGGAAGGCCTCATCGAGCGCCACGAAGAAGTACAGGCCCTGCTCGGCGAGCCCGGGGTCGCCTCGGATCAGGACAGATACCGTGCCCTGACCCGGGAATATGCCCAGCTCGAAGACATAGTGCATGCCTTCCAGCGCTTCCGTCAGGCCGAGGAGAACCTCGAGACCACCAAGATGATGCTGGAAGAGGACGACGCCGACCTGCGCGAGATGGCGCAGGAGGAGCTGCCGCTCGCCAAGGCGACCTTAGAGGAGCAGGAGCAGGCTCTGCAGGTGATGCTGCTGCCGCGCGACCCCAAGGATGACAACAACTGCTACCTGGAGATCCGCGCCGGCGCCGGTGGTGACGAGGCGGCCATCTTCGCCGGGGATCTGTTCCGCATGTACTCCCGTTATGCCGAGCGCCAGGGCTGGCGCGTCTCCATCGTCAGCTGCAACGACGGCGAGCACGGCGGCTACAAGGAGGTGATTGCCAAGGTGGACGGCGAGCACGTCTACGGCCGCCTCAAGTTTGAATCCGGCGGCCACAGGGTGCAGCGGGTCCCCGAGACCGAATCCCAGGGCCGGGTGCACACCTCCGCCTGTACCGTGGCCGTGCTGCCGGAAGTGCCGGAAGCCGAACAGATCGAGATCAACCCCTCCGAGCTGAAGATCGACACCTTCCGCGCCTCCGGGGCCGGTGGTCAGCACGTCAACAAGACCGACTCCGCCATCCGCATCACCCACCTGCCCACCGGCCTGGTGGTGGAGTGCCAGGATGAGCGCTCCCAGCACAAGAACCGTGCCAAGGCGATGTCGGTGCTCTCCGCCCGCCTGCAGGCGGCCGAGGACGAGCGCCACCGCGCCGCCGAGCAGAGCACCCGCCGCAACCTGGTGGGCTCAGGGGATCGCTCCGAGCGCATCCGCACCTACAACTACCCCCAGGGGCGCCTCTCCGAGCACCGCATCAACCTCACCCTCTATCGTCTGGGGGAGATCCTCGAAGGGGATCTGGATTGCGTCATTACCCCGCTGGTGCAGGAGTATCAGGCGGATCAGCTCGCCTCCCTGGCCGAGAGCAACTGATGCCCATGCAGATCCAGCAGGCTCGTGCCCATATCATGGCGACGTTGGCCGAGGGTGAATCCCCCCGTGCCGACGCCGATGCGCTGCTCTGCCATCTGCTGGCTTGCCGGCGCAGTTACCTGATGACCTGGCCGGAGCGCGAGCTCGATGCCGCCCAGCAGGCCACACTGCAAGCCTGGCTTGACCGCCGCCTGGCCGGTGAGCCCATAGCCCACCTCATCGGCGAGCGGGAGTTCTGGTCGCTGCCCCTCAAGGTGAGCCCGGCCACCCTGATCCCGCGCCCCGACACCGAGGTGCTGGTGGAGCAGGCGCTGGCGCGCCTGCCTGCCGGCCCCTGTGCCCTGCTGGATCTGGGAACCGGCACCGGCGCTATTGCGCTGGCGCTCAAGTCCGAGCGGCCCGATGCCGATGTATGGGCGGTGGATCGGATGCCGGATGCCGCCGCCCTGGCCCGCGCCAACAGCGCCGCGCTGGGGTTGCCCATAGAAGTGCGGGACGGCAGCTGGTTCGAGCCCCTGTCGGATGCGCCACGTTTTGCGATGATCGTCTCCAATCCGCCCTATATCGACGGGGCTGATCCCCATCTGGAGGAGGGGGACGTGCGCTTCGAGCCCCGCTCCGCCCTGGTGGCGGACGAGCAGGGGCTGGCGGACATTCGCCTGATAGTCGCCGGTGCCCTCGCCCATCTGTGTCCGGGGGGCTGGCTCTTGCTGGAGCACGGTTGGGAGCAGGGGGCATTGGTGCGTCAGCTTCTGCTGCAACAGGGCTACTGCCAGGTGGAAACCGTGCGGGATTATGGGGATAACGAGCGGGTGACCCTGGGGCGCCTGGCTCAGTGATATGACGGGCGGAACTGTCCGCCCCTGTGCAAGGAAACCATATGTATGTTGCTCTCAAACATCTGCACCTCACCCTGATTGCCGGGGCCGTGCTGATGTTCATGCTGCGCTTTTACTGGGCCCAAACCGGCTCCATTCTTGCCCGTAACGGCCGGGTGCTGCAGGCCAGCGGCTGGCTCAATGGCCTGGTGGTGCTCTCTGGCGTGCTGCTGTGCATGGTGCTGGATCTCAATCCCCTCAACAATGGGATCCCCTGGCTCAGCGAGAAGCTGAGCGCCGTGCTGGCGGTGGCCTTCCTCGGCATGATGGCGCTGCGGCTGGCACGCAGCAACAGCATCCGCTGGTTTGCCTTCTTGGGCGCCCTGGGGTGGATCTTCTTTATCGCCAAGCTTGCTGTCTTGAAACAGGCCAGCCTGTTCGGTTAGGGATGACGACGATGATACGTGTGGATGAGTGGACCGACTTCGAGGCCCACGACCTGGCCGAACTGGCACTGTCGGTGAGCGATGAGATCCTGGGCCATGGCGGTGCGGGAGAGGCCGAGCTGGCCCGCCTCGATACCTGGCTGGACGAGGCCATAGTCGAAGGGGACTGTGACGAGGTGCGTCGTCAGCTGTTGCAGGGGTTCTACCAGACCTTGGGCTTTCGGGGCGACTGGCAGGATTATTTCTCTGCCGCCAACTGCGACCTGAACCAGGTGCTGGTACAGCGCAAGGGCATACCGGTGAGCCTCGGCATTCTCATCATCCAGCTGGGTCGCAAGATTGGCCTGGATGTGGAGGGGATCTGCTTCCCGGGCCATTTCCTGGTGAGCTTCGCCGGCCTGGAAGGGGAGGTCTATGTGGACCCCTTCAACGGTGACGAGCTGAGTCTGCATCGTATCGAGCTGCTGCTGCGCGGTGCCCTCGGCAACCTGGCTACCTTAAGCGATGACCATCTGCAGCCCTGCGGGCAGTGGGAGATCATCGAACGCCTGCTCAACGTCAGCAAGGGGGCCCTGCTGAGGGAGGAGCGCATGACAGAAGCATTGCGCTGCAGCGAGCTGCTGCTGCGCATGAAGCCCGGAGATCCGCTGGAGACGCGGGATAGGGGCTTTATCTACGAGCAGCTCGACTGCCCCCGTTTCGCCGCCGACGATTTTGAATACTTTATTGAACAATGCCCGGACGATCCTGTGGCCGACGTGCTGAAAACCCAGCTGGCCAGTCTGGATCTTAGCCCCAAGCCCCTCCATTGAGGGGGTCTGGGGAAGCCTCTTCACTTAAGGATGCTGAGATGGAACAGAAGAATATCAAGATCAACGCGATCGACGTCGCCAACGACAAGCCCTTCGTGCTGTTTGGCGGCATGAACGTGCTGGAATCCCGCGACATGGCGATGGCGGTGTGCGAGAAGTACGTGGAAGTGACCAGCAAGCTGGGCATACCATTCGTGTTCAAGGCGAGCTGGGACAAGGCGAACCGCTCCTCCATCCACTCCTACCGTGGCCCGGGCCTGGAAGAGGGGATGAAGATCTTCCAGGAGCTCAAGGCGACCTTCGGCATGCCGGTCATCTCCGATCTGCATGAAGTGCATCAGGCCAAGCCGGTTGCCGAGGTAGTGGATGTCATCCAGCTGCCCGCCTTCCTGGCACGCCAGACCGATCTGGTGGAGGCCATGGCCCGCACCGGCAACGTCATCAACATCAAGAAGCCGCAGTTCCTGAGCCCGAGCCAGATGAAAAACATCACCGACAAGTTCGAGGAGTGCGGCAACGATCGCCTGATCCTGTGCGAGCGCGGTGCCAACTTCGGTTACGACAACCTGGTGGTGGACATGCTGGGCCTGGGCGTCATGAAGAAGAGCACCGGCGGCTATCCGGTCATCTTCGACGTGACCCACTCGCTGCAGTGCCGCGATCCCCTGGGGGCCGCCTCCGGTGGTCGTAGGGATCAGGTGACCGAGCTGGCCCGTGCCGGCATGGCGGTCGGCCTGGCGGGCCTGTTTATCGAATCCCACCCGGACCCGAAAGTGGCCCGCTGCGACGGCCCGAGTGCTCTGCCGCTGGACAAGCTGGAAGGCTTCCTCAAGCAGATGAAGGCCATCGACGATCTCATCAAGGGCTTCGAGCCACTGGATACCTCCGCCTGATCCAGCACGCCGCTTTAGTGATGCCAGCTGCCCCGCCATGCGGGGCATTTTTTTATCCAGAATGTTTTCAATAGGGTCTTAAATACATCGTCGACCAACTATATCTCGGTTGCTGTGGTGTTAATGATGTTAAATATGTTGTGTGATTGATGTCTCTTAATTGCTTCTTATAACGTGTGAAAGTGGCGCCGTTGCGATGATGAAATAGCATGACGCCGGCGAGAGAAGGATATTTTCTCGTGACGGCTCCCTGCATGCCTATTTCTGCCATATGAGATGTCAATTAATTAACAGGACGTTAATCATGCACAAGAAAGTATTCAGCAGCCTTTATTTCCAGGTGCTGCTTGCGATCACCCTGGGGGTATTTCTGGGACATGTCTATCCCGACCTCGGGGCTGATATGAAGCCACTGGGTGATGGTTTCGTGAAATTAATCAAGATGATCATTGCCCCCGTTATTTTCTGCACCGTAGTGACCGGCATCGCCGGCATGGAGAGCATGAAGGCGGTGGGGAAAACCGGTGCCATAGCGCTGCTCTACTTTGAAGTGGTGAGCACCATAGCCCTGGTCATCGGGCTGTGCGTGGTGAACCTGCTGCAACCCGGGGTCGGCATGAACGTGGATCCCGCCACGCTGGATGCCAGTTCCATCTCGGCCTATGCCGAGCAAGCCAAGTCGCAGGGCATCATCGCCTTCCTGCTTGATGTGATCCCGGGCAGCGTGATCGGCGCCTTTGCCAGCGGCAACATTCTTCAGGTGTTGCTGTTTGCGGTGCTGTTTGGCTTCTCCCTGCACCATATCGGCGAGAAGGGGAAATTAGTCTTCAATATGATCGACAGCTTCTCCCAGGTTATTTTCGGCATCATCAACATGATCATGAAATTGGCACCGGTTGGCGCCTTTGGTGCCATGGCCTTTACCATAGGGAAATATGGGATCGGCTCGCTGGTTCAGCTCGGTCAGTTAATTGCCTGCTTCTATGTGACCTGTCTGCTATTCATCTTCATGGTGCTGGGCAGCATTGCCAGGGCAAATGGCTTCAGCATAGTGCGCTTTATTTCCTACATCCGGGAAGAGCTGCTGATCGTGCTGGGTACCTCCTCTTCCGAATCCGTATTGCCGCGCATGCTGGTGAAGATGGAGGCGCTCGGCTGCAAGAAGTCGGTGGTGGGCCTGGTGATCCCGACCGGTTACTCCTTCAACCTGGATGGCACCTCCATCTACCTGACCATGGCGGCCGTCTTCATCGCCCAGGCGACCAATACGCCGCTGGATCTGTTCCAGCAGCTCACCCTGCTGGTGGTGCTGCTCATCTCCTCCAAGGGGGCGGCCGGGGTCACCGGCAGCGGCTTCATCGTGCTGGCGGCCACCATCTCGGCGGTGGGGCACCTGCCACTCGCCGGGCTGGCGCTGATCCTGGGGATAGATCGCTTCATGTCGGAGGCGCGGGCCCTGACCAACCTCATTGGCAACGGCGTGGCGACTCTGGTGGTGGCGCGTTATTGCGATCAGCTCGACGAGCAGAAGATGAACGAGGTGCTTGCCAACCCGGTCGCCGTGCAGAAGGTCGACCAGCACGGATAGCCGACAGGCGCGGTCTGCAAGGAGAGATGGGCAGGCACTGTGGCTTGCCCATAAAAAACGGCCCGAGTGGGCCGTTTTTCATGGTGCAGATGACCGCAGAGGGAATTACAGGCTCTGGGTGAAGGTGCGGGTGACCACATCACGCTGCTGTTCCGGGGTCAGGGCGTTGAAACGCACTGCGTAACCGGACACGCGGATGGTCAGCTGCGGGTATTTCTCCGGATTGGCGATGGCGTCTTCCAGGGTCTCACGGCGCAGCACGTTGACGTTCAGGTGTTGACCACCCTCGACCACGGGTTCGGTCTGGACCGGCAGTTCACGGTATTCGAACTGGCCCAGGTCGGACAGTGCGACTTCCTGATCGGCGACGAAGCTGTCGCCCTTGGCGCAGATGCAGCGAGCTTGCTGCTTCTCTTCATCCAGCAGCCAGAAAGAGTTCAGCAGTGCGGCGTTGGCGGACTGGGTGATTTGGATGCCCTTGATCATGGTATGACTCCTCATAGGAAAGCGGATTCAACGGTAAGCACATTACCCTGATGTTTTTAAACCACCTTGATGACGGGATGATTTAACGGGGCCTTGCCTTACACCTTTACTTCGTTGGGGTCATATATACCACGATGGTAATAATACAAAAATTGATCCAAATCAATAAAGACGCATTTTGCGCGCGAGGAAAGGGATTAATTCATTGAGATTAATCAAAAATAGATCATTTTTATGATTTTGTAAGATATATGAATTATGCATTTTTTATTGGGTATATCTAGTAATTTAACTACATCTTTAGCCGTTATTCTCTTTATAAGGTCAGGGTCGGGCGTCTTACAAGATCAGGGCAGGACCTCGCTGGGTGGCCAGGTGCGCGGCCGTCAAGGCGCTGATGGCTGCGGTCATCGACCATCACCTCGATAGGCAGGTTCCAGGGGTTTTGACGGGCGCAGGGGCGCAGGGGTGGCCATCCCCCAGAGCCGAGTCGCGGTTGCGTCTTGCTGCCCGGCCCCCTATCCTGAGCCCCTTGCGGCATTCATCGAGGATATTGGGGTGCCAGAAGTAGTGGATTCACAGAGAGAGGAGACTGGCGTGCTGACCTGGAAGGATGTGATCGGTTCTGAGAAAGAGCAGGACTATTTCAAGGCAACCCTGGCGACCGTCAGGGAGGAGTGGGAAGCGGGCAAGGTGATTTACCCCCCGGCCACCGAGGTGTTCAATGCCTTCAAGTTGACCGAGCTGGACAGTGTCAAGGTGGTGATCCTGGGGCAAGATCCCTATCACGGGCCGGATCAGGCCCACGGCCTCTGCTTCTCCGTGTTGCCCGGGGTGCGCACGCCTCCCTCCCTGGTCAACATCTACAAGGAGATGCAGCGGGATCTGCCGGGTTTTGTCACACCCGGTCACGGTTTCCTGGAGTCCTGGGCCACCCAGGGGGTGCTGCTGCTCAATACTGTGCTGACGGTGCAGGCGGGCATGGCCCACTCCCATGCCCATCTGGGCTGGGAAACCTTCACCGACAGGGTCATAGAGCGGATCAACTCCCACTGCCAGGGGGTGGTCTTCCTGCTGTGGGGAGCCCATGCCCAGAAGAAGGGACGCTTCATCGACAGAGCGCGTCACCATGTGCTGACGGCTCCCCATCCCAGCCCATTGTCCGCTCACCGCGGCTTCATCGGCTGTGGCCACTTCTCGGAGGCAAACCGCCTGCTGGTGCAGCAGGGGATGAGCCCCATCGACTGGCTCTCGGTCTGCCATCACCAGCCGGTGCCGGCCTGACCCTCTTCCCGCCTCTGCGAGTGGCCAGGGCGAGCAGGCTTGCTCGCTTGTCTGCATCGCCGGGGCGGGGATTGTCTGCAACTGACTTGATTGAGTGCAAAGTTCGGGTGATAAATGACCGTATACTCGAGACAGTCTCTTTTTCAATTCAGCGCAAGGAGTGCTCATGTTATCCAGTCTCCATAAGGACCACCTCAACATCGCCAGGCTGCTGACGTTGCTCAAGCACAAGCTGGCAGCCATCCGCAATGAGCAGCCGGTGAGCTATTTCCTGCTCAGGGACGTGGTGGACTACTTGCGGGAGGTCTCCGACAAGTTCCATCACCCCAAGGAGGACATGATCTATGACTACTACCTGAAATACAGGGTGGTGGAGGGGGAGGTCGCCAACCGGCTGCATGAGGAGCACGCCCGCCTGCTGGTGGCTGGCACCGAGCTCAAGGAGATGGTGGAGATGATACTGATGGACGCCGTCATTCCGCTTGAGCAGTTCACCGCCAAGCTGGAGCAGTTCATCGAGCAGCAGGAGGCCCACATGAACTACGAGGAGGGGGTGATCTTCCCCCATCTGCGTGACTCCCTGACCGAAGATGACTGGCGTCAACTCGAGCAGCTCTGGCAGAACAGGGCCATCAATGATCCCCTGTTCGGGGCCGAGGTGAGCCAGCACTTCCAGGCGCTGGCCAAGCAGCTCTCGTTGCCCCCCTCATCCTGAAATGGCAGGCGGGCCAAAAAACGACGCCCCGGCTTGGCCGGGGCGTCTTGTTTTACTGTGTCAGTGGGTCTGTGCCGCCACGGGCGACGCCGGTGACACTACAGCTCCAGTTCGTCCGAACCTTCGTAGGCGATGTCGATGGCTTGCAGCTCCTTTTGCAGGCGGTGCTTGTCTTTAAGCGCCTCTATCTCACGCCATTTACGTTTCTTTCCCGTTGTCCCGCGGCTACGTGAACCCAGCTCAACGACCTCGTCAAAATCGAAGTTGAACATGTCCATGGCTCCCTCCTTGGTTTTATGGTTTTCACCATTCGTATAACACGACGCATTTGAAAATAAAACGTTTTTATGACCAAGTTGTGACAATCGGGAAGGTGGATAAAAAAAAACGGGCTGCCCTTTCGGGAGCCCGGTTTTATCGGCGCAACACCTCCTGTGGAGGGGGTTGGCCGAGATGGCCTCGGCCCGTCTTTTACAGACGGCTGGCCAGCATGGTTTCCAGCTTGCCCTGATCGACGGCGAACATGCGGATGCCTTCGGCCAGCTTCTCGACCGCCATGGCGTCCTGGTTCAGCTCCCAGCGGAACTGTGCTTCTGTCATGGGGGTCGGCTTTGCCTTGCGCTCACCGGTGTAGTTCAGCTTGCGCACCACGGCGCCTTCGGTCTTGCTCAGCTCTTCCAGCAGGGCAGGGCCTATGGTCAGGCGATCGCAACCGGCCAGCTCCAGGATCTCGCCGGTGTTGCGGAAGCTCGCACCCATCACCACTGTCTGGTAGTCGTGCTGCTTGTAGTAGTCGTAGATGGCGGTGACTGAGACCACGCCCGGATCTTCGCTCGCGGTGTAGTCACGGTTGTGCTTGGCCTTGTACCAGTCGAGGATGCGGCCCACGAACGGGGAGATCAGGAAGGCGCCGGCTTCGGCACAGGCACGGGCCTGGGCGAAGGAGAACAGCAGGGTCAGGTTGCACTGGATGCCCTCTTTCTCCAGGACTTCGGCGGCACGGATGCCTTCCCAGGTGGAGGCCAGCTTGATCAGGATGCGATCGTTGGTGATGCCGGCTTCGTTGTAGAGGCGGATCAGCTTGCGGGCCTTGGCGATGCTGGCGTCGGTGTCGAAGGAGAGACGGGCATCCACCTCGGTGGAGATACGGCCCGGGACTATCTTCAGTACTTCCAGACCTATGTTGACCGCCAGCTTGTCGCCCGCGTCGATGATTTGCTGTGCCTTGTCCTGGCTCTGGGACTTGGCCCAGTTGATGGCGTCTTCGATCAGCGCCGCGTACTCGGGGATCTCGGATGCCTTCAACACCAGGGAGGGGTTGGTGGTGGCATCGATGGGCTGGTAGCGCTTGATGGCTTCGATGTCGCCGGTGTCGGCAACTACCGTGGTCAGGGCTTTCAGCTGGGTTAATTTATCGGCCATAGCAAATATCATCTCTATATGAGGGAGCAATCCCAGGGGTTGCGGGCGTGAGACGGCCGTTCTGAAATAAAATTACAAAATCCCGGCGACTCAGGCTCAGAAAAGCACGATGGGGGTGGCCCATCGCCACTGCCTGCCTAATTAATACGGATGTGGCGCTTCCTGCAATAGGGAGCCTTGTACGTGAATCACCCAGGTGGTGGGAGAGGGGGGAGCGACAGGAGGAAAGTATCTGATAAAAAACGACTTTTACTGATTTTTTGGCAACGCCCTGCGACCGGCACAAAAGCAACTTTTTTAGTTGATTCTTCATTTTGTGCAGTGGGTCACACAAATACTCTTGTCAGCTACTTGAAATTTAATTACGTGTAAAACGTTTGGCGTGACAAGCCCCTGGCTGGGCGACATCAGAGGCAAACGCTTGCCTTACCGCCGCCGGTCAAGGCATCTGTTTTTACCGTCATGGGAATATCGACAAGCGAGCCCCTTTCGGGTCTTATTTGTCGGCTGTAGAATTGCGCATCAAGTTTTGTTGATTATTTGCGTGCTAAATGAAGCTTTTTTGCATCAAATCGCTCGTTTTTTGTCTTTCCAGTGAGCCTAATCACTATTCTGAATTCCCTCCCTATGCTAGATTCCGCCCCTTCGGCGCAATGCTAATTCGGAAATTGACAGAGAGCGGTCAGCGCAGACTGACCATGGATGTGATAACAACGAGAGAATTATGGACACCTTGATTGCAATGATTAACGACCTGATGTGGGGAGCCGTGCTCATTTACCTGCTGATCGGGGTCGGACTCTTCTTTACCTTCCGCCTGGGGTTTATCCAGATCCGCCACTTCGGCCACATGTTCTCGGTACTGCGCAATAGCCGCAAATCCGACAGTGCCGGCATCTCCTCCTTCCAGGCCCTGTGTACCAGCCTGGCCGCCCGTGTGGGCACCGGCAACCTGGCCGGCGTGGCCGTCGCCATCTATCTGGGGGGCCCTGGCGCCATCTTCTGGATGTGGCTGATCGCCTTCATCGGCATGGCCACCGCCTTCGTCGAGAGTACCCTGGCCCAGCTTTACAAGGTCAAGGATGAAGACGGCAACTACCGTGGTGGTCCCGCCTACTACATGGAGCGTGGGCTCGGCATGCGCTGGATGGGGGTGGTCTTCTCCCTCTGCCTGCTGCTGGCATTCGGTCTGGTGTTCAATGCGGTGCAGGCAAACTCCATCAGCCTGGCCATGAACGTCGCCTTCGGCATCCCTGACTGGGTCAGCGGTCTGGCCCTGGTGGTGCTGTCCGGTCTCATCATCTTCGGCGGCATCCGCGGCATAGCCCGCTTCGCCGAGCTGGTGGTGCCCTTCATGGCACTGGCCTACATCTTGATGGCGCTGTTCGTGGTAGCCATGAACATCAGCGAGCTGCCCGGGGTCTTTGTTCTCATCATCAAGTCGGCCTTCGGCATCGAGCAGGCGGGTTCCGGTGCCATGGGTTACGCCATCTCCCAGGCGATGATCAACGGCATCAAGCGCGGTCTCTTCTCCAACGAAGCCGGTATGGGCTCTGCCCCCAACGCCGCCGCGACCGCCACCCCCTATCCGCCGCACCCTGCGTCCCAGGGCTATGTGCAGATGCTGGGGGTCTTCCTCGACACCATAGTCATCTGTACCTGTACTGCCGCCATCATACTGATGTCCGGCCAGTTTGAGCCGGGCTCAGGGGTCACCGGGGTCGAGCTGACCCAGCGTGCGCTCTCCTCCCAGGTCGGTGGTGGTGGCAACATCTTCATCGCGGCGGCCATCTTCTTCTTCGCCTTCACCTCCATAGTGGCGAACTACTCCTACGCCGAGACCAACCTGGTGTTCCTGGAGCACAACCACAAGGGCGGCCTGATGCTGTTCCGGATGTTCGTGCTGGGCATGGTGATGTTCGGTTCAGTGGGCGAGCTGCCGACCGTGTGGGCCCTGGCGGACGTCTCCATGGGGATGATGGCCATCGTCAACCTGATCGCCATACTGCTGCTCTCGGGGGTCGCCATCAAGCTGGCCAAGGACTACAACGATCAGCTCAAGCTGGGTCGCGTCCCCACCTTCGACGCCAACAAGTACCCGGAGATCCGCAGCCAGCTGGAAGCGGGGATCTGGGACAACCCGCCCAAGAGCAAGCAGGCCTGAGCCCTGGGTTGATCCGGTTGGGTAATGAAAGAGGGGAGCCATGGGCTCCCCTCTGCTATATGGGCCCATGCCCGCCCGGGGCTGTGGCATGGGATGACTGGGCTCACAGGGGGCGGGCTGAAGACCTTCTTGGCAACAGCGACGAGACTTCACGCCACTTCACATCCAGCACACCTTGGCCCGTTATGCTGGCCCCATAGCTCGTCGCTGGTGCGGCGATCCCAAGCAACCGAGAGGATAGAATGACCATGCAACAACAGGTGCGGATGACATTGCTGACGGCGGGCACCCTGCTGTGGGCCGGCCTGACTCAGGCCGCTGCGGACACCCAGGGCGATCCCCTGCGCCCCCTGGTGGATGCCAGCATCCGGCCCGTGCTCAAGGAGTACAGGATCCCGGGCATGGCGGTGGCTGTGCTGAAAGATGGCAAGGCCCACTACTTCAACTACGGGGTGGCAAACCGGGAGAGCGGAGCCCCCGTGAGCGAGCAGACCCTGTTCGAGATTGGCTCGGTCAGCAAGACTCTTACGGCAACGCTTGGTGCCTACGCCGTGGTCAAGGGCGGCTTCCAGCCCGATGACAAGGTGAGTCAGCACGCCCCCTGGCTCAAAGGCACCGCCTTCGACGGCATCACCATGGCCGAACTCGCCACCTACAGCGCCGGGGGCCTGCCGCTGCAATTCCCCGACGAGGTGAACTCCACCGACAAGATGCGTGCCTACTATCGCCAGTGGACGCCAGCCTACCCGGCGGGTACCCATCGCCAGTACTCCAACCCCAGCATCGGCCTGTTCGGCCACCTGGCCGCCCATAGCCTGGGGCAACCCTTTGAGCAGCTGATGAGCCAAACCCTGCTGCCCGGGCTCGGCCTGGCCCACACCTATCTCAAGGTGCCCGCGGCTGCCATGGGGAACTACGCCTATGGCTACTCGAAAGAGGACAAGCCCATCCGGGTCAACCCGGGTGTCCTGGCGGACGAGGCCTATGGCATCAAGACCAGCTCGGCGGATCTGCTGACCTTCGTCGGTGCCAACATGGCAGGCGGTGGCGACGCGCCGCTGCAGCAGGCGATCGCCCTGACCCACACCGGTTTCTACTCGGTGGGAACCATGACCCAGGGGCTCGGCTGGGAGAGCTACCCCTATCCAGTCAGCGAAGCGGCGCTGCTGGCGGGCAACTCCCCGGCGGTGACTTACAATGCCAATCCGGTCACACCCGTTGCCGGGTCCCGGGAGACGGGGGAGGCGCGGCTCTACAACAAGACAGGCGCGACCAACGGCTTCGGCGCCTATGTGGCCTTCGTGCCCGCGAAGGGCGTTGGTATCGTCATGCTGGCCAACCGCAACTATCCCAATGACGCCCGCGTCAAGGCGGCCCACGCCATCCTGAGCAAGCTGGCCGAGTGACAGCTCGGCCCCGTTGATTGACATGAGTACGCCGGGATAGCCCGGCGTACTCTTCGGTGCTGCCCGGCACTGTCATACGTCACCTGATGGCCCCAATGGCTTGCCCCCCGCCACCAAATTTCCAAACTGGAATCTACCGTTCGCCATCTCGTCACTAGGTGCGAGCGGGCGCCCCTCCTATAGTGCTGCCCATATTCAACCTGTCCCCCATGCTCCCGCCACCGACGCTGGTTGGCATGGTCTGCGTGGGCGGGCCTTTCGCAATGGAGCATCCATGGCCATTTTCCTGCTGTGCACTTTCCTGATGATCATCCTCTACCCGGTCGGGATCGATCTCTATCTGGTGGCCGTGCCCCAGATTGCCGATGCCCTGCAGGCGAGCGAGGCGCAGATCCACACCGCCTTCTCCATCTACCTGTTCGGCATGGCGGCCACTGTGCTGCTGGGGGGGATCATTGCGGATCGCCATGGGCGGCGCTGGGTGGTACTGGGGGGCGCGCTTATCTTTGTCATCGCCTCCCTGGTGGCGGCCAATGCGGCGGGGATCAGCCAGTTCTATCTCGGCCGTTTCTGGCAGGGGGTCGGGGCGGGGGCGCTCTATATCATGACCTTTACCGTGCTGCGGGATGTGCTGAGCCAGGCGCGGCTGGCGATGGCGCTCTCCATGATAAACGGGGTGATCTGCGTCATTCCGGTGCTGGCGCCCGTGCTCGGTTATCTCATCCTGTCGCATTTTGATTGGCGCGGGATCTTCGTGGCGATGGCGCTGGTGGCCGCCGTCAGCGGTCTGGTCAACCTGCTGCTGCTCAGGGAGACTCGCCCGGCCCGCCAGCAGAGTGGCGCTACCCGGCCAATGGCCCTGCTGGGCTCCCCGCGCTTCATGCTGCACTCGCTGCTGACCAGTGCCAGCGTGACCGCCATCCTGGTCTATGTCAGCGTCTCGCCGCTGATCCTGATGCAGGGGCTTGGCTTCACCACTGAGCAGTACTCCCTGGTGATGATGGTGATGGCCGGGGTGAGCATGTCAGCTTCCTTCCTGACCCCGCTGCTGCTGCGCTGGCTGGGCAAGCAGAAGGTGCTGGCGCTCTCCCATCTGGCCTACCTGCTGGCGGCCTGCCTCCTGCTCGGTAGCTGGCAGCTGGGGGGCGACATCCCCTTGCTGCTGCCGGGCTTTGCCCTGGTCTGCATCGGCTTCTCCTGCGGCTTCGGGGTGGCGATGGCGGAGTGTCAGCACCAGGCGGCATTTGCCAGCGCCCTGCTCTGCATCATGCAGATCAGCCTCTCCGGCCTCTATATCTGGCTGCTGGGCCAGCTTGGCGTGGCCCCATCCTTGATGCTGATCTCTGCCCTGCTGTTGACCCTGCTCAGTTACCTGGCCGTCAAAGGGCTGCTACCATGGCTCGCGCTGCGTGAAGCGCGGTCGCGGGGATAAGGGGAGAGGAAAGATGCGCAACCTGGGTGAACTGGATTTGAACCTGCTGGTGGTCTTCAAGCACCTGATGCAGGAGCGCAGCGTGACAGGGGCGGCCAAGAAGCTCTGCGTCACCCCCTCGGCGGTGAGCAAGGCGCTCGCCAAGCTGCGGGACTGGTTTGACGATCCCCTCCTGGTGCGGGTGCGTCAGGGGCTGCAGCCGACCCAGCTCTCCCTGACCCTGGAAGAGGAGCTCAAGACCTGGTTCCTGCTGACGGACAGCATCACCTCCCTCAATAGCGAGGCGATCCCCGAGGGGGCCCGCTTCAGCCTGGTGATGGAGTCCCCCTTTTGCACCAGCTTCCTGAGCGAGCTGCCCATGACCATCTACCAGAAGTATCCCCACTCTGTGGTCAGGATGCTGGGGTGGGATCACCACTCCCTCAACGACATAGTCAACGGGGATGCGGATCTTGGCTTCTGTGCCCGGGAGACCCACGGTCGCTCCCAGGCCAGGGTCAACCGGCTGCCCTATTACATCGATCACGAGGTGCTGTTCAGCGACAGGCCCGTGGTGTTCCTGCGTAAAGATCACCCCCTGCTCCAGCAGACCTGGTCCCTGGAGAACTTCCTGGCCTGTCCCCAGGTAAGCGTGGTGTGGGAGGCAAGCGACAGCTGGGCGCTGGACGATCTGCTGGAGGACGAGGGGCAGAGGCGGGAGGTGCCCATCATGGTAGCGAGTTTCGAGCAGGCCCTGCACATCGCCTCCCAGTCGAGCCATGAGCTGATCGCGGTGGCGCCGTCCTATTGCGCTGGCTATGCCGCCAGGCACCACGGCAACCTGATCGCCATGCCTCTGCCGCTCCCCGAATCACTCTACAAGCAACTTGAGATAGCCTTCATCCTGCTGTGGCACAAACGCCATAACCAGGATGCCAAGGTGATGTGGCTGCGCAATGAGACGAAGCGGCTCTATGGCCTGGCGGCGGAGGGGCTAGCCCTGTTCCCATGGGGCGGGGGAGAGGAGGCGCTGGCGCCGGCGGGAGATGCCTGATGCAGGGGGCCAATGGCTGGCCCCCCGGGCTCAACCGTATTGCTCTTCCATCCAGGCTTCGACGATAAGCTGGGCGGAGACTCCGTCCACGCTGCCCTTGTCGAGCGCCTTGTAGCCGCCGCGCTCGAACAGGCGGGCGCGGGCATCCGTGGTGGTGAGCCGCTCGTCCTTGAACTCCACCGGCTTGCCGAAGCGGCCATGGAGGCGGTTGCCGAACTTGCGGGCCCGCACCGTGATCTCCTGATCGGTGCCATCCATGTTCAGCGGCAGGCCGACAATAAGCAGATCCGGCTGCCACTCCTTGAGCAACTTTTCAATCTCGTCCCAGTTGGGAATGCCGTCGTTGGCCTTGAGGGAACGAAGGGGTTGGGCCGTGCCCGTGAGCTCCTGGCCGATGGCGACGCCTATGCTCTTGGTGCCGTAGTCAAAGCCCATGATGCTGCGTGATGACATGGATGTCCTCGAAATAGATGAATAAAAAGATGTCGTATCCCCTCACCCTAGCCCTCTCCCGAAGGGAGAGGGAACCTGCCGAGGTTATGCTCGCTCGAATCTGGCTAACTCCGTTTTAGCTGACTGGTTGCCGCAGATATATCCGAAACGTGCCGATTTACCCCCTTCTCCCCTCGCGGGAGAAGGGCTGGGGATGAGGGGCACTAAATGGGAACTGCACCAACTAAAGAGCGTGACAAGGGATCTAACTGTGCCCCACCTGGCTGGAGAGATGCAGGGGATTGACTCCTATGCTGGCGGCGGCCTGCTGCCAGCGCTGATGAATGGGGGTGTCGAACACCAGCCTGGGGTTGGGGGGGATCACCAGCCAGGAGCCGTCTACCAGCTCCTGCTCGAGCTGCCCTGCGCTCCAGCCAGCGTAGCCGAGGGCGACCAGCCAGTGATCCGGCGCCTCGGCGGTACCCAGGGTCTCGAGGATGTCCTTGGAGGTGGTGACCATCATCTCGTCGCTCACCTGCAGGGTGGAGTTGAAGCCGGGCCTGAAGCTGTGCAGCACGAAGCCGCGATCAGCATGGACCGGGCCGCCCTGCAGCACCGGCTGCTTCATCTCGGCGGTGGCAGGGGGGCTCAGCTTGAGTTTGGTCAGCATGGCGTCCAGGGACATGTCCACCGGGATGTTGACCACCAGTCCCATGGCCCCCTCGCTGCTGTGCTCGCACAGATAGACCAGGGAGCGTTCGAAGTAGGCGTCCGTGAGGCTCGGCATGGCGAGCAAAAAGTGGTTTTGCAGTGTTTGCATAGATATCAAAGAGTGCAAAGGTATTTGGGGTGATTATGGCAGTTGACGGCGGCGGGCAAAACCGCTTTTTCGCGCAGAAAAGCCGGAAGTCCGGGGGCTGGCTCACATCGTCGCGCAACAGAAAAGAGCAGGGGCCGCACTGGCCCCTGTGGTGTCACTGCCTGGGTGACGGCCTCGAGGGAGCGTCTCCTGGGGTTATTTTCCCAGTCGGCGTTCGATGGCATCCATCAGCATGCCGGTGATATGCACCGGGAAGGCCGCCTCGATTTCACGGATGCAGGTCGGGCTGGTGACGTTAATCTCGGTCAGCCGATCGCCTATGATGTCGAGCCCGACGAAGATGAGTCCCTTCTCTTTCAGGGTGGGGCCGACCGCACGGGCGATGGCCCAGTCCGCCTCGCTCAAGGGACGCGCCTCGCCGCGGCCGCCGGCCGCCAGGTTGCCACGGGTCTCTCCCTGGGCCGGGATGCGGGCCAGGCAGTAGGGCACGGGCTCGCCGTCCACCACCAGCACCCGCTTGTCGCCATCCTTGATGGCGGGCAGGAAGGTCTGGGCCATGCAGTACTGGCTGCCGTGGGCGGTGAGGGTCTCGATGATGACCCCCACGTTGGCGTCATCTTCCTTCATGCGGAAGATGGAGGCGCCGCCCATGCCGTCCAGAGGCTTCAGGATCACGTCCTTGTGCTCGGCGTGGAAGGCGCGCAGCTTGTCGGCGCGGCGAGTGACCAGGGTGGTCGGGGTGTGCTCGGCAAACCAGGCGGTGTAGAGCTTCTCGTTGGCGTCGCGCAGGCTCTGGGGCTTGTTGACGATGAGGCAGCCCTCGTCCTCGGCCCGCTCCAGCATATAGGTGGCGTAGATGAACTCGGTGTCGAAGGGGGGATCCTTGCGCATCAGGATCACGTCCAGACTGGACAGCGGCTGATCGATCACCTCCCCCAGGCTGAACCAGTGGGCGTAGTCATGCTTGACGGTGAGCGGACGCATGGTGCCGAAGGCGCGCCCCGCCTGCATGTAGAGATCCTTCATCTCCAGATAGAAGAGCTCGTAGCCGCGCTTTTGCGCCTCTTCGAGCATGGCGAAGCTGGAGTCCTTCTTGATGTTGATGGCCGAGATGGGGTCCATCACTATGCCGAGTTTGATGGTCATCCGAGATTCCTTCTGGTGGCTCGATTGCGAGTGAGATTCTTAGCACTTGTTCAAGGTCTGTCACTAGAGGTCGTCAGCAAGGTAAAGAGCAGCGCATGAGCCTTGATCATGACCTCGCAGTAAGACATTGGACTGGTTTCAGGCGAGATCGCCGAAGCGGCACTGCAGCGCCGTAATGGCGGTCAGGGCGGCGGTTTCGGTGCGCAGCACCCGCGGCCCCAGCAGCATCTCCTTGAAATCCTCTTGCACGGTACGGGCGATCTCGTCGCTGGACAAGCCCCCTTCCGGGCCGATCAGCAGCCGCACCCCGTGTTCGGGTACCGGCAGGGTATTGATGCTGTAAGGGGCGCGCGGGTGCAGGTTGAGCTTGAGCTCTTTGGTCTCTTCCGCCAGCCAGGCGTCCAGCTCCATCGGCATACGCACCTCTGGCACCACATTGCGGCCGCACTGCTCGCAGGCGCTGATCACCACCTTCTGCCACTGCTCGCGTTTTTTCTCCAGCCTGTCCGCCGGCAGCTTGACGCCGCAGCGCTCGGAGAAGAGCGGGGTGATGCAGGTGACGCCGAGCTCCACGGATTTCTGGATGGTGAAGTCCATCTTGTCGCCACGGCTGATCACCTGGCCCAGATGGATGGCGAAGGGGGACTCCACCGAGCGGGCCTCGCAACTGTCGATGCGCACATCCACCGATTTCTTGCCGACGCCTGTGATGGTGGCGGCATATTGGTTGCCGTCGCCGTTGAACAGCTCGAGCTGCTGACCCGGCTGCATGCGCAGCACCCGGCCGATGTGGTTGGCACCGTCTTCCGACAGGGCGAGAGTCTGGCCCACCTGCAGGGCGGCCGGTTCATAGATACGTGGAATGCGCATGGCTCAGTGTCAGTCTCTGGTTCAAGAAGAGGGGGTTTTAAATCCCTTGTGCCCATAGATGGGGCTATTGGCACTGCTTTTCAATGAAGGGGTTGGTATTGCCCTGCAGTTTGCCGATGCGGAGGTTGCGCTCGCACTCCCAGCGGTCGGCCGGGTACTGCCTGTCCCAGGCCTCGAATAGTTTACGCTGTTGGGCGGCCAGGCGCAGCCCATACTGCTGGCCCATGTAGAGGTAGGCGCGGGCTATCTGGCCGCGCACCGGTCCCTTGGGCGGTTGCACCCGGCGATCCTTGAAGTCCACCAGCATCTGGCACTTGCCATACTGGTTCGGCTTGCCGTTCCAGTCGGAGAAACGGTAGTTGGCTCGATCGCCGTTCACCTCGCCGATGGCGGGGAAAAGGTTGTGCATGTCCCCCTCCATCTTGTTGAACTCGTCGCTCTTGCCGCAGTTCTTGCGCCCGCCCTCTTGCCAGCACTGGAGCTGGTGGCCGAACTCCCATGCGGGGACCACGTGCTCCCACTCGATGCGAGAGGCGCGATTGGCCTGCTTGCGCGGCAGATAGCCGCAGCTCTCCCAGTCGGGGGCCATCTGCTTGCCGCTGAACTTGATGTTGCAGCCGCAATAGAAGGTGGTGGGGTGGCTCTGATAGAGCTTGTTCAGATCCTGCTTGGCGGCGCGAAAGGTCTGGGCCTGCAGGGGCGAGCTGATGAACGGCAGGCTGATGAGCAGGCCGACACTGAGGGTGAGCAGAGAGCGAAACATGAAGATCCTTGGCAATGAAACATTTGGCTGAAGAAGCTGCGCACCCTAACACAGGGGCGCGACACGGGTTGACTCAATCCGCTGGCGACCCCGGCTGCAACACCAGGGGCTGGCGACAGCGGCGGCAGTGATAGCGGGCCTCGCCGCGCACCACCTTGTTGTGACGACGCACCGAGAGCCGATGCTGCTGGCAGGCACACGCATAGGCATGGGTGCGCTGGGCCAGCACGGCGAGATCGAAGCTGTGGGTGGTGTTGGGAGCGAGCGCGAACAGCTCCCGCATCACCGACTGCCACTGGCGGCCGTGGGGCAGCACCCGGGACTTGCCGCGCCCTTCTCCCCAGAGGGCATAGACCAGCAGGTGCGCCACCTCGTGGGGCACCACCTCGGCCAGAAAGGCCTGCTGGTTGGCCTCATAGAGCGCCGGGTTGAAGCGCAGCTCCCAGGTTTGCAGCCGTGCCGACCCCGCCGCCCGGCCCCGCATGTTGCAGTGGATCTGCGGGCGCGGGAAGGAACGGCCGAGGCGCGCCTCCGCCTGCACAAAGCAGGCGTCGACCCGCTGGTGCAGCAGCTGGAGCAGGGAAGTGTCGAGTTGGGCTCTGGTGGCAGACATCGAGGTCTCGTCGGGTAGCGGATAAGCAAAAGGGGAGCCAGGCTCCCCTTTTATCACAACGGCCAGCCTTACAGACCGGCGGCGTCGCGCAGCAGAGCGGCCTTGTCGGTCTTCTCCCAGGGGAACTCGTCACGGCCAAAGTGGCCGTAGGCGGCGGTCGCCTGGTAGATGGGACGCTTGAGATCCAGCATCTCGATGAGGCCGTAGGGACGCAGCTCGAAGAACTCGCGCACCAGCTTGACCAGCAGCTCCTCGGCCACCTTGCCGGTGCCGAAGGTCTCGACGCTGATGGAGGTCGGCTCGGCCACGCCGATGGCGTAGGAAACCTGGACTTCACAGCGGGCAGCCAGACCGGCGGCGACTATGTTCTTGGCGACATAGCGGGCGGCGTAGGCGGCGGAACGGTCAACCTTGGACGGGTCCTTGCCGGAGAAGGCGCCACCACCGTGACGGGCCATGCCGCCGTAGGTGTCGACGATGATCTTGCGACCGGTCAGACCGCAGTCACCCATGGGGCCGCCGATGACGAAACGGCCGGTCGGGTTGATGAAGTACTTGGTGTCCTTGGTGATCCACTCGGCCGGCAGCACCGGCTTGATGATCTCCTCGCGCACCGCTTCCACCAGATCCTTGTGGCTGATGGAGTCGCAATGCTGGGTAGAGAGCACCACGGCATCCACACCCAGGATCTTGCCTTCGTTGTCGTAGGCGAAGGTGAGCTGGCTCTTGGCATCCGGGCGCAGCCACGGCAGGGTGCCGTTCTTGCGCACTTCGGCCTGACGCTTCACCAGCAGGTGGGAGTAGGTGATGGGGGCGGGCATCAGCACGTCGGTTTCGTTGGTGGCGTAGCCAAACATCAGGCCCTGGTCACCGGCGCCCTGCTCCAGCGGATCGGTACGATCGACGCCCTGGTTGATGTCCGGGGACTGCTTGCCGATGGCGTTCAGCACGGCGCAGGAGTCGGCATCGAAGCCCATGTCGGAGTGGGTGTAACCTATCTCGCGCACTGTGTCGCGCACGATCTGCTCGATGTCGACCCAGGCAGAGGTGGTTACTTCGCCGGCCACCATCACCATGCCGGTCTTGACCAGGGTCTCGCAGGCGACGCGGGCCTTGGTGTCTTGCACCAGGATGGCGTCCAGCACCGCATCGGAGATCTGGTCGGCGATTTTATCGGGATGGCCTTCGGAGACCGACTCGGAAGTAAACAGCTTTGCCATGATTGGTTCTCGATTCGTATGGGGTTATCGCCTTGGCCATAACCGGAAAATGACGGTATGTCTGTAGAGGTATCTACATCTGGACGTCTATTTTAATTAGGTCACAGGGTGATTGCCAGCACTATTTGGGGTTGGACCCGCCCGGACCAAGGCTGAGGGGGCAACCACCCCGATGGGGGTAAGGGAGGGGGCGGATTGAATCGTTTTCCCTGGCCAGAAAAGCGATTGTGCTCCCAAAGCCACTTTATTCGCCCAGATAATATTTGCACCGCGCCCGCCCTGCTGGGACAATAACGCGCCTTAATCTTGGCCATCAAATGAAGCAATCGCAGGAGATACAGATGCCTTCTCGTAAAGAGCTTGCCAATGCCATTCGCGCATTGAGTATGGATGCCGTTCAAAAAGCCAACTCCGGTCACCCGGGCGCCCCCATGGGAATGGCAGATATCGCCGAAGTGCTGTGGCGTGGCCACCTCAAGCACAACCCGAACAACCCCAAGTGGGCCGACCGTGACCGCTTCGTGCTGTCCAACGGCCACGGCTCCATGCTGCTGTACTCCCTGCTGCATCTCTCCGGTTACGACCTCTCCATCGATGATCTGAAAAACTTCCGCCAACTGCACTCTCGCACCCCGGGTCACCCGGAGTACGGTTATGCCCCTGGCATCGAAACCACCACTGGTCCCCTGGGTCAGGGCATCACCAATGCCGTGGGCATGGCGATCGCCGAGAAGGCCATGGCCGAGCAGTTCAACCAGCCGGGTCACGACATCGTCGACCACTACACCTACGCCTTCATGGGCGACGGCTGCCTGATGGAAGGTATCTCCCACGAGGCGTGCTCCCTGGCCGGTACCCTGCAGCTGGGCAAACTGATCGCCTTCTGGGATGACAACGGCATCTCCATCGACGGTCATGTGGAAGGCTGGTTCACCGACGACACCCCCAAGCGTTTCGAAGCCTACGGCTGGCACGTCATCCCGGCTGTTGACGGTCACAACCCGGAAGCCATCAATGCCGCCATCGAAGCCGCCAAGGCCGAGACCGGCAAGCCGACCCTGATCTGCTGCCGCACCATCATCGGCTACGGCTCCCCGAACAAGTCCGGCTCCCACGATTGCCACGGCTCACCGCTGGGCAACGACGAGATCGCCGCCGCCCGTGCCTTCCTGAAGTGGGATCACGCGCCCTTCGTCATCCCGTCCGAGATCGCCGCCGAGTGGAATGCGCAAGAGAAAGGCACCAAGCTCGAATCCGACTGGGCTGCCAAGTTTGCCGCCTATGAAGCCGCGCACCCGACCCTGGCTGCCGAATTCAAGCGCCGCACCGTTGGCGAGCTGCCGGCCAACTGGGCCGCTGAATCCGCCAAGATCATCGAGACCCTGCAAGCCAACCCGGCCAAGATCGCGACCCGTAAAGCGTCCCAGAACGCCCTGGAAGCGTTCGGCAAGCTGCTGCCGGAATTCATGGGTGGTTCCGCCGATCTGGCCCCGTCCAACCTGACCATGTGGTCCGGCTCCAAGTCTCTGACTCCCGAGAGCGCCGCAGGCAACTACATCCACTACGGCGTGCGCGAGTTCGCCATGTCCGCCATCATGAACGGCATCGCCCTGCACGGTGGTTTCATCCCCTACGGCGCCACCTTCCTGATGTTCATGGAGTACGCCCGCAACGCCCTGCGCATGGCCGCCCTGATGAAGCAGCGCGCTATCTTCGTTTACACCCACGACTCCATCGGTCTGGGTGAAGATGGCCCGACTCACCAGCCGGTTGAGCAGATCGCCTCCCTGCGTCTGACCCCGAACATGAGCACCTGGCGCCCCTGTGACCAGGTAGAGTCCGCCATCGCCTGGAAGCACGCCATCGAGCGTCATGACGGCCCGACCTCCCTGATCTTCTCCCGTCAGAACCTGCCCCAGATGGACCGCACCGCCCAGCAGTTGGCCGATGTGGCCAAGGGTGGTTATGTGCTGAAGGATTGCGCCGGTACCCCGGAACTGATCCTGATCGCCACCGGTTCCGAAGTGGAGCTGGCCGTGGCCGCCTATGAGCAGTTGACCGCCAAGGGCCGCGCCGTGCGCGTGGTCTCCCTGCCGGCCACCGACGTGTTCGACGCCCAGTCTGCCGAGTACAAGGAGTCCGTCCTGCCGATGAGCGTGACCAAGCGTGTCGCCATCGAAGCGGGTATCGCCGACTACTGGTACAAGTACGTAGGCTTCGGCGGCAAGATCATCGGTATGACCACCTTCGGTGAGTCCGCACCTGCCGAGCTGCTGTTCAAGGAATTCGGCTTTACCGTGGAAAACGTGGTTGCGACCGCAGAGTCCCTGTAATAGCTGACCATTGAGCCTCTTTGGCTCAATAGCCGGAACGATAAGACGCCCCCCATCGCAAGATGGGGGGCGTTTTTTATAAGAAAATTTTATTCTTTGGGAGACATGGTCAACCCTGAGTGAATAATTCAGTTTTACAACTTAGTATGTTGGCGACCTCCAATTTCTCGGTATGGCTGCATTTATTTGGTGCCATACGATTCCGTTCATAATATGCTGTGCATCTGAATGGTGATTAATCCGTATTCGTTGCAGTATCGTTTCCAGTGATATAGGGCAGGCGAGTTATTTGTCGTTCGATCATGGTAGTGAGTGATTTTTAAGTAAACCAGTTGATTTACAGCATTTTAAAAAGGATGGGGTATTTACAATGGCTTGTTCTGTATTGATTGATAAGTCAGAGGGAAAGCTGAAGATAAATTCTGATTCGTATGATTTGAACAGGATCTCTGATGTACAAGTAAAAGTGCTTACATGGAAGGACAAACTAATAAACATGTTATTGTTCGGGTTAATTACATCCAGTATCCTCTTCTACTTTATACCTACTGAAGCGCAGGGTAAGGGTATGACGTTGTTTCTCCCCGCCGTCGCTTTTCTGGCAGGAATGGTGATGGCTATGGTCACCAGTGCAAAATACGTATTCAGACTGGAATTCAAACATGTCGATGAAACCGGCGTACAATGGATCACTGCCGCCAAGAGCAGAAATTCGCAGGAATATGAGGCCTTTAAATTGAAAGAGGTGGAGCTTAAACAATTTATCGGTTAACGAAGGAAAACTTGACGCACAAGGTTGTCAATGTTGACACCCGATAAAAAGACACCGGCTTATGCCGGTGTCTTTTTATCATTTAAGGCAAATCTTACACCTGCGGCGGGGTGCTTTCCGCATTGGACATCACCGCATCCATCTGGATCAGGGCGCCGGCGGGCAACTCGCTCACGCCGATAACGGTGCGGGCGGGCAGATAGCTCGGGAAGTATTTGGTGTAGATGGCGTTTACTGCGTCCAGATCCTCGATGTTCTTCAGCTGGATATTGACCTTGACGATATCGTCCATTACATGGCCGATGCTCTCCACAATGGTCTTGATATGACCGAGGCACTGGGCAGTCTGCTCCTTGATACAGCCGGTCAGCACCTTGCCGGTGGCCATGTCGATCGGCAGCTGGCCGGCGATATGGTTGTAGTGGGAGAAGGCGACGCTCTGGCTATGGAGCGGGCTGCGTGGTGCCTGGTCGGTGTTGCGGGCACGGATCACCAGGTTGTGTCTGTCTTCCACCAGCTGGGGCGGGGTGCCGTCACCGTGGGAGATGACCGCATCCATCTGCACCCGGGCACCGAGCGGCAGGGCAGTTGCGCTGACAACGGAGCGAGCGGGCAGATAAGCCACGGCGCGGGCGATGGCGGAGTCCGGGAAGAAGGTGCGGTAGACCTCGTCGACGGCGCCCTGATCCGCGAGGCTGGTCAGGTAGACGGTCACCTTGACGATGTCGTCAAAGGGCACATCTATGCTCTCCAGCACGTTTTTGATATTGCGCAGGCACTGGGCCGCCTGCTCCTGGATGCCACCGGCAACCAGCTGGCCGGTGGCAGCATCCACCGGCAGCTGGGCGCCGATGTTGTTGTAGTGGGAGAAGGCCACCGTATGGGTCGAGAGGGGGTCGGCCGGCGCCCGGCAGCTGTTTCGGGCGAGCTTGATAAGGGGGCAGGGGGCTTGCGGGAAGGTGCCTTCCCCGTTGGAGAGCAGGGCGTCCATCTGAATGGCGGCGCCGAGCGGCAGACCGGCCACCGCCAGCACGGTGCGGGTCGGCAGGTTGCGGGGGAAGAATTCGCGATAAACGGCGTTGACCGCCTCCAGATCCCCCATGTTCTTGAGGAAGAGGGTCACTTTCACCATGTCGTCCATGACGTGGCCGATGCTCTCGACGATGGCCTGGATATTGGTCAGGCACTGTCTGGCCTGCGCCTGGATATCGCCACTCACCAGCTTGCCTGTCCTGGGATCGACCGGCAGCTGGGCAGCAATATTGTTGTAATGGGAGAAGGCCACGCTCTGGGTGTAGGGGCCCAGATCCTGGGGGGCATGGGGGGTATTTCTTGCAGCCTTGATGATGGTGCCACTCATAGGATATTCCTCTTCTTGCTATTCGTTGTTATCGCAGGGTTTGGGTCACCCCATTCGATCGCGCTCCTCCATACCCGACAAGGCAGATCCGGTATGGCAATCGATGGCCCGTTGCCGCATAGAGAAGGGCATCGGGTCCTCGGTGATCATTGTCAATCCGCGCCCGAGAGGGAGTGGATAAAGGAGGCTGGAACAGGGTGAAATATCTCAGACAGGGGAATTCTATGAGTGGCCAAGGGGGGAGGGCAAACCGGGATCTCGTTTTTATGCGTTGGCTCAACGCACTGAAATATAGTCCTGTTGCGATTCAATTCATAGAATTAATGCCCTGCTGATGGTGTAATTAGCCCCATTTTTCGGAGGATCAGCCTGAGACGGGGGCTCACTCCCGCCAGAGGCGGAGCCAAGCTGTGAACCATAGGTTAATCATCGGTGACGCCGTGCAGTTAATTCAATTGTTCATGCATGGATATGTATTTTATGTACGGGTGATGGGGCTGTTATGGTGATTGAAAATATGCTAGCCATGTTCGGCAAGAATATGGGTGGCGATATGGCTGGCATATCATGCAATATATTTGCATGGGCAAGTCATGCAAGCCATGAAATAGCGCCATGGCGCAATCTCTGGGGTGATTTTTTATCTGGCCTCCTAAATAACTGATCCCAATAGTGCTACACCTTCGCTGTGCCATAGCCATTCCCCGGGAAAGGAGACACGGTATCCATGAAGTGTTTCACTCGGGCCAGCAGGTTTGCCATCCCTCTGCATTGATGATTGCGCGTGATGGTTTCATGTAACTTGTGCCATAGCCGTTCTATGTGATTAACCCAAGGGCTGTAAACTGGCTGGAACACCAGGCAGAACTTGGGATTCTTCTTCAACCATCGCTCGGTCTGTTTGCTTTTGTGAATGATGTAGTTATCGAGGATCAACGTGATGGTTTTGGCTCGTCGGTAGTGGTGGCGCAGCTTTTCCAGCATGGCAATAAACAGCGATGAGTTTTTCTTGATCCCGCTGACGTAAAGTACCCTTCCGTTGCCTGCGTGGAGAACGCCTGCCAGATAATGCTTGGCATTCTGCCCCGGTGTGACAACCCGCTTTTGCTGCGCTCTGAACATCCAGTCGGCTCCTAATTTGGGATTGAGGTCTATATCGACTTCATCCTCATAAAACACCGGATTATCGGCATCACAGCGGGCCAGCGCGGCGTCGATATTCGCCATTTTTTCCTGATAGGCTGGGTCTTTTATCCGCAAGGTCGGCACGGGCCTGCGCCAGACAATGCCCATACGAGGTAACCATCGGCGGAGCGTGGAGGCTGCCACATTGAGCCCTGTTAACCGATTGATTTTTATAGCCAATAGTTCAGTACACCAACGGCTGCGCTGATAACCAAAATCTTGCGGAGAAAACTGCATGAGCAGCACCAGTAAGGTGACAATCTTGGCGATAGGTAAGACTGGGGCACGGCCAGCCGGTAAGGCTTCTAGCGCATCTATGCCTTCATCTCGATACCACCGAAGCCAACGACCGATGGTCGAGCGCGCAGCGCCGGTAAGGTGATGAACATCGGTGATCGTGCGTCCTTCATGTAACAGCAAGATGGCCATCAAGCGACGAGCATGTCCTTTATCACGGGTGGCATGGATGATTTTGTGAATGCGGCGCCGTTGTGGTCGTGGCAGAGGTGGTAGGATAGGCATCAACTCAGTCCTTTGGGTGTGGCTTGTTTTGTTTAGCGACTAATCAGATCGCACAAACTGGACTGAGTTCCCTTCCTCCGGTG
The DNA here is from genome assembly GCF_010974825.1 of Aeromonas rivipollensis. Classification (GTDB taxonomy): domain Bacteria; phylum Pseudomonadota; class Gammaproteobacteria; order Enterobacterales; family Aeromonadaceae; genus Aeromonas; species Aeromonas rivipollensis. The sequence goes on along the minus strand of NZ_JAAILA010000010.1, from coordinate 26 downwards.
ATCTACTATTCGGAACAGCTATTTAG
>NZ_JAAILA010000009.1 GCF_010974825.1 Aeromonas rivipollensis | reverse complement strand
TTCCTTTGCCGGGAATTGTGGGTGTTGACTTTTAATCAAATAAATCAATCGCTTACTCGTGGATCTTTTTTTCTTGGGGCGTCATTGGGGCAAAAAGGCCTTTTGATTGCATCTGCTCCCAGATCCTGACCGCCTCTGATTTGCTCGCCGAGGCGATCCACTTTCCGTAGACGGATTGTAACATTTCAAGGTCAGCGTGACCCATTTGCGCTGCAATATACGCGAGATTTCCATGCGACGTCAGGTTCCAACTAGCAAACGTATGCCTAAGTTGATAGAAGCGCCGGTATCTTACCCCGGCTCTCCTCATGATGTTGCTCCAGGCATGAGACACCCCGGCGGCGGTGAAGAACTCCTTGGCGTGTGGAACATGGGGGCCCGTCACCTTAGGCGTGAATACCGGCCTGATGCTCTGGCGCTCGATACGACCATTCATGTCCACATCTACCGACACCACAGCACGCATGAACGACAATGCCATCTGTGATCTGAGAGCTGCGATCACGGGCGGCTGCAGATCAACCTCCCGGGGCTCGTTGGTCTTGGGCAGTTTGAAATAGTCCGATTCGTTACTGATGTTCCTGCTGATGACCATTACCCCTTTTTCGAGGTCGATGTCCTCCCAGGCAAGAGCCCTCAGCTCGCCTGTTCTAAGGCCAGTATAGATAGCAAGGGTGATCATGTTTCGCTGCTGCTCGTGGGAGCAGGCTTCCAGCAGCCGGGTGTATTCATCAAATTCGAAAGGGTCTGCCGGTGAGGTTTTTCTGGTGGTGACGGGCCTCACTCCTCCCGTGAGTCTTGCTGCATCCGCAAGAAGGTTGTTCTTCTCGCACCAGCGAAGCAACTGCCTGAATCGCCCAAGGTAGGTGACGATGGAGTTGGGTTTGAGTGAGATGTGCAACTCATTGCGGATCAGCTCAATGTCCTTGGGCATCAGCGTTGAGACCTGTCGGTCCTTACCCAGGACATTGATGCACGCCTCAATGGCGAACGGGTAGCCATGACGAGAGGTAGGCTTCAGCATGGGTTTGTGCAGCCGCCAGAAATCCTGATAGGCCTCCCAAATGGTGACGTTTCTCCGGCTTCCTCCAAATCGAGTCAGTGCAGGGCTGTCAGGGAAATGATGTGCGTAACTGAAGGTGCCGATCGCAATCTCATGCTTGATGGTTGCCAGCTTGTTGGTGGCAAACTTCACGTTCGCCTTGGTGATGGGGAGGTCGAGGACCTCCCGGCAGCGTGCCCGTTTATAGGTGAAGGTGATGCGCAGCTTTTTGCCATGAACCTCCAATCCAGTGACTCCAGCCACTAGATCATCATGCTTGACTCGACCCACTTGTCATACTCCGCAACGTTGTAACGAATCTGGTTGTCCGGGGCTCGGCACCATACCCGCCCTTCCGGCCATTCTCCTTTCAAGCGCCGTCCTTCGGCGGCTTTTTCTGTCATGCCTGTCAGTTCGGCGAATAGCTTCGGCCTCACCCACCTGGCACATGGGTAGACGAATTGCTGCATCTGTTGGTCCTCATTAGTCTGGTAATTTCATCCCGGCCCGCTCGGTTGTAGAGGAAGCATTCCACCTGCTTCCTGCTGCTGACCGCCTGGTCAAGGCGGTACTCCCCGAACGCCGGGCGTTTGAGTTGGTGCTGGTTGGCCAGCCGGCCAATGGCCTGGGCACTTACCCCCAGCTCCTTGCCCAGCTCGGTGGCGCTCCAGAGCTGGCCAGCAACCCGGGGCGCTTCGATAGGCAGATCGAAGTGCGCCAGGATGCGGCCAATCTCGGCGAGCTTGGCTGAACGGGAAAGGGTGGGGGATCGCACGGTGCTGACCAGGTCGTTGAGTAGCTGGCTGTCCTGGTCGATGGTCAGTTGAAGTTGTTGCATGGCGTGGCCCTCCTGTTCCAGAGGATGGGGCGCCGATTGAGTTGAAGGAAGGGCCGTTATTGGAACTCAACGCTGAACGAATCAGCATCGAGCGATTCACCACACAGAGGATTATCTCCGGACATACCTCCCCTGGCATGAAGCTCGAACTCAAGCCACTCCTGGACCAGCTCATCTGACACTTCGTCAGGAACTGATGTGGTGAATGTCACCTGGATTTCACGCATTTCCATTCCCCATCAACGTCGCCGCCACGATGGCGGCCAGCACATTGAGCGCTAGGATCGCGATCCCGGCCGCCTTTTGTTTGGTCATGCAGCCTCCTCGTGTGGGATTGAGGTGAGGATCACCGGCTTGCCGAGCTTGATGGCCAGAGCGTGCTCTGCGCGTGCCCCTGCGCTGCGCTCCCAGCCAGGCAACATGACCAACTGATCGGCCATCTTGACCATCTCGATGCAGATGGCCATGTACTCGTGTTGCTCCAGCCCATTCGGCAGGATCACTGGGTTGAGCGCGATATGCCCGAGGACATTCAGGCGCTCGGCCTCCAGGTTGAAGGCGTCGCGGTTGAAGTTAGGCAGGCCTGACATGGGCCCGGCTATGTAAATTTTCGCCATGGTCAGCCCCCTAGGTCAGCAAGGGAGAACACGATGCCACGGCAGTAAGGGCCGCTGTCTTCGACCACTTCGAAGGTCTCGTGCGGGATCTCGGTGCTGTAGGTCCAGCTGTAATCTCCTTCCTTGGCCCATAGAGCCTCGATAGTCTTTGCCTTGCCCTTGCGGTAGTAGTAGCTGGCGCGCTCTTCGTCGGTGTCCAGATTGTCGGCGTCTTCCGGCAGCAGGCCTTCGGTATCCACGAGGGCGGTGCCGCCATCCCAGACGCCGAACTCATCGTTGATCGCGCCTGCGAACTCCATCAGGTCGTCGCTGGCGCCGTAGACGATGACCAGTCCGGCGTCCTTAGCCTGAGCCTCCAGTTCTTTGCTGATGCGAAGCGGGTAGCTTGCTCCATTCAAACGACCTGCCAGGTCCTGCACTTGCATTTCGATACTCATGGTTGGTCCTCAATGAAAAGCCCCGGGCTTGCCGGGGCTCTGGTTATGCCCGCCAGCCGCGGTACCCGATAAAGCCCGGTGCCAGCACCTGCCGGAGGGGCAGGACGGGGAGGTGGGCTATCAGGGTCTTGAGCTGGGGGTTATCGGGTTGGCTGTCGATGGTGACCCGGGCGCCGGGGTTGATGCGGATGTATCTGGCGCGGGTCTCTTCGGCTTCGGTGCGGGTCAGTCCGGGCTGGATGATGGGCTCTCGATAGCGCACGGCTCACCTCCTGATGGTATTGGTGCGGCAGGCAGTACCAGGGCCTCGGCCAGCAGGACGTATTCCCCCTCGTCGTCTTGCTCCATTTCGGCGCCGCAGTCCTGACCGAAGGAATCGCAGTGCCCGCCCAGGGTGTAGCGCTGGAGGGATGCAATGTCCGACATCAGCACCAGCGCGTCAGCCGGGTTCTGCTCCTGCATCATGGCGATCGGTTCTCCACGATCTCCCGTCAGGGCTGCCGCGATATGGGCGGCAAAGATCTTGTGCCCCTCGGAAATCTGCTGGCTCGGCGCGAACTCAATAGCATGCTCCACATAGGGGAGTGCGAGCTGGAGTGTGTCCAGCGCCCCCTTGAGTCGGCTCTGCACCTGGTCGTGCTGGACCTGCAGCTCGCGGTAGTCCTGCTCGGTTGGGGCTGGCGTGGCATCTGTCCACTCACTGTCTGGGTGGTCTAGTCGCTCACCGACAAGTCGCCGCCCACCTACTGGGCCAAACAACCCCTCTTCTGGGTAGTCAGCAAGATGCACATACACGCCCGCCGGCATGTCATCTCCATCGGTTGACTTGAAGGCGCGACGATAGAACAGAACAATTTCCGTCTCCAGCTGTTCGGGGTCCGTATCTCTGTCTGGGCTGCAGAAGTCAGCCAGCTCTACGAGATCCGCCGCGCTCAGGGTTATGCCTGTTTGATGCGAATCTTCCCCACTCACTGCATCCTCTATGCGCTCAAGGAAGGCATCAACGACAGGCATGTCGTCCGTGGTCACCCCGATGGCCGGGATTACCTGGGTTACCTCCTTCAGCAGGTCTGTCAGCAACTGGCAGCGGTCGGCCATGGCCACCATGCCGTCAGCCAGCGCCTGCTCGCGCTTGTGGTGGTTGGCAAGCAGCTCCAGCCGCGACTTGAGCGGGTGATCTGCCAGCACCGATCCGGTGGAGATGGCGCGCTCTATTGCCAAGCCGGTGCGGTTGCTCTTATCCAGTAGATCCTGCATCCGTTGCTGCAGCCTCTCCACATCAGAAAACAGCACATAGCGCCCGGTACTGTGGGCCTCCATGCACTCCCCAAACTCGCCGCGTTTGTCGCTCAATGTGCAGTTGAATCGCTTCACGATTTCTCTCCTTCCGCAAATTCGAGGGCGGCGGCCACCTCCGGCAGCAGCTCGTCCCAGGTGGCAATGGCGCCGTTCTGGTGCCAGCCGGCCACGCCCTGGCTGTTGTTCATCACGCCCACCACGCCATTCAGCGCTTCGTGCAGCACATCCCGTTGCTTGGTCATGGCGGCCAGCTTCTGCGCCGGGGTGAGGCCATGGGTGCGCTGCATGGTGATGGTGAAGGGGCCGGTTTCAGGGTGGTTGCCGCTCAGCTCCAGGTAGTTGGTGGCGCCGTTGGCCTTGAACTGTCCGGCGAACGATGCCGCCACCATCTGCAGCGCCATGCCTGACATGGAGATGTTTAGCCCGTCATTGGTGGTCATCTCGTTGAGGTAAGCCTGCTTGGCCACAAACTCGGCCAGGCTAACGCCCTCCAGCTCATCGGTGTCGTAGCCGTCCAGCAGGTTCCAGCAGGCGACCAGCCTCCTGGCATTGGCGGCGGTGACGGACTCGGCGACCAAGTGGCCGCCGTAGTATTCGACGGCATCGCTGCTGTTCATTTCGCGGACGGGGTGATCTGCCACTACCGCCCCTGAATGGCCTACCCGAAGCAGTCCCTTGGTGTGTTCGCTCATGCATCCCCCAGCATACTGATTTCGTCGTCCGTCAGGCCGGCAGCCCGGGCCTTGTCCATCACACGCAGGCGCTCGGCGTTGAGCGCGTCAGCGCGGCGATCTGCATCGTTGGGCTCGATGATGCTCACCGGCGCCAGCCAACTGCCGCGCACCTTCACGGCAGTCATCTTGCTGACGTTGGCGTCGCTCCCTTGGACACCCTTGCGTATGGCCATGCGTGCGGCTGCTGCGGGTGATCCGCAGACGTGGATCGGGTACTGATAGCCCCGCCCCTCGGTGAGGTCGGTGTTGGTGTAAACCACCCAGACGTCCTTGGTGTCGGTTATGGTGAGGTCGGTCATGCGGCACCTCCGGCAATGACTTTCCGGAGACCCTGCGAGTCGGGCGTACTGATGATGCCCCTGGTCTCCATGGCTTCAACAAGCCACGCTGCGCGGTTGTATCCAATCCTGAAATGACGCTGGATTGCACTGACAGAAGCCCTGCCGGATTCCGTCACGAACTCAACCGCTGGTTGGTATAGGGCGTCTTCTTCACCTTGCCGCTCTGTCTCAGGCAGGGATTTGCTAACCGACCGGCCGTCACACGCCTCCTCACCACCCAGGGCATTGAACAGGGCCGGGATGAACTGGGAGAGCTCGGCGGTCACCAGGGCGAAGTCGGCGTCCAGGCGGGCGGCCGGATCTTCGCTGGTGATGTCGTCGTTCTGCTCGCGCATGTCCTCGCTGAACTTGAGGCGCTTGATGGAGAGGTCGTCGCCCAGCACAAAGCTGAGGCGCTCACCCCAGTTCAGGGCCAACTTGGTGACCAGCTTGTCGTTGGCCAGGTGATTTTTCACCTCGTCGGTCATCAGGTCTTGCTGTTTGAAGCGGGCGATCCCGCCGTGCTCCATGGCGCTGCGTAGCTCGGATTCATCCTCCAGGGTGAAAGCTGCCGGCAGGTTTCCCTCTTGCAGCCACTCGGTCATGGTGATCTCGGGTGGGTTCTTGAGCGCCACCGGCACCACCGGCAGGCTGCCGATTGACTTGCGAAGCAGAGCCAGCACATCGTCCGCCTTCTTGGCGGAGGAGGCATCGACCATCAGCAGGCCGTTGGCCGGGTTGATCCAGGCGAAGGTGTTGGCGGTACGGCTGAATGCCCGGGGCAGCAGGGTGTGAAGCAGCTCCTCCTTGAGAGCCTCCTTCTCTTTCTTCTTGAGGGTGCGCCCCTGCTCGAACTCGATTGCCCCGACTTTCTCTGCCAGTTGTTCCTTGATGACGGCTGGCGGGATAATTTTCTCCTCCTTGCGAGCGCAGATGAGGATCTGTCCGTCGGCGGCATGGGTCAGGGTGCTGCCGAACTTGCCGAGCGGGCGGGTCCAACCGAAGCGAGACAGCTCCTGGCTGCCGCAGGGGGTGAAGGCGCATGCCTCCAGTTGGGTTTCCAGCTGTTCGGCGGTCAACTCGAACGGGCGGGTGAAACGGTAAACTTGAAGGTTTTTAAACCACATGGTCTGGGTCCTGTTGTTGGTTAGTTGCGGGCTTTCTTGGCCTGCAGGTCGTGGATCTTCTTGGCTGCGGCCTCGGCGGTTTGCCGGTCGCAGGTGATGCCGCCGGGCAGGATGAACTTGCCGGGCTGCTTGGGATCAGGCATGACGACGCCCAACCCGATGACTACTGCACCGCAGTAGGGGTTTTCCGTGGCTTTCATGGGGGTCCTCGACTTATCCACCGTTTCTGTGTGGCGGGCGGTGGATTGGTTGGGGGTATCAGGCCGCGCGCTTAGAGCCAATGCCGCGCACAAAGGGGATGCGAGGGGATGCACCAACCTTCATGGTGGGGAAGGCAATCAGGGCGCAACCGAAGTTGGCTCCGCTCTTTCTGGTTGCGCCATCTCGCTCGTAGAACTGATAACGGCCATCCGGCTCGTAGATGATCACATCCTCGGCCAGCAAGCGGCGCCACCATGTTGTCAGTGGCTCGTATGGCAGCAGCATCATCCCGGGCCTGCCATTGGCTTGCTGCTGGCGGGCCTGAGTGATGAACTCAGGTTTCAGGTCGAACGGCGGGTTACACCACCAGTGCTCTGGCCAGTCAAGGTTGAGGCTGTCGATGCCGATACAGACCGTGCCAGCCTGCTCGGCCTCACGAATCTGGGCTCGTACATCTTCCCGGGTGCGGTAGTCCAGCAATTTATCAAGCAGCAGGTGGCTGGTGAAGTAGCGGCTGCACTTGGCAGTGAGTGGTTCAGCGGCAACATCGCACTCGAAACGCCGACCATAGAGTGCTTGGGCATCTGCGAAGCACTCCCATGTTGTGGCCCAAAAGTTCTTGTCGCTGGCCGGTGTGCCGCTATCAATCAGGATCGCCATCAGCGCACCTCCTTGGGGTCGATGCCAAGTTGGCTGGCCAGCTGGCGGCGCTCTATCTCGTCGCGTTTTCGCTGGCGTTGTTGGAGTAGCGGTTTCGTCTTGCGGTCTTGCACCATGCCGCGGTGGCGGTAGAGGCTCATGCCGCCTCCTTGTGCTGTTCCGGTTGCCGACTGGCTGCAAACTGCTCCTCCCACAGCTTCACCTTGAGCTCGCAGGCATAGACGATCTGGCCGACCAGCTTCTGGCCGATCCCCTTCACCTTGTCCAGCTTGTTCCCCTGGTGGCTCATCACCTTGTAGAGGGTGTCGATCCCGGCCTCCTCCAGCGGCTTGATGGTGCGCGGTGGCAGGCCGCATTCATGGATGCTGACCGTCTTGGCCCATTCGGCGCGCGGCTGCAGGTGGGGGTGGCTCTGCTCCAGGGCCTCCTGCATGAAGGCGAAGATATCCTGGGTCATGTCGTCCGGGGCCCCTGCACCATAGGGTGTCGGGTAGATGGGGTTCATCCACTGGCTCAACATGACCGAGCAGCCGGAGCCATCGGATTTCATGGCGTGCAGCTTCCAGTTGAGGTCGTTGATGAGGTAGGGGAGGTTGGATTTCAGGCCGTGATCTACCAGGTAGACGTTCCAGAGTGTGCCATCCTCGCCCTTGTAGGTGTTGGCGAGGTGCTTGTGCCAGACCAGCTTGGCGGCGCGACTGCTCTCCAGCTCCATGATGACGGTGTGGCGGCGCTCAAGCTCGCGATCCTGCTCGTTGATGGCGCCCAGCAGCTCCTTGATGCGGCGCTCCAGCTTCAATACCTCCGCGCGGTAGGCGGCTTCGTTGCTCTTGTGCTTGGCGATCGCAGTGCGCTGCTCCTCCAGCAGCTCGTTCTTCTCCTTGATGCGGCGTTTCATGCCTGCCGGATCCATGGCGTTGAGGTCGGCCAGTTGACGCTCGAGCTGGCGGGTGGCGTACTGCAGGGCGCCGTACTTGGTCTGGACATCGTTCAGGATGCGCTGGGCCTTGTAGAGCTCGTCGGCCTTGGCTTCCAACCCGGTGGCGCCTTCTTGTCGTGCGGTAGTAATGCGCTGCTCGGCTTCGGCAACCTGCTGGCGCAGCTCGCTGACCAGGATGGCCTTGGTGAGCAGCTCGCTATCCCGCGCCTCCAGCTCACCGACTAGGGTGTTGAACTCGTTGATGTGGGCGTTGGCGGCCTCGCTGATCATGGTCAGGTTGGCAGTGAGCAGGCTTTCGAAGCTGCCAATGGCGGCCTTGGCCGGGCCATCCGGCATCAGCAGGATGTTGCGGATCTGGCTGGTGAGGGTGTTCAGCGCGAGACTGGTCGCCTCGCTGGGGTTCAGCGTGGTCATGGTTGGTCCTTTGGGAGTACAAAAGCCCCGTTGGTGGTGGGGCGAGGTGGTCAGTAGTTGATGGTCAGGTGGGCGATCTTGTTGTTGGCGATGTGCTTGATGAGGGTGACTGCTTTATCCTCTTCAATGCCCATACCAATCAGGTCCATCAAGATGGCACTGTTGATGCGCCCCTGGTGGGCGCGGTCGGCCATGCGACGGGCATCTTCTTCGTCTTTCAGGCGCTGTTCGTCGGCGATGCGCTGACGCTCCTGCTCGGCGGCGCGGGTGGCAGCCTCTTCCGCCTGGCGTGCAGCGTTGGCTTCGGCCTGCTGGCGGGCCAGCTCGGCGGCTTCGGAATCACGCCGGGCCTGCTCTGCAGCCTGCTGTGCCACCTGGGCTTGGCGTTGGGCCTCTTGCTCGCGGTGCTGGGCGGCTTCACGCTCCAGGCGCTGGCGATTCTCTTCCTCCCGGCGGGCTTGCTCCGCCGCCTGCTCGGCTATCAGGCGCTCGCGGTCGATGCGATCCTGTTCGGCCTGCTTCTGGCGCAGTTGCTCCAGCTCTGCCTGCTCGGCTTCGTACTTCTGGCGGGCTGCCATGGCCTCGCCGAGGCGCTTGGTTGCGAGCTCCTTGGCGACGGTCGCCTGGGGCAGCAGCTCTTTCCAGGAGTCGTCCAGGGCGTTCTGCTCGACCTCCTGCAGCATGACCTGCAGGTCGGCGGCGGCGATCTCGATGCTGGCAGAGGATCCCAGTTCATTGAGGCGGGCCAGTCGGGATTGCAGTGCTGCCACTCGGGCTTCCTCTGCCGCTTCGTACTGGGTGAGCGGGGCGCGCACCTCGTCTTTCAGGGCGTCCAGGGTGTCGCGGATCTGCTTGCGGTTGGCGTCGATGCGCTTGGGGATCTCCTTGAACTTGTCCGTTTGCTCTTTGCCGAGCCCGTCCAGGTAGGTCTTGGTGCGGGCGATGGCATGGGCGATGCTGGCGACCTCCTTGCGGCCCTTGGCGGTGGTGATGTCGGGCACCAGGCTGGTTGCCTTCTGGCGAATGTCGGCCAGCAGTTCAGCCACGCCCTGGCCCTCGGTGAACAGGGCGACGGCGGAGGTGGGTTCGATGACAACCAGTTGGGCCTGGGTTGTCTCTGTTTTGGCTTGTTCGGTCATGGCGGGTCCTTAGGATTGAAAAGGCCCGCTGTGAGCGGGCCTTGTAGGTTATTGCTGGGCGCTGTGCCCGGTACTGAGCTGCTTCTTGCGCTCGCCGGCGATCTGCTTGATACCTGCGATGATGTTCTGGTCGCCGGTTTCGTTGGCCCAGGTCCAGGCGGTGGTGTAGGCCTGTTGCCACTCAGCAGTATCACAGGACCCCTCGATGGCGGCGCAGTGATCGGCGTAGGCGTTTGAGTGGTCTACCCCGTTTGACTGTGGTTCAGCGTCAATAACGGCCGGGGATTCCTGCTGCTCGGTGGGAGCTGTTTGGCGGGCTGACTTGATGCGATCCAGTACGGCGCTGGTGCGGCTGGCTGGTTTGGCTGCTGGGACGCCGGTAGGCGCAGAATTGAGTTCTTTCTCCACCGGGTAATCTTCGACCTCTTCGGCCACCTTGAGACCCTTGAGCACGTCGGCAAACACATCGCGCAGCGCAAAGGCTCGGGCGCGGATGGAGAGCATCCGCTGCAGGTTCTTCTTGTAGGTGTCCTTGTTGAGGTGGCCAGCGAGGCGCGCATCCTCTTCCGAGAAAGTGCGGGTCTCTTCCGGTTCGCCACGGCGTTTGACGCTGCAGATGGCTGTCTTGGTGGCAGCGTCCCAGTCCTGCTTGATGTACTCGCAAAGGCCGGAGCCGCGCACCAGTGCTACCAGGGCGTCACCCCATACCGCAGGCACGTTGTTGATGACGGCGATATTTTGCAGGGCTTGCAGCGGCTTCAGGCCAATTTCAGATCCCCACTGGCAGGCGACCAGCACATCCCCGGCTTTCCCCTGATAGGACTTTGGCACGAGGTTGGAGTTGGCCAGCATATCTGCAAGCTGCATGGCCTCTTGCAGGTTCTGCGGCTCCATGAGGAATCCGCCCTTGTTTTGAGTGATGGTGGCAATGTTGTTCATGGTAACCCCTTAATTGACCCGGAACGTGCGGGAAGTGGATGGCTTGGTGTATGCGGCATAAGTGGCCGGGGCTGCTTTTTTGAACGCTGTGGAGTCAAAACGATTGGTGGTGACCGGCTTCCAGGTGGCCATGGTGGCGCCGTTGCGACTGAGCACCTGTGCCGAACCCATAAAGCTCTGGATCTGGCTATCCACCTCCTTCTTCTGGCTTTCCAGCTCGGTAATCGCCTCGCTGAGCTCCTTGCGCTCGATGATGAGCGATATCACCTCGCTGTCAGCCTCAACCACTTCCGCAGTGGCATCTTGATCCACAGCCTCAAGCTGAGCTGCCCCCTCCGGCGGCAGGTCGGCGATCACGCAGTCGAACCAGAAGTTGGTTGCTGCTTCAACCATTGCGGCGATCAGATCCTCATTGCGCGGAATGGTGTAAATCCGGTAGTCACGCCCATCGATGAGCACGGCCAAATCAGACTCTTGCCTTCCTGTCACCAGCATGTAGTGCTGGCACTGGAGCAGATAGCTCTCTGGCACTTCATCGCACTCGGTGATGAGGTTACCGCGCTCGTCGTAGACGTTGCCGGGGCCGAAACCAGCCTTCTTGGCGGCGAACCCGCTGGCGGTCTTGCACTCCAGTACCTTGTGCTCACCGACCATCCGATCAACGTTGCCTACCATCCAGGGGGCCACTTCTGCTTGGTAGTGGGTGTCATCGACTGTCACCAGCTGCCCGGTACGCTCGGCGTATTCATCGGCAACCACCGCTTCCAGTTTGTGCCCCCAGTGAATGGCGGGCTTGTCGGACAAGTCATCCGGGGTTTTGCGACCGGTCTTGATCAGCCAGAGGTCGAATGGTGTCTGATACTTGTTCAGGCCAAGGATGGTTCCGATCTCGGAACCTCCGATGCCGAGCCGGCGACGCAGGTGCCACTGCTCGTCTGGACTCAGGGCCGCTTGGTCGATGTCTGCCAGCAGCTTCTCGCAGTAGGCTTGGTGTTGCTGGCGCATTGTCAGTGTGTTGGCGGGTGCGTTCATGCTGGACCTCCTTCACCGCCAACACTGAAAGGCTCAATCTCTCGCCACATCACAACATCAACAGGCAGCCATACCACCTCTGTTTTTCTTGTTTGATAAGATGCCAACTGAAAGTGACTTCCGCTGTGATTCAGGCGACCTATGCGCTGACAGCCATCCCTGTGAAGCAGAAGGCAGTCAGTATATGGAACTGGTAAAACTCGTTTTTTACTCACGCTGCATTCCTCCTGTCTTGGTATTGCTCCCATTGCTCCTCGCTCATGGCGTCGTGCAGGGCGGCGAGGTGATAACCCCATGCTTCCTTGGCCAGGGCGGCCAGGGCGGCGTCCATCAACTGCTTGGTGAGCTGCATCAGCGGGGCGGGCTCGCCCTCGGTCATCAGCAGGAACATCGCCTGGTTGAGCTGCAGGCCCTGGTCGTGGTTCACCTCGGCCAGCAGGGTCGATAAGTCAGTTTCGAGCTGGCCGGCCAGCAGCAGGGGGCGGTTTGCTGCGGTCCACTCGGCGATCCACTCGGCCTTGGCGCTGGCCTCGGCTTCCTGGCTCTCCAGGAGGGCGAGCAGGGCGGTTTCGTTGGCCATGGCTACATCTCCATTTCACGACGGAGGGCGAGCGCTTCGTGATACTTCTCGATGGCGCGGCGGGTAGTGGCTTTGTTGCGGGCCATTCGCGCCTGTTCGGCGGATGGGGCGGCGTCTACGTGGTACTTGCGGCGGGTGGGTGGCACCATTGCGCCGCGAAAGCCCATCAGCTGGGCTTCGGTCAGTGGTTTCATGGTCTGGGTCCTGTGGTTGTAAAAACGAAAAAGCCCAGCAGTTGCTGGGCTTGGTCGGATGGTCTAAGTGGTGACTACTTGGGTTGGTATTTCTCGAAGTAGCTTGCCGCCAACTCTTGGCCTTTGGCTAGTTGATCTGGGGTGAGTCGCTTCGCGGCATTATCACGTGCATCGTGGGAGCTCCGCTCGCCATTTGCTGCAGCAACAGAATACCAAGCGTATGACTTCACATAATCCTGCGGTACCCCTTCACCTCGCGCATATCCTGCACCTAAGTTGTATTGCGCATCTGGTAAACCTTGCTCTGCGGCTTTTCGATACCAAGAGAAAGCCTTTTTGAAGTCTTGCCGCACACCTCGACCTTGGTAATGTATCACCCCGAGATTGTACTGCGCTTCGGCAACACCTTGTTCGGCGGCCTTGCTGTACCACATCAAGGCTTTGCTAAAATCCTGTTTTACTCCTTGGCCCTGATCGTACATTACGCCAATGTTGTATTGCGCTGAAGGAAAGCCTTGCTGGGCCGCCTTGTTATACCAGTCGAACGCCAGTTTTTTATCCTGCACCACAGTAGTGCCACTGGCATACATCCAACCAAGCTGGTTTTGTGCGGCAATCAAACCAAGGTCGGCTGCTTTTTTGAACCAGAACACGGCGGTTTTGTTATTTTGCGGAACGCCTCGGCCATCTTCATACATACCGCCTAAAAAGAACTGTGAAGTTGCATGGTTTTGTTCGGCTGCTTTTTGGTACCAAAATACTGCTTGCTTATCATCCTGAGGTACACCGTCACCAATGTCATAGCTAAACCCAAGGCGATATTGGTCGTCCCTACTGCCAGCCTCGGCTAGCTTCATAATCTTGGCGATGTCAGTATTATCTGGCTCTGCCTGCGCTACTGGCATAACCAGCAACGTCAACCCCAGCAACACCGCTCCTATCCAACCCCCTACTCGATTCATAACCCCTCCTTGTTTCGAAGGGGGCATTATGGATCTGTTTGGGGCGGCTGTCAGCCTGCAACCCCCTGATGCAAGGGGCTCCAGGCTGGCCACTGTTGCCAGTGGCCACCATTCACGTTCACGCACCGCCTTCCGGATTGAACGGGGTATCGGCGCATCCCTACCGGCATCGGGATTCGTGGTTGTGAGCCGGTTCCGAGTTGTTAAAGAGCGGTGCAATCCTGAATTCAGGCTGCAAGAAGCCAAGACACACTCGCGGTGTCTATTAAATGCGTCTTGGCTTGAGCCCTATGCGGGGGAGGGCTCGACCCTGTTATCAGATGGCGTTGCGGTGGAACTCGGCCCGCCAGTGGAGGAGGGCGCTGTGCTTGGTGATGCCGGCGGTGCGCTTCTGGGCAGCACGGGCGGCGACGATGTGGTGCTGCTCGGTGGCCATCATGGCCAGGTGCAGGCGCTGCTTGATGGCCCGGCGGCGAGCGGCGTTGCCGTTCAGGCGGTCGGCGATGGAGGCAACGATCTGGTCGGCGCGTTTTGCGGCCCTGGAAAAAATGCGCTTGGTCATGGTACATTCACTCCTGTTGGCGAGTTGGTCCTCGCTAATACCCACCTGACTATTCATATTCATGCTGGGTCCTGTTGCTGGGGTTGGTCCCCCGGCGCAATGACTGGGGGTGGTTCCCTGGTCCGTCAAAGCCCCGCCCTGTGCGGGGCTTTGTCGTTCTTCCGCGCTGGTCAGGCGCTTCACTACTGCCCTGGTTGGGGCTGGGTCCTGTTGCCGGGTGGCACTCAATTCTTTGCTGGCTTTTTACTCCGCCAGATCCGGAGGTTTGCCGGTTACGTCTCCGGCCCGGGCTCTCACCGTTCGTGTGGCATTACCCAAGACCTTCACCACGATTGGCCGCCTTCCACGCTGCCCCTTGTTGCTCCCGGCCTTGGTCGTTCTCTCAAGAGGACGATGTGCAAACTGTATTCTTTAGAGAACGATTGGTCAATACCGATCTCTAAAATAAACGATATTTTTTTTGAACAACAAAAAACCCGCCGAAGCGGGTTAAGGGGAGGGAGAGGAGAGGGGGGTTACTTGATCTCGTTGCGCCTCAGTTCTGACAACTTGCCAAGCACGATAGCCTCACTGGATGTGACCGTGCCAAGCCTTGGATCGTCTACACCGTAAACCCATCCATCAATCCCCGACATTGCCCTTAGCAGCCGCGCTTGATCATTCTTTTCGAGCCTGATCAGCATTACAGCACCCTCCTCTGGAGTGCGGTCAGCCAAGCTGAAGATGCAGATGTCACCGGCCACAATGCCTGATTTTGATAGGTGATCGTTTGTGGCCTCGATGGCAATGCTGTGGCTTTGGTTCTCTGCCACCACATACCGCCCGCTATTCATGTTCGGCAGCATATCTGTTGCCAGGTTCCCCACGTCATCCAAGGTCCAGACCGGCACTTTATCCGAATTGAACTGAATGTCGTTCAGCAGATCACCACTGCTGCGGCCGGTGTATAGCCATATGGGATCAACCTTCAGCACCCTGGCAATGGAAATCAGGGATGACACTCGCATTTCACGATTCGGGTTATTGATGGTGTTGCTAATCACGCTCTTGGATAAGCCGGTACGGCGCGCAAGCTCAGACATGCTGATGCCCAACTCTTGCAGCTTTTCCTCAAGGCGTTGCCCGAAAGTTTTCATCAATAACCTCTTGTTCTCTTTAGAGACTAAATTGTAATTCCTTGACTGATCACTTTGGGAGACGTTGAAGATTGACATCGTTCTCTATAGAGGACATCATTTGCATGTCACCATGCACAGGACCCAGACCAATGAAGAAACATGAAGTAATCGGCTATTTCGGCAATATGGCCCGCGCCATGAAAGCGATCGGTATTTCCCGCAGTCTTGCCGTGAAGTGGGGGGAGGTGATCCCTGCCCAGCATGCAGTCAGCTTTGTCATCGCCAGCAACGGCGAGCTGCGGCTGGGCCTGGAGGATTACCCCCTGCTCAAGGAGCAAGACCATTCTACCCAGCAGGCCGCCTGACCACCGGCCAGCTTTTCCACCCAACATAGAGGACCAACCCCATGGGAAGAGTATCGCTCCCCGATCATGAAAATATGAGCACCCGCTCCCCGCTGCGGGTGCGCGGCACCCCAGCTCAGCGCCAGGTATGGCAGGAAGTAGGCGCCGAGTGTGGCATGACCGAAACCGCATTTGCCCGCACCTCGCTGCTGATCCTGCTCCAGGCCATATCTCAGCACGAGCCCACCATATTGGCGAGGGCCGTTAAACGGGCCAATCGGAGCTTGCTGGAGCAGGGTTTTCCGCCCGTGACCGTCGAGGAGATCCTGGAGGGCTCCGGCCTGCCCGAGCGCGGCCTGCTCCAGTTCAGCCAAGAAGACGAGGCCGCCTACAACGAGGAGCGCCCGCTGCGCCCCCTGCAAAAACTCATCAACTTTGTCCTCGGGAGGTAACCCATGACCATGCAACACCGTCCGCCGCGCCCGGCATCCCAGCACGTCAGCGATCGCGACAACATCATCCTGAAGTCGGTCATGCACGAGCTGGCCCTAGCCCTCGACGAGCCGCTGATCTCGACCGCGCACGCCGCAGGAACCGATCGCCAAGCCGTTCGCCTTGCCCGCGAGCTGGAAGCCCGCACCCTGGAGCGTGCCGAAGCACAACCCAGCGCATAACCCTCTTTGGCCCGTCTCACCACCGGGCAGCAATACAACAGGACCCAGCAATGACCAATTCAACCATGGCCCATGGGGGCCACTCTTTGCCGCATGACCTCAACCACTGCCCGCTGTGCGGCTGTGAGCTGCGATCCGGCACTGACGGTTACACCTATGAGTGCCCCGCTTGCGAGTACGCCGAGCAGGAGGTGCTCCATGCGTAAGTCACAAGTCGCCTCAATCTGCCGCCACACCTTCAACCTGTTCGACGAGATCGTCGTGGACAACTTCGCCGGTGGCGGCGGGGCGTCTACCGGGATCGAGATGGCGCTGGGCCGCAGCCCGGAGATCGCCATCAACCACGACCCCGACGCGATCTCCATGCACACGGTCAATCATCCAGGCACGGAGCACTACTGCGAATCGGTTTGGGATATCGTTCCGCGCGATGTGGTTGCCGGCCGCCCGGTTGGGCTGGTCTGGCTGTCTCCCGACTGCAAGCACTTCTCCAAGGCCAAGGGCTCGACCCCGGTCAGCAAGAAGATCCGGGGGCTGGCGTGGGTCACCCTGCGCTGGGCCGCGACTGTTCGCCCTCGGGTGATTATGTTGGAAAACGTGGAAGAGTTTCAGACCTGGGGGCCGCTGCTGATCGATGCTGAGGGCAACGCTCGTCCGGACCCGGCCAAGAAGGGGCGCACCTTCAACAGCTTCATCAATGCCCTGCGCCGCCAAGGCTACAAAGTGGAGTGGCGTGAGCTGCGCGCCTGTGACTATGGCACCCCCACCATCCGCAAGCGCCTGTTCCTGATCGCACGCCGGGATGGCGCACCCATCGTGTGGCCCAAGCCGACCCATGGCGACCCAGCCAGTACAGAGGTGAAATCAGGCAAGCTGCTGCCATGGCGCACTGCTGCCGACATCATCGACTGGTCGATCCCATGCCCCAGCATTTTCCTCACTCAGGCAGAGGCCAAAGCCCAAGGGCTCAAGGTAAAGCGCCCCTTGGCAGAAGCCACGATGCGCAGGATTGCCAAGGGGGTGGAGCGGTTCGTCATCAATGCCGCCGAGCCGTTCATCGTGCCTGTAGACCACGCTTCAGCACTTTCCCCCTTCATCACCGAACATGCCAACGCCAGTAACCAGCGCAACATGCTGGCTGATGAGCCACTGCGCACCATCTGCGCAGAAGTGAAAGGGGGCCACTTCGCTCTCGTGGCGCCGGTTATTGCTCGCCAGTTCGGTAACTCGGTCGGCCAATCAGTGGAAGGCCCCCTGGGCACAGTCATGGCCAAGGCTGACAAAAGCCAGCTTGTGCTCGCTTCCCTTGCCAAACACTACACAGGCGTGGTGGGCGCAGAACTGACCCAGCCGCTGCCTACCGTGACCACGGTTGACCACAATGCGCTGGTGACCAGCCACCTTGTAAAACTGCGTGGTACCTGCCAAGACGGCCAGCCAGTGATCGAGCCCATGCCCACCATTACTGCTGGCGGGCTGCATGTCGGTGAGGTTCGAGCCTTCCTGCTCAAGTATTACGGGACAGATTCGACTATCCCCTGCTCTGAGCCTCTCCACACCGTGACCACCCGGGATCGCTTCGGTCTGGTCACCGTGCGCGGCGAGGATTACCAGATCGTCGATATAGGCATGCGGATGCTGGAGCCCCATGAGCTTTTCCCTGCTCAGGGGTTCTTGGATACCTATGTCATCGATCGAGACGCCAGCGGCAAGAAGTTCACCAAGGCCGCTCAGGTTGCCCGCTGCGGCAATGCAGTATGCCCGCCCGTTGCGGCTGCCCTGGTGCGCGCCAACCTACCAGAGATGTGCGCAGATGCGCAGGAGGTGGCCGCATGAGCGCCGTTATCAAATTCCCGGGGCCCAGTGCCCCACATACCCCCCCTCAGAAGGAGGCCCGCGTGGTCGCAGATCTTGATGATGGGTTCACCCGCACGGCAAACGAGATCCAGAAGGCCAAGTGCAGGCTGCGCATGGCTGGTCGCGAGCTCAACGTGCTTGATGCGGTGATCTACTCCACCTATGGCTGGAACAAGAAGCAGGACCGGCTCACGAATACGTATCTGGCCGAGCTGTGCGACATGGACCCGTCGGATGTGAACAAGGCTCTTCAGGTGTTGTCCCGTCGTCACATCATCACCCTCGAAAAGCACGGCCACATGAAGATCGTGGGCGTGAACAAAGTGGTGAGTGAGTGGGAATATTCCAGAGAAAAACAGGCGAAAACGCCTACCGCCCAAGAGAAAAATCCGGGTAAAAACACCCAAAAAAATCCGGGTAAAATCACCCAGATTTCTGGGTATTTTGACCTTTCAAACCAGGCGAAAACACCCAACACCCAAGACAGTCTTACCAAAGACAATAAAAACAAAGATCTTAAACCCTCTTCGTCGAAGAACGCTGACGCGCTCCTCGACGCCGGGGGCGATGAGTCGGTTTCTCCTCCCGCCGAGAAGGTCCGACCCGATGCCGCCGTGCAGACCCCGAGTGGAAAGTTCTGGGGTACCCAGGATGACCTGACGGCAGCCGAGTTCATTCACGGTAAGGTCTTGGTGGTGAACCCGACTGCCAAGGCCCCCAACTGGGCGCAGTGGGCGAACGAGATCCGCCTGATGCGGGTGCAGGACGGGCGAACCCATCACGAAATCTGCTCGCTGTTCAAATGGACCAACCTCGATCCCTTCTGGTCAGCCAACGTGCTGTGCCCCAAGACCCTGCGCAAGCAGTGGGACAAGCTCACCGCCAAGCGTGCCGGGGTGGTGCGCCAACCGGTGCGCGGCGACGAGTGGGATCTGACCAAGACCATGACCGCCGACAAGCTCAATCAGCTGATCCAGGAGGGGTACTGATGACCATGAAACCGTTGAGCGAGGTCCTGGCCAGCATGCCGAGCGAGATCCAGGCCGTGCCAGTTCGCCCTGTTGCCGCCTCCGTGACCGACCGGGATACCCAGGTGGTGAGCAAGTTGCTCGAGCAGCTCAAGGTGATCTTTCCTGCCTGGCTGCGTTCGTTTCCCACCCCGCAGGTGCAGGAACGAGCGCTTCGGGAGTGGACGGTTGCGCTGGTTGAGGCCAATTGCACCAGTCGTGATCAGCTGGCTCAGGGTATGCGGGTTGCCCGATCTCAGGGGATCCCGTTTTTTCCGAGCCCTGGGATGTTCATCAAGTGGTGCGAGATAACGCCAGAGTCGCTGGGACTGCCGACGCTGGAGACGGCGCTGGTCGAGGTGCGCACCCGCCGGTTTACCCATCCCGCGGTGGAGCTCGCGGCCAAGGCGACGAGCTGGGAGCGCCAGACCCTGGGGCTGGATGCCTACCGGCCAGTGTTCGAGCAGGCATACGCCCAGCTGCTGCGCCGGGTTGTCGCCGGGGAGGATCTGGGGGCCCAGGTGCGCAAGGGGCTGCCGACCAGAGAGCAGATCCAGCACAGCCCAGAGTTTTACCAACAGACCGGCCAGCGCGGCGTGGAAAGCCTGAAGGCGCTGTTCAAGCGGGGAGGGCTGGCCAATGTTCAATCCTGATGTGAGTGCCGCGGTCGTGGCTGCGAAGTTCTGCCGGGTGGTGATCTACCCCGCCGTGCGGGGCTGGTGCGGGGAGCGGGTGCAGCTCGAGGTGGCCGACGAGATCGATGCGCTGGGGCGCACCGATCAGCAGCGTGGCGCAGGGCATTGGCTGGTGCAGAGCATGACGCCGGAGCGAGTGGCGGAGGAAGCTGCACGGCTGAGAGCCGCGCCAGTGCTGGTGTTGCGGCATGGTGTTGCGTTTGGAGCTGTGGATAACTTAGAAGGGGAGGGCCTTGCCAACCAGTGACACAGGGGGTAGCGCCCCGTACCATTGCCAGTGCCGGACCTAGACCACCCGGCAGTTTGACCAAAGGACCCAGACCATGACCAAACCGCATACCCGAGATCTATCCATCGCGACCCAGTTGGGGCGCGTTATCGCCGTAATGAGCGACGGCAAGGCCCGCACCCTGCGTGACATCGAGCGCGAGTGCTGGAGCCGCTACGGCCACGCCGACACCCAGGCAGCCATCAGCGCACGCCTGCGCGAAGTCTGCTGCCACGGCTGGGTGAAACACGCCGACTGCCAGAACATCGACGGTAAGCAGGTGTGGCATTACCACCTGACCCCGTTCCCCACCACCGAGGCTGTTGCGGCCAAGGCGGTGGCTGCATGAGCCTGTTCTCCACCACGTTCTACATGGCGCGCCAGCTCGGCACCACACTGCGCTTGCAAGTTCGCCTTGCCATGCTGGCTGGCATGCGCGCCTGGGTTGGCCCCTCTCGCTCGGCCATTGCTATGAAAAACCGAAGCTGCCCAGTATCAAACCCGCGCAATGACCGGGCCGCACAGCGTCAGCGTGCCGCCACCAAGCGCCGCAACAAAGCCAAGCGGGGGTGAGCATGAGTTATCCCAAGTATTTCCTGCGCAATCCCGACATCCGCTCCCGGGCCAGTCAGTTGGTCGCAGGCCTGCCGGTTGACCAGGACAAGCCGCTGGTCATCGAGATCAAGGAGATGACCCGGAGCCTGGCCCAGAACGCCCTGTTCTGGGCTGTCATGACCGACATCGCCGAGCAGGTGGTCTGGCACGGCCGCAAGCTCGCCAAGGAGGACTGGAAGCACGTCCTCTCCGCCGCCCTGTACCAGCAGGACGTTGTGCCGAACCTCAACGGCAATGGCTTCGTGGTGCTGGGCAAATCCACTTCCAAAATGAGCGTTCGTGAAATGCGCGATCTCATCGAGCTGGCCCAGGCCTTTGGTGCCCAGCAGGGCGTGAAGTTCGGGGATGAATCCCGCCGCGGCTTTGACTGGGTGGCGGCATACGGGAGGGCTGCATGAGCAAGACCAAGGCTGATAAGCAGTGGTTGGACGATGTGAGCTCTCTTGGCTGCATCGCCTGCCGCAATGCCGGGTATGGCGGCACGCCTGCGGAAATTCATCATGTGCGCTCCGGGTCTGGCATGGCCCAGCGCGCTGAGCACACTCAGGTGCTCCC
The DNA here is from genome assembly GCF_010974825.1 of Aeromonas rivipollensis. Taxonomy (GTDB): domain Bacteria; phylum Pseudomonadota; class Gammaproteobacteria; order Enterobacterales; family Aeromonadaceae; genus Aeromonas; species Aeromonas rivipollensis. The sequence continues at coordinate 39,420 of NZ_JAAILA010000009.1, read as the reverse complement.
ACTTTGTCCGCGGCACCATCGCGCCTGCTACCCCACCGGCTTCCACGCCGCCCCACGTTCCTGGCAACAGGAGCACGGCTGCGAGGAGGCCCTGCTCGAGCAGGTGGCCAGAGAAGTAGCCGAACTGCGCAAGAACACCATCGGGAGGGCGGCATGATCCACCTCTCCGCTCTGGATGCGGCCCGGCTGCTGGGTAACAGCCCCAAGGTTAGGAGCGCAGCTAACCAAGTGCGCAAGGCTCAACAAGTCACCACTCTGCGCGACAAGGTGCTGGCCCAGCTGGCCGGCTTACCTGACCCGGTCACCGAGCAGCTGTTCCACCCAAAGCGCAAATGGCGATTCGACTACGCCTGGCCGGCCAGCATGATCGCCCTCGAGATCCACGGCGGGATCCATTCCGGCGGCCGGCATACCAGGGGGAGGGGGTTCGTAGAGGACCGGGCCAAGATGAACGAGGCCATCTTGCTCGGGTGGACCGTGCTGGAGGTTACCCCGGAACACATCAAATCAGGCCAGTTGCGCGCCTGGCTACTCGCCGCTTTCAATCAGGACCCAGACCAGAGGACCAAACCATGACCCACGCTATCGAAATGGCTCTGCGCCTTTTCTCGCCGAAAGGTGCACTACATGAACCCTCGTCTGGTCGCTCCAGCACCCTGGGGAGAGAGGAGTTTCTGGGAGCCCTGCAGGTGGCCGCAAAGAGCAACCCGCAAGGACTCCAGTTTCTCATGGCTGACCACCTGGGGGACGAGCAGGCCCTGGCGTCGCTGCTGGCCCACTTCAGCGCCACGCTGGACAGCGACGAGGCCGGTGGCATGGCCATGGCTATCCTGCTGCGCCGTCCACTGCCAGAGCAGCTTGATCAACTGGTGCTGTCTCACCCGCACTATGACAAGGAGCGCCGCCGGGCCGCCGTGGTGATGGAGAAGGCCAAACGAGCTCACCGCGGTGGCAATGACCACGAGTACCAGCGCCTGCTGGCCGAGCGGAACGAAATCCTGCAGTTGGCACGCGACCACTGTGTCGCCGAGATGCTGCGGTCTGGTCGTTGTCCTCATTGCAAGGGAACCGGGGTCCGCCCCCGTAAGGGTGACGACTGCCCGAAGTGCCAAGGCTCCGGGGGTATCATAACGGACATGAGTATGGTGTCCTGGCGACTCGGCGAGCAGATGCGGCAGGCTGTAGAGCGCGCCGTTGATGAAGTGATTCACCAAGCGTCAGATCTAGCCAAGGTCATGGACCGGCAGGTGAGGGAAATGCGGGCTGCATGAGAAGATTTTTATCGCAGTTACGTGGAAAAAATCACGTTGTAACCGACGAACGTGGCGTTCGAAAGCCGTTGAAAAATAGACACAAAAATCGATGCGTAAAGTGAGCGCTGATGTTGGCAGCTCAAACTGCATCGTTTTCAGGTACGATTTAAACATCAACCGCGGTTGATTTTCGCTAGTGAATTGATCATTATTGAGCAACCAAAACGGTCAACTTTTGGTTGAGATTTTCGCGAGTTCTTTCGTGAAAAAAGGGCCCGAAGGCCCTTGGTGTTTACACTGGTATGTTAAGTGATTTGAGAACTTCTATCAGGATTTTGATTGCACTCAAAACCTTGATGATTTCCGGAAGCGCTCTACCGATAGAGGAAAATGCTTGTAACATTCCCACTCTATCTTCAGAAGGCCCTGCAGCTTGTAACTGTGGGGTCTTCGCATTTTCGGCCGCAGCCGTACTTCGTCGCCCTTTCGAGCGTCTTGATTTCGCCATGTCGGTTCTCCCTAGGCGGTGGATAAAACTTCTTGTTTAGCTGCATTTGCATGTCTCCTTTCTGGTGCTGGATGGACAACATCAGGCTCTTGAATTTCAAGATATAGTGTTGTTTTAACTTCGAACTACAAGATAGTGAGGTCGGCACGGCATTGCAATCTGTGGGTAACGCATTAGCTGTGGATAAATTGTGGGTATTGGGGCTGTAGTTAGTGGGTGCTCACAGCGAGTGGGTTTTCATTCGTCCGCTCCGATAGATGCAAGTTTTATGATCTAGCATGAAAAATTTAAATATCTTTTTTTGCTTGCGAAAAGGTTGTGTTTTTCGTAGCAAATAACCCCTGAACCCCTTACGCAGTAAGGGTTGTAGGGCAAAGTGAGTCCATGTTCTGCTAACATGCAATTTGTGAGTCGAGTGGCATCTCGGGGTTTTGGCTAATTTCGATGCCTTGACATCCGCTTTTCACCAAGGAGGAGGCATGGAAAGCAAGCTGAAACCCATGGCTCTCCAAGTCGCCGGCTGGGGACTGCTCCACGGCGATTTCTTTGATTTTCATGAGGTGGCTGAATGGCTGGGCATCCCTGCTGAGGTTGCTCGCGAGGCGGTCGTCTATCTCCGGTCACTCCGCTATGTGGACACGCTGGCGGAGTCGAGAAGCTGCAAGCGTGAGGTGGGCAAGAGAAGCTCAAAGCGAGTGTTTATCAAGGTCCTGGCGATCCACCCCGAGCCGCCTCAAGGTTCACAATCTTTCAAGCTCAATGTCCTGCGCTCAAAGCTGGCCCGCCTTTCCAAGGCTATGCCTTCACCTCGGGGGGTTCGCTGAAGCATGTGGGGTGTGGGACTGCTAACGGATATCGAGTCTTTTTTCTAAGTAGCCTGAGCGAGAGTGAGTGGGTGCGTGGATTGTTCCCACTCGACCAAATCGTGCCGGAGGTGTGAGCGGGTTCCATGAACAACTGGGCATTTTGGGGAGGTGTAGGCTTTTATGGCCGATTTCTCTTTCTATTAACTCTGTAGCAGGGAGAGTGCAGATTGGGGCCGCTTATTAGCCTGGGACAGGATAGACGAGGCGGCCTGTTGCAAAATGTTCTGCTTGGTCAGATTTGCGGTTTCCACCGCGAAGTCAGCGTCTCTGATACGGGAACGAGCAGAGTTTACGTTTTCCGACACGTTTGATTGGTTTCGGATGACTGAGTCGAAACGGTTTTGTATAGCACCAAGTTCAGCGCGTTTGCTGTCAACTACCTCGATGTAATAATCCAGGTTGGCCATCGCACTAATGGCCCCCACTTTGGAGACAATGGTGCTTGTAGCGCCAGGTCCGGCAGGACCACTCAAATGGATGACCTTATAAGTACCATCGGCGGCATTGTACGCAACGCCCGCACGACCGGTAGTCGCAAACGATATTCCAGATATGGTAAATGCATTGCCTATATCTAAGGTGATTGTCTGGCCCGCATCAGCACCTACTTGGAAACTGGCTGAGTACCCGCCACTTAATAATTTCTGGCCTCCAAAGGTGGTGTCTTGCGCTATCCGATCAATCTCAGTCCTCAGTGCACCATACTCCGCTTGTAAGGTGTAGAGATCCTCGGCACTGTTGGTACTATTGATTGACTGCTGTGCCAAGGTGCGCATGCGCTGCAACATGTTGCCAATCTCTTCCATCGCGCCTTCGGCGGTCTGAGCTACCGAAATGCCATCATTGGCATTACGGATACCCTGATCCAAGCCATTGACTTGGGAAGTCAGGCGGTTTGAGATTTGCAGACCTGCAGCGTCATCTTTTGCGCTATTGATACGTAGCCCTGAGGCAAGACGAGTGTATGACGTATCCAGCGACTTAGTAATGCTACTAAGGTTTCGCTGCGCGTTAAGCGATGAGCCATTGCTGTTGATAAACATGGCTTATTTGTATCTCCCGAGCTTTTATTATTTATTTTGTTTTTGTCAGACGTTCCGACTTATCCGGCACTTTTCCTACAGAACCTGCACCAGGATGCCTTCGTCTTGCTGCTTCTTATGTCGGCCAGGATGCGCTTTCCTTAAGAAAAAATAGTCCCACTTGAGCCATAAAGTTGAAAGCATTGAGTAGGGCTATGCCTTAACCTCGGGGAGCTCGCTGATACAGGTGGTGTAACGCGGGCTGAGTTGCTCCCGTTTCATCATCCACTCCCGCGTATCCCGGCCCCGGGCCGCGAAGTACACCTTGCCCAACCGGCCTTGGTTGATCTGGTCAATCACCTGCATCAGCGCCTCACTGCGGGGATCCTGCTGCTCACCGGCGAACAGGTCACCCTGCTGCATGTTGGCGGGGGTGAAATCACTCAGCATGACACCGCCCTTCTGATAACGCTGCTCATCGCGCCAGATGAGGGGGAGTAGTTGGGGGATCAGGGCCAGCAGCACCCGGGTGTCATTGGTGGGCATCGCCAGCTTGGTGCTCACCTGGTTGCCGTAGTAGGGTTCGCGGTCGCTGAACGGGCTGGTGCGGATGAACAGGGTGACGTGGCGGCAGCACATCCCTTCCCCCCTGAGCTTCTCGGCCGCCCGCTCCATGTAGCCGGCCAGCGCCTGGTGCATGGGGCCGATCTGGGTGATGCGCTCGCCGAAGCTCCGGCTGCAGATGATCTGCTGCTTGGCCTGGGCCTCCTGCTCAAGCTCGGCGCAGGGGACCCCCCGCAGCTCCTGCACGGTGCGCTCCACGACCACGCCATAACGGCGCCGGAGGCTCTTGGGGTCTGCGGCGACCAGTTCCGCCACAGTCTTGATGCCCTGCGCCTCCAGCTTGGCCGACAGCCGCCGGCCGATGCCCCATATCTCGTCCACCGGGGTGATCGCCATGAGCTTGGCGCGTCGCACTTCATCGCGCAGATCCACCACGCCGCCTGTTGCCGCCCACTTCTTGGCGGCGTAGTTTGCCAGCTTGGCCAGGGTCTTTGTGGGGCCGATGCCGACCCCCACGGTCAGCCCGGTCCACTGCTGCACTCTCTCACGAACTTGGCGGCCATAAGCCACCAGGTCGCCCGCCCAGCGTTCGCTGAGCTCGATGAAGGCCTCGTCGATGCTGTATACCTCCACAGCCGGGGCCATCCCCTCCAGAATGCTCATCACACGGCTCGACATGTCACCGTAGAGGGCGTAGTTGGAGCTGAACCATACCCCACCCATGGCCTCGAAGAACTGGCGGATCTGGAAGTAGGGCACGCCCATCTTGATGCCGAGCGCCTTGGCCTCTGCAGAACGGGCAACTACGCAGCCGTCGTTGTTGGAGAGCACGACGATGGGCCGCCCCTTCAAATCAGGCCGAAACAGCCGCTCGCAGGAGGCGTAGAAGTTGTTCACATCGACCAGGGCAATGGCGATTGGCATGGCTACCCTCGCCAGGTTTTGTGCAGGACGAAGGTGACGACGCCGAAGATATCCAGCTCCTGCCCTTCTTGCGGATAGATCGGCGGAAAATCAGGGCTACCCGGCAGCAGGGCGGGGACGGGCTGCACCTGCAGCTTCTTGACTGTGAACTCGCCATCCAAGCAGGCCAGGACGATATCACCGTGGCGGGCCGTGATGGCGCGGTCGATGACCAGCATGTCGCCGTCATTGATACCTTCTTCCACCATGCTGTGACCACTGGCTTTCACATAGAAGGTGGCCGCCGGGTGGGAAACACAGTGCTGGTTGAGGTCAATGGTCTGTTCCACATAGTCCTGGGCCGGGGAGGGGAACCCGCAGGCGGCAGGGGTGAGGAACAGGGGGATCTCGGTAATCGGTGCGTCGGTGTTGTGGCGGATCATGGTTAATGTCACTGTATAAAGATACAGTAATTCTATACGGGGAACTCAGAAAGATCATCGGTTGGCGATCGGGTCTTGGCAGGGCGAGGCTCGCCGTGACGGATTATGCTGGGCAAAGGTCGGCCAGCAGGCCTCGACCACTTCAAGCTATGGGGCGCAGCTCATGTGCATCAACTACATCCCGCCGACAAAGGCCGTACTGGTGGAATACTTTGGGGTCGATGACCCTGGGTTCGAGTGGAAAGGGGAGGTGTGGCAAGATTATCAGGCCCCGATCCTGACCCTGCGCGATGGCCGTCGGCAGGCTTTGGTCGCCAACTATGGACTGGTGCCGAAAAGGAAGGTGCAGCCCGGCGGCAAACACTACGCCACTATGAACGCCAGGGCTGAGACTGTGGACGAAAAGCCGACCTACCGACGAGATTGGCAGCAGGGCCATCTCTGTCTGGTTCCGATGCTTGGCTTCTTCGAGCCCTGCTACGAAAGCGGCAAGGCCGAGCGCTGGCGGATCAGCATGGCCGACGGCATGCCCTTCGCGGTTGCCGGCATCTGGCGGGCATGGCAGGAGGAGCAGGGCTACACCTTCAGTTTCTCCCAGCTCACGATCAACGCCGACACGCACCCGCTGCTGCGGCGAATGCACAAGACTGGGGACGAGAAGCGGAGCTTGGTCATTGTGCCGCCGGAAGACTACGACGCTTGGTTGGGGTGCCGGGATCCTGAGCTGGCTCGAGCCTACCTAGTGCAGCAGAGCGATGAAAAACTGACGGGAATGCAGATGCTTATCCCGTACAGGGGAAGCCATTAAGTTGTTATGGCATGGGTGAGGCCAAGCGAGATTGGGCCTTGACCATCGAAAGAATAAATAACTATAACAGGGGAAAGTGGTGATGATTAGCTAGGGGATGCGTATGAATTCACATGATAAAAAAGCACTCAAAGAGGCCTGTGAGCAACTGCATGGCATTGTGACAGTACATTATAACAACACGCCATCGTACGTTGATAAGGCTGATCGAAAGCACTATCACCTTACAGTGGCAAATGAGGACCATGTTACCTCTTTCGTTAAAATATTGCGTTGCCTGCCAGATATAGTGAGGGACCAAGAGCAAATTCCCCACATCATTCAAGATCTACTCGGCGTGATTGCACATCAAGAAGTAAGGATTGCAAATCTGGAACAGCGTATCGAGGAGATTGCACACGCCAAGGTAGCCGTATCAGCCCAGCAGAACATCAATGATGTTGTCCACAAGCTAGCCCTTGAAGGATGCGACATCACCAAACCAGAGGTTTCAATCAAAATAACTGCAGCATCCAGTGCAACCGGTTTTGCAACATCAAAGGCAAACTATGCCCAATCCAATGCTGGTTCGCGTAATTTCTCGGCTGCGAGTGAGATCACTGGGATCGTCAAGGGATTGACGTCACTGAACTTATCTACAGAAAACAGCAAGGAGTTTAATAGCAATATATCCGAGGTCCTTGAAGGGGCCCGTGCCAACTATTCGGCTACGAATTATGAAGGCGAACTCACCTTTAAATTTGAGTCTATAACAGGGTCTCCGATGGCGAAGGCAAAGGCGAAACAACTGCTCAACAGGGGTGCAAGCGCCAAGACAAAGACCAACTCGGATACATAAAACACGATGATGATAATGTCCAATACTGGCTCCATTGCCGAGCCTATTTGTCTGCGTGCTGCGGGTATCATCGGCAGCAGGAGGGTACAATGAGCCACAATCTTTGCAGTCTGCCACCCGAGCAACAGGAACGGGTGGAAGTTGAGAAGGCGGCAGCCTATGCGGTTTGGAAGGAAAGGAACCCCGAGATCAAGCAGCCCGCCGAGAGCGAGGCCGGGAACTACAAGGGGGAGATGCAGGCCTACTTCCTGCAGCAGGTAGAGCGGTACCGGAAGGTGAAATGACGCCATTAATCATGGACTACTACGACATTACTCCCGAAATGGAGGCAATGCTGTGCTTGATGATTAATGGGGGCAGACTGTCAATTACGCCCTCCGTTCGCATCGTTCATAAAGGCTCTATACATGAGTTCGGTATCTCAGATTATCTCTGGTTGAAGAGTGCAGGGGTAATGCGAGAGCGTCCCGATGGGAAGGTGGAAATTAAAACAATTGTGTATGCCGATATAGCCCAGTGTATTAGGGCATTGGGAATTGATGCGGGTAACTTGTTGGGGTGGGCTCTTGGTAGAGTTGATTTAGCCGAAGAATCGGGGATCAAGGAGGATTGGCAGTTGGTGAAAATCATCGCGAATGCTAATGGGTATCTAGTTGAAGGGTCGCCTGCAGGATTTACCGTAGTGTGAGAAGTTGAATCCCAACCGCCCCGGCGTTAGTATTGCTCAAAGATGGCCAGAGTCCCCGTGACCCTGGCCTTTTTCATTTCTGGCCCGCCTCGTGCGGGCTTTGTCGTTTCTGGAGGGGCGATGCATGGGGAAAGAAGAAGATCTTGCGACGGCTGCCGCTGCCGCGGGGGTGGCAAAGAGCGCACCGCCGGTGGTGGTGTCCGGTATGACGCTGGCCGGGTACTCGCTCAATGACTGGGTGCTGGCTGCCACGTTGATGTGGATAGCGGTTCAGATGGGCTGGTTTATCTGGTCGAACATCATCAAGCCGCGCCGCCAGCAGGGAGGTGCAAAATGAACAAGGTCCGCATTGCCATTGCCGCGCTCAGCCTGAGTGCAGCGGGCTTTGTGGGGCTCCTGAATCGGGAGGGGTTTGAGCCGACGGCTTACCCCGACCCGGTACACGGTACCAAGCTCCCCACTATCGGCTTTGGGAGCACCGAAGGTGTCAGGATGGGTGACACCATTACGCCCGTCGCCGCGGTGAACAGGAGCTTGCGAGAGGTGAGGGTGTTCGAGGATTCCCTCAAGGCCTGCATCAAGGTGCCGCTCCATCAGTATGAGTTCGACGCCTATGTCGAGCTCTCCCACAACATTGGCCCCGGCGCCTTCTGCCGCTCCACCATCGTGAAGCGCCTGAACGCTGGCGACTACCCCGGGGCCTGTGAGGCGATCCTGCTGTTCAAGCGTGCCGGCAATCAGGATTGCTCGGCGCCGGGGAACCGGGTATGCCCCGGGCTCTGGAAAGACCGGCTGCGCCTCAATGCGAAGTGCAAGGGGGCGTGATGGGGATGACTCCGCAGAGCAAGGCTGTGCCGTTCCTGGCCGGCGCCTTGGTGATAGCCGCCCTGGCAGGCGGTGGGGTGGCGCTCTATCGCTCCGGTCATGCGGCTGGGGAGGAGGGGGAGCGCAAGACCTGGCAGGCGAAGTGGAATGAAGAGGCTACCCGTCTGGCCACAGCCAGGGCCAAGGCAGAGCTGGAGGCCCGGGAGGAAGAACAGCGCCGCCAGTCTGAAATCGATGAGGTGAGAGACCATGCACAAGAACAAATCGCCCAAGCACAAGCTGATGCCACTGCTGCTGACCTTGAGTCTGGCCGGTTGCGCGAGCAAGCCCGTCGCCTGGCAGCCCGAGCAAGTCAGTGCGCCAGCGGTTCCGGCGCTCCCCAGGGAGGCCCGGCAGCCGGACAACCTGCCATGGTGCTCGCCGACCTGCTCAGCCGGGCTGACGAAAGAGCGGGTGAGCTGGCAGCAGCGTATGACCGAGCTCGAGCGTCAGGACTAGCCTGCGAGCGGGCCTATGACTCTCTGCGCACCGTGACCATGAAACCCCGCCAGTAACGGCGGGGTTTGTCTTTCTGGGGAAGTGGAGAAGGTGATGCAGTTGAACTGGAGCAGTGAAGTGGAAAGCGGTATCGATGTGACTGGGGTCATCACCTGCGTTGAGCACTACGATGGAGCCGAGGCGGTGGTTGTCCTTTCCTCCGGTGTTTCTGTGGTAGTGGCTGCAGCCCACAAGCCGGTACCCGGCGATACCATCGTTGAAGGCGAGCTATCTCTCTAAATGGCAAAGACCGACTGGGCACAGCTCAATGCAGAGTTCCTGCAGGAGCATGAAGCGACCGGCATCAGTGCGAAAGACTGGTGTGACAGCCGCGGCCTGAACTACAACTCGGCGCGTCGCTATTTGAAATCTCGGGGGCAATCCCCTGCGCAACCTGACAAATCTCGCGTAGCTGCGCAATCTGCGCATTCCGAAGTGCGCAAAACTGCGCAATCTGCGCAAAGTGCGCAAGCCAAAGGGAATGAGGCCAAGGCCAAAGGGGGAGAGCGAAGAGGGGATAGGTCATCCTCATCGACAGAATCCCAGCCCGAGCCTGAACAGACCTCGAAAAACAAAGGGCGTGACGGTGCTGGCCGCTTCGTCCGGGGCGAGTACGAGGGCAACCCGAACCCGCCCGCCAATATCAAGCCCGGCATGCAGATTGCCAAGACCCACGGCGGTTATGCCAAGTTCCTCGATGCCGAGGAGCTGTTCGACCAGGCTCGCGAGCTGCAACTACGCGACGAGCTGGACTTTACTCGGGCTCGCGTCATCTCCGTCACCAAGCTGCTCAAGGGTCTGCAGCAGGACCTGGTCACGGCCAGCGAGATGACTGACCGGATTGCGCTCTACGACAAGATCCTGAAAGCCGAACAGGCCCTCGACCGCAATATCCAGCGGATTGAGTCCATCGAGCGGACCCTGAGCGCCCTTCGCATCGACGAGGTGAGCGTGCCGAAGATTGAGGAAGATACTCGGCGCATCCGGGCTGCGGCCCGCAAGCTGACCGCCGAAGCGGACCGGCTAGAGAAGGATGGAGGCAGCGAGTCCACCCCGGTCAGCGAGATGGTCACCGAGCTGCAGGGGATGGGGACCGGGGGGCTTATGTCGTGATAGCATACAAAATATAGCAACCGGTATAATTGGAGTGTAATGGTGGCTTCTAACGCGGAAATGGAAGAGCTGTACCGAAAACGACTAATGGTTGTGGCGACTGGAATACTAATTTTTGTCATCGCAGGTGGATCGTTGAGCTCTGTAGCTCCAGCACAGAACTCAACAGAAATAACCATATTCGGAGTTAGGCTTCTATTTAAAAATGCAAAGTTTCTAGAGTGGGCAGGTATTGCCGTGATGTGGTATTTTTGGTTAAGGCATCAGCAATTTTCTTCTGAAGTGCGTAGCGATCTTAAAAATCAAATTTTTAATGGAATTAGCATATGCCGCACAGCGACAGAAAGGGTGCGTAGAGCTGAAGTCACACATTACCACGGCCCAGGTGACTATGAAGGCCATTTTAGACGCGTGAAATTCTTCGTAGCTAAAGATTACGAGTGGTGCCCCTCAGATACTGATGGCCGACATTCTTATTCAGCAAGTGTTAATATGCTATCGCCATTTAGAATAGTGATATGCATGACTTCAGTTGGTGGTGGTCAGAATAAATCCATTGGGTGGCAGATTGATGAGATAAAAGGCGTTGCTGAACATCTACAGTTCTATGCTGCGTATATATTTTCATATTTAAAGTGCGCCTATAAGTATCCGGAATTTTGTCACGCCAAGTTACCATCATGGTTAGCTATAACAAGTTTCACACTGTATATAGTCAACGCATTCGTTTGACCAGCAAGTGACTATCAACCAACCCGCTTCGGCGGGTTTTTTATTGCCTGAGATCCACTGATGACCGAACTCGAAACCTCCGCCATGACTGAGCAGGAGCAGATGGCCTACATCCGTTCGAAGCTCAGCGATAAGTGGTGGCGGATGAACAACCTCTACATGATCGAGAACGAGCAGGGCCAGCTGGTGCGCTTCCGGCTGCGCCCAGCGCAGGAGCTGCTGTTCAAGACCATGTGGTGGCTGAACATCATCCTCAAGGCGCGCCAGCTTGGGTTCTCCACGGCCATCGACATCTATCTGCTGGACGAGGCGCTGTTCAACAAGAACCTCAAGTGCGGGATCATCGCCCAGGACCTGACGGCCGCCGGCGAGATCTACCGCACCAAGATTGAAGTCCCGTTCGATAACCTGCCCAGCTGGCTCAAGGCCCAATTCAAGGTGGTGACCCGGCGCGGCGGGGCGAATGGCGGTCACATCCTGTTCCGGCACGGCTCCAGCATCCAGGTGGCCACCTCGTTCCGCTCCGGTACCGTCCAGCGCCTGCATGTCTCCGAGCACGGGAAGATCTGCGCCAAGTACCCGGAGAAGGCCAAGGAGGTGCGAACCGGTACCCTACAGGCAATCCACCCTGGCGCGGTGGCCTTCATCGAGAGCACAGCCGAAGGGGTGGGCGGCGACTTCCACGCCATGAGCATGAAGTCCCTCGAGCTGGCCCGGGCCTCCGGTGAGCTCAGCCAGCTCGACTGGAAGTTCCACTTCTTCGCCTGGTGGCAGGACCCCAAGTATCGCGCCGACGTGCCGGCATCCGGCGTAGTGATGAGCAAGACCCAGGCTGAATACTTCACCGCGGTGGAGAAGTCGATGGGTTGCACCATTACCGACGAACAGCGGCAATGGTACGTGCTGAAGGAAGCCACACTGGGTGCCGAGATGAAGCAGGAGTTCCCCAGCACGCCGCTGGAAGCGTTCTTGACCTCAGGGCGCCGGGTGTTCGACCCCATCCATACCATGGATGCCGAGGGCGATTGCATGGCCCCGCTCATCGTCTACGACATCGACCCGGTGACCGGCAAGCGCGAGAAGGCTCGCAAGCCGGAGAAGCTGGACGAGCAGGGACAGCGCTCGCTCGAGAACATGCTGCTGGTCTGGGAGCTGCCAGACCCAGACGAGGATTACGCCATCGGCGCCGACGTGGCGGAAGGGCTGGAGCACGGCGACCGTTCAAGCCTGGATGTCACGGCCAAGAGCGACGGCCGGCAGGTTGCCCACTGGTTCGGGCATCTCGACCCGGGGCTGTTTGCCCAACTGCTTGCCCACGTTGGCAGGTTCTACGGCACCGCAGAGCATGGCCCGGCCTACATCGGCCCGGAGCGCAACAACCACGGCCACGCTGTGCTGCTCAAGCTCCGTGAAATCTACCCGACCCGACGCATCTACACCCAGGAGCACATCGACCGGGACCGCGACGACGAGACGCCGCGCCTCGGCTGGCTCACCACTCGGCAGTCCAAGCCGATCCTGGTTGATGGCCTCAAGGCCCTGCTGCGTGCCGGGCAGTCCGGGATCCGCTGGATAGGCACCATTCACGAGGCAACCACCTACGTCTACGACAAGAGCGGCAGCATGAACGCCCAGGACGGCTGCTACGACGACCAGCTCATGAGCTACATGATTGCCCAAGAGATGCGTGCCCGGATGCCGGCTCGCATCGTCAAACCTGAATCCTCCCGCAAACCCAAGCACTGGATGGCCAACTGATGATCAACGCCCAACCCAAGGCCCCTGAAAAAGGCGGCCTCGATACCCCGCGCCTGCTCAAACTGATGAGCGATATCAACGGCCAGCCGGACTGGCGCTCTATCGCCAATCGGGCGTGCGCCTACTACGACGGCGATCAGCTGCCTCCCGAGGTAGTGAGTGTGCTCAAGGCACGGGGCCAGCCCATCACCATTCACAACCTGATCGCACCGACCATTGACGGCGTGCTGGGTATGGAGGCCAAGAGCCGAACCGATCTGATGGTGATCGCCGATGACCACGACGACGAGCTGGAGCAACTGGCCGAGGCCGTCAACGCCGAATACGCCGATATGTGCCGCCTTGGCGGACTGGACCGCGCCCGGGGCGAGGCCTACGGCGGCCAAATCAAGACCGGCCTGGGCTGGGTTGAGGTGTGTCGCCGTGATGACCCGTTCGGCCCACGATACAAGTTCAGCAACGTCCACCGAGACGAGGTCTATTGGGACTGGCACAGCCGGGAGCCTGACCTGAGCGACTGCCGCTGGCTGATGCGACGCCGCTGGGTTGATCTGGATGAGGCCAAGACCATGTTCCCGAGCAAGGCACAGGTGCTGCAGTGGGGCGTCAACGACTGGGAGGGGGTCGTGAGCCTGACCTCCATCGAGGGGCTGGACCCCAATCTGGTCAGCGCCTATGACGAGTGGAGCCAGTTCAGCGGCAAGGAGATCGAGTGGTGCAGCCGGGAGCGGGATCGGGTGCTTCTGCAGGTGGTCTACTACCGCACCTACACCATGCGTCAGGTGCTGATGCTGGACTCCGGTCGGGCACTGGAGTACGACAAGGCCAATCAACTGCACCTGGCTGCTGTGGCCATGGGGCGCGCCAAGCTGGAGCGCTGCCCGGTGGCCGTGATCCGGGAGTCCTGGTTCGTCGGCCCCCATCATCTGGTTGATCGACCCTGCTCTACGCCCCACAACATGTATCCGCTGGTGCCGTTCTGGGGTTACCGCAAAGACCGCACCGGTGAGCCCTATGGGTTGATTGTTCGAGCCATGCCGGCGCAGGACGAGGTGAACCTGCGGCGCATCAAGCTGACGTTCCTGCTGCAGGCCAAGCGCGTCATCATGGACAAGGACGCTACCAACATGAGCCAGAGTCAGGTGCTGGAGCAGGTCGAGCGCCCTGATGGCTACATCGAGCTCAACCCGGATCGCGCCAACAAGACCAGCGTGAGCGATGCCTTCAAGGTGGAGCAGGACTTCAACGTGGCGGCCCAGCAGTTCCAGGTGATGCAGGATTCAGTCAAGTTGATTCAGGACACCATGGGGGTTTATGCCGCCTTCCTAGGGCAGGGCTCCACCGGGCAGTCCGGCGTGGCCATCAGCAACCTGGTGGAGCAGGGGGCGACCACGCTTTCCGAGATCAACGACAACTACCGGATGGGCTGTCAGCAGGTGGGACAGTTGGCTCTGGCATACCTGCTGGAGGATATGGCCAACAAGCGCAACTACAAGGTGACTGTGAACCGGGATGACCCCCGCCGCCGCAAAGCCGTGGTGGTCAACGTGGAGCAGGAGGATGGCAAACTCACCAATGATGTGACCCGGCTGCGGGCCCATATCGCACTGGCGCCGATCCAGCAGACTGCCGCCTACAAGCAGCAACTGGCCGAGCGGATGACCCAGGCCATGTCACAACTTCCGCCCGCGGCGGCAGGTGCTTGCTTTGACCTGCTGGTCGAGCTGATGGATGTACCGCGCAAGGCCGAGTTCGTGGAGCGGATCCGCAATGCCCTGAACATCCCGAAAGACCCGGACGAGATGAGCGATGAGGAGCGCGCAGCCGCCGAGCAGCAAGCCCAGCAGGCCCAGATGCAGCAGGAGCTGGCTATGCGCGAAATGCAGGCCAAGCTGGCAGAGCTGGAGGGCAAGGCCGCCAAGTGGCAGGCTGAGGCCCAGCGCATCGCCAAGCTGACCGACTCCATTCGGTTCGAGGACGCCCTCAAGCAGGCCCAGACCGGCAAGACATTGCAGGAGATGGAGCGACTGGCCGCCGAGCAGCAAAGCATTCAGGGGGAGCAGGCCGTGCTGCAGGCCCAGCTGTTGGACACCATCCAGCAGCAGATCGACGCCATCGCGCTCTGACAGTTGCTTTCCTGACCTGCCAGCGTTACGATTTCCCCAACATGGCCCAGTCTCTCGAGATTGGGCCTTTTTCATTTCTGAGCCCAGTGCCGTGCCGCGACAGAGCTCGAATGCGACGATGAATGAACCCACCTTGTGCGGGTTTTTTTGTGCCCAGCTCCAGCCGGGAAGGGCTTTCACCGAGAGCCTTCCCCCGCTTGGGCAGCGATACCACCCACTGAAAACCCACGAGGACAACCATGGATACGAGCATCGACAACCTGACCGGGACTGAAAGCCTGGACGAACTGGAAGCCATGCTGGAGGCGATCGAGCGTGAGCCCGATAGCGAGCTGGATGATGGCACTGGCACCAAGCAAACGGACGTACAACCCGCGCCGTCGGCGGGTGAGGTGGCAGCCGGTAACGAACAAGCCAACACCGAGCAGGGCGGTGAAGGGGCCACGGAGCCTGAGAAGGTGATCCTGGCCAAGAACGGTCAACACACCATCCCGTATGAAGTGCTGGAGCAGGCGCGCAATGAAGCCAAGCAGCTGCGTGAGCAGTTGGCTCAGTCGCAGCAGGCCCAGGTCGAGCGGGACAAGCTGCAGGCGCTGATGGAAAAGCACGGGATCAACCCCGATGTGGACCCCGATGACATCAGTCAGGAGGAGCTCGAGCAGCTGGCGCAGGACTACCCGGATCTGGGTAAGTCCATCGCAGCCATCGCTCGCAAGCTCCAAAAGCTGGAGCCACAAGCAGCCCCGCAGCAGGTTACCCCCGCCACCAATCCGGTACAGGCCGCACTGCAGGCGGTACCTGACCTGATGAACTGGCGGGAGAAGGACCAGGACCGCTTCGACTTCGCCATCATCGTCGATGAAAAGCTCCAGGCTGATCCCGCGTGGCAAGGCAAGTCGCTGGATGAGCGATTCGCAGAGGCGGCGCGCCGCACCAAGCTGGCCTTTGGTGACGAGGTCATCCCTCCCGCCAAGGCCCCCAGCAAGGAGGCGGATAAGCCTGCCGATTTCATCCCGTCCAGCCCTTCGGCACTCGGCCAGACCCATCATGCAGCCCCCACTGGAGTGGAGCGTTTTGGCGCCATGTCTCAGACCGAGCTTATCGGCGAGATGGGCGCCATGACGGACGCCCAGATGGAGGCTCTGCTGGAGCAGGCCGGGTACTAACCCACCACCCATTTCAATAAGCCAACCCCGACCACTGTGTCGGGGTTTTTGTTTTCATGTAGGAGAGGACCATGACCCAAGTCACCTCGGCGCAAGCCAACAAGATTTTGCAGGCGGCGTTGTTTACGTCTGCCAACCGTTCCCAGTCGCTGGTGAACATGCTGACCGAAGAGGCGCCGAAAGGTGTGAAAATTAATGACGGTAAGCAGACCCACCATGGCGCCCCCGTTGTCCGCATTACCGATCTCGCCAAGGGGGCGGGCGATGAAGTGGATATGCAGCTGTTCCACCAACTGTCTGGCCGTCCGACTATGGGCGACAAGAAGCTGGCAGGGCGTCTCGAGAGCATGTCCTTCGCGGACTTCTCTCTCAAGATCAGCCAGACTCGCCACGGCGTGGATGCTGGCGGCAAGATGAGCCAGAAGCGCACCAAGCACGACCTGATCAAGACCGCTCGCGCCCTGCTGGCAGACGGCTACTATGGTCGTCTGGTAGATCAGCGAGGCTTTGCTCAGTTGGCCGGTGCCCGTGGCGACTACGCTGCCCAAGACATCATTCTGCCGCTGGCGGATGATCCTGAGTTTGCTGAGATCATGATCAACCCGCTGACGGCACCAACCTACGAACGTCACTTCTTCGGTGGTGATGCCACTACTTTTGAAGCCATCGACGCGGCGGATCGTTTCAACCTCGGCTGCGTGGACAACATGGCACTCTACCTGTCCGAGATGGCCAACCCCATCCAGCCTATTCGCATGGTGGCTGACCCGTCGGGCGGTGAGCCGCTCTTCGTGCTCTACGTGACCCCACGCCAGTGGCACGACTTTTACACTTCCAGCTCCGGCAAGGACTGGAACGCCATGCTGGCTGCAGTGGCAGAGCGAGCCAAAGGCTGGAACCACCCCATCTTCCGTGGGGAAGGGGCGATGTGGCGCGGCATCCTGGTCAAGCAGTACAAGGGCATGCCGATCCGCTTCAACCAGGGCAGCACCGTCAAAGTGTGTGCCGCCAACTCCACGACCGGGATGGAAGTGGACAAGGTTGCAGGCACCTTGATCGACCGCGCCGTGCTGCTGGGTGGCCAGGCGCTGGCCAATGCCTTTGGTTCCGGTGAGCAGGGGGGCTCCTTTGGCATGCACCAAGAGCCAACTGACCATGGCAACGCGAACGAGATCTCTATCCGTTGGGTCTCCGGCCTGCAGAAGATCCGATTCAAGCAGCGCAACGGCAACATCCAGGACCATGGCTGCATGGTGCTGGATACCGCGGTGAGCGCCATCGCTCGCTAAGCCGCTGACAAATGGGGCGGAACGGCCCCATCCCAACACTATCTGACCAGACAAGGAGCCATATCATGGCCAAGACTACCCTGATCGCACGAGCGTACCGCTGGTTTGTCGGCGCGTTCGGCAACCTCTCTATCTCCCCGACCCTGGTGGCCAAGCTGGCTGCCGTACCCGCTGGTGATGTTGTCGCATACGGCGACAAAGTGGAGCCCAATCTGAAAGTGGTGGGGGCGACGATGTTCAGCACTGCGCTGGGCGCGAGTACCACCATCACAGCCAAGATCGGCACGACCACCATCATCAATGCCGAGAGCACTGTGGGGGCGGTGGCAAAGTATTACCCGGTCGATGACCTGATGACCGAGCCTGACCAGGAGCTCACCCTCACTGTTGGCGGCGGGGCGGCAACGGGCACCGTCAAACTCAAGTTGCATTACGAGGTAGTCGGCAACCTGTAAGGAAGCCGATCACTACGCGCCCGGCCATGTGCCGGGCTTTTTCGTTTCTGAATAGGAGTCATCGCCATGAGCGACAAGATTGCCGTGGTTTACATCGGCGACAAGCCGAGCAAGAAGGATACCGTCACCGGCAGCCGCCTGGTGTTCCCGCGCCATACCGCGGTGGATGTGGAGAGCCACATCGCCATGCAACTGCTGGAGTTCCCGACCGTCTGGATCCGCCATGAGGCACTGGCTGGTGAGCTGGAGCGGCAGGAGTCTATTTCCCAGGCGGCAGCCGAGGAGCTGGAGCGCCTTGCTGCAGAGCAGGCCCGCCTGGCGGAAGAGCAGAGCATGGTGGTCGGTGATCGCGATCTGGCCAAGATGACCTCTGCCCAACTGGCCACCCTGGTGGAAGGGGAAGATCTGGATATCGAGCCGCAGGGCCCGCAAGAGAAGGTGCCCGAATACCGGGTGCGCGTGCGTGATGCCCTGAAGGCCAAGCTGGCAGAGCAGGGGGAATAACATGCAGATGGTGTCGCGTGAGCAGTTCCTGCCCACAGTCAGGCTGCACATCACCGGCCCGCTCGAAGTCATGCTGGGTGAGGCCGTCACAGAGGCGGCCATCACGTTCTGCCGGGAGTCGGCCTTGCTGACCCTTGACCGACTACTGCCCAGCGCTTCAGCCGGCAGCCTGGTGGAGGTCTGCAACATCAGCGGGATGACATCGTGCAATGTGCTGCACCTGACCGGAGAAGGGGGCGCGCCATTTGTCAGCGGGCGAGACTACTTCGCCATGTCGGCCAATGAGTTGAGCATCCTGACTGATCTCAGTGATGCGCGGATCTGGTATGTGGCTGCCCCGGTTAAAGGCGCGGCCGACCTCCCAGCCCAGCTCTACCACGATCACGCCGATGCCATTGCCCATGGCGTCGCTGCTTTGCTCTACGCCCAGCCAGACCGCCCCTGGTCTGACCCCAAGCGAGCCAACTACCACCGCTCCGAGTTTGTCGAGGGATGGCGCCGCGCTGGCCGGTTCCGCAAAGAGCACAGTGCCCCGACCCAAGTTGAATTCCACAACCCGCCCCGCAAGCACTCTTTTTTCTAAAGGACTACACACATGGCAACAGTTACCGTTGACTCGATCTTGAAGCGGGTAAATACCCTGCTCAACGATCGCACCTGGGTTCGCTGGCCCAAGCAGGAGCTGCTGGACTACTACAACGATGCTGCCAAGGCGATCGTGTTGATGCGTCCTGACGCCCACACCAAGAACGTGCAGTTCAACTGCGCAGCCGGCACCAAGCAGAGCCTGCCTGCAGATGCCCTGCGGCTGATCGAGGTGCTGCGCAATGCCGACGGCAAAGTGATCCGCTTCGTACCGCGCCGCGCCCTCGATGACAGTTACCCGGACTGGCATGCCGGCAAGGATGGCACCAGTGTGGCGGCCTATACCTACGACGACCGCGATCCCAAGAACTTCTATCTCTACCCCGGTCCCGCCGCCGCAGTGAAGGTGGATGTGATCTACTCCGTGGCGCCGCAATCCAAGGTGCTGACGGACGTGGAAAACGTGGGCACGCCGGCGCTGGCCGATCTGGATGACATCTACATCAACCCACTGATCGACTTCATCATGTACCGGGCCTTCTCGAAGGACTCCGAATACAGCGCCAACTCCAATCGGGCTGTCGGCCACTACAACGCCTACCTGCAGCAGTTGGGTGAAAAGACCCAGGTTGATACCAATATGGAGCAGCGCAAGACCGAAGGCTTCTCCCGCGTGACCGGGCAGTAAGGGGGGCAGCATGGCTGGAGTGTGGAAGCGTGACGGCACGGTTGCTGTCACCAACGGCAACAAGAAGGTGACCGGCACTGGGACAACCTTCGCAGACACCAAGAACGGGGTGGCCAAGGGCCACCTTTTTTGTATCACCAGTGGCACCTCGGTGGATTTCTATGAGGTGGACTACGTGGTGTCGAACACCGAGCTCTATCTGGTGCAGGCCTATCGCGGCGTCACTGCTACAGGCAAAGCCTATGAGATCGTCACGACCTTTTCAGATTCCGTCCCTGAGTTCGCCCGTCGCCTGACGGCCACCCTGAGTGCCTATCAGCAACAAAGTGATGCCTTCCAGGCGCTGCTGACGAGCAATGCAGCCACTATCGAGGTGACTGCGCCGGATGGTACCAAGCAAACGCTGATACCCTGGAAGCGCGTGACCAGCGAGGGGGAAGGGCAGGCTGCCCGCGCCAAGACGGAGGCGGACAAGGCAGCAGCAAGCGCGGCCCTGGCTGGCGATATTGTCGCAGCGTCTGCCCTCCCGCTGCCGGATGTGTGGGCGCCGCTCTCTGACAGCCTGCGGATGATAACCGGCTATGGGCGGGATGTGCTGGTCGGGTCGGATGTAGTGGCGCGGATGGTGAATTTCAGCCGTAACTCCACTGCGACATACATCGGCAAGGATGGCCAACTTAAAACCGCTGCAGCTAATGAGCCGCGCTTTGAGAAAGAGGGGTTACTTCTTGAGGGTCAGAGTCAGAACATCGTTAAAAACTCAAATTTATTCATACCGTTTGGCAGTGGGTCTTCAAAAGTCGATGCCCAGCCTGGGCCTTTTGGGCTGAATGATGCAACTCGCTTTGATGTCACAACTCGCTATGGCGGAACCAACCCGGAACTTGCTTCATCCCTAACTGATGGCGCTGTTTATACAACCTCGGTTTGGCTTAAAGGTGTAGTTGGTGGTGAGGTTGTAAGGCTCGGCGTTCATAACGGATCTGTTGGTGTTCCAGTTACTCTAACTACTGAATGGAAAAGATATCAGGTAACTCAAACTAGAGTCGCTGGGGCTAATGCCGCTTTTATCATTCAGGCAGATAGCGCCACAATGTCTTTTGTTGTCTACGGTTCGCAGTTGGAAGTGCTGCCGTTCGCCAGCTCCTACATCCCGACAGCTGGCGCAGCGGTGACTCGTGCGCAGGATTTGGCGTGGTTGCCAGCGTATGGGAACGAGCCGTTTGGGCTGGTGATGAGTATCGCGACCGAGGTGGATTTGCTAGGAAAGGGTTTGTCGAGTTGGCCTCGCCCCTACGAATTGAGCGACTCAGAGAACAAGGGTGGCCATATTGTGATGGCGTCAGGGTCATGGGATGGCGCTGATTTGGTCGGTAGAAAAACCACTGTCGCACTCAGGTTTTCAGACCGTTCACACTGGGCTGCTGGCGCCAAGAGACCATCTCAGTGGAATGGGTATCTCAATCAGATCTATACCGGAAATATCTATCTATTCGGAACCACCAACCCAGGTCGGGCCTTTTATGGCCATGTTCGAAATATCAGAGCGTGGTTTGTTCCATTATCTGACGACCAGCACAAGGCAATCAAATGACCGACTTTATCGACCTCAACCTCAAGGCGGCCGATAAGGCCGCCATGACCAAGGCCCTGCTCGGCGCTGGCTTTATCAAAGACCCAGAGACCGGCACCCTCTATCACCACACCGCATCGTTGCAGCTTCTGCCGCCCGGCATGGTCACTCGCCCCACTGGCGAGGTGCAGACCGTCGCTGGCATCGAGCTGGAGCTGCGTGAGCCCGTTCCCGGCTATCACGCCAACGTGCGCACCACCGACGCTACCCTGGCCGCCGCCCTGGCACCGGTGACAGTGGTTGTTGAAACCCCCCAGTATGTCTGGGCATAGAAGGTATCGGGAAGTGAGCCTTGCCTCCTGACGCGCCCAGCGTTAGGATTTACCCATCATGGCCCCGCTCTCCCGAGTGGGGCTTTTTCGTTTCTGCCTCTCCGAGATCCCCATGCCCGTACTCGATATCGTCACCATGCGAGGGACTATGCCGCGCGTGGAGCCACACCTCTTGTCGGATGAAGTCGCGGTGATTGCGCGTGACTGCCATTTTGACCATGGCGTTATCTCCCCGCTGGAGGATGACGCCAGTGCTGGTGTGGAATTGCACATCGTGCCTACCACCCTTTTTCACTATGGCCAGCACTGGTTCGCCTGGAACAAGGTGGTGGAGGTTATTCGTTCCCCAATCGCTCAGGACCCTTATGGCCGGGTTTACTACACGGACGGCGAATATCCCAAGGTGACTCATGCCCAGATCGCCACTGGCGGCAGCAACAAGCCGACGGCGTGGTATCGGTTAGGCATTCCAGTCCCAGGTGTTCCGGTCGGGATTGGCGCCATCACCCCGCCTGTTGGTGGAGTGGATGATGATCTGACCGATGACGAAACCCGCTTCTACGTGGATACCTTCGTCACTGCGATGGGAGAGGAGGGGCCCCCGGGCCCGGCCAGTGGAAAGGTGAATATCGGGATCCCAGGGTCATCCGTCACCTTGATGCTGAGCCCGCCGACAGCCCAGAACAGTAACATCACCAAGCGCCGGATATATCGGTCGGTGTCCGGTGGTGGCCTTGCTGATTACCTGTTGGTCGCCGAGCTGCCCATTGCCCAAGCTTCGTTTGTCGATACTCGGGAGGATGGGGAGCTGGGCGCCGTGCTGGAGACCTACGACTACACCATGCCGCCGGATGGCATGCGCGGCATGTGTCAAATGGCGAATGGCATGTGTGCGGGGTTTGCTGGCAACTCCCTCTACCTGTGCGAACCCTACCTTCCCTACGCCTGGCCGGAGAAGTACCGGCTGACCACTGAGCACGACATCGTGGCGATCGCTGCCATCGATACCACCTTGGTGATCGGGACCAAGGGATACCCCTATCTTGCCCAGGGCGTGAGCCCGGCATCCGTGACCACCCAGAAGCTGAGCCAACTGCCGCAGTCCTGTGTCAGCGGTCGCTCTATGGTCGCCATGGATGGGGTGGTGCTCTATGCCTCCCCGGACGGGTTGGTCGGCATCGGCGCCAGCGGTGGGCAGGTGGTGACCGAGCAGATCATCACCCGCAAGCAGTGGCGCGCCATGAAGCCCGAGACCATGCGGGCATGGCACCACGAGGGCAAATATGTGGCCATGACCGACACCCACGCATTCATCTTTGACCCGAAAAGTGGCGACTTGCGTGAGCTGACGAACCGGTGGGATGCGGCTGTCTCCGATATGGAGAGCGATTCCCTCTACATTGCCAAGGGTCGCAGCTTGCAGATTTGGCGGGGCGGGAGCGCCAGTAATGGCCAGCTTGTCTGGCGGTCCAAGCGCTTTATGGTGCCAGAGGGTACGTCGTTCAATTGCTGCCGGGTGTTGGCTCAGGATGTTGGCTTGGTCGGGATCAAGTTGTTCGTTGACGGGGAGCAGGTGATGGAGCTGTCCCCTGGCAACCTGGTGCCCGGGGCGTTCAGGTTGCCCCCTGTGCGTGGCCGGTTCTGGCAGATAGAGGTCTTCGGTACCTCGGTGGTGAGCCGCATCACTCTCGCGAGCAGCATGGCGGAGATGGTGATCTGATGGCCAAGAAACCCGCATATCGAGCAGGCCGAGACCAGGCTGCAACAGCCGAGAACGTGGAATTGCTCACTGGGCAGCGTGGCGATCGCCTTGATAAGGCAGTCACGTTCCGGGAGCTGGCGGCATTGGGGTTGTCTACGCTGCGCCCTGGTGCTGGCGGTGTTTATGTTACCGGCAAGAACCCAGACCTATTCCCTGCAGGCCAAATGGAGTTTCCCCACGCCCCGGTCAACGTGATCGCCAATGGCGCGTTTCACACGGTCCTAGTTGAGTGGGATCCGCCTCAGTACCGGGGGCATGCTCACGCCGAGATATGGCGAGCTGAGAGCGACAACCAAGCCGAGGCCACCCTGGTGGGGACCTCTTCGGCCAATCTCTTCTCTGACGCCATTGGCAAGGGCGCCGCGTTTTACTACTGGGTGCGCTTCGTCAACGGCAAGGATGACAAGGGTCCCTTCCAGGGTATGCAGGGCGTTAAGGCTGAAACCAGCCGGGATGTGCAGGACATTCTCGACGAACTGCATGGGAAGATAGAGGAGAGCCACCTGGCCCAGGCGCTGCTGGGGCCAATAGAGCAAGTCCCCCAACTGCAGCTGGATATTACGATCCTGAAGCCAAAGGTTGATGAGATCGAGGTCATTCGTCCCAAGGTCGCCGCCATCGAGGACAAGATCCCCAGTATTGAGCAGGAGCTGGCTGGGCTGGATGAGCGCCAGAAGGTAGCTCAAGAGCTGCTGGATGATGCCCAGCAGCAGTTGGGGATGTCGAGCATCGAAATCGGGCTGGTGCAGGATCGCATGAATGCGAAGCTCGATAGATACAAGGGGGATTTTGACTCATTCCGAGATGTGGTTTTCAAGATCGATCCTGAAAACGGCAACATGACCATGGATGCGGTCAATGCTGTGCGCGAGGAGATGCGAACTTCTATCACTGAAGTCCATCTAGGGCTTGATGCCGTTGCCGGCCAGATCAGCAGCAAGGCAGACAATGTCACCGTTGACGGTCAGGGGTCGCGGATTACTGAGGCAGAGCAGCGCATCAACGGCTTGGACGCCAGCCTGAGCCAAACCGTCACCCGGGGGGAGTTCACAGGCGAACAGCAGCGGGTTACCCAGATCGGTCAGGAGCTTGATGCGACAAAAGGGGAGCTGACTCAGAAAGCGACCAAGCAGGAGGTGGATGCCCAGGGTGTGCGACTTGCCAATGCAGAAAGCAAACTGACGGTGCATACCGATGAGCTGAGTTCCCAGGCGCAGCGCCTTGATGGGCTGGCGGCCCAGGTCACCCAGGGCGACGAGACTCTTCAGGCCAGCATCACTGAGCTGGCACGGGTCTCGGCGGAAAGCGATCAGGTGACAGCGCAGCGGGTCAGCGGGCTCGAAGTGAGGGCGGGGACTTCCGAAGCCAAGATCCAGGCGCTCGAGGAAGTCATCGAAGATGACGGGGGCATCACTGCTGGCCGCCTCGACGCGATCACTGCGGAGCTGGAGCTGCAGCGTGGACAGGATGATGACAACGCTTCTGCCGCTATCGATGGTGCCCTGGCCGTGGATGAGCGCGACCGGGAGACCAGGAAGGCATTCGGTGCCATCCGTACAGAGCAGAGGGTCATCCTGACGGAGCAGCAGGCCCAGGCTCAGCGCACAACAGACATGGAAGTGAAGTTTGAGGCGAAGGATGCCGCAACCCAGGCCAGGATCTCATCGGTTGAGAAGGTGACCTCTGATGCAGATTCGGCACTGGCACAGCGCATTGATAACGTCACAACGGAGTTCAAGGCGGCTGATGCTCAGGCCAATGCCGATATCAGGTCGCTGGCACAGTCGAGTGCCACCGCGGACGAGGCCCTGTCCTTGCGCCAGGACCAGTTGGCTGCGACGTTCTCGAGCACGATGGCAGAGCTTGCTGCAAACATCACTCAGGAGGAGTCGTCCAGGGTCACCGCCGATGAGGCCATTTCGAGGCGAGTTGCCGAAGTGGAGGCGCAGTTCAGCAGCGACCTCGAGGATGCGAATGCGAGGGTTGAGGCCGAGGAGCTGGCTCGGGCAACAAAAGATGAGGCGCTTGCCCAGCAGATCAGCACTGTGGATGCTGCGTTCAAGGCCGCCGATACGGCGCTGTCAGCCTCCCTCTCCGAGTCGAACAAGGCCCTGGCAGATGCCGACCGAGCGCTTGGTGAGCGGATCAGCACCCTTGATGTGACGGTCGGAGAGAACTCGGCCAGCATCACCGAGCTCCGGCAGGCCGTGGTGAGCAATGAGGAGTCGCTCAGCCAACGCCAGGACAAGATGGAGTCGGAGATAGGTATCGGTGCCGTCAGCCAGGTTGAAGGTGCCCTGGCCGGGGATGAACGCGACCGGGAGAACCGAAAGGCTCGAGGTGTCATTCTCCAGCAGCAGAGCACGCTGGCGAATCAACAGGAGGCGCAGGCCAGGACTGTTGAGCAACTGACCGCTGAGTTTGATGCCGAGAATGCGGAGATCAGGGCGCAGATCACCAATGAGCAGTTGACCAGGGCGACGGCTGATGAGGCGCTGTCACAGCGGATCAGTGTTGTTGATAGCGAGTTCAAAGCGGCAGACGCCGCGACGAATGCCGCCGTTGCTGCTGAAGTGAGATCGAGGAGCGATGCCGATATCGCGTTGGCTGAACAGTTGTTCACCCTGGATGCAGAGTTCAAGGGGGCAGAGCAGGAGCTGGCTGCCAGTATCGACGAGGTTTCCAGGGTCAGTGCCGAGGCAAACCAGGCCCTTTCTGAGCAGTTGAGTCAGGTGAAGGCAACTGCTGAGTCTGCTGGTCACTCAGCTGCCGGGGCACAGGACAGTGCGAACCTGGCGAATCAGGGCGTAGCCCAGAACAGTGCCGCAATCAATGAAGAAGCGAAGGCGCGGGCTGATGCAGATTCGGCCATGGCCCAGCAGATCCAGCAGGTAACGGCAAACTATCAGCAGGGAGATCAGCAACTCCAAGGCCAGATCACGGCAGAGTCAGTCGCTCGTGCCGATGCGGTTCAAGCCCTTGGCAGTCAGATAAATACGGTGTCCGCTGTTGCGGGTAGCAAAAATAAAACGTTCTTCCAGGCCACAGCTCCTGGATCTGGGATGGGCACCGGCGACCTGTGGTTTGATACTGCCAGCAATAACCGGCCATACCGTTACAGCGGTACTGCCTGGATTGCCACAGACGACCAGAGGATTGCCGCCAATGCTGCGGCCGTGCAGCTCCAGAGTCAGGCTATTGCCGACCTGCAAAGTGGGGCCCAGGCAATGTGGACGGCGAAAGCCAGCGCAGGCCAGATCACCGCCGGGATCGGCCTGATTGCCAAGTCTGACGGCACTAGTCAGGTGGCAATCTCTGCCAGTCAGGTTTTTGTATTCGACCCGAACAGCTCAACACCGATGGCGCCACTTTTCGCTATCGACAATGGCCAGGCCGTGATTGCAGAGGCCATCATCCGCAAGGCCACCATTCAGATCCTGAACTCTGAGAAGATCACCGCTGATTATGTGAAGGCCGGGGTCAGCATCAGCTCGCCGTTGATCAACGGAGGTCAGATTGACATGGGCAATGCCTTCATGGCTGGCGGTGCTGCAGGTTTTGGTAAGGGTGGGCCATACGGGGGGTGGGGGTGGGGTTGGCACACCATCATCTATGCAGATGGCGGGATCTATACCAACAGGCTCTATGCCGAAGGTGGCTACGTCAGAAACATGACGCTTGGCAATTGCACCATAGATCAGAACTGCACCATTCTGGGTACCCTTGAGGCCGATCGGATTGTTGGTGATGTGACAACGCTGATTAAGTCATCAGGAAATTTCAGCATTCCTGCCTACAAGCGTGCCCGCAACATCGTGTGTATCAGGCCGGTGTCGGGCAGTGCTGCTGTGTCTGGTTATGGCACCATCGGGGTTACGCTGATCTGCAGGATGAATGGTGTAGAACAGGGTAGGGCGACCGCTCAGGCAAGTTATCCAACAGGGATTAACCGAATCACTATGCGGGTATCGCTGCAGGAAGCTTTTGTGATTCCGGCCTATACCGGCGCCAGCATCACTTTCGAAGTCGTGCCGTTTGGTAGTGTCAGTGACATTACTAATCAGCAAATCGAAGGCGGCAGTATCTGGCTTATGGGGTTGTTCTGATGGGCAATCCTTTGCACCGTATTGCCCTCGATACCGGCAATCCAAATCTATCGACTGAACTGCAAGACGCCATCCGAAACCGGGTGGCGTTTTTGTTTGTGCGTGGTGATGACGGCTTCGTGCTCAAGCCGCTGGCCGAAGAAGGCGTGATCGGCGTCCTGGTCTGGGTGGGGTGGGGAGATAGCAGGGCGCCTGAGCGGCACTTGCCGGAAGTGAAGCGCCTGGCGCGCCTGATAGGAGCACGCTGGCTGCGCTTCCACTCAGCGCGCAAGGGTTGGCTCAAGGTCGCACCAAGAATCGGATGGGTACGTCAGCCGGATGATGCTGATGGGCTCTATGTGTTTCAGATCAACTTGTGAGGTGAGCGATGGGAAAGGGTGGCTCGAACGAAATTCAGGAGACCGAGGCCCAGAAGGCCGCGGCCAGTGTGGCCATGGAGCAGTGGGATCTCTACAAGAACGTCCTGCAGAAGTACGAGGACATCTTCATCGAGAAGGTGAATGACCTCAACAGCGAGGGGGAGTTCGACAAACTGGCGGGCACCGCAGCGCTTGGCACCGCGAAAACTTTTGGCGAGGCCCGAGCTGGCTTGGATGATTCAATGGCTGCCAGCGGGGCAGACCCGACCAGTGGCCGGTACCAGGAGGCAATGGAAGGCCTGGCAACTGACCAGGCATTGAGCCAGACCGATACCGCCAACCGGGCGCAGTCCAGCCAGCAAGACAAGCATGTGGCAGGCCTCAAGGATGTGGTGAGCATTGGCGCAGGGCAGAAGGCTGAATCCATGGCTGGTATGGGCGATGTGGCCACAACCAGCTTGCGCAAGGCAACCAGTGATGCACAGAGCTCGTTCCAAAGTCAGCAGGCGACGGCTGGTTTGGTGGGGACCCTGGCAGGAGCCGCCACCTCGTATGGGCTGGCCAGTCTGAAAGCGCCGGCTGCAACGGAGATCAAGAAAATAAGCCCTACAGCATCGGTGCTGCAGGGCAGGGGTTACTAAGGGGGATCCATGGGTTACGCCGCAGACACTTACGCCAAAATCACCCGAGAGCAGTACCAGGACTGGAAGACTCGCTTCTATCCCAAGCAGCAGGAGCTGATGGAGCTGGCCACCAACGGCCAGTTGCTGCGGGAACAACTGGGCCGGGTGGACGAGAACAACACCAACGCCTTGCGCTCTGCTCAGCAGGCCACGGCCAATCGCAATGCGCGGATGGGGCTTGGTACCAACAGCAACGCCAACGATAACAGCCAGGGGCTGCGCATGGCGTTGATGACTGCGGGTACCGAGAACGGCCTGCGTGAACAGGAGCAGACCCGGCAAATGGGGATCCTGACCGGCGCGGATGCTGGGCTGCGTGAAGCAATCAAAACCGGGGGAGGTGTGTGATGGGGTACGGAATTTTGGATATCGGCGGTCAGACTCGCCAGCAGGGTCTGGCAGGTCTGCGCGATGCGGCCAATCGAGAGTCGGAGATGGAGGCTGCCAACAAGAGCCTCAAGTCCGCCCGCCAGGGGCAGACCATGAGTGCGATTGGTACCGGCGCCTCTATGGGCGCCGTGCTGGGCATGGCGGGTTCACTCGGTGGTCCACTGGGCGCATTGGCAGGAGCAGGGATTGGTTTTCTGGCGGACAGTCTGTTTTAAGGGGGGCGTGATGGGCATATCAGGATTGGCAGAAGGTTATCTGGCAGGGTTCAGCACCACGGACAGATATCTACGTGGTCAGAAAGAAGATGAGCGGATGGAGAAGTCCATGGGCCTGCGAGATGCCATGTGGCAGAACGAGCAGGAGCGGCAGAAGGTGGCAGACGAGCGCTATAAGGGGGAGCTGGAGTACAGCAAGGGGCGCGATAAGTTGGCTGATGCGCGACTTGATCGACAGTTCGCCCTCACCGAGCGCCAGGTGAAATCTGCCGAGGCGCGAGCTGGCGCTGCTGAGCGGCGTGCCACGGCACAGGAGGCTCGCCAGCAACAGGAGTACGAGTGGCAAAAAGATCTGCGAGACAAGCAGGTGTTCCAGCAGGAGAACCTGCCGATCATCCAGTCTGGCTGGCAGGCTGTATCCGAGGGCAAAGACCCAGGCCAGCAATTTTGGGGGGTAGTGCGTGATCCGCGTGCAGGCTCGTTCAATCCTGAGCGTTATCTGCAGCAGGATTATGCCGAGGCCGGCAAGACCTTCGTCACTTACGCTGGCAACCTGGTGCGCCAGGCGCAGGAAGGAAAACTGGACCCCAGCACGCCGGAAGGGCACGCCGCGGTCAACAACCCGCAATTTATCAAGGCGGCCGGCACCCTCTACCAGGATGAAGTCAGCAAAGGGGTGGGCGATATCGACCCGGACAGCGGCAAGGCCATTACAGGCAAGCAGCTCAACAACATCATGATCACCCCGGATGGGCGTGGCGTAGTGTTGGGGGTGGAGGTCACCTATGACGATGGCAGCAAGGATGTCCGTCCCATCACCAACAACCGCACTTCCGCGCCTGACGATCACCCCAAGGTCATCCCCATCAACGACTTCTTGAAGCCGGCATACCAGCGGGCGGCACTGGCCAAACACATGATCGGCAATGCCGACCAGTTGCGGACTTCCCTCGGTTTAACGGCTGGTCCAGACCAGGCTGGCTACAAGAAGGCGGTCACCGAGCTGGAGAAGCAACACGGCCAGAACCGGGCGCGCATATCCGCCAGCAACGCCGAGGACAAGGATATGCAGCTGGAAGCGCTGGATGCCCAGCTGGAGCAGAGTAAGGCGGCACTGGCCGACACTTTCAGCATGACCTCCAAAGCTGAGGAGCAGAAGGCGGGGGCCCCTATCAAAGAGTGGACTGGCGGCGATCCCGAGCGCCTACAGTTCGTCAAAGAGGCAAACCAACATGGCAAGCTGAGCAGCCTGCTGGATAACCCAACTAGGATGAACACGGCCTTTGAGCTTTGGCGCCAGCAGGCAGCCAAACAGAGGCAGGCTGAGCAGGCAGCCGTCACGGCCAATCGACTCCGCGACACGGAGACCAACGCCTATCAGGCAATGAGCCTAGCCCAGGCCCGCCGATAGTTGCCTTTCACCTACCCCAGCGTTAGCATCTCTCCATCGTCGGTCAGTCTGCATGCTGATCGCCCCATCTCAAAAGCCCTGATCGGTTCGCCGCTCAGGGCTTTTCTTTTGCCCGAAAGCCGAGGACACCATGGACAAGCCTGGACTGCGTGACGCCCTGCCGCAACCGCGACAATCTGACACCCGAAATGACCCCTTCTGGAGCACGCTCGATAGCAGCCTGTCTGCCGCAGCGGCTGCACCACCCCAGCCAGCCGAGCCTGTAGCCAAACGTGATCTTGATGTAGGCCTAGGCGATGTCGCCCGCGGGGTGGGTGCCGGCGCACTGGATCTCGTGGGCGGCATTGGCGAGCTGGCACGGCAGGCCAGCAACTTCGGCAAGGAGAATGCCGGGAAGCAGGGTGGCGACTACCTGGATCAGTCCCGCGCCAACTTGGCGAGCAAACTCAGTCCTGTGCTGGACTTCGTTGCGGGAGCGGGTGATCTGGCAAAGTCTGGCGCCGAGTCGCTTTCCGAAGGCATGAGCCCTGATGCCAAAGAGGCCATGAGCCGCCGACTGGTCGATGAAACGCCGGAGGGACGCTTGACCCTGGGGGATGGCGCGGGGGATATCGATGTCTGGGCCATGAAGATGGCGCAGGGGGTTGGCTCCTTGCTGCCGACACTGGCGGCAGGCGGGGTGACAGGGGTGGCCGCCAAAGCCTCTATTGGCCGCGCTGTCACCGCATCCATGGTCAAGCGTGGCGCGACCCAGGAGATAGCCGAAGCGGTTGCCGCCAAGGCCGTGTCCAAAATTGCCACCGGCGCCGCCGTCACCACTGGTGCGACCGGGTCAGTCGGCAGTGCGGGGATGAACACTCGTGACACAGTGCTGGGCATGAGCTTTGACGAGCTGGCGGCCAGCGACACCTTCCGCCAGGCCTTCACTCGCATCGACCAGGATCAGCAGACTGAACTCCTCTCCGATGAGGAAAAGCTGGCGCTGGCCCGGGAGGAGACGGCCAACCTGGCCAGTCGTGCCACCATGAGTGATGCCAAGACCTGGGGCGCCGCCGCCATGGGATCCATGATGGGCGATGCCATGTTGTTCAAGATGCTGGCGGGCAAGGCTGCTGCAGGTGGTGTGCTGAAAGGTGCGGCCAAAGGAGCCATGGGTGAGGGCGTAGGTGAAACCTTGGAAGAAGGGGTTCAGCAGTATGCCGTGAATGAGGCGCTGAACGAGGTGGCCGCAGCAGACATCGACCCGATGAAGGGGGTTGTGTCGAGCGCACTCGAGGGGGGATTGATCGGGATGGGCACCGGTGGTGCCGTAGGGGCAGTTGGCGGAATGCGGGGCGGCAAGCATGCCAACCAACAGGACGAAACCGCAGCAGACCCAGTTATCGACGCCACCACGCCGGTGATGGAGGCGGTGGGAGACCCTTCAGTGGATCCGGTGCCTACTTCCGGCCCGGCTCAAATGACCGAGCAAGAATCAGAACTGGCTGCTGATGTTGATGTTCTGGAGATGCCATTGCAGGGCGGCGGGGAGCAGAACCCGCTCGGGCCAAGCCCCAGCCAGTTCGACGAACTGCGTGACGTGCCTGCCTATCTGCGTCACGACGATACCACCGAGCGATTCAAGGGGATGGCCCAGGATAGCGAGGTGCAGCGAGCACTGGCGGGGGAATTTGGCCCCTCAGTGCAGGAGCTGGTAATTACCCAGATCCAGGGGGGAGATCAGGGGAAGAGTCTCTATGAGCGCGTGCAGGGTGGTGAGCTGGGGGCTGATCCGTTCGCTGGCAACAAGAGCGCGTTGCAGGTGGCGACGGAAGGGCAGCGCCCCGCCTTGCCGCTCAAGGATGTGATCTTTGCCGGTAACGCCAATGCCAAGCACAAAGGGGACGGGGTGGCCGCGCCGGGAGATCACGATGATCGCCAGTCCGGCCCAGGCCCGCAGTTTCGTGGCAGCGAGCGCACCCGGTGGCAGAGCGGGCAGGAGGGTGATCTGCTCCCGCCTGAGGTGGTTACGGAGCAAGCCAGTATCGCGTTGCCTGGGGCGACCATTGAGGGGGAGGGGCGTGAGGTCGGCACCGAGCTCCCTCACCGCGATGTGATCTATGGCGGCGATCAGCGCCAGCCGGATGCAACGCCGATCAAGGAGGATGTGCCTGCCGGCGCGGAGACCGACTCTATCTTTGGCCCGCTCAAGACCCTTCGCATTACCCGCAAAGGCAAGCCGTTCGCCAGCGAGAAAGAGGCCGCCATGGCCAGCCGCAAGGGCAAGGAAACCCCGGTTCCCCTCAATGGCGGTGGTTTCGGCGTGGCAGAGATTGCCGAGGTAGAGCAGGTGAAGGCCGAACAGCCCACCCCTAGCCAGCCCCAACAACTCGCACCGGCCGTCGATACCGGCTACCGCGATGTTATCCCTTCCAGCGAACAATCCGAGGTGACCCATGGCCAGCCTACCCCGATACCTGCAATCAGCAGTAAGCGACCAGGTGATCAGCCTGGCGCAGGCGATCCGGTTGCAACAGGTGTTGGACCAACCCCTGCCGAACTCGCGGAGCGAGCTGGACCCGGAGATCCGGCAGATGGCGCTTCTCTTGCACCTGTACCTGTCACCCAACCAGGAGAGGAAAATGCACTGACAGCCCCGGCACCTGCCGGGGTTGCTGTATCTGAAGGGGGGCAACCTGAGCAAGCCCGCGCGACTGCTGGGCCAGCGGCGGCGCCGACACCCTGGTCGGGGATGATCGATAACCCTGACGGCACCATCACCCTGGAAGGGGAAGTGGCGGCCCTCAAGTCGTGGGCGAAGGATAACGGCGTGAAGGCGATCCCGGGCAAGGGTGGACTGGTAGTGTCCATGACATCGGTAGCGAAGGTGCGACAGCTCACCACGCCTGCCACCAGTGAACCGGTGCGGCAGATTGAAGCGGCCCGCGCCGAGGTAGCGCCGGAGCCCACCAAGGCACAGAGAGAGGCTGGGAACTACAAGAAGGGTCACCTCAAGCTGCAGGGGCTGGACATTGCGCTCGAGAACCCCAAAGGCTCCACCAGATCCGGTACCGATCAGGATGGCAAAGTGTGGCAGTCAACCATGGCCCATGACTACGGCTACATCAAACGCACCCTGGGGGCGGACGGTGATCATGTCGATGTGTTCATCGGTGACAAGCCAGATAGCGAGACGGTCTATGTGGTTGACCAGGTTGACCCCAAAACCGGCAAGTTTGACGAACACAAGGTGATGATGGGCTTTGCCGATGAGCAGGCCGCCCAGGAAGGCTACCTTGGCAACTACGAGGCGGGCTGGAAAGGACTGGGTGCCATCAAAGCGATGCCGGTGGAGTCGTTCAAGCGCTGGGTGAGCGAGGGGGATACGAAGTCTCCGATTGCTGTCCAGCCTGCTGGCATTGCTGCGAAGTCGGTCCGCTTCTCAAAGCAGGCGATGGCACAAGGGGACAAGCCGGCCAAGCACCTGACCCGTAAAGAGGCTGAGTTGGTTTCCCATGGTTGGTTCAAGCAGTACCGGGGGGCGAGCGGCATCAAGGTGCAGATCCACTCCACTCAGGGGGAGCTTGAAGGGGCCCTGGGGCTGGATGCCAAGGACGGATTGATCCGTCGCGCGGCGTTTGACGACGATGCCGGCACTCTCCATGTGGCTGCCGACACCATCTCCGACCCCAAGCGGATGCGCGAGATCCTGCGCCATGAGGTGCTGGCCCACTACGGCCTTGCCAACGTTCTGGGCGACGGGGAATACACCAAGCTGATGAGCCGCCTCATCCAGTCGCAGAAGGACCCCAGCATGAAGCCGGTGTGGGACTGGGTAAACACCCATTACGCCGACGAGGACATCGGCACCAAAGCCGAGGAAGTGGTGGCTCATCTGGCGGAATTGGAGCAGGGGGCCTGGGGCCGTGGTTGGGATCGGGTGGTTGCCATGATCACCAAGGCGCTGCGGGCTGTCGGCTTCGTGTCGGATGGCATCACGGCTGCGGAGACCCGCTCTCTTATCGAGGGGCTGGGTAAAAAGTTGCAGCGGACTGGCCCAGATGACAACGGCCCTGATGGTGGTAAGAAGTTCAGTCAGGAGGATGCTCAGGCGCCGATCAAGAAAGGTGGTGTCAGGATGAGCCAGACGGCCACCGCCGCAGACAAGGCCATGGGAAAGCTGAATCTCGGCGCAAAGCCCGACATCATCGACAAGTCCAAGGCCAATCTGGACAAGCTGCGTGCGCTGGATCGTGGCGTGGTGGAGTCCTGGGTTGATCGCGTCATCAAGAAGGCCAACACCGAGGTGCTCGACGCGCTGGCCCCCATCAAGTACGCCGAGGAGGCTGCCGGCATTACGGATGCTGCCGACTCCGGCTATGTGGCGGCACGGATGGCGACGGGGGCCGCCTCCACCATGCAGGCGACCATGCTCTACGGTCTGCCGGAGTGGAAGGAAGGGGTGATTCAGCGCAAGGCCGGCACTGGGGAAAAGGACGCGCTGCTGGGCATCTTTGCTGACTTGGGGGCCGATCTGCACAGTTGGCTGGGCTGGATGGCTGGCAACCGGGCCGAGATCCTGCTGGCACAGGGGCGTGAGAACCTGCTCGACGCCCAGGACATCGCGGCCCTCAAGGCTCAGGGTAAAGGCAAAGAGGCCAAGTTCCTTGATGCCAAAGCGCGCTGGAACCGCCTCAACGCCGCCACTTTGGATCTGGCGCAAGAGGCGGGGCTATTCACCGCAGATGCGAGGGCGGAGTTCGAAAGCGAGTGGTATATCCCCTTCTTCCGTGAATCCGACGACGGCGATGTGATCGCCCCCTTCAAGCCGAGGGGCATTGCCAACCAGAACGCCGGCATCAAGAAGCTCAAGGGAGGGGAGGCCAACACCAACGACCTGCTCGAGAACATCTTCACCTCGACCTCCAAGCTGATCGACGCCTCCATGAAGAACATGGCGGCTCAAAAGACGGTTTGGAACCTGGCCGACACTGGCATCATCGAGGTCATCCCGAAGCCAAACAAAATGGATTACCAGGCCCTTGCCAACAGCAAAGACAGGATCATGGTCAAGCTGGAGGGGGAGGACTACATGATCCGGGTTGAGGATCCGGACCTCTACCGGGCTATGACCTTCTTTGATCGCAAGCCGTTCGGCGCCATGGTCAATGTGGCTGCCAAGGCCAAGCGCATCTTAACGGCTGGCATCACCGCATCCCCCGAATTCATGCTGCGCAACTTCCTGCGCGACTCCCTCTCCAGCTGGGCCATCAGCAAGGATGGCTTCAAGCCGATGATTGATTCCATCAAGGGGGTGAGGAAAACCTGGCGCATGGACGGCAGCACCATTGACGTAATGTTCAGCGGAGCCTCCTTCCTGGGCGGCTACGTGAATGGCAATGACCCAGAGGCGATGGCCGATACCGTGCGTAAGTCGCTGCGACGCAAGGGGATGACCCCGGAGCAAATCGCCCGCTACGAGAAGAGCATCATCCGCAATACGGCGCATGCCAAGGGCGTGGTGGCTGACGCATGGGAAAAATACAGCAGGGTGGGTGAGGCGATTGAAAACGGAAACCGTGAGGCCGTTTATGACGCCGCCATCAAGGCCGGAAAGAGCCACGCCCAGGCGGCGTTCGAGTCGAAGGACCTGATGGATTTCTCCATGCTGGGGGCATCACGCACCATGCAGGTCATGACCCAGGTTCTGCCGTTCTTCAATGCCCGGGTGCAGGGTCTTGGCAAGCTGACCCGCGAACTGCGAGACAACCCGCGAGCCATAGCCAAACGTGCAGGCATGATCACGGCTGCGAGCCTGGCGCTGCTGGCCCACAACTGGGACGATGAGCGCTATGAGGGGTTGCCGGACTGGGATAAAGACGCCAACTGGCACTTCTGGTTTGGTGAGCACCATTGGCGGATCCCCAAGCCGTTCGAGATTGGCGTGCTGTTCGGTACCATCCCCGAGCGCATGGTCCGGGCCCTGGGTGACAAGGACACCGGGGCCCAGTTCGGGAAGGCTGTAGCCAGGGCGATAGGTGATACCTTCGCCCTCAACCCGACCCCCCAGCTCGTCAAGCCGATGGTGGAGGCTGCATTCAACTATGACAGCTTCCGAGGTGGCCCCATTGACGGTCCGCAAGACCTGAACGTCCAGGCAGAGGCGCGTTACAACGAGCAGACCAGTCTGCTGATGCGCGAGCTGGGGGAGCTCACTGGCTTCTCGCCCAAGCAGCTTGAGCACCTGGTTATCGGTTACACCGGTACCATGGGCAGCTATGTGATGGCTGCTGCTGACGGTCTGATCCGGGCCGCCAGGCCAGGAGAGTCAGCAAGCTGGCGTGCCGACGAGATCCCGCTGGTGAAAGCGGTGTACCGCGGCACTGGCCCTGCAAAGTCCACTCAGCACATGGAGGAGTTCTACCGGATGCTGAACGAGGTGAACCAGCTCAAGCGCACCATTGACCAGTACCGCAG
Source organism: Aeromonas rivipollensis (assembly GCF_010974825.1). Taxonomy (GTDB): domain Bacteria; phylum Pseudomonadota; class Gammaproteobacteria; order Enterobacterales; family Aeromonadaceae; genus Aeromonas; species Aeromonas rivipollensis. The sequence continues at coordinate 2,462 of NZ_JAAILA010000009.1, read as the reverse complement.
TGAGGGGCTAACCGATAAGGCCAACGAGCTACTGGAGGATCAGGGCGGGATCTTGAAGTCGCGCCGCAGCCTGAGCCGCACTCAACAGCAGGTCCGGGTGGTGCGCAACAAGATCGAGCTGATCCAGCGCGACCGCACACTGGCCGCAGAAGAGAAGCGCCGGCGCATTGATGAGATGCTGGCCCGCCGTAACGACTTGGTGTATCAGGCAGTCAACAAGAACAAGGCGAACTGGGAGTAAGTGGGAATTGCGGCCCTGGCTGAGCCTCTGTGATAGGGGTAATCTGGGGCCTTAACCGCTGAGGGCCCTGACCATGTGGATACTGCTTGCTCTGATAATGATGGTGGTGGCGCTGAAAGCGTTCAGTTTCAGCTTCACCCTGGCACTGATACCCTTTGCGGCCGGTTGTTGGTGCTTCAGTAAGTCCAGTCGCGATGACCTGGACACCTTCATGGCGTTCAGTTTCTTCGCTGTCTTGATAGGGTTTGCGTTGAACTTTCTCATTAGTATCTGGTGATGGAATGTAAGGGAGCTCTCTGATAGCCCCCCGTTTTTCGATTGGCAGTAGTTCCAACCCCCTAAGTCAAGGTGTGCGCTTGTGGCTAATCAAAATGCTTGCCAGGTCTCATTGGCGGCCATCTTGAGTTATTAAAAATACATTCAACTATCCCCACCGGATATCTATGGTGAAATTCAATGTGTAAACATGAGCTTATAGATTGTTGGCCATGGCGTTCACGAGGTTTTAAATAAAACTCCGCATGATAAGAGATGCGTTCAGTAAGTATTTGTTAATAAAAAACAGCCACTTGCGAGCCGCCATTATGCCGCAAAACCCCTTGTTGCTATTGACTAGGGCAAGGAATCTGCATACCTTGTTGCAGGAGAATTAGTGGGTGCAGGGGGAGCAATGGATAAATTGGAAATATTCTCCGTGCCGCAGGAAATTATTTCCTCCCTTGCGTGTTTATTTAATAGTAATTAAACGAAAGTCACAAAAGGAATTGATGTGGGCATTAAAGGCAAGCAAGATGAAAACCACTAGCATAAAAAAATCGGCCCAAGCGGTTGCACCCGCAAAGGCCGATGGATGTAAACCAAGCACGCTAATGATTGGAGTTACTTGATGACTATACAACAACGGTATCAGCAAACCAAAGTTTTGACAGGGCCATTTAAGCAATGCGCTACCGAACCTCACACGAACAGCCATTATCTTGGCAGTGGGCGGTGACAATGAGTGTTGCTCAAATTCAAGTAGGGTTGGTAGCCTTGCTAGCGTTATTGGAGTCCATCGATCTGGCCCCACAGGATCGATGGGTGCTCACCGAGCATATCCGACGGATGATGCTGATCCAGGCAGATTGACACTCAGGGGCTGCGGCCCCTTTACCCCACCCTGACCCCCAAAATTTCCGCGTAGCAGTTCAGCATTGATGCCAGGTGAGGCTTTGGCAGCATCGCCGCCCGGTTGATCAGTCCCATGTGCTCATCATCTGACACGTGCCAGTCGGGATCGGCCAAGATGGCTTGAACCGAGATGCCCATAGCTGTCGATACCATCACTGCCTCAGCCAAGCCCATGAAGTCGTCATGGTGGGGGGAAAGCCATCGTGAAATGCTCGACCTAGGGATCGTCGTTATCTTGCTGATGTGGGTTTGCGTCAGCTTCCGTTCCGCCAGTAGAAGGCGGACTTTCTGCTTCGTGCGATGGACATAGGCAAGGCTAGAGCTCGTCAAGTAGCGTTTCATGGGTGTTCCTTGTTTGGCGCCAACCCGTGCTCTAGATCATGGCTTTGTTATCTGTCTCAAATTTGGGACTCCTACGGTTCAAATGCTCAGTATTGGCACATAAGAGTCAGATAAATTGTAGGTTAAAAAATGAAGTCGAACGCACAGTGAAGTCAACACCATCACCACCAGAAGCGACGGAGTGTTCGGTTGTATGACGAGTCACAGAGAACGGGATTTTTCTTCAGCAAACAAGATGATAGGAGTAGGAGGGCAAAATTGTACTCCCGTGAGCCCGCAAAAAGTGGTAAATTCATGCGGTTACTGTATGGGTATACAGTGTTTCACAGTCGAGAGACTGGGAGAGCAAGGGGGAGATCGGATGGAATCACTACTAAGCGAACTGGAAGAGTTTGTTGAGACGCTGGACCTGGCGCCTGAGGAGGAGAGCAAGATCGCGCGCATTCTGGAAAAACTACGCGATGAAGCCACCGTGTCAGCGTGATGCGGAAGGATTCGGATTGGCCCGCCACTGTGCGGGCTTTTCTATGCCTGCGTGATACGAGATCCTGAGGGAAATTCTTGGGGCATTTTTGGGGCAAAACGAGGGGTAAAATGCGGGGGAATACGGTGTTTCCTGGGGTATGCGTGAGGCCTAAAAAAGGGCCATAAGCCTTATGCCAAGCGGCTTTGCAATGGATCCTGATAGAAATCAGTCATTCCTTTGCCG
>NZ_JAAILA010000008.1 GCF_010974825.1 Aeromonas rivipollensis | reverse complement strand
ATTCGGAACAGCTATTTAGACCCCGAAGCATGCCATGGCAGCACCGCCACTGCGCCTCTGGGCTGAGGCGGCAGATCCTGGGGCGAGACGCCCTGATTTGCGATCCGCATCTGGCTGGCGACGGGCCGGCGATGGAGCAAAGGAAGATGAAGATGGAGTACGGAAATATAGCTGAGGCTGAGATCCCCCTCGCCTTGTTGCTGGAGGCGGATCCCTCAGAGAAGCGGATAAGGTCATACCTCCCAGGGGCCTGGTGTTTTGCCGCCCGGGCCCAGGGCATCCTGGTCGGGGTCTGCGTCGTCAGGGCCCTGAGCCCGGGGACGGCCGAAATTTTCAATGTCGCCGTGAGGCCGGATCACCAGCGCCGGGGCATAGGCCCCGGTCTGCTGCGCCATGGGCTGGCCGAGCTTGCGGCCCGCGGCATCAGGCGGGTGGAGCTGGGTACGGGCAGCTTTGGTTATCCGCTCACCTGTTATCAGCGCCTCGGTTTTAGGGTGGATGCCGTGGTGAAGGATCACTTTCTGCACCACTACCCCGACCCCATTTTCGAGAGCGGCATCCAGCACAGGGACATGCTGCGACTCTCTCTCACCCTTGAGGCTGGCGCCCGGGAGTGGGAGAGTGAGCGCTGACCACAGGGCGAGCCGCCCGACGCTAACCACGCCCGCCAGGGCAGGATGGAATCAATGAGAGTTGAAGCAGAGCAGCTGGAAACCAAGGGTGTCGCAGCGCAGCAGACAGGACAGATAGAGCAGATAGGACAGATAGAGCAGATAGTGCAGACGCAGCTGGATGCCTATAACAGCAAGGATGTGGCGGCCTGGCTGGCCACCTATGCCGATGATGCTGCCCAGTACAGCCTGGAGGGGGAGATCATCGCCCGGGACAAGGCGCAGATGGCGGCGAACATGGTCTCGCGCTTCGCTGAGCCGGATCTGCATGCGACCCTGCTCTCTCGCCACAGTTACGACAATGTGGTCATCGACCATGAGCGCGTCACCCGCAACTTCCCGGAGGGGCCAGGCACCATAGAGATGCTCTGCATCTACCTCATAGAGCAGGGCCTGATCGCCAGGGCCAGCTTCAAGCTGTTCAACAAGCGGCTCACCCCCCGCTGACCGGCCTTTGCCACCCCAATGCACAAATGCCGCCTTTGGGCGGCATTTGCTTGAGCACGTGACTGCTCAGGGGTTAATGGCGCTGGTACTCAGGCGCTCAGGCGGGGTAGAGGGCGCCGAGCACGGCGGGGCGGCTGGCGCCGGTCACCGCAGGCAGGTTGCCGGGCTGGCGCGTCATAAAGCGCTGTGCCAGCCAGGCAAAGGCGGCTCCTTCCACCCAGTCGGGGGCTAGCCCCAGTGCCGCCGTGCTTTCAAGGCGCCAGCGGGGCAGCAGGGTAGCGAGCTCCGCCAGCAGGGGGCCGTTGTGGGCGCCGCCGCCGCAGACGAAGAGCTCTGGCCTGGCTTGCGTCTCATCCACCGCAGGCAGCTGGCGGGCTATGCTGTGGCAGCTGAGCGCCTGCAGGGTGCGCTGCACATCCACCGGGTCGTATGCCGTGCCTGCCAGCTCGCCGTCGAGCCACTCCAGGGTGAACATCTCCCGCCCCGTGCTCTTGGGGGCGGGGGCGGCGAAGTAGGGGTGAGCCAGCAGTTTTTCGAGCAGCGTGGGCACAAGCTGGCCGCTGGCCGCCCATTGGCCACCGGCGTCGTAGCTGCCGCCCTGGGGGTGATGGCGGCGATACCAGCCATCGAGCAGGGTATTGGCGGGGCCGGTATCGAAGCCATAGACGCCGTCGGCCTGGCCCGGCAGCACAGAGATATTGGCGATGCCGCCGAGGTTCAGCACCACCCGAAGGGCATGGGGTTTGGCAAATATCGCCTGATGGAAGGCGGGCACCAGGGGCGCTCCCTGACCGCCGAGGGCCATGTCCAGGGTGCGAAAGTCGGCAATTACATCGATACCCGTGAGGGCAGCCAGCAGGGCCGCATTGCCTATCTGCAGGGTAAAACCGAGCTGGGGGCGGTGGCGCACTGTCTGGCCGTGGGAGCCGATGGCGCGGATATCCTTGGGTTCAAGCCCTGCCTTGGCCAGCAGTGCCAGGGTGGCGGCGGCAAATTCCTGCGCCACTCGATTGTCGGCCACCCCCATGCGGTCTATCTCGTTCTCCCCCGGGGTGCAGAGGGCGTGGAGCTCGCGCGCCGCTGCCTCTGGCCAGGGGTGGCAGAGGGCATCCTCTACCCGAAGGGTTTCACCATCCATAGTGACCAGCACGGCATCGATCCCATCCATGCTGGTACCCGACATCAATCCGATATAGCGCTCGCTCATGGCCTCTCCTTGTTCTCTGTTCATTACCGCCAAGTGGGGCGAGCCTTAGCTGCCGTTGCTGTCCCGCTTGTTCTGGGCCAGTTGCAGATCCGTGCTGTCGAGCTTGGCCAGTTGCGGCCTGGCCTGCGCCTTGAAGCTGGCCAGCGCCCGCCCGGTGAGGGTCTCGGCCTGGGGCAGGGTGAGGGTGCGCGGGTTCTTGTGCACGCCGCCCACCACGAATTCATAGTGCAGGTGCGGGCCTGTGACGCGGCCCGTGCCCCCCAGCAGGCCTATGGTCTGCCCCTGTTTCACCCGCTGGCCCTTGTTCACTGTGCGCTTGGAGAGGTGCAGGTACTTGGTCACAAAGTTGCCGGCGTGCTTGATGAAGACGTAGTTGCCGTTGAACTGGTTGTAACCGGCGGCCACCACGCTGCCTGAGCCCGCCGCCATGATGGGGGTGCCCACGGGGGCCACGTAGTCGATGCCGTTGTGGGGGCGCACCTTGCCGGTGACAGGGTGCAGGCGACGCGGATTGAAGTTGGAACTGATGTATTTGAAGTTGACCGGCGCGCGCAGGAAGCTCTTGCGCATCGCCTTGCCTTCCGGGGTGTAGTAGTTGCCATCCTGGTTCAGCACGGCGCGATAGATGGCCCCCTGGTTGATGAACTCGGCGGCCAGGATGTCGCCGGAGGCTACCCGCTCGTCATCCTGATACTTGTCCTGATAGACCACCCGAAAGCTGTCCCCCGGCTGCAGGTCCTGGGCAAAATCGATGTCCCAGCCGAAGATGGCGGCCAAGTCCATGATCTGATCTTCCGTCATGCCCGCCTCGCTGGCGGCGCCCCAGAAGCTGGATCGGATCTCCCCCTTCGCCACCTGCTCGCGGGTGTCGAGCTCGAGGCGCACCGGTCTGGCCACGAAGCTGTCGTCCTTGCGGCTCACCTTGAGCGCCTGCTCCAGGCTGTGGGGGTAATAGAGGCTGTGCAGCTCGCCCTGTTCGGTGAGCTTGAAGGTGAGCTCCTGTCCCGGCTGCAGCATGCGCAGGGGATCGCTGCCGTCGAGCTGATCGATCAGGTGCAGATCCGTGGTATTGAGCCCGATGCGCTGGAAGATGACCCCCATGTTGTCGCCACGGCGCACCTTCACCTGCTTGGTGATGTAGCGCGGCTTGGGCGGGGTGAGAGGCTGCGCGTCCTCGAGTTCATCGGTCGCGGCGGCCGGGTCGGCGGGCTGGTGCAGGGCAAGTTCGTTGCCGTTGTCATCGACCCGGGTGGCGACGGCCTGTTCGCTTGGCCAGGCTGCCAGCATCATCACCAGAATGCTCAGAATAAGCACCATCTTGCGGTGCCAGGTAGGAAGAGAGTTGAAGGCGTGCCAAATGACCATGAGAAGCTGACGAAGTTGAACCCAGAAGAAGGTCGGAGTTTACCGCCTTTCCAATTGGCCTGCCATTCCAGTAATATGTCTGGCCCTGTGGAATCGTGATTGGAGAGTCAAAAAATGTCCCAGCTCGAGGTGGCGCTAGCCGAGATCAAGCGCGGAGCGGAAGAAATTCTGGTTGAAGAAGAACTTGTCGCCAAGTTGAAGGAAGGGCGCCCGCTGCGCATCAAGCTGGGGATGGACCCGACGGCGCCGGACATTCACCTGGGCCACACAGTGATCCTCAACAAGCTGAAGACCTTCCAGGATCTGGGCCACGAGATCATCCTGCTGATCGGCGACTTCACCGCCATGGTGGGGGATCCCTCCGGCAAGAACAGCACCCGCCCGCCGCTCTCCGAAGAGGCCATCAAGCACAACGCCCTCACCTATGCGGAGCAGGCGTTCAAGATCCTGGATCCCGCCAAGACCCGCATCGAGTACAACTCCAGCTGGCTGGGTGAGCTGGGCGCGACCGGCATGATCAAGCTGGCGGCCAAGCAGACAGTGGCCCGCATGATGGAGCGCGACGACTTCAAGAAACGCTACAGCGGCGGCCAGTCCATCGCCATTCACGAATTCCTCTATCCGCTGCTGCAAGGCTATGACTCGGTCGCGCTCAAGGCGGACGTCGAGCTCGGCGGTACCGATCAGAAGTTCAACCTGCTGATGGGTCGCGAGCTGCAAAAAGATGCCGGCATGGCCGCCCAGTGCGTGCTGATGATGCCGCTGCTGGTGGGCCTTGACGGCGTCAAGAAGATGTCCAAGTCCGCCGCCAACTACATAGGCGTGCACGATGCCCCGGGGGAGATGTTCGGCAAGATCATGTCCATCACCGACACCCTGATGTGGAACTACTACGAGCTGCTCTCCTCCCGCCCGCTGGCGGACATCGAAGGCTTCAAGGCCGGCATCGAAGCCGGTACCCTGAACCCGCGGGATGTGAAGATCTGGCTGGCGAAAGAGATCATCACCCGCTACCACGACGAAGCGGCGGCCGAAGCGGCCCACGAAGACTTCACCCAGCGCTTCTCCAAGAACGCCATCCCGGACGAGATGCCGGAAGTCGAACTGGCCCTGGAAGGGGACGGCCTGGCCATCGCCAACCTGCTCAAAGACGCCGGTCTGGTGGACACCACCTCCGAGGCACTGCGGATGATCAAGCAGGGCGCGGTCAAGGTGGATGGCGACAAGCTGGACGATGGCAAGGCGCTGATCGCTGCCGGCACCGCCGTCTATCAGGTCGGCAAGCGCAAGTTTGCCCGGGTGACCGTCAAGTAAGCGCGCTCCCCTGATAGAAAGAAGGCCTCCATCTGGAGGCCTTTTTGTTGGCGCTGGTCCCGAATCGGGGATCAATCCTCTTTTTTCAGGAAATTGCGATAGAGCATATAGAGGTGGGCCGAGCTCCAGCTGAAGTTGCTGGCCCCCTGCATGGCGCCGGTTTCCGGGTTGTAGTTCTCGCGGATGGGGCCAGTGCCCGCCAACCCTTCGGCATTGGCAAACAGCTTGTTGACCAGCATCTGGGCATCGTCGCGATAGCCGTAGTTCTCCAGCCCCTTCACCCCGAAGTAGAACTGATCCAGCCAGACCCGGCCGCGCCAGTAGATGTCGGGATCGTAGGCAGGGTTGGTCAGCGCCGCCGTGCCGAGCGGCACCTTGGTGTTGAACTCCTGGCTGCTCAGCATCACCTCGCGCACCCGCGCCGCCTTCTCCTTGTCGGCCACCTCGGCCCAGAGCGGGCTCCAGCCTTCCGGGCCACGGCCACGGGCGGTCAGCAGCTTGCCGACGCAGCCGTTGGCGTCCGCCACATCGCCCTGGGCAATCTGGCGATCGTAATAGAAGCCGGAAGTCTCATCGAACAGGCAACTGTTGATGTAGCCGGCCAGCTGGCTTGCCCCCTCGCGGTAGCGGCTCCCCTCATCCGGCTTGCCGAGCAGATCTGCCATGTCCGCCAGGATGCGCTTCTCTTTCGCGAGGAAGGCGTTGAGCTCCACCGACTCCTGATCGATGGAGAAGCCGATCAGCTCACCGCTATCCTGGTGGTTCTCGAGGAAGGCGACGTTCCAGTCCTGGCGGGCTTTGTCTATGTCACCGCCATAGGCCTTGTCGGCGTAACGCTTGAGCTGGTCCTGTTCGATGAAGCCGAAGCGGGCGGCGTTGTCCATGCCGGACTCCCAGCCGGCGCCGTGCTGGGCACCTATGTCCATTTCCTCGTAACCGCCAGTGATCAGCACCTGCTGGTAGAGCGGCATGCCGGCGCAGCCGTACCAGCCATCCCCCTCGTCGGTGCAGCGCGAGAGATCCAGTACGGCGGGTACGCCGCTCTCATATCGCACCTTGAAGGTGATGTTGCCGAACTCGTCGTTGTGCTCGACGTGGCGGGTGGCGCCGTACTCTATGATGCCGTTGCGGTTGTTGTCCCGCGCCCGATACCACCAGTCGTGATAGGCCTGGATCTTCGGATACATCTCGGCGATGAAGGCCTTGTCCTGGGTGGCACTGTAGATCTCCCAGATGGCCCAGGCGGAGAGGGGCGGTTTGGTGTCCCGCTCGTTCCAGTTGCCGCCATCGCCGCCGCGATCGGCGAGCTTGTTGTAGAAGACGGCGTCTATCACCATGCCGGCGTCCTGCGGGCGCACCGGATCGTCGGGCTGGATCTGGTAGTCATACATGGCGCGCACGTTGTTCTTGGCGACGTCGGGGTTGAAGTGAGCCATGGCATAGGCGTGCTTCCAGCTATCCCAGGCCCAGACGCCGTCGAACCAGCGGGCCGTGTTGGAGGGGGTCACGCCGTCGTGCTTTATGGCGCCTGCCGGCGAGCGCCAGTTGCCGTTGAGAGTCTCCATCGCCTTGACCGCGATGCGGCGCTCCGACTCGGGGATCCCCTGGTTGGAGAGGCCGCGCTCGAGGTAGCCCTCCCAGCGGCGGATGGAGGCATCGAAGGCGTCGGCCGGGTTGGCCAGCAGGGCCTGGCGGCTCTGCTGGTAGCGGCTTGCCTCATCAGAAGAGTGGACATAGCTCTGCAGGGTGTAGATATCCTGCTGACCCTTGGCGGCCAGGGTGAGGCTGGCCTCGCTCACATAGCCGAGCCCCTTCTCGTCCAGGGTGGTACGGCTTGGCAGGGTGCGGTCGATGCGATAGCTGGCGCTGCCGCTTTGCATTATGTTCCAGGTGCTGCGCAGTTCGCCGAACTGGAATTCGATCCCCTGCTCGCTCTGGCGGAGGGTACGGGTCCAGTCGGGATACTGCTCGGCGACCGTCTTCTTGGCATCCCACTGCTGGAGCAGCTCACCCTGCCAGTTGAGGGTCAGGGTGAGGGGGGCATCCTGATTGTTCACCAGACGGGTGCGGACAAGGGCGGTGCGGGCATCGCCGTAGCGCAGCTCCAGCTCCAGGGTGAAGGGTTCGAACTCGAAGCGCTGTACCAGGGCGCCGGGGATGGCGTAGATCTCATGCTTGCTGGCGCTGGTGAGGGGGTACTGACGGCCGCTCTCATCGCTCAGGGTCAGCTTGTCCAGCTCCCTTGCGAAGAAGAGGCTGTACTCTTCGGCGATCACCATGGGGCCGGTGAAGCCCCCCCACTCGGTGTCGCTGGCGGGCAGCAGGAAGCCGTGCCAGGCCCCGAGATCGAGCAGGGGGTTGTATTTGAGGTTGGAGTAGCTGTCAAAGTCACGGAACTGGAGCGGGGTACCGGTGCGATCGATCACGTTCCTGTACTGGTTCGCCAGGGTAGCGTCGGGCTGGGTCGGTGCGCTTGAGTCATTGCCGTTGCAGGCAGCCAGACCAAACAGGGCGACACCCAGGGCGATGGAAAGTAAATTTTTACGAAACATATCTCGCTCCAATGACGATTTTGCAGGTTAAGGAAGGTGCTTTTTTTGTGTTTATTTTAGTAAAAACGTTTTCAAAGCCATTCTAGGGGAAAGAAAGCGGAAAGGTTGGCGCTACGTCACAGTACGGGCGGGGAGAGGTGTGATCGGGATCACCGGGTTACATGAGGTTACACAGGAGTTATTTTTAGTAACTATTTACTTGGCGTTGCGGGGCCGTTGAGGGGCAGGTGCGCAGATATTGGTGGGGGGTCAGACCGAACTCCTGCTTGAAGCGGGCGGCGAAGCGGCCGGGGGAGTCGTAACCGCAGGCGAGGGCCGTCTCCAGCGGGCTCAGTCCCTGTTGCAGCAGGGTGAGGGCGTGGCTCATACGCACCTGGGCCAGCAGCTGGCGAAAGCTGCGCCCCTCGGCGGCCAGCTTGCGCACCAGGGAGGCGCGGCTCATGGAAAAGTGGGGGGCCAGGGTCTCCAGCCTGTGATCGGCGCCGGGCTCCACCCCCAGGTAGCGAGCCAGCCGCTCCCCGAGCGTCATTGTGCTGGCGGGAAACAGCAGATCGAGGGCATGGGCGGCATGCAGCTCGGCATAGAAAGCGTGCAGCAGCTGGATCTGGGTCGCCTCGCTCAGCGTGCGGCCGGCCATGGAGCAGACCAGCTCGAAGCAGAACGCCAGCGCCGGGCTTATCTCAAGGCGCGGCTCCCTCTGTGGGGTGGTCGGGGCCTCAGTCAACCACTCGGCGGGGGGCGGGGCCAGCAGGGTCAGGGCATGGGAGCTGAACTTGCCCTGCTCGGGCTGGTTGACGAAGGTGAGCTGGTGGCCCGCCGGGATCAGCAGCCAGCTCCCCTTGTCAAAGGACAGGCGCCTCTCCTGCCACCACAGCTGTTTGTGGCCCTGCTGCACCCAGATGAGGGTCGGCGCATAGATGAGCACCCTGTGCAGGGGCTGCTGGCGGATCCCGAAATAGTGATTCAGTTGCAGCAGGGGAGTGCTCATCCGGCGGGCTCCTAGGGGGTGACGAAGGTGGCGGTCAGGGTGGCTTTGCCCAGCGCCATGGCATTGAGCATGTAGCCTACCATGGCGGGCGGGGTATCTGCCTTCACCTCGAGATCCTGGGGCAGGGCCCAGGCGGTGAACTGGTAACGGTGCATGCCGTGCCCGGCCGGGGGGCAGGGGCCGCCGTAACCCTGGCTGCCGAAATCGGTTCTAAGTTCCAGCCCCTGCTTGAGCTTGCCGGAGGCGTTGCTGGCCAGCGCGCTCTGGTTGGCGGGCAGGTTCACCACCAGCCAGTGCCACCAGCCGCTGCCGCTGGGGGCATCGGGATCATAGGCGGTGATGGCGACGCTCTTGGTGCCGGCCGGCAGGTCCTGCCAGCTTAGCTGAGGGGAGTGGTTCTCCCCCTTGCAGCCGAAGCCGTTGAAGCTCAATGCCTTGTCCATCAGCTGGCCTTCCTGGATGTCCGTGCTCTTCAAGGTCATGGCGGCGGCGGGCAGGGCCGCCAGGCACAGCAGGGAGAGCAGGGAGAGCAGGGCGGAACTCAGGGGTAATTTCATTGTGGTGCTCCTTTATGAATAAGGGGATCCCCATGGGGAGATCCTGATGACGGGATCAGTCTAGCGGCGGGGGACAAGCCAAATTCAACCTTGCTGCTCAATATTGGATTTAAAGATGCCTATTTTGAGCTGAACTGCGCTATGCGGGGAAAGGAGAGGGGTTGAGAGAGGGTTGGGGACGCCGCTGCGGTTAGTGGTGGGCGGCCATAAAAAAAACCGGCCTCATGGAGACCGGTTTTTATCTGCCTTAGCGGCAGCGATGCGAGCGGCTTAGCGCAGTATCATCTGCTCGCGGCCCGGGCCGACGGAGACCATGGGAACCGGCACACCCAGCAGGGCTTCGATGCGCAGCACATAGTGCTGGGCAGCCTTGGGCAAGTCTTCGAACTTGCGGATGTGGGAGATGTCTTCGCTCCAGGCTTCCATGGACTCGTACACCGGCTTGAGACCAGCGGTCTGCGGCCAGATCGGGTTCTCGGTGTTGGCACCTTCGTAGGCCACGCAGATCTTCAAGTCAGGCATGCCGGAGAGGCAGTCCAGCTTGGTCAGGGCGATCTCGTTGGCGGCCTGGATCTCCAGACCCTGCTTGGTGGCGACCGCATCGAAGTAGCCGATGTCACGGGGACGGCCAGTGGTGGCGCCGAACTCGTTGGCGAACTTGCGGAACTCTTCCTGGTTCTCCATGGCGGTGATCAGGGTGCCTGTACCCACAGAGGTACTGAACGCCTTGGCCACGGCAATCACGCGCTCGGGGCGCAGGGCCGGCAGACCGCCACCGATACCGGCGTAGGCGCCGGAGACGTGGGAGGAGGTCACCCAGGGGTACTCACCGTAGATGAGGTCACGGCCGGCGCCCAGCTGGGCTTCGAACAGCAGGGTACCGTTCTGGGCCTGGATGGCCTTAAGCGGCTCGCTGACGTTGCAGACGGCGTCGATCCAGGGGGCAGACACTTCCAGCAGCCAGTCGGCCATCTCCTGGGCGGTCTGGCTGAACTCGAAGCTCGGGTAGAGGGCCTTGAGCTGCGGCAGTTTCCAGTCGAGGAAGAACTGGATGCGTTCGACCAGTACTTCCGGCTGCTTCAGCCAGCCGACCAGGATCGCCTTTTTCATGACTCGATCACCGTAAGCCGGGGCAATGCCCTGACGGGTGGAGCCATAGGCGCCATCACCCAGACGGACTTCTTCCAGGGTGTCTTCCAGGGCGTGGATCGGCAGGCAGAAGGTGGCGCGGTCGGAGATGGCGAGTTTCGGAGTCACGCCGGCGGCCTTCACTTCGGCCAGTTCCTTGGTCAGCGGCTCCGGGCTGATGACCATGCCAGGGCCGAGGACAACCAGGCAATCCGGGTTGAAGACGCCGCTTGGCAGCTGGTGCAGCTTGAAGGTGCCAAGATCGTTGACCACGGTGTGGCCGGCGTTGTTGCCGCCCTGGAAACGGATGCTGGCGGCGGATTGGCCTGCCAGATAATCGACGATGCGGCCTTTGCCTTCATCACCCCAGTTAGCACCTACGACTACGATAGACGACATGACTCTTTCTCCTAAGACGTTAGGCGTCCATCCTAGGAGCCCTCTGCGGATTAGAAAAATTAATTATCTTTATAATTCCGATAAGAAAACCATATAATTGTGGCCAATTTATCGGCACACAAAGTGTCATGGTGCGCCAAGCCGCGCCAGCGCTGGATGAGAACGTCGTCATGCTGGATATTCACTGGTTAAATACCTTCGTCACCCTGGCCCGCCTGCAGCACTTCGGCCAGACCGCCACCGAACTGCACATGACCCAGCCCAACGTCAGCCTGCACCTCAAGAACCTGGAGCAGGCCACCCGGGTCAAGCTCATCGAGCGCAGCCCCTTTCGGCTGACCCAGGCGGGGGAGCGATTGCTGCAAAGCGCCGAGCGCGCCATCAACGAGCTGCAGCTCTGCCAGTCCGATCTCAACGCCCTCAGCCAGTTGAGCCAGGGGACGCTCGCCATCGCCGCCAGCGACATCATCTCGCGGCTGCTGCTGATCCAGCCGTTCCAGCGCTTCAAGCAGGCCTTTCCCGGCATAGATCTCACCCTGTTCAACACCACCTCGGATCAGGCGGCGGATCTGGTCAGGGCGGGCAAGGCGGATCTCGGCTTCGTGATGGCGCAAAAGCGCAGCGAGCCGCTCTTCTACACAGAATTGCAGCAGGTGACTTGGTGCGCCCTAGGGCAGGGGCTCAGCCGCTGGCAGGCCCGTGCCAAGGCCGGGGAGAGCGATCCCCTCGACGAGCCGACCCTGATCCTGCTCGGTCACGACACCCGCACTCGGGCGCTGATCGACCCCTCATTGCCCCTGCTCGGGCTGCCGAGCTGCCGCATCATGGAGGTGGGCAGCGTGGATGCCCAGCTCGACTGGGCGGAGGCGGGCTTTGGCGTCGCCATAGTGCCGGACTTCTCGCTCCACCCGCGCCTCAAGCTCACGGCTCCCGTGACCCGGCTGACCGACTTCCCCGGCACCAGCCTGGGGTATGTGGTGCGCCAGAACCAGGTGCTGTCGCGGGCCATCAAGCAGTTGCTGCACTGGGTGGAGGAGGAGATCCTGAGCCCGGACTCGTTGCCGCTTCCCAAGGGATAAGCCCGGCGCCGCTCGTCGGCGCACATCCAGATGACAAGAGGCCACCCTGGGGTGGCCTCTTGCATTGTGCTCTGCCCGTCATTGGGCGGGGGCGGGCGTATCGCCGGTGACCGGCGAGGCGCCGCTTGGGCTGCCCGGTGCGGGCGTCGCGGTCGGTGCTGTGCTCTTTGCTGCCGAGGGGGTGGCGACCCCGGTCGCGTCCGGCTGGCTGCCCTGCGCTGAAGCTGCTTCTGCCTGCGTCGGGAGCGTGGTCAGCGCCGGGGCTTGCTCTGTCGTCACCGCATCCGAACTGGCCGGCAGGGTGGCGCCGGCGGGTTGCTCCGGCAGCACCTCTGCCCCTTCCAGCGGGGTGGCCGCACTGGTGGGGGCGGACGGCGCCGTGGAGAGCGCCCCCGAGGTGGCCTCGGCCCCGGAGGGGGCGTCTGGCAACAGGGTGGGCGCGGCATCCAGCATGCCGGGGTGGAGCGGGAGTATGTCCCCCGCCTGCATGGATTCCGGGGTGAGGGTGGTGAGCGCCGGGTGCAGCCGAGTGAACTGCTTGAGATTGCGGCTCAGCACGTCCCGCAGGGTGCGCACCTGATCTTCAGGCAGGCTGGCCTCTGCCACCAGCTCGGCGGTCACGGCAAAGGTGGCGACGGCGCTGGTCTGCCCCGGGTAGAGGTTGGCGCCGATGCGGCTGCGCTCATAGTAGGGATACTGCTTGAGCAGCTTGTCGACCTGCTCCCCCTCGATGGGAATGAGGCGGGCCTGGCAGCGACCTGTCAGATCGCCGATCCCCTGGTTGGGGTGGCCGGCGACCAGGAAGGCGGCATCCAGGGTGCCGTTGCAGAGTCCCTCCAGCCGGTTGCCTGCCGAGGCGACGGGAGGCACGGCGAACTGACTCTCCTGCCAGCCCATGGCGTCGAGCAGTGCCCGGCTGGTGACCCTGTCCCCTGAATTGGGGGCGCCCAGATCGACCCGCTTTCCTTCGATGTCCGCCAGGGTGCTGATGTTGCTGGTGGCGCTGGCGAGCAGGGTCAGGGACTCCTTGTGGAGCCGCAGCAGGCTGCGCAGCTGATCGTTCGGGGTCTGGCCCGCGAAGGGGCCGCTGCCGTGAGCCGCATGGTACAGGACATCCGACTGCACCAGCGCCAGCTGGATGTCGCCCTTGGCCAGCGCGGCCAGGTTGGCGATGGAGCCCGAGGTGCTCTGCACCGTGCAGTGCAGCCCGTGGTGGTTGCTGTCGTCGTTGAGCAGACGGCAGATGGCGCCCCCCGTGGGGTAGTAGACGCCGTTGAGCGCCCCCGTGCCTATGGTGACATAGGCGGGGGTGGCAGAGAGGGGCTGTGCCAGCATGGCCGCCAGCCAGGGCAGGGCGGCAAGTGACAGGCGCAGCAGGGGACGCAGGGCTCGTGGGTGCATAGTGAACCGGAACAATGGCTGAAAAAAAGATGAGCCAGGCTCATCCCGTCATGTGTCACATCTTATCTATATCAGATGTGAACCTGAATGGCTTTCACCATTCCCGTCAAGGGGGCGGCGAAATGGCCGCCGCCCCCTTGCGGTCAGCGGCGCGTTTCTTGTCAGGCGCTGCGCTGGAGGATGGCCTTCTCCATGCGCGACAAGGCTTGGGTGAGACGAGCCCTGGTGCAGCCAGCGTTGGAGCGCGCGCTCCTTGTCAGACGCTGCGCTGGAGAATGGCCTTCTCCATGCGCGCCAAGGCTTGGGTGAGACGAGCCCTGGTGCAGCCAGCGTTGGAGCGCGCGTTCCTTGTCAGGAGCTGCGCTGAAGAATGGCCTTTTCCATGCGCGCCAAGGCTTGGGTGAGACGAGCCCTGGTGCAGCCAAAGTTGAGGCGCACGAACTGGCCATCGCCAAACTGGGCGCCCGGGGAGAGACCGACCCCCGCCTGCTCGAAGAAGGCGACGGGATCATCCAGCCCGAGGGCGCTCACATCGATCCAGGCGAGATAGGTCGCCTGATTCTTTGCCAGCTTGACGCCGGGCCAGCGGGCCACCGCCTGCTCGATCAGGGTCAGGTTGGCCCTCAGATAGTCCAGCTGTTCGCTGAGCCACTGCTCGCCGCCCTCGTAGGCCGCCTCGGCGGCGACGAAGCCCAGCAAGTTGACGTCGGCGCTGATGCCGCGCATCGCCTGTTGCAGCTTGAGCCGCAGGCGGGCGTTGGGGATCACGGCGAAGGAGCAGCACAGGCCGGCGATGTTGAAGGTCTTGCTCGGTGCCATCATGACGGCAGAGCGCTCGGCGGCCGACGGGCTCAGGGCACCGTAGGGAATGTGGCGGGCATCCTTATCCAGCAGCAGATCACAGTGGATCTCGTCCGAGCAGACAACCAGATTGTGGCGCTCGGCGATGGCGTCGATGGCGAGCAGCTCCTCGCGGGTGAAGACGGTACCCCCCGGATTCTGCGGGTTGCACAGCAGCAGCAGGTCGGCGGAGGGAGCCTGGCGCTCCAGCTCCTCGAGATCCAGCACCCAGCGTCCGGCCTCCTCCATCATGGGGACGGTCAGCAGGGGGCGATCGTTGAAGCCCGGCGCCTGCAGGAAGGGGTAATAGACCGGCTTGGGAGTGATGATGCCACGGCCGTGCTGGCTCCAGGCCTTGCAGGCGAGGTTCAGACCGGGCACCACCCCCGGCAGGAAGACCAGCCACTCGGGGGATATGGTCCAGCCATAGCGCTGCTGCAGACGGGTGATGATGAGTTCGATCAGCCGGGGGGAGGGGCGGGAATAGCCGAAGATGCCGTGGGCCACCCGCGCGGTGAGGGCCTCGATGACGGCAGGGGGCGAGGCGAAGTCGGTGTCGGCTACCCACATGGGCAGTACATCCTGACCCTTGTACTTGTCCCACTTCAGGCTCATGGTGCCGCTGCGATCTATCTCCCGATCAAAATCAAACATGTGAAATCCTTGTACTGGCCAGAGGGCTTACCAATGTACGGACTTGGACCTGGCCTCGCAAGCCTTGAGGTGGCTGTTGATAATCGCATAAAATAATCGCCGTCATACTGTACATCCGCCGGCTTCTGGCTTCCTTTTCTCTTCCATATCAATGGTATCTCTATGAGTTTGCTGAGTGCTGCCCGCAAGAGGCCGGATCCCGTCTCTCTCTCTTTCCTCGCCGTGACCTTCATGACAGGGGTGGCGGTGGCACTCCAGGTGCCCACCTTGAGCCTGTTTCTGGCCGAAGAGGTGCAGGTGCGCCCCTTCCTGGTGGGGCTCTTCTACACCGTCAACGCGGTGATCGGCATCCTCATCAGCCAGTGGCTCGGCCATCGCTCCGACAACGGGGGGGATCGCAAGCAGCTGATCCTGCGCTGCTGCCTTGCCGGCATAGTGCTCTCTCTGCTGTTTGCCTGGAACCGGCAATACTGGCTGCTGGTGAGCCTGGGGGTGGTGCTGGCGAGCCTGACCGCCACCGCCAGCCCCCAGCTGTTTGCCCTGGCGCGCGAATACGCCGACAGTCGCAACAAGCGCGCGGACATGTTCAGCTCTGTGCTGCGGGCCCAGTTCTCCCTGGCCTGGGTGATAGGGCCGCCGGCCGCCTTCGCGCTCGCCATCGGCTACGGCTTCGAGGTGATGTATCTGGCTTCCGCCCTGGCTTATCTGGTCTGCGCCCTGGTGGTCTGGCGCTGGCTGCCCTCCCTGCCGCTGCCGAGCAGCCATGGCGGGGGGGAGCGGGTCAGCAGCTGGCGCGATCCTTCGGTGCGGGCGCTCTTCATCGCCTCCACCCTGATGTGGACCTGCAACAGCATGTACCTCATCAACATGCCGCTCTACATCACCCGCGAGCTGGGGCTGGAGGAGAAGCTGGCCGGTATCCTGATGGGCACGGCGGCGGCCCTGGAGATCCCCTTCATGCTGCTGGCGGGTTACTACACCCGGCGCTTTGGCAAGCGGCCCATGATGCTGCTGGCGGTGCTGGCCGGGGTGGGTTTCTACGCCGGCCTGGTGACACTGTCGAGCCAGAGTGCCCTCATCGCCCTGCAACTGCTCAACGCCATCTTCATCGGCATAGTCGCCGGCATTGGCATGTCCTATTTCCAGGATCTGATGCCGGGTCGGGCCGGGGTCGCGACCACTTTGTTTGCCAACAGCATCCGCACCGGTTCCATCATGGCGGGCGCCATCGCAGGGACTGTGGCGGAGATCTGGAGTTTTCACGGGGTATTCATGGTGGCCACCGCATTGGCGCTGGCTGCGCTGGCCGCCTGCTGGCGGGTGCCCAATGTGTGAGGCGCCCATGGCGGGGGCCACGGCATTGACGCTGGGAGGATAAGCAGGGGCCGACCGCTGTGGTCGGCGGCGCATTACTTGCCGTTGTCGGCCTGGTATTCGTTGCGCAGGCAGCGCAGCAGCAGCTCGGCCGCCGGGCCCAGGGCATCGGTGGAGGGGGTGAGCAGGTAGGTGTAGAGGTAGCGCTCGCTGCCGCCGGCCAGATCGAGCTGCACCAGGGCGCCGCTGGCGAGCTCTTCCCGCACCAGATGGCCAGGTACCCAGGCGTAGCCGAGGCCGAGGCGTACCATGCTGAGCACCTCGTGATAGTGGGTCGCCTTCCAGCCGGTGTCGTCCGCATCGTTCCAGTCCACCGAGCGGTGGATCGGCGGGTGCAGGCTTATCTGGTTATGGCTGGCGAGCAGCTCGGCCGTGATGGGCTCCTCCTGCCCGGCGAGGGGATGCTCGGCCGCGCACAGCGGCAACAGGCAGACCTCGTCCAGCGGCAGGCCGGTGCGATCGTGGGGCAGGTGTTCTGAGAGCATCAGGTCCCCCACCTGGAGCGCATTGAAGTGGCAATGGATCCGCTCGTGCAGATTGATGCGGCAACCCCTGCTGCGGGGATGGAAGTGCGCCAGCGCCCGGTAGAGCCGGTCTCTGGGTTGCAGCGCGGAGACATAGAGGTTGATTTGCGGCTCCCACTGGCGCTCCAGATTGTTGGCCAGGTTCTCCAGCTCTTCCACCTGCTGGCTGAGCTGACGGGCCCGTTTGAGGAAGATCTCCCCCGCCGGCGTCAGCACCGCCTTGCGCCCCCTCACCTCCAGCAGGGCCAGCCCCAGGCTCTGTTGCAGCTTGGCGACCGCATGATTGAGGGAGGATTGGCTCTTGTTCAGCGCCTCTGCGGCCTGGGCGTAACCGCCACAGTCCACCACGGCCTGGAAGATCCGCCATTGCTCAAACGTGCTCTTGGGACGAAACATAGTGCAACCTGTCAGGGGCCGATGGGATTCAACAGGGCGCGACTGGCGCCCCTCTTCACTTTAACCCCATCTGGTTAGTTTGTTGATTTATTTGGGCTGGGCCACGAAGGTCTGGCCTGTCTTGCCACGGCTGTCCGATCCCATCAGATAGAGATAGAGCGGCATCAGGTCGGCCGGGGTCTTCAGCAACTGGGGGTCTTCCGCCGGGAAGGCGCTGGCCCGCATTTTGGTGCGGGTGCCGCCCGGGTTCAGGCTGTTGACCCGCACCCCGGTATTCTCCAGCTCGTCCGCCAGCACCTCCATCATGCCTTCGACGGCGAACTTGGAGATGGCATAGGTGCCCCAGTAGGCGCGCCCTTTTCGGCCCACGCTGGAGGAGGTGTAGACGATGGAGGCCTCGCCGTGTTCCTTGGCGGTCTGGCGAATGAGGGGCAGCAGGGCCTGGGTCAGCAGGAATTCGGATTTGACGTTGACCTGCATCACCTCGTCCCACTCCTTCTCCTGGATGTGCTCGAAGGGGGAGAGGGTGCCGAGCAGACCGGCATTGAACAGCACGCCGTCGAGGCGGCCGAACTGCTGGGCGAAGGTCTCTGCCATGCCGCGGTAGTGAGCGGCGGTGGCCCCTTTCAGATCGACAGGGACTATGGCGGGCAGGGGGTGACCGGCCGCCTCTATCTGGTCGTAGACCGCCTCGAGCTTGGCGCTGGTGCGACCGAGCAGCACTACTGTAGCGCCGTGGGCGGCATAGGTGAGCGCCGCTTCGCGGCCGATGCCGTCACCGGCACCCGTTACCAGAATGACCTTGTCCTTGAGCAGATCCCGGGGGGCCTGATAATCGAGCATGTGCACTCCTGTTAACAAATCCGTGACGGATGGGCGCGACCATAGAGGAGGCAAGTGTACTGATCCGGCCCTGCCGTTGACCAGTATGAGACGGCAAAAATGTGAAGAAAACAGGGCTGTAGCGTGAATTGGCGCTGTCTGCCCCTGGCCCATGGCAGAGTTTTTGCACCATACCGCCAAACTCCTTACTATGTGAAAAAACCGAACATAGCGCGGAGTATCAAGTGGCATTTTTGACCGAATACGGCCTGTTTCTGGCCAAGACCCTCACCTTACTGCTGGCCATAGGCGCCGTCATCCTGATGGTGGTGAGCAGCCGTCAGCCCAGGGCCCGCAAGGGGGAGCTGGTAGTGACCGATCTCTCCCGGGAGCTGGAGCAGGGGCGTCATCAGCTGCAATCGGCCCTGGCCGGCAAGGCCGAGCGCAAGCAGATGGACAAGGCGCGCAAGGCCGAAGAGAAGGCGCGCGCCAAGAGCGAGGACGAGCGCAGCCGGCTCTTTGTGCTCGATTTTCACGGCAGCATGGATGCCAGGGAGGTGGCCTCCCTGCGCGAAGAGGTGAGCGCCGTGATAGGGGTCGCCCGGCCCGGGGACGAGGTGCTGCTGCGCCTCGAGTCCGGCGGCGGCGTGGTGCACGGCTATGGCCTGGCGGCCTCCCAGCTGCAGCGCCTGCGCGACAAGGACATCACGCTGACGGTGGCCATCGACAAGGTGGCGGCGAGCGGCGGTTACATGATGGCCTGCGTGGCGGACAAGATACTGGCGGCGCCCTTTGCCATCGTCGGCTCCATCGGCGTCATTGCCCAGTTGCCGAACTTCAACAAACTCCTGAAAAAGCACGACATCGAGTTCGAGATGCACACCGCGGGCCAGTACAAGCGCACCATCACCATGTTCGGCGAGAACGACGATCTGGGGCGGGAGAAGTTTCGCGAGGAGCTGGGGGCCATCCACGAGCGCTTCAAGGGATTCGTGGCCGAGCACAGACCCGGTCTCGACATCGACCAGGTCACCACGGGGGAGCACTGGCTGGCGAGCCAGGCCAAGCAGCTTGGTCTGGTGGATGCGCTCTGCACCAGCGATGACTACCTGCTGGCTCAGGCCAGCCAACACAAGGTAGTCGGCATCAGCTACCGCAAGCCCAAGAGCCTGACCCAGCGGCTGGGTCAACAGGGGGCCCAGGCGCTGGAAGGCGCCCTCGGTCGCCTCTGGCAGCAGAGCCCCTGGCGCTGAGTCACAGTTCAATGGGTTGAAACAAGAGAGCCGGGCATTGCCCGGCTCTCTGTTTATGCTGATGTCGCGGCTTCGCTGCGAGCCTGTGCTCAGCGCTGGAAGGGGTAGACGGATCCCAGCTTCAGGATCTGGGTCAGCTCGTCCAGGGCGGTGCGGGTCTCCAGCACCAGGGAAGGGTCGCGCAGATCGTCCAGCGACAGGCTGTCGCGGTAGTGGCGCTCGACCCAGTTGTCCAGACGGGCAAACTGGCTGTCGTTGATGAGGCAGGCCGGGTTGACCGCCGCCAGCTCGGCGTCGTTCATGGCAACCCGCAGTCGCAGGCAGGCGGGGCCGCCGCCGTTGCGCATGCTCTGCTTCACATCCATGAAGTGCACCCCCTTGATGGGTGTGCCCAGGGTCACCAGCTTGGCCAGATAAGCGGATACCGCCGGATTGTCACGGCACTCGGTGGGGGCGATGATCGCCATCTCGCCGCTCGGCAGGGTCAGGATCTGGGTGTTGAACAGATAGGATTTCACCGCATCCTGCACCGACACCTCATTGGTCGGCACCTCGATGAAGTGCAGCTCCCCCTCTCCGAACTTGGTGCGCACCTCGGCCAGGGCCGCCTCGGTATGGAGGAAGGCCTGCTGGTGGAAGAAGAGCACGTTCTGGTTGCCCACCGCGATCACGTCGTTGTGGAACACCCCCTGATCGATCACGTCCGGGTTCTGCTGGATGAAGACGGCGCTCTCTTCCCCGAGTCCATGCAGGCGGGCAATGGCCTGGCTGGCCTCCAGGGTCTGGCGGGCCGGGTAGCGCTTGGGAGCGGGCTGGGAGACGTCGAAGGCGCTGCGGCCATAGACGAACAGCTCGACCCCGGCCTCGCCGTAGGCGCGGCACAGACGGGTGTGGTTGGCGGCCCCCTCGTCACCGAAGTGATCGTTCTGTGGCAGGTGCTGGTGGTGGCTGAAGTGACGATCGTTGTTGAACACGGCGCGCAGGATGCGGCCAGTCACTTCGGGCTCCAGGGAGCGGTGAAACTTGTTGGTCAGGTTGGCGGGGGTGAAATGGATGCGGCCATCCTGGGTGTCGGCGCTCGGCGAGACGGTGGCGGCGTTGGCGGTCCACATGCTGGAGGCGGAGTAACAGGCGGCCAGCACGGCGGGGGCCTGTTTCGCGGCCTGGGCCAGCACGCTGGCATCGTTGCCGGTGAAGCCGAGGCGGCGCAGGGTGGCGAGATCCGGCCGCTCCTGCGGCGCCAGTACCCCTTGCGTCATGCCAAGCTCAGTCAGCGCCTTCATCTTGCGCAACCCCTGCTTGGCGGCCTCCTTCGGATTGGACGCTTCCTTGGCGTTGCTTTGGGACGCCACATTGCCATAGGAGAGGCCGGCATAGTTGTGGGTGGGGCCGACCAGGCCGTCGAAGTTGACCTCGAAGTGCTTCATGACTACATCCTTTCGATTTTTATATGGGGAGCGGTTCCTTCCGCGCACAAAGCTGCGGCGTGTGGCCATTATAAAGAGATTTCATCCTTTGTAACAAGCTGATAACCAGGGTGGTTTTTTATGTGACGGGGGTGGCTGGATATGTCATTTCCAATCTAAAAAAGGGGGGGATATAGCATAAAAACAAAAAAGCGGTTGCTTCCCGCGCGTCCCCTTCGCATTAATAAATAAAGAAGCAAGGCGGTTCGGGCTGCATGGCAAATTTGTTCACAAGATTGCTTTTTCCCGTCAAATCTCTTATACAGCCCCACAAAACCGCACGCCAACCCCGTCGGGTGCAATGAGGATAATAGTTACAGCATGGGCAAATCACTGGTCATAGTGGAGTCTCCGGCCAAGGCCAAGACCATCAACAAATATTTGGGCAAGGACTACGTGGTGAAATCCAGCGTCGGTCACGTGCGCGATCTGCCGACCAGCGGCAGCGCCAGCACAGAGCCCAAAAAACCTGTCATTCGCGGCATCAAGCTCAGCGAATCCGAGAAGGCGGCCAAGGATCGCAACGCCCTGTTCTCCAGGATGGGGATCAACCCGACCGCAGGCTGGCAGGCCAACTACCAGATTTTGCCCGGCAAGGAGAAAGTGGTCAGCGAGTTGCAGAGTCTGGCCGAGAAGGCCGACACCATCTATCTCGCAACCGACTTGGACAGAGAAGGAGAGGCGATCGCCTGGCACCTGCGCGAGATCATTGGCGGTGATGACAGCCGCTACAAGCGGGTGGTGTTCAACGAGATCACCAAGACCGCGATCCAGGAGGCCTTTGCCCAGCCGTCCGATCTGAACATCCATCGCGTCAACGCCCAGCAGGCTCGTCGCTTCCTCGACCGCGTGGTGGGTTACATGGTCTCTCCGCTCTTGTGGAAGAAGCTGGCTCGCGGTCTCTCCGCCGGCCGGGTGCAGTCCGTCGCTGTGCGCCTCATCGTCGATAAAGAGCGCGAGATCAAGGCCTTCGTGCCGGTGGAGTTCTGGGATCTCAACGCCGATCTGCTGACCGGTGACAAGGCGGATCTGCGGATGGAAGTGGTCAGCCGCAATGGCGTCGACTTCAAGCCGGTGACCCAGGCCGAGACTTTCGCCGCCGTGGCCGCCCTGGAAGGGGTCGACTACAAGGTGGTGAACCGGGAAGACAAGCCGACCGGCTCCAAGCCGTCTGCCCCCTTCATCACCTCCACCCTGCAGCAGGCGGCTTCCACCCGACTGAGCTTCGGGGTAAAGAAGACCATGATGATGGCCCAGCGTCTCTACGAAGCGGGTTACATCACTTACATGCGTACCGACTCCACCAACCTCAGCAAAGAGGCGGTCGAGGCGGTGCGGGAATATATCGGCGAGCAGTATGGCGCCGCCTACCTGCCGGCCGAACCGACGCTCTATGGTTCCAAGGCTGGCGCCCAGGAGGCCCACGAGGCGATCCGTCCCTCCAACGTGCTGGTGACTGCCGAGATGCTGGAAGGGATGGAGCCGGACGCCATGCGGCTCTATGACCTCATCTGGCGCCAGTTTGTGGCGTGCCAGATGACCCCGGCCCAGTACGACTCCTCCACCCTGACCGTCAAGGCGGGCGAGTTCGAGCTCAAGGCCCGCGGTCGCACCCTGCGCTTCGCCGGTTGGACCAAGGCCTTGCCGCCCATGGGCCGCAAGGGGGAAGACAGCCAGCTGCCGGCGGTGACCGTCGGCGAGATCCTGAAGCTGGTCAAGCTGGATCCCCGTCAGCACTTCACCAAGCCGCCCGCCCGCTTCACCGAAGCGGCCCTGGTGCGCGAGCTGGAAAAACGCGGCATAGGCCGCCCGTCCACCTACGCCTCCATCATCTCCACCATCGTCGATCGCGGCTATGTGCGGGTCGAGAGTCGCCGCTTCTTCGCCGAGAAGATGGGCGAGATCGTCACCGACCGTCTGGTGGAGAACTTCGTCGAGCTGATGAACTACGAGTTCACCGCCAAGATGGAAGACAAGCTCGATGGCATCGCCGAAGGCAGCCTGGAGTGGAAGAAGGTGCTTGACGCCTTCTACGCCGAGTTTACCCAGGAGCTGGAGCAGGCCGACAAGCCGGCGGAAGAGGGGGGCATGCGTGCCAACCAGATGGTGCTGACCGATATCGACTGCCCGGACTGCGGCCGCAAGATGGGTATTCGTACCGCCACTACCGGCGTTTTCCTCGGTTGCTCCGGTTACGCCTTGCCGCCGAAAGAGCGCTGCAAGAAGACCATCAATCTGGTCAGTGCGGACGAGTTCGTCTCCGCCACCGACGGGGACGAGGCCGAAACCGAGGCGCTGCGCGCCAAGCACCGCTGCGGCGTCTGCGGCACCGCCATGGATGCCTACATCATCGACGACAGCCGCAAGTTGCATGTCTGTGGTCGCAACCCGGACTGCGACGGTTACGAAATCGAGCAGGGTCAGTTCAAGCTCAAGGGCTATGAAGGGCCTAGCATAGAGTGCGATCGCTGCGGCTCCGAGATGCAGCTCAAGAACGGCCGCTTCGGCAAGTACATGGGGTGCACCAACGAGACCTGCAAGAACACCCGCAAGATCCTGAAAAACGGTGACATAGCACCACCGAAGGAAGATCCGGTGCCGCTGCCCGAGCTCAAGTGCACCCAGTCCGACGCTCACTTCGTGCTGCGTGACGGGGCGGCCGGTCTCTTCCTCGCCGCCAGCAACTTCCCGAAATCCCGTGAGACTCGTGCGCCACTGGTGGAGGAGCTCAAGCGCTTCCGTGACCGGCTGTCGCCCAAGCATCAGTACCTGGCCGACGCCCCGGCGTCAGATCCTGACGGTAACGCATCCGTGGTGCGCTTCAGCCGCAAGAGCAAGGAGCAGTACGTGATGACGGAGGTGAACGGCAAGGCAACAGGCTGGACCGCCCATTACGACAATGGGAAGTGGCAGGAGAGCCTGGCTAAGGCGAAGAAGTCCTGATCGCGTCACCGCTCACATCATGATGAAAGAGGCCCCTTGCGAGGGGCCTTTTTATTGGGAGATGGCGGTATACTGAGAGGGCTGCATGGATGGCAGCACAAGACAGGGAGGTTGTCATGGAGATACATGAAATCCGGCCAGGCATGACCTGCCTGACGCGGGAAGGAACGGCCTATGTGCTGGAAGTGGACAGGCAGAGTCTGCTGGTATTGCTGCAGCGGGAAGACGAGACCATACCGGTGCAGGTACGTTGCGACGACATCCTGGGCCCCCTTGCCAGCGACTAGTGACGGCGCTCCTGACAGGCGCTAGAACGGGATCAGAAAGAGCAGCTCGGCGAGGTCGGGCTGCCACTGCCACTCCCGCATCCTGACCCGCCCCTTGATCACCGGCACCCCCTCTTCCTGCAATCTTCCTATCTGTTCATCGAAACCCGCCGAGCCCTTGGGCAAGGAGATGGTACCGCCTGCGCCCAGCACGCGATGCCAGGGCAGCGTCTTGTCCGTCTCCCGCAGCACTTTTCCCACCAGCCGCGCCCGCCCGGGCAGGCCCGCCAGATCGGCGACCTGGCCATAGCTCACCACGCGGCCGGCCGGGATCAGGGCCAGGATAGCCTCGATGCGTGCCACCTTGTTCAAGGGGGAAGGGGGAGGGGTCATCATCATGTGTTACTCGGCGTGAAACAAAAGCGCCACCATTGTGGCGCTTCCGTGGTCTGGGGGGCAACAGGGGATCCTGCTCAGCCGAAGGTCTGGCTCAGCCCCCTGAGCTCGCTGGCGCGCTTGAGCAGCTCCTGGCTGGAGTTGTCCACCGCCTGGATCTTCTGGCTGTTGGCGCGGGAGTACTGGGAGATCTGGTGGATGTTGCGGCTGATCTCTTCCACCACCGCCTGCTGCTGTTCGGCCGCGGCGGCTATCTGGGTGGAGAACTCGGTCACCTGATCTATCTCCCCCAGCACCAGATGCAGGTTGCCTGACCCCTGGCGCGTCATCAGGGCGCATTCCCGGGTCTGGGCCAGGTTGTCTTGCATCATCCCCTGCCAGCGGCCCAGGGTCTGCTGGATCTGGCGGATGCTGCCCTGGATCTGCTCGGTCGCCTTGTGGGTGCGGGTGGACAGGGTGCGCACCTCGTCCGCCACCACCGCAAAGCCACGTCCCTGCTCACCGGCCCGGGCCGCCTCGATGGCGGCGTTGAGGGCCAGCAGGTTGGTCTGCTCGGCGATGCCCTGGATCTCGCCCATGACGCTGCCGATCCGCTCGGATTCGTTCGCCAGCTCGACGGCGGAGTGGAAGGCATGCTCCGCCTGCCTGGCCAGCAGCTCCATCTGCTGCTCGGTCTGATCCAGCTGCTGCACAGTATGCTGGCAACTGCTGCGTGCCTCTGTCACCTGGCTGTTGGTGTCCTGGATGTTGCGCGCTATCTCGTGAGCCGTGCTGGCCATCTGGGTCATGGCGGCGGCCATCTGCTGGGTCTGGGCGTCCTGCTCGTTGATGTCGAGGAAGGCTTGATGGGAGGAGTCCTGCAGGTCGGTCGCCAGGGTCTGCAGGGGATGGGTGGCGTCGTTGACCCGACCCAGCACGGTACGAATGCGGGCCTGCAGCATCTTGAGATGGAAATCGGCGATGGCGCCCGGGGCGTCCCCCGAGTAGACCAGCCGGGTCAGGCTGTCATATTGCTGGCCGAGCCGCTTGAGGTAGCGTGGCAGCGAGATGAGCTCGCGCCAGTAAGCGCCGGCGACGGCCAGCAGGGGTAGCAGCATCAGCAGCACCGTCAGGGCTCCCTGAGAGAAGGCCGCCCAACCGAATAGGGCCAGCATCAGCAGGCCGAGCAGCAGGGGTCTGGCACTGTGCAGGGAGGGCAGCTTGCTGGCGCCGCCCTGTTCGGCCTTGAGCAGGGCCTGATAGGCCTGGGCGGCGACCTGCTTGAGCTGGGGTTCGGGCTTGCAGCGCACCGACTGGTAGCCGCTTATCTTGCCGTTCTCGTAGATGGGGGTCACATAGGCGTCGACCCAGTAATAGCGGCCATCCTTGCAGCGGTTCTTGACCATGCCACGCCAGGGGTTGCCCTCCTTGAGGCGATCCCAGAGGTCGGCGAAGGCGGCCTTGGGCATGTCGGGGTGACGCACCAGGTTGTGGTTGTGTCCGACCAGTTCATCGACATGGTAGCCGGCGATGCGGCAGAAGGCGGGGTTGGCGTAGGTGATGACGCCGCGCAGATCCGTGGTGGAGACGAGTTGCACGTCGGCGGGGAACTCAACTTCACTGTCCTGGGTCTGGACGTGTTTGCGGGCCATAAGGATAAGCTCCGATGCGTTGCTGGTTGTTATTGTGGTTGAACCGGATGCAGGCCCGGGCGCAGTGCGTCTTGCCCGGCCTCATCGGGGGCCTTATTTTGCCAACAAAGGCGGAGTAAAAGTAGGGGCTAGGTTGGATTTTTGTTGTTTGGTGGTAAAAAAATGGCGACCAAAAGGTCGCCAAAAAGAGAAAGATAACACTACCTCTGTGGCACCCGGTAACGCACCTGTAACTGATCGAGGATCTGCAGCTGGCCCGGCAGGCGGGCGGCGAAGTGATCCCAGGCCTTGCGGGCGGGGTCGCTCCAGGCCACCTCGGCCGTGGCGAGCATGCGCGGGAACAACATGTAGTCGAGACGATCGCGAGAGGTGATCAGTTCCGACCACAAGGGGCTCAGCACCCCCAGGATGTTATCGTTGGCATGGAAATCGGCCGGCGCAGGATCACATAGGTAGACCTGCTCCAGATTGAGGGTTCCCGCCCAGTAGAGGCCGGGTTCATGGATGTCCGGGCTCCAGGCGAGATCCAGATAGAGGGACTGGGCCGGGGCCATCACCACGGGGTAGCCTGCGGAGGCGGCATCCAGCCCCGCCTGGAAGCTGGTCCAGGCGAAGATGGTGGCGTCCCGGCTCACCTTGTCCCCGTGCAGTATCTCCTCCCAGCCCAGCATCTGCTTGCCCCTGGCCGCCAGGTATTGCTGGCAGTGGCGCAGCAGGTGGCCCTGCAGCTCCCGGCAATCGGTGTAGCCCTGCTCTGCCATCAACTGCTGACAGGCGGGGCTGTCGGTCCAGACCCCGGTCGGCACCTCGTCCCCCCCCATGTGCACCTGAGTGCCGGGGAAGAGCGCGCACACCTCGTCGATCACCGCCTCCAGGAAGCGATAGGTGCCGGGCAGGGCCGGGTTGAGCACGTTGTCGTCAAAATATTGCACCGAGAGGTAGCGGGAGCTGTCCGCCTCTTCCCGCAGCAGCTCGGGCAGCGCCTTGATGGCCGCGTGGCAGTGACCCGGGATGTCTATCTCCGGGATGATGGTGATGCCGAGCCCGGCGGCATAGGCCACCAGCTCGCGCACCTCGCTCTGGGTGTAGTAACCGCCATAAGGATCGGGGCCGCCGCTGAGTTGGGGGCCGACCGCCAGGCCATGTCCCCGCCAGGCCGCCACTTCGGTCAGCCGAGGGAAGGCCTTGATCTCGAGGCGCCAGCCCTCGTCATCGGTCAGGTGCCAGTGGAAGCGGTTGAACTTGTAGAGGCTCATCTGCTTGAGCAGGCGCTTGAGGGTGGCGATGGAGTGAAAGTGGCGGGCGCAGTCGAGGAAGATGCCACGAAAACCGAACCTGGGCGCGTCCTCCACCTCGAGGCAGGGCAGGCTCTCCCCGTGTTGCAGGGCCCACTGGGCCAGGGTCACCAGACCGTGGCGCCAGCCCGCCTCGCCGGCAGCACGGATGCGGATCTCCTCTGTGGTGATGACGAGCTGGTAAGCCTCCTGGGGGAGGGGGGCCTCGACCAGGTGGATCTCGGCGTCGTGATCCTGGGTCAGGGCGAGCCCCGTCAGCTCGTTGAAATGGGCCAGCAGGGGGGCCAGGGAGACAGGGCCGCTGACATGGGCCCGCTCGGCCAGGCGGAAGTTGCCCTCCGGCAGCCGCAGCTGAGCCGGCTGGGGCACTATGCCGTTGGCGGGCTCCACCTCGGGTAGATCGGGGGCCGCGGCCGGGCTCGGCGGCAGGCCAAGATCCTGGCCCGCCTGCACCAGGGGTTGCAGCTGCGGCTGGGCGCCTTCGTCCGTCAGGCTGAGGAAGAAGCCCTGAGGCAGATCGGAGTAGCGCTTGATGGGGGTGTTGCGGCAGCAAAAACGCAGCTCGCTGACCCCCTCATGGGGCACCAGCACCTTGTAGCTGCCGCTCTGGCGCGCCAGGGAGCCCCCCTCCACCGACTGGGGATCTATGTGGCGGGCCAGGCAGAAGTGCAGCTTCCAGGGGCTGGCCGGGAGCTGGCTCAGGGTGAAGCGGAACCAGACGTCTTCACCGTCGCGACGGTCGATCTGGGTATGGATCAGGGGTGCAGACATGGGTATTCCTCTGATTGGGCGAACAGTGTGGTGCCCTCTTCGGCGTATGGTTCACGCCGGGCAGGGCTCAGGGGGGCAGAGATAGATAGGCCTCTGGCTGGGCAAACAGGGCTCAGGGATGCAGGCATGGATAGGCGTCCGACTGGGCGAACAGTGCTCAGGGATGCAGGCATGGGTAGGCCTCCGACTGGGCAAACAGGATGGCGCCTTCCAGCGCATCGGCTTGCGGGGGCACCAGGTTGAGGTGACCCAGGCGAGGGGCCAGGCGCATGCCGACGCCGCCCAGCAGGGCGATGCGGTCGGCTCCCAGCAGCCTCATCCCCTCCAGCAGGGTCTGCAACTGGGCGCAGGTTTCGTCCAGCAGCTGGTTGGCGAGCTCATCCCCGTCGCTGGCGGCGTCGAACACCCAGGGGGCGAAGCGGCCATAGTCGGCGGGAATGGCGCGGGCGGCCCAGCGCACCACCTCGGCCTGATCCCGCTTGAAGTGATCGAGCAGGCGCACGGCGAGCAGGCTGGGGGGCAGGATGCCGTCGTGGCAGAGCAGGGATTGCTGGATGGCGCGCAGCCCCAGCCAGGCGCCGCTGCCCAGATCCGAGATGGGGAAGCCGCGTCCTGAGCAGCTATGGAGCTGACCATGGCGGTAGATGAGCCCGGCGGACCCTGTGCCTGCGATGAGGATGGCCCCCTCCCGGCTACCAAAGGCGCCGAGGCAGGCGCCGAAGGCGTCGGAGGTGAGCCTGACGCTCGCGAAGGGGAAGGGCATCTCGAGCAGGGCCTGGTAGCAGTCGGCCAGCTCGGCGGAGGCCAGCGCCAGCCCCACCCCCATCCGCTGTTCGCACTCGATGCCAAGCCCGGCGGCCAGCCGGGCGCTGGCGATGGCTGCCAGCACATTGGCGTGAGCAACCTCTATGCCGAGCTCCAGGTTGGAGCCCGCGGCGCGCCCCTCTCCCAGCACTCTACCCCCCTTGTCCCGAATGCGGGCGCGGGTGTGAGTCCCCCCGCCATCGACCCCGACCCAGAACTCAATCATGACGAGCCCCCGGCGCACTCTGCCAGCTGATGGCCAGGGCAAACCAGGCTGAATGATTGGAGGATCCACTGCTCTCTCCTGCGCCAATGATGTCCGAGCCGATCCTTGTGCGTCTCAATCATGACGAGCCTCCGGCGCACTCTGCCAGCTGATGGCCAGGGCGAACCAGGCTGCGTGGGGGATCCACTGCTCCCCCCAGCGCCAGTTCTGATCCAGCCGATCCCTGTACTCCTCTGGGATGAAGGCCACCTCAGCCTCGTCATCGAATCCTGAGGTGATGCCGTTGCAGATGCCGCCGAGTGCATTGGGATAACCGGCGGTATAGCTCGGGTTGTTGATGCCGTGCCCCGCCAGCATGCAGGCGTTGAAGGGGTTTTGCCCGAGGATCCAGTCGAGCTGGCGCTGACCGAACGTCATCAGAAGTGGGCTCTGCTGGGGGAAGTGGAGGGCCGCGGCGAAGGCCATGGCGGCCAGGGAGGCCAGCCGGGCATTCTCCCCCTGCCACCAGTAACCGGACTCGTTGTGGTGGGGCATAAAGAAGCTGATGCGGGGGGCTTCATCCACTCCCTTCACGTATTGGCGAGCCAGGGCGAAGGGGTTGCCCGCCCGGGCGGCGAGGGCCAGCTCGGCGGCCAGCGCCTGCTGCACCACGGCGCTCACCCGGGCGCGGCGATCCTGATCCGGCTCGACCCCCAGGTACTCCAGCAGGGCCAGCACCGGCAGACCCGCCTCGGCGGCGTGATAGTAGGGGCGCGAGCCGTCCTCATTGGCACTCCAGTAGTGGCCAAGCTCGGGGTGGGGGAACTGGCGGGCGCAGAGCCTGCCGGCCCTCTCCCTTGCCTCCCCGAGCCAGTCGCGGCCAAGGGTCTGGGTTAGTTCCACCGCAGCCAGCAGGGCGCAATAGTCGTCGATGATGTTCTCGAGGCCGTCGTCCAGATAGGCGAGGTTGTGCTCGCGCAGGTGCAGGTAGCCGCGCCTGGCCGCCTCGGCATAGTGGCTGGTATCGAAGTCGCCGCCGGACTGCTCGCGGGCGGCCCGGGCCAGGGCGGCAATGGCCATGCCGCCCCCCTGGCGAAAGCCCGCCTGCCAGTCGTTGGACTTGAGCCCCTGCTGGGTGGCGTAGGCGCACAGCTCGCGCTGCTCGGGATCCTTGCTCCACTTGTCGAACAGTGTCATGTAGAAGAAGCCGCTCTCATCTTGCATCCGGCAGAGAAAATCCGCCCCGTGCAGCCCCTCGTCACCGAGCCGCTTGCAGAGGTTCAGCCCGTCGATGTCGCGGCGCGTCGCCAGGAGCGCCCGGCTCTTGAGCAGGCTCCATACCACCAGGGGGGTCTGCTGGGGGTTGAGGTAGTTGGCGTAGGAGAGGTGGCTCAGGTATTTGCTCATGTCGCCGCTGGCATCGAACCAGCCGCCGTGCACATCCTTGCGCTGGTCGGTGCCAAACAGGCGGGCGCTGCGGTCGGCTCTATCGAAGGCGCCGCTGGCACGCTGGCCCTTGAAGTAGTGAATGACATCTGAGAGGCAGCGGCTGGTCAGCAGATCCTGACCTATGGCGAAGCGGGTGGAGCGGACTATGCCCTGTGCTGTGATGGCTTCCAGCCGGTAGTAGCCGGGCTCCTTGAAGGCGCTGAAGTCGGCACGCCAGTAGGCGCGTCCCTGCCAGCCTGGCACCTGGCCTGCGGCCTGGAGAGGAACCTCCAGCAGCAGGCGGTCATCATGCAGGCGCCGCAGTCGCACCAGGCCGCTTATTTCCACGTTGGCGTCGGTCTGCAGCAGGGCAATCTTGTGTCCGTCACAATCGTAACCCACCTGATTGATCAAGAGTTCCATCCAGCTTTACTCCCTGGTCTGGGGCAATGAAGGGGCCTCGCGAGGAGGCCCGGGTGAAGGTGTCGCGGGCCGGTAAGGCCGCCCCCGGCGTGGGGGGCTGGCTTATTCGTGCAGGTAGCAGCGCACGAAGTGGTTGTCGGCAAGCTTGGTCACCGGCGGCAGGCTCTCCTTGCAGCGAGCCATTGCCTGATGGCAGCGACCGGCGAAGGGGCAGCCCCGGGATTCCGGGGTCCAGAGCGGGATTTCCCCCTTGCGGCCCCCCTCCAGCTCGGCATGGATGCTCTTCTCGGGGTCGGGCACCGCCGAGATGAGCAACTGGGTATAGGGGTGCTGGGGGTGGTGCAGTATCTCGTCCACCTCGCCCCACTCCACCATGTGCCCCACGTACATGACCGCGAGATCTTCCGCCACGTAGCGGGCGGTGGCGATGTCGTGGGTGATGTAGAGCATGGAGACGCCGAGCTCGTTCTTCATCTGCTCCATCAGGTTGAGGATGCCGATGCGAATGGAGACGTCGAGCATGGAGGTGGGCTCGTCCGCCAGCACCACTTCCGCCTCCACCGCCAGGTTGCGGGCTATGTTGACCCGCTGGCGCTGGCCGCCGGAGAGCTGGTGGGGATACTTGGCTGCCGTGGCCTTGGCCGGGGTCAGCCCCACTTTTTCCAGCAGGGCATAGACCATGTCCGGCAGATCTTTCTTGTCGAGCACCTTGCTGTGCAGCAGCAGGGGGCGGGCTATGTGGTGGTAGATGGTGTGGGTCGGGTTGAGCGAACCGAACGGGTCTTGCCATACCATCTGCACGCTCTGGCGATAGTCCAGCAGGGCTGTGCCCTTGTTGAACTCCTCCAGATCCCGGCCGCGGTAGAGGATGCGGCCGTTGGAGAGCTTGTACATCTTGGCGATGATCTTGGCGATGGTGCTCTTGCCGGAGCCCGACTCCCCCACCACCGCCAGGGCGCGGCCCCGGTGCAGGTTGAAGGTGATGTCGGAGAGGGCCCGCATCTTGCCGCTCTTGATGGCATTGGAGTTGACGGCGAAGTCCTTGTAGAGATGCTGGACCTCGATGATGGGCGCGTCGGTTTGGGCGATTTGCATGACAGACATCCTTAACAGCCAGCGGCCTTGTCCAGATAGATGGGGTGATCCAGTTGTTCCTCGGCCGAGTCATAGAGGTGGCAGGCGGCCTGCTGTCCGGGCCGGATCTCGGCGAGGGCGGTATATTCCTGACGGCAGCGATCGTGCACCTTGCCGCAGCGGGCCTGGAAGCGGCAGCCGACCGGCACCTCCAGCAGGTTGAGCGGGGTGCCGGGGATCCCCTCCAGCACGGTTTTCGGGCCGTGCAGGGGCGGGAAGGAGTTGCCGAGCCCTTTGGTATAGGGGTGCAGGGGCGCGGTCAGTATCGCCTTGGCCGGCGCCACCTCCACCAGTTCGCCCGCATACATGATGCCGATGCGATCGCAGAACTCGACCATGAGCGAGAGGTCGTGGGTGATGAAGAGAATGGAGAAGTTGAACTTCGCCTTGAGGGCGTAGACCTTCTGCAGTATCTCCCGCTGCACCACCACATCCAGCGCCGTGGTGGGCTCATCCATGATCAGGAGCTCGGGGTTGAGGGCCATGGCGATGGCGATCACCAGCCGCTGGCGCATGCCGCCGGAGAACTGGTGCGGGTAGTCCTTGAGCCGGCTCGGGTGGATGTCGACTATCTCCAGCAGCTCCTGGGCGCGCTTGATCGCCTCGTAGCGGGTCATGCCGGGGTTGTGGGCCAGCAGCACGTCGCAGAACTGCTCCTCCATCCGCAGCACCGGGTTCAAGGCATTCATGGCAGACTGGAACACCACGCTCGCCTGGCGCCAGCGGTAGCTGCGCAGCCGCTCGTCGTCGAAGCCGAGGATGTTCTCCCCCTTGAACAGGATCTCGCCGCCGCTGATGTAGGCGGGCGGCTTGTGCAGCCGGGCCACCGAGAAGGCGACCGTGGACTTGCCGCAGCCGGACTCGCCGGCGAGGCCGAAGACTT
This sequence comes from Aeromonas rivipollensis, assembly GCF_010974825.1. Lineage (GTDB taxonomy): Bacteria > Pseudomonadota > Gammaproteobacteria > Enterobacterales > Aeromonadaceae > Aeromonas > Aeromonas rivipollensis. Next base: position 182,451 of record NZ_JAAILA010000008.1, on the reverse strand, counting down.
CGCCTGGGGCTATGTCAAAGCTGACCGAGTTGACGGCGCGCACGTCGCCGCTCTCTGTGATGTAGTCGACGCAGAGCTGGCGCACCGACAGCAGGGGTTGTTGCGAGCTCATGCTGTCTTCTCCTGAGCGACGGTGACCGGGACGGCGAGCTGTTTCCAGCGACGCAGGCCCTTGTGGGAACGCAGTTGAGGGTTGGCGATTTCGTCGATGGCGAAGTTGAGCATGGCCAGACCCGCCCCCAGGGTGGCGATGGCGAAGCAGGGGGCCAAGATTTCCCACCAGGCGCCTACCAGGATGGCGCTGGAGGTCTGGGCGTTGTAGAGCATGATGCCCCAGCTGACCACTGTGGGGTCGCCGAGTCCCAGGAACTCCAGGGTCGCCTCGGTGACGATGGCGTAGATGATGGAGCCGATGAAGCTCACCCCTATGATGGAGATGAGGTTGGGCAGTATCTCCACCAGTATGATGCGCCAGGCCGGCTCCCCCAGCACTTCGGCGGCGATGACGAACTCTTTCTCCCGCAGCGCCAGGGTCTGGGCACGGATGACGCGCGCGCCATAGGCCCAGGAGGTAAAGCCTATGATGAGCGCAATCACCGTCGGTGACGCCTCCCCGATAAAGCTTGCCAATACCAGCAGCAGGGGGAGGTTGGGGATCACCAGCACCACGTTCATCAGGAAGGTGAGGCACTCGTCCACCACGCCGCCGAAGTAACCGGCTGTGATGCCGATGCCGATGGCGAGGGCGCAGACCAGCAGTCCTGCCCCGAAGCCCACCATGAGGGAGATGCGGGCGCCGCTGGTGAACTGGGCCCAGAGATCGTGGCCCATGCGGTTGGAGCCCATCACCAGCTCCACGCTGGGGGGCTGGTGCGGGCGGGCGACCCGCTTGGTGGGCTCGTTGCTGGCGAGCAGCGGGGCAAACAGGGCCATCAGCACGAAGGTGACCACGATGGCGAGGCCGAAGGCGGCCTTCTTGTTGCCCAGCAGGATTTTTAAAATAGTCGGCATACGCATCTTATTTGCCTCCTGTACGCAGACGGGGATCCAGGAAGACATAGAGCACGTCCGCCAGGAAATTGAAGCTGAGCATGGTGATGGTCATGATGAGCAGTTGCCCCTGAATGAGCGGGTAGTCGCGGGCCAGTATGCCCTGGTAGAGAGTGAGCCCGAGGCCCGGGTAGTTGAAGATCACCTCGGTGATGAGGGAGCCGCCGATGACGAAGCCGAGCGCCATGGAGAGGGCGGTGACGCTGGGCAGCACGGCGTTGCGGGCGCCGTAGTTGAAGATGACCCTGTTGCTGGAGAGCCCCTTGGCCTTGGCCATGGTGATGTAGTCCTCGCCGAGCAGGTTGATCATGTTGTTGCGCATGGTGATGAGGAAGCCCCCCACCTGCACCATGGCCAGGGTGCCCACCGGCATGATGGCGTGCAGCATGATGCTCTTGATGTGTTCCCAACCGAAATCGGCGGGGATCTCCGGGCTGTAGGCGTAGCCGATGGGCAGCCAGCCGAGGCTGACCCCGAACAGGAAGAGGGCGAGCAGGGAGACCACCACGGGCGGAATGGCCTGCATCACCAGGGTGAGCGGGGAGAGGATGCTGTCCATGCGTCCCCCCCGGTACCAGGCGGCGAAGATGCCGACGATGGAGCCGATGGAGAAGCTCAGTATGGTGGAGGTGCCCACCAGGAACAGGGTCCAGCCGATGGCGCGACCGAGCACGTCGGCGACAGGTTGGGGGTAGTAGCGCACCGAGGTGCCGAGATCCCAGGTGAAGACACTCTTCACATAGGCGAGAAACTGGGTGGTGATGGGACCGTCAACGAACCCGAAGGTGGCCTTGAGGGCTTCGAGGGCGGCAGGTTCCATCATGGCGCCGGCCCGGGCGAACATGACGGAGACGGGATCTCCGGGCATGGCTCTGGGCAGCAGGAAGTTGATGGTGGCGGCCACCAGGAAGGCGACCAGATAGAAGGAGAAGCGTCTTAGTATAAATCCCATGGTGATACCTTTTACTGCAAGCCTGCCCCGCGCCGGGCAAAGCTCCCCCAACCCCGGCAAAGACGGGGGATGGAAGACATGGCGGGGAAAAAGGCCCCCCGCAGGGGGCCGAGGTGGTTAGCTGTTTGGCTTGAGTGACAACACGTGCAGCAGACGTTCCGGGGTGTCCGGGTGTACCTGCGGCTTGGCGACCGGGTTGTCGGCACTGAACCAGCCATTGAAGCGCTTGGTGCTGTATTCGTACCAGGTCGGGTTGTTGAACACAGGGATTATGGTCTGGTTGGCACCGACGCGTTCCTGGATGGCAAACATGATCTCCTTCTGCTTGGCCGCATCGGCGGTCTGGGTGAAGTCATCGATCAGCTTGTCGAGCTCGGGATCCTTGTAACGGGGCGCCGCGAAGCGGTTGCCGCGCTCACCCATGTTGCGGGAGTGGAAGGCGGTCTCGAAGTACTTGTGCGGGTTGGCACCGGCAAAGTACCCCTGCAGGGCGACGTCGAAGTCACCTGTGATCAGGTTCTCGGTCCAGACGGTGGCCTCCGGGGTGGAGGTCTTGGCGTTCAGGCCCAGGGCCTGCAGCCCTTCCACACCGATCTGGACTGTGTTGACCCAGTCGGTCCAGCCGTTCGGTACCAGCACCTTGAACTCGATCTTCTTGCAGCTCGGGGTGTCGAGGAACTTGTCGCCGTCACAGTCCTTGTAGCCCGCTTCCTTCAGCAGAGCCTTGGCACCTTCCAGGTCGAACTTGTTGTATTTGCCGTATTTCTTCTCGACGTCCGGGTTGTCCCAGGAGGCGAATGCCTTGCCCAGACCAGAGGGGTATTCGTTGACGGTCGGGTAGCCGTAGCCTGCGATGTCCACCATGGACTGGCGGTCCATCGCCATGGAGAAGGCGCGGCGGAAGTTGATGTCGTTGAAGGCTTCGTTATTGCCCGGGTTCTTGCTCTGGAAGTTGACGTTGAACGCCACTGTGCCGGAGGCGGGGAACCAGTACTTGTTGTTCTTGGGATCGTTGCCGACGTAGAGGCGCTCGATGTCCGGCACGAAGGAGCCGAACCAGTCCACGTCACCCTTCATCACGGCAGCCAGTACCTGGTCGTTGGTGGCCATCTGCGGCATGCGCAGGCAGTCGATGGCAAGGTTGGCGTTGTCCCAGTAGTGCGGGTTGCGGCACTGGGTATAGAGCTGGGCGGAGAAGTTGTCCACTTCGGTGAAGGGACCTGTGCCGACCGGCTTGTCGTTGGTGAAGGCAACCGGGTCTTTTACCGACTTCCACTGATGCTCGGGGACTATGGGCACCAGCACCAGGTCGTTCACCACGTTGGTGTTGACCTCGGCCAGGTCGAATTTGACCTTGTGCTCACCCAGCTTCTCGACACCCTTGATCTGAGTCCAGATGGAGCGCTCGTCCAGCGCCTTGTTGGCCTTGACCAGGTTGAAGGAGAAGAGGATGTCGTCGGCGGTGAAGGCTTCACCATCGGACCACTTGACCCCTTCGCGCAGGTCGAAGGTGACCGACTTCAGGTCATCGCTGAAGGCGTAGTTGGTGGCCAGACGATAGACGGGTTTGCCACCCTGCATATCGTTGAAGATCACCAGCGGCTCATAGATGAAGTGACGGGTGGTGTGCAGCAGACCGGCCTGCAGGAAGGGGTTGAAGTTCTTGACCCATGCGGTCTCCTGTTGCGCGACCAGGGTCAGCACCGTCTTGTTCTCGGCGGCCATGGCGGTGCCGGCGGCACCGAGCATCAGGGTTCCCAGCATGACTGAGGTAGCGATTTTGGATACTTTGGCAAGCATATTTTTTCCTTTCTTATTGGTCTTCCATGGTTTTGGAATGGAGCACCGGATCCCATGCTTGGATGCCGGCCCTCAATGTTGGTCAGGTTTTGCACCCTTGTAGTTGTGTCATCCAACGCCCTTAGAAAAGCAGAGTTAACAGGAAAACAACAACTCTTCATTTCGTCGATATCGTAAAAACTCGGACTCTCTCGTCATTATCGTCAAACTCTATTTTTAATCCTTTTAAATTATACGCTTGCATTAATTCTCACAAAGTACCAAGTCACCCTTTATGACAATTCAAAGACGATAGTGTGAAGTGGATCGTGCTCGTTTTTGCTCCCCTTCAGTGGCTTTTTTTTGAGCTTGAAACAAGAGAACCGGGGTGAGGGGCAGAACTGTGCGCTGGCTCACTGAGGGGCATCTCCCGGTGAGTCGGGTGATGATGGGGGGCGTCCTATTTGCGCAAGGACCCGGCGCCGGCTGCCGAGGGGTTTTCGTGTTGGTTGATTTCGGGCAATAAAAAAGCCAGTCAGCATTCACTGACTGGCTTCGGGCGCCACATCCGTTAGCGGATTACTTGACCAGGCTGGCCCACAGATCGTACTCGTCCGCCTCATCGATGCGGACCTTGACCAGATCGCCGGGCTTGAGGCCAGTTTCGCCGTTCAGGTAGACCAGGCCGTCGATCTCGGGGGCGTCGGCGAAGGATCGGCCAGTGGCGCCCTCTTCGTCCACTTCGTCAATCAGCACTGTCATCTCCTGGCCGACCTTGCGGGCCAGCTTGCGAACGGAGACCTGCTGTTGCAGCTCCATGAAGCGCTGGAAGCGCTCTTCCTGGACGTCTTCCGGCACAGGATCCGGCAGCTCGTTGGCCTTGGCGCCTTCGACCGGGCTGTATTTGAAGCAGCCAACCCTGTCCAGTTCAGCCTTGTCGATGAAGTCCAGCAGCATCTGGAACTCTTCTTCGGTCTCGCCGGGGAAACCGACGATGAAGGTGGAGCGCAGGGTGATCTCGGGGCAGATCTCGCGCCACTTCTGGATGCGCTCCAGGGTGCGCTCGACGGTACCCGGGCGCTTCATCAGCTTCAGGATGCGCGGGCTGGCGTGTTGCAGCGGTATGTCCAGGTAAGGCAGTACCTTGCCATCGCGCATCAGCGGGATGACGTCATCCACGTGCGGGTAGGGGTAGACGTAGTGCAGGCGAACCCAGATGTCGAGCTTGGCCAGCTCTTCGCACAGGGCGACCATGCTGGTCTTGACCGGCATGCCGTCGTAGAAACCGGTGCGGTGCTTGACGTCCACGCCGTAGGCGGAGGTGTCCTGGGAGATGACCAGGATCTCCTTCACGCCGGCTTCTTTCAGACGCTTGGCCTCGGCCAGTACCTCGCCGATGGGGCGGCTCACCAGATCCCCGCGCATGGAGGGGATGATGCAGAAGGTGCAGCGGTGGTTGCAGCCCTCGGAGATCTTCAGATAGGCGTAGTGGCGCGGGGTCAGCTTGACGCCGTGGGCCGGCACCAGGCTGGTGAAGGGGTTGTGGGTCGGCTTTGCCACGTATTTGTGGACGTGGCCCAGCACCTCTTCATAGGCGTGGGGACCGGTGATCTCGAGCACCTTGGGGTGGATCTCGCGGATCTGGTTCTCTTTGGCGCCGAGACAGCCGGTGACGATCACCTTGCCGTTTTCAGCCAGGGCCTCACCGATCGCTTCCAGGGATTCCTGTACCGCGCTGTCGATGAAGCCGCAGGTGTTGACCACCACCAGTTCCGCATCGTCATAGCTGGGCACCACATCGTACCCTTCGGTACGCAGCTGGGTCAGGATGCGCTCGGAATCGACCAGGTTTTTGGGGCAACCCAAGGAGACGAATCCTACTTTGGGGGCCTGTTTTGTGTTGGACATCGCTCAATCACTCTTAGGTGGCTCTTATTCAAGGGCGCGGATTTTACCGGAATGGCTAACCAAAAACTATACAACCGAGGTTGTCAGGCCGAACAATATTTACGGTCAGCTTCTGTCCCTTGTCGTCAGGGAGGCTGTGCCCGCTCATGAGGGCGGTGGCCGCCGTCCCCTCGCCGCCGGGGAAGCCTGGCCCTGGTTGACCCGGGTGGAGGGGACAAGCACACAGGACTTCTTTGAGTTGGCTTAAATCTGATAGGGTGGCATGTCCGCTGATGGGATATTTAAGGAGCACACAATGAAGAGCCGATCCTGGTTGATTGCCGCCGTCCTGGCACTTGCATCTGGCCCCAGCCATGCCGACTGGGCGAAATTGAAGGAGGCGGCCTCCGAGCTTGGCACCGCGGTGAGCGACACCAGCAAGGAAGCCTGGCAGGGGATCACCGACTTCTCCAAGGCGACCTGGGAGTCAGTCTCCAGCTGGGGAGCCGATGCCTACAACAAGGCGGGCGCCTGGTCGGAAGAGAGCGCCGCCACCGGCAAGGAGTGGCTGACGGCCGCCGACAAGAAGCTCGACACCATGCTCGAACCCAAGACCCCCGCTGAGGCCAGAACCGCCCTGGATACCATGGCCGATACCGCCCTGGTGCGGCTGTTCAACGAGCAACCCTCCGCCAAGCTGCTGTTTGACCAGGCCTACGGCTATGCGGTGTTCGACTCGCGCAAGTTCTCCCTGATGGTGCACACCAACCAGGGATCCGGGGTTGCCATCAATCGCAAGACGGGCAAGCACACCTATATGAAGATGTTTGGTGCCGGGCTGGCCGCCGGCATGGGGGGCAAGTTCTACCAGCAGGTGGTGCTGTTTGAAGACAAGGCCAGGTTCGATGCCTTCGTCAACAAGGGCTGGGAGGCCACCTCCGAAGTGGGGGCCGTGGCCGGCAAGGAGAGCGCCGAGCTGACCGCCAAGTACAATGGCGGCATGGCCATCTACCAGATAGGGGAGAAGGGACTGCTGCTCGATGCCAATATCTCGGGTTCCAAATACTGGCTGGATGACGATCTGAACAAGTGATGGTGGTCGCTGGCAGCGATCCGGTATTTTTCTTTTATCATGTTGAAATACTGCCTGTTTAAATGACCTGACTTGCAGTAAAAAGGGGGCCTTCGGCCCTCTTTTTCATGGGCGAAAGCAAGACACAGTCGTTAAACAAGGAGAGTGGTATGACCCAGGCATCTGAATCTGCCGTGGACTGGCGCCGGGAGTGGGAGCGGCAGAGCATCTATCTGCGGCTGCAGGAGGGCAGCCCCATGGTCCTCTGGGTCAATGGTGATGAGGTCGAGCCCCTGACGGAAGGGGCGGCAAAGGGGGTCACCTTCGGCTGGGGACGGGCGGACGAGGGGACAATGGCGCTGGCGCTCGCCATCGTCGCCAGGCTGGTGGCTGTGGGCCTGGTGGACCCTGCGCAGGCCACCGAGAAGGCGCACTTCCTGCACGACGAGGTGCTGGTCAAGCTGCCAGCGGACGAGCACCGAGATCTGCATCTCGGTTATCTGAAGCTGGTGCTGGGGTGACATGAGCCGGGACCAGGGCGCCCGCTTGTGGCTGCCCCTTGGCACCGGCGGCCTGCACCCTCTTCCCGGTTGGCACTCTAATTGCTTAAGGCTTGCCAGTGTCAATGATTTGTCTGGGAAGGGAAGATGGAAATAAGCGCAAGCAGCCTGATGCAAGAGATGCAGGCACTCAAGGTAGAAGCCGGTGCCACGCCGCTGACCCAGCCCGGTCGTCCGGTCAACTCGGATTTCGGTCAGATGCTGCAGCAGGCCCTCGACAACGTCAACGAATTGCAGGGCAGCGCCAACGATCTGCGCACCCGGTTCGATATGGGCGACAAGTCGGTGGACCTGTCCGAGGTGATGATCGCCGGGCAGAAATCCTCCATCGCCTTCGAGGCGACGGTGCAGGTGCGTAACAAGATGGTCGATGCCTACAAGACCATCATGAACATGCCGGTATAAGCGATCTCAATCAATCACGGCGACTGAACATCGTGAAGATGTCGGCAATAAGAGATCTCAATAAATTTTGACGACAGATCATCATGAAGATGTCAGCAATGATGAGCATGTCAGCAATAAGGACCTGAAGAGTGGCTAACGATCCAAACGGCGATCTGCTGATGAACAACGAGGGGGCTGCCGCCCTCGATGAGCACGAGCAGAAGAGCTCGGCCCTGGGCTTCTTGTCCAACACCGATGTGTTGCGGCAGATCACCCTGATCCTGGGGTTGACCATCTGTCTGGCCATCGCCGTCTTCATCCTGCTGTGGGGCAAGGAGCCGGAGATGCGTCCCCTCGGCACCTTCAACACCCAGGAGCTGGTGTCCACCTTGGATTACCTGGATCAGCAGAAGATCCCCTATCAGGTCGACGGCAAGAGCGTGCTGGTCAGCGCCGAGAATTATGCGGACATCCGGCTGCGCCTGACCCGCGCCGGCCTCGCCAGCAGCAGCGAGGCCAGCAACGATGGCGAAGCCATACTGCTCAAGGACTCCAGCTTCGGGGTCAGCCAGCGCATGGAGAGCGAGCGTCTGAAACTGAGCCGCGAGCGCCAGTTGGCGAGCGCCATCGAGCAGTTCCAGAACGTCGCCAAGGCCCAGGTGCTGCTGGCCATTCCCAAGGACAACGTGTTCGCCCGCAACGAACGCAAGCCGAGCGCCACAGTGGTGCTGAGCCTGAAAGGGGCTGCGCTGGGCCAGGGGGAGGTGGACTCCATCGTCGACATGGTCGCCTCCGCCGTGCACGGCCTGGAGCCGACCCGCGTCACAGTGACCGATCAGAACGGTCGTCTGCTCAACTCCGGCTCCCAAGACCCGCTCTCTGCCCAGACTCGCAAGGAGTTTGCGATGCAGCAGAAGCAGGAGCTCGAATACAAACAAAAAATTGACGCCATCCTGATCCCCGTCCTTGGGGCTGACAACTATACGGCGGAGGTGGATCTCTCCCTCGACTTCTCCCAGCAGGAGCAGACCCGCAAGACCTACAATCCGGACCTGCCGGCCGTGCGCTCCGAGATGACGGTGGAAGAGAACAGCGCCAATGGCAACAATGGCGGTGTGCCAGGCGCGCTCACCAATCAGCCGCCCGCCGCCTCCAGCATTCCCGAGCAGGCCGCCGGCGCGGAAGGGGGAACCAGCTCTTCCGGCCGCTCCCGCAAGGAGGCGACCCGCAACTTCGAACTGGACACCACGGTCAGCCACATCCGGCGCCAGCAGGGCGGCATCCGCCGCATGACGGTGTCGGTGGCGGTGGATTTCAAGGCCACTCCCGGCGCCGACGGTGCCGTCACCCGGGAAGCCCGCAGCCAGGCCGAGCTCGATACCCTGCGCCGTCTGCTCAGCGGCGGCCTCGGCTTTGACGTGACCCGGGGAGACACCCTGGAGGTGGTCGCCATTCCGTTCAACCGCCCCGAGCTGGAAGCCGTGGCCGACATGCCCATCTACGAGCAGCCCTGGTTCTGGCGCGCGGTGCGCATCGCGGCCTCGGTGCTGGTCATCATAGTGCTCATCGTCACAGTGGTGCGGCCCATGCTCAAGCGCCTGCTCTACCCGGATGCCAAGCCGGAAGGGGAGCTGGACTTCGACAACCACACAGTGCTGGGTGGGGATGACGAGCTGAGCCTGCTGGCGGCCCAGGCCGAGGCAGAGCCGGTGTTCGGCCTGCGGGATGGCCAGCTCAAGCTGCCTGACTTGCACCGTGACGAGGACCTGCTCAAGGCCGTGCGCGCCTTGGTAGCGAATGAACCAGACCTGGCCGCTCAGGTCATCAAAGAATGGGTAACGAACCGAGATGCCTGAAGAGAAGAAAAACCAAGTCACCGGTAACGAGATTACTGATAACCAGCGCCAGATCCTCGACCAGATGGCCGGGATGGAGATGGCGGCGGTCTTGATGCTGAGCCTCAACGAGGAGGATGCCGCCCAGATCTTCCGTCATCTCGAGCCCAAGCAGGTGCAGCGGCTCGGCATGTCCATGGCCTCCATGTCGGATTTCAGTCACGACCGGGTGGCGGCGGTGCATCGTCAATTTATCGACGACATCCAGAAATACACCAACATCGGCATCGGCAGCGAAGACTTCGTGCGCAAGGCCCTGGTGGCGGCGCTCGGGGAGGACAAGGCCAGCAACCTGGTGGATCAGATCATCCTGGGATCCGGCGCCCGTGGCCTCGACTCCCTCAAGTGGATGGATGCCCGCCAGGTGGCCAGCATCATCCAGAACGAGCACCCGCAGATCCAGACCATAGTCCTCTCCTATCTGGAGCCGGAGCAGTCCGCCGAGATACTGAGCCAGTTCCCGGAGCAGGTGCGCCTGGATCTGGTGATGCGTATCGCCAACCTCGAAGAGGTGCAACCGGCGGCGCTGCAAGAGCTCAACGACATCATGGAGAAGCAGTTCGCCGGTGCGGCCGGTGCCCAGGCGGCCAAGATGGGTGGCCTCAAGGCCGCCGCCAACATCATGAACTACCTGGACACCAACATCGAAGGCCAGCTGATGGACTCCATCCGCGAGTCGGACGAGGAGATGAGCCAGCAGATCCAGGACTTGATGTTCGTGTTCGAGAACCTCATCGACGTGGACGATCGGGGCATCCAGACCTTGCTGCGGGAAGTGCCGGGGGATCTGCTGCAACGGGCCCTCAAGGGCTCGGACGACCAGATGCGCGAGAAGGTCTTCAAGAACATGTCCAAGCGGGCCGCCGAGATGCTGGCGGACGATCTCGAAGCCATGGGGCCGATCCGGGTCTCAGAGGTGGAGGCCGCCCAGAAGGAGATCCTCTCCACCGCCCGCCGCCTGGCGGACGCGGGCGAGATCATGCTGGGGGCTGGCGGTGGCGAAGAGTTCCTCTAAGCCATGGGCAATGGAATGTGCGATGATGTCGCCCCCTTCGTCCGGCACCCTAGGAGTGTCTTTCGCACATGAATAACAAGAACAGCAAGCTGCGGGGCTATGTCAGACCCGAGGCGGACGAGACCCGGGTGGAAGCCTGGGGCTGGCCCGAGATGGAGGTCGAATCCGAGATCCAGAGCAATGCCCTGGGGCTCGGCCCTGACTGGTATCGCCAGGAGCAGGCGGACGAGATGCCGCCCGAGGAGCAGCCCGAGGAGCCGACCCCCAGCATCACCGCCGAAGAGGTGGAGGCAATCCGCCAGGCCGCCTGGGAAGAGGGGCTGGCCGAGGGGCGAGAGGCCGGCTTTGCCAAGGGGCTGGAGGAGGGCAAGCTGGAAGGCTTGCAGCAGGGTCATCAGGCGGGTCTGGAGCAGGGCCGCGAAGAGGGGCTTGCCCTGGGCCGCGATCAGGTGGAGCAGGAGATTGCCCACTGGCAGGGGCTCGTCTCCCGCCTCGCCAATCCCCTGAGCGAGCAGGACAGCGCCGTGGAGCAGCAGCTCATCGCCCTGGTCCAGCAGCTCGCCCGCGCCCTCATTCGCCACGAGGCCGAGACCTCCCCAAGACTGTTGCTCGAGGCCCTCAAGCAGGGTCTTGCCCTGCTGCCTGCCGCTGAGCAGGGGGTCACCCTGATGCTGCACCCGGACGATGTGGCCCGGGTCGAGCAGGCCTTCGGCGCCGAGGAGTGTGCCCGGCGTCACTGGCGGCTGCAAAGCGATCCCACCCTCTCCCCGGGGGATCTGCAGCTGGCCACCGAACTCTCCAGCATCGATCTGACCCTCTCGGGGCGCATCGATCAACTACTGCGCAACTTCCTTCGTGACAATGCCGACTGACACCCTGTTCCGCTCTGGCACAGGGAAGCCAGGCTGCTGCGCACCATTTCCCTTCGTGACAATGCCGACTGACACTCTGTTCCGCTCTGGCACAGGGAAGCCAGGCTGCTGCGCACCATTTCCCTTCGTGACAATGCCGAGTGACATCTCTTCCCGGTCGGGCATAGGCAGCGCACTGTCTCCCGACTTGGTGACAATGGCGGCAGGCTCCTTGTCTCGGCCTCTTTCCCCTTTCTCTCTGGAGGCGCGATGACAGCATCCCTGCTCAGTCGACTGCAAGGCTACCGGGTCCGCGATCTCGCCCCCATACCGCCGGTGGCGGGCAAACTCACCCGGGTGGTGGGGCTGACCCTGGAAGCCATCGGCTGCCGCGCCGCCATCGGAGCCCTCTGCCGCATCGATACCCAGGATGGCATGCTGGAGGCCGAAGTGGTGGGCTTCTCCGGCGATCGGCTGTTTCTGATGCCGAGCGAGCAGCTCAAGGGGATCATTCCCGGCGCCCGTGTGGTGCCCATCACCGAGGATCACGGCATCCCCGTGGGCATGAACCTGCTCGGCCGGGTCATAGACGGCATAGGCCAGCCCCTGGACGGGTTGGGCCCCATCATCTCCTCCCAGACGGTGCAGTTCGCCCAGCATCGCATCAACCCGCTTGCCCGTCGTCCCATCCATGAGCCCATGGATGTAGGGGTGCGCGCCATCAACGCCGTGCTCACCGTGGGGCGGGGCCAGCGCATGGGGCTGTTCGCCGGCTCCGGGGTCGGCAAGTCGGTGCTGCTCGGCATGATGACCCGCGGTTCTGTGGCGGATGTGGTGGTGGTGGGTCTCATCGGTGAGCGGGGCCGGGAGGTGAAGGAGTTCATCGAGGAGATCCTCGGTGCCGAGGGGCGCGAACGTGCCGTGGTGGTGGCGGCGCCGGCCGATGCCTCGCCGCTGATGCGCCTCAAGGGGTGCGAGACGGCGCTCGCCATCGCCGAGTATTTCCGCGAGCAGGGGCTCAACGTGCTGCTGCTGATGGACTCCCTCACCCGCTACGCCCAGGCCCAGCGCGAGATCGCCCTGGCAGTGGGTGAGCCGCCGGCCACCAAGGGCTATCCGCCCTCGGTGTTTGCCAAATTGCCGGCACTGGTGGAGCGGGCCGGCAACGGCAGCGATGGCCAGGGCTCCATCACGGCCTTTTTCACCGTACTGACGGAGGGGGACGATCTGCAGGATCCCATCGCCGACGCGGCGCGGGCCATCCTGGATGGTCACATAGTGCTGGCGCGGGAGCTGGCGGATGCGGGCCATTACCCGGCCATCGACATCGAAAAATCCATCAGCCGGGTCATGCCCATGGTGACCTCCCCGGAGCACATGGAGCTGGCGCGCGCCTTCAAGCAGTTCTACTCCCTCTATCAGCAGAACCGGGATCTCATCACCATAGGCGCCTACAGCCAGGGATCGGATCCGCGCATCGACAGGGCCATCATCCAGAAACCCTATCTGGATCAGTTCTTGCAGCAGAAGATGCGCGAGGTGGTTCCCTACGACGAGGGCCTGCAATCCCTGCACATGGTGGCCATGCCGCTGATGCGTTAACCGGTGGAGTGTCGTGATGAGTAAAGGATTGACGTTGCTGGCGGGCCGACTGCTGGAGGCCGAACAGCAGGCCGCCATGGCGCTGGCCAAGGCCCAGCAGGATCTCAAGCTGTTCATGGATCAGCAAAACGCCCTCAACCAGTACCGCCAGATCTATCACCAGCAGTGGACGGATCGCGGCCTGCAGGGGATCACGCCCCAGCAGAACAGCCAGTATCACGCCTTCATCAACAAGCTGGAAAATGCGGCGACCCAGCAGTATGAAGGGGTGTTGCAGGTGCGCGAGGCGCTGGCCCAATGTCGTACCCAGTGGCTCGAAGCCCAGCAGCGGCGCAAGGCCGTCGAGCTGCTGCTCGAGAAGCAGGCCGGACGAGCCCAGCTGAAGGCCCAGCGTCAGGAGCAGAAGATGCTGGACGATTACGCCATACTGCGACGCTATCACCATTCTGGCCTGTAACTTGCTTTCTATTGCCAACACAGGCTAAGACGCCGCCTCCGCCCCCGGATGTGCGGTCATCACCGGATTGTCGTCAGGGATCCCAGCATGATAGAGACCAAGTTGAACCTAGCGCCCAGCCAGGCAATCCCTGCCGACGGCGCCCTGTCGCCCTCGCTCCTCGCCGGGGGGGAAGGAAAGGATCTGTCGCTGGCGGACGGCAAGGCCGCATTTGCCGATGCCATGGCCAGAGCCCAGCTGCTGGGCCAGGAGCCATCGGCCAGTCAAGGGGGTGACGAGGCCCAGGCTGCGGCCACTTTGGATGCCAAATCTTTGGCGTCTGCCGAGGCAACTGGCGATCAGGAGGTGCCCACCAAGACGCCATCTGAGGAGACCGAGCTTCCCCCCGAGGATTTTCTGCAGCAGCTGCAGGCCTCCCTCAGGCAGGATGTCAGCCTGGTGGTGCCCCCTGCCTTGCCCCCCCAGGAGGTGACGGCGACCGTCGACGGCAATGACTTGCCGCCCGAGTCGCATCCTGTGTCACAGGCCGCAGGGCCTGTGACGGCGGGGGCTGCACCAGCCTCGCCGGTGGTCGCCGATGGGCAGGGCGCAGAGGCGCTCCCCCTTGAAAATGAAGAGAACGGGCTCGCCGCTGGCAAGGTGCCCGTCGCGGGCAAGGGCCAGCCCTCGGAGCCGCAAGAGCGCGAGCAGGCCACTGCCGAAAACAAGCCAGCGGCGCCCAAGGCCGGTCAGCCGGCAGATGCGGTGGCGACTGAACCCTTGTCTGGCGAGACGCGGGCGGCCCAGCTGGCCAAGGTGGTGGCCGGTGAGGCCGCCCCTGCGCCGGCGAGCCAGGGGCCTGTGGCGGGCACGAAGCCGTCCGAGCCAGTTTCCCATGACGAACAGATCAGCGCGGCCTCTGCGACCACAGCCAGGGCCTTCGACGCCGGCGTGGTCAGGGTGGAGCCCCAGGGCGGGGCCCAGGCCAAACCAGAACCTGGCACTGCCGGTGGTGAGGGCGACAAGGCGAGCCCGGCAGGTGACGCCCGGGAGGCCAAGCCAAGCGCGGCCCCCAGAGCCGAGACGACGGCCAGTGGCACCACTCCCCAGCCCGCCCCATCCAGCCCGGATCCCGTGCTGACGGCGCCCCAGCAGACGCTGGCGCGTCATGAGTCCCAGGGGCCGCAAGCCTCGCTGACGGCGCTCTCGGCCGGCATCCAGCAGATGGAGGCCGAACCCGCGGTGGCCGTTGGAGCCGCCGTGGAACTCAAGCCGGCGGCGCAGAAATCCAGGCTCGATGAGCTGGGCAAGCAGCTCGGGATCGAGGCCAAGGGCAACGAACCTAGCGAGGGAAGCCAGCCGCTGCAGCATGCCCAGACCAGCGATGGCAAACCGGCGGCCGAGGTGAGTGCGCGGCGGGAGCCCCAGAGCCTGCCGCATCTCAAGCTGGCCACCCCGGAGGCGCCAGCCCAGTTGCACCAGAAGGTGAACCTGATGCTGGCGGACAAGCTGCAGCAGGCGGAGATCCAGCTAGACCCCCTGGGCCTTGGCAAGATGAAGATCCAAATCCAGATGGATGCCTCCAGCCAGGCCAACGTCCACTTCGTGGTGCAGCATGGCCAGACCCGGGAGATGCTGGAGCAGGCCATGCCCAGGCTGCGGGACATGCTGGCGGGGCAGGGGATCCAGCTCGGTCAGACAGTGGTGCAACAACAGGCACAGCAGCAGGGGCAACAGCAGCAGGGACAGCCGCCATCGCAGGGCCAGTCTGGCTTCGGCGGTCAGGGTCAGCAAGGGGGAGGCTTTGCCGGTGGCGACCAGCCGGAGGGGGAGGGCAGGGCCCGCACCCTGAGTCTGCTGGTGGAATCGACAAACGATGCCGGAATTGATTTCTATGCTTGATGCCTGCCCGAGTAAGTTTATGATACCGAACAAGTTTGAGACTAGGGTGGACAAGGGATGGCAGACGATAACGAACTGACGCTGAAGGACCCGGCGGCGGCCAAGAAAAAGAAGCTGATCATGATAGTCGCCCTGGTCGTCATCCTCCTGGGTGGCGGCGGGGCCGGTGCCTGGTTCATGTTTGCCGGTTCGGACGAACCGGCGGCCGACACGGCCGAGACCAAGCCCGAAGCCAGTGCGCCCCAGCCCTCCCTCTATGTGGGCATGCCGCGCCCCTTCGTGTTCAATGTGGCTGGCGGGCAGCGGGATCGGCTGGTGCAGATCAAGATCCAGCTGATGTTGCGCGGGGCCGCTGACGAGACCCTGGCCAAACAGAATATTCCCCTGATCGAAGGGACCCTGCTGCGGGTCTTCAGTGCGGCCACCGCCGAGCAGCTGATGACCTTCGAGGGCAAGGAGAAGCTGCGTCAGGATTCATTGGAAGAGTGTCGCCGGGTCCTCAAGGATCTGGTCTCTTCCCCCGTAATAGAACAAGTGCTGTTTACCGGCTTTGTCATGCAATGAAAGGTGAAGCGTGAGCGATCTGTTAAGTCAGGACGAAATTGATGCCCTGCTGCACGGTGTCGATGATGTCGAAGAGGAAGAGCTAGGGGCGGCCGGGGATCCCGGTATCGCCCAGTTTGACTTCTCCTCCCAGGACCGCATCGTCCGTGGCCGCATGCCGACCCTGGAGCTGGTGAACGAGCGGTTCGCCCGTCACATGCGCATCAGCCTGTTCAACATGATGCGACGCACCGCCGAGGTGTCGATCAACGGCGTGCAGATGCTCAAGTTCGGCGAATACGTGCACACCCTGTTCGTGCCGACCAGCCTGAACATGGTGCGCTTCCGCCCCCTCAAGGGGACGGCGCTCATCACCATGGAGGCGCGTCTCGTCTTCATTCTGGTGGAGAACTTCTTCGGCGGCGACGGCCGCTACCACGCCAAGATCGAGGGGCGCGAGTTCACCCCCACCGAGCGGCGCATCATCCAGATGCTGCTCAAGCTGGTGTTCGAGGACTACAAGGATGCCTGGGCGCCGGTGATGGACGTCGGCTTCGAATACCTCGACTCGGAAGTGAACCCGGCCATGGCGAACATCGTCAGCCCCACCGAGGTGATCGTCGTGAGCTCCTTCCACATCGAGCTGGATGGCGGCGGCGGCGACTTCCACGTGGCCATGCCCTACTCCATGCTCGAACCCATCCGCGAGCTGCTGGATGCCGGGGTGCAGAGTGACAAGGGCGACACCGACGTGCGCTGGAGCAAGGCCCTGCGCGACGAGATCATGGACGTCAAGGTGGAGCTCAAGGCCAAGCTGCTGGAGACAGAGCTGACCCTACGCGAGCTGATGGAGCTGCAACCCGGCGACATCATACCGGTGGAGATGCCGGAGAACCTGCTGGTCTTCGTGGAGGACCTGCCCACCTTCCACGCCAAGATGGGGCGCACCAAGGAGAACGTGGCGCTCAAGATAGTGGACAAAATCAAGCGCCCTGACGGAGTCAAGACAGAGATGCATCTGGTGACCCGGGGGGGCGTGCGCATCGATGGCGAGGCCGAGCTGGAAGAGCTCGAACGCAGCATCGCCGATAAACAGCCCTAATAGACCCGTCGCCTGCGACCTGGGTCACGAAGCAGCATGAGGAATTGAAGATGAGCGGAACCGATGACGAGCAGGATCTGATGGCTGACGCCTGGGCTGCCGCGCTGGAAGAGCAGGTAACGGCCGAGGCCAAGCCCGCCCCCCTGGAGGAGCTGAGAGACGACGCCCCCATCAGTGCCGAGGAGCGGCGCAAGCTGGACACCATTCTGGATATTCCGGTGACCATCGCCATGGAAGTGGGCCGCAGCCAGATCAGCATTCGCAACCTGCTGCAGCTGAATCAGGGCTCTGTCGTGGAGCTGGATCGGGTGGCGGGCGAGCCCCTGGACGTGCTGGTCAACGGCACCCTGATCGCCCACGGCGAGGTGGTGGTGGTGAACGACAAGTTCGGCATCCGTTTGACCGATGTCATCAGCCAGATAGAACGGATCAAGAAGCTCAAATGATTCGTGCCATCGCCCTGTTGTTGTTCGCCGTCCCCGCACTGGCCAACCCGGGGGCTGGCGCCACTCCCCCCAGCATCACCTCCTGGCTGCTCTCCAGCCTGATGGTGATCGGCCTCATCCTGGTGCTGGGCTTCCTGCTCAAGAAGAGCAAGCTCACCCAGGTGATGGGGGGCGGCCAGATGAAGGTCATCGCCACCCTGCCGCTCGGGTACAAGGAGAAGCTGATGGTGGTCAAGGTGGGCGAGCAACAGCTGCTCATCGGGGTGACGCCGCAGCAGGTCAACTTCCTCTATCGCCTGGAAGAGCCACTGGACGAGCGTCAGCCCCAGGCCTTCTCCCAGCAGCTCGGCAAATTGATGGGCAAGCATGAAAAAAGTTAACTGGATCGGGTGCCTGGGCCTGCTGTCCGTGCTGCTGTCGCCCCTGGCGATGGCCCAGGACGGCATGTCGGCACTGACCGTCAAGACCATGGCGGATGGCAGTCAGGAGTACAGCCTGACCCTGCAGGTGCTGGCGCTGATGACCGCGCTCTCCTTCCTGCCTGCCATTGTCATCATGATGACCTCCTTCACCCGGATCATAGTGGTGCTCGGGATCCTCAGACAGGCCATAGGCCTGCAGCAGAGCCCATCCAACCAGGTGCTGATCGGCATCGCCCTCTTCATGTCCTTCTTCATCATGTCGCCGGTGCTGGATCGCATCAACGAAGAGGCATTGCAGCCCTATTTGGCGGAGACCATAGGGCCCAAGGAGGCGCTGGAGAAGGCCGAGCTGCCCATCCACCAGTTCATGCTGGCCCAGACCCGGATCAAGGATCTCAACACCTTCATGGAGATAGCGAACGTGCAGGTGGCCGAGCCGGCGGATGTGCCGCTGCGGGTGCTGATCCCGGCCTTCGTCACCAGCGAGCTCAAAACCGCCTTCCAGATAGGCTTCATGCTGTTTCTACCCTTCCTGGTCATAGATCTGGTGGTGGCGAGCATACTGATGGCCATGGGTATGATGATGCTTTCTCCCATGCTGGTCTCCCTGCCGTTCAAGCTGATGCTGTTCGTCATGGTGGACGGCTGGAACCTGATCCTGGGGTCGCTCGCGACCAGTTTCGGGCTGGGGGCGGGATAAGCCGGTCAATGGAAAGGAGCCGATAAGATGAGTCCGGAAACCTTCGTCGACGTATTCCGTGAGGCGCTCTGGCTGGTGACCATAATGGTGTGCGCCGTTATCCTGCCGAGCCTGATGGTGGGGCTGGTCGTCGCCATCTTCCAGGCCGCCACCTCCATCAACGAACAGACCCTGAGCTTCCTGCCCCGTCTCGTCGTCACCCTGCTGGCCCTGGGGGCAGGCGCCCACTGGGGCCTGCAGAGCCTGATGGACTTCTTCCAGCTGATGGTGAGCCAGATCCCCGAGGTGGTCGGCTGATGCCCGTGTCGGCATTAGCGACCATCAGGCTGCCGATGACCATCAGTCCCACGGCTTCGGTAGCGGCGGCATGAGCTATACCACTGCGGTGATCATGGAGTGGCTGGCGTCCGTGCTCTGGCCCCTTGCCCGGGTGAGCAGCCTGCTGATGGTGATGGCGGTGTTCGGCAGCCGGCTGGCTCCTGCGAACGTTCGCATGGGGCTGGCGCTCGCCATCACCTTCATCATCGCCCCCCTGCTGCCCCCCATGCCCAAGGTGGAGCTGTTCTCCGTCGGCAGCTTCCTGGTGCTGGGGCAGCAGCTGCTCATCGGCATAGCGCTCGGCCTCATGACCCAGTTTCTGCTGGAAAGCTTCGTGATGGCGGGCCAGATCATCGCCATGCAGACCAGCCTGGGCTTCGCCACCCTGGTGGACCCCATGAACGGCCAGTCGGCCCCCGTGGTGGGTCAGTTCTACCTGATGCTGGCGACCCTGGTGTTTCTGGCGGTGGACGGCCACCTCCTGATGATCAGGATGGTGGTGCTGAGCTTCGAGACCCTGCCGGTCTCGGACAGCGGGCTCAGCCTGCCCGCCATCCGCAGCCTGGTAAGCTTCCTAGGGGTCATGTATCAGGCCTCCCTGGTGATGGCGCTGTCGGCCATCATTGCCCTGCTGCTCATCAACTTCGCGTTCGGGGTCATGACCCGGGCGGCCCCCCAGCTCAACATCTTCAGCATCGGCTTCGCGGTCAGCATGATGTCGGGCCTGTTCATCCTCTGGCTCACCATAGGCGGCTTCATGGGGCACTTTGACTCCCTCTGGGAGCGGGTGCAGGAGACCAGCTGCGAGCTTATCCAGGTCCAGTGCCTGGGGGGCCAAAATGGCTGATACCGGGCTGAAAAGTACCGATTATCTCCCCGTCTGCTGCGCGTGGGGGTTAGCTCGCCATGGCGACTTGATGTGCCTGAGAGGCCAGCATGGCTGATACCGATCAGGAACGCACAGAACAACCCACGGGCAAACGACTGCAACAGGCCCGGGAAAAAGGGCAGATTGCACGTTCCAAGGAGCTGGGTACCGCCAGCGTCCTGCTGGCGACCGTGTTTGGCTTGCTGATGATCAAGGAGAGCCTGGCTGGCGCCATGGTCAAGGTACTCACCATGGGCTTTACCCTGGACCGGGATCAGGCGTTCGATCCCAACGCCATGGGGGTCATGCTGCCCACCCTGCTGTGGGAGTTGCTGCAGCCCCTCGGCCTGCTGTTCCTGCTGGTGACCATAGCCGCCTTCGTGGGCAACACCCTGCTGGGGGGGATGAACTTCTCCTCCGAGGCCATGCTGCCTAAGTGGAGCAAGCTGAGCCCCTTGAGTGGTTTGAAGAGGATGTTCGGGGTGCAGTCCCTGGTGGAGCTCGTCAAGTCCATCGCCAAAGTGGTGTTCATCAGCCTGTTCGCCTGGTGGATGCTGTCTAGCCAGTTCAATCACCTGCTCAATCTCTCCCTCGAGGGCTTCCCCGGCGGCATCATAGACGCCCTGGACCTGCTGCTGTGGATGCTGATCATCCTCTGCTGCGCCCTGATCCCCATAGTCGCCATAGACGTGCCCTTCCAGACCTGGAACCACAATCGCCAGCTCAAGATGACCAAGCAGGAGATCAAGGACGAGTTCAGGGACAGTGAGGGCAAGCCCGAGGTAAAGGGCAAGATCCGCCAGTTGCAGATGCAGATGGCGATGCGCCGCATGATGGGGGATGTGCCCAAGGCGGACGTCATCATCACCAACCCGACCCACTACTCCGTGGCCCTGAAGTACGACGCGGGCAAGCCAGGCGCCGCCCCCAAGGTGCTGGCCAAGGGGGTGGACGAGGTGGCGATGAAGATCAGGGAGATAGCGCGGGAGTACGATATCCCGGTGATGTCCTCGCCGCCCCTGACCCGGGCCATCTACCACGCCACCGAGATTGGCCAGGAGATCCCCGAGGGGCTCTTTGCCGCCGTGGCCCAGGTGCTGGCCTATGTCTATCAGCTCAAGAAGTTCCGCCGTGGCCGTGGCCGCCGCCCGACCCCGGTCGCCAAGGATCTGCCCATTCCACCGGAATATCGCAAGTAGCCCGGTGTTTTGGGAGGCGTTGGCCGTCTCCGCCACCAAGGTCTGTCCACTATGCCGCCGGACTATTGCAAGCAGTCTGTGCTCTGAGGCGTTGGCTGTCTCCGCCGCCAGAGAGCTGTCCACCATGTTCCGCCGGAATATCCTAAGAACCCCCGCACTCCGCCCTGTTTGCCATCAAGCTACCCGAACGTGTCCTCCGACGGACTTCTGACAGCATCAAAATAAAATTCCAATAGATCAATGAGTTGAGTAATTGGCTTGATATTTGCTTTCATTCGGCATCGGCAGTTGTAAATCGAGAAGAACGATGGGATTCAAGGCTGGAGTGAGCCGCTTCAAAGAGTACAGATGGTTGCTCAGCAAGGGGATAGGGACCCCGCTGCTGGTGCTCGCCTCTCTCGGCATGGTGGTACTCCCCATACCGCCCCTGATGCTGGATATCCTCTTCTCCTTCAACATCGCCCTCTCCATAGTGGTGCTGCTGGTGGCCGTCTATACCCGTCGGCCGCTGGAGTTTGCCGCCTTCCCCACAGTCCTGCTGATAGCGACCCTGCTGCGGCTAGCGCTCAACGTCGCTTCCACCCGGGTGGTGCTGCTGGAAGGCCACAACGGCAGCGCGGCGGCGGGCCATGTGATCGAGGCCTTCGGCAACGTGGTGATCGGTGGCAACTATGCGGTGGGCATCATCGTCTTCATGATCCTGGTGATCATCAACTTCGTGGTGGTCACCAAGGGTGCGGGCCGGATCTCCGAGGTGAGCGCCCGCTTCACCCTGGATGCCATGCCCGGCAAGCAGATGGCCATAGATGCGGACCTGAACGCCGGTCTCATCAACCAGGAAGAGGCCAAGAAGCGCCGTCAGGACGTGACCCAGGAAGCCGACTTCTACGGCTCCATGGACGGTGCCTCCAAATTCGTGAAGGGGGATGCCGTCGCCGGCATCATGATCCTCTTCATCAACATCATCGGTGGCTTCATCATCGGCATGATGCAGCACCAGCTCAGCTTCGGTGAAGCGGCCGAGATCTACACCCTGCTCGCCATAGGTGACGGCCTGGTGGCCCAGATACCCTCACTGCTGCTCTCCATCGCCGCTGCCATCATAGTCACCCGTCAAAATACCGATCAGGACATGGGCACGGCCGTGCTCGGCCAGCTGTTCGAGAACCCCAAGGCGCTGGTGATCTCCGCCGGCATACTGCTGATGATGGGCAGCGTGCCCGGCATGCCGCACCTGGCCTTCCTGAGTCTGGGGGCCGTGGCGGCGGTGGGGGCCTGGTGGCTGCTGCGTCGGGAGAAACTGAACAAGGCCAGGGTGGCGAGCGGTGAACTCTTGCCGGCCCAAGGTGATGCCCCGGTGGAGCAGAAGGACCTGAGCTGGGACGACGTGATGCCGGTGGACATCATAGGTCTGGAGGTGGGCTATCAGCTCATCCCGCTGGTGGACAAGAACCAGGGTGGCGAGCTGCTCAACCGGATCAAGGGGGTGCGCAAGAAGCTCTCCCAGGAGTTCGGCTTCCTGGTGCCTGCGGTGCATATCCGCGACAACCTGGATCTCGCCCCCAATCAGTACCGCATCACCCTGATGGGGGTGAGTACCGGCGAGGCCACCGTCTATCACGACAAGGAGATGGCCATCAATCCAGGCCAGGTGTTCGGCCAGATCCAGGGCATAGCGACCCAGGACCCCGCGTTCGGACTGGAAGCTGTCTGGGTCGCCAAGGAGCAGGTCTCCCAGGCCCAGACCCTCGGCTATACAGTGGTGGACGCGGCCACCGTCGTGGCCACCCACCTGAGCCAGATCCTCTCCAACCATGCCGCCTTGCTGCTGGGTCACGACGAGGTGCAGCAATTGCTGGACATGATAGGGAAGCATCAGAGCAAGCTGGTGGAAGGGCTGGTTCCCGAGGTGATCAGCATGGGCAACCTGGTCAAGGTATTGCAAAATCTCCTCAATGAAGGCGTGCCAATTCGCGATATGCGCACTATCCTGCAGACCCTCGTGGAATATGCGCCACGCAGCCCGGACCCGGAAGTGCTGACCGCCGCCTGCCGTATCGCCCTGCGCAGGTTGATAGTGCAGGAGATTGCCGGCCCCGAGCCCGAGCTGCCGGTGATCACCCTTTCACCAGAACTGGAACGCATATTGCATCAATCCCTGCAAGCAGGTGGGGGAGATGGCGCCGGTATAGAACCGGGACTGGCGGAGCGGATGCAGCGCTCCCTGGTGGAAGCCACTCAACGACAAGAACTGGAAGGCCAGCCGGCCGTGCTTCTGACATCGGGGATATTGCGCAATACCCTGGCGAAATTTGTCAAGAATGCCATTCCTGGATTACGCGTCCTGTCTTATCAGGAAGTGCCTGATGACAAGCAGATCCGCATCGTCAGTGCGGTGGGACAGGGCTAGTTAGCGGAGATGACGGGTGAAGATTAAGCGGTTTTTTGCCAAAGACATGCGAACGGCGCTGGCCGAGGTCAAGGAGACGCTCGGGCCGGATGCCGTCATCATGTCCAACAAAAAGGTCACCGGTGGGGTGGAGATAGTCGCGGCT
This sequence comes from Aeromonas rivipollensis, assembly GCF_010974825.1. GTDB lineage: Bacteria > Pseudomonadota > Gammaproteobacteria > Enterobacterales > Aeromonadaceae > Aeromonas > Aeromonas rivipollensis. Next base: position 158,910 of record NZ_JAAILA010000008.1, on the reverse strand, counting down.
GTCGATTATCAGTCCCAGGTGCCTGGACCTAAAGATGCGCCGGTTCGCCGTCAGTTGAACGATGAGAGCGTCAATATCTCGTCTGCGGGCAAGCAGATGACGCGCTCGGCTCCCCCCAAGGAGCAGAACGAATACTATGCCGATACCCTGGCGGCCCTGCTGGCGCGCCAGCAGAAGCTCAACCCTGCCAATCCGGCGGGCGGCAACGCCGCTCAGGGTTCATGGCCTGCGAATGGGGCGGGCAACGGCACCCCAGCTCCGGCATCATGGTCCGGGAATGGGGCCGCTGGCGGCAATCAGTCCGCGGGACTGGCGTCCGCCAACGGCGCACCCAGGACGCTGGCCGAACAGGGCCAGTGGGGCGCGGCCCCCGAGCCTGCCAAGCCGAAGGCACGTCCTGCCCCCGGCCCCCGTGCAGCGCAACCTGCCCCGCGGGATCAGGAGATGGAGGGGATGCGCAAGGAGATGGCCAGCATCCGCAAGCTGCTGGAGCACCAGATCTCCGGTCTGATGTGGCAGGAGGTGGAGCGCCGCGAGCCGATGCGGGCGCTGCTCATCAAGGAACTCAAGAAGATGGGGTTCGATGATGCCTTCGCCGATCAGCTCGCCGGACTTATCCCGGAAGACATGCCCATCCATCAGGCCATGGCCCAGCTGGCCGAGGTACTGACGGCCCAGCTCAAGATCAGCGAAGACGACATCTTGCGCCAGGGCGGTGCCGTGGCGCTGCTCGGGCCGACCGGGGTGGGCAAGACCACCACCATCGCCAAGCTGGCGGCCCGTTTTGCCATGAAGTATGGCGCCGAGCAGGTGGCCCTCATCACCACGGACAACTACAGGATCGGGGCCCACGAACAGCTGCAGACCTATGGTCGCATCATGGGTTGCCCGGTGCGTCAGGTACGGGATGCCGAGGAGCTGGCCAATGCGCTCTATCAGTTCCGTCACCGCCGGCTGGTACTCATCGATACCGCCGGGGTAGGGCAGCGGGATATCCGTCTGACCGAGCAGCTCGACACCCTGGTCAAGAATGCCAAGGTGCGCATTCGCAGCTACCTGGTCATGTCAGCCACCTCCCAGCGACGGGTGATGCAGGAGGCGGTGGATCACTTCCGGCGCATTCCGCTCTCCGGCTGCATCCTGACCAAGCTCGACGAGAGCCTGAATCTGGGTGAGGTGATTAACGTATGCATTCAGAACGCCCTGCCCATCAGCTACATCACTGATGGGCAGCGGGTGCCGGAAGATATTCAAGTTGCCAATGCGGCGCTGCTGGTCGGCGCGGCCATGGGCTCGCTGGAGCGGGAAACAGAAGACCCTTACTTCTGGGGTTCAGGCTTTGGCGAGGCCGAAGATTCGGAGTTTTATGAGTAACATGTATATGGATCAGGCGAGTGGTCTGCGCAAAATGCGTCAAAACAATCGAGTAAAAGTGATCGCCGTGTCCGGAGGCAAGGGGGGCGTTGGCAAGACCAACGTGACCCTGAACGTGGCGGGAGCCATGGCCGCCCAGGGCAAGCGGGTGTTGGTGCTGGATGCCGACCTTGGTCTGGCCAACGTCGACGTCATGCTGGGGCTGCGGGTGCACCGCAACCTCTCCCATGTGCTGGCGGGGGAGTGCACCATAGACGACATCATAGTCGAGGGGCCCTACGGCATGATGATAGTGCCGGCCACCTCGGGCACCCAGTCCATGGTCGAGCTGTCGCCGGTGCAACATGCCGAGCTCATCCGCGCCTTCAGCGAGATGAAGACCCAGGTGGACGTGCTGCTGGTGGACACGGCGGCGGGGATCTCCGACATGGTGCTGAGCTTCACCCGTGCGGCCCAGGACATCATGGTGGTGGTGTGCGACGAGCCCACCTCCATCACCGATGCCTATGCCCTGATCAAGATCCTCTCCAAGGATCACGGGGTGTTCCGCTTCAAGGTGGTGGCCAACATGGTTCGCTCCCTGCGCGAGGGGCAGGAACTCTTCGCCAAGCTGACCCGGGTCACCGACCGCTTCCTCGACACCTCCCTGGAGCTGGTGGCCTGCGTGCCTTACGACACCAACCTGCGGGCCGCGGTGCGCAAGCAGAAGCTGATCGTCGAGGCGTTTCCCAAGTCGCCCGCCTCCCTGGCATTCCGTGCCCTGGCGAACAAGGCGGCGAGCTGGCCCATCCCGAACCAGCCTGGGGGACACCTCGAATTTTTCCTGGAAAATTTATTGCAAAAGCCGGTCATAGCACAGGAAGACTCCCGTGAATAAAGCCCAAGCATACTTGCGTCATCAGGATTCCTACGTGCTGGTCGAGCGTCATGCTCCGCTGGTCAAGCGGATTGCCCAGCATTTATTGGCTCGCCTGCCAAGCAGTGTCTTGCTGGATGACCTGATCCAGGCAGGTATGATTGGGCTGCTCGAAGCCTCCCGCAACTTTGACGGCAGCAAGGGCGCCAGCTTTGAAACCTATGCCGGCATCCGCATCCGCGGCGCCATGCTCGACGAGATCCGCCGCGGGGACTGGGTGCCCCGTTCGGTGCACCGCAACAGCCGTGCCATCGCAGAGGCGATCGAGAACGTGGAGCAGGCCCATGGCCGGGATGCCAGAGACACCGAGGTAGCCGCCAACATGGGGGTCTCCCTTGGCGAATACCATGCCATGCTGCAGGATGTCTCCTGCGGCAAGATCATCGGCATCGAGGATCTCGGGGTCAGCGAGGATGTGATAGGGCATCCCGATGACGCCAGCGGTCACGGCGGCTTTGACGATCTGGCGGCCGAGCGCTTTCAGGGCGCCCTGGCCGAACACATCGCCCGCCTGCCCGAACGGGAAGCCCTGGTGCTGTCACTGTATTACGACGAAGAGCTGAACTTGCGTGAAATCGGGGAAGTCCTGAGCGTGAGCGAGTCTCGGGTGAGCCAGATCCACAGCCAGGCCATGCACAGGCTGCGGGCCCGTTTGAGAGATTGGAATTTATAAGTGGTTGTACTGGCTACACTGGAACGCAACTCTAAGGCATAATCCGCACCATAAAACCTGCGATCTGCATCATGTAAGTGAGCCGTTTTGGCGGCTATTTAGGAGGGAATTTTGGACAAGAACATGAAAATCCTCATCGTCGACGATTTTTCAACGATGCGCCGGATTATCAAGAACTTGCTGCGTGACCTGGGATATAACAATACCCATGAAGCAGACGATGGCAACACGGCCCTGCCGATGTTGAAAAACGGCGATTATCAGTTCGTGGTCACCGACTGGAACATGCCCGGCATGCAGGGCATAGACCTGCTCAAGGCGATCCGTCTCGATGACAAACTCAAGCACCTGCCGGTACTGATGGTGACTGCGGAAGCCAAGCGCGAGCAGATCATCGAAGCCGCCCAGGCCGGGGTCAATGGCTATATCGTCAAGCCGTTCACTGCCGCCACCCTCAAAGAGAAGCTCGACAAAATCTTTGAACGAATCGGCTAAGGAGCGGCAGGGATGAAGGCCAAAACGAGTGCCATGATCTCGCTTGAACAGGCAAGGATGCTGGTTGCCCACCTGGAGCGAGAAGAGTTTGAACAGGCCGATACCATCCTCGCCGATGTGTGTGCCCCCAATGCGGCGGCCCTGTTTGACAAGGTGGGGCAGTTGACCCGCCAGTTGCACAACTCACTGCAAGATTTTCGCCTGGATCCCAGGATCCCCGACCTGGCCACCCATGAGATCCCGGATGCCCGGGAGCGGCTCAGCTATGTCATCGACATGACTGACAAGGCGGCCAATCGCACCATGGATGCGGTCGAGGCCAGTCTTCCCATCGCCGATCGGCTCAATGACAACATTCAGCTGGTGATGCCCAATTGGAATGCCCTGATGAGCCGGGATCTTGAACTGGGTCAGTTCAAGGCACTCTGCCATCAACTGAATGATTTTATTAAGGCTTCGGAGACGGATGCCGATAAGTTACGACAACTGCTGACTGAAATCCTGATGGCTCAGGATTTCCAGGACTTGACCGGTCAGATGATCCGCAAGGTGATCAAGCTGGTGCAGGAAGTTGAAACAAAGTTGATAGAGATGCTGACCATGTTTGGTGAGGCCGTCATCGAGAATTCGGCGCGCAGCCTGCCGGCGAGCGGCATCGAGGCAGAAGGCCCCATCATGAACCCGCAGACAAGGTCCGATGTGGTCAATGGTCAAGATGATGTGGACGATCTGCTGTCTAGCCTGGGATTCTAATGGAGTGACGCATGGCCTTCGAAGTTGATGAAGACATACTGCAAGACTTTTTGGTCGAAGCATCAGAAATATTGGAACAGTTGTCTGAACAACTGGTCGACTTGGAAAAGCGGCCCGATGACAAGAATCTGTTGAATGCCATCTTTCGCGGCTTCCATACCGTCAAGGGGGGAGCGGGTTTCCTCTCCCTGACCGAGCTGGTGGACGTCTGCCACGGTGCCGAGAACCTGTTCGACATGCTGCGCAACGGCAAGCGAACCCTCAGTGCTGAGCTGATGGATGTCATTTTGCAGGCCCTTGATGCCATCAACGTCATGTTTGCCCAGGTGCAGAATCGGGAGCCGACCAGCCCGGCCTCTGCCGATCTGCTGCACGATCTGCACGAACTGTGCAAACCCGAAGGGCAGGAGCAGTTGCGTACCGCCAGTGTTGCCGCCCCGCAGCAGCCCGAGCCGGAACCCGAACCCGTCATCGTCGCCGAGAGCGCGCCTGTGGCCGTCAACGGTGGCGGCTCCATCGACGAGATCTCTGCCGACGAATTCGAGCGCCTGCTGGATGAACTGCACGGTGCTGGCAAGGCGCCGACAGTGTCTGCCGCCCCCGTTTTGAGCGGCTCGGGCGACATCACGGACGACGAGTTCGAGGCCTTGCTCGATCAACTGCACGGCCAGGGCCAGCATGGCGGCGCTCCGGATCTCTCCCCGCTGCAATCGGTACAAAAAGAGGTGGATGAGCTCATCGACGACGACGAGTTCGAACGCCTGCTGGATGAATTGCATGGCCGTGGCCAGGCGCCGCAGCACAGCATGGCGGCGGCTACTCCGGCTCCCGAGCCCAAGGCTCCCGCCGCGCCTGTGGCCCCGCCCAAGGCGCCGGTCGCGGCCAGCGCCGCCCCCGCCAAACCCGCTTCTGCACCGGCCAAGCCGGCCACTGCTCCCACTCCTGCCAAGCAGGCGGCCCCCGCCGAGAGCAGTGCGGTGCAAAACGACACTACTGTGCGGGTGGATACCAAGACCCTGGACGTCATCATGAACATGGTGGGGGAGCTGGTGCTGGTGCGAAACCGCCTGGTGAGCCTCGGCATCGCCAGCAACGACGAAGAGATGTCCAAGGCGGTGGCCAACCTGGATGTGGTGACCGCCGATCTGCAGGGCGCGGTCATGAAGACCCGCATGCAACCTATCAAGAAAGTCTTCGGCCGCTTCCCGCGCGTTGTGCGCGATCTCGCCCGCACCCTCAAGAAAGATATTGAGCTGGTGATGGTGGGTGAAGAGACGGATCTCGACAAGAACCTGGTGGAGGCCCTGGCCGATCCCCTGGTTCACCTGGTGCGCAACTCCTGCGACCACGGCGTCGAGATGCCGGACGTGCGGGAGAAGGCGGGCAAGCCCCGTCAGGGCACCATCACCCTGAGCGCCTCCCAGCAGGGTGACCATATTCTGCTCTGCATCGAGGATGACGGCGCCGGCATGGATCCGGAGAAGCTCAAAGCCATCGCCATCAGCCGTGGCGTGCTCGATGCAGACAGCGCGGCGCGCATGAGCGACAACGATGCCTACAACCTGATCTTCGCCCCCGGTTTCTCGACCAAGTCCGAGATCTCCGACATCTCGGGCCGTGGCGTCGGCATGGATGTGGTGAAGACCAGCATCGTCAGCCTCAATGGCTCTGTGCACATAGATTCGACCTGGGGCAAGGGCACCCGCCTTGAGATCAAGGTTCCCCTGACCCTGGCCATACTGCCGACCCTGATGGTGGAAGTGGGTGAACAGACCTTCGCCCTGCCGCTTGGCTGCGTGAACGAAATCTTCCACCTGGATCTGAAGAAGGCCAACGTGGTGGACGGCCAGCTCACCATCATAGTCCGCGACAAGGCGATCCCGCTGTTCTACTTGCACAAGTGGCTGGTCCGCGGTGCCGGCAGAGCGGCACGCCAGGACACAGGCCACGTGGTCATAGTCCAGATCGGCACCCAGCAGGTGGGCTTCGTCGTGGACAACCTCATCGGTCAGGAAGAGGTGGTGATCAAGCCCCTGGACAATCTGCTGCAAGGGACCCCCGGCATGGCCGGCGCCACCATCACCAGCGACGGCGGCATCGCCCTCATCCTGGACGTGCCCAGCCTGCTCAAGGCCTATGCCCGCCGCCACTGAGCGTCTGGCCCAAGGAGTTAAAAGAATAACAATGGCAGTCAAGGTATTAGTGGTCGACGATTCGAGTTTCTTCCGTCGCCGGGTCAGCGAGATCATCAATCAGGATCCCCTGATGACGGTGATCGACACGGCCCAGAACGGTCGGGAGGCGGTAGACAAGGCGCTGCAGTTGCGGCCTGACGTCATCACCATGGACATCGAAATGCCGGTGCTCGATGGCATCAGCGCCGTACGCGAGATCATGGCCAAGTGTCCGACCCCCATACTGATGTTCTCCTCGCTGACCCACGAGGGGGCCAAGGCGACCCTGGATGCACTGGATGCCGGTGCCCTGGATTTCCTGCCCAAGAAGTTCGAAGACATAGCCCGCGACAAGGATGAGGCCGTCAAGCTGCTGCAACAACGCGTCAGGGAGATCGCCCGCAAGCGCTTCCTGATGGCGGCCGCCAGGCCCCGGGCGCCGGAGCCCCTGGTGCGCCCCGCCCTCGGAGCTGCCTTGGCGCGTCCTCTTGATCGCCAGCCCGAGCCGGTCCGCGCCGCGGCGCCCGCCAGCTTCAAGCGCAGCGGCAAGAGCTATCAGCTGGTGGCCATCGGCACCTCCACCGGTGGCCCTGTGGCGCTGCAGAACGTGCTGACCAAGCTGCCCGGTGACTTCCCTCACCCCATATTGCTGATCCAGCATATGCCCGCCACCTTCACCGCCGCCTTTGCCGCCCGTCTCAACGGTCTGTGCCAGATCGGGGTCAAGGAGGCGGAGGACGGTGACGTGCTCAAGCCGGGTCACGCCTACCTGGCCCCCGGTGGCAAGCAGATGCTGCTGGAAGGGCGCGGGCCCGGGGCTCGCCTTCGCATCATAGAGGGCAATGACAAGGTCAACTACAAGCCCTGCGTCGATATCACCTTCGCCTCGGCCGCCAAGATCTACGGCGACAAGGTGCTCGCCATAGTGCTGACCGGCATGGGAGCCGATGGCCGGGACGGAGCGCGTCTGCTCAAGGAGCAGGGCGCCACCATCTGGGCGCAGGATGAAGCCTCCTGCGTGGTCTACGGCATGCCCCAGGCGGTTGCCAAGGCCGGCATAGCGAGCGAATCCCTGCCGCTGGACAGGGTTGCCCAGCGCATCCTGGTCGAGTTGGGTCGCTGACCATGGGCATGTTCGGCCTGGTGCTGGCGCTGCTCGCCGTGGCCGTCGCCCAATGGTGGCACGGGGGCAGCCTGCTGACCCTGCTCGATGGCCCGGCCTTCGTCATCGTGGTCGGGGGCACCTGGGGGGCCGTCATACTGCAGACGCCCCGCAAGTACATGCTGTCCGCGCTCGCCCAGGCCCGCTGGATGCTGTTCCCGCCGCGACTGGATCTGGTGCAGCAGGCCGAACGCCTGCAGGCCTGGGCCCAGTTTGCACGCCAGCAGGGGTTGCTGGCGCTGGAGAACCAGGCCGAAGGGGAGCCTGATCCCTTCACCCGCCAGGGGCTCACCATGATAGTGGACGGTGTCTCCATCGAGGATATCCGCCGCCTGCTGGAGGCGGACATCGACATCGAGCAGGAGCGCAACGAGCACGCCGCCAGGGTGTTCGAGGCCATGGGGGGCTACAGCCCGACCATAGGCATCATAGGGGCCGTGATAGGCCTCATCCAGGCCATGTTTCACCTGGAGGAGCCGGGCACCCTGGGCGCCGGCATCGCCATCGCCTTCGTCGCGACCATCTACGGGGTGGGCTTTGCCAACCTCCTCTACCTGCCGATAGCGAATCGCCTGCGGGCATTCCACTACCACTACGGTCTCTACCAGGAGATGACGCTGGAAGGGTTGCTGGCCATCGCCCACGGGGAGAACGGCCAGCAGGTTGAACGGCGGCTACGGGCTTATCTGAAAGGGGAATAGCCATGCGCAAGCGCTATCGTTTGCACCTGCAAGGGCGAGAACATCTCGATCGCTGGCTGGTCTCCTATGCCGATTACATGACGCTCATCTTCGCCCTCTTCGTGGTGCTCTACTCCGTGGCCATAGTCAACAAGGAGCAGTACCGCGCCGTCATCGAGGGCATGACCCAGGCCTTCAACCAGGTACCGCGCAGCGATGGCTTGCTGGAAGGGCAGGGCAACTCCCTGCTGAACCATCCGGTGTCGGCCGCGCCTTCCCTGCTGGAGAGCCAGGCCTCCCCATCGCCTTCGCGTGCCCCCATCACGGGCACCCCGATCCAGCAAGATGGCACGGCCCTTGCGACCATAGACCTGCAGTTGCAGGAGGCCATGGGCGCCCTGGTGGATGCCGGCGTGGTCAAGCTGGCGAAGGATGACAACTGGCTGACGGTGGAGCTGAGTTCCGGCCTGCTGTTTCGCAGCGGCAGCGCCTTTCTGGGGAGCAATGCGGCCCCTGTGCTCGATACGCTTTCAGGTATTCTGAAACCGGTCGATAACTATGTCAGGGTGCGGGGTTACACGGATAACCAGCCGATCAACAACGAAATGTTTCGCTCCAACTGGACCCTGTCTGCCGCCCGCGCCGAGGCTGTGCTCGGCGCCCTGGTGGCCAAGGGGATAGCCCCCGAGCGGCTCGCCTACGAGGCCTATGGGGAGTTCTCCCCCTTCGCCGACAACGGCAGCGAGCAGGGGCGGTTACAGAATCGCAAGGTCGTGGTCGCCATATCCAGATTCGCCTGGGTGCTGCGAACCTCCGTCAACTCCCTGACGGTGACGCCGGCCCCGGCCGCGCCACAGAGCGTCGACAGCGAGAACGTCAGAGTGGTGACGCTGCCCGGTGGTGGCATACGCATAACAACAAGGCAGGATTGATACAGTGATTGTTTGGACGGTTGCCAATCAGAAGGGTGGAGTCGGTAAAACCACCACGGTCGTCTCCCTGGCGGGCATTCTGGCCCAGCGTGGCCAGCGGGTACTGCTGATCGACACCGATCCCCATGCCTCCCTGACCTCTTATTTCGATTTTGACTCGGACCGGCTGGAAGGCACCCTCTACGAGCTGTTCCAGGCGGCCAAGCCGAGCAGCGAGCTGGTCAACCGCATGACCCTGAAGACCAAGTTCGAGAACATCCACCTGCTGCCCGCCTCCATCACGCTGGCGACCCTGGACAGGGTCATGGGCAACCGGGAAGGCATGGGGCTGGTGCTCAAGCGTGCCCTGTTGCGGGTGCAGGATCAGTATGACTATGTGCTCATCGACTGCCCGCCCGTACTGGGGGTGATGATGGTCAATGCGCTGGCGGCCTGCGATCGCATCCTGGTGCCGGTGCAGACCGAATTTTTGGCCTTGAAGGGGCTGGAGCGGATGATGAAGACCTTCGAGATCATGCAGCGATCCAAGCGGGACAAGTTCCGCTATACGGTGATCCCGACCATGTTCGACAAGCGTACCCGGGCCTCCCTGATGACGCTGCAGTCCATCAAGGAACAGTATGGGGAGGCGGTGTGGAATGCGGTCATTCCCATCGACACCAAATTCCGGGATGCCAGCCTGCTGCACATACCCCCGTCCATCTATGCACCGGGCAGCCGTGGCACCTATGCCTACGAGACACTGCTCAACTTTATTGATGCGCTGGAGCGTCAACGAACCCAGGAGGTGAAGCCATGAGAGAGACCACCCAGGTTCGGGCCATGGATGACTATTTCCACTCCCTGCTGCTCGATGACGTCCTGCTGCGGGACGATCCGGACGACGAGGCACCGGCCCCTGCGCCGCAGTTGCAGCCTCAGCCCGCCCCCTTGCCCGAGGTGGTTGCAGCCCCCTATCTCGAAGCCGACAGCCGACTGGCGCAACTGAGCGAGCTGCTCGCCCAGGTGAGCCAGGTGCAGGACGAGATGGATGTCCTGAGCCATGAAGAGCTGCATGTCGAGCCCTTCCAGCTCGAGGTTGAGGTCGAAGCCGAGCCCGAGCCGGTCGAGGTGGCCCTGGCGACGCCCGAGGTGATCCCGGTGATCGCCGAACCCGTCGCCCTGACACTGGCCGAACCCGCGCTGGCGGCGGAACCTGAACCGGCCCCTGCGGCCTGGGAAAACCTGGATACCGGCAACGAGTTTCAGGCGCTCTTCTTCGACGTGGCCGGGGTGACCTTCGCTGTGCCCCTGACCGAACTCGGCGGCATCCACCAGCTGGGGGAGGTGAGCTCCCTCTTCGGCCAGCCGGGCTGGTACAAGGGGATCATGACCTCCCGGGAGCAGAAGATGAACGTGGTCGACACGGCCCAGTGGGTCATGCCGGGCCAGCATCTGGAGATAGACGAGTACAAATATCTGATCATGCTGGGGGAATCACCCTGGGGACTGGCCTGTCATCAGTTGAAGGGCACCGAACTGCTGCATCGGGATCAGGTGAAGTGGCGCCATCAGGAGGGGAAACGTCCCTGGCTGGCGGGCATGGTCAAGGAGAAGATGTGTGCCCTGCTGCACGTCAGGGAGCTCTTGGTGCTCCTTGGCCGAGGCGTGAACATTGAAGGCCGCTGACAACATCGGCACTGCCATGGTTTTATTGCTAATTTTACCCGTTGACGGGTTCATACAAGGATCAAGAAGATGACAGAGAAGCGCAATATTGCACAAAATCTGGCCGAGGACGAAGTGCTGCAGTGGGTGACCTTCCAGTTGGAAAACGAGACCTATGGCATCAACGTGATGCAGGTCCAGGAGGTGTTGCGCTACACCGAGATAGCCCCGGTACCGGGTGCGCCCGACTATGTGCTGGGCATCATCAACCTGCGTGGCAACGTGGTGACCGTCATCGACACCCGCTCCCGTTTCGGCCTGCCGGCCGGTGATGTGAGCGAGAATTCCCGCATCGTCATCATAGAGGCGGAGAAGCAGGTGATCGGCATCATGGTGGACAGCGTGGCCGAGGTGGTCTATCTGCGCTCCTCCGAGATCGACGCCGCCCCGGCGGTGGGCACCGAGGAGAGCGCCAAGTTCATCCAGGGTGTCAGCAACCGCGACGGTCAGCTGCTGATCCTGGTGGATCTCAACAAGCTGCTCTCCGACGAAGAGTGGGACGATATTGGCTCCCTGTAACGGCGGGTCAAAAAGTGATACAACAGCGGTCCCGGATCTGCCCGCGGCACCTTGATGCCGAGCGGGACCCTGTGATGAGGAAGGTGACAGTTTGATGATTGAATTCGCAGCCTTGGGGTTGTCCTTGTTGGCACTGGTGCTGGCCCTCTACGGTCTATTGGGTCATCGCCGCCGTCAGCGAGAGTCCGAGGCCAGGATGGAGACGCTGCAGGGGCAGCTCGAGAGTCTGCGCAAGCAGATGATGGAGCTGCATACCGGTGCCATCGGCATGGGTCAGCGCCTGCAATCCGCCGAAGGGGCCATGCAGAAGATCCAGGATAGCCAGCAGGAGTTGACCCTGCAGGATCCGGAGCGCCGCCTCTACAGCCGCGCCGCCAAGATGGTGGAGCTAGGGGCCGATCTCGACGAGGTGATGAGCGAGTGCGAGTTGCCCCAGGCCGAAGCCGAGCTGCTGATCTCCCTGCGCAAGGGTCGCAGCTGACCCCTGCTCCTGATCGAAAGGGGAGGCTCCGGCCGCCCCTCTCTTCCCTGCCACATCCTCTTCTGCCGGTGCGCGATCTCCCCCACAAATCCTGTTGATTATTGGCATCTTTGAAAAGACGCCTCCGGATCCTGTGTTAAGATGCAGGCCGCCTCATTTTCAACGATTACATCCTCATGCTGCTTCAAGCCAACAATCTGAGCTGCGTGCGTGAAGATCGCACCCTGTTTGAACATCTCTCCTTCGCGGTGCGCTCGGGCGATCTGATGCAGATTGAAGGCCCGAACGGGGTGGGCAAGACCAGCCTGCTCCGACTGCTGACCGGCCTCTCCCAACCCTTCGCGGGGGAGGTGTGCTGGAACGGGGAGAACATCCGCCACTGCCGGGATGAGTACCATGCCAGCCTGCTCTACCTGGGCCATCAGCCCGGTGTCAAGGCGACCCTGACCCCCCTCGAGAATCTCTCCTTCTACCAGAAGCTGCACGGCACGGCCGAGGCTTCCGTGGATCTCTGGCAGGTGCTGGCCCAGGTCGGACTCGCCGGCTTCGAGGATTATCCCGCGGGCCAGCTCTCGGCAGGGCAGCAGCGGCGGGTGGCGCTGGCCAGGCTCTGGCTGTCGGAGCGCCCGGCGCTCTGGATCCTCGACGAACCCTTCACCGCCATCGACAAGCAAGGGGTCAGGGTGCTGGAGCGGTTGTTCCTGACTCACGCGGATCGGGGGGGCATGGTGGTGCTCACCACACATCAGGACCTGACCCTGATGCAGGGGCGCCTGAAGACACTGTCGCTGACCTCGTTGTTGCAGGAGTAGCCATGCTGCGCGCCGTCATACACCTTATTCACCGCGAGTTGCTGATGGCCCTGCGCCAGCGCGCCGACATCTTCAACCCGCTCTGGTTCTTCCTCATCGTCATCACCCTCTTTCCCCTCGGCATCGGGCCCGAGCCCCAGCTGCTGGCCCGCATCGCCCCCGGCATCATCTGGGTGGCGGCCCTGCTGGCGGCCATGCTCTCTCTGGAGCGGCTGTTTCGCGATGACTTCAGCGACGGCGCCCTGGAGCAGATGATGCTGATGCCCCATCCCCTCGGGCTGCTGGCGCTGGCGAAAGTGATCGCTCACTGGTTGCTGACCGGCCTGCCGCTGCTGCTGGTCTCGCCGCTGCTCGCCATCCTGCTCTCCCTGGACATGAAGAGCTATCTGGCGGTGGTGGCCACCCTGGCGCTCGGCACCCCTGTGCTGAGCCTGCTCGGGGCTGTCGGGGTGGCGCTGACGGCGGGACTGCGCAAGGGGGGCGTGCTGCTCAGCCTGCTGCTGCTGCCGCTCTATATCCCGGTGCTTATCTTCGCCACCTCCGCCATCGATGCGGCCAGCATGGGGTTGCCCTACGGGGGGCAGCTCGCGATCCTGGGGGCCATGCTGGTGGGGGCCCTGACCCTGACGCCCCTGGCCATCTCGGCGGCACTGCGGGTCAGCGTCAACTGATTAATTACCAAAAGAGCCTCTTTTGAGGCTTATTTTTGAAAAATATAATTGAGATAGATCAAGGGGATGGCTGCTTATTGCTTTGGGGGGATATGATGTTTCCCGCCTGTGGGTATGGTAGGCCTCGCCACTTAAAAATTAATAACTGAAAGGTTCTGTGAGCTATGTGGAAATGGTTGCACCCTTATGCCAAACCCGAGCGCGCCTATGGGCTGGCCGGCACCCTGCTGCCCTGGTTTGTCGTGACAAGCCTGCTCGCCTTCATCATAGGCACCGTCTGGGGGCTGGCCTTTGCCCCCGCCGATTATCAGCAGGGAGACTCTTTCAGGATCATCTACATCCATGTGCCTGCCGCCATCCTCTCCATGGGAGCCTACTCCACCATGGCGGTGGCGGCCTTCATCGGCCTGGTGTGGCAACTGCGCATGGCGGACATGACGGTGGCGGCCATAGCCCCGGTGGGCGCCGTCTTCACCTTCATCGCCCTCTTCACCGGTGCCGCCTGGGGCAAGCCCATGTGGGGCACCTGGTGGGTGTGGGATGCGCGCCTCACCTCAGAGCTTATCCTGCTGTTCCTCTATCTTGGGGTCATCGCCCTCTACAACGCCTTCAGCGACAAGGTAGTGGCGGGGCGCGCCGCCGGCATACTGGCGCTGGTGGGGGTGATCAACCTGCCGATCATTCACTACTCGGTGGAGTGGTGGAACACCCTGCACCAGGGCGCCTCCATCACCAAGTTTGACAAGCCCTCCATCTCCCCCGAGATGCTGTGGCCGCTGCTCATCATGATACTGGCATTTGCCACCTTCCTCGGGGCCCTGACCCTGATGCGGTTCCGCAACGAGCTGCTGATGCGGGAGTGGCACCGCCCCTGGGTTGCCGACATCGCCAGACAGGAGAAGTAAGCATGCACTTTGCCTCATTCAGCGACTTCATGGCCATGGGCGGTTACGCCTTCTACGTCTGGCTCTCCTTCGGTCTGACCGCGCTCTGCCTGGTCGGCATCGTCATTTCCACCCGGTTGAAAACCCGCAGCCTGCTCGGCGAATTGCGCAACAAGCAGGCCCGAGAGGCCCGTCGCAAGGCGGCCCAGCAGATGGAGAACACTCTATGACCCCGAGACGCAAGAAACGCCTCACCATCATTCTGGCCATCAGCCTGGGCCTCGCCAGCGTGACTGGCCTGGTGCTCTATGCCCTCAGCCAGAACATCGATCTCTTCTATACCCCGAGCGAGCTGGTGGAGGGCAAGGGGCCGGAGAAGGTCAAGCCGGAAGAGGGCCAGCGCCTGCGCATCGGCGGCCTGGTGGTGCCGGGCTCGGTGCAGCGGGATCCCCAGAGCCTCAAGGTGGCCTTCAAGCTGGTGGACAACGGCGGCCATCTGGTGACGGTGGAATTTGACGGCATACTGCCGGACCTGTTCCGGGAAGGGCAGGGCATAGTCGCCCAGGGCACCCTCAAGGACGCGACCACAGTGGCCGCCTTCGAGGTGCTGGCCAAGCACGACGAGAACTACATGCCGCCGGAGGTGGCGGACGCCACCAATGGCATGCACTTCAAGCCCGAATATACCGAGGCGCAGTTGCAGGGGGCCAAGCAATGATGCCGTCAGCCTTGATCTCGTGTTCAGCTCGTTTCGCCGCCGGATCTGTATGTCTCACCCTGCCATCGAAAGGAAATAGTCAATGATCCCCGAATTTGGGCAGTTCTCACCGTCTCATGCCTGTGCACCGGTTCTGGTCGCGGTGCAATTGAAAGGAAGTCAGCCATGATCCCTGAACTGGGGCAGTTCTCACCGTCTCATGCCTGTGCGCCGGTTCTGGTCGCGGCGCAATTGAAAGGAAGTCAGCCATGATCCCTGAACTGGGGCAATTCGCACTGATCCTGGCCTTTGCCACCGCACTGCTGCTGGGGAGCTATCCGCTGATCGGCGCCAAATTGGGGCGCCTCGGCATGATGTCGGCAGCCCGTCCGCTTGCCTACAGCCAGTTCCTGCTGCTGTTGCTCTCCTTCCTCTGCCTGACCTGGGCCTTCGTCGACAACGACTTCACCGTGCAGTACGTGGCCACCAACTCCAACAGCCTGCTGCCGCTGCAGTACCGCATTTCGGCGGTGTGGGGGGCCCACGAGGGCTCCCTGCTGCTCTGGGTGTTGACCCTGGGAGGCTGGACCGCGGCCGTGGCCCTGTTCAGCCGTCGCCTGCCGCTGGATGCGGTGGCGCGGGTGCTGGGGGTGCTCGGGCTCATCTCAGTGGGCTTTACCGCCTTCGTGCTGTTCACCTCGGATCCCTTCACCCGCACCCTGCCGTACTTCCCGGTAGATGGTCGCGACCTCAACCCCCTGCTGCAGGATCCTGGTCTCATCTTCCACCCGCCCATGCTCTACATGGGCTACGTGGGCTTCTCGGTGGCTTTCGCTTTTGCCATCGCCTCCCTGATGACAGGGCGCCTCGACGCCACCTGGGCGCGCTGGTCCCGTCCCTGGACCATGGCTGCCTGGGTCTTCCTGACCCTTGGCATAGTGCTCGGCTCCTGGTGGGCCTATTACGAGCTCGGCTGGGGTGGCTGGTGGTTCTGGGATCCGGTGGAAAACGCCTCCTTCATGCCCTGGCTGGCGGGCACGGCCCTGCTGCATTCGCTGGCGGTGAGTGAGAAGCGCGCCACCTTCAAGGCCTGGACTGTGTTGCTGGCGCTCTCGGCCTTCTCCCTGAGTCTGCTGGGGACCTTCCTGGTGCGCTCCGGCGTGCTGGTGTCCGTCCACGCCTTTGCCTCCGACCCGACCCGCGGCCTCTTCATCCTGGGCTTCCTGCTGGCGGTGATAGGCAGCTCCTTGCTGCTGTTCGCCTTCAAGGGCTCCCAGGTCAAGAGCCACGGCAAACACGAGCTATGGAGCCGCGAGACCCTGCTGCTTGGCAACAACATACTGCTGGTGGCGGGCCTGCTGACAGTGCTGCTCGGCACCCTCTTGCCCCTGGTGCACAAGGAGCTGGGGCTTGGCAGCATCTCCATCGGTACCCCCTTCTTCAACCACATCTACAGCTGGCTGATCATCCCGTTCGCCTTGCTGCTGGGGGTCGGGCCGCTGTTCCGCTGGCGCCGTCAGGAGCTCGGTGAGCTCAAGGGCAAGGTGGTGCTGGCCCTGGGGCTGAGCCTGGCCGCCGCCCTGCTGCTGCCGCAGCTCTTCGCCGGTGAGTTCAAGCCCTGGGCCGCGCTCGGCATAGGCCTGGGTACCTGGATCATCATCACCAGCATCCAGGAGACCTGGGTGCGCGCCACCCACAAACACGGTTTTGCCACCGGGGTGCGCAAACTCGGCAACAGCCATTGGGCCATGATCCTGGGCCACGTGGGGCTGGCGGTCAGCATCATAGGCATCGCCTGCACCCAGAACTACAGCATCGAGAAGGACTTGCGCATGCAGGCCGGTGACAGGGTGCAGTTCGCCGACTACGAATTCGTGTTCACCGGTATCAGCGAAAAGAACGGCCCCAACTACGACGGCTTCAAGGGGGTGCTGGAGGTGCACAGGAACGGCAAGCAGGTGGCCCTGCTCAAGCCCGAGAAGCGGATGTACAAGGTCAGTCGCATGCCGATGACCGAAGCCGCCATCGACGCCGGCTTCACCCGGGATCTCTATGCGGCGCTGGGCGAGCAGCTCGACAACGGCGCCTGGGCGGTGCGTATCTACTACAAGCCCTTCGTGCGCTGGATCTGGTTCGGTGGCGTCTTCATGGCCATCGGCGGCGTGCTGGCCATGCTGGACAAGCGCTACCGGTTCGGCCGTCGTGACGAGGAGACCAAGGCATGAGCAAGAAGACCTGGCTGTTTCTGCTGCCCTTCATCATCTTCCTGATGGGGGCCGTGTTCCTGTTCAAAGGGCTCTACTCGGACCCCACCAAGCTGGAATCCGTGATGGTGGACAAGGAGGTGCCCGTGTTCACCCTGCAGGACATCTACGACCTCGACAAGCAGCATGACAGGAGCATCTTCAAGGGGCGCCCCATGCTGCTCAACGTCTGGGCCACCTGGTGCCCGACCTGCTATGGGGAGCACACCTACCTCAAGCAGCTGGCGGGGCAGGGTATTCCCATTGTCGGCATGAACTACAAGGATGAGCGGGACAAGGCCATCAAGTGGCTGGCTGAGCTCGGCAACCCCTATGAAGTCAACCTCTATGATCCGGATGGCATGCTGGGGCTGGATCTGGGGGTCTACGGCGCCCCCGAGACCTTCTTCATCGACAGCCAGGGCATCATCCGTTATCGCCACGTGGGGGACGTCAATCCCGAAGTCTGGGCCTCGACCCTCAAACCCATCTTCGATGCCATGAAGTGAGGGCCGCTCCGATGAAAACGCTTATTGCATCCCTGTTGCTGCTGGGGGGCCTGCTGGGCGCCGGCCAGGCCAGTGCCGCCATCGACGTCTACACCTTCGACAGCGATGCCCAGGAGCAGACCTTCCGCGAGCTGACCAAGGAGCTGCGCTGCCCCAAGTGTCAGAACCAGGACATCGCCGACTCCAATGCGGGGCTCGCCAAGGACTTGAGGGACAAGACCTACCAGATGGTGCGGGACGGTAAAAACAAGGAGGAGGTGGTGGATTACATGGTGGCCCGTTACGGCAACTTCATCCTCTATGATCCGCCCCTGATGGCCTCCACCCTGATCCTCTGGCTTGGCCCCCTGCTGGTCATCGTCATCGGTGCCGCCACTGTGGTGGTGCGCAGCCGCCGTGCGCCGGCGGCGACAAAACGAATTAATAACGCCCTGAGCGAAGAAGAGCGGCGCCGTCTGGCCGAGCTGCTCAAAGAGGAAGAGAAACAATGACCGCATTTTGGATAGTGATCGCGGCCCTGCTGGTGCTGGCGAGCCTGGCGCTGATCCTGCCGCTGTGGCGCGGCGAGGGTCGCCAGAGCATCAGCCGTTCGGCCCTCAACAAGCAGCTCTACCGCCAGCGTCTGCTGGAGATAGGCGAGGAGCGTGAGCAGGGCATACTGGCCGAGGAGTCCGAGTCCCTGGTAGAACTGCAACGCAGCCTGCTGGACGACATCCCCGACGTGGAGCAGAGCGCCCGCGGCGGCAAGAGCCTGATCTGGATCCCGGGTGTGCTGGTGCTGGTGGTGGTGAGCCTGGGGCTCTACTACCAGCTGGGGGCCTGGCAGGAGGTGAGCCGCTGGCAGGATGCCAGCAGCCGGCTGGGGGAGCTGAGCAACCGCATCCTGGTGGAGCGGGATAGCGAGGTCACCGAGCAGGATCTGCTGGACTTCACCCTGGGGCTGCGCACCCGGCTGAAAGAAGAACCGAATGACTATCGTGGCTGGCTGCTGCTGGGGCGTCTGACCCTGGATGGCAATGACCCCGAGATGGCCCGCGAGGCGCTGGAGCGGGCCTACTCCCTGGCGCCGCAGAAGGCCATGGTGGCTGTGCCCTATGCCCAGGCCCTGATGATGACGGGGGAGGAGGCCCGGGCGGATCAGCTGCTGCAGGCGGCCATCGCCCAGGATCCGGCCAACATAGAGGCGCGCTCGGTCCATGCCTTCATGGCGCTGCAGAAAGAGGACTTCCAGACAGCGCTGGTGCGCTGGCGAGCCATGTTGCCGCTGCTGGAGAAGGGCTCGACCCGCCACGCCATGGTGGAGCGCTCCATCGAGTATGCCGAGCAGCAACTGCGTCAGCGCGGCATCGCCGTGACAGCCGCCCCCGCCGCTCAGGCCGGGCAGGGCAGTGCTCAGGTGCTGGCGGTGAAGGAGGGTGAGTATCCCCTGCACATCACCCTGGCACCCGGCATCCAGCTGCCGGAGGATGCCCACCTGTTCGTCTTTGCGGTGATCCCCAATGGCCCGCCCATGCCCATCGCGGTCAAGCGCATCCCGGGTCCGCAGTTGCCCCTCACCCTCTCACTGGGGGATGGGGATGCCATGATGGAGGGGAGCAAGCTGGCGGCCTATCCCGAGCTGCAGTTCAAGGCGCGCCTCTCCCGGGGCGGCAACGTCATGAACAAGGAAGGCGCCTTCGAGGGGGTCTCGGTCACAGTGCCGACCACCAGCATCCCTACAGCGCCGATTGACATCCGCATCGATCACGCACTCTAATACCCTCTTGGCCCGACCCCGGGATGGGGCGGGCCTACCTATAATCCATAAAGATTCCCAAAAAAGCTTAGGACTTTCATATGTATCTGCGTTCAGGAGCATTGGCAGTGGCACTGCTGTTGGGGGGCTGTGCGGGTGGCCCTCCCAAGCCGGGCCCAGAGAGCCTGGATCTCAACGAAACCCCCAGCCGCCCCGGGGCGTCCAGCACGGCCAGCGATCCCCGTGACCCCTTCCAGGGGGCGAACCGGGCCATGTGGGCCATCAACTACGACGTGCTGGAACCCTATGTGGCCCGCCCCGTGGTCCATGGCTATGCCCGCTATGTGCCGCAGGGGATGAAGGACGGCATCGACAACCTGGTGGAGAACTTCGACGAGCCGAGCAGCATGGTCAACCATCTGCTGGTCGGAGATCTGAAGGGGGCGGGGACCAACCTAGGCCGCTTCACCCTCAACACCACCATAGGTCTGCTGGGGATCTTCGACGTGGCCAAGCATGCCGGCCTCGAGCGCAACATGCTGGAGATGGATACTGTGCTAGGCAGGGCGGACATCGGGGATGGCGCCTACATAATGGTGCCCGTCTACGGCCCGACCACCACCCGCGAACTGGTGGGGGATACCATAGATACCATCTACTTCCCCTATGCCCTGCTGACCTTCCCGATGAAGTTCGTGCACTGGGCGCTGGATGGTCTGGGCACGCGCTCCAAGCTGATCGATCAGGAGCGGATCATCGACAACGCGCTCGATCCTTATGCCCTGACCAAGGACTTCTACCTGCAGTACAACGACGGCAAGGTGACGGGTCGCCAGCCTGAGCTCAAGCAACAGGGCCAGCAGGAGGATGACAGCAACCTGGACGAGTATCTGGACGAGATAGACCAGTAACGACCCATGGTTATCAAAAAGGCGCCCATGGCGCCTTTTTCGTTGCTTGTTCGCTATAAAAAAACGCCCCGCAGTGCGGGGCGTTTTGGCAAGAAAGAGGCTATCAGGCAGCCAGGTTCTTGGCCACGAATTCCCAGTTGACCAGGGTCCAGAAGGTTTCCATGTACTTCGGACGCAGGTTGCGGAAATCGATGTAGTAGGCGTGCTCCCACAGGTCGACGGTCAGCAGCGGGGTGGTCCCGGCTTCGGTCAGCGGGCAGCCGGCGTTGGAGGTGTTGACGATGGCCAGGGAGCCGTCGGCTTTCTTCACCAGCCAGGTCCAGCTGGAGCCGAAGTTGCCGATGGCGGACTTGGTGAACGCATCCTTGAACTCGGCGAAGGAGCCGAACGCCTTGTTGATGGCATCGGCCAGGGCGCCGGTGGGCTCGCCACCGCCGTTCGGGGAGAGGCAGTGCCAGTAGAAGGTGTGGTTCCAGATCTGGGCGGCGTTGTTGAAGATGCCGCCAGTGGAGGTCTTGATGATCTCTTCCAGAGACTTGCCTTCAAACTCGGTACCCGGCACCAGGTTGTTCAGGTTGACCACGTAGGTGTTGTGGTGCTTGCCGTGGTGATATTCCAGGGTTTCCTGGGAGATGTGCGGTTCCAGAGCATTGATTGCATAGGGCAGAGCGGGAAGTTCGAAAGCCATTTTCTACTCTCCATTGGCTGGGCCGTGCGAAGGCGACGGTTGCAAGACATTGCGTACTCTTTTCTATGTTGAAAAGAATTGTTCTTGAAATGATGGGGCCGGACGGCCCAAAGCCCGTCGATTGTAGCAGCATCAAAGATGGGCGAACAACTCTTGATTCTCGCCATGATCCGGATCAAGCTGCGGCGTATTGATTCATCACTTCTTGCATTCGGGACGGTTTGCCAGTTTGTGGTCTGCCCGGTTTGCAGTAGAATGGCCGCCGAAATCGCTCTAGTGAGGCATTTATGGAAACTATTGAAAAGATCAAACAGCAGCTGGCTGAGAATCCCATCATCCTGTACATGAAGGGATCCCCCAAGCTACCCAGCTGCGGTTTCTCTGCCCAGGCCTCCCAGGCCCTGATGTCCTGTGGCGAGCCCTTTGCTTACGTCGACATCCTGCAAAACCCGGACATCCGTGCCGAGCTGCCGAAATTTGCCAACTGGCCGACCTTCCCGCAACTCTGGGTGGAAGGTGAGCTGGTCGGTGGTTGCGACATCATGATCGAGATGTTCCAGGCCGGCGAGCTGCAGACCTTGATCAAGGAAGCTGCCGCCAAGCACAAGCAGGATGATGCCGCCGCCGAATAAGGTCGCATCCGCATCATGCAAAAAGGGGAGCCATTGGCTCCCCTTTTTTATGCGTGCGCAGGGCCTTAGGCGATGCGTTCGATCCGCGCCATGTAGAAACCGTCGAAGCCGGTCTCGGAGGGGCTGACGGTGTGGTCATCCCGCAGGCGATAGTTCTCGTTGGCAGCCAGGAACTTGTCCACCTGCTGGCGGTTCTCCTGGGGCAGGATGGAGCAGGTTGCATAGACCAGCAGGCCGCCCACCTTCACCATCTGGCTGTAGCGTTGCAGTATCTCTTCTTGCAGGGCGACCAGTACCGGCAGGCGCTCGGCGGTGTCACGCCACTTGGCATCCGGATTGCGCTTGAGCACGCCAAGGCCGGAGCAGGGCACGTCCAGCAGCACGCGATCGGCGCTCTCCTTGAGGCGCTTGACAGTCTTGCTGCTGGTGATGACCCGGGTCTCCACGTTGTGGGCTCCGGCGCGGCGTGCGCGCTGCTTGAGGTTCTCCAGCTTCCACTCTTCCACGTCCATCGCCAGCAGGCGGCCCTTGCCTTCCATCATGGCGGCGATGTGCAGTGTCTTGCCACCGGCACCGGCGCAGGCATCGATGACCCGCATGCCCGGGGTCACTTCCAGGGCGGCGGCGACCAGCTGGGAGCCAGCGTCCTGCTGTTCGAAGCAGCCATCGGCAAAGGCCTTGGTGCGGAACAGGGCGGCGTCAGAGGTGACCTGCAGGGCAGTCTCCACACCATCAACGGGAATGGTGGTGACATGCTCTTTGGCCAGAATGGCCTGCAGCTCTTCCCGGGTGCACTTGAGGGTGTTGACCCGCAGGTAGCGCTTGGGCATCCAGGCCAGAGCGGCACGCTCGGCAGGCCAGGCCTCACCCAGCTGCTCGTTACCCAGCTTCTCCAGCCAGGCAGGGCAACCATCCATCAGCACCGGGTTCTTCTTCGCCTCGGTCAGACGGCGGCGGAATGCCTCTTCATTGAAGCGATCCAGGGTCGGATTGTTGGGCTGGGCAATCTTGTGGAAGGCGTGCCAGCTGTGCAGCAGCGGCCAGACATTCTTTTCGGCCTGACGGACCTGGATGCCGGTC
Source organism: Aeromonas rivipollensis (assembly GCF_010974825.1). Lineage (GTDB taxonomy): Bacteria > Pseudomonadota > Gammaproteobacteria > Enterobacterales > Aeromonadaceae > Aeromonas > Aeromonas rivipollensis. The sequence continues at coordinate 136,182 of NZ_JAAILA010000008.1, read as the reverse complement.
AGGAAGCAATAGAGGCTGAGACGACGCAGCAGGTCGCCGGTGACCAGGGCAATCCTTGCCTGTTCTTGCGGTTTGAGTTCGATGCCGGAGAAGTGACGGGCATAAGCGCGGTCCAGGGTGAGACCCTGACCGAGTACATCGTCAACAATGGCAACGACCAGATCCCCGAAACGGGGCAACAGTGGGGATTTGAGCATGAGATTAACCTTGGCCAAAAAAGGGTGAACCGGCCCGTGACACAGGAGGGTTCTGAAACGGACAAATCCGCGCCATGATAGGGGCTAGACTGCATTGGTGCAACCGTCCCCATTCGGGGAATGTACAGAGGATGGGACTGGACTTCTCACCCGGGCAGGAAAATGATGCTGAGGCAGTTCAGGCGAACGCATGGAAAAAGGGATAATAAAGATGCAGTTGATGAAATACTCTCCGCTGGCGTTGCTGGTGGCCGGTCTGATGAACGCCAGCGGCCTGGCCGCCAGTGAGTGGAATACGGTGGCGGCGCGGGCCACCGCTGCCGATGGCTATGAGGTGAGGGCCAGCCAATATCGCATTGCCACTGTGCCGGCCGATTACTTCGCCGGCTTGCAGGGAGGGGAGCCTCGACTGACCCTGCCGCTGCCGGATGGCAAGGAGGTGACCTTCAACCTGCAGCCCTATGATCTGCTGCCATCGGATCTCGCCGCCAGGTATCCCGGCATTCTGGCATTCAAGGGATATGACGAGTCCAACCCGGTGGAGACGGGGCGCTTCGATCTCGGTCCCCAGGGTTTCCACGCCATGTTCAGCCACCAGGGCCGCATGGTGTTCGTGGATCCGCTCCGAAACGGTGAAGGCTACGCCATCTATTACCAGCAGGATGCCCACAGCCGGCTGGAGGAAGAGGCGGACAAGGTGATCGGTTCCCAGGCCAAGGCACTGGCCCGTCAGGTCCTGGTGGATGGCAACGAGCGCAAGCGCTACGTCATCGCCATCTCGGCGGCGGGGGAGTACACCCAGTATCACGGCGGCACCGTCGAGGCGGGTCTCGGCGCCATCGCCACCCTGCTCAACCGGGTCAACGAGGTGTACCAGCGTGACGTCGCCGCCGAGTTCCAGCTCGCCAGCGGCAACGACACTATCATCTTCACCGACACCGCCACCGATCCCTTCAACAACGATGACGGTGACATAGATGCCAACGTCACAGTGCAGCAGAATGCACAGACCCAGGCCGGCACCAAGCTCGGCGCCTTCGACATAGGTCACGTGGTCAACACCGGGGGCGGCGGTCTGGCGGGGCTGGGAGTGCTCTGCACCGCGGAGAAGTCGGCGGGCATGACGGGCTCCCCCAATCCGGTGGGGGATGCCTTCTTCATCGACTACGTGGCCCACGAGATTGGCCACCAGTTCGGCGCCGATCACACCTTCAACGGCACCACCGGCAGCTGTGGCGGTGGCAACCGGGAGGCCAGCCAGGCCTGGGAGCCCGGCAGCGGCAGCTCCATCATGGCCTATGCAGGGATCTGCGGGGAGGAGAACCTGCAGGCCAACAGCCTGCCCTACTTCCACAGCAAGTCCATCGAACAGATGCGGGCCCACATGGCCAGGGTCGCGAGCTGTGGCAGCTCCCAGAGCCTGACCAACAACGCGCCCCAGGTCGCCGCCGGCAACGACTATGTGATCCCGGCCAACACCCCCTTCGTGCTCAAGGGCGCCGGGGCGGATCTGGATCAGGATCCCCTGAGTTACACCTGGGAGCAGATCGATCTCGGCACCGAATCCTTCAGCGTCGCCAGCATGGTGGACGACGGCAGTCGCCCGCTGTTTCGCTTCGTGGCGCCGACCGCGTTGCCGGAGCGCACCCTGCCAAGCCTGCCCTCCCTGCTCTCCAACACCCTGGCGAAGGGGGAGGCCTGGCCTGCCACCAACCGGGAGCTCAATTTCCGCCTCACGGCGCGGGATGGCAAGGGCGGTGTCGCCACTGACGACATGAAGATCCAGGTGGTCAACACCGGCAGCGCCTTCCGCCTGACCAGCCCGCTGGTGACCCCGCTGGGAGCCGGCGCCAACCAGACCATAGGCTGGGACGTGGCCGGCACCAACGCGGCCCCCATCAATTGCAGCAAGGTGGATCTCTCCCTGACCCGGGACGAGGGGGTGAGCTGGACCCTGCTCGCCAGCGGCCAGCCCAACTCGGGCTCGGCCAGCGTCACCATACCCGCCGGTAACGACGGCACCGCCAGGCTGAAGGTGGCCTGCAGTGACAACCTCTTCTTCGCCATCAGCCCGCTCAAGCTGTCGGTGACCCAACGCGGGGATGAGGGCGGCGGTGGTGGCGGTGGCTCCCTCGGCTTCTGGACCCTGGCCCTGGCGCTGCTGGGCTGGCAACGGAGGCGGGCATGAGGCTGGCCAGCGTGCTGCTGCTCACCCTGCTCGGCGGCTGTCAGGCCGATGCCGACACCCTGGATCAGGCAGTCAGTGACAGCCTCGCCCAGCAGGATTACCGGCTGATAGTACGGGCCGGCCGTGGCGAGGTGGCACCCGGCATAGCGGCGGAGCAACAGGTGGCTGCCAAGGCTCGCTGTGGCGTGCGCTATCTGGAGGGGCTCGGCGATGTCATCAAGCCGGATCAGAAGGAGGCCCACGCCAGGCTGAGCGCCTATGCGGCGGAATATAACCGGCGCATGCTGGCCCATTGCCCGCCGATTGACGGCAAACCATAGGCAGGTGGCAAGCTGCCGTCAGAAAAAGGGAGGCACAGGCCTCCCTTTCTGTTTTTGGTGCCAGCATTTGGCCGCCCCCAGGCTTGTACCCATGACGTGCTCGTCGCACAATGCCCCCATCCACAGCCGCAGGGGCGGCAAAGAAAGAGAGAAGGAAAATCAAGATGATGGATGTGGCTGATCTGCGTCGTGAATACACCAGGGGCGGACTGCACCGGGCCGATCTGCCGGCCGAGCCTCTCGCCCTGTTCGAGAAGTGGCTGGCCCAGGCGTGCGAGGCCAAGCTGACCGACCCCACCGCCATGGTGGTGGGCACAGTGGATGCCGACGGCCAGCCCTGGCAGCGCACAGTGCTGCTCAAGCACTACGACGCCCTGGGCATGGTGTTCTACACCAACATGGGCAGCCGCAAGGCACATCAGCTGGAAGGCAATCCCCGCATCAGCCTGCTCTTCCCCTGGCACACCCTGGACCGCCAGGTGCACGTGACAGGCCGGGTGGAGAAGATGAGCACCTTCGAGGTGATGAAGTACTTCCACAGCCGCCCCAAGGATAGCCAGATAGCCGCCTGGGTCTCTAAGCAGTCGACCCGCATCTCGGCCCGCGGCGTGCTGGAAGCCAAGTTCCTCGAGCTCAAGCAGAAGTTTGCCAATGGCGAGGTGCCGCTGCCGAGCTTCTGGGGCGGTTTCCGGGTGGTCATCGAGACGGTGGAGTTCTGGCAGGGGGGCGAGCATCGCCTGCACGATCGCTTCTACTACAGCCGCGAGGGGGATGGCTGGCACATAGAGCGACTGGCCCCCTGATGAACATAGCCAGGCTCAAGAACTTCACCGAGATAGTGAAGAACAACTTCAATATCTCGGCGACGGCGGAGAAGCTCTACACCTCCCAGCCGACCCTCAGCAAGCAGATGAAGATGCTGGAAGACGAGCTGGGGCTGGCGCTGTTCACCCGCAAGGGCAAGAACCTGGTGGGCCTGACCCCCATGGGGGAGCAGGTGATGGAGCTGGCCAAGGGGGTGGTGGCCCAGGTCGAACAGATTGGTCAACTTTCCCTCGGTGATCAGCTGGCCACCAGCGGGGTGCTGCGCATCGCCACCACCCACACCATGGCCCGCTACAAGCTGCCGTCGGTGATCACCGCCTTCTCCCGCCGCTACCCTGAGGTCAGCATCCAGCTGCATCAGGGGGCGCCGGCCCAGCTGGCACAGATGGTGCAAAACGGGGATGTGGAGATGGCCATCGCCACCGAGTCCATGCACCTGTTCGACGAGCTGGCGACCATTCCCTGTTACCGCTGGGGGCGCGGCGTTGTGGTGCCCCACGGTCATCCGCTGCTCGACTGCCAGCCGCTGGCCATGGCGGATCTGGCTCGCTATCCCCTCATCACCTATGTGTTCGGCTTCACCGGTCGATCCAAGATGGACAAGGCGTTCGGCCGTCATGGCCTCAGCCCGCGCATAGTGCTGACCGCCACCGACAGCGACATCATCAAGCACTATGTGCGCCTCGGTATGGGGGTAGGCGTGATCGCCACCTCGGCGTTCGACGAGGGGGACAGGGAGAGCCTGGTCTGCCTCAACATAGATCATCTGATCGCCTCGAGCGTGGCCCATGTCTGCCTGCGCAGGCACGCTCACCTGCGGGACTACATGTATGACTTCATCCACCTCTATGCCCCCCACGTGAGTCGGGAGACGGTGCAGTTGGCGCTGCTCAACCAGTCGAGCCCCGCCAGTGCGGCGACCCTGCCCTGGTTGTAGCGCCGGATCTGTGCTGCGGCCCTGAATGGCAGAGGCAAAAAAAGAGAGGCCATTGGCCTCTCTTTTGTTTATCGGTATGCGGGATTAATCGCGTCTGGTCGCCAGATTGACAAAGATCTGGGCGCCGATCAGCAGGCAGTCATCGTCCAGGTAGTAGGGGTTCCCATGCAGGTAGTTGCAGAGCCCCTGTTGCCCCTCAGGCTGCCCTGGTCGCCAGATTGACAAAGATCTGGGCGCCGATCAGCAGGCAGTCATCGTCCGGGTAGTAGGGGTTCCCATGCAGGTAGTTGCAGAGCCCCTGTTGCCCCTCAGGCTGCCCTGGTCGCCAGATTGACAAAGATCTGGGCACCGATCAGCAGGCAGTCATCGTCCAGATAATAGGGATTGGCGTGCAGGTAGTTGCAGATCCCCTTTGCCTGGCAGCCGCTGCCGAGGAAGAACATGGCCCCCTTGCGACCCGGGGTGGCGTTGATCATGTAGCTGAAGTCCTCGCTGCCTGTCATGGGCTGGCCCCGGGCATTGATGCCCTCGGCGGGTAGCACGCCGGCGGCGGCCTGCAGCAGGCGCTCGCAGGCTTCACCATGGTTCTCCACCGCCGGGTAGCCGGCATAGACCATGGTGGTCTTGAAGCCGCGCAGCTCGCTCTGGGCGACCATGTCCCTGAAGCTATTTTTCAGGATCTGGTCGGTCTCGGCGTCCATGGCACGTATGGTGCCACGAGCCTGCACGTGATCGGCGACGGCGTTGGGGATGGTGCCGCCGTTGATCATGCCGCAGCCAAACACCGCCGGGCTGAACGGACTGGTGCGCTTGGCGACTATGTAGTCCATGTCCTCTATGATCCGCACCGCCTCGCGGATGGCATCCAGCCCCTTGTGGGGGGTGGAGCCGTGGGCTGAGATGCCGTGCACATCCAGGGTCCAGGCCGAGCCCCAGGAGGACATGACCCCCTGGTTGAACTTGATGGTGCCCGTCTCCATGGCGCCGTCGTTGTGCAGGGCGTAGATCTCGTCCACCCCCTTCATGCAGCCGAGCTCCACCATCTTCTCGGCCCCCGGCACCCGCATATCCTCCTCCGCCATCTGGAAGATGACGCGAACGTTGTAGCGCAGCCGCTCCCTGTGCCCTGCCAGGAATTTCGCCGTGGTCAGGGCGATCGCCATATGGGAGTCGTGGCCGCAGTTGTGGGCCATGCCCTCGTGGGTGGACTTGAACGCCACCTCGCTCATGTCGTGCATCTCCAGGCCATCCATGTCGGCACGGAAGGCGATGGTGGGCAGGGTGGGATCAACGACCAGATCCCCGTGAAAACCGGTAAAGCCCGGATACTCGGTGATCTTGTAGCCAAACTCCTCCATCAAGCCCCGGCAGTAGGCTGAGGTCTTGAACTCGGCCCCGGAGTACTCCGGGATGCGGTGCAGGTGGTGGCGCACCTCGTGGCTGAAGTCGCGCAGGGCAAGGAGGTCAGGTTCGATATGGTAGTGGTTCATCAGATGATCCCTTGAATGGAGAAGCCGAGTTGGGCAACCAGCGAGGCGCCGAAGAAGCAGCAGGTGGAGACGATCATGAAGATGAGGATCACCTTCCACGACATCTTCTTGAGCTCCTCGAGCTGACCGCCGACGGAGAGGCCGGCGAAGGCCAGCAGCGGCACGCAGCAGGAGAGGAAGGAGATCTTCGCCACGGCGTCGATGAAGAGGCCGCGCACCGGGGTCTCGGGCAGGCAGATGAGGATGCCGATGATGGTGGCATAGGCAAAGGCCGGCAGCGAAGAGGGCAGATAGCGCTTGGCCACCAGGGAGGCGAACACCACCAGGGACATGGCGACGAAGCTGTCACCCATCAGCCAGAGCGGGGTGCCCGTGGTCAGGGTCTGGGTAAACATGGCCAGCAGGATCGCCAGAAAGACGAACCGCATATCCATCACGATGCTCTTCATGCTTTCGCTCCTTTGTCAGTCAGGGCATAGATCTTTTCGGCGAGGGGCAGCCCCAGGTAGGTGAGGGAGAGGGCGCCCAGGGCAGACGAGAGCAGGTTCGAGGCGGCGGCTATGCTCAGTACCTGCTGGGCCAGCGCCTCGTCGAGGCCGTTGATCAGGGCGCCGGAGGCGGCGCTCAGCATGGAGCCTGAGCCCACGCCGGAGCCGGCGGCCAGGGCCAGCGGGTGCAGACCTGTGAGGGGCGCTATGCTGCCGAGCACGCTGAACCAGAGGGTGCCGATGACGGAGCCGCACAGGTAGATGGCGAGCACGCCTATGTACTCCTGGGAGCCGGTGCCGAACTTGCCCTGGATCACCGCGACGGAGGGCTCACGGCTGATGGAGGAGCAGGCCCCGATGGCGCGACGGCCGAAGCCGAATTTCACCGCCAGTGGAATGGCGATGAGGATGGGCAGCAGGTTGCCTATCTCCTGCAGGAAGAGCGGCACACCGACGCTCAGGATCATCTTGAGGTTGGGGATGATCATGCCCGCATACTGGGTACCCAGGATCAGCAGGCTGAAGCCCACCATCTTGCCGCAGAAGCCCTCTTCCTTTTCGCTGAAGAGGCGCTTCCAGCCCGGGATGCGATCCTTGACCGGCTTGGCGGAGACGATCATGCCGATGATGACGGCAAAGAGCATGGGCAGTATGGGGATGATGGCGATGCCTATCCTGATCTCCTGTTTCCCGATGAGGTACTGGGCCACGAAGATCAGCAGGGCGGTCGCCAGGGTACTGACTAACACCGTTTTGAGGGGAGTGGTTTGCTGCATAGTGTGTTCTCTTGTTATGCGTTGTCATTCACGAGCGGCGCTGGCCGCTGCGAGATGGGGGCATGATAGGAAGGGCAGGGGGGCATTAATGTGACCGCCATCAAGCTGGCCATATGGCATTTTTTCATGGGGTATGCCGTTTAACCATGCTAAAGATATGGGTTAACAAACCATTAGCAGCCGGTTATGCTGCGCCGTTCGGCGGTCGCAGGGGGAAGGATGGAACTGTTGATAGAAGAGGCGCTCTGGCAGCCTCGCTGGCAGGAGGTGCTGCAGAGGTGGCAGGGGCAGGGCAACCGTTGGCAGTTGCTGCGCGGCAGGCGCTGCGAGCAAGGGGCAGTGACCCCTGCGCCCTGGGCCGGCTGCCCGCCTGACGGCACCCTCTCGGCCAGCGGCTTGCTCGCCGCCTGGTTGGGGGAGGGTGAGTCACCCCTCATGACGGCCGACCCGAGTCGCCAGATCCTGGTTTCTGCCTCCAGCGTCCTCCTGACCCTGGCCAAGGAGAGCGGCCTGCTCACCCTGGGGCCCAATGGGGCGGACATGCTCCTCGGCACCGATGGGGATCTGGCCGCCGCGCTGCAACGCCTGCTGGCCCGGCGCCTGACCACGCCCCTGCTGCGTGAACCCGGGGGCGCTGCCTCTCCGGCTCTGGTGCTGCGGCCGCTGCAAGCCGCCGACGAGCCAGCCGTCCTGCGCTATTGCTCGGATGAGGCGCTCGCCCGCTACACCCTCAACATCCCCCACCCCTATCCAGCGGAGGCGGCCCGCGACTGGCTCGCCATGAGCGGGCGCAAGGCCGCCCTCGGGCTGGGGCGGACCTGGGCCCTGACATTGCCCATGGTTGATGTGCCGGCTCCCCTGCTCGGGGTCATCTCCCTGCACTGGCACGGCGAGCTGGCCTGGTGGGTGGGGATCCCTTGGCAAAACCGCGGGCTGGCCACCCGGGCGGCGCGGCTGGTCAGGGCTTTTGCCTTCGAGCAGTTGCGCCTGCCCGCCCTGACCGCCCGCCACATGCCGGACAACCTGGCCTCAGGCCGGGTGATGGCCAAGCTCGGCATGCACCATTGCGGGCGGCGGCCCGGGTCGGCGCGCCAACCCGCTGAACTGGATCATTGGCGGCTGGATCGCCCGCCGTGCCTGCCGGACGACCTCAAGGAGGCGCTGGCCCCCTGGCTCGAGGACAAGCGGGTGGCGGTGGCCATCCTTCATGAGGACGAAGTCGGGGGGCAGGAGGTGGCGCTCTTCATGGAAGGGGCCGGGGCGGGCGGTGAGCGGCGCCTCCCCGCAGGGCTGACGGTCAGATGCTATCCACTCGCCTGGCTGGGGCCTGAGGCCCCCGGGGTGCAGGCCCATGGTGGTGGCGTCCTGCTCAAGGACAGGGGCGAGCTTGGCCTCGGGTACCTGCTGCGATTGCTGGAGCCTGGTGCTTGATGCTGGCAACGTCGGCGGGAAGAGGGGGTATTGCGACGCTTGGCGCATGGATTGCCATTCGTTTTCCTGAGTCAGCCCTCCCATTTTCGGATAAAGGCGCTCAAGTCAGGAGCCACTTCTGTGAAATAATGGCCGTCCTGCTGTACGAGGAGTAACGCTGTATGTTGAGAACCGAGCGTCCCGGCGACATGCTGCCAGTCTTTGAGCTGGTGAGCGCCGCCTTTGGTCGTCCCGACGAGGCCGAACTGGTCAATCGCCTGCGCGAGTGTGGGGCCGCCGTGGTCACCATGGTCGAGGAGGAAGAGTACGAGTTCATGGGGCACCTGATGCTGAGCCCGATCACCATTGACGGCCAGGAAGGTCCTTGGCTCGGGCTGGCGCCGGTGGCCGTCCATCCGGACTGGCAGGGGCAGGGCATAGGCTCGGATCTGGTGCGGGAAGGGCTGGACACGGCCCTCGAGATGGACTGGAAGGCAGTGGTGGTGCTCGGCGATCCGGCTTACTATGGCCGCTTCGGCTTCAGGCCCGCCAGCGACTTCGGCCTGCACTGCATCTACGAGGTGCCCGCCGACTGCTTCATGGCGATGGAGCTGCAGCCCGGGGGGCTGGCTGGCCTGCAGGGCGAGGTGCTCTACCACCCCCTGTTCGATGAAGAGCCGGTGGAATAACCGCCTGAATGCCATAGAAGAAGGACCCATTAAGGGTCCTTCTTCATTTCAATCCGTCCCTCATTGGGCCAGGGACTTCAACTGCTGCCTGCCCGGCGGATTGTTCCAGTCGATGGGGCCGTGGGTGAAGCGATACTGCAACCTTGGCAGGCAGAGCTCCAGCCACTCCTCCCTGAAGTAGGCATAGCCCTGGTCCCAATCCGGGTCATTGGCCCAGCCGGTTTGCAGGAAATGGAGCCGGGTGCCCTGACCTTCGGGTACGAAGCGCAGGCTGACCTGGGTCTTCTGCTGGCGGATATGGGGAAACTGGGGCGGGAAATTCCAGCTGAAGCTGAGCAAGTCATGGGGCATGACCGCCATCACCCGGCACCCTTCACTGCCGCGCTCCCCCAGCGGGGCTTCTGGCCTGAAATAGATTTCGAAAGGACCGTTGGGTTCCGGCACCATCAGACATTCCGGCGCCAGGAAGCTGCGCAGACCGCTCTCCGTGGTCCAGGCCCGCCAGACATCGTCGATGTGGGCGGGTACCAGAATGCTGCCTTCTATTTGCTTGTTATCCATAAATCAGTGAACCTCAAACCAGTCATGGACGGGACCCAGGCAGTATAGCCCCTAAGGCGATAAAATAGGCAGCCCTGCGTCACAGCATCACGTATTCAAGAGGGTCCAGCTTGCCGATTTGACACGGCGGCGGTATCCATCGAGAGTGGGAGGCAGTGAGCAGGCAAATCAAGGATGTCTTCATGATCAGAATGATGCGAGATGCAGATGAACCCATGCTGGCGCAGCTGTTCCTCAAGGGGAGGCGGCAGGCCTTCCATTGGGTCGAGCCCTCCCTGTTTAGGCTGGAGGATTTTGCCGAGCAGACCCGGGGGGAGCAGATCTGGGTGGCGGAGAAGGGCGGTACCCCCTGCGGATTCGTCTCCATCTGGGGTCAAGACAGTTTCGTGCATCACCTCTATGTGGTGGCCGACTGGCATGGGCAGGGAATGGGGCGGGCCTTGCTGGCCGCCGGGCTTGCCGGACACAAGCCCCCGGCATCCCTCAAGGTGGCCACCCGCAACACGACGGCGCTGGCGTTCTATCACCGTCTGGGTTGGCAAAATACGGACGAGACCGGTCACTGCGAGATAACGGGCCCCTGGCGCAGGTTGACTCTGGAGGTGGGGGGCTGATTTAGGGGCCCATCTGCAAAACCAACTCCCCTCAGGGTTTGTGTGCGAAATGAGATCAATCGGATACAAAAAGGGCTACTTCTTGCGAAGTGGCCCTTTATAAATCGTTGGAGGTATCTTGCTCTTGTGTTGTTGTGGGCGCTGCCAGTTGTCGTAATCCGTCAGATATAGCTGATATCCTGCTTCGCCTCCTTGTACCCCGTTGCTGGGAGCCGTTCTGTCTTTAGTATCCTGAGCAACAGCTCCATCGGTACGTCCCATCCTCATCACCGCTACCAGCTTTACCAACTCGCTGCTTACTCTGATCGCCCTGCCCATGGTTGACCGCATTGGCCACTATAAGCTGATGCTGATTGGCTCGGCGGGGCTAACCATATCGATGTACTTTGTGAAGTGGGGCTCCTGACAAAGGAGCCTCGAATAGGGCCTAAAGGAAAGAGATCAAACGTCTATGTGTTGACATTGGATAGTGCAGGCGCTGTGCACTAGGGGGTGGTGCAGGAGCTGCACATAGAATCAGTCACTCTTTAGAACCAGTCATTGAACCAAAGATCCCCCCTGGATCCCCCCTGGATCCCCCAAGGGGGAAAAACGTTCTGACAGTGGGGCGCCGCGACGAGGTACCCGTTTGCCGAATGACTGGAGGCCACCGAGGAGCGTGGGGGAGGTGGGCTATTCAGGAGACAGGGCTCCCCAGAGAGCGGATCCTGTTGGAGGCGGCTACGTTCACCGATTACTGGCAGGCGTTGGCTGGTGTCAAGGCCGTCAAGCTGGACAGGGAGAAGACTTGGCGCAACTGGATACGCCGGGCGGCCAGCCCGTTCCGAACCGCTGCACAGCGGAAGCCCTTAGCCAATATCCAGGCTGCCCAGCAGGTCGCTCTGGTACTTCGAGAGTCGGGGAGGGGGGTCTATGACGACAGCACTCCGCTCTAACGAGACGGCAGCCCTGAGTGCCTAGGGGATTCGCTGCTGGTTAGTGCTCGCATGTCGGTATTCATGGTTGAGGAACTGCTGCCGCTGATGGCCGGGATCTGGCCTGGGGGAGCCTGCTCAGGGGCTTCAATGCGCTGCAAATCCGCGAGGCGGTGCTGCAACTTGGGGAGGATGCCGTTCGGCAGTTTGCGCCGCGGCTGGCGGAGGTGAGGGCTGAAATACTCAAGGCCGTGCCTGCTGCAACGGTATCCCAGAGTGGCCCCTGCATATCGATTAGGGCCTGTGAAATGATTGCTGAAGCTCGGGTGTTTCTGCGGAGTCGTAGTGTGCCCGCAGAGGAGGTTGCCGCTGAGCTGCAGAGAGTGCTGGCAGAGAGGCGCAAGCTTGGCGTAGTTGTGTCAGAACAGAGGCAAGCCTAAGGCAATGTTGAAATTGGAAAGATGTTGCCAGAGGTTTGTTATGAGAACCGTAGTAACAAAGTTGTGATAATCAGGTTGGATCCACTGTACTGTGTTGTATATTGAAGGAGATGTGATGATCTCAACGAATGCGGCTTGTTATAAAGTGGCTTCACCTTGCCATTCATCACATTTTGTTAAATTAAAAAAGTGTTCACTTGGATACTCTATGACTTCATAGATGTTATTGTTTTGAATGTTTTCTGTGCTATATCCTTCATGTTCGATGGATCCGTTTATGCTATATCCGTGATTTGATAAATACACCCTTGCAAGAGCTCTGCAAGGGTAATAGCTCTCTTTTAAGAATTCGATCTTTACTTTTGCTTTTACTATACATGGCCGCCCAATTCTCATTAGTATATTACCTGTTTTTTCTCTGCCTACATGATGATTATAAAGTGCCTCACCTCCCCAAAACTTGAAGAAGCGATAAATGCCATAAGGATCTGAACAATGAGGTTCAAAGAAGCAAAACCAAAGCATGTTAGCTCTATTCGTATCACTGGCTTGATTTATAGAAATTAGTTCATGTGCTACTTCGGGGGTAATATCGAAGCAAGATTTCAATCTCAGTATTCTATTCGTGAGCGATTCTATATTTTGAAGCCTCATTCCATTCAAACGAATGTCTTTAATTTCGTAAGGTGTTAGTTTCGTACAGTGGTAACCAACCAATGAAAATGGCTTCAGTATTCTACGGAATTCATAAATGGCTTGGTCAAATTCACTGGCTGAAACTCTATCTTTAGCGGGAGTCTCCCATCCAAAAAAAAGATGGTGATTTTTTTTCTAAATATGAAATAACTTCAGCGGGCCAAGTGGTTTGATCAGATATTATTATCGACAATTAGTAAACACCTCAATTGAAAATGACCAAGTATCACGATGATTTATTTTTGAGTGATTTTAAATGTTGCAGTGTAATTAGTTCGTGTTGTATTTAAAGTGAAATTAAGATGAAGAAGGTGCCGACACAGAGCTGGCACCATAATAGTGAGTGTTAAAGAGTGTTTATGTAGTCGACTCCAATACGACCGCTATAACTGTTCGCAACGTGTTGATATCTTTCTGCATAACCATGCCGTAGTTGTGATTTCAATTTAAAAACTAGAACTTTTTGCGTTATTGCATTGTTAAGTTGAGTAACGGTCTTAAATGTAGTTGCATATATTATTCGTTCACCATTAACAGTCTTATGGTTTCTCAATATAATGTAATCAATTAATGGGATTGATGTTATAGGGTGTGTCACAGAAAAGTACATTCTGCTGCCATTTTCTATAGCAAATATGAACCTTGATTGAGTCGCTTGTTTATTGGCTGTATCAGCATTGACTTTATATAGCTTTATTATTTTCACTAGGCGGTGTGGGTGTAATTTTTCATGATATAAATCATTGCCTTGTGATGGTACCATATCGCAAGCAGCCGACACACATAGATACCATTCTCCATCATTTTCGCATTTTAAGACAGTACCCGTTGATATGTATTTCTCTCTGTAATTTTTTGATGACAAGCTCATATTTAAAGCATGATACATATCGTTGATAAGGTTATGGCTACTCGGTATCCCCATTTCATTGGCACAATAAGTCGCTCGTTTAGTGCTTATTGAATTCTCATCTATAGGTTGACTATTGAACTTATTGTGATAGTAATCAAAGGTGTCATTTATAAATCTATTTAGATTATGGTTATCTTTCAAATTTGTATATATTTCATCAGATATATTCTTGTAAATGATATTTATCAAATCCCTCCTTTCTTTTTGACCATCCAGTTTGATAATTTCATTTAGCCATGCAGCTTGACCGTGAAGATCATTCTCCAAATGCACCTTAAAAGACAGTGAATCTGATATGATTTCATTTTGAATCTCAGATTTTATTATATTATAGTAAGATGGACTCCAGTTTGATAAAGCATTTATTAGGCAATCCCAAATATCTTCTGAATCATCTTCCGTATCCCCTTTATGAAAAAAGGTGACAAATATATTACCAGACTTAATCCACATACAGTCTTCACTTATAAGTGAAGCAATGCTGGTCTGAGTTGGTATGGATGATGCTATATTATATTTAAGAACATGTTCTTCACATATGGCCAAAGCTAATTGGTTCAGATATGGTTGAAAGACTGCTTTATTTTTAATAAATTCTGGATGAGTGAATAAATTCTTCTTGGCTTTTCTTGTGTCATTTGTTTCTATGAAATATTTGATTTCATCAAAAGTTAAAGATAGGGGCCCATTGCCATTAATTTCGGGAAGCGCCGTGTTCTCCCAAAAGTCCGTTACATCATATTCGTTACAACTATCAATTATTTTTGATGCGCAATTGTTTCCTTTAAGACTGGCAAGAGTCTGCATCCAGGCCTCTTTTAAGTCAGCCTGAGTGTAAACAATCACAATATTTAATTGCTTCGAGTTTCTGAGTGCATCAATTATGTTGATTGTTTTAAGCGGATTTTTATCTTCAAGGTGGTAATCAATTATTATGAGGTCTGATTTTCTTATTCTGTCAATGTCTAATTTATCGACGCCATTGTCGATATCGCAAAGCATCCTTTTATTTTGAAAAAACCGTTCAAGATTAGCGGCTCTCTTAGATGCATCTAGTTTAATTAGCTCTGGCTCTGATTTCTCATTCAAATGTTCGATGGACTGCGAGTAAGTAATGAAATTGTCATCTATCAACATTACGGACCTAATCGCATTTTGGCAGTAAGTGTCACGAACTAGCTCTGGATAGCTAACGATATTAGCCATTTACTCTCTCCATCCCATTAAATTCGATAATAAAATTAGCGCCATTCTTTATAAGATAAGGCTCTTCAGCGTCAATATCTGCATACCAAATTTTATGATGAGCAACTGACAGGTTCTCTCTACACAAATATAGCCCCACACCATGTCCATTAGCTCTCTTGCTATAGAATAAGCTGAACAGTTTCTGGATATCATCTTCATCAACCTTGGGTCCAGAATTTGCTATTAATACAAGATTATCGATAAGATCTATTTTAATTTCTCTCTTATCAGAAAAACAAACCCAATAGAGAGCGTTGTTTACTATATTTGTAAAGACAGGATATATTCTTGATGGAACATCCGTGATATTCATAGACAAAAACTCACGACCAAAGAATAAATCAACTCTTTGTCTAGAGAATCTATCACCAAAAAATTTTATTATATGTTCTGATATATTTTTCCCTGTGATTTTTTGTCGTGCTTGATACCCTGATAATTTTAATGGTGATAGAAATCTAATTTGCTCAGTTAATGATTTATGTGCATTGAATGCGAGTTGAAACCCAGGATGCTCTTTTATATTAGAGGGTAATGAGCTTAGGCCTCTTGTCACGAGAGAATCGGTATCTTCTAACTCATGAGAAATAATTTCAACGCTAATTCCTAGTTGTGCTAAAGCATTTAAACTCTTTGTCTTTTCTTCAAGGTAATCTCGTTCCTCTTCAGATAAAGAAAAAGCTGACTCTAAATTTATCCCTTCAGCTATTCTCTCCAATGCTTTAATAATTGATTGATACTTTAAACTAAAATTTTCCAATAGACTAAGATAGATAGAATCTAAACTGTTTAATGCTATTTCAACTTCCCCACCGTTTTCTACTACCTCTAGCACTGATATTGCATCTCTATAATAGATCGCACGATCACTCTTTATATCTGAGTTCCAATTCTCAGTGAGAGCATCTATCTTTGACTGGATTGCTGAGGAGTACTTACTCAGCCTTGAATTTAGCACACCCTGATTTCTTTCAAGGTGTCGCTTCACAAGTTGAGTTGGCTCTAGTTTATTTAAATCGGAGTTTAATTTGTTTAGAGTGGTTTTTAGTTGTGTTACATATTGAGAGAATTCATTGTATTTATCTCGATAGGAACGATATTTATCTTCATAGATGCCAATTTTTGGTGGTTTTATGGGGGTGCGAATATCTATTCTTACAGCATCTAACTCACTAAGCAAAGTATCCGCTTCCTCTATAAAGTGGATGTCATTACTCCGAGAGCTTTCTAATTCATGTTTTAAGCTTACAGCTTTGGAAAAATACTCGTCCAATAATGGAGCTTGTTTTTTTAACGCCTCGGAGAAGCCTTTCTGCGTTGCTTTTCTTGCATTCTGTTGCGCTGACTTGCGTTGTTCTTTTTCTCTTTTGTTAATAGATAAAATTTCTTGCCTATCTTCAGAGTGTTTACCGAAAAACCGATCGGCTAGAGTTATCAGTAAGTCAGATACAATTACTCTAAGCTGTCTTGCTGCTTGATTTCTTATAAAACCTTCTCTGCCTGATTTGTCTTTTAGCTGTTTGTTTTTATCTTGAGATATGCCTATATATCCGAAAAGCCTGCGATTTGACCAATAATAGCGGCCCGCATTTAAAGATCGTCGCTCTTCAATCTGAAAGAAATCATTATCAACTCGTCCATAAGGAAGAACTCTCAACCCATCTCTAAAAACCATTAATCCTGAGTATCTTTGCGCTTTCTCTAGGAGATTACTGTGCTCTCTTTCTGGATGTACTGTATTTTGAAGCAACATCTCAAATGTGCCAAGATGTACTTGAAAGGGGCCAACACCTGACGAATCTACACTAATAGATGGTGGGATTACTACGTCTCCCTTATCTTCACCAAAAGCTTTTATTTTACCCCTAAACCAACCTTTTTCATCAACACTACCAACGACAGTATGCTCTAGTGAATCAAATTCTGCCTTGCCAAAAACATCAAATTGACTGAGGATGCTTCTTTCTCTCCCATCGTTTCTAATTGAATGAATTTGATATGAAAAAGAATCATCATGACTTGTTAATGGGTTAACAAAACCACGTAGTGTATCAACAAGATCTTTCTGAATATCCGTGAGCTCTATATTATCCTTTGCTAGATCACTTGAGTTGGTAAGTAAAGACAGCTCTCTACCTAGATCAAAGAGGAATAGGGCTGTTCCATGAATATCCCCATCGATGTCTGCTACTTTTTTAAGTACGTCACTCCATGGTAATACTAAATTTTTATCAAATTTAACTGACGTGCAAAAATTTATTATTTTATCTTGTGTTGAGATGAACTCTTCTGGATGCTCCGCAAGCTCAAACTCATCTTTTGAATATCGCGACCATGCTCTTTCTACCAAATCGTCTTTTTTATTATTATGAAAATATACATTTTCATTTAATTGCTGAACGAGAGAGTTAAACGTTAACTCAATATCATTGAATTCACTGAACTGTCCTACAGGTATCTTTATATCATCGAAAGATAAATATGGGTTTTCAAATAAGCGCCAGTCTACTAATATCGCTGTAAATGTAGAATCTATTTTTTTTGTGACTAAGAATGTAACTGATGATAAGAATGCTGCGGATAGCCTACCAATTCCTTTTTCACCCTGAGTTTTACGAATTCTCAGACCAAATCTATCGTGTGAACATAATGGTGATTTTTTACTTTTTGATTCAGTGCCAACGATCAACCAGCTATCAACCAGTTGATCTAATGTCATCCCACAACCATTATCAATTAGCCCTCCACATGGGTACTTACTGTCTATAGTGTATAGCACAACATCACGGGCATATGCGTCGTAGGCGTTTTTCCAAAGTTCACTTACCGCAGTGGGACAGTCCGCTATCTGACCTTTTCCTAAATGCTCGATTGTCCGCGCTCTCGCACGAAATGTTAATGTTCCACTCTGCATACGATGATCATCCGTTTGCTTTTAGAATATCTAAGCATGAACTCAGTAAAGCTTTTCCCATTAATACTGGGACAGCATTACCAATTTGCTTGCCTTGACTAATTACTCCACCCAAGAATAGATAACTATCTGGGAAAGTTTGAAATCTGGCTGCATGCCTTAGTGTGATACCATGATTTTCCCAAGGATGAAGAAACCTACCTTTTGACGGATTAAAACAACCTGTTGTAATTGTTGGACCTGGCTGAGAAAGTCTAATACGACCATAAACATCACTATGACCGCGATAGTTGTGATCATGGCATGGTAATCTAAAATCGATGTCATACCTTCCACCATTAATTGGTGTCATAGAAAATCGCTCAATCATATGCTCAGAATGATTCATAGAAATTTGTAACGGATCATTTTTATCGAACTGATGTTCGTTGAACTGGAGGCTGGATGCTGCTTGA
Organism: Aeromonas rivipollensis; assembly: GCF_010974825.1. Taxonomy (GTDB): domain Bacteria; phylum Pseudomonadota; class Gammaproteobacteria; order Enterobacterales; family Aeromonadaceae; genus Aeromonas; species Aeromonas rivipollensis. The sequence goes on along the minus strand of NZ_JAAILA010000008.1, from coordinate 118,107 downwards.
GCGCCAATTGCCTCAGCTATAGACTTTAATATGCTTTTCGATGGCTTTTCAAAAACAGAGGATGCATTTAGCCAAAGGGGCTGTTTATTTTCAAAGTGAGTTGGCTTAGGTGGCCATGCATCTAGTGTTAAATCGATGTCATTGCGGACACCGAGAATAAAAACTCGGCTTCTATTTTGAGGTACGCCATAATCTTTAGCGTTTAACTTTAATGGACCAACTATTTCATAGTCGTTTTTTTGGGCGAGAGATTTGAAATCATTCAGATATGACTGATGCCTTTCCCAGAGGAGGCCTGGAACATTTTCCACCAAAAATAACTTGGGTTTATATGCCGCGACAAAATCGAAATATCTTATTAGGAGGTTGTTTCTTGGGTCATCCACACCAGAATTTTTAATCCTATGTGATGAGAAACCTTGGCATGGAGGGCCACCAATAATAATGTCTAGCTCACCTTCTGATATACCGAGTGAATTCATCATAGATATGGGATCAACATCCATAATATCACTATTTAGCAAAAGGCATGGTTCATCTTGCCTATCAACAATGTTTTTCTTATATGTTTCACATGCGTGTTTGTCAAACTCTATAGCTGACAATATTTTTATATTTAGTTCTAATGCTGCTAATGAAAAACCACCTGCACCTGAAAAAAGATCAATTGCTTTAAAACTCATGTTGACTCAACTCACCAAAGGTCAAATTTTTAATAATTATTCATTTTACCGCAAAATCACTTCATTCTCAATTGGAATAAATTGTGAGTTGTTTCGAGATCAGCAGACCACATTGAAGTTATTATTTTTATAAATTTCTGCAGATGATAGAAAAAGATGATTTATTGCATTTTGATTTCAGCTTTTATAGAACGGTACATCCGGGTGTTATAAATATAACTTTATATAAAGTTGCTACGCTACCGCCCTTAGGTTACAGCCCCCAGATGCTGCTTTTGACCTGCGATCAGATGACGGTTCCTTGTCATGGGTAGGCCTTGCATGGAGCTTGGGTACCTTAGTCGAATAGTATCTCATATGGTTCCTTATGTGGAACTGAATAAGCAACGAATCAGGAAGGGATCACAGATTTCAAGGGTTGCCGATGGGGGAGGGGTTGCTCAACTGTAAATGCTAATTGGTAAGCACTGAGGAGGCCACGTAACTCTGGACTAGGAGTACTTGACTGCCAGTGAAATGTTGGGCAAATTTTGAGCGGCTATCGATTGTCCTGTGCTTACGGCATGCCATTGGCATACCTCTGTAACCAACCTTAGGAGAATCTGTATGAAAATGAGCGAACACTCTCGCTTGTGTGATGAGCTGAGTCACCGGCTTGCTGATGCTCACCCAGGCCTAAAACACGAAGATTTGCTGGATCTCGCAGCACAAGAGCAGGGGTTTGAGGACTACACATCGCTCCACAATCTTCTCAAGCTCCTCGGGCCGGAGGGTGTACCGAGCGAAATTGAGATTGCAAAGGCTGGAGGAGACTCTAGACAGTCCCCTTACTTATCCATCTCTACGACCGTGGGCTCTGGATGATCTGAGGCAGATCCAGTTAGCAGCTAAGCATTATAGAGTAATGAAGTATCGGTACCGCCGATATAGCGGTACCAAGTTTTGCTTGCTGTTTTATACTGCGGGCAGAGCACTTCCTGCTTCCATATGATCTTCTGTAGTTATTGTATTGTTTTTTCTAGCTGCTTCAATATTTCCGTATAAGCTTTGTATTGTTTATATGTCTCTCTTACAGTATTTGAATTTATTGTAGAAGTTGCATGTTCAACATAGGTGTCACCATAAATTGACTGATAAGTAATGGTGATGAGTACTTCTTCACCACCTACAAGCCCGATCATCTCCGGCATGCATCTATCCCTCATATCGCTAGTGGTTATCCCAAGAAGAGCAATTTCGTCGCTTGCTTTTATTGCTGTATTCTCCGTTGGCCATCCAGGAGCAAAGCAATCGTGCTTCAACCCTACACTGTCAAGAACTAATTTCCATTGATCAGATGAAAAGCCAGAAGCAACAACCTTTTTTGTACGAACTTCAAACTCCTTTATTATGGCTGGGCCAAGGCCAATATTCGATAGATAGAGTCCATTGCGTTTATTACCACCCTCAACCATTGGTGTTAGTTGAAGAATTGGTTTTACACTCAATCTATTATGTTCTTTTGTTATATTGTTTTGCTGCCATGAAAAAACAACGGCTAATATAGATGCAACTAATGCAATAGTTGATGCAATGTTACTATACGATACTTTACTTGATTTTCGATCCGAAGGTGGTGTATCCACGGTTATCATTAGTCTCAGTTTTCATATGTCTATACATAATATTTATCCAGCCATAAAGGGGTAGCCTCTGAGGCTCCTGAACATATGCAACTGACCATTTGGTGTAGTTTGGGCATAAATCCATTAGTCAGGGCTCAGATCGGTTTTGCCGGGAGAATAGATAACTCCGCGGTGTCGATCGTTTCTGGTGCGTGACAGAAATTATCGATAGTGGGCACCATAGTCAGTGCCGGACCTAGACCACCCGGCTGTGTATGACCAAAAGGACCCAGACCATGACCAAACCACATACCTGAGATCTATCCGCAGCGCGCCCATACGGCCGTACCAGTATTAACAGCACCCTCAGTTCAGCCCCGAGCATATCGAGCTGTTCCAAAAGCTTGTTGGGGAGGGTGTAGCTTGAACGCCTACCCCAAGTATTTCCTCCGGATCCCTGAAATCCGATCCCGTGCTTGTCAGCCTGCCGGAGTACCACTGAATTTAGTACCACAGCCCTTGTGGTACTCATAATGGTACTAAACAAGCTGGCTCCTGGCGACTCCCTCGGGCTTTTTCGGACAACAAAAAACCCGCAAGACGTTGATTCTTGCGGGTTTTTAGTCTTTTTCGGTCTTATTCGGACCATTGTTTGGTGGAGCTGGGGGGATTTGAACCCCCGTCCAAAATTACTACATCCTCGGTACTACATGCTTAGTCACTCTTTACATTCGCCAGCACGCTGCGGAGAGACACGCCACGCATTGACTAGCTCGATTGGTTTTAATGCTTCCGCCCCGAGCAGGACTTCCACACGATCCTGTGAAGGATGACCTTCCAATTCCCTAGGACACAGGCAAGCTAGGGGAGAAGGGCTCAGCGCAGGTTATTAAGCTGCGAGTGCGTAGTTTTCGTCGTTTGCGACTATTTTTTTGCGGTTTGTTAACGAGGCCTACCGCACCTCGGCATGCACCTTGGGTTTCGTGAATCTTGTCGAATCCAGAATCAGCCCCAAGTTGTCAAAAGCGATTGTACGCAAAAATCCTGCCATGGCAAGGCGTTGATGGCAATCGACCGGCAGGGGCCGGTCGATTGCTGGTTTATTGGTCGCCCCACGGGAGCTGGCGACGCACAATCAACCGCGGTTCTTGTTCTTCATGATGCGGGCCTTCTCCCGGTCCCATTCCCGGGCCTTGGTGTCTTCCCGCTTGTCGTGTTCTTTCTTGCCCTTCACCAGGCCGATCTCGACCTTGACCCAGCACTCTTTCCAGTACAGCGCCAGCGGCACTATGGTATAGCCCTGGCGGGCGGTCAGGCTCTCGAGCTTGTCGAGTTCACGGCGGCTCAGCAGCAGTTTGCGGGTGCGAGTCGGGTCACACACCACGTGGCTGGAGGCGGCGTTCAGCGGCAGGAAGCTGGAGCCGAACAGGAAGGCTTCGCCCTGCAGGAAGATGACATAGGCTTCGCTGATGTTGGCCTTGCCCGCCCGCAGGGATTTGACTTCCCACCCTTGCAGGGACAGACCGGCTTCCACGCGCTCTTCGATGAAGTACTCGTGACGGGCGGTTCTGTTGAGTGCAATGGTGCTGGACCCGGCTTTGTTTTTACTGTTCTTTTTGCTCATGACGGGGGCCTTCGGCAATGTTTAGGAAGGCGCATTATACGTGGGTGGCGGCGGCTGTAAAACGCGCAACCACTCGAGTGGCGGCTTTGTGAGCAGTTCGGTGATGTTTTTGGCCGGCAAGGTGATCTCAAGCTGGTCATCAGGGGCTGCAAAGGGGGCAATTGCACGCGTGGCGGCCCGCTGCGCAGTTTCGGCGGTGATTTTGGCTGGCAAGGTGATAAAATCGGCCCGATTGGATGAGGAAAGCCCATGCCCCGTATTACTCGCAGTGCCCTGGTGATGTTCAGTGCGGAACAGATGTTCCGTCTGGTCAATGATGTTCACGCTTATCCCGAGTTTCTGCCCGGTTGTGTCGGCAGCCGCGTTCACGAGACGGGTGAGGACTACATGATGGCCTCGGTGGATGTGGCCAAGGCAGGCATCGCCAAGACCTTTACCACCCGCAACCTGCTCGATGCCAACCGCGCCATCAAGATGGAGCTGGTGGAGGGCCCCTTCAGCAAGCTGGCGGGCTGGTGGACCTTCACGCCGCTGGATGTGGATGCCTGCAAGGTGGAGTTCGATCTCGACTTTGAATTTACCTCCAAGCTGATCGAGCTGGCCTTTGGCCAGATCTTCCGCGACCTGGTGGGCTCCATGGTGCTCGCCTTCTCCAACCGCGCCAAGGTGGTCTACGGTGTCTGATCTGCTCAATGTCGAAGTGGCCTATGCCCTGCCCGAGCGGCAAACCGTGTTGTGCATCCGGGTGGCCCCGGGCACCAGCGTGCTGGCTGCCATCGAGCAGTCCGGCATAGTGCAGAAGCACCCGGAGATCGATCTCTCGGTCAACAAGTTCGGCATCTACAGCCGTCCGGTCAAGGGAAGCGAGCCGGTGCAGGATGGGGATCGCATCGAGATCTACCGCCCCCTCATCGCCGATCCCAAGGAGATGCGCAAGAAGCGGGCGGAGAAGGCCAAGGAAGAGGGACGGGCCGACGTGGTCACCGGCGGGCGCCCCGATGTGCACCGCAAGCGGGACGACGGCGAATCGACCTGATGCGTGGAGACCGAGCAATGAAAAGAGGCGCCATGGCGCCTCTTTTCTATTGGGTGTTTTACCACAGGGGCTGCACTGGCCCGGGCCTTACAGGGTGAGCAATCGCTCGTTCTGCACTATCTCGACCCCCTGAGCCTGGTCGGCGAGCACCGTCATGGCGTGGGCCACCTGGCTCGCCGCTATGGCCCGCCAGCGCCTGAGGGGCCCCTGCAGCAGGGGTTTTATCCAGGGATAGATGGCCTGAACTATCTGCTCGGATCTGCGCGGGGGTTGGCGGTGGCCGAGCAGCATGGCGGGGCGCAGTATGACGAGCCGCTGCCACGCCTGCGCCAGCAAGGCCTGCTCCATCTCGCCCTTGGTGCGCGGATAGAGGGCGGGGGAGCCGGGGTTGGCTCCCAGGCTGGAGACGACCAGCAGACGCCGGCAGCCGTGGCGGCGGGCGAGGGCGGCAAAGGCCAGCACATAGTCGTGATCGACCCGGCGAAACGCCCCATCGGAGCCGGCGTCCTTGCGGGTGGTGCCGAGGCAGCAGAAGGCCATGTCGACGGCGTTGGGCAGCGCCACCTCGTCGAGGCGTTCGAAGTTCACCGGCAGCCAGTGCCGATTGGGGGCAGCCTCGCCCGGCTGGCGGCAGAGCAGGGTCAGCTGGTGCTCGGGGCCTAGCTGACGGATGAGGGCCTGGCCGACCAGACCGGTTGCCCCGGCGATCAGGATCTGGCTCATGTGATCTCCTTGAGGGGATGACGAGGGGTGTTGACCTCCTTGATCATGGTTCAGGGAGTGCGCCCCTGTGAAACCCGATCGGATGCCAGACAAGAGAAAACCGGCCTTGGCCGGTTTTATGATGCTATCAGAGCGGGGTCGTGAAGGCGGCGGGGAGGGGGAAGTCACCCGTGGCGGTGGCGAGTCTGTCACCCACGAAGTTCAGGGTCAGCTCCTTGCGCTCCTTGTCACCACGACCTGGCTGGAACTCATAGAGATAGTACCAGGTGTTGGGGTCAAAGCCGTCGCGCAGCATGGGAGAACCCAGCACGAACTCGACCTGCTCGCGGGTCATGCCCTGGCGCAGCTTGTCGACCTGCTTTTGTTCCACATAGTTGCCCTGAGGAATATCGATGCGATAGACCAGGCTGCAACCGGACAGGGTGAGGGCGGTCAGGGCCGCGGCAATCAGGTGTTTCATCCGCATATCGGGTTCAGATCATCCATACAGTCTTTTTAGCTCGGCAAATCATACCCACTCCCCGTGCGGAAGTAAAAAGCCATTGATCCTCCTGCCAATAAAAAGGGCCGCGTGGCGGCCCTGACACATAATCGCTCCGTCACATGGCGGCGCGAAAGATGGCGACTATCTCTTCGTGGCTTGCCTGCTTGGGGTTGGTGAAGCCGCAGGCATCTTTCAGGGCGTTGCTGGCCAGCAGGTCGAAATCATCGGCCTTGACGCCGAGCTGCTCCAGCCCGGCCGGGATCTTCACATCCAGCGCCAGCTGCTTGATGGCGGCGATGGCCGCCTCGGCCCCCTGCGCGTCGCTCATGGCGTTCACGTCCACCCCCATGTGGCGGGCTACATCCTTCAGGCGAGCCGCGCTCACCTGAGCGTTGAACGCCTGAACGTGGGGCAGCAGCACGGCGTTGCAGACCCCGTGGGGCAGGTCATAGAAACCGCCGAGCTGATGGGCCATGGCGTGCACATAGCCGAGGCTGGCGTTGTTGAACGCCATGCCGGCCAGGAACTGGGCATAGGCCATCTGCTCGCGGGCGTGCAGGTCGTCCCCCAGGTTGACGGCGGTGCGCAGGTGTTTGGCGATAAGCTGAATTGCCATCACGGCACTGGCATCGGTCACCGGGGTGGCGGCGGTGGAGACATAGGCCTCGATGGCGTGGGTCAGGGCGTCCATGCCGGTGGCGGCGGTGAGACCGGCCGGCTTGGCCAGCATCAGCTCGGGATCGTTGACCGACATCAGCGGGGTGACATGCTTGTCGATGATGGCCATCTTCACCTGGCGCGCCTCGTCGGTGATGATGCAAAAACGGGTCATCTCGGAGGCGGTACCGGCTGTGGTGTTGATGGCGATAAGCGGCAGCTGCGGCCTGGCGGAGCAGTCCACCCCTTCATAATCCTGGATGCTGCCCCCGTTGGTGGCCACCAGGGCGATGCCCTTGGCGCAGTCATGGGGGGAGCCGCCCCCCAGCGAGATGACGCAGTCGCAGCCATGGGCCTTGATCATGGCCAGACCGGATTCGACGTTGGTCATGGTGGGGTTCGGCTTGGTTTCGTCGAAAACCACGCTTTCAATGCCATGTTCTGCCAGCAGGGCGGTGAGCCTGGCGACCACGCCTATCTGGTTGAGGATCTTGTCGGTGACGATCAGCGCCTTGCGAAAGCCATGACCCTGGATGTCGGCCGCCGCCTCTTGCAGGCAGCCCGCCCCCATCAGGTTGACCGCGGGAATGTAGAACTTAAATGTCGCCATGGTGGACTCCGTATGATTAGCCATTAAGTGGTATACGGGCCTCAACATAACAGCGCCAGAGGGGATGAAAAGGGGTCAATGGTATCTGATTGGCAACTTTATGGACTCGATCACGTACCGAAAAACCGGGGCCAGGCGGGGATTGACAAGGGCCCTTGCCTCTTGTTCGGTATAAAAACGTTTTTCAAGAAATTCATCAGGTTAGCAAACGTTTTGCCGGTTTTTTAGGGCCGTGGATGCGCGGAAGTGTGAAGCGCGTCAAGGAATTGGAAAGCGCTTTCGACCATAGTTGGCGCCTTCCCCAATGGAGGGAAACAGGCTCGAAAATACCATAAAGAATCACCTTAACTGCGCTCGGCTGCGAGGCGGCGGGATGCAACCAGGAGTCCACTATGTCTGATGTATTTCACTTGGGTTTGAAGAAAGCGGATCTGCAAGGCGCCACCCTGGCGATCGTTCCCGGTGACCCCGAGCGCGTGAAGCGCATCGCAGAGCTGTTGGACAACCCTGTGCACCTGGCCAGCCATCGTGAGTTCACTACCTGGCGCGGCGAGATGGACGGCAAGGCCGTGATCATCTGCTCCACCGGTATCGGCGGCCCGTCCACCTCCATCGCGGTGGAAGAGCTGGCCCAGCTGGGTATCAATACCTTCCTGCGCATCGGCACCACTGGTGCCATCCAGCCGCACCTGAACGTGGGCGACGTCATCGTCACCACCGGCTCTGTGCGCCTCGACGGTGCCAGCCTGCACTTCGCACCCATGGAGTTCCCGGCCGTGGCAGACTTCGACTGCACCACTGCGCTGGTCAACACCGCCAAGGAGATGGGTTCCAAGCTGCACGTGGGTGTGACTGCCTCTTCCGACACCTTCTACCCGGGTCAGGAGCGTTATGACACCGTATCCGGCCGCGTAGTGAGCCGTTTCCAGGGTTCCATGAAAGAGTGGCAAGCCATGGGCGTGCTGAACTACGAGATGGAATCTGCAACCCTGCTGACCATGTGCTCCAGCCAGGGCCTGCGCGCCGGCATGGTGGCCGGTGTCATCGTGAACCGTACCCAGCAGGAAATCCCGAACGCCGAAACCATGGCGAGAACCGAATCTGATGCCATCAAGATCGTGCTGGGCGCCGCCCGCAAGCTGATCTGATAGCACCACCACGAGTGGGGGGTGGGGGCCGTTGCGAAAGCGCGGCCCCTATCTTTATCCGCCGTTTGCCGCTGTTCTCACTTTCCCCTTCTCCGCGTTACGCTTTTTGCCCCGTCATTGCCTCAAGCACCTCCTCAAAGGGCGTCTCACATCTGATTTGCATCGGCTCCCCACTCACCGGATGCACGAAATCCAGCGCGCTGGCGTGCAGCATCAGCCTTGGCGCCTGCTCACAGCCCGGCAACAGCAGACCGCCGTAGAGATCGCAGCCGAGTATGGGGTGACCCAGCAGCTGGCTGTGGATGCGCAGCTGATGGGTGCGGCCCGTCTCAGGCACCAGGCTGACCCGGGTCAATGGCAAGGGCTCGCCCCCAACGCCCTCGTACACCAGTCGCTCCACCACCCGATAGCGGGAGCGGGCGGGCTTGCCGCTGGCGCAGATCTTCATCAGGGGAAAGATCGCCGGATCCTTGGCGATGGGGGCGTCGATCACCCCCTCATCGTCCGCCAGATGGCCGCACAGCAGGGCGTCATAGGCCTTGCCCACCGCCCGTTGGCTGAACTGCTGGCACAGCATCCCGTTGATGCCCTTGTCTCTGGCCACCACCATGATCCCCGAGGTGCCAAAGTCGAGGCGGTGCACCAGGGTGCAGCCAGGGTAATCCTGCACCAGCCGATGGTGGACAGAGTCGAGGTTCTGCGGGTTCTTGCCCGAGAGGCTCAGCAGGCCGCTCGGCTTGTTGATGAGCAGCAGGTGTTCATCCTCGAACAGGATCTCGATGGCGGCACTGCAAGGGGGGGCGATAAAGGTGTCGACGATGGCGGACATGGGCGGCTGCGGGCTGGAAACGGGGGGCGATCATACTCCAAGCGGCGGCGCGGGGCGAATCGGGACGAACTGGCCAGTGCCTGCCCGGCGGGTCTGGTGGCAAGTGATTGATAATGCAGGAAGGCCCCGTTTTGTGACCCCTTCCCGAGTTCATTCGGCGCTGGCTTGCTAAGGTATGGCTCCCTGTCATGTCGTAAGGAGCCTCTCCATGGCGTTGCCCGTTATTCTCGATTGCGATCCCGGCCACGATGATGCCATCGCCCTCATACTGGCGCTGGCGAGCCCAGAGCTCAAGGTGCTGGCGGTGACCACCAGCGCGGGCAACCAGACCCCGGACAAGACCCTCAACAACGCCCTGCGCATCCTCACCCTGCTCGGTCGCCACGACATTCCGGTGGCGGCGGGGGCGCCCAAACCCCTGATGCGCGAGCTCATTATCGCCGACAACGTTCACGGCGAATCGGGTCTCGACGGCCCCACACTGCCGGATCCCGCCTTTGCGCCCCAGGCCATGACGGGCCTCGAATTGATGGTCAAGTGCCTGCGCGAGAGCCCGGAGCCGGTCACCCTGGTGCCGACCGGCCCCCTCACCAACGTTGCCCTGCTGCTGGCGGCCCACCCCGAGCTCAAGCCCAAGATTGCTCGCATCGTCTTGATGGGCGGTGCGGCGGGAGCGGGCAACTGGACCCCGGCGGCTGAATTCAATATTTATGTGGACCCGGAAGCAGCCGATATGGTGTTCAACGCCGGTATTCCCATCACAATGTGCGGGCTGGATGTGACTCACGAGGCCCAGGTGATGGACGAGGATATAGCGCGGGTGCGCGCCATCCCCAACCCGGTGGCCCAGTGCGTGGCGGACCTGCTCGATTTCTTCATGATCTACCACAGGGATCCCAAGTGGGGATTTGCTGGCGCGCCGCTCCATGACCCCTGTACCATCGCCTGGTTGCTGGCACCCACGCTGTTCCATGGGGTAGAGTGCCGGGTCGATATCGAAACCGGAGGCACCCATACTACCGGCATGACGGTAGTGGATCGCTACGGGCTCACCGGCAGGCCGGCCAATGCGCGGGTGTTGCTGGGGCTGGACAGGGTCGGCTTCATCGATCTGCTGGTGGGGCGTCTAAGGGCATTTGACTAAGAACTCGGACATCGAATAAGGGGTTGGGCATGTGGAAAGGGACGTTGGCACTGCTGACATGTATGCAATTGACGGCCTGTGCCACCCCCTTCGAGAGGATGTGGCAGGGGCTGGCGACCTGCGATCTGGACGATCTCTACCTGGACAGCGAGAGCGGTGAGCCGTCCCACCCGCTGCTCAAGACCTTCACCCCCGACAAGACGTCAGATGGCTTCGCCTGGTACAAGACCCACCAGGAGCTTCATGGCCTGCCCATCACGGGATTTCTGATCCCGGCCTCGACCTTCGAGGTGCACGCCCTGTTTGTGGATACCCCCATCGCCAATGCGCGCAGGCTGACCCACAACGCTTACGGCAGCGAGTTTGCCGACGAGCAGAAACACGACAGGGGGGAGGCCCCCCTGCTGCTGCGTGACCCGGGCAACCCCAAGCGCTCCATCATCGACTGCACCAAGGGGGAGTCGGCGGATCCGCTGCCGGAGGAGCCCTTCCCGGAATAGGGGGCGCATCCTGCAGATAAATAGAGAGGGGAGCCTGGGCTCCCCTCTCTATTTATCGATTGCCAGCTCGCCCTCAGGGATAACCCAGGGTCTGCTTGATGACCGGCAGCTGAGCCTTGATCCAGTCAGGATTGATGGGGCCCCAGTCGCTGATGCGATAGTGGCCCTGCAGGTGGCGGGCTCCCTCGGTCTGCTCGAAGGCGCAGCTGATGTCGAGTTCGGCCAGGGCACTCAGGGTGTCCTGGGCGGTGCGGCGCGGCATGCCGGTGGCGGCCATGATGGCGGGCACTGTGTCCGTGCCCTGGCTTATCAGATGGGCCACGTAGAGCCGCCGGTAGAAGCTGGTGCGGGTCTTGCTCGGTTCCGTCATTGCCCGTCTCCGCCAGATGCCGGTGCGCCCCTCATATCTCGTCCTCGAGACGGTCGAAGTAGCGCCAGGTGGCGATGGCGGCCTTGCCCATCACCAGCGCCCAGACACCGAACCAGAACCAGCGGAAGAAGCTCCAGGTGGAGGCATCGGGCTGGGTGCTCTCTATCTTGGTGACGTTGGGGAAGAGGGAGAACATGTTCACCCGCCAGCCGTAGGAGGTGATGATGGCCAGGCGCTTCTCGAACTCCATGGACTTGGCCTTGGCCTGGACGTCGGCGGCATTGAACTTGAAGTAGAAGGGCCAGCCCCAGCCGGTATCTTCATTGCGGAACACCCGGATCTTCTCGCCGGGACGCTCGGTGTAGATGTAATAGACGTCGGTGATGGGGCCGTCGGCCGGGTTCTTCTGGCTGATGGGACCATCCTTGTCGGTGCGCTTCACCTCGACCCCTGTGATGGTGGCAATGGTGTGTTCCGGCAGATAGAAATCGAGCCAGGTGGCGGACACGAGGGCGATGAGCCCCAAAGCGATAAAGGCGGGTTTCTTGAACTTCAGGCTCATGGTGTTCTCTGGGTGAGGGGGAATGACGTGCCTCTACCATACCCATATTTGTGGATGCAGCCCAGCCCCTAATGGCGCCTTGTGGGCAAAAAGCCGTTTTAAACGGGAGGGGACAGACCCCGGTGCCGGGCCCGGGGTCTGCCAAAGAGAAGGAGGAGGATTACAGCTGGAACTGGGCGAGCTGCCTGCGCTGCTGCTCGGCGAGCTGTGACAGTTCGTGACTGGCGGCGGCGCTCTGGGTGATGCCGGCCACGTTCTGGTTCACTATCTCGTGGATGTTGGTGATGTTGCGGCTGATGTCGGCAGTGACGCAGGACTGCTCCTCGGCGGCGGTGGCCACCTGGGCATTGGCGCCATTGATCTGGTTGACCGCCTCCGTGATGCCTCCCAGCAGGTCTTGCACCTCGGCGGAGAGACGCTGGTTGTGGCCGAGGATCTCCAGGGTCTCCTGTACGCCGCTGTTGGCCGACAGGGACTGGCTCTGCAACTGCTCTATGATGGCCTGGATCTCCTTGGTGGAGTCCTGGGTCCGCGCCGCCAGCAGGCGTACCTCGTCGGCCACCACCGCAAAACCACGGCCGGTTTCACCAGCGCGGGCGGCCTCGATGGCGGCGTTGAGCGCCAGCAGGTTGGTCTGCTCCGAGATGCTCTGAATCACCTCTATCACCTTGCCGATCTGCTCGGATTGGGACTTGAGCCGCGCCACCACAGTAGCGGCGTTCTCCAGGCTGCCCGCCATGCGGCCGTTGGCCTGGATGCTCTCGGCAAACAGGGCCAGCCCCTGCTCGACCCGGCTGTTGGCCTCTCGCGCCAGCTCATCGGCCAGGGCGGCATTGTGGTTGACGTTGTCGGCTGTGCTGGCCAGCTCGGTGACGGCGGAGGCCACCTGCTCGGTCTCGCTGCGCTGCTGCTGGGCATTGGCCTCGGACTGGGTCATGACGGCGGCCAGCTCGGTGGCGGCGGAGGCCACGTTGCCGCTGATGCCGGTCAGGGCCTGGATAGTGCTGCCAAGCTGGCTCAGGGTCTGGTTGATGTCCTTGGCCAGCTGGCCCAGCTCGTTGTTGCCTTCGGCTTTGGCGCGCACGTTGAAGCGACCGAGGGCGACGGCGTGCATCACCTCCTGCAACTGGCCTATGGGCTGGACGATGCGACCGGATAGCCACCAGCCGCCGCAGAGTGCCGCGACCAGGGTGGCGGCCATCAGCAGCAGGGTCTGCAGCAGGGTGGCCTGGTAGTGGGCCTGTTCCAGGGCTATCTCCTGCTGGATCAGCTGGTTGATGTGGGCAGAGAGGGTGTCAATCTGCTTGATCAACTGCTCCCCCAGTTCGCGAAAACGCAGCCTGGATTGCTCATAGCCGGCGGGCTTGGTCCCGTCTCTGTACTGCTGGGTCAGCAGTGGCAGCATGTTGCTGCGGGTGTGGCCGAGATAGGCCTGCAGGGCCGCCGCCACCTGGCTGTTGTCCTGCTCGGCACCGGGGATCACCAGCCGGGACAAGAGGCCGCTTATCTCCTGCTCGGCGGCATTGAGCGTGCCGGGCAGCTCGGCGAAGCGGGCCTGATCGTAGAGGCCGTAGATGGCATTGGTGCGCAGCCGGTAGGTGGCGTGGATCAGGGCGGCGATGTCATCCTTGTGGCGGGTGACGCTGGTGGTGGTGTCGTTCATGTCCTTGATGGCACCGTCTATCTCCTGCTTGCTGATCACGGCCATGAGCAGCATCAGCAGGCTGGCGAGCAGTAGTGGAATGAGAACTTGCAGACGAATGGACAGATTATTCAAAGACATGAAAGATCCTAACCCAAAAGAGGAGTGAGGCGGCATCTTACACAGGCGCGACAACTATTGTCACAGGGTTTTTAAGGTGAAATCCGTGCCGAACGCAAAGGTTTTTCTTGTGTTAAAAGAGTGTGATAGGCAAGATCGACTGCTTGTTATCTGGAGGTGTAGTGTGTCCGACTGGATTGATCCCGCCATCTTGGCGCTCTTTATTCCCACGTTTTTCTTTGTCTCCGTGACCCCCGGCATGTGCATGACACTGGCGATGACCCTGGGCATGAGCCTTGGGGTGCGCCGCACCCTGCACATGATGTGGGGGGAGCTCATCGGGGTCGGCCTGGTCTCTGTGCTCTCCGTGGTCGGGGTGGCGGCCGTCATGCTCAACTATCCGGCCCTGTTCTCGGCCTTCAAGTACGTGGGCGGTGCCTATCTGGTCTGGCTCGGCATCCAGATGTGGCAAGCCAAGGGCAAGATGGCGATTCCGGCGGATCTCTCGGCCGGCCAGGAGACCAAGCCGCTCGGCCTGGCGCTGCAGGGTTTCGTCACCGCCATCGCCAATCCCAAGGGGTGGGCCTTCATGGTCTCCCTGCTGCCCCCCTTCATCAATGCGGCCAAGCCGATGGCACCCCAGATCAGCGCTCTGGTGGTGCTCATCCTGGTCATAGAATTCTCCTGCCTGCTGCTCTACGCGAGCGGTGGCCGCACCCTGCGCCACTTCCTCGCCAAGAGCGGCAACGTCACCCTGATGAACCGCATCGCCGGCTCGCTCATGCTGTTTGTCGGCGTCTGGCTGGCCTTCGGCTGAGGCGATCGGAATGAAAAATGCCACCTCCCCCGGTGAAGGGGAGGTGGCATTTTTATTGGGCGTCCGGCGAGGTGTCAGTCGGTGAGGCAGTCCGGATCGAACACATACTCCCCCGCCAGCCAGCGCAGGATCTCGTTCACGCAGCTCTGATCCTGGAACGGCAGGTAGCGGTGCTTGAGGTGGGTGAGCTGCTCCGGGGTGAGCTGGGCCAGGCCTATGTCCTGAAACAGCGGCAGATCCGCCTCTATCATGGCGGAGATCTGCGGCCCGCAGGTGGCGTTGAGGGAGGTGTGCAGCGCCTGATCCGGATCGTACTGGTGGCCGAGCCGGTAACTCATGGGCAGGGTGGCGAGCGGCAGCACGGAGAGCGCCGCCTGCTTCATGGGATTGACCGCGTGGCCAGCGGTCAGCTCCGCCAGCTCGGCGGGGCGGTTCTCGAAGGCACGCAGGTGCAGGAAGCTGCTCGCCTTGCTGCCGTCGTTGACCGGGTAGTTGTCCCACAGGAAGGGCTTGCGGTGCAGCCAGTCGGCGGCCTGCTTGAGGTGCGCAGCCGGGTAGTCGGTGGAGCAGACTCTGGGGCCTGTCCAGAAGATGTCAAAACCCTTGTCCAGCCCCTGGCCCAGATCCGTCAGATAGTGGGGGGGCATGGCGCCGAACACCTTCTCCAGCACAGGATCCGTCGAGTAGTAGCTGGGGCAGAAGATGAGACGGCTGGCGCCGGTGTGGGCCGCGATGTCGTGGGCTATGGTGAGCTGCCAGTGGGCGAGATCCGGGGTGTCCCCCTTCATGTCGTCAAACAGCACCGCCAGTATGTCGGGCTTGAGCGCCTCCTCGATGAGGCGAACCTTCTCGAGCAGGGCCGGGCGCTTGTGCGCGTAGTCGTGATGGGCGCCCATGGGGCTCAACCCCACACCGAAGGCGAGGCCGTTGTCCCGGCACTGCTGGGCCAGCTGGCGCAGGTGGTCGAGCTGCTCCCTCGGCCAGGGCTCGGCCCAGTGCTTGCGCAGATAGCCGTCTTCCTTGGGGGCGTAGAGGTAGAAGCCATAGCCATGGCGGGGCAGCCACTGGGCATAGCGGGCACGGGCCTCCCAGCTCCAGCCCTTGCCGAAGAAGCCCTCGATCAGCCCCAGTCGGGGGGAGGGAGGATAGAGACCAGACAACAGGGTTTGATAAGGCATGGGTCACTCCCTTCTCGCCGGGCGCCGGTTCACCGTCCTGGCGGGAACGGGCGCCGAGTATATGTATTGAACAGGGTCCGGCTTGCGTCCTAGACCGGATCTTCTTCCAGGAAGCGTACCCCTATCTTGCGAGGTTCACCCTCTTCCATCTCCGCCACTGTCCAGAGCAGGCCCTGCCAGGCGACGTGGTCACCCACTACCAGATTATCGCCCAACTGATGGGCAATGAAATCGCCCAGGGTCTGATCCGCCACCTCGCTCACATCCAGCCCGTAGAGCGGGGCGAGATCCACCAGCCTGGCGGTCGCCTCCAGCAGGAAGTCACCGAAGAAGCGCGGGCCCAGATCCTGCTCCGGCGCCTGGCTGAACAGTTGGCCGAGGGCGGGGAGGTCCCGCTCGTGGCCGATGACGCAGAGGATGTCATCCGACTGCAGGCAGGTACTGCCCGAGGGGTGCAGCAGCTCCTGGCCGCGGAACAGGGCGCAGATGCGGGTACCCTGGGGCATGCGCAGCTCCCGCAGGGGCGAGCCTATGCACCACTTCTCGGCGCTCAGGCGATAGACGAAGGTCTCCCACTGGCTGTCGAGATCGATCTCGAGCCCGGAGCGGTTGATGGGGGACGGCGGCGCCGGCACCTCGACCCGCGCCAGCCTGGAGGCCAGCGGCAGCGAGCTGCCCTGCAGGATGAGGGAGACCAGCACCACGAAGAAGGCGACATTGAAGTAGAGCTGGGCATTGGGCAGCCCCGCCATCATGGGGAAGACCGCCAGTATGATGGGCACGGCGCCGCGCAGGCCGACCCAGGAGATGAACCAGCGCTCCCGGGGGGCGAAGTTCTTGAACGGCAGCAGGCCTATCCAGACCGATACCGGGCGGGCAAAGAGGATCATCCACATGGCCAGGGCCAGCGCCGGCACGGCGATGGGCAGCAGATTGCTCGGGGTGGCGAGCAGCCCCAGCACCAGGAACATGCCGATCTGGCTGAGCCAGGTCAGACCGTCCAGCACCGACAAGGTGGTGCTGCGGCTGCGCAGGGAGAGGTTGCCGAGCAAGAGGCCGGTGAGGTAGATGGCGAGGATGCCGCTGCCCCCCACCGCCGTGGTGAGGGCGAAGATCAGCAGGCCGCCGCTCACCGTGAGCAGCGGATAGAGCCCTGGGGCCAGGCGGGCCGTGTTGATGAGCCGCCACAGCAGCCAGCCCCCCGCCAGGCCTATGCCGGCGCCGAGGCCAAACTGCTTGATGAGTTGCAGCAGCAGGAAGCCGGCGTCCAGCCCCTGCTGGGCGCTGGCCAGCACCTCTATCAGGGTGACGGTGAGAAAGACCGCCATGGGATCGTTGCTGCCGGACTCTATCTCCAGGGTGGCGCTGACCCGCTCGTTGAGGCTGCGCCCGCCGAGCAGGGAGAAGACAGCCGCCGCATCGGTGGAGCCGACGATGGCGCCGATCAGCATCCCCTGCATCAGGTTGAGGTCAAACAGCCAGGCGGCGGCCAGACCGGTCAGGCCTGTGGTGATGGCCACCCCGACGGTGGCCAGCGACAGGGCAGGCCAGAGTGCGACCCGAAAGGAGGAGACCCGGGTGCGCATGCCGCCATCCAGCAGGATGATGGCGAGCGCCAGGTTGCCCACCAGGTAGGCGACAGAGTAGTCGGCGAAGTGGATGCCGCCGGGACCATCCTCACCGGCCAGCATGCCGACGGCGAGGAAGATGACCAGGATGGGGATGCCGACCCGGGACGAGAGCGCACTTAACAGGACACTGGCTCCCACCAACAAGGCACCGATAAAAAAGAAACTGTTGATGGTGGTGGCATCCAATGGCGAACTCCTTATGGCGGGCGGCAAAACAGGCACATTATATGCAGATTGCACCCCTTTGTGTGGCTTAATTGTGCATCGATTTGCAGTTTTTTACGGTTGTTGTGCTGTTTTTAAGCAGTAGGCGCGGGGCCTGAGGGGGACGAGAAAGAGGCGGGGGGTGAGTGGCGATTGGTGCCCATTTTCAGGGGGCGGGTGCCGGGTTGTCAGCAGGCCGGGGTGGGGGCGCAGGAGCGCCATCGGGCTCCTGCGGGGGAGGTCAGTCGTCCTCGTCGTCCTTGACTTCCCGGATCTTGTCCTTGTATTTCGGCAACTGCTTTTCGAGCTGTTTCATGTCCTTGATGGCATTGAGAAACAGGCCGAGCAAAAACAGCAGCGGCAGGCCTATCCATAACCACACACTCATCGGATTCTCCTTTCGGTGTGACCGGCAGTGACATAACGGGCCAGGATCTCGTCGAGATGAGACAGTATGCACGCCTTGCCTTCAATATCCGCCTGTTGTAGACAAAGCGCCAGCGCATCAGGATCCAGCCGCTGTTCAGCGGACTCCAGGGCGAAGCTGATGTGCCAGGGCTCGTAGGCGACCCCCTGAGCCGCGTCCAGCGGTTTGGCATAGGGCAGGAAGAAGCCGAAGTCGCTCATGTGATCCCCGAGCCACTCGCCGAGATCGGCAAACCAGCCTCCCGCCTCATACTCCCAGGGCTCCAGCGCCAGCCTGGTACCGGCGGGCAGGCAGTCGGGGTCGTAGATGTCGAGATCCGTGCCCCAGTGGTGGCGGCTGGTACCCGGCAGGGCGCTCCAGCGCAAGATGGCGTGCAGCCGCTCTGCCTCCCCCAGCTGCAGCGCATCCAGCGGCTGGTTGTCGGCATCCAGCAGGGGCCGCTCCCCGCGCCACTTGCCATTCCAGATGGCGAGCTGGCGCTCGAAGCTGCGCCAGCTGGAGGCGGCCTGCAGGTTGAACCCTTCATAGGCGGCCGCCACCTGCATGTCGTTGAAGGCCGCCGCCGTGGCGGCGGTCAGGCGGTGAGGCCCGCGCCCCACCAGGATGAGGTGGCTCTCGTCGAGCCCAAGCAGTTGATCCTGGGTCATGCCAGCAAGTGCTCCAGCACCCCTTGGTACATGTCCGCCAGCAGATCCAGATCGTCCGCCTTCACGCACTCGTTCACCTTGTGGATGGTGGCGTTGACCGGGCCCAGTTCAATGACTTCAGCCCCGGTGGGGGCGATAAAGCGTCCATCGGACGTTCCGCCCGTGGTGAGCAGGGCTGGTTGCTGACCGTTGACTGCCGCCACGGCGGCGACGGTGGCCTCCAGCAGGGCGCCGGTGTCGGTCAGGAAGGGCTGGCCTGAGAGGGTCCACTTCAGCTCAAAGTCCAGACCGTGACGGGTCAGCAGTGCCTCGACCCGCTCGCGGATGTCCATGTCGGTCAGTTGGGTGCTGAAACGGAAGTTGAACTGCACCTGCAATTCGCCGGGGATGACGTTGGAGGCACCGGTCCCGGCCTGGATGTTGGCTATCTGGAAGCTGGTGGGAGGGAAGAAGGCGTTGCCCTGATCCCAGACGGTGGCGGCGAGCTCCGCCAGGGCAGGCGCCGCCTTGTGGATGGGGTTGTCTGCCAGATGAGGATAAGCCACGTGGCCCTGTACTCCGCGCACCAGCAGATCGCCGGTGATGGAGCCGCGGCGGCCGTTCTTCACCACGTCCCCCACCACTGCGGTGGAGGAGGGCTCGCCGACGATGCACCAGCGGATCTTCTCGTTGCGCGCCTCCAGGGTGTCGATGACGCGCACTGTGCCGTTGATAAAGGGGCCCTCTTCATCGGAGGTGATGAGAAAGGCGATGGAGCCCTGGTGATCCGGGTGGGCCGCGACGAAACGCTCGGTGGCCACCACCATGGCGGCCAGCGACCCCTTCATGTCGGCGGCGCCCCGGCCATAGAGCATGCCATCCTGGATGGTCGGCTCGAACGGCGGCGTCTGCCATTTGTCCAGCGGCCCGGCGGGCACCACATCGGTGTGGCCGGCGAAGCAGAACAGCGGCCCCTCGCTGCCACGGCGGGCCCAGAGGTTGGTGGTGTCTTCAAACACCATGGGTTCGATGACGAACCCGAGGCGCTCGAGGCGCTCCGCCATCAGGGTCTGGCACCCTTCATCCAGCGGGGTAACTGAGGGGCGGCGGATAAGATCCTTGGCCAGTGCGATGACATCCGACATCGGCGTTCCTTAACAGAAAAGTTTAACGAGAGAAGAGGGATTGGTAGTGGTCTGCCTTGAATCCCAGGGTCAGCTCGCCATCGCGATCCAGCAGCGGGCGCTTGATCATGGCGGGGTGTTCCAGCAGCAGGGCACGGGCTTTTGCGGTGTCCAGCCCTTGCTTGGCCTCCTCCGGCAGGGCGCGGAAGCTGGTGCCTCGGGTGTTGAGCAGGGCTTCCCAGCCCAGCTGGTTCAGCCAGCCGTCCAGCCGGGCAGGCTCGAGGCCGTCGGCCCTGTGGTCGTGAAAGCGATAGTCGATGCCAGCCTCGTCCAGCCACTTGCGGGCCTTCTTGATGGTGTCGCAGTTCTTGATGCCATAGAGGGTGGTGGCCATGGGAGATCCTATATCTGCGGGCCCGGGGCCCTGAAATCCGAACGTGAAATCATGCAAGGGCCCGATTCTGGCATTGTGGCCCAGCCATGGCAACGCTCATGGCCGGGCTGGCTGGTTTTACCAGCGGGGAGGGGGGAGAAAACGCGAGGGGCCAGATAGCCAAAACGCGCCTGGGGGCGCGTTTTGTGGGAAGGGGGCTATCAGTGCAGGGTGGTCCACTGGTGGTCGAAGACCCGGGCCCGCTCCCAGGGCGCATCCGGCAGGCTGGAGGAGAGGCCTGTGTATTTGCCCACGTCGTCCACCACTATGGCGGAGAGGATCGGCAGGTTGTTTTCGGTGCAGTACATGCGGATGCGTTGCAGCAGGGTGCGCAGCTCATCCTGGCACTGTTCCAGCCCGGCCTGCCTGGCCAGCTTGGAATAACGAATGGTGGTGCGTTCCTTTGCAGACTCGACGAGGATGTCCCACAGCTTGTAGTCGCAGGTCGAAGTCCCTGCGGTGGCTTGGCTTGTCATAACTCTCTCCGGTGCGAAATGGTCGCTCTGTATCGACGGGCATCTTGGCCAGTTCACCCTTGACGGGCGTTGATCCAACGCAAAAAAAGTGGAGGTTGTTGGTCAGGATCTGATGCAGGGCATTCTAGTGCGTCGACACTGGATTGATGTACCAATTTTATTTGATATATCAAAATTTAATGCTGCTTTTTATCATTCAAGCCACTTTTATTGATAGGGATCAAGGGGAAAGGAGGGGCTCGCCACTAGATTTCGATCCTCGATAATCTTATCAGGAGCGCACTTTGGAACTCTTATTCGTCTTGCTCGTGCTGATGGCCGTGGTCTACGGCATCGTCAAGGATTACAACCCGCAGGCGGTGCTGGCGCTGGCAGGCATGGCCATCTTCGCGGTGGCCTACTGGCTGGGGTTGCACCCCATACTGCCTGCCGACAAGAGCACAGGGTTCGCCCTGTTCGACCTGTTCGAGGTGTTCAAGGGGATCTTCTCCTACCGGGCGGCGGGGCTTGGCCTCACCATAATGGCGGTGGCGGGCTTTGCCACCTACATGTCCCACATAGGCGCCTCCCAGTCCCTGGTGCGGGTGGCGGTCAAGCCGGTGGCGGGCATCCAGTCCAGCTACCTGATGCTGGCCATCTGCTATCTGGTGGCGGTCTTCGTGTCGCTGTTTGTCACCTCCGCCACCGGCCTCGGCCTCTTGCTGATGGTCACCATGTACCCCGTGATGCGCAACCTCGGTATCAGCCCGGCGTCGGCCTGTGGCGTCATCGCCACCTCCCAGGCGTTCGAGATTGGCCCGACCCAGACCAACGCCATCTTCTCCGCCGGCCAGTCCGGCATGGATCCGACCAGCTACTTCGTCGACTACCAGATTTGGCTGGTGGCCCCCATGCTGCTGGTGACCATGGTGCTGCACTTCTTCTGGCAGCGTCACTGCGATCGCCAAGATGGCTGGGATCCCGCCCTGCACAGAGGCGATCCGGCCGAGCTGGACGAGCAGGGGAAGGAGGAGGTGCCGGCACCGACCTGGTATGCCCTGCTGCCCATCATCCCCTTTGTGCTGATGATGACCTTCTCCAAGCTGCTGGTGACCAGCATCAGCGTCAGCGTGGAGGTGGCCATGCTGTTGTCGGTCTTTATCGGCATGCTGTGCGAGCTGCTGCGCACCCGCTCGGTGCGCACCGCCATGGCCGGGCTCTCCAGCTTCCTAGACGGCATGGGCAAGGTGTTTGGCCCTGTAGTGGCGCTCATCGTCTGTGCCGAGCTGTTTGCCGAATCCCTCAAGGCCATAGGCGCCATCGACACCCTGCTGCACTCCGCCAGCAATGCCGGGATCGGCAGCGGCCTGATGACGCTGGTGATGGTGGGACTCATCATGGTGGCGGCCGTCATCATGGGCTCGGGCAACGCGGCCTTCCTGAGCTTCTCCACCCTGGCGCCCGCGGTGGCGGCCAAGTTCGGGGTGCCGGCGGTGACCATGCTGCTGCCGATGCAGCTCGCCTCCAGCATAGGCCGCACCGTCTCCCCCATAGCGGCGGTGCTGATCGCCTGCGCGGGGATCGCCAAGGTCTCCCCCTTCGTGGTGGTCAAGCGCACCTGCGTGCCCATGGCCGGCGCCCTGGTGACGGCGCTGGCGCTCAACTATCTGCTGTTTATGTAATGGCGGGGCGGGCGGCCAGGCTGCCCGCTCCATTCACTCTGCGCAAGGGCGAGGCCCGACCTTTTGCCCTTTGGAGACGATGATGACAGGTCCTCGCAATGCTTTTTCCCTGGACGCCTATCTGGCGGATCTGGCCCCCCTCATCAACCTGGATTGCGGTACCCGCACCCCGGCCGGGGTGGCTCGGGTGGCCGACATCCTGACCGAAAAATATGAGGCCATTGGCTGGCAGGTGGTGCGCCACCAGTTAGCTCCTGAGTGCGGCCCCTGCCTCGAGGCAACCAATGCCCCGGGGGCGGATCACTATGACGTCATGCTGGTGGGTCACATGGATACCGTCTTCCCCGAGGGGACGGCGGCCAAGCGGCCGCTGAAAGTCGAAGGCAATCAGGCCTTCGGCCCCGGTGTGTCGGACATGAAGAGCGGCCTGCTCTCCACCTGGTATGCCTTGAAGGGGATGGATCCGGCGCTGCTGGCCAAGCTCAAGGTGTTGGTCTGCTGTAACTGCGACGAGGAGATTGGCTCCCCCTGGTCCAGGGATTGGCTGGTAGCCAAGGCCAGGCAGAGCGGCTGCGTGCTGGTGGCCGAGGCGGCCCGCCCGAGCGGGGATCTCATCAGCGCCCGCAAGGGCAACGCCAAGTACCGCATCCGCTTCCACGGCAAGGCTTCTCATGCCGGTTCGGCCCTGACCGAAGGGGTTTCCGCCATTACAGAGCTCGCCCATTGGGTGCTGACCATCAATGAACAGGTCAACATGGAGACGGGCACCACCATGAACGTGGGGGTGGTACAGGGGGGCACCGGCGTCAACGTGGTGCCGGACTTCGCCGAGGCCATAGTCGACCTGCGCTTCTGGAGCAATGACGAGGCTGCCGCCGTGCACGAGCGGCTCGGCTTTATGGCCAACAACCCCTTCCTGCGCGGTTGCCGGGTCGAGGTGGAGCGCCAGAGCTTCAAGCCGGCAATGCGCCCGAGTGGCGACACCGAGGCGTTGATGGCGCTGGTGGAGGCGGCGGCAGCGGATGAGGGGATCTCCTTCAACTGGCTGGAGGCGGGGGGCGGATCTGATGCCAACTTCACCGCCGCGGCCGGGGTGCCGTCCCTCGATGGCTTGGGCCCCATGGGTGGTGGCTTCCACTCGGAGGCCGAGTTCCTGCTGCTTGACAGCATAGAGCCGCGCATCCGCCTGTTGCAGCGGGTGCTGGGCAAGCTGGCGAAATAGGTCGGTGTGCCCGGCAAGCAAAACGGGAGGCCATCGCCTCCCGTTTTTTATGGTTGCTCGGTGGGCACAGGCTCGTCCTGGGCCAGATAGGCCAGATGATCCTGGCGCGCCAGCTGCCAGCCATCGAGGCGCAGCGGGGCGGCAAAGCCCGGGCCGTCGGTCACCATGCTGTGGTACTCCCCCTGCTCGCCGCAGGCATCGAATCCCTCGCGCTCGGC
This sequence comes from Aeromonas rivipollensis, assembly GCF_010974825.1. Lineage (GTDB taxonomy): Bacteria > Pseudomonadota > Gammaproteobacteria > Enterobacterales > Aeromonadaceae > Aeromonas > Aeromonas rivipollensis. The sequence continues at coordinate 94,354 of NZ_JAAILA010000008.1, read as the reverse complement.
CAGTTGCTGCAGCTCGCTGAGGGTGGCGGCATCCAGGATACGTCCGGCCCATTCCGGGGCAAGTATCCGGGTATCGACGCAGGATAAGTGGGCGACTATGCCGCGCGCCAGCATATCCGCCAGCAGCGCCTGGCGAGATTGCTGCCAGAGCGGGGTGTGGACGGTTAGCCCCAGCGGCTGGCAGCGTTCGCGGATCCAGTTTGGTGCGCCCCCCACGCTGTCGATATCGCCGGTCACCACCCCATCGAGTGCCCACTCCTGCCGCAGGCGACTCAGCGCCATCTCATAGCCCTGCTCGAATGGCGCTTCTATGGTGACCAGCAGATGGGGCAGACCCAGGGCCGCCGCCTGACGGCGCACCAGTGGCAAGGGGTGAGCGAGAAATCGGGGCTTTAGCGGTGCAAAGGTGGCCAGGGCCACCACCTGATGACCCGCATCGCGGGCATGGCAGAGGGCCAGCATGGCATCTTTGCCACCGCTCCAGAGCAGGATGACGCGAGACATGGATGAGATTCCAATGGTGAACTAGGGGGCATGCTACCCAGCGGCGGGGGCGCAGGTAAAGGCATAGTGTCTGGAAATGGCGGCTGGAAATAGCAGTGGGGAAATTGTTGGGGAGCCGAGAGGGGGAGAAAAGAGCAGGCCCCCAAAGCGGGGGCCTGTCTGGCAATGGCGTGCTAAACGCGACTGCGATTAGAGCAGAATGGTGGTCAGCACATAGCCCAGGGCACAGGAGCTGCTGACCCCGATCAGCCCCGGAATGATGAAGCTGTGGTTGATGATGAACTTGCCGATGCGGGTGGTGCCGGAGCGGTCGAAACCGATACAGGCCAGGTCGCTCGGGTAGGTCGGCAGCACGAAGTAGCCGTAGCTGGCCGGCAGGAAGGCGATCAGCAGTTTCGGCTCTACGCCCAGAGCCAGACCCATGGGGGCGATGGCGGTCAGGGCGGCGGCCTGGCTGTTCACCAGCTTGGAGATGAGGAAGAGCACCAGGGCGTAGGTCCAGGGCTGGGCCTGTACCACGTGGGCCAGGGTCTCTTTGAGCAGCGGCATGTGGGCCTGGAAGAAGGTTTCGCTCATCCAGGCAACCCCGAACACGGAGAAGATGGCGACCATGCCTGCCTTGAAGACGGCGCCGTTGGAGATATCGCCCGGCTTGACCTTGCAGCGCATCAAAATGATGGCGCCGGCGATCAGCATCATCATCTGGATCACCAGGTTCATGGAGAGGGGGCCTGTCTTGTCCTTGATGGTGAACACCGGACGCAACCCTTCGTTGGCACCGAGCAAGACCACGGCAGCGATGGCGGCGAAGAAGATCCAGGTAGACCAGTAGGCCTCTTTCGGGAACTTGGTGTTGAGCAGGGTTTCACCGCCGCCATAGACGAAGGCGCGCTGCTCAGGATCCTGGATCTTGGCCTGGAACTCCTCATCCTTGTCCAGATCCTTGCCACGGCGCAGGCTCCACAGGGCCGCCATGACCACACCGGTCAGGGAGGAGGGGATGGCGATCATCAGGATGTCGAGCAGGCCGTAGGCCTGACCTATGCCGTGACCGGCCGCCAAAATGGAGACCATGGAGACCACGGCAACGGAGACAGGGGAGGCGCAGATCGCCATCTGGGAGGCAACGGAGGCGACCGCCATGGGGCGCTCGGGACGTATGTTCTTCTGCAGCGCTATGTCGGCGATGATGGGGAACATGGTGTAGACCACGTGGCCGGTACCGCACAGGAAGGTGAGGGTCCAGGTGGTGAGGGGCGCCAGGATTGTGATGTACTGGGGGTGGCGGCGCAGCAGACGCTCGGCGACCTGCATCATCAGGTTGAGGCCACCGGCGGTCTGCAGGGTGGCGGCGCAGCCGATCACCGCCAGTATGGTCAGCATCACCTGCACCGGCGGCTCGCCCGGCACCAGGCCGAACACGAAGGTCAGCAGGAAGAGACCTATGCCACTGATGAGACCCAGTCCCATGCCCCCAAAGCGGGTACCCAGCAGCAAGCAGCCGAGCACCACCAAAAATTCCATCAAGATCATTCCATTACCTCGTGTGATTGAATCCATGTCCGCATCGGCCCTGGGGCCCGGGAGCATCTGTCGTTATTTGCCCCTAAAGGGTTGGTGGGTATTCTGGCACCCCTAAAGGGGTAAAAAATTGAGGTGGTTCAATAACAGACTCTTTTCCGATTTAAGTGCATAAAAACTATGGATATGCCCTTGAACAGGGGCGATCGGGAGGGTGGCAGGCAGGGGAAGGGCTGGGGGGATTTATTCGAGGATCAGGATGAGAGGCGGGGGGCCACAGCCGGGAGAGCAGGAAATAAAAAGCCGACCCAAGGGTCGGCTTTTGCACGGAGCGAGTCTGGCTCGGCGCGTCTTAGAACTCGGCGGTGCGAGGGGTACGCGGGAAGGGGATGACGTCGCGCACGTTCCCCATGCCGGTCACATAGACCACCAGACGCTCGAAGCCCAGGCCGAAACCTGAGTGCGGCACTGTGCCGTAGCGACGCAGGTCGCGATACCACCAGTAATCTTCCTTGTTCAGGCCCATTTCGGCTAGACGGGCATCCAGCACCTCGAGGCGCTCCTCACGCTGGGAGCCACCGATGATCTCGCCGATCCCCGGGGCCAGCACGTCCATGGCGGCGACGGTTTTGCCGTCGTCGTTGAGGCGCATGTAGAAGGCCTTGATGTCTTTCGGGTAGTTCTTCACCACCACAGGAGACTTGAAGTGCTCCTCGGCCAGGTAGCGCTCGTGCTCGGAGGAGAGATCGATGCCCCAGGAGACAGGGAACTCGAAGCTCTTGCCGCAGTTCTTCAGTACTTCGATGGCGTCGGTGTAGTCAATCTGGGCGAAGTCGGAGGCGACGAAACGTTCCAGACGGTCGATGGCGTCCTTGTCAATGTGCTGGGTGAAGAACTCCAGATCGTCACGGCGCTCACGCAGCACGGCGTTGAAGACGTATTTGAGCATGGCTTCGGCCAGGGCGGCGTTATCTTCCAGGTCCGCGAAGGCGATTTCCGGCTCCACCATCCAGAACTCGGCCAAATGGCGGCTGGTGTTGGAGTTTTCGGCGCGGAAGGTCGGGCCGAAGGTGTAGACCTTGGACAGGGCGCAGGCATAGGTCTCGACGTTGAGCTGACCGGAGACGGTCAGGAAGGTCTCCTTGCCGAAGAAGTCCTTGTCGTAATCCACCTTGCCTTCGGGAGTGCGCGGCAGGTTTTCCATGTCCAGGGTGGAGACGCGGAACATCTCGCCGGCACCTTCGGTGTCGGAGGCGGTGATGAGGGGGGCGGCAATCCACAGATAGCCTTCTTCGTGGAAGAAGCGGTGAATGGCCTGGGCCAGGCAGTTGCGCACCCGGGTCACGGCGCCGACCACGTTGGTACGGGCACGCAGGTGACCCTGCTCGCGCAGGTATTCGATGCTGTGGCGCTTGGCAGACATGGGGTAGGTGTCCGGGTCTTCGACCCAGCCTACTACCTTGACGTCGGAGGCTTGCAGCTCGAAGGCCTGGCCGCTGCCCTGGGAAGCCACGACCACACCGGTCACTTCCACTGAGCAGGCGGTGGTCAGACGCAGCACTTCATTCTCGTAATTGGCCAGGGTATTGGGAACGACGGCCTGTACCGGATGGAAACAGGAGCCATCGGATATGGCCAAAAATGAGATCCCCGCCTTGGAATCGCGGCGGGTCCGGATCCACCCTTTCACTGTCTGGGTGGTGCCAACCGCATACTTACCGGTCAGCACATCTACTACGGATGCGTGCGTCATCGAAATATTGTCTCCAGCTTGTTCTTGCAGCGCTATTTGCAACACTAGGGGTCTGGCCGGGCGTGAGTGGCCCATCATGGCAGACTAAGCCGTTAATCTTACCCGCGCGGGTTTGATAAACAAGCAAAAATGTCGGACCCTTGCGGGGTTTTCCCCATGAATCTTGCATGGATCCGGTCGGTTGGGCAGGGGGTGAGAGTGAAGGAACGCAGGCGGGGGCCGGATGGCTGGATACGGGTACTCCAGGGGCTGGTGATCCTCTGCTGGGGCGGCTTTATCGTCCTGCTCGGCCTCTATCACCATGCCCGCCCCGATATTGCCTACGGCTTTCTGGTCTATGGCGGGGTCAAGGTGCGTGACTATTGGGATCCTGCCTTGACCCCCTGGCTGGTGCACGGGCTCTGGGGTTGCTGCCTGCTGACCCTGGGGGTCTTGGCGCTGGAGCAGCGCCGCAGTCGACGGCAAGAGGATGCGCTGCACCTCAATTTGTTCATCCTGCTGCTGATCCTGATCGCCAGCCTGCTGTTCTACTACCTGGCGTGATCCACCGGCTTCTCGTCCTGTGACGAGGGGGCGGGGCGCTTGCCGAGCTGGCGCTCCACGCTGTCGAGCATCTGGTTGTAGGCGAGCGCCACCCGGCCTATCTCGTCCCCTTCATCCCCCTCCAGCCGGTGGCCGAAGTCGTGCAGATCGGTGGCCTCTTCCATGGAGCGGGTCAGCTGGTTGAGGGGGCGGACTATCCAGGTACGGATGACCCAGAGGGTGAGCAGCAGCCCCAGCCCGAAGATACCGGTGAGAATAAGCGCCGAAGTGAGGATGTTCTGCTCGACCCGGGTAAAGAGGGTATCGAGGGAGTAGTCAAAGCGCACAGCCCCCAGCACCGTATTCTCCGGCACCTGGTGGCAACTGGTGCAGTCGGTGCCGCGAAAATCCGTCTTGGCCAGCAGGGGGCGGGTTACCACCAGCTTGCTGTGGGTGCCGTCGTGCACCACCTCCAGGCTCCCCTTGCCCGCCAGGGCCAGGGCATCGAATCTGTCCTTGGGGGCCTCGGTCTCGCGACCCGCCCCGTACTGCTTGTTGATCGCCGCTCCGCGCACTATGCGGGCATCTTCCACGTGGGCGTGATCGAGGAACTTGGCGCGCAGGGTGTCGCGGGCCTCCATCTTGCCGGTCAGCATCAGCATGTTGAGGCCGTCGAAATAGGCCTCGGTCTGCTCGCGGCTCTGCTCCTTGATGAGGGTCAGGATGAGGTCGCGCTCGCGCACCGCCTGATAGGCCGCGGAGAACACCAATACCATGGAGAAGATGAAGAGCAGGAAGAAATTGATCTTGGCAGTGATGGAGAGGCGCATGGGAAAGGTACATCTGTTGGGTAAAACCCGCGCAGTCTACTCCCCTCGCCAGCCGGGTTCTGGTGTCTTGCTCACATTCTGATGAAAAAGAGCCAAAAGGCCCTGCATTCTCATGCAGGGCCTATTCATCCAGACTCAGAATTCGCCGCTGGTGATGGCCTCATGGATGGCGCGGGTCAGCACCCGCAGCTCCTCGGGGCTGATGACGAAGGGGGGCATCAGGTAGATGAGCTTGCCGAAGGGGCGGATCCAGGCTCCCAGTTCGACGAACTTGCGCTGGATGCGCGCCACGTCCACCCGCTCCTTCATCTCTACCACGCCGATGGCGCCGAGTACCCGCACATCCGCCACCGCCGGGTTGAGGGTCAGCTGCACCAGCTCGGTGCGCAGCTGATGCTCGATGGCCTGTACCCGTTCCTGCCACGGCGAGGCCAGCAGCAGATCGATGGAGGCGTTGGCCACCGCGCAGGCGAGTGGATTGCCCATAAAGGTGGGGCCGTGCATAAAGACCCCGGCCTTGCCGTCACAGATGGTGCGGGCGACCTGCTCCGTGGTGAGGGTGGCCGACAGCGTCAGGTAGCCGCCGGTGAGCGCCTTGCCCAGGCACATGATGTCGGGGCTGATCCCCGCCCAGTCGCAGGCAAACAGCTGGCCGGTGCGGCCAAAGCCGGTGGCTATTTCGTCGGCAATCAAGAGCAGGCCGAACTCGTCGCACAGGGCGCGCACCCACTGCAGGTAGCGGGGATGATAGAAGCGCATGCCGCCCGCCCCCTGGACTATGGGCTCCAGCACTATGGCGGCAATCTCTTCGTGGCGATCGGCAACCAGCTCCGCCAGCTCCACCACGCAGCTCTCGTCCCACTGGGCGTGGAAGCGGCAGCTCGGGGCGGCCACGAAATGGTGCTCCGGCAGGAAGCCCTTGTAGAGCTCGTGCATGCCGCCATCGGGGTCACAGACGCTCATGGCGCCGAAGGTGTCGCCGTGATAGCCGCCCCGCAGGGAGACAAATTTGGCCCTTGGCGTCCCCTTGGCATGCCAGTACTGCTGGGCCATCTTGAGTGCCACCTCCACCGCTACCGACCCCGAATCTGCCAGAAACACCCGATCCAGCCCTTTTGGTGTGATCTCCACCAGCTTGCGGCACAGCTCCACCGCAGGAGCATGGGTCAGGCCGCCAAACATCACGTGGGACATCTTGCCGAGCTGGGCAGTGGCGGCGGCGTCCAGCTCCGGCACCTGATAGCCGTGGACGCAGGCCCACCAGGAGCTCATGCCATCCACCAGTTCACGGCCGTCGCTGAGGGTGAGGGTCACCCCCTTGGCGCTGGCCACTTCATAGCAGGGCAGGGGATGGGTGAGGGAGGTATAGGGGTGCCAGACGTGGTGCAGGTCGAATTCTTGATTGGTCATTTTGTGTTCTGTTGTCAATTGGTTTGATCTGGTCGGTGTTGACAGTCTACGCGCGCTCTCTACACTAGCCAACAATTTCAGCCACTTGGCGCCAGGCCTCACTGCGAGGAGGTCGGCCTGTGGCGGCTTTTGCGGTCCTTCATCCCAGGATGGCGGCGCAGGATCCCACTTATAACAACTGGAAGCCATGTATGAATGCTCTCACCCTGGGCGGTCACGCCCTTCGTCACGACTGGACCCTCGCCGAGGTTCAGGCCCTGTTTGCCCTGCCATTCAACGATCTGCTGTTCCAGGCCCAGACGGTACACCGCGCCCATTTCGACCCGAACGAGGTGCAGGTGAGCACCTTGCTCTCCATCAAGACCGGCGCCTGCCCGGAGGATTGCAAATATTGCCCCCAGAGCGCTCGCTACCACACCGGGCTCGAAACCGAGCGGCTGATGGAGGTGGAAAAAGTGCTGGAGCGGGCCCGCGAGGCCAAGGCCAATGGCTCGTCGCGCTTCTGCATGGGGGCCGCCTGGCGCAACCCGAAGGAGAGGGACATGCCCTATATCCTCCGCATGGTCGAGGAGGTGCGCGGGCTGGGGATGGAGACCTGCATGACGCTGGGGATGCTGACCGCGGATCAGGCCGCCCGCCTCGGTGCCGCCGGCCTTGACTACTACAACCACAACCTCGATACCTCGCCGGAGTTCTACGGTGACATCATCACCACCCGCACCTATCAGGACAGGCTGGATACCCTGGAGCACGTGCGCGGCGCCGGCATGAAGGTGTGCTCAGGTGGCATCGTCGGCATGGGGGAGCAGGCGAAAGATAGGGCGGGTCTCTTGATGGCGCTGGCCAACCTGCCGCGCCACCCGGAGAGCGTGCCCATCAACATGCTGGTCAAGGTGAAGGGGACTCCCCTGGAAAATGAGGAGAACCTGGATCCTTTCGAATTTATCCGCACCATAGCGGTGGCGCGCATCATGATGCCCGCCTCCCACGTGCGCCTCTCCGCCGGGCGGGAGAAGATGAACGAGCAGATGCAGGCCATGTGCTTTATGGCCGGCGCCAACTCCATCTTCTATGGCTGCAAGCTCTTGACCACCCCGAACCCCGACGAGAACAGCGACATGCAGCTCTTCAAGCGGCTCGGCATCCGTCCCGCCCAGCGCGCCCAGAAGCCGGATCAGGTTCAAGAAGAGGAGCTGCTGGCCGAGGTGAGCCGCCAGAGCGAGCCTCGCGAACTCTTCTACGATGCCACCCGCCCCCGCGCAGGTGCCGTCCGTTCATGACTTCCCCTGTTGTCACAGGCCCCTTTGCGCTGGGGGAGGCCCTGGCCGGGCGCGAGCAGGCGGACCTGCTGCGCCGCCGCATCGCCACCGATGGCCCCACTGGCGCCAGGCTGGTGGTCGATGGGCGCGACTACCTCAACTTCTCTGCCAACGACTACCTGGGGCTCGCCGATCACTCCGCCATCAAGGCCGCCTTCAAAGCGGGGATCGACCGCCATGGTGCGGGCGCTGGCGCCTCGCCGCTGGTAACCGGTTACAGCCGTGCCCACCAAGAGCTTGAGGAGACCCTGGCCGAGTGGCTCGGGGTGGAGGCGGTGCTGCTGTTCAACTGCGGTTTTTCCGCCAATCAGGCGGTGCTCAAGGCCCTGCTCGGCAAGGAGCACCTGCTGTGGCAGGACAGGCTCAACCACGCCTCCCTGCAGGAGATGGGCAGCCAGCTCCCTTGCAGGATGAAGCGCTTCGGCCACAACGACATGGCGGCCCTTGAGCGTCAACTTGAGCCAAACCGTGGCTTGATCGTCTCGGAAGGGGTCTTCAGCATGGACGGGGATCAGGGCCCCTGGCACGAGCTTGCAACCCTCGCCGCCCGGAGCGGCAACTGGTTGATGATCGATGATGCCCATGGTCTCGGTGTGCTGGGGCCACAAGGGCGTGGCACCCTGGCGGCGCAGGGAGTACATCCGGCCAGCGTACACATCCAGATGGGCACTTTTGGCAAGGCGCTTGGGGTCGCCGGTGCCTTCGTGGGGGGCAGCCGCGAGCTGGTGGAGTACCTGGTCAACTTTGCCCGCCACTATGTCTACAGCACCCATATGCCGGCCGCCCAGGCCTGTGCGGTCAGCAAGAGTATCGAATTGGTACGCGCTGCTGATGATGCCCGCGCTCATCTTGGCCAGTTGATCGCCCGCTTCCGGCAGGGGGCCGAGGCGCTGGGCTGGCGGCTCGGAGCAAGCGAGACCCCGATCCAGCCCCTGCTGGTGGGGGAGAGCGCGGCTGCCCTGCAACTGGCCCAGCGGCTGCGGGATAGCGGCGTCTGGGTCAGCGCCATCCGCCCACCCACTGTGCCGGTCGGCACGGCGCGCCTTCGCATCACCCTGAGTGCGGCGCACCGCGAGCAGGATGTGGACAGCCTGCTCTATGCCTTGGGCCCTTGCCCGCTAGGTGCAGGTGCCGAGGGGGCTTGCCATGCATGAGCGTTTCCAGCAGGTCGACAAGGCCCAGCTCGCCCGCCGCTTCGGGGCGGCCGCCCGTCATTACGACGCCCATGCCCGCTTCCAGCAGGAGGTGGGGCAGGCGCTGCTTGACCTGATGCCGGACGGGCAGGTCGGTTCTGAACTGACGGTTTGCGGGCTGGATCTGGGCTGCGGCACCGGCTTCTTCCTGCCCGCGCTGGCGGGTCGTTGCCAGCAGTTGCACGGGCTGGATCTCGCCCCCGGCATGCTGGCCCAGGCCGCCCTGCGTGGCAGCGGCGCCCGGCTGGTGTGCGGCGATGCGGAGGCGCTGCCCTTCGCGGATCAGAGCCTGGACTGGGTCTTCTCCAGCCTGGCCCTGCAGTGGTGCGAGCGCCCGGCCCAGGCGTTTGCCGAGATCCACCGGGTGCTCAAGCCCGGCGGCCAACTGCTGTTCTCGACCCTGCTTGTGGACTCCCTCTGGCAGTTGCGCGAGGCCTGGGGTGTCGTCGACGGGCACGCCCACGTCAATCGCTTCCTCGCCCTGCCCCAGTTGCAGCAGGCCATTGGCGCCGCGGGGTTTCAGGCGCCTGAGTTGACCTCTGTCACCTGGTCCCTCGCCTATCTGGAGCTCAATGACTTGCTGCGGGATCTCAAGGGCATAGGGGCCAGCCAGGTCAATGACGACAGGGCCGCGGGGCTTGGCAACCGCCAGCGCCTGAGGCGTCTCGGGGAAGCCTATGAACGCCACCGCCAGCCCGACGGCCTGCTGGCCGCCAGCTATGAGGTCTGTCTCGGGCGCCTTGTCCGCCGCTGATCGGCCGCGGGATCACCCGTTTTTTGCCTTGGGCCGGGCGAGGTTAGCCGCCCGGCACAAGCCCATCATTGATACCCAGGTGGTGCCAGAGCGCCACCTTGAACTGCGCTGAGGAATCATCATGGTCAGATCCTATTTCATCACGGGCACCGACACAGACGTGGGCAAGACCCTGGTCGCCCGTACCCTGCTGCAAGCCTTCGCCGCCCAAGGCATCTCCTGCGCTGGCTACAAGCCGATTTCCGCCGGCTGTGCCCGCACCCCCGAGGGGCTTCGCAACCTAGATGCCCAGCAGTTGCAAGCGGCCGCCAGCCTCCCGCTGCCCATCGACTCGGTCAACCCCTATGCCTTCGAGCCCCCCATAGCCCCCCATATAGCCGCCCGGGAGGTGGGGGCGAGCATTCCTTTGGCGGGCCTGTCGGCTGGATTGCGGGAGATTGAACGGGCCGGTGCCGAACTGGTGATAATCGAGGGGGCGGGGGGGTGGTTTTTGCCGCTGGATCACCAGCATCTGCTCTCCGACTGGGTCGCCCTTGAGCGCCTGCCGGTGATCCTGGTGGTGGGGGCCAAGCTGGGTTGCCTCAATCATGCCCTGCTCACCTGCGCCGCCATCCGCCACCAGGGGCTGACCCTGGCTGGCTGGGTGGTCAATCGGGTGGATCCGCACATGAGTCGCTACCCGGAGAACCTGGCCACCTTGAAAGCCTTGTTGCCGGCCCCATTTCTGGGAGAGATCCCCTTCGTAGACCAGCCGCTCGAGGCGGATCTGCGCGGCTGTCTCGACGTCTCGTCCCTGGGCTGACCCCCTCGGCAGCTTAGCTGGGCCCGACATTCAGCAAACATTCATCGAGTCTGTCTATGATCGGGAGCAGGTGTGGTATCAGGTCGATTGTGAACTGGCCCGAACCATGCATCTATATCTCACAAGGAGTCAATATGAAGCGAATTATGCTATTCCTGGTGACCAACCTGGCCGTCATGCTGGTGCTGGGGGTGGTACTCAATATCCTGTTCTCGGTTCTGGGGATCAACAAGTCCAGCATTTCCGGTCTGTTGGTGTTCTGTGCCGTGTTCGGTTTTGGGGGTTCCTTTATCTCCTTGCTGATGTCCAAATGGATGGCCAAGCGCAGCTATGGCGTCCAGGTCATCGAGCAGCCCCGCAACGAGACAGAACACTGGCTGGTGAGCACTGTTGCCCGTCAGGCCCGTGAGGCTGGCATCAAGATGCCGGAAGTGGGGATCTACGACTCTCCCGAGATGAACGCCTTTGCCACAGGTGCCCGTCGTGACGATTCCCTCGTCGCCGTCTCCTCCGGCCTGCTCTACAGCATGAGCCGTGACGAGGCGGAAGCCGTGCTGGCCCACGAGGTGAGCCACGTGGCCAACGGCGACATGGTGACCCTGACCCTGATCCAGGGGGTGGTGAACACCTTCGTGATGTTCTTCGCCCGCATAGTGGCCGGCGTCATCAGCAACTTCTTCAGCTCCAACAACAGCGAAGAGAGCAGCAGCTCCGGCGGCTTTGCCTACATGATCACCGTCTTCGTGCTGGAGATGCTGTTTGGCGTGCTGGCCTCCATGATCGTCATGTGGTTCAGCCGTCAGCGTGAGTTCCGCGCCGACGCCGGTGCCGCCAAGCTGGCCGGCCGCGACAAGATGATAGCCGCGCTGCAGCGCCTCTCCCGTGGTGCCGAGCCGCAGATGGAAGGGGCCATGATGGCCTTCGGCATCAACGGCAAGCGCTCCATGAGCGAGCTGTTCATGAGCCACCCGCCCATAGAGCAGCGCATCGCCGCCCTGCGTGGCTGATTGCCAGACGCCATAAGAAAACGGCTGCCTCAGGGCAGCCGTTTTGCTTTGTGGTGATGGCACCGCCCCGTGGCGGCGCCATCCTCTTATTTGATCACCAGATCGGTCAGCGGCACGGCGCAGCAGGTGAGGATCCTGCCAGCGGCCCGCTCGGCGGCCGTGATGGCCGGGGCGTCCGGGTGATCTACCTCCCCTTCGAGCAGGGTCTGCTTGCAACTGCCGCAGATGCCGGCGCGGCAGCTCCAGGGCAGCTCCACCCCCTGCTTGTGGGCCTGATCCAGTATGGTGCCCTGGTTGTTGCCAGCGAAGGTCTGCTCGCCGATGCGCAGCTGCACCGCCTTGTGGGGGCGGGCCACCGAGAGAATGGCCCCGCCAAAGCTCTCCTGCCGGATGCGCTCGGCGGCGACCCCTTGCTCCTGCAGCAGCCTGACCGCCTCGCTCATAAAGCCGTGGGGGCCGCACAGGAAGATCTCCCGCGCCAGCAGATCCCTGACCTGCGCGAGGTGCCCCTTGCCAAGGCGACCGCTCATGCCCTGCCAGTGCGCATCGGGCTGGCTCAGGATCAGGGTCAGCTGCATGCCTGCCTGACTCATGGCGTGCAGCTCGGCGGCGGCAGGAATGTCGGCCTCGCTGCGGCACAGGTGCATAAAGTGCACGTCGCCGAGTTCGTGTCTGAGATGCAGGGTGCGGGCGATGGAGAGCATGGGGGTGACGCCTGAGCCCGCCGAGAGCAGCAGCAGCTTGCGCTCGGTGCCGAGGTGAAACTCCCCGGCCGGGGGGGCGGCCAGCAGGTGGTCGCCCACCCGCAGCTCATGGTGCAGCCAGGGGGAGATACGGCCATCGGCCAGCTTCTTGACGCTGATGCTGTAACGCTCGGGTCTCTCCGGGGTGGAGCTCAGGGTATAGCGGCGCTGTTGCCTCTCCCCCTTGATGTCGAGGCTGATGGGCAGGTGCTGGCCCGGCAGATAGTCGGGCAGGGGCTCGCCGTCGGCGGCCTCGAACCAGAAGGTCTCCAGATCCCGGGCCAGGGGCTCGCGGGCCACGCAGACCAGCTCCCGCTTCTTCGGCGCCGCATTGGGGTAGACATGGGGGCGGGTGCTTTCCAGCACCTCGATCTCGCTGCCTGCCTCAATCCAGCCCTCGTTCAGCGCCACCAGATTCTGGCCGAAATAGACATCCCCATCCTCGCCACGGCGGTAGCGGGTCAGGGTGGCGAGCGGCTCTTTCAGGGCGTTGAAGCGATCCGTGCCTGCCTCCACAGTGGTCATGATGCAGCGGCTGCAGGGCTTGGCCACCAGAAACTCCACCTCGCCGATGCGGATCCGCTTCCAGCCATCCTCCTCGAAGGGGCGGGTGCCGCTCGCCACCAGGTTGGTCCTAAACTGGCTCATCTGATGCAGGGCATCGGATCTCAGGTTGAGGTCATCGAGCGAGGCCTGGCTGATCAGCAGCAGGGGATAGCCGTCGGCAAAGCTGACCCGGGTACCGGTTTTCTCCCGAAAACGGTCAGAGGTTTCGCCGAGCCAGAGCAGGCGAACCGGCTCCCCCGCCACCTGGCTCAGCCACTCATCGGCCTGGGACTGGGTGTGCAGGGCATGGAAGCTGTCGCCCCAGACCCCGGTGGCCTGGGGGGCGCGGCTGAAGTCGGCCTCCTGCAACCTGAGCTGCGCCATTCCCGGGTAACGCAGTTGCAGGCCGCCCTCCACCGGGGTGGCCGTCACCAGTTGCAACTGGGGATGGGTGCGGGCCGTGATGAAGCTGCCGTCCGGCTTGACCACCATGTAGCGGCGATCCCCCAGCAGCCCCTCCTCGGTCACCAGGGCGCGGGTCAGCGGCATGCCCGCCGTCGATTTGATGGGGTAGAGATGTATGCTGGCGAGGCTGGGCATGTCAGGGTCCTTGTGCTGTGGCGATTCCAGTGAAGAGGGCAAGATAACGATTCCTGTCCTGTGCGGCAATCCTCTCTTGCCCCCCATCATGGGGGGGCAGGCGAGGCGGCGCCTGGCCGGTGCCAGCCAGCGGCGCCATGTGATCGGGGTCGGATCCCGGGGGAAACTCCTCATAAAGTGCAACATTTATTGATCCTGATCCCCAGGTGCGTACAAAAAACGGCCCATCATCGAGCCAGCTTCCAGTTTCTGACGCTTTCGCTTCTTCCCTCTCCGGCCACCGTCTGCCCAGGCTACACGGTATCAAGTGCATTCGGAGCGGGCCTGTTACCCAACAAAGAAGAAAGCAATGTATGAGCAAACAACTGGATATGACCCCACAGCCGGATCTCTCCCTGAAATCGGGAACGGGCCCGGTCCGCACCCGGCTGCCCGTCTGGCAACCGGCCCTGCCACCCTGCAATCACGCCTGTCCGGCTGGCGAGAATATCCAGGCCTGGCTTGCCCTGGCCGAAGCGGGCCGCTTCGAGGCGGCCTGGCAGACGCTTGTCGAAGAGAACCCCTTGCCCGCCGTCCATGGCCGGGTCTGCTATCACCCCTGCGAGAGCGCCTGCAACCGCGCCCAGGTGGACGATGCCGTCTCCATTCATGCCATCGAGCGTTTCCTCGGTGACGAGGCGCTGGCCAAGGGCTGGCTGCCTGCAACCCCGGCGCCCGCCAGCGGCAAGAAGGTGCTGGTGATCGGTGCCGGGCCCTCAGGCCTCTCCTGCGCCTGGCATCTCAATCGGCTCGGCCATCGGGTGGAGATCCGTGAGGCGGGGCCGCTCGCCGGCGGCATGCTGCGCTTTGGTATTCCCGCTTACCGCTTGCCCCGCGATGTGCTGGACAGGGAGGTGGCCCGCATCCTGGCCGCTGGTGTGACGCTGACCCTCAATCACAAGGTGGAAGACGTGCTCAAGGCGCGTGACGAGGGGGGCTTTGACGCCGTCTTTATGGCCATAGGCGCCCATCTGGCCAAGCGGGTCGATATTCCGGCCCGGGAGGCGGGCAAGATCCTCGATGCGGTGAGCTTCCTCGAACAGGCCAGTCTGGCCGAGGAGCAAGGACTGCCGCCCCCCAGACTGGGGCGGCGAGTGGCCATCTACGGTGGCGGCAATACCGCCATGGACGCGGCCCGCACCGCCCGCCGCCTCGGTGTTGAAGAGGCGATGATCATCTACCGCCGCGACCGGGATCATATGCCCGCCCACGCCTTCGAAGCCCTTGAGGCCGAGGAGGAGGGGATCAAGATCAACTGGCTGCGCAGCATCCGCCAGCTCGACAGCACCAGCATCGAGGTGGAGGTGATGGCGCTGGACGGGCAGGGCAAGCCGGTGCCCACCGGCCAGTTTGAAACCCTGGAAGCGGACTCCCTGATTCTGGCGCTGGGTCAGGAGGTCGACCTCTCTGTGCTGGAGAGCATCCCCGGCGTGCGGATCAACAAGGAGGGAGTGGTGCAGGTGGCGGGCAACCTGATGACGGATGTGCCGGGTCTCTTTGCGGGTGGCGACATGGTGCCCTCGGAGCGCACCGTCACCATAGCCACCGGCCATGGCAAGAAGGCGGCGCGCCATATGGATGCCTGGCTGCGCGGTCGCCACTACCACAAACCGCTTTCATTCCCGCTGGTGGGGCCCGAGCAGCTGCAGCTCTGGTTCCAGACCCATGCGCCCGCCAGCAGTCAGCCGGTCAAACCGGCGTGGGCGCGGGACGACTTTGGCGAGATCATAGGTGGGCTGGACGAGACGGCGGCCCGCTACGAGGCGGCGCGCTGCTACTCCTGCGGCAACTGCTTCGAGTGCGACGGCTGCTACGGCAGCTGCCCCGAGCAGGCCATCACCAAGCTGGGGCCGGGTCTGGGCTATCGGGTGGATGCGGATCGCTGCACCGGCTGCGGTGCCTGTCACGATCAATGCCCCTGCCACGCCATAGTGCTGCGCCAACCGGAGGTGTCCCTATGAAACATGAACTGATCATGGTCGATGGCAACGAAGCCGCGGCCCGGGTGGCGTACCAGCTGAGCGAAGTGTGCGCCATCTATCCCATCACCCCCTCCTCGACCATGGCGGAGCTGGTTGACGCCTGGGCGGACGAGGGGCAGACCAACCTCTGGGGCAACATCCCCACAGTCGTGGAGATGCAGAGCGAAGGGGGGGCTGCTGGTACTGTGCACGGCGCCCTGCAGGCGGGGGCGCTCGCCACCACCTTCACCGCCAGTCAGGGGCTGATGCTGATGCTGCCCAACATGTACAAGATCGCCGGGGAATTGACCGCTGCTGTGTTCCATGTGGCGGCCCGTTCGCTCGCGGCGCAGGGGCTCTCGATTTTTGGCGACCATCAGGACGTGATGGCGGCGCGCAGCACCGGCTTTGCCATGCTCGCCTCCGGTTCTGTGCAGGAGGCGCAGGATCTGGCGCTGGTTGCCCACAGCGTCACCCTGCAGTGCCGGGTGCCCTTCATCCACTTCTTCGACGGCTTTCGCACCTCTCACGAGGTGAACAAGATCACGGCCCTGCATAGGGACGAGATCCGCGCCCTTGTCGACAACGACTGGGTGCGGGCCCACAGGGCCCGGGCGCTCAACCCGGATCACCCCGTGATGCGCGGCACCGCCCAGAACCCCGACACCTACTTCCAGTCCCGCGAGAGCGTCAACCCCTTCTACGAGGCGGTGCCGGCGCGGGTGCAGCAGTGCATGGACAAGCTGGGATCCCTCACCGGCCGCCACTACCGGCTGGTGGAGTACCACGGCGCCAGCGATGCCACCGACGTTATCGTGCTGATGGGATCGGGGGCGGCCACCGCCCGCACTACCGTGGATTGGCTCAACCGGCAGGATCGCAAGACCGGGGTCCTGGTCATTCGCCTCTATCGTCCCTTCCCGGTGCAGGCGCTGCTCGATGCCCTGCCCAGGAGTGTGCGTCGCATCGCCGTGCTGGATCGCACCAAGGAGCCGGGCGCGGGCGGCGAGCCGCTGCTGCTGGATGTACAGAGCGCCCTGATTGACGGCTTGCAGCGTGGCCTTCTCAAGCGGCTGCCCTGGCTCAGTGGCGGTCGCTATGGCCTCTCTTCCAAAGAGTTCACCCCCGCCATGTGCGCGGCGGTATTCGAGGAGCTGGCATCCGATGCACCGCGTCCGCGCTTTACCGTGGGGATTGTCGATGACGTCTCCGGCCTTAGTCTGGCCTGGCACCCCATCGGCGATCTGGAGCCCGCCAGTCGGGTGCGGGCGCTCTTCTTTGGCCTGGGTGCAGACGGCACGGTGGGCGCCAACAAGAACAGCATCAAGATCATCGGCGAGCTGGAGGGGTTCCACGCCCAGGGCTACTTCGTCTACGACTCCAAGAAGTCGGGCTCGCGCACCGTCTCCCACCTGCGTTTTGGCCCCGAGCCCATCGATGCGCCCTGGCTTATCGAGCAGGCGAGCTTTATCGGCTGCCACCAGTGGGGCTTTGTCGAATCGGTGGATCTGCTGGAGCACGCCGCCCAAGGGGCGACCCTGCTGCTCAATGCCCCTTATGAGGCGGACAAGGTGTGGGGCCAGCTGCCCGAGCGGCTGCGCGCCCGCATCCGTGCCCTCAATATCCAGCTCTACTGCATCGATGGGGATCGGGTGGCCGAGCAAAACGGCATGGGCAATCGCATCAACACCATTATGCAGACCTGCTTCTTCGCCCTGGCCGGGGTCTTGCCACGGGATGAAGCCATTGCGCTGATCAAGGAGAGCATAGAGAAGAGCTATGCCCGCAAGGGGCCCGAGGTGGTCGAGCGCAACTTCGCGGCCGTGGACGATACCCTGGCTCACCTCTGCAAGGTGGCAATCCCGGCCGGTGACGAGCAGATCAGCGACTATCCGCTGCCACTGGCAGCGGGCGGCAGCGACTTTGTCCAGCGGGTCACAGGCGAGATGCTGGCGGGGCGTGGCGATCTCATTCCCGTCTCCATGCTGCCGGTGGATGGTACTTACCCCACCGCCACCAGCCGCTTCGAGAAGCGGGATATCGCCCGCGAGATCCCTATCTGGCACTCCGATATCTGCATTCAGTGCGGCAACTGCGTCTTTGTCTGCCCCCACGCGGCGCTGCGGGCCAAGTTCTACCATCAGGACTGGCTGGCGACCGCCCCCGAGGCTGCCCAGTCGGTGCCCGTCACTGCCAAGGGCTTCCCCGATAGCCGCTACACCTTGCAGCTCTATCCGGAGGATTGCACCGGCTGCGGTCAGTGCGTGCAGGCCTGTCCGGTGCGGGTCGGAGCGGATGAAAACCACGAAGGCGACCGCGCCATCACCATGATGGACAAGGCGCCGCACCTGGCGGGCCAGAAACAGGCGCTGCGCTGGTTCGAGAGCCTGCCGTGGCCTGCCCGCGAGCGGGTGGATTTCTCCACGGTGCGCGGTGCCCAGTTCCTCGAGCCGCTGTTCGAGTTCTCCGGCGCTTGCGCCGGTTGTGGCGAGACCCCGTATCTCAAGCTGCTGACCCAGCTGTTTGGCGATCGCATGCTGGTGGCCAACGCCACCGGTTGCTCCTCCATCTACGGCGGCAACCTGCCGACCACGCCGTGGGCCAAGAACGCGGAAGGGAAGGGGCCAGCCTGGTCCAACTCCCTGTTCGAGGACAATGCCGAGTTCGGCTTTGGTTTTCGTCTCACCGCCGATCAGCATCACGGTCAGGCGGTGGCGGCCTTGCAGGGGATGAAGGGGGAGCTGGGAGAGGCATTGGTCGATACCCTGATTAGCGCCCCGCAGCGGCTGGAGTCGGAGATCCGCGCCCAGCGGGGCCGGGTAGCCCAAGTGCGGGAGCGGCTGGAAGAGGTGAAATCCGGCAAGGCTCGCGAGTTGTTGTCACTCATCGATCAGCTGGTGCGCCGTTCGGTCTGGATCATCGGCGGCGATGGCTGGGCCTATGACATAGGCTCGGCGGGGCTCGATCATGTGCTCGCCTCCGGGCGCGATGTGAACGTGCTGGTGATGGATACCGAGGTCTACTCCAACACCGGCGGCCAGATGTCGAAATCGACGCCGCTCGGTGCCGTTGCCAAGTTCGCAGCGGGGGGCAAGACGCTGGCCAAAAAGGATGTGGCGTTGCAGGCCATCTCCTACGGCAACGTCTATGTTGCTCGCATCGCCTTTGGTGCCAACCCGCAGCAGGCACTGCAGGCCTTGCGTGAGGCCGAAGCCTATCCTGGCCCGTCGCTGATCATCGCCTACAGCCACTGTATCGCCCATGGCATCGATATGGAGCAGGGCTTGGCCCAACAGAAGCGGGCGGTGGATTCGGGCCATTGGCCACTGATGCGCTACAACCCTGTATTGCGCAGCGCGGGGCAGAACCCCTTCAGCCTCGACAGCCTGCGCCCCTCCATTCCCCTCGCCGAGTACAGGGCAGAGGAGAACCGCTACCAGGTGCTGGCCCAGAGTCATCCTGAAGAAGCCGAGCGGCTGATGCAGGTGGCGCAGCAGGTGGTCTGGCAGAGGTGGGCCACCTACGAGGAGATGGCCACCCGCGAGGCCAGCCAGTTCCATCCGCCGGTGTGATGAAGGGGTGAGTGAAATACAACCAAGCGGGCCATTGGCCCGCTTTTTGTGTGGAAAGAAAGTGAGTTCTCTCTTGAGTAAAAATATACAATTTTCCGAAAGAAAGTTTAGTGTTATGTAGAAAATCGTCAGTGATAGCGCATTGAGAGAAATGAAAATTATGGATAATATATGTGCAAATCTAATTAAAGGGAACCTGTAAAATGAGCAAGTATATGGAGGGCGTCGAAAAGGTTTATTCGTTATCGAATCAACCATGGGTGAAACAAATGGACAGAATTCAGTCGGTTCTAAATCCAGTATGAATGAAGGAAATAGAACGTATTAATACTATTCCAAACTCGATTATTAGGCCAGAAGTTGCACTGCTTTCTCAAACTATAAAAAAATATAGATCTAATCTAACCTGGCTGGATGGTTTTTCTCAACTAGGAATTCAAAAGTATTTAAGATGTATCGAACGAGATTTTCCAGAGTTCCGAAAATTATCTTATCTCCCTAACGAGTTTATTTTGACATTAAACTTGTTAAAGCAACATCGAACTTTGGTTCAAAGTGTTGATCTTTATGCGTGTTCAGCCGAGTCAGTTGAATATGAAGATGACTCTGATATTTCCAGTGTATTATCTGAAGTAAACGAAATACTTAGAGAAAGTAGTTTATCTCGAAATTCATTATTAGAAGCCTTTCAGAAACTTCCAGGCTTATTTAAAGTTATTATACTGTTGTTTATAACTGAAATAATTGCTCCTATAAGTGTTGACATATACATTAAACCTGAGATTGAAGAGTTTCTTAGGAACAATGATGAACCTCGTAGAGTTCAGACTAATGCGATTAAAAAACTTCCTAAAAGTATTGGTGTAGATGTGACACCTCTAAACAGATTTATTAGCGGAGATGAAGTCCGATTGAGAGTTTCACCATCTATAAAGTCAGAGATAATTATGACTTTAAATTTTGGGCAATCTGTATACGTTCTTGAAAAGAATCGTAGCTGGATAAAGGTTGCAATACCTCAAAAACAAGGTGAGACGTTAGAAGGCTGGGTGTTTACTGAATATACAGAGCGCTTTAATAAATAGCTCTAGCTGGTTGTATAAAACATAGTCAATCTATTGATAGTCAGGTGTTCCTTTGCCGAGCTTGCTACAGAAATATATGTTATTCATGAATGAAAATAGAATGATGTGACAGCGAAAGTGATTTAGTGAGATTGCCGCATAACAGATACAAATATTACCAGCTCAACAACATTTATCTATCAGCATGCCAAGGCTTCCTTTTCCTTTCAAGGCAGGTAAGCTGCGTGGCAAACAATGTCAAGCATGAGAAGGGGACGGTGACAGAACAATATATAGCAGGGCCGAGCGGCTGATGCAGGTGGCGCAGCAGGTAGTCTGGCAGAGGTGGGCCACCTACGAGGAGATGGCCACCCGCGAGGCCAGCCAGTTCCATCCGCCGGTGTGATGAAGGGGTGAGTGAAATACAACCAAGCGGGCCATTGGCCCGCTTCTTTGCTTCCGATGTCAAAGGGGGAGTGGCCCCGCGCCGTCGTGAGCGGGCAATAAAAAGCCCGGCTTTAAGCCGGGCTGGGGGATAAGTTGCTTATCCAGGTATTCGTCGAGGCGTCTAGTGTGGATGTTGTTTGAGGATGTCGTATATCTCCTCTTTCAGTTTAAGTTTCTGTTTTTTCAGATCCTTCACCTCGGAGCTGTAATCGCTGGCGTGATGTTTTTCCAGCTTCCTGATCTCCGCATCCAGGTCGTTGTGCAAGTCAAACTTCTTTTGGAAATGGACATCACTGCTCTTCAGTTTCGAGATGAGATCTCTGTACTCGGGGAACATGTAATGAAGCCTCCTTGGTGTCGTTTGATTGTGCCTTGACCTTCAAACTACCCCTTCCCCCGGGAGATAAATGTGATCCCGATCCAATTTGGGGCAACGGATTTGCTGCATCTGGCGGATGATTTTTAACTGATTGAATCACAAGCAGATAAGTGATTTATGAGGAGGGCAGAGAGGAGGGAACTGGGAGCTTGTTCACAGTTGTGACGCTTTGATGACGACAGGCGCGCGCCAGGCGGGCAGCAAGAAGGGGCGCAAGGCCCCTTCTTCAAAAGCAGTGCCGTCTTTACTCTTTTTTCTTTTTCTTCTCGGGCAGGGGCTGACCGCCTCGGGCAATCACCTTGCCCACCTCGAAGCCTATCTGGGCCGCCAGCTCTTCCAGATCCGGGGCCTTGGCCTCGTTGCCGATGGCGTACTGGTAGTTGGCTATGGTGATCTTCTCGGCCACCGGGGTGCCGGGAACTATGGGCTCACGCCAGCCCTGGCCAACATGGGCCACCAGGGTGCCGTTCATGATGAGCTCGCCGACTATCTCCTGGGTGGGGATGCCCTTGCCGTAGGTCAGGCCCTGGGGGTGTTTCTTGCCCACCAGGGGTTCGGTGCTTGCGGGCATCAGCTTGGTGCGGATCAGCCACTTGGGATCCTTGTGCTTGCCCACCGCCTTGCCGGTCTGGTACTCGTTGATCTTGATGGTCTTGATCATCTGGGCCATGAAGTCCTTGGTCAGGGCCTTCTGCGCCTCGCTGGTCTGGTCGATGACGATGGGGGCCACGTACCAGGTCTGGGGGGCTTGCGCCTTGGGGGCCGCCGGGGCGGTTTGTGCCATGGCGAGCGGGCTGAGCAGGATGGCCGCCAACAAGAGTCCGATTTTCTTCATTGTGATTCCGCTTATGTTTCGACAAGAATTTTGTTTTGCCAGCGACGACTGCGCCAGCGCCAGAACATGGCCAGACCGCGTACCCACTCGTCGCAGGCCAGCGCCAACCAGATGCCTACCAGGCCATAGCCCTGCATGATACCAAGGAAATAGGCGAGGGGAACGGCAATGCCCCACATGGAGACGAGCGCCATGTAGAGCGGGAAACGGGCATCCCCGGTGGCACGCAGGGCGTTGATCACCACCAGGTTGAAGGTGCGGCCGGGTTCGAGGATGAGGCTGATGAGGAAGAGCTGCGCCACCTGGGTGATGATGTCTGCATCGTCGGTGAACAGGCTGATGATGGCGCGTCCGTTGAGGGCCGCGGCTATGGCAATCAGGCTGGTGACGATGAGGCCGAGCTTGAGGCTCTTGATGAGCTGGCGATAGGCCTGCTCGAAGCGACGGGCCCCCGCCAGATGGCCGATGATGATCTCGTTGCCAAGGCCGATGGAGAGGCCGAACAGCAGGATGAACAGGCAGATCTGGAAGAAGTAGGACTGGGTCGCCAGTGCCTTGTCGCCGAGCAGGCCGACGAAGGCGGTCACCACCATGAACTGCAGCATCCAGGAGAGGTTTTCCCCCGCCGCCGGCAGGCCTATGTGCAGCACCTTGTCTAGCATGACCTTGCTTGGCCGAAGGATCTCCGGCAGCCGCAGCCGTATGCCGGTCTTGCGCGCCACCAGCCACACCAGCAGCACCACGCCGACGATGCGCCCCACCACAGTGCTGATGGCGACCCCAGCGACCCCGAGCTGGGGCAGGCCGAACCAGCCGTAGAGCAGCAGCAGGTTGCCGACGAAGGTGATGAGGTTGACGATCAGGGTCACGTACATGGCCTGACGGGTGTGGCCATGGGCGCGCAGGGTGGCGGCCAGGCAGAGCGCCGCCGCCTCCGGTAGCAGGCAGAGGCCGATGATCTGCAGATAAAGGGTGGCATCCCCCATCAGGTGGGCGGGCAGGTTCATCAGCGCCAGCATGGTGCTGGCACCGGCCATGACCCCGACCGCGGCCACCAGCCCCACCAGCAGGTTGAAGCCGATGGCGGTGTGGATGACCACGCGCGCCTTCTCTCTATCCCCCGCCCCCAGGTACTGGGTGATCACCACGCTGGTGCCTATGCTGACGAAGCTGAACAATGTGATGGCGAGATCGAACACCTGGTTGCCGACTGCCAGTGCCGCCACCCCCTGATAGGAGACGTGGCCCACCATGAAGGTGTTGAGGGCCCCGGTCAGGAAGTGCAGGGCGAGATCGATGAACAGTGGCCAGGTCAGGGCGAAGAGGGTGCCCGGGCCCGCGTGGGATTGAGTCTGCATGGGATGTCCAAATACTGGGGATGGCCCTCGTCAGCGCCATCTGGACGGGCATTTAACACCAAGCGGGTGCGGGGTGCAATCCTGCCCTGAGCAAAGAGGGTGCTGGCCCGGCACCCTCTCGCAGTCTGGTGGCGCGCCGCCGTCAGACCGGGGTGGCGCCCGCTTCCTGCTCGCAGGGCCGGGTGAGGCGCGCCGAGTCCGGTAGCGTCTCATCCTGAGGCCAGCGGGAGAGCAGGGTATCAGTGGTGCTCTCCACCACTTCGTCATCCTTGAACACAGGCTCCCGGTAGCAGCGGGTCAGGCGCAGGGCCTGATACATGTCGGGACTGAGGATGACCCCCTCGTCCCCGATCCGGATCCCCGCCTGCTTGAGCCACTGGGTCATCTGGCCGTGACGACCCGCCATCACCATGTGGATGCCGCGGCGCCTGAGCTCCTTGTGCAGTTCCCCCACCATGCTCATCACGCTGATGTCCTGGTGGGTGAAGCAGGCCACGGCATCCACGATGAGGCACTTGGGATTGTGTGGATCCTGCACCAGCAGCGCCAGCACCCGCCGCTTGAAGTAGGGGGCGTTGAAGTAGGTCAGCGGCGAGTTGAAGCGATAGACCAGGATGCCGGGAATCGCCTTGGCCTGCTCGTTGTCCCCCAGGGTGCGCACCACCCCTTCATCGTCCATGCCGAGCAGCTGATCGGTGGGGCGCATCACGTTGCGCAGGAACTGGAACAGCCCCAGCAAGACCGCGAGGGTGATCCCCGGGATCACCCCCATGGTGAGCACGCTGATAAAGGTGATCAGCGCCAGCCAGAAGGCGGCGCGGTCCGAGTCGCGCAGAGCCCAGAGGCCGCGAAAATCGGTGAGCGACAGAGAGGCCATCACCAGCACCACCCCGAGGGCGGCGGTGGGAATGAATTGCAGCGGCGCCGTCAGGTAGAAGGTGATGAGGGCGATCACAGCCGCGGCTATGATGGAGACCAGCTGGCTCTTGCCGCCGTTGGCGTCGTTGACCGCGGTGCGTGAATCCGCGCCGCTGATGGCAAAGCCCTGGGAGACAGCCGAGGCCAGGTTTGCCATGCCAAGGGCCCGAAACTCCTTGTCCGCATCGATTTCGTAGCCGTTCTTGGCGGCGAAGCTGCGGGCGGTGAGCATCATGGAGACGAAGCTCACCATGGCGAGGTTGAGCGCCGGCAGCACCAGCTCGCGCATCAGGCCGGGGGGGAACTCCGGCATCTGGAAGGCGGGCAGGCCCGAGCCCACCGCCCCCAGAGTGGCGATATCGAACTGGCCGAGATTGAGGGCCCACACCAGGGCCGCCGTCACCACCATGGCCACCATGGAGGAGGGCCAGGATGGCCTGTAGCGCTTGGCCAGCAGCAGGGTGAGCAGGGCGGTCAGACTCATGGCCAGGGTCGGCAGATGGGTCTGGGTAAGGTAGTCGGTGCCATTCAAGATCCGCTCGATGAGATAGCGCTCGCTGAAGGTGAAGCCGAAGATCTTGGAGAGCTGGCTCACCATTATGGTGATGGCCACACCATTGAGCAGGCCCATCAGTATGGGGCGGGAGAGAAAGTCCGCCAGCACCCCCAGCTTGAAGCGGCTGGCGATCAGGCACCAGAAGCCGGTCATGGCGGTCATGGTCATCACCAGTTGCCACTGGCGGGTGGGATCCCCGGCGGCGAGTGGCGTCACCACGGCGGCAATGACGGCGCAGGTGGCGGCGTCCGGGCCGACGATGAGCTGGCGGGAGGTGCCAAAGAGGGCGTAGACCACCATGGGCAGTATGCAGGAGTAGAGGCCGACGATGGCGCCCACTCCGGCGAGCTCCGCATAGGCTATGGCCACGGGCAAGGCCACGGCCGCCACCGAGAGGCCAGCGCGAAGATCCGGCATCAGCCAGGCCCGCTGATATTGCAGCAGGGCGGCGAGGCCCGGCAGCCAGCGTTCGAGAGAGAAGAAGTCGCGCATTATTTAACCCATTGAGTTATAAACAGCTTTTCCTTAGTGTGCCCAAGGTTGCCGAAACATTGCAATCCGGTTATGGCCAGTTCACCACCAGATCAGGCCAGATGCGCTGCCACTGTTTGTCCCTGATCCTGTCGATGAAGATCCGGCTCTCCTGCCGGCAGCGCGGATTGGCACTCACCTGCAGCGACCAGTTGTGGCCAAAGCCATGGGGCGCCAGCCACTCGAACTCATCGTTGGCCAGCAGCCTGACCCCGATGCAGGTGGGGACCTCCACCCAGTGACTGAGCGCTTCCAGCGAGCTGGCGAAGGGGGGCACCTGCTGGCGACTGTGCATGCGCGCCTGGTTGCGCACCTCCCAGCGTTGATCAGGCAAGCGAATTCTGAGCCGGGTTTCGTACTCCCGTTCGTCCGCACCTTCCGGGTCGCTGGGATCCAGATAGATAAGATCTATGTCGTTGAGGGGAGTGGGCTCGGCTTTCTGGTGCAGGTGATCCCAGATGAGGTTGCGCACAAAGCCCGCCCCCAGCGCCCAGTCCGGCAGGGCCAGCTCCCGCGCAGCCCAGAGGCAGGCCATGCGTAGGGGATCGGTCCGCAGCAGGGCCTCGGTGCGGGCTTGCAGCTGTGCCTCTCGGGCCGCTTGTGCCTCAACCCCCATGACGGCGCAGCCAGACGCCTATGTAGCTGCAGCTCGGCACTATGGTGAGCCCCTCTGCTCGGGCCCAGTCGTAGAAGCTGCGCGCCAGTTTGTCGGCAATGCCCTGTCCCCTCAGCTCGGACGGCACCTGGGTGCTGCAGGCATCGACAGTGCCCGCATCCAGCCAGCGGTAGCTGAGGCGAGAGGTCTTGCCGTCCACCACGCAGATGAACTGCTGCTGGTCGGCCTGATGAAGAATGTCGCTCATGGAGGCTCCTCAAAGGGTGGGGAAGGGGTATCAGAGCATGCTGGCCGGACTTTGCCAACAGTGCTCTTTGCGGGCCGAGGAGGCTCGCTTACACTGACCGGCCTGCGAGTGGCTCGTCAGGCAAGGTATAGAACAGTTAGCAGAGGATGGATCCCGTTATGGCCTTCGCCACCCTGGAAGATCTGATTGGCAATACCCCGTTGCTGCGCCTGCGCCGCATCAACCCCTATCCCGACGTGACCCTGCTGGTGAAGCTGGAGGGCAACAACCCCGGCGGCTCGGTCAAGGACAGGCCGGCCCTGAACCTCATCCGGGCGGCGGAGGCGAGTGGTCACTTAGGGCCAGGCGCGCGGCTTATCGAGGCCACCTCGGGCAATACCGGCATAGCGCTGGCCATGGTGGCGGCGGCCCGGGGGTACAGGATGCGCCTCGTGATGCCGAGCAACATGAGCCAGGAGCGGCGCGACGCCATGCAGGCCTACGGCGCCGAGCTGGTGCTGGTGGAAGAGGGCATGGAAGCTGCGCGCGACCTCGCCCTCGCCATGCAGGCGCGCGGCGAGGGGCTGGTGCTCGATCAGTTCAACAACCCGGCCAACCCGGATGCCCACTACCTCTCCACCGGTCCCGAGATCTGGCGCCAGAGCGAGTGGGCAATCACTCACTTCGTCTCGGCCATGGGCACCACGGGCACCATAATGGGGGTCTCCCGCTACCTCAAGGAGCAGAACCCGGCGGTAGAGGTGATTGGGCTGCAACCGGCAGAGGGGAGCCAGATCCCGGGCATTCGCCGCTGGCCCGCCGCCTATATGCCCGCCATCTTCGAGCCACAAAGGGTCGATCGGGTGCTGGATGTGACCCAGGAGGAGGCGCTCGCCACCATGCGCCGGCTGGCGCGGGAGGAGGGGATCTGCTGCGGGGTCAGCTCGGGGGGCGCCGTGGCCGGTGCCCTGCGGGTGGCGGCCGAGCTGAGCCAAGGGGTGGTGGTGGCCATCATCTGCGATCGGGGGGATCGCTATCTTTCCACCGGGGTCTTTACTCCGCCCTTCTGATCCTGCGCCCCGGGGTCATTCCCATACCTGCTCCAGCAGCGTCAGCAGCTGTTCCCTGTCCGCATCCTTGCGGTTGTAGAGCAGGGCACCGTCGTTGATGGCGAGATCCCGGATATCCTTGAGCACTGCTCTGTCCGTCACCCCGGCTTCCGCCAGGGTGCGCGGCAACCCCACTCCCTGCCAGAGACTGTCCCGCAGGGCGCAGAGTGCATCCAGGGCCGCCTGGGGGCGCAGGGCCTGTGGGGTGGCCGCGAAGCGCTCCGGCCCGGCCAGCGGCAGCAGCAGGCGGGCCAGCTCGGTGTCTATCTGGGGCCTGTTGTAGTCGAGCACCGTGGGCAGGAAGAGGTTCATGCACAGGCCGTGGGGCAGGTGGCAGCGGGCCCCCAGGCTGTGGCCGAGGGCGTGCACCAGCCCCACCATGGAGTTGGAAAAGGCCATGCCCGCCAGGGTGGAGCCCTCCGCCAGTTGCAGCCGCAGGGCCTTGTCTTCGGGGGCCAGCAGCACCCTGGGCAGGGCATCGGCTATCTTCTCCACCGCCATCAGGGCCAGGGCGTCGCTGACCGGGTTCTTGCCGTTGCCGATGAAGGCCTCGATGGCGTGGGTCATGGCGTCCATGGCGGTGGCGGCCGTGATGGGCAGCGGCAGCCCCTGGGTGAGGCGCGGGTCCAGCACCGCCAGCTGGGGCAGCAGGAAGGGGGAGGTGAAGGGCACCTTGCGCCCGCTCCCCTCGTCCCGGATCACCGCCACCAGTGTCACCTCGGAGCCGGTGCCCGCCGTGGTCGGCACCACAGCCAGCGGCTTGAGGGGCCGGGTCAGGCAACCTGCCCCCGCGTGATCCAGCAGCCGCTCCCCACCCAGGGTGACCAGGATGTTGACCGCCTTGGCGGTGTCGATGACGGAGCCGCCCCCCAGGGCCACCAGGCTGTCACAGCCGAGTTCCCGCCAGCGGGTGGCGATGCGCTCCACCACTGCGGTAGAGGAGTCGGCGGGGATCTGGTCCCAGATTGCGGCCACCGGCAGGCCCCCCTCCGCCAGCACATTGGCCAGCAGGGTGGCGAGCCCGCTGCCGCCGACCCCCTTGTCGGTGAGCAGCAGCGGACGGCGCGCCCCCAGCGCCATCAGCTCGTCCGGAAGTTGCTCCAGTGCCTGCTCCCCCGCCATCAACCTGACCGGACAGAAGAAATCGTAATAACGGCTCATGGTGTTCATCCTTCTCTTCAACCGGTCAGCAGACCCAGGTAGATGTGGCAGGCTCGCGTCAGCTTGTGGCGCGGGCTCGGGTAGTGGCGCAGCAGGGGCCGTGCGATGAAGGCCGGCAGGATCAGGGCTTGCAACTGCTCCAGCGCCCGCACCAGGTGCATGGCCGCACTGAGATCCCCCTCCACCAGCAGTCGGTTCTCGCAGAAGGCCTGATTGATGCCGAGGCGAAAGCTGAGGGCGCGAAAGGCGATGGCGGGGTGCTTGAAGCAGACGCGCAGCAGATGAGGGCTTGTTGCCCCCCGGGGCGCGGGGCCGCAGCGCCAGCGCCCGGCCCTCTTGTGCAGGGTCAGGCCATGAGGCAGCCCGTGAACCTCCAGCCGGATGCAGAGCCCCTCCGGCAGGGGGGCCAGCTCCCGGCGCACCGCCTCGTCGACCCGGGCGGCGCGGCACAGGGTGCGGCCGATGACCCAGAGCAGGCTCCCTATCAAGAGGCGCCTGCCGGTGGCGAGCAGGGGATCAAGCGTCATGAGGGCCTCCTGCGATGGCGGACCAGAAGAGGGCGAAGGCGCTGGCCTGCCAGTGGGGATCCTCCCCGAGCTCGGGTTGGTCCACAAAGAGGGAGGCGCAGGCCAGAAACTGGCTCTGGCACACCTCCAGCATCAGGACGGGGGGCGCCTGCATCAGCTCGCCGCTGGCCTGGCCCTGGCTCAGCAGGCGCGGCAGGAAGCGCAGTGTCTCCCCCAGGATCTGGCTGCGCAGGGATCTGGCCAGCAAGGGGGAGTGGAAGAACCCCAGCACGAACTTGAGTTCGTGGGGATGGGCCTGCATCCAGCTCATCGCCTGATGCCAGTAGTGGCGCGCCTGCTCCCTGAGGGGCAGGGCCGGATCCGCCTCGCTGATGGCGGCGCCAAGGCGCAGCTTGACGTCCTGATAGAGGCATTGGATCAACAGCTCCTTGCTGGGAAAGTGGTGAAACAGGGTGCCGTTGGCCACCCCGGCCGCCCGGGCGATGCGGGCGGTGGCGGCCCCCTGCAGGCCATCCTCGGCGCAGAGGGCAAGGGCGGCATCCAGGATCTGGCGGCGTTTGTCTGTCATGTGTTCGCTCATGCAGCCTCCTAGCGCAGGAACAGGGCCATCATCAGCCGCTGGTACCAGCGCCGATAAGGGGGGTGGATCAGGGTTCCGGCGCTGAAACGGCCACGGCGCAGCACGGTTTTCGCCTTGGAGAAGGTGAGAAAGCCCTCGTGGCCATGGTAGTGACCCATGCCGGAGGGGCCTATGCCGCCGAAGGGGGCGTCGTCCGCCGCCACCTGGAACAGGCACTCGTTGATGGCCATGCCACCGGCGTGGGTCTCCCGGATGAGGCGGCTCTGCAGCGCCGGATCCAGGCTCATCAGGTAGCAGGCGAGGGGGCGCGGGCGCGCCGCTATGTAGGCGAGGGCCTCGTCGAGGCTGTCATAGGGCACCAGGGGCAGCAATGGGCCGAAGATCTCCTGCTGCATCAGCTGGCAGTGGCCGGGCACCTCGGTCAGCAGGTGGGGCACCAGGCGGCGGGCGCCGTCATCCCGGGCCGGCGAGGCGCAAGGGTGCACCTGGGCGCCCGCCTGCTTCGCCTCCGCCAGCCAGGCGGTGAGCCGCTCGTACTGGGCCCCGTTGATGATGGAGCCGTAATCCGGGCTATCCAGCCCCTTGGGATAGAGGCGGCGAAAGTGCGCCTGATAGGCCTCGATAAAGGCCTGCTCCTGCCCCCGCGGCAGCAGCACATAGTCCGGGGCCACGCAGATCTGGCCGGCGTTGAGGCTCTTGCCGAAGATCATCCGCTCCACCGCCAGGGCCAGCGGCATGTCGGGGGCGATGAGGCAGGGGCTCTTGCCACCGAGCTCCAGGGTGAGGGGGGTGAGCTGGGGGGCGGCGGCGGCCATCACCAGCCTGCCCACCGCAGTGGAGCCGGTGAACAGCAGATGATCGAAGGGGAGGGTGCTGAAGGCGGCCGCGAGTCCCGCGTCCCCCTCGATGACCACCACCTCGTCATCCCCAAACACCTGGGCCAGCAGGGTGCGCAACACGGCATTGGTATGGGGGGTGAACTCGGAGAGCTTGATCATGGCTCTGTTGCCGGCGGCGATGGTGCCTATGAGGGGCCCCAGGCTCAGCATCACAGGGAAGTTCCAGGGCACCATGATGCCGATGACGCCCAGAGGCTGATAGTGCACCTCGACCCTGGCGGGGGCCAGCAGCAGGCCGGGGTGGCGCCGCGCCGGCCTCATCCAGCCCTTGAGCCGTTTCAGGCTGTAGTTGATCTGCATGACGCAGGGCAGTATGTCGGCGACCAGACTGTCGTAGTCGCTGCGCTGGCCATAGTCCAGGGCCAGGGCGTCGCACAGGGGTTGCTTGTGGGCGAGCAGGGCCCCCTTGAGTGCGCTCAGCCGGTTGCGGCGTTGCTCCAGGCTCGGCATGGGATGGGCCTGACAGGCCCGCTTGAGGCGGTTCACCTGCTCGGGCAGGGAGAACTTGTCTGGGGACTCTGTTCGTATGGCTTCCATGGCATGCTCCGCACAAAAATTGACCGACTGATTAGTCGGTCTAAGCCTACCGGCTTGTTGCCAGCTTGTAAACAAGGGCGTGCCAGAGCAAGGGTGGATGAGTGGGTTCTCCGATGGAACTGTGCTCGGCCACACAGTTTGGGGGTATCTCGATTGGTGAATTATCCAATAAGGGGTAGTTTTCAATCATCAACTCAAATGGAGAGCAGCACATGACCAGGGAATTGCACAGCCTGCTGGCCCGGCTGGACGATGTGATCGAGCGCATGCCGGACAGTTTCAACACCTATGAATTTGCCCAGAAGCTGGCGCTGCAACATCAGCGCGAGTATTTCGCCGCGGGTCACTCCCTGGCGGAGCAGGACAAAAACCTGCTGCGGCTGCTCCACGAGAAGATTGCCGAGGCGCTGGCAGCAAGCGATGGGCTGATCGAAGGGGCCCTGCTGCCCTGCGTGACCCCCTGGGGCGAGCGAGCCACCTCGCCCCGCTGGCACCGCAAGCACTGAGCCTCTGCGCGGCACATAAAGAAGAAGGCCCCTTGGGGCCTTTTTGGTGTTCGTTGGTGGCGGCTACTGGGTCAGGCGGCGGGCCTGCCAGTAGCGGCTGTTCCAGTAGACGTTGTCGAGGCGCGAGCGGATCACCCCCTTGCTGGTGGAGGCGTGAATGAACTCCCCGGCACCGGTATAGACGCCGACGTGGTACTGCTGCCAGCCGGTCTTGAAGAACACCAGATCCCCGTGCTGCAGGCGGTATCTGTCCACCGGGCGGCCGAGGCTGGCCTGGGATTCAGTGGTGCGGGGCAGGGTGAAGCCCAGCACCTGCTGGTAGGCAAGCTGGGTGAAGGCGGAGCAGTCGAGGCCGGCGCGATTGGTGCCGCCCATGCGATAGGGGACGCCGCGCCACTGTTGATAGAAGCCGTCGAAGGCACTGGCCTGGCGGGCAGGAGGGGGCGGCTCCGGGGTACTGGAGCAGGCGACGACAAGCAGGGCCAGCAGGGGCGGAAGCAAGGTGCGAAACATCTCAACTCCTTG
Source organism: Aeromonas rivipollensis (assembly GCF_010974825.1). Lineage (GTDB taxonomy): Bacteria > Pseudomonadota > Gammaproteobacteria > Enterobacterales > Aeromonadaceae > Aeromonas > Aeromonas rivipollensis. Next base: position 62,504 of record NZ_JAAILA010000008.1, on the reverse strand, counting down.
ATAGGGCACGGGATTCATCATAGACGATGTTCCTGCCTGGAACCTGAACAGCGATAGCATAAAAACTTGCCGAGGGCAGAGAAAGGGCCCCCGGCGAGCCAGTCGTCAGTCCGCCGCCTTGGGACTTATCAGCGGCGTGAGCAGCTCGGCAATCTTGTAGAAGGTCTGCACCCGGGTGGTGCTGGGGCGCCACACCAGGCCAATCTCGCGATAGGGCTTCTCCCCGGGCAGGGGGATGGCCACCAGATCCGAGTTGTCGAGGATGCCTGCATCTATGGCCATCTGGGGCAGGAAGGTGGTGCCAAGGCCGGCGCCCACCATCTGCACCAGGGTGTGCAGACTGGTGGCGGCGAAGGGGTTGATCTTGCTCTTGTCCCGCAGCCGGCAGGCACTCACCGCGTGCTCGGTCAGGCAGTGCTCCCGCTCCAGCAGGAAGATGCTCTGATTGGGCAGCTCCTTGTAGTCGAACGGCATGTGCAAAGTGGCAGCCATATCTGACGGCATCACCATATGGAAGGGATCCAGCCCCACCGTCTTGCTGTGAAAGCCGCCTATTTCCACCGGCAGCGCCAGGATCAGCAAGTCGAGCTGCCCCTGCTCCAGCTGCTTGAGCAGATTGGTGGTGGTGTCTTCCCGCAGCAGCAGCTCCAGCTCCGGATAGGCCTTGCCGCACACCTGCAGCAGCTTGCTCAGCAGGAAGGGGGCTATGGTGGGGATGCAGCCCAGGCGGACTGTGCCGTGCATGACGCCCCCCTGCTGCTGGCCGAGCTCCATCAGATCCCGGGCATCGGAGAGCAGGTTGCGCGCCCGCGCGACTATCTCCATGCCGACCGGCGTCATGATGAAGCTCTTGTGGTCACGCTCCACCAGTTGCAGGTTCATCATGTCCTCCAGAGTCTGGATCCCGGTACTCAGGGTGGACTGGCTGACATGACAGGCCTTGGCGGCGCGATTGAAATTCTTGTGCTCGTCCAGAGCGACCAGATACTGCAGCTGTTTCAGGCTGGGCCAACGTTGCATAGGGGAAACCCGATCGATGCTATCTATTTGATTTGATTAATCTACCATCGAGAGACTGCTTTGTCGCCGAGATTAGGCGCCCTCCTGGCAGGGTCTGTGCGTTGCGGGGCAAGCGGATGGGGATAAGCCCGCCATCCACCTGCCCGTCGCGGCAACTGCTGCCATGGGAGCTTATCCCCTTGTGCCAGCCCGTTGAAGGGGGGTTGCCATGGGATGTGACGGGGATCGGCCTTCCCTGGCGTCTTCCGGAGTTGCCCATGGCCGGCCATAAAAAAACGCGCCTGTTGGCGCGTTTTTGCAGGAGTGAGGGCAGGCTATTCGTCGAAGATACCGAAGTGATCCTTGGCGAAGTTGACCCGCTGCTCCACGTTCATCTTGACCTGACCCAGCTTCTCTATGGTCTTGAGATTGGGCACCAGGCCGCGACCGTTGGCTATCTGGATGGCGAGGCCGGGACGGGCGTTGAGCTCCAGCAGCATGGGGCCGCGGAACTTGTCGAGCACCATGTCGGTGCCGATGTAGCCCAGACCCGACATCTCGTAGCAGGAGGCGGCCAGGGTCAGCAGGGTATCCCAGTGGGGCACCTTGAGATCGTAGAGATCCAGACCTGTGTCCGGGTGATGGCGCAGCGGGTTGCCAAACTGAACCGCCCGCAGGGCGCGACCGGTGCGCAGGCACAGACCCACCCCCACGGCGCCCTGGTGCAGGTTTGCCTTGCCGTCGGAGGCGGCGGTGGAGAGGCGCATCATGGCCATCACGGGGAAGCCCTTGAAGATGATCACCCGGGCATCGGGGACCCCTTCGAAGGAGTAGCCGTCGAACACGTCATCGAAGTTGATGAGGCCTTCCACCAGCGCCACGTCGGGCTTGCCGCCCAGGGAATAGAGGCCCGCCAGTATGTTGGAGACATGACGCTCCAGATCCTGACCGGTGGAGGCGCTGCCGTTGGGCTTGTAGAAGCTGCCCTCTTGCTGGCGCAGGATCACCAGTATCCCCTTGCCCCCCGAGCCGCGGGCCGGCTTGATGCAGAAGCCCGGCCAATCCTTGACCAGCTCGGTGATGCGGGTCACGTCGTGCTGCTCGCGTATGGTTCCGATGAGTTCAGGCACCGTCACCCCCGCATCCAGCGCGATGCGCTTGGTCTTGAGCTTGTCATCCACCAGCGGGTAGAGACGACGCGGGTTGTAGCGGCTGATGTAGGAGTGGTTGCGTTTGTTCATGCCGAGGATGCCTGCCTGGGACAGGCTCCACGGACTGGTGTATTTCTGCCAGAACCACATCTGTTACTTGTCCTTACCCGGGGTGGCACCGGACTTCATCTCGTCCACCAGCGGCTTGAAGCGCTTGAGCTCGCTCAGCTTGTAGCCGGTGTAGTTACCCATCACCAGCACGGTGGCCATCAGCACCAGTTGCAGGCCGAGGAAGTTGAAGGTGAGGTGACGAATGAGCTCGTTGTCCATGGCCAGGTAGGCGATGACCGCCACCAGCAGGGAGCCGCCGCCCTGACGGAACACCTCTTTGGGGCCCTCTTCTTCCCACAGGATGGACATCCGCTCTATGGTCCAGGAGAGGATGATCATCGGGAAGAAGGTGATCTTCATGCCGTCGGTCAGCCCCAGCTTGAAGGCAAAGGCCGAGAAGATGCCGATCATCGAGATCACCATGATGATGATCGCCGATATTCGGGCCACCAGCAGTAGGTTGAGCCTTGAGAGGTAGGAGCGGATCACCAGGCCGGTGCCGACGATCAGCAGGAAGCCGATGAGACCGGTGACCAGGGAAGTCTGGATGAAGGCGACCGCGATCAGCACCGGCATGAAGGTGCCCGAGGTCTTGATCCCCACCAGTACCCGCAGGAACACCACCATGAGCACACCGATGGGGATCAGCAGCAGACCCTTGAACAGGGCCTGCTCTTCCAGCGGCAGGCTGTGGATGGAGAAGTTCATCATCTCTGATTTTTCGAACTTCTGCGCCAGGGCCACGTTCACCGGTTGCTCCTGCTCGATCATCGAGAAGGTGACGCGGGAGTTGTGGCCGCCGGTCACGTCCAGCAGGGCGCCTGAGTTGTATTCCCACAGCAGCAGGTTGCCCGGTTGCCCCTGTTCGCCGGTTTGCGGGTTGAACAGCTTGTAGTCGGTCGGGCTGTTGAACACCTGCAGGTAGTCCACCAGCTCCTGACGACGGCGACCGTCTTCCAGGCTCAGGGCGTGCACCACGCGCGCCGGCACCTCGGCGTTGTTGAGCAGCTCGGCGATCAAGCTGGCGCGGCTCTTGTGAGACTTGAGCAGCTCGGCGTTCTGTTCCTGCTTCTCGATCTCCTTGATGATCTCGCGGGTCAGGGTGTAGCCGTCGGCGGAACGCTCCTGGGCGCGCTCGAGGATCTGCTTCATCGCGGTGGCGTAAGGCTCACTCTCGATCTGCTTCTCGATGGCGGGCGGCAGGGGGTTGGCGGCGGGCTTGGCATGGGCATCCGCCATCATGTCGACCCGGTAGTAGAGCTCCTGGCGGCCGGAGGCGCTGCGAATGGACCACTCGGCGCGGGCATCCCCGTCTTTTTCCACGAACGACAGGCCGTAGCCCGGGCTCGCGGCATTCTCGTTCATCAGGGTGAAGCCGGGCTGGGTGCCCGGAATGGCCAGGGAGGCGATCACCGGCTCGCCGGTCGCCTCGAACTCGAGCTTGGCTTCGATAGACCAGATCTGACGTTTTTCACCGGGCGTGAGGGGCACGTCCAGGGCGACATGGTGATAAAACGTCATTCCCAGGCCGACAATGAACAGCAGGGCGACCAGCAGATAGAACGGCTTACGGGAAACCATGGATTATTTTACATCCTTGAGCTTGGGTTTTGGTTGGATATACTCGCGGGCCACGTCGACCACGGCGATGTCTTTCAAGAATTCACGGCCCAGCAGCACGGGGAAGGTCATGTCGCTGCGATCTTTGAGGGTAAACTCGGCCTTCTCGGTCATGTCGCCGATGCGCACTGTGAGGCGCACCACGGGACGGCGGTCGAGGTCGTCGGCAGAGGCCTGACGCACCCGCACGTGACGCACCAGGGGTGCCTCGATCTGGATCTTGTCGTCCATCTCCTGGTGGCTCAGGAAGAAGCGTACCCAGTTCTTGCCGTTGCGCTCGAAGATGGTGATCTCCTGGGCGCTGATGGAGGAGGTGGTGGCGCCGGTATCGACCCGTGCCTGGAAGGCATCGTTGGCGGCATCGACCCAGATCCACTCGGCTTCACCCACCAGCAGCTTGCCGTCGACCGTGTGGCCCTGGCTCGGGGCCGGGCACTTCTCGGTCGGGATGGCCATGGGTTTGGGGGGCTCGGGTGGCAGGGTAGCCAGCTTGCTGTCGACTTTCTTCACGGACTCTTTCATGTTGGTGACATCGGTGTTGAGCTGAACCAGCAGGTGCTGTTGCTGCACATACTGCTTCTGTTGCTGTTCCATGGATGTTTGCAGGCGTTGCTCGCTCAAGCTTATCTCGTTGCGAAGCTCTGCCAGCGTCAGGGTCGGGACAGGGGGCGCTTTTTCCATACTGACACACCCGCCGAGACTGAGCAGGGAGAGCAGGGTCATTCCTTTTAATTTGCTTTTCATGTCATTCATTTAACTGTGCTTCCTGGAATTGGGTCAGTGTAACTTCCACAGCCGCCATCGGCTAGTCTTTGGCCTTTCTGGCGATCAGTACGGCACGCTTGGGTGCCGGGTATCCTTCGACCGTGAGTGCGGGATCATCGGGATCCAGATAGTCACTCAGGGACTCGTTAATCATCCAGTCGGTACGACGCTGCTCGTCGGTGCTGGTCATATTCTCGTCCACTATCCGCACGTCGCTGAAGCCGCAGCGCTCGACCCAGAGTTTGAGGGCTGCGCTGGAGGGGATGAACCAGACGTTGCGCATCTTGCCGTAGCGATCGGTGGGCACCAGCACTTCCCGCTCGTCGCCATCTATCACCAGCGTCTCCAGCACCAGCTCCCCATCGTCTTTCAACTGGTTGCGCAGCTGTTCGATGTGCTCGATGGGGGACTTGCGATGATAGAGCACTCCCATGGAGAAGACGGTGTCAAAGGCACGCAGCTCCGGCAGCTCCTGGATGCCGAGCGGCAACAAGTGCGCCCGTTGATCGTTGCCGGCAAAGTGGCGAATGGCCTCGAACTGGCACAGGAACAATGGGCTGGGATCGATGCCGACCGCGAGCCTGGCCCCTTCCCCCACCATGCGCCAGAGGTGGTAGCCGCTGCCGCAGCCCACATCCAGCACGTAACGCCCTTCGAGGGGGCTGATGTGGGGCAGCACCCGATCCCACTTCCAGTCGGAGCGCCACTCGGTGTCGATGTGGATGCCGTGTACGGTAAAAGGCCCCTTGCGCCAGGGCATGAAGTGGCGCAGCAGGCTCTCGGTCTTCTTGCGCTCCCCCTCGTTCATGCTCTCAAGGCTGCCGATCTCGACCCGGTTCTTGAGCTCGACCTGGCCTGGGGCGACCGTGGGCAGCTTGTTGAGGGCCCGGTTCCAGCGCGGCAGATCCCCGTGCAGGTTGTCGTGCTGCCAGGCGTGCAGCTGGGCAGGCAGGGTGTGCAGCCAGTGGCTCAGCCGGTTCTTGGCGATCAGTTGATAAAAGTTGGCGAAATCGATCATGGCTGGGCGTCGCTTGATTTGATGGCAATCATGGAGCCGAAGTTGAAGCACTGGAACCAGAGATCCTGATGGGTGAAACCGGCGTCCCGCAGGCGGGCACGGTGGGTCTCCAGGCTGTCGGTACGCATCACGTTTTCCAGCGCCGTGCGCTTCTGGCTTATCTCCAGCTCGCTGTAGCCGTTGGCCCGCTTGAAGTCCAGATGCAAGTCGATGAGCAGGGCGTTGACCTGCTCGTCCTCGAAGCGGAACTTCTCGCTCAGGATCAGGATGCCACCGGGGCGCAGGCCGTCATGGATGCGCTGGATGAGGGTGGCCCGCTTCTCGGGCGGGACGAACTGCAGGGTGAAGTTGAGCACCACCACCGAAGCGTTCTCGATGGCGATGTCGCAGATGTCCGCCTCCACCAGCTCCACCGGCACCTCGGACTTGAAGCCCGACAGGTGGGCGCGGGCGCGCTCTATCATGGGGTGGGAGAGATCCACCGCCGTGATCTGGCAGCCGGGCTGGTTGACATGGCGGCGCATCGCCTGGGTCGCGGCGCCAAGGGAGCAGCCGAGATCGTACAGGCGGCTCTGGGGCTGGGCGTAGCGGGCGGCCATCATGCCGATGGCGGAGATGATGTTGCTGTAACCCGGCACAGAGCGCTGGATCATGTCGGGGAAGACATCGACGACCTGTTCGTCAAAGCAAAAATCCCCCAATTGGGCGATGGGGGCGGCAAAAATCTGATCGTGCATGCTGGCGCAACCTGACAGCCGGTGCGCGAACCGACTGTGTGTTCAATGGAGTCGTTGGGTGACGCCCGTCCGGGTCGTCACCGGTTTACGAACGGGGTGGCTGGCCTTGAGATCCTTCGGGCCCGCCCCGTTCGCAATGGACCATCATCCTGGTCCTTTATGGGGATGAGCCGTCTGCGGCAGGTGTTGCCATGGACAGCGGTCAGAGCCCTTTACCGGGAGCCGGACGGTCGCCTGCAACACTATGCAATGGCGGGCGTCCGGGTCCTTACTTGGGGCGGTAGTGTAGAGGAAAGGTGGGCGTTTGTCTTGACGCCGAGCCCCGTGGGGCCACAAAAAAACGGCTTTTTTTAGCGGTGAAACAGGGGCGGGGAAGGGAGCGGCTAAAAGGGCAGCAGGCCCTGGCGCGCGCGATCGTTTTCCCCCGGCCAGGGGGCCATCTCCTGACCGAGCAGCCGACTGACCTGACGGGCCAATTCGGGGGCCCGGGCGTTGTCGGCGGTATGGATAAAGAGGTAGAGATCCTTCCCCTCTGCCAGCCATTGTTTCCAATGGGGCAACCAGGAGGGCAAAAAGGGGTGATTGTCCTCGGGATGAGGAAGGCCGATGAGGCGCACCACAGGGCTGTTGGCCGTGGCGAGCAGGTGCACCGGCAGGCGCGGCTTCTTGCCCTGGGCATCGACGAGGGCCGGCGTGGTTGCGGGCACCGAGAAGAGCGGTCGGCTGTCGAGCATGATGCGGTTGATGCCTTTGTCCATCAGCAGCCGGTTAAGGGTGCGCTCCGCCTCCCCCTTGGCGAAGAAGTCGGGGTGGCGCACCTCGAGGGCATAGGTGAAATCCGGCGGCAAGCCCTCGAAGAAGGCGGCGAGGCGTGGCAGGCCGGCGGGGCCGAAGCGGGCGGGCAGTTGCAGCTTGAGCAGCCCCAGCTTGTCGTGCAGGGGCGCCAGCAGCTGAATGAAGTCCGTCACCTGTTTGTCGGCGCTCACCAGATCGCTCTGGTGGCTGATGGCCTGCGGGAACTTGAAGCTGAAGCGAAACTGGGGCGGCACCGCATCGGCCCAGCGGCGCACCGTTTCCGGGGTGGGGGAGGCGTAGAAGGTGGTGTTGCCCTCCACCGTATTGAACACCCGGGCATAGTGGGCGAGGTGTTCGGCAGGCTTGGCGCCCACCCCCAGTAGCTGGCCGGGCCAGGCCGGGTGTGACCACTGGGGCAGACCCAAATAGAGGCTCATGTTGGTTCCTGTCTGCGGATTTATGCTGTTTTGCTCCCCTTTTTGCGCCAGGACAACAAAAAACAGGGCAAAGGAGGCTGCGGGCCATTTTACCCAAATGGGGGTTTTCCTCTATAATGCCAGCCCTTTTGTTTGCCAAATCGTTGTGACTCACGGGGTTGTGCGCCTAAGGTGGCGATGACCGGGGTCACAAGGTTGCCAGACAACGACGCTTGCCGATGTTCTCGCCTCGCGCGTCGACCCCTCAAGGGGCCACTCGGCGCGAGCCGGCATTGGCGGCAAGTATCCGGCTCGGGGAGCCGGATGATATGAGACTGATTTCAAACCGGGTAAGAACCAGGATCTGGCCAGCTGTGAGACAGACGGTGCTTGCCAGTCGTGCCCGGCGACCCAAGGTGAACCGTCTCTCTACCATTTCGAAGGAAGAAGTCCATGCGCTCTATCTATTGCGGACAGGTCAATGAGGCCCATGCCGGGCAGACCATTACATTGTGCGGTTGGGTCCATCGTCGTCGCGATCTCGGCGGCCTCATCTTTATCGACATGCGCGACCGGGAAGGGATCGTGCAAGTCTTCTTCGACCCGGACAAGCCGGACGCCTTCGCCCTGGCCTCCGAGCTGCGCGGCGAGTTCTGCATCCAGGTGACCGGCGTGGTGCGTACCCGTCCGGACTCCCAGCGCAACAGCGACATGGCCACAGGTGCCATCGAAGTGTTCGCCCACGAGCTCATCATCATCAACCGTGCCGAGCCGCTGCCGCTGGACTTCAACCAGGTCAACAGCGAAGAGGTCAGCCTCAAGTATCGCTACCTGGACCTGCGTCGCCCCGAGATGGCCAAGTACCTGAAGACCCGTGCCAAGGCCAGCGCCTTCGTGCGTCGCTTCATGGACGAGCAGGGCTTCCTCGACATCGAGACCCCCATGCTGACCAAGGCGACGCCGGAAGGGGCCCGTGACTACCTGGTGCCGAGCCGGGTGCACAAGGGCAAGTTCTACGCCCTGCCGCAGTCCCCGCAGCTGTTCAAGCAGTTGCTGATGATGTCCGGCTTCGATCGCTACTACCAGATCGTCAAGTGCTTCCGCGATGAAGACTTGCGTGCCGACCGCCAGCCGGAATTCACCCAGATTGACGTGGAGACCTCCTTCATGACTGCGCCCCAGGTGCGCGAAATCATGGAAGAGATGATCCGCAAACTCTGGATGCACATCCTGAACGTGGATCTCGGCGACTTCCCCATCATGACCTTCGACGAGGCCATGCGCCGCTTCGGCTCCGACAAGCCGGACCTGCGCCTGCCCATGGAGCTGGTGGATGTGGCAGACCTGCTGACCGCCGTCGAGTTCGCCGTCTTCGCCGGCCCCGCCAACGACCCCAAAGGCCGCGTAGCAGCCCTGAAAGTCCCGGGCGGCGCCGAGCTGTCTCGCAAGCAGATCGACGAGTACACCAAGTTTGTCGGCATCTACGGTGCCAAGGGCCTGGCCTGGATGAAGGTCAACGCCGCCGCCAATGGCCTCGAGGGCGTGCAGTCCCCGGTGGCCAAGTTCCTGTCCGACGAGATAGTGCGCGAGATCCTGGCCCGTACCGGTGCCGCCGACGGCGACATCCTCTTCTTCGGCGCCGACAGCAAGAAGGTGGTGTGCGACGCCATGGGCGCCCTGCGCCTGAAGGTGGGCCGCGATCTGGGTCTGGTGGAGAACGTCTGGAAGCCGCTCTGGGTCATCGACTTCCCCATGTTCGAGGAAGATGGCGAAGGTGGCCTGGCTGCCATGCACCACCCCTTCACCGCCCCGAGCAACCTGGGCCCGGCCGAGCTGAAAGCCAACCCGGTGAGTGCCTATGCCAACGCCTACGACATGGTGATCAACGGCTACGAAGTAGGCGGCGGTTCTGTGCGTATCCACAACAGCGAGATGCAGTCCACAGTGTTCGACATCCTGGGGATCACCCCGGACGAGCAGCGCCTGAAGTTCGGCTTCCTGCTGGATGCCCTGAAGTACGGTACCCCGCCGCACGCCGGTCTGGCCTTCGGTCTGGACCGCCTCAGCATGCTGCTGACCGGTACCGACAACATCCGGGACGTGATCGCCTTCCCGAAAACCACGGCAGCGGCCTGCCTGATGACGGACGCTCCGAGCTTCGCCAACCAGGCCCAGCTGACCGAGCTGGCCATCGCCACCGTTGCCAAGGCTGATGCCAAGGCTGACGCCTGAGAAGATTGAAGAACGGGTCGCCATGCGACCCGTATCCCATTGATTTCAAAATTATAACGGAGAGTTTTTATGGCAGGTCACAGCAAATGGGCCAACATCAAACACCGCAAGGCGGCGCAAGACGCCAAGCGTGGCAAGATCTTCACCAAGCTGATCCGCGAAATCACCACCTCGGCTCGCCTCGGTGATGCTGATCCCGCCAACAACCCGCGCCTGCGCGCGGCGGTAGCGGCTGCCCTGACCGGCAACATGACCCGTGACACCATCAACCGTGCCATCCAGCGCGGCGCCGGTGGTGGCGATGGCGAGCAGCTCGAGACCATCGTTTATGAAGGTTACGGCCCGGCGGGCTCCGCCGTCATGGTGGAGTGCCTGACCGACAACCGTAACCGCACCGTGGCCGAAGTGCGTCACGCCTTCAGCAAGTGCGGCGGCAACCTGGGCACCGACGGCTCGGTCGCCTACCTGTTCAGCAAGAAGGGTCTGCTGACCTTCGTGGGCGTGGACGAAGATGCCCTGATGGACGCGGCCCTGGAAGCGGGTGCCGATGATGTTGTCACCGAAGAGGATGGCTCCATCGAGGTCTACACCACCCCGAACGATTTCGGCACAGTGCTCGATGGCCTGGAAGCCGCCGGCTTCAAGCCCCAGAGCGCCGAAGTGACCATGATCGCCTCCACCGAAGCCGAGCTGGACGCCGACACCGCCCCCAAGCTGATGCGTCTGATCGACATGCTGGAAGACCTGGACGACGTTCAGGAGGTCTACCACAACGGCTCCATCTCCGACGAAGTGGCCGCGCTGCTCTGATCTGATCGCACCGCCCCTGACTGGGGATAAATACCAGACGGCAGCCTCAGGCTGCCGTTTTTTTATCTTACTGACTCTCCTCTGGCCCCATTTCCTTCGCTTTGCCTCCCTTAATGCCCGCTTAAGTTTGCCTTTCTAGGATCAAATTGCATCCGGGCCGCTGTGCCCATCACCGCGTTGTCTGCTCGGGAAGAGAGACGGGTGACAGGGATGCCCACAACGGAGCCCCCATGCAGGGTCTCCAGATCATTGGTTTGTCGGAGTCTTCTTATGCGCCTCACTCTGGGAGTGATGAAGGTCAATCTGTTGCTGGTGCTGCTGTTTGCACTGGTGTTCAACTGGCCCATTTTTCTGCACTTTTACCGCATTCTCAGCGCCCTCGAGCACGTCAAGGCGGGGTTTGCCCTCTCTATCCCCCTGGTGCTGGTCGCCGCCCTCAATGCGGTCTTCCTGCCGTTCACCTTCCGCTATCTGCTCAAGCCCTTCTTCACCTTCCTGATCGTCACCGCCTCCCTGGTCAGCTACGCCATGCTCAAATACGGCATCATCTTCGATGTGGGCATGGTGCAGAACATACTCGAAACCAACAGCGGGGAGGCAAGCTCCTACCTCAATGGTTCAGTGGTGCTCTGGTTCCTGCTGACCGCCGTGCTGCCGGTGCTTGGCCTCTTGTGGCTGAAGATCGAATACCCAACCCCCTGGTACAAGGGGCTGGGCATGCGTCTGGCGGGGATCGCCCTCTCCCTGCTGTTCCTGGTCGGCGTCGCCGCCCTCTATTACCAGGATTACGCCTCAGTCGGGCGCAACAACCATACCATCGTCAAAGAGATAGTCCCCTCCAACTACGTGCGCGGTCTCTATCGCTACGCCAGGGATATTCTCTTCGCCACCCCTGTCCCTTATCAGCCGATAGGCACAGATGCCAGGGTGGTGGACAAGGGCGGCAAGCCGACCCTGATGTTCCTGGTGGTGGGGGAGACGGCTCGCAGCCAGAACTACTCCCTCAACGGCTACCAGAAGCAGACCAACGGCTTCACCATGAAGGAGCCGGATCTCGTCTCCTTCAGGGACGTGCGCTCCTGTGGCACCGCCACCGCAGTCTCGGTGCCCTGCATGTTCTCCAACCTCACGCGCCGTGGTTATGACGAGACCCTGGCCAAGTCCAGGGACGGCCTGCTGGACGTGCTGCAACACGCCGGTGTCTCTGTGCTGTGGAAGGAGAACGACGGCGGCTGCAAGGGGGTATGCAATAACGTGCCCACCCTGGAGATCGAGCCCAAGGCCTTCCCCCAATACTGTGAAGGGGACTCCTGCTATGACGAGGTCTTGCTGCAGGGGCTGGATCGGCAGATCGCCGGGATGAAGGGCAAGCAGGGCAGCAAGCTGGTAGCCTTCCACCTGATGGGCAGCCATGGCCCGACCTACTATCGCCGCTACCCGGCCGGGGATCGCGTCTTCCTGCCGGACTGCCCGCGCAGCGACATCGAGAACTGCAGCAACGAGGAGCTGGTCAACACCTATGACAACACCATCCGCTATACCGACAAGGTGCTGTCCCAGCTTATCGCCAAGCTCAAGACCCTGGAGAGCCAGTACAACGTGGGGCTGGTCTACCTGTCGGATCACGGGGAATCCCTGGGGGCGCTGGGGCTCTATCTGCACGGCACCCCCTACAAGTTCGCCCCGGACGATCAGACCCGGGTGCCCCTGCTGACCTGGCTCTCTCCCCAATTGCAGCGGGATCGCGGGCTCAATCAGGATTGCCTGCGCCAGGAGGCGGGCAGCAAGCGCTTCTCCCACGACAACCTGTTCCATTCGATGCTCGGTATCATGGACGTGCAGACCCAGGTCTATGACGGCGCGCTTGATCTGTTCAAGCCCTGTAGGGCGGGGTGAGTCAGGCTAACCGAACGCGACAACCTGTTGCCCCGCACCATGCTCGGTATCATGGATGTGCAGACTCAGGTCTATGACGGCAAGCTTGACCTGTTCAAGCACTGCCGGGCGGGGTAAACCGGCGAAAACAGACCATAAAAAACGGCAGCCACTGGCTGCCGTTTTTGTTTCTCAAGGCTTGGACCTTTACTTCTGCTCCATGATGATCTGCAGCAGATCCCCCTCCAGCAGGGAGCGCTTCACCAGGGCGAAGCCGCCTATGGTGGGCTGGTTCTGGAAGCGTGCCTTTACGATGGGCAGGCCACGGTGGAAGCTTGGCAGGGACTGGTGCTCGACGCAGCGACGGATGGCCGGGATCAGGATCTCTTCGGCGGCGGTGATTTCACCGGCGATCAGCACCTTCTGGGGGTTGAACAGGTTGACCGTGATGGCGATGGCCCGGCCCAGGTGTTCTCCCACGTTCTCGATCACGCTGCGGGCCAGTTCATCCCCCGCCACGGCAGCCTTGCACACCTCCTGGATGGTGATGTGCTTCTCCTGCAGCGAGCTCAGGTGGCCGCGGCTGATGAGCTCCTTCACCTTGTCGACGATGGCCTCGTTGGAGGCGATGGTCTCGAGGCAGCCGAAGTTGCCGCAGTGGCAGCGCTTGCCGAGGGGTTCGACCTGGATGTGGCCTATCTCGCCGACGTTGCGGTTATGACCGAGGAATACCTGCCCCTTGGTGATGATGCCGGAGCCGGTGCCCTGGTGCACGCTCACCAGGATGGAGTCCATGCAGTCGCGGGACTCGCCGAAGAAGTGCTCCGCCAGCGCCAGGGAACGGGTGTCGTTGCCCACGTAGCAGGGGAGGTTGAAATGGTGCTCCAGCAGCTTGGCGAGCCCCAGGTTGCGGATCTGGTAGGTGGGGGTATAGATGACCATGCCGGATTCCGGGTTGACCAGACCCGGCATGGTGAGCGCTATGCTGATGAGGTTGCGGCTGCGCTCGGTATTGGCGTCGATGAAGGCGCCAATTTCCCGCAGCAGCATGTCGACCACGGGCTGTTGCTCTATCTCTGTCACCTGGGTGATGTGCTGATCGAGCTCCTTGCCGTCGAGATCATACAGGGAGAGCTGCAGATAGCCGCGGCCAAGCTTGGCGGAGACAAACTGAAAGCGATGCTTGATGGTGGTCAGGGAGATGGCGCGTCGTCCGCCGGTTGACGCCTGGGGCGACGTCTCCCTGATCAGCCCATGCTCGATCAGTTGCCGGGTTATCTTGGTCACGCTGGCCGGGGCCAGCTGACTCAACTCGGCAATTTTGACCCGCGAGATGGGCCCCTGCAGGTCAATGAGTCGATAGACGACGGCACTGTTCACCTGCTTGATAAGATCTACGTTTGCTATTTGTCCGCCAGTCATAGTGTCACTGTGTTGTGTAGTGTCCGTTAACCACGGTCCCGCAGACCGTGAAGGCCTGATCAAAGACGGTGAGGTTGGCAATTTTTCCGACCTGGATACTACCGAGACGTGAGTCCCATCCAATGGCGCGAGCGGGGTAAAGGGTGGCCATTCTCAGTGCTTCATCGAGCGGTAATCCGACCTGTTTGACCAGATTCTCCACCCCTTCAATCATGGTGAGGGCGGAGCCGCCGAGTGTACCATTCTCATCGACGCACTGACCATCGCGGAAATAGACGGTTGCGCCACAAAAATCAAACTGCTCAAAGCCTTCCGGTGCACCGGCCGCGGCGGTGGCATCGGTGACCAGCACCAGTTTCTCGCCGAGGATCCTGTGTGCCAGGCGCACGTTGGCCCAGTGCACGTGGTGACCGTCGACAATGACACCGGCATAGACATCCTTGCGATCATAGATGGCGCCCACCACGCCAGGCTCGCGACCGTTCAGGGTCGGGGTCATGGCGTTGTAGAGGTGGGTGGCAAAGCGCATGCCGTTGTCAAACCCGGCCATGGCCTGGTCATAGCTGGCGGCGGTATGGCCGGCGGAGACCAAGATGCCGGCCTCCACCAGGCGACGGATGTGCTCCGGCTTGTTGCGCTCCGGCGCCAGGGTGATCTTGGCGATGGCGTCGCTGTTGGCGCAGAAGAAATCGATCATCTCGTCGACGGGCTGACGGATCTGCTCGGCCGGGTGTATGCCCTTGCGCTTGAGGTTGGTGTAGGGCCCTTCCAGATGGACCCCCAGCACCTCGTTCGGACGGGCGGCCATGTAGTCGCGGGTCACCGCCACCGCCAGCTTCATGTCGGCATCCGGACTGGTGATCAGGGTCGGCAGGAAGCTGGTGGTACCGGACTTGAGATTGGCCGCCTGCATGGTGGCCAGGGTCTCTGTTGTGATGTGACCGTTGAACATGACGCCACCGCAGCCGTTGAGCTGGACATCGATGAAGCCGGCGCTGAGGTTGGCGCCCTTGAGATCAATCTGCTCAATGCCCGCTGGCAGTTCGGCCAGGTGGGAGATGGCGACAATCTTGTCGCCTTCGATCAGTACGCCGTGGCCGGTCAGCACGCAGCTGCCGGTATAGAGGGTGCAATTAGTCAGTGCGTACATGACGGCTCCTTACAGGCGGTCGATGTTGGCGGCTTCCAGCTGCTGGAAGTAACGGACCGTCTTGACTTTCAGCTCCATGGTGGAGGGCTCGTCGCACACCATCATGCCCTTGGGATGCAGTTGCAGGGTGGAGATGGTCCACATGTGGTTGACGCAGCCTTCCACCGCGGCCTGCAGGGCCAGGGCCTTGGCGTGGCCTGTCACCAGGATCATGATCTCTTCGGCATCCATCAGGGTGCCGACACCCACGGTCAGCGCCAGCTTGGGCACCTGCTCCATGTCGCCACCGAAGAAGCGGGAGTTGGCGATGCGGGTATCCTCGGTCAGGGTCTTGACCCGGGTACGGGAGGCCAGGGAAGAGGCTGGCTCGTTGAAGGCGATGTGGCCGTCGTTGCCGACGCCGCCCATGAAGAGGTGGATCCTGCCGTAGGACTTGATCTTGTCCTCGTAGCGCTTGCACTCGGCCACCAGATCCTCGGCATTGCCGTTGAGGATGTTGATGTTTTCCGGGCGAATGTCGACGTGATTGAAGAAGTTGTTGTACATGAAGCTGTGATAGCTCTCCGGGTGCTCTTTGGGCAGACCCACGTACTCATCCATGTTGAAGGTCACCACGTGCTGGAAGCTCACCTCGCCGGCCTTGTGCAGCTCGATCAGGCGCTTGTAGGTCGTCAGCGGCGTGCCGCCGGTGGGCAGGCCCAGCACGAAGGGGCGGTCGGCTGTCGGTTTGAACGCATTGATGCGGTCAACGATGTAACGGGCAGACCAGAGACCCACCTGGCTGGCAGACTTCAACGGGATCAGGCGCATTTTATATACCTCAGTACGGTTGCCGCACAGGATTGACGGCAAGGGACCAAACACGGATTCAAGTTGTTTTATAGCGTAAATAAAGATTGCGAACTAAGCCACATCTATCCGCTACCTTTATCTCTGTTGAGTGATAATGATCACGAAAGCTGGTTTATTAATTTGCGCAGCGAAATAAAACACATAGACTGCCAATCAAGCCTTGATGGCTTATGCGTCGAACGTGATAAGCACTTAATTTCTAGAAAAACATCAACTAAGGAGAGGAACCGTGAACATTCTCGGTTATTTGCAAAAGATCGGCCGTGCCCTGATGGTGCCGGTAGCGGTATTGCCTGCCGCAGCGATCCTGATGGGGATTGGCTATTGGATTGACCCGAACGGCTGGGGCGGTGGAAGTCCGGTCGCAGCTTTCCTGATCAAGGCGGGTGCCGCCATCATCGACAGCATGCCCGTGCTGTTTGCCGTGGGTGTCGCCTATGGCATGTCCAAGGATAAAGACGGTTCCGCCGCGCTGGCCGGTCTGGTCGGCTTCCTGGTGGTCACCACATTGCTGAGCCCGGGCGCCGTTGCCCAGATCAAGGGTATCCCGGCCGACCAGGTGCCGGCAGCCTTTGCCAAGATCAGCAACCAGTTCGTCGGCATCCTCTGCGGTGTCATCGCGGCTGAGCTGTACAACCGCTTCAGCAGCGTCGAGCTGCACAAGGCGCTGGCCTTCTTCTCCGGCCGTCGTCTGGTGCCGATCGTGACCTCCGTTGTCATGATCGTTGTCTCCTTCATCCTGATGGCGGTCTGGCCGGTTATCTATGGTGGCCTGGTGAACTTCGGTGAATCCATCGTCAGCATGGGCTCCACCGGTGCCGGCATCTACGCCTTCTTCAACCGTCTGCTGATCCCGGTCGGTCTGCACCACGCCCTGAACTCGGTGTTCTGGTTCGACGTGGCCGGCATCAACGACATCCCGAACTTCCTGGGTGGCCAATCCTCCATCGACGCCGGCAAGGCTGTCGTGGGCGTGACCGGCATGTACCAGGCTGGCTTCTTCCCCATCATGATGTTCGGTCTGCCGGGTGCAGCACTGGCCATCTACCACAGCGCGAAGAAAGAGCACAAAGAGAAAGTTGCCTCCATCATGATCGCAGCCGCCTTTGCTGCCTTCTTCACCGGGGTGACCGAGCCGCTCGAGTTCTCCTTCATGTTCGTGGCGCCGGTACTGTACGTCATCCACGCCCTGCTGACCGGCCTGTCCGTGTTCATCGCCTCCAGCATGCACTGGATCGCCGGTTTCGGTTTCAGTGCCGGTCTGGTGGATATGGTGCTCTCCAGCCGCAACCCGCTGGCGACCCAGTGGTACATGCTGCTGGTACAAGGCCTGGTATTCTTCGGTCTCTACTACGCCATCTTCCGTGCCGTTATCGTCAAGTTCAACCTGAAAACCCCGGGTCGTGAAGATGACGAAGCCGTGCCGGTACAGGCTCAGACCACCGACCGCACCGAGCTGGCTCGCCAGTATCTGGAAGTGCTGGGTGGCCAGGACAACCTAGTGACCATAGATGCCTGCATCACCCGTCTGCGTCTGACCCTGAAAGATCGCAGCATCGTCGATGAGCGCAAGCTCAAAGCCCTGGGCGCGGCCGGTGTGGTCAAGCTCGGTGAGCAGAACCTGCAGGTGATTCTGGGCCCCTTGGCCGAAATCATCGCCGGTGAGATGAAAGCCCTGCGTTAATCGAGCGACTCGCTCACCTCAAGTCTAAGTCCATTGTTGACATAACTAAGGGCCCCGTTGCCGGGGCCCCATATAAAAAAAGCCAAGAAAATCCAACCTTTACTTCAAATGAGAGCAGCAGTTATGAACTTGAAACATTCTCTGTTAGCCATTGCCATGTCTACCGTTTTCGTCAGCCAAGTGCAGGCAGCCGATGCCGCCAAGCAAGCCGTGGTCGATTCCCTCGCCAGCAATCTGGTCGTCAAGTACGAAGTCGTCACCAATGACGGTGCCGGCGCCGGCCTCGACTGCCAGGCCCTGGGCTCCGAGTGGGCGAGCTGCGGTGTTGCCAAGCTGCACCTGACCAATACCGGTGCCGACGTCACCTCCAAGGACTGGAGCATCTATGTCTCCTCCATCCGCCGCATCCAGCGGGTGGACAACGACCAGTTCACCATCACCCACCTGACCGGCGACCTCTATCGTTTGACGCCAACCGAGAAGTTCCAGGGCTTTGCCAAGGACGCCACGGTCGAAGTGCCCCTGGTGGTGGAGTACTGGGTATTGTTCGAATCTGACATCATGCCGAACTGGTATGTCGCCAGCGAAGGGGCCGAGCCGAAAGTGCTGGCCAGCATGAGCAACATCGACGATGCCACCACCTATGAGAAGCCGATGCCGGCCGATGGCTGGAAACGCACCAAGGATGACAACAACATCCTGATGAACAGCGAGACCCGTTTTGCCGCCAACCAGACCAGCACCCTGCTGCCTGCCGGCAAGATTGACGACCAGATACTGCCGACCCCGATGAAGCAGGTGGTCAAGGCCGGTCCCCAGGTCGATTTCTCCACCATCAAGCTCAATGCCCTGGACCTGCCAAGCGATCGCGCCGAGGCCATCAAGGCTCAACTGACCAAGCTGGGTGTTACCCTCTCCGACACCGGCTACCCGGTCACCATCAAGCTCGGCAGCAAGCTCAAGCAGGCCGAAGGCTATGACATGACCATAGGCGCCAAAGGCACTGTGGTGCAGGGTCATGACATCGACGGGGCCTTCTGGGGCGCCCAGTCCCTGATCTCCCTCTTGGGGGTCAACGACAAGCTGGTGAGCCAGATGAGCGTCGAGGATGCACCGCGCTTCGAATACCGCGGCATGCAGACCGACGTGGCCCGCCACTTCAGAAGCACTGAGACCATGAAGAAGCTGGTTGACCAGATGTCTGCCATGAAGCTCAACGTGCTGCACCTGGGCCTGACCAACGATGAAGGCTGGCGCATCGAGATCCCGGGCCTGCCGGAGCTGACCGACGTCGGCAGCCAGCGTTGCCACGATCTCTCCGAGACCCAGTGCCTGATGCCGCAGCTCGGCTCCGGCCCGACCAGCGACAACATGGGCTCCGGCTTCTACAGCAAGTCCGACTACATCGACCTGGTGCGTTACGCCAAGGCCCGTGGCGTGACCGTGATCCCCGAGATCAACATGCCGGCTCACGCCCGTGCCGCCGTGGTCTCCATGGAGGCGCGCTACAAGCGTCTGCTGGCGGAAGGCAAGGAAGCGGAAGCGAACCAGTTCCGTCTGACTGACCCGGATGACACCTCCAACGTCACCTCTGTGCAGTTCTACGACAAGATGTCCTTCATCAACCCCTGCCAGCCGGGTGCTGCCACCTTCGTGGCCAAGGTGATGGATGAAGTGGCCCAGATGCACCAGGCCGCCGGTCAGCCCCTGACCGCCTGGCACTACGGTGGTGACGAGGCGAAGAACATCATGCAGGGCGGCGGCTATCAGGATCCGGCCGTCACCCAGAAAGCCGATCTGGTCGCCTGGAAGGGCAACGTCGACTCCAGCAAGCAGGACAAGCCGTTCGGCAAGTCCCCGATGTGCCAGAAGATGATCGACGATGGCAAGATCAAGGACGTGGCCGAGCTGCCTGTTCATTTCGCCAAGGAAGTGAGCGAGATGGTCAAGGGCCACGGCTTCTCCACCCTGCAGGCGTGGGAAGATGGTCTGAAGTACGCCACGGACGCCAGCGTGTTCGCCACCGACAAGACCCGGGTCAACTTCTGGGAAACCCTCTACTGGGGTGGCTTCAACGAGGCGATGAAGTGGGCGCACAAGGGCTATGACGTGGTGCTCTCCAACCCCGACTACCTCTACTTCGACTTCCCGAACGAGGTACACCCGGCCGAGCGTGGCTACTACTGGGCGACCCGCTTCAACGACACCCGCAAGGTGTTCGCCTTCGCCCCGGAAAACCTGCCGCAGAACGCCGAGACCTCGGTTGACCGCGACGGCAACGCCTTCGTGGCCAAGGGTGACCAGGATCCGGTCAAGTTCAAGGGGATCTCCGGTCAGCAGTGGAGCGAAACCGTGCGCACCGACGCCCAGTACGAGTACATGGTCTACCCGCGGATCTTCTCTGTGGCCGAGCGTGCCTGGCACAAGGGCGGCTTCGAGCTGGATTACGTGAAGGGCCGCGAGTTCTCCGGTACCTCCAAGCACGTCAACAAGGCCACCCTGAACAAGGAGTGGAACCAGTTCGCCAACCTGCTGGGTCAGCGCGTGCTGCCGAAGCTGGATCAGGCCGGTGTTGAATACCGCCTCTCCGTGCCGGGCGCCAAGGTGGTGAACGGCAAGCTGGAAGCAAACGTGGATCTGCCGGGTCTGCCCATCCAGTACAGCCTGGACGGCACCACCTGGACCGCCTATGACGCCGCGGCCAAGCCGAGCGTGACTGGCAAGGTCTATCTGCGCACCACCAGCTTCGACGGCAAGCGCGCCAGCCGCGTCACCGAGCTGAACTGATAACGTATCGTCACTGACACAGGGCGGGTCGCAAGACCCGCCTTTCCCAAGGCCGATATGTCATCGGATTTGGGAAAGGTTGACTGTGCGTGTGAACCTTTGTTGTGTGTGTATTGTCTGTTTTTCATCACTTGTGACCCCGCCTAGTGCGGGGCTTTTTTTGTCTGGCGATCAGCCAGGCCGCAGGCGGCATAGGGTGGGGAGGCAGGAGCGGGGAGAGGCGGGTCTGACGGGCTGGCGGCTCAGAGCGGATCCTCTGGCCAGTCGATGTCTTGCACGCAGCCGGGATCGTCCAGTGGCAGGGTGCGCAGGCGCCCCTGATGGCGCAGTAATACGCCTTGCGCTCCCTGTTCCCCCTCCAGGCTCGCCAGCTCGGGGAACAGATCGGCGGGGAAGCTGACGGGATGGCCCGGCTGCCCCTGATGGAGGGGACGCACTATCTCCCTGCCCGTCTGGGCGGCTTGCAGCGCCCGCAGGCTGGCGGGGGAGAGGTGGGGCATGTCGGCCAGGGTGATGAGCAGGCTGTGGATGGGGCGGCCGCTTGCCAGCAGGGTGCGCACCCCGTGGGCCAGGCTGTCCCCCAGACCGCCGTCCCGTGGCACCTGGGTCAGCTCGGCGCCGGAGTTCGCCAGCAGGCGACGCAGTGTCTCGTCGCGTTGCCTGAGCACCACCAGCACGCTGTCATGACAGGGGAGCAGGGTGGCCAGGGTGCGCAGGATCAGGGGCGGGGAGCCCGCGAGGCGCTTGTCACTGCCGTAGCGACGGGAGAAGCCGGCCGCCAGCAGCAGGGCGACGCGCTCAGGCTGCATCTGTGGCGTCTCGCAATCGGATGCCCTGGCGCACGGCGATCACCTCGGCCAGCACGGCGATGGCGATCTCAATGGGGGTCTTGCTGCCGATGGGCAGCCCTATGGGGGCGTGGATCCGCGCAAGCTGGGTCTGACTCGCCTCGGCAATTCGCTGCAGCCGCTCCAGCCGACGGGCGCTGGTGCGCACCGAGCCCATGGCGCCGAGGTAGAAGGCGTCGGATTCGAGCCCCGCCATCAGCCCGGCATCGTCGATCCTGGGGTCGTGGGCCAGTGCCAGCACGGCGCTCCGGGCCGTGGCATGGCGCTCGACGAAGCGCTCGGGATCGCACCACTCCACCGCTATTCCTCCTTGCTCCGGCCCCCAGTGCCAGTCGCGGCGGTACGGCTCACGGGTATCGCATAGCCGCACCTCGAAACCGGCGGCCTGACCGAGCCGCGCTACCTGCTCGCTCACCTGGCTGATGCCGAGCAGCAGCAGGCGCCAGCGCTGGGCATAGCTCAGGCGTACTCGGCCTGGCGCCTCTTGCTCGCAGGGATCCATCGTCTCTTCGGCCAGATAGGTGCGTTTCCCCTGCTCGAGCAGCACCTCCCGCACGAAGGGGTGGCCCCCTTGCAGTCTGGTGAGCCACTCATCGAGATCCGCGCTTGCCGCGTCCCCTTCGAGGCGCTCCACCAGCAGCCGGATGCGGCCGCCGCACGGCAGCTCGAACGCACTGCCATCGGGGGCCAGGTGGGAGCCATAGTCCAGCAGGCTCAGGGGGGCATCATGCTCCCCCCTGGCCAGCATGTCGACGAAGGCATCCTCGATGCAGCCGCCGGAGATGGAGCCGCTGCGGTGGATGCCATCGGTGGCGAACAGGGCACCCTTGGGGCGGGGGGCCGAGCCGTAGGTCGCGACTATGCTGCACAGCCAGATGCCTTTCCCCTGGGCCAGCCAGACGAGACTCTGACGCAGCACCTCCTGCTGAGCGTCACTCATCGTGCGCCTCGACGATCTCCTTCTTGAGCGTCTTGATGTCGTCGGCACTCAGGGCGGAGGGCTGATGGGCCCAGGTCTGGCGCAGGAAGTTCACCAGATCCGCCAGTTGCTGGTCGTTGAGCTCTTTGGCGTAGCTGGGCATGGGGGCGAAGCGCTCGGTCTGGCTGTAGCTCTGGGCCGGGATCCCGCGCAGCAGCACCGCCAGGGTGTTGGTCGCGCTCGCCTGATCCAGGGTGGCATTGGTGTACATGGATGGCGTCACGTTCGGCTTGCCCTGGCCCTCCTGGCCGTGACAACCGGCGCAGTAGTCCCGGTAGAGCCCGTAACCCGGGTGCGATGCGTTCATAGTGACCTGCTTGGGTGCAGGCTCCGGCAACGGGGTGTCGCTGCCCAGCAGGTAGCTGGTGACGGCATGCATGTCCTCGTCGGTCAGGTAGGCGAAGCTCTTCTCGACCACGGGATACATGCCGGCGAAGACGCCGCCCTTGACCGAGTAGCCCTTGCGCAGCAGCCGGGTCAGGGAGTCATGGGTCCAGCCCTGGCGCCTGAGCTCGGTGGCGGTGATCTCCGGGGCCATCACTCCCTCTATCATGGCCCCTTTCAGGTAGCGTGAGCCGTCCATCGCCATGAAGGTATCCCGCGGCGTGTGGCACTCGCCGCAGTGTCCCAGCCCATCCACCAGGTAGCGGCCACGGTTCCAGTTGCTGCTCTTGGCCGGATCCGGTTGGAAGGGACTGTCCTCGTGGGCCACCAGGTTCCAGAACACCAGGCCGGTACGCACGTTGAAGGGGAAGCCGACCTCGTTGTCGCGGTTCGGGGTGGCGGCCGGCCTGGTCTGCATGAAGTAGGCGTAGAGCGCCTTCATGTCCTCATCCGTGACCATGTGATAGGAGGTGTAGGGCATGGCGGGATAGAGGCGTCCCTTGGGGGCGTTGCCGTTGTGCATCACCTCATAGAAATCCTCATAGCTGTAGCTACCTATCCCCTGGGCCTTGTCGGAGCTGATGTTGGTAGAGTAGATGACGCCAAAGGGTGTCTTGAACGCCAGCCCACCGGCGTATTTCTGGCCCCCCTCGGCGGTGTGGCAGGCGGCGCAATCACCCACCTTGGAGAGGTATGCCCCCTGTGCCACCAGCGGATCCCGGGTGTCGGCCGCGGATACGGCGCCTGCGCCCAGCAAGAGCGCGAATGTGAGTCTGGAGAGCATCATGTGCGTACTACCCCCTCCGAGATCAGCATGGCCTTGACCCCCTCGTAGTACTTCTTGTAACCGGTGCAGCGGCAGACGTGATCTTTAAGCGCACCCTCTATGGTGGATTCAAGATCGGCCATGGCCACCGGCTCTTTGCGCAGCCGCTCCAGCAGCACAGTGGTCTCGTTGACAAAACCCGAGGTACACCAGCCGCACTGGAAGGAGAAGTGATCCAGGAAGGTCTTCTGCACCGGACTCAGGGCGATGATCTTGCCCAGGTTGTTACGCTGGGCATGGCCTTCCACAGTGCGGATGCGCTGGCCGTTGAAGCGGCCCACCCCGTTGATGCAGGTGCGCACGCTCTCGCTGCTGCCATCCGCCCCGTCGACCACTATGGTGCAGGCATGGCAGACGCCGACGCCGCAGCCGAACTTGGTGCCGGTCAGGTTCACATACTCGTGCAGGAAGTCGATCATCATGGTGTTGTCATCCACTTCGATCGGGCCAATGAGACGGTCGTTGATGGTCATGTTTACGGTGATCATTGGATGGCCTTCTGAATGTCGGTTGCAGTGACGGGAAGATGATAGAAACGGGTGCCGGTCGCCTGATAGATGGCTTCGACCAGGGCGGCGACCACGGGGATCATCACCACTTCGCCTATGCCCTTGGTGGCATCGGTCGGCGAGAGGGGATCGAGCAGGGTGTGGGTCAGGTTCCAGACCGGCAGCTGGTGCGCCAGGGGGACCTGATAGCGGTTCAGGTTCCAGGTGCCGTTGCCCGGCCCGTCCTGCCCGGCGGGCAGGTATTCATAGAGGGCGTGACCGACCCCCATGGCCAGGCCGCCCTGGATCTGCCCTTCCACCAGTTCGGGGACTATGACACGGCCGGCGTCCAGCCAGCTGTGGGCAGACAGTATGTGCACCTTGCCGGAGCCCTTCTCCAGCGCTATCTCGACCAGGGTGGCGCAGGGGGCGTAGTAGGTCACCATGGCGTTGTTCAGGCTGGTGCTGGGGTAGTGGGCCTGGGTGCGATCGAGCAGCTGGTAGCCGTTGGCATCCGCCTGTGCACGTTTCTCGCTGCTGGCGCCGTCGCCGTAGCGCAACGCCAGCGCATCTATGGGCAGGCGCTGGCTCTGACCCTCTATGGTGAAGTCGCACTCGGCCCAGGCCCAGCGGTTGAAGCTGTGGACCATGGCGCCGGTAATCAGGCCGTTGGCGTGAGCGTGGGCCGCCAGCAGGGCGAGCGGCAGCGGCGGCATGCCACGGGTCGTCAGCCCCGCCGGGGTCCAGCTCGCCTCGCTGGCGGGGCCCAGATCCAGGCCTGCCTGACCGACGAAGTACTGCTTGCGCCAGATGGCGGTTGCCGCCGGCCAGAGCGTCTGCTCGAACAGGATGCGGGCCGCGGTGACGGTGGCATGGCTCTGGAAGTAGGAGGAGATGGAGGCCGAAGAGGCCTGCGGAATGGCCAGGGTCCAGCGCGGGTTCTTCTGCATCTCGTCCTGGCGTTCCTGCGAGATGGTGTAGGGGTTGTCGGTCGAGACCAGCTTGAAGCTATCCCAGAGGGCGATTTCGGCGAGCGCTATGGTGTCGGCCGGTTGGCCCAGGTAGCGGCTGACGATCTCGGCCTGGGAGGTCTGGATCCCGGTGCCCATCTCCATGCCGCTGATCTTGAGGAGTATCTCCCCCTTGCTTGTTAGCTCGACGCAGGCGGAGGGGGCCACGGCGCCGGTGCCATAGTCCTTGGTGGTGATGCCAAAGCCAGTGCCGTGGAGGCGATCCGGATGCCGGGCCTCGTAAGCCTGCTTCCTGGCCTGGCGCTGGGCCCAGATCTCGTGCTGCCCGGCCATCGCCAGGATCTCGGGGTAACGGTTGTTGCCCTCGGGAATGGCCCCCTGGGTATTGGGCTGGCCGGGCTTGATCAGGTTGCGGCGCCGCAGCTCCAGCGGATCCATGTTCAGCAGTGCGGCGGCCTCGTTGACCATCATCTCCATGGCCGCCATGGTTTGCAGGGATCCATATCCTCGCATGGAGCCGCAATCCGGGTTCTCGGAGGGCAGGGCGACCGCCGTGATATCGTTCTTGGGCAGGTAGTAGACCCCCTGGATGGCGCTGGCCCCCACGCTGGCCACCGAGCCGGTGAAGTTCAGGCGGCCGCCGCCGTCCACTGTCATGGCGCTGATCAGGGCGCGGAACTGGCCGCTCTGCTTGTCGATCACCAGCTTGTTGTGCATGTTGAACGGATGACGCTTGAGGCCACCCTGGAACTGTTCGAAACGATCGTTGGCCAGACGCACCGGGCCCTCGCCATAAAGGGTCGCGAGCAGGCCATAGAAGGGGAATATGGTGTGATCCTTGGCCCCGAAGCCACCCCCGATGAAGGGGGAATGCACCACCAGCTTGTCGACCTTGCCGGCCAGCGGCCCCTTGGCCAGCATCTCGGCGGCTTCGTAGTAGAAGTCGTGAGGGGACTGGGTGCTCACCACCAGGTGCATGGTGCGCGCCTTGGCGTCGAACCAGCCGTTAAAATTTTCCGGCTCCATCATCATGGGCTCGATGAACTGGGTCTGGTAGCTGCGATCCAGCACCAGGGCGTCCTCGGCCTCCAGCTCCTTGTGCACCTGCTCGGCCTGATACATCCCCTGCTCACCGGCGTTGCCATCGGCTCTGGCCGTCGGCCATACCGGCTGGTGGCTGACGATGGCCGGGAAGAAGAGGCCGTTCTTCAAGGTACTGTATTGATCTTCCCTGCCGAGCTTGCCCTCGATCCGGATGATGCGCCAGCAGGCCCAGGGATCCCGGGTGGTGGCGACCAGGGGGGTCACATCACCGTAGCGCACCACCTTGTTGTTGAACTGCAGGATCTGCTTGGCCCGGTTGAAGGTGGCGAAGTCAGCGAAGATCAGCATGGCGGCCGCATGACCCAGATAGTCCGGGGTGGCCCCTTCGCTGACCATCATGTTGATGCCGTAGAAGGCGGGTAGCTCGACACCGTCGCGTACCAGGTCGGTGGCCGTGATCACCCGGCGGGGCTGGGCATTGGCGGGCAACATGGAGAGATCCAGCCCCAGATAGACGCGATCCGCCTTGTCGAGCCGGATCAGCAGCGCATGTTGCTGCTGGGACGGCCAGCCAGCCAGATCCTGCGCACGATAGTCCCGGCTGTAGATCTTCTGGCCGGTGACCTTGGCCAGGCCATCGCTGCGAAACTTGATCTTGCCCCCCTGCTTCCACTGGCCGAGCAAGGCGGGATCGAAGACCTCGTCTTCCATGCCGGACAGTGAGAGGTTGGCGAGGAGGGGGGCGCTGTAGACGGCGATGCCGGCTATGACGCACTGCTTGATGAAATCACGTCTTGATACGGAGTAGGACATGGCTCAGCTACCTGTGTGAGGATGAGGCGAGTGGCTCGGGGGAAAGGGAGGGGACAGGTGTTGTCGACCATCTTCCCTGATGTCGCAGCAAAAATGACAAAGTTGTAAATAGGATACTAGGATGATGCAGTTTGGAAAATGCCTGGTTTCTGTTGGTTCCAACTCTGTTCAGCTTGGCGAGGTGATTCGCCAAATGTTACAAGATTGTTTCAAAACATTGAAGTGTGATCTCGCCGCAATATCAAGCAGCTATGTGTTTGTGCTCACAGGACACCTTTATGCCCAGGTGCGTCCCACGCTTCTCAGTGGGAAAGTCGCTTGCCCGAGAGCCGATGGCGGCGACATAAAGGAAGCCTGTGGCCGGGAAGCGACCCCCCGTCGATGCAAATGGCGTCTGGCGTAACGTCAGCCAGGGCGCGGCGGCAAATTCCTGTTGAGCCTCATGGATGAATAGTGGATCATTGTCGGTTTCTAAGCGGGGGCGCGCGGTTGCCCCATGAGCTGAGACATTCGAGGTGAATTCATGAGCGAGGCGAGCAGCCCAACCAACTTTATCCGTCAGATCATCGATGAAGATCTGGCCAGCGGTAAGCACAACCACGTGCATACCCGTTTTCCGCCGGAGCCGAACGGTTATCTCCATATTGGCCACGCCAAGTCCATCTGCCTGAACTTCGGCATCGCCCGTGACTATCAGGGCCAGTGCAACCTGCGCTTCGATGACACCAACCCGGCGAAGGAAGACATCGAGTTCGTGGAGTCCATCAAGCAGGACGTACAGTGGCTCGGCTTCCAGTGGAGCGGCGAGATCTGCTACTCCTCCGACTATTTCGACAAGCTGCACGGCTATGCCATCGAGCTCATCGAGAAGGGTCTGGCCTATGTGGACGAGCTCTCCCCCGAGCAGATGCGCGAATACCGCGGCACCCTGACCGCACCCGGCAAGAACAGCCCGTTCCGCGATCGCAGCGTGGAAGAGAACCTGGCGCTGTTTGCCAAGATGAAGAGCGGCGAACTGGCCGAAGGCAGCGCCTGCCTGCGCGCCAAGATCGACATGGCATCCCCCTTCATGGTGATGCGGGATCCCGTCATCTATCGCATCAAGTTTGCCCACCACCACCAGACAGGTGACAAGTGGTGCATCTATCCGATGTACGACTTCACCCACTGCATCTCGGACGCCCTGGAGGGGATCACCCACTCCCTGTGCACCCTGGAGTTCCAGGACAACCGCCGTCTGTATGACTGGGTGCTGGACAACATCAGCATCGACTGCCACCCCCGTCAGTACGAGTTCTCCCGTCTGAACCTCGAATACACCGTCATGTCCAAGCGCAAGCTGAACCTGCTGGTGACCGAGGGGCACGTCAGCGGTTGGGACGATCCGCGCATGCTGACCGTCTCCGGGCTGCGTCGCCGTGGTTACACGCCGGCCTCCATCCGCGAGTTCTGCCAGCGCATCGGCGTGACCAAGCAGGACAACATCGTCGAGATGAGCATGCTGGAAGCCTGCATCCGTGACGATCTCAACGAGAACGCTCCCCGTGCCATGGCGGTGCTGCATCCGGTGAAGGTGGTCATCGAGAACCTGGCCGGCGACGAGGTGCTGACCGCACCGGCTCACCCGAACAAGCCGGAGATGGGCAGCCGTACACTGCCCTTCACCCGCGAGATCTTCATCGACGAGGCGGACTTCAAAGAGGAAGCCAACAAGCAGTTCAAGCGTCTGGTGCTGGGCAAGGAAGTGCGCCTGCGCAATGCCTACGTCATCAAGGCAGAGCGGGTCGAGAAGGACGCGGACGGCAAGGTCACCTGCATTTACTGCTCCTACGATCCCGAGACCCTGGGCAAGGATCCTGCCGATGGCCGCAAGGTGAAGGGGGTGATCCACTGGGTCAGCGCCACTCAGTCTCTGCCTGCCGAGATCCGTCTCTACGATCGTCTGTTCAAGATGCCGAACCCCGGTGCCGAGGACGACTTCGAAGGGGCGCTCAACCCGGATTCCCTGGTGATCATCGAGGGTGCCCGGGTCGAGGCTTCCCTCAAGGACGCCAAGCCGGAGTTTGCCTACCAGTTCGAGCGTGAAGGGTATTTTTGCGCCGACAACAAGCTCTCCAGCCCGGAGCAGCTGGTGTTCAACCGCACAGTTGCCCTGCGCGACGTCTGGGGCAAGGCCGAGGCCTGATCGCTGCGGTCTGACAAGAAGAGGGCAGGGGAGACCCTGCCACTCTGGTCCGGATTGCGGACACAAAAAAAGCCAGCGTGATGCTGGCTTTTTCATGGCTGCTCGCGGCCGACGGCGTTATTCGTCGTGCTTGCAGTCACCGTTGGCGCAGTGACCATACAGATAGAGGCTGTGGTTGGTCAGGCGGATGTTGTGGTGCTTGGCGATATCGCGCTGACGCTGCTCGATCACCTCGTCGGAGAACTCGATCACCTTGCCACAATCGAGGCAGACCAGGTGGTCGTGATGTTCCTGGGTCGCCAGCTCGAACACCGACTTGCCCCCTTCGAAGTGGTGACGGGTGACGATACCGGCATCATCAAACTGGTTGAGAACGCGATAGACGGTAGCAAGACCAATCTCCTCACCCTGGTCGATCAGCCGTTTGTACAGATCTTCCGCACTGGTGTGCTGGCAGTCCGGCTGTTGCAGGATTTCCAGGATCTTGACGCGGGGCAAGGTGATCTTGAGCCCGGCCTTTTTTAACGCTTGGTTGTTGTCTGCCATATTCTATTTATTCGCATTCTCGAAGGTGTGGTTATTCTGATTGACTGCCGAAGGAATGGCAACCACGAACTCGTATGGCCTGACATTATAGGTCGTAGCCAAGCCAAAAATAAACCCAGTAATTCAAGGGGTTTAGCACATTTCTCACCTGTGGAAGATTAATCTGGCCGACCCGGACCGGGCTTGCTCCGCGAGGGAATGTTGATACTATGTCACTTCTCTATAGTCTGGTCGGATGAGATCCATGGATTGGCTTTTTGGCAACGCGGCCTGGGTGCGCCACGCCCTCAACGCCTGGCCCCCCTTCTGGGGAGCAGGCATCAAGATAGAAACATTGAGCCCGGATTTTCGCTTCTGTCGGGTCACCCTCAAGTCCCGCTGGTGGAACAAGAATGCCAACCGGACCCAGTTCGGCGGCAGCATGTTTGCCATGACGGATCCCATCTATCCGCTGATGCTGATGGGCCATTTCAAGAACCGCTATTACGTCTGGGACAAGGCGGGCAGCATCAATTTCATCAAGCCTGGCAAGGGGATGCTGGTGGCGGAGTTCAACCTGACCGACGCCAAGCTGGCATCCATAGTGGCGGCGACCGAGGGGGGCAACAAGCATTTCCCCGAGTTCGAGGTGCAGGTGCAGGACAAGCGGGGCGAGCTGGTGGCCCAGGTCAGGCGCACCCTGTATGTGAAACCCAAGCCGGAACACAGAACGCAGGGCCAGGCAGCGCCAGCCAGTAAGGAGTAGAAACAACAAGGGCCCCAGCGGGGCCCTTGTTGTCAGAGGAGGGAGATCACTCCAGCTCGCTCAGACACATCTCTTCGTGCAACTGTTTGCACCAGCCCTTGACGCGCTCGGCGGTCAGCTCCGGCTGGCGATCCTCATCGATCCCCAGACCGACGAAGTGCTTGTCATCCACCAGTGCCTTGGAGGCCTCGAACTCATAGCTCGCGGTTGGCCAGTGGCCGATGATGATGGCACCTTTGGCTTCGACTATGTCACGCAGGGTGCCCATGGCGTCGAGGAAATATTCAGAATAGTCTTCCTGATCGCCGCAGCCGAAGATGGCGACCAGCTTGTTGTTGAAGTCGATCTCTTCGAGCTCGGGGAAGAAGTCATCCCAATCGGCCTGGGCTTCGCCGTAGTACCAAGTCGGGATACCGAACATCAGCAGATCGAAGCTGTCGATGTCGGCCTTGCTGCTCTTGGCAATGTCACGGACTTCAATCAGTTGTTTGCCCAGTTCTTTCTGGATCATCTTGGCGACAGCTTCGGTATTACCGGTATCGCTGCCGAAAAACAGACCTACACTAGCCATAGTGTTTAGTTACCCGTATCTGGTTAATGCTTAACGGTTCAGATTGCGATGCCTGCTGCATGCGCAGACTCAATCTGTTGCTTCAGGATAGATTGGATCAGCTCGGCTCGGCTGACGTTCTGTTGTAGCGCAAGTTGGTTCAGGCGCTCCAGCAATTCGGCCTCCACCTTTAACTCTACCCGCTTCAGGCCGTTCTCCCGATCGCGCTTGAGCTGGTTGCGCTTGTTGATCTTGAGTTGGGTCTCACGGGGGAGTGGATTGGTCTTTGGCCTGCCGGGGCGCTTCTCAGTTGCGAACAGATCCAGTGTTGTTCGATCAGTTTGCTGTTTGGCCATACATCACAGATGAAAAGTAGTTAGCCGATCCCAGAGCCTTCCCAGCCCATTTCGATCAGCCCCTTGGCGACAAAACCCGCGCAACCCAGAAACAGAACCAGCCAGACGATAAAGCGGCCGAAACGGGGCACGTTGCCGCGTTTGAGCACGTCGTGAATGGCCAGACCAATCAGCAGGAAGATGGCCACGAAGAACAGCTTCAGGCCCAGACTCTCGATCAGATCGATATGTTCATACAGCATGGATTGCGCACACTCCTTATGACGGGCGCACTATATCACAAAGGATTTGAAACTGTTAACCGCCTGTCGACAGGAAATCCACAACCAGCTTATTGAACAAAACCGGCTTTTCGGCGTGCAGCCAGTGGCCGGTTCCGGCGATGACACGGGCCTTGGCGGCCGGGAATTGTGCCATCACCGTCTCGGTATATTGAGGCTGCACATAGTCGGAATCCCCCCCCTTGATGAACAGGGTCGGCCCCTCGAAGCGGGTCTGGTCGTCGGGCCAGCCCATGATATTGGCGTAGTTGCGCTCAAGGGCCGGCACATTGAAGCGCCAGGCCCAGCCCGCCTCGGTTTTGGCGAAGGATTTGAGCAGGAACTGGCGCACCCCGGGGATCTCGACGTACCGGGCCAGCAGGGCCTCGGCTTCGGCACGGCTCTGGGGGGGATTGGCCAGCGTTGCGTTGAGCCCGGCAAACACATTCTGGTGGCGGGCATGGGGATAGGCCACCGGGGCTATGTCGGCCACCACCAGCCGGTCGACCTGGGAAGGGGCCAGCTTGGCGACCTGCATGGCGACCTTGCCCCCCATGGAGTGACCGACCAGGGATACCTTGTCCAGCGCCAGGTGATCCAGCAGGGCGATCACATCCGCTCCCTGCTGCGGGTAGCTCATCTCATCCGAGTGAAAGGAGGCACCGTGGTTGCGCAGATCGACGCTGATGACCCTGCAGTGTTCGCTCAAGGGGCGGGCCAGCAGGCCGAGGTTGTCCAGGCTGCCGAACAGGCCGTGGATCAGCACAACGGCAGGGCCTTGTCCCTGATCCTTGAAATTCAATAATGAGTTTTGTTGCAAAATGACACCTTGTCGGTCGTGGGCTGTTTCGCCAGATTTTTAACACACTGAAAGAAAAGGATTTCATTCCTCGCAGGGCATTTTTTTGTGGTTTTTTTCCAAAAAAATGGCCCGGGATCGGCTATCAGTGCGGGGGATCACACACTTGGCCCGCCATTATGCCGTATTCTCACCGAGATTCATGCACATCTGCCAGCCCCTCCCTTGGGCTGCCGGGTCTGCCTATGTATAATCGCCGCATCCGAATTTCGACGAGTCCAGCGCATCCCTATGAAAACCATCGAGCTTGATGACGATCTCTACTTCTTTATCGCCAGCCAGACCCGGCACATCGGCGAGAGTGCTTCCGATATCCTGCGCCGTCTGCTGGAACAACCCGTCAAGGCGGGGGCGACAGTGCCGGCCGCGCCTGTGGCCCAACCTCAGCCCCTGGCCGATGCCATGGGACTGGAGGCCCTGCTCGATTCCGGCGAGCTGCAAAAAGAAGAGAAGTCCATCAACCGCTTCATGCTGGTGCTCAGCACCCTGTACCGGGACAACCCGGAGAGCTTCACTCAGGCGACCGAAATAAAGGGGCGCAAGCGCGTCTATTTCTCCCAGGATCCCGAGGCGCTGCGTGCCAGTGGCAGCACCACCAAGCCCAAGCAGGTGCCGGATACCCCGTTCTGGGTCATCACCAACACCAACACCAGCCGCAAGCAGAACATGGTGGCCCAGCTGATGGCCAGCATGGGTTATGACGAGGATTTGACCGCTCGGGTGTGCGGCACCGTTTAACGCATCAACGACTCAAGGCCTTGCCGGGCAAGGCTTCTGCTCAAGGAAAACGCCATGGCACAGCATCCCCACGCCGGTCAGCCGGCCCGTTTAAGCGACTTGACCAACATTCCCCGTCTGGTCAGCGCCTACTACCTCAACAAGCCGGACATGAGCCGCCCCGAGCAGCGGGTCGCCTTCGGCACCTCCGGCCATCGGGGCAGCGCCCTGCACAGCGCCTTCACCGAATCCCATATTCTGGCGGTGACCCAGGCGCTGGTGGAGTATCGCCAGCAGGCCGGCATCACGGGCCCGCTGTTCGTGGGCATGGACACTCACGCCCTCTCTGAATCCGCCTTCTCCAGCGCGGTGGAAGTGCTGGCGGCCAACGGCGTCGAAACCCGCATCCAGGCAGGCCTCGGCTTCACGCCGACCCCTGTCATCTCCCACGCCATCCTGCGCCACAATTCTGGTAAAGAAGGGGCAGGCAAGCCGGCGGCCCTGGCGGACGGCGTGGTGATCACCCCGTCCCACAATCCGCCGGAAGACGGTGGCTTCAAGTACAACCCGCCCCACGGCGGTCCTGCCGAAGGGGAGATCACCAAGTGGGTGGAAGACAGAGCCAACGCCATTCTGGAAGCCGGCCTGGCCGGCGTGAAGCGGATGCCGTTCGCCGAGGCCCTGGCCAGTGAGTTCGTGGTCGAACACGACTATGTCACCCCCTATGTGGATGATCTCGAGAACGTGCTGGATCTGGCCGCCATCAAGCGGGCTGGCATCAAGATAGGGGTGGATCCCCTCGGCGGCTCCGGCGTGGCCTATTGGGACGTGATCGCCAAGCGCTACGATCTCGACATCGAAGTGGTCAACTATCGCGTCGATCCGACCTTCTCCTTCATGACCCTGGATAAAGACGGCAAGATCCGGATGGACTGCTCCAGCCCCTTCGCCATGGCGGGCCTGATTGCCCTGAAAGACAAGTTCGACATCGCCCTTGGCAACGACCCCGACTACGACCGTCACGGCATAGTCACCAAGGCGGGTCTGATGAACCCGAACCACTACCTGGCGGTGGCCATCCAGTATCTGTTCACCCACAGAACCGGCTGGCCCAAAACGGCGGCGGTCGGCAAGACGCTGGTCTCCTCTTCCATGATCGACCGGGTTGCCGGCGAGATCGGCCGCACCCTGAAAGAGGTGCCGGTCGGCTTCAAGTGGTTCGTGGATGGCCTCTACAGCGGCGAGTTCGGCTTTGGCGGCGAGGAGAGCGCAGGCGCCTCCTTCCTGCGCAAGGACGGCACCGTCTGGACCACCGACAAGGATGGCTTCATCCTGGCGCTGCTGGCCGCCGAGATCCTGGCCGTGACCGGCAAGGATCCTCAGGCCCACTACGACGCCCTGGAAGCCAAGTTCGGTCGCTCCAGCTACCGCCGCATCGACGCCCCGGCGAGCAGCGCCCAGAAGGCGGTGCTCTCCAAGCTGGATCCGGCGCTGGTGGAAGCCTCGACCCTGGCCGGTGAACCCATCATCGCCAAGTTGACCAAGGCGCCCGGCAACGATGCCGCCATCGGTGGCCTGAAAGTGGTGACCGAGAACGGCTGGTTCGCGGCGCGCCCCTCGGGCACCGAGTCCATCTACAAGATCTACATGGAGAGCTTCAAGGGCGAGGCGCACCTGGACCTCATTCAGCAGGAGGCTCAGCAGATAGTCTCCGCGGCCCTGGCCAAGGCTGGCGTCTGAGCTTGAGGTAAGTTTTTGAAGCGCATAAAAAGGAGCCTACTTGGCTCCTTTTTGCTGGGTGTCTGGTGAGGTTCTGGTGCCCGATCAGCCATTTCCCGGCTGGTCGGGGCAAGCCTTGGCAGCCTGCCCGCCCTTGAAGAGAGGCCGGGTCGGCAGCTTCATCAGGAACAGAGAGAGCAGGATCACCGCTATGCCGAGCCACTGGCGACCATCCAGCGTTTCTCCCACCAGCAGCACACCGAAGGAGACAGCCACCATGGGGTTGGTGAGGGCCAGCATGCCCATCACCTCGGGGCCGTGGCGCTTGAGCCCCCAGAGCCAGGCCCAGTAGGCCAGCGCCGTGTTGAGCAGGACAAGCCAGAGCAGGCCGGGGGCACTCGCCGGTTGCGGCAGTGGCATGGGGCCCGCCAGCCACCAGGCGAGCGGGATCAGCATCAGGCCCCCGAGCAGCAGTTGCCAGGCGGTCAGCGCCAGCAGATCGCTCACCGGCCAGCGCTGCATCCAGCGGCTGGACTGGCCGATGAGCAGGGTGGCCAGCAGGGCACACGCCACGCCGACGGGATCCAGGTTGGCGGAGGGGTTGAGCAGCAGGAGCACACCCGCGAGCCCCATCAGACCCAGCAGCAGCCACTTCAGGCTGGGTCGCTTGCCATCCTGCCACCAGGCCAGCCCCATCAGGATGAGGGGCAGGGTGGCACCCAGGGTGCCCGCCACCGCCCCCGGCAGGCGATAAGCCGCCACGAACAGCAGGGCGAAGAAGGCGGTAATGTTGCAAAACGCCAGCAGGAACTGCCGGCTCCAGGTGAGCGGTGGTCGGCGGGGATGGAGCAGCAACAGCAGTATACCGGCCGGCAGCGCCCGCCACACGGCCACCCAGTAGGGGGAGTAGTCGGTCAGGTAGAGGCTGACGACGGCATAGGTACTGCCCCAGAGCAGGGGGGCGAGCAGGGCAATCAGCAGTGGCATGGTTGTCTCGCAATAAAGTATCTTGAAGTAAAGATAAATTAGCCGCGAGTTAGTTTATTATCAAGTATCTTTTCGAAAAGATAATGGAGCCGGAATGGATAGTGATCATGTAGACCTGTTGCTGGCCCAGTGGGCGCGGCAGCGACCGGATCTCGACTGCTCCCCCATGGGGGTGCTGGGGCGGGTGGCGCGCATGGCGGCCATCGCCGGGCGCGAGGTGAGTGAAGAGCTCAAGGCATGCGGCCTGCTGGGCTCGGACTTCGACATACTGGCGACCCTGCGCCGGGCCGGTGAGCCGCTGACTCCGACTGCCCTCTACCAGTCCGCCATGCTGAGCTCGGGGGCCATGACCGCCCGACTCGACAAACTGGAAGAACGGGGCTTGATCGAACGCCAGGCCGCCCCGAGCGATCGGCGCAGCCTCTTGGTCTGCCTGACGGAGCCGGGGCGTGAGCTGGTCGACCATGCGGTGGAGCGCCACGTGGCGAACGAGCGGCGTCTGCTGGCCCCGCTGACGGACGAGGAGCAGGGGCAGCTGGCCGCTCTGCTCAAGCGCTGGCTGCTGGAAAACGAATAGCAAAACGGGCCCTGGGGCCCGTTTTGCATTGGCAAGGCGCGGTTTCAATAACCGCCTCTGGCGTCCTTGACCGCCAGACCCAGCTGCCACACCGCCATGGCGTAGTGGGTGCTGTGGTTGTAGCGGGTGATGGCGTAGAAGTTCGGCAGGCCGTACCAGTATTGATAGCCGGTGCCCACATCCAGGCGCAGCAGGCTCGCCTCCTTGTGGTTGCCGAGCGAACCTGTGGGGGCAAGCCCGGCCCCGCGCAGGGTGGCGACCGGGTAGCGGGTCTGGAAGCCGTGCTCATAGCCGGGCAGCTGGCCCTGACCGCGCACCGCCACCGGTTGACCCTTCTCCCAGCCATGGGCCTTGAAGTAGTTGGCCACGCTGCCGATGGCATCCACCGGATCCCACAGATTGGTGTGGCCATTGCCGTTGAAGTCCACCGCATAGCTGCGGAAGCTCGACGGCATGAACTGGCCATAGCCCATGGCGCCGGCGTAGGAGCCCTTGGGTTCGGTGGGATCCATGCCCTCATCCCGGGTCATCACCAGGAAGGCCTCCAGCTCGCCGGTGAAGAAGGTCGCCCGGCGCGGGTAGTCGAAGGCCAGGGTCGCCAGGGCATCCAGGATGCGGGTCTTGCCCATCACCCGGCCCCAGCGGGTCTCCACCCCTATGATGCCGACGATGATCTCGGGGGGCACCCCGTAGATCTGCTGCGCCCGATTGAGCTCGCTCTCGTACTCACGCCAGAAGCTGACGCCGTTTTGCACATTGTCCGGGGTGATGAACTTGGCGCGGTAGCGATTCCAGGCGCCGGTCGGCCCTGTGGGCGGCGTGGTGGTGGGCGCCTGGGCGTCCATCAGCCGGATGATCCAGTCGTAGCGCTCCGCCTGGGCCAGCACCCGGTGCAGCTCGGCGCCGTTGAAGCCGTGCTTGTCGACCATGCGCTGCACGAAGTTGTCCACGTTGGTGCGGTTGGCGAAGTCTCCCTTGCTGACTCCCTGGCCGCTCCCCTGCTGGTAGAAGGGTTTGCTCGGCGGCGTCTGATTGATGAAGGCGCTCTGGGGCTGCGGCTTGACCACGGGCTTGGGGGCCGGTGTGCTGCTGCAGCCATAGAGCAGGGGGAACAGGGAGAGGGT
This sequence comes from Aeromonas rivipollensis, assembly GCF_010974825.1. Classification (GTDB taxonomy): domain Bacteria; phylum Pseudomonadota; class Gammaproteobacteria; order Enterobacterales; family Aeromonadaceae; genus Aeromonas; species Aeromonas rivipollensis. Next base: position 25,102 of record NZ_JAAILA010000008.1, on the reverse strand, counting down.
GAGGAGAAGGCGACGCATACGGTTCTCGTGAGCCTGAAAAAGAGTGTCGTCATGGTAAAACATTGGCGTCCATGCGCAAGTGCTCAGTGCAGGGCCGGGGGCCCATATTCATCGGCCGCTGAATTCGCCGACAGGCCCGCCCCCTCTCAACGCAGGGTGTGGTAGCCGCTCCAGAGCCGGGTCAGGGTGGTGATGGCGCAGAGCAGGGCGAAGCCGTAGGCCAGCGGGGCGAAGGCGGCGGGCCAGAGGCACATCAGCACGAACAGGGCTATGGTCTCGCTCCCCTCGGTCAGGCCGCCCAGGTAGTAGAGTGACTTGTGGTGGTAGACCGGATTCTCGATGCCGCGCTTGCCCGCCATGATGGCAAAGGCGAGGAAGCTCGAGCCCGTGCCCATGAAGGCGAACAGCAGGGTGGCGGCGGGCAGGGCGTTGGCGGGGTCGCTCAAGGCAAAGCCCAGCACCACGGCGGCATAGAAGATGAAGTCGAGGCTGATATCGAGGAAGCCGCCGCAGTCGGTGATCCCGCTCTGGCGCGCCACTGCCCCGTCCAGGCCGTCCAGCAGCCGGTTGATCAGGATGGCGAGCAGCGCCCAGCCGTGCCATCCCAGCGCCAGCAGCGGCAAGGCCAGCATGCCGATGGCAAAGCCGGTGAGGCTTATCTGGTTGGCGCTGATCCCGGCCCGGCACAGGGGGACAGCCAGCAGCTGGAGGGGGCGGCGAATGAGGGGGATCAGATGGCGGTCAAACAAGGTCTGTGTCCTCTTTGATCAAGCAGGGCGTGGTCAGGGTGAGGATAGCCCCCGGGGCATCCTCCTCGTCGTGGGTGACCAGCAGGGCGGGCATCCCCAGCGCCTTGAGCCGCTCGAACACCAGGGTTCTGAAGGCCGCGCGCAGCGGCTTGTCCAGCCGGGAGAAGGGCTCGTCCAGCAGCAGGGCCTCTGGCTCTGCCAGCAGGGCCCGCAGCAGGCTGACGCGCGCCTTCTGACCGCCGGAGAGCTGGCCCGGCAGCTTGTCCGCCTGTCCTTCCAGTCCCACCTCTGCCAGCGCCTCCAGGGCGCTGGCCCGCCTCGCCGGTATCCCCCTGAGATGAGCCGGCATGCCGAACATCAGGTTCTCAGCCACCGTCAGATGGGCAAACAGCAGGTCGTCCTGAAACAGCATGCCGATGCGCCGTGCCTGGGGCGCCAAGGGGGTGAGCAGCCGCTCGCCGAGCCGTATCTCCCCCGCCAGCCGGATAGGCCCCCCCGGGGGCAGCACCCCCGCCAGGGCCGCCAGCAGGGAGCTCTTGCCGCAGCCGCTCGGGCCCATCAGGGTCAGCACCTCGCCGGGGGCCACCGTCAGGGGGGGCAGCGTCAGCAGGGGCTGCTCATCCAGGTAGAGGGTGAGCGCGGTGGTATGCAGCATGATCAAGGCCTCAGTGCAGGATTGATACGGCGGGGCAGCCAGAGCACCAGGCCGTAGATGAAGAGTGGCAACAGCAGTTGCAGCAGGCCATAGAGGCCAGCCAGTCGCCGGTTGAGGCCGCTGCCTATGGCCACCGCCTCTGTGGTGATGGTGACCACGCGGCCCGCACCGAACAGCAGGGTGGGCAGGTATTGGGCCAGGCTCACCGCCGCCCCGACCCCGAAGGCGAACAGCAGCGGCCGCGCCAGCAGCGGCCCCTTCACCCGCCACCAGGCGCGCCAGGGGCTGGCCCCGAGGGAGAGTGCCGCCCGGGTGAGGCGATCGTCGAACTGGCGATAGGGGCCGTGCAGGCAGAGATAGACATAAGGGAAGACGAACAGCAGCTGGCTCCAGAGCACCCAGCCAGGTCCTATGCCGTCGACGGCGTCGAGCCAGTCGATCTGCAGGCGCAGCCCGAACAGCAGACTGGCCTGGGGCAACAGCAGTGGCAGGCAGATGAGCCAGAGCGGCCACTGGCGGTCAGGGGTGCGGCGGCCCTGCTGTGCCTCCAGGGCGAGCACCGCCAGTAGCAGCGAGAGGGCGGCGCAGAGCAGGGCCAGCCACAGGCTCTGCCACAGCAAGGGCCCCAGGGTGGGTAGCAGCTCCAGCCAGTGACGGCCGCTCCATTCGCTGGGCCAGAGTGCGGGGAAGGACCAGCGCCGGGCCAGGGACCAGAGCAGCAGGGAGGCCAGCACCAGCAGATTGGTGAGGATCAGCCCCCACACGGCGGTGCGGGCGACTAGCGCAGGCCAGGGCGCGGCGGGGGCGCGTCGCCCATCCAGCCAGCGGGCCTTGCCAAGCGCCCCCTGGCCCCACTCCAGCAGCCGCAAGGCGGCGAGCAGCAAGAGGTTGAGCGCCAGCAGCAACAGGGCGCCGCTGGCGCTGGCCCCGCGCCACTGGAGGCCCGGGTCCTGATACCAGAGCCAGAGCCGCACCGCCAGAGGGGCAGGGGCATCGGGCCCCAGCAGCAGGGCGAGATCCACCACTCCCAGGCCATAGGCCGCCACCGCATAGAGGGGCAGGCGCAGGGCGGGCCAGAGCGCGGGCAGCAGCAGGCGCCACCAGATCTGCGGCCCGCTGAAGCCCATGGTTTGTCCCAGCCACTGCTGGCGGCTGACCCGGGCGGGGTCGAGAGCCGAGAGCGCCATCAGCAGCAGAAAGGGGGTCTCTTTCAAGATGAGCGCCAGGATGAGGCCGAGCCCCCAGGGATCTTTCAGGGTCTGCCAGTCGGGCGGCAAGTCAAAGCCGGTGAGGGCTGGGGAGATCAGGCGCAGCAGCCAGCCGGAGGGGGCGAGCAGGAAGGCCACGCCAATGGCGAAGGCGACGTGGGGCAGGGCCAGCAGGGGGGAGAGCAGGCGGCGAAGCCAGCGCATCCAGGGCCGCCCCTCCCCCTGGGCGAGCAGCAGGGCGGTGAAGATCAGGGCCCCCAGGGTGGAGGCGCCCGCTACCCAGAGGCTCAAGCCCGCCGAGTGCCAGAGCCCGGGCTGGGGGAGCAGCAGGCTGACATGGCCCCTGGTCAGCCCCTCGAGCAGCAGGAGCAGCAGGCCGCCGGCAACAGGGGCGGCCAGCGACAGGGCACACAGCAGGAGAAAGAGGCAGCGCCAGGGCCGGATGCTCATGGTTTAGTGGCCGTAGCGTTCGGCCCAGGCCGCTTCCAGCCGGGTCTGCCAGCTGGGGTGGGGTTCGGCCACCGCCTTGAAGCGCAGGGCCGGCTGACTGTTCCCGGGCAGGGCATCCTGGCGCAACACGCTGGGGTCGCCCCAGAAGGCGGGATCCGCCTTGCGGGCCTGGGCGGTGGGGCTCAGCAGGAAGTTGGCCACCACCTTGGCACCGGCCCGGGCGCTGGCGTTGAAGGGGATGGCGAGGAAGTGGCTGTTGGTCAGGGCCCCCTTGCTCATGGCAACGGCCCTCACCGCAGGGGGCAGGGCGCCATTTTGCACCGAACTCTGGGCCTCGCCCGGGTTGAAGCTGATGGCCATGGCCAGCTCGCCGTCATCGAGCAACTGCCTGGTCTCGGCGGCGCTGGTGGGGAACAGCTTGCCCTTGCGCCAGAGCGCGGGGTGAAGCGCATCGAGCCAGACCCAGAGCGGGGCCGTGAGGCGGGTAAAGTCGGCGTCGTTCGCCTCCCGATACAGTGGCGCGGGATCATCGGTCAGTTCCAGCAAGATCTGCTTGAGAAAGCTGGAACCATGGAACTGGGGCGGCTTGGGATAGGTGAAGCGCCCGGGATGAGCCTTGGCCCAGGCGAGCAGCTCGGCCGCCGAGGTGGGCGCTGTGGTGACTTCCTCCGTGTTGACCATCAGATTGAGCTGCCCTATGCCCCAGGGGGCCTCGAGCCCGGCGACCGGCAGGGTGAAGTCCTCGTGCACCGGCAGCTTGGTGTCCACCAGAGCCATGTTCGGCAGCTCCTGGGTGAAGGGGGCCCCCAGCAGCCCCTGTTCCTTGAGCGCCTTGAAGTTCTCCCCGTTGACCCAGAGCAGGTCTATGGGGCCGCCCGACGTCTTGCCCGCCTGCTTGCTGGCCAGCAGCTGGCTGACGCTCTGGGCTATGTCATCCACCTTCACCTGCACCAGGGTGACCTGATAGTCGCGCGCCAGCTCCTGCTCGGCCCACCCCAGGTAGGCGTTGATCTCCGGGCTGCCGCCCCAGGCATTGAAATAGACGCGCTGGCCCTTCGCCTCGGCGAGGGTTTGCTGCCAGGCCTCCTGGCTTGCGTGGAGCTGGGTCGCCAGCAGCAGGGGGAGGGCTGCGACGAGCAGGGGGTGGAGCAGGGCGCTTAGCCGGGTCTTGAACATGATGAGGGTCTCGTGGGCTCAGGCGCCGCGGCGCCAACTGTGATAACGGGCCAGCAGGGCCAACAGGCGGGTGGGTTGGTGGGCCCGCTTCCACTCACCGGCCAGATACTTGTTCCCCTCCATCAGGGTGGGATAGGCGTGTATGGTGCTAAGGATCTTGCCAAGCCCCAGACGGTGGCGCATGGCGAGCACAAACTCGGCGATCCGCTCGCCGGCGTGAGCGCCCACTATGGTGGCGCCGAGGATCCTGTCCTTGCCCGGCACCGTCAGCACCTCGATAAAACCGTGGCGCTCGCCGTCGGCGATGGCGCGATCCAGCTCGGCCAGATTGAAGCGGGTCGCCTCGAAGGGAATGCCTTGCGCCTCGGCCTCCTTGCGATTGAGGCCGACCCGGGCAATCTCGGGGCTGGTGTAGGTGGCCGCCGGGATCACGCGATAGTCCGCCTTGAAGCGCCTGAACTGGCCAAAGAGGGCGTTGACGGCGGCATACCAGGCCTGATGGGCGGCGAAGTGGGTGAACTGATAGGGGCCCGCTACGTCCCCCACCGCCAGTATGCTGGGGTAGTTGGTAGCCAGGAAGCCGTCGACCTTGACGGTGCCACGGGGGGTCAGCTCCACCCCCAGCTCTTCGAGCCCGAAGCCGCTCACGTTGGCCACCCGGCCTAGGGCCAGCAGCAGCTGATCCCCCTCAAGCACTTGCATCTCATCGCCCCGGCGCAGTTGCAGCCGGATAGGCAGGGCGCCTTCGGCCGCGGGCTCATAGTCGGCGCGCTCTGCCCGCCAGCCGGTGAGTAGCCGCACGCCGTCGCGGGCCATCTGTTCGGCCAGCGCTTCGGCCACCTCCCGCTCTTCCCGGGGCAGCAACTGATCGGCCAGCTCCACCAGGGTGACGGGAATGCCGAGCAGGGCAAGGCTTTGAGCCAGCTCGCAGCCGATGGGGCCGCCGCCGAGCACCAGCAGGTGGCGGGGAGGTTCGCGCAGTTGCCAGAGGCTGTCCGAGGTGAGGTAGGGCACCTGCTCAAGACCCGGCAGCTTGGGCACCAGGGGCCTGGCGCCGGTGGCAATCACGATGTGACGGCTGCTAAGGCGCCTGCCGTCCACCTCCAGCTCCCAGGGGGAGACGAAGCGGGCCCGGCCCTGAATGCACTCCACCCCCAGCCCCTGATAGCGCTCAACCGAGTCGTGGGGCTCGACCTCCTTGATCACCGTCGCCACCCGCTCCATCACGGCGGCAAAATCGGCCCGGGACTGGCTGGGGCTGAAGCCGAGTTCGCCAGCCTTGCGCTGATCAAAGGCGAAGCGGGCGCTTCGGATCAGCGCCTTGGAGGGGACGCAGCCGATGTTGAGGCAATCTCCCCCCATCTTGTGCTGCTCGATGAGGGCCACCCTGGCCTTGACCGCGGCGGCTATGTAGCTGGTGACCAGGCCCCCGGCACCGGCGCCTATCACCAGCAGGTTGTAGTCGAAGCTAGCCGGTTTGCGATAGGGGGCGTGCAACCGGCGCAGGGCGAGCCGGCGTTGCAGCCCTCGCATCAGCCAGGGCATCAGGCCGAGCAGGGTCAGGGCCGCCACCAGGCCGGGGGAGAGGATATTGCCCGTGCTGGTGAGGCTGGCGAGCTCGCTGCCCGCCAGCACATAGACGAAGGTGCCCGGCAGCATGCCGAGCTGGCTGACCCAGTAGTAGGTACTGACTCTGATGGGGGTGAGCCCCATCAGCAGGTTGATCAGAAAGAAGGGGAAGAGGGGGATGAGGCGCAGGCTCAGCAGGTAGAAGGCGCCATCCTTCGCCATGCCGGCCTCAAGGGTGGCCAGCTTGTCCCCAAAGCGGCGGCTCACCCAGTCGCGCAGCAGGAAGCGGGCGCTGAGAAAGGCCAGGGTGGCGCCCAGGGTGCTGGCAAAGGAGACCAGCAGTAGCCCCCAACCGACGCCGAACAGGGCGCTGCCCCCCAGGGTCAGCAGGCTGGCGCCGGGCAGGGAGAGGGCAGTGGTGACCACGTAGAGGAGGGTGAACAGCAGGGCCGCCTGGCCGAAGTGGGCCTGCACCCAGGCCGAGGCTTGCTCCTGGTGTGCCTGCAACCGGGAGAGGCTGAGGTAGGCATCGAGATCCAGGGCGAAGAAGGCGCCGACCAGGCACCCCATCACCAGCAACAGCAGCAGGCGGCCCCGGCTCATTGGCCATCCCTGTCGGAGGGTGCCGGGCGCTCGGGCTGTACCGGTAACTGGCAGAAGCCCTGGGGGGCTATGTCGAGGGCGGCATTGAACTTGGCCGACATGTTCTGGAAGGCGATGAGGCCGGTCAGCTCCACCAGGGCATCGTCATCGAACCAGGGCTTGAGTCGCGCGGCCTGCTCGTCGCTCACCCCATCCAGCCCCGTCATGGCCTCGGTGTAGTCGAGCACTGCTTTCTCCCGCTCGTCAAACAAGGGGCTGGTGCGCCACTGGGCCAGCGCCTCCACTTTCTCGCTGGAGCCCGCCCGCTTGATGAGGGTCATGGCGTTGATGTCGACGCAGAAGCGGCACCAGTTGAGCTGGGAGACCCGCACCGTCACCAGGGAGCGCAGCACGGGGTCTATGGGGGAGCGCTTGCGGTTGATGACGCCGTAGAGGGTAGCGACGGCGGCAAACAGGCGCGGCGATCGACCCCAGCACTTGCCCGGGATCAGCACCTGACCGTAGTTGCGTTGCTGCAGCCAGAAAAAGGGGCGGATAAACCAGGCATATTCCCGATCCGGCTTGACCTCAATGCGCATGTTGTTCCTCGTCGAGTCTCTGCATCTTGGGTTTGTAGGCCCCCCCCAGCCGTTCGTTGAGCCGGTTCAGGAAGTTCAGGATCCGCCCCCGGTTGACCCCCAGATCGCTGCGCCCCTGGCGGGAGGCTGAGCGCATGTCGACCCGGGTCTCCTTGGGGCCCGTAAAGACCCGCAGCGCCACGTCATCCTCAAAGCCGAACCAGCCGGTGGTGACCACGGCATCGAGGCCGTCCGGGCCCGGACGTACCCGCCAGCCGAGCTCCGTCATCAGCTCCTCCGCCTCGGCGAGCACCTCGGCCGGGGAGGCGTGGGTATAGAGAGGACCGGGGTTGCCGGGAAAAACTTGCAAGGGGGGGACATTGACGGGGAGATCCTGCGCCGTCCTCAGCTGCTCTGCCCACAGCAGACGGGGCGGATGATGGGGATCCGTGCTGACGTCGTTGGTGAGGGGCGAGCGCAGCGCCTGAATGACAAACAGCAGGGGCAGCAGCAGGGGGGCTATGCCCCAGGCATCAGCCCACAGACTGGGGGAGCTGCGGTAGCGCCAGGGCAGGCGCAGCAGGAGCCAGAGGCTTATCAGGGCGCTCGCGAGGCAGAGGGCGAAACCGACCCACCAGGGCCAGAGATGAGCCCGGCTGCCGAGGGCGCCCCCCAGGGGTAGCAACCAGGCCAGCAGGGGCCACCACAAATAGCTGTGCATATGCAGGATCCACTGGTTATGATGGAGCAATGCCCAGAAGGATAAACTTAATTACCTGATAACGTTAGTAAATTATCTTTATCTTGGCGCTTTTTGCCGCCCTGCACGCAGGGGCTGCAGGGCGGTGGCCAGGGCCCGGCCGGGCAGGGAGCCGGCGGGCGCCCTTGTCAGGGCAGAGGGGACACGGGTAAGGGCTCCGGCCCTCAGTTGCGGTAGAGCACCTTGATGAGGTGGAAGCCGAACTTGGTGCGCACCGGCCCCAGCACGGTCAGCAGCTCCCCCTTGAAGACGGCATCGTCGAAGGACTTGACCATGTCCCCCTTGGAGAACTCCCCCAGATCGCCGCTGCGCTTGGCGGAGGCGCAGGTGGAGAAGCGCTTGGCCATCTGGCCGAAGTCGGCACCCTTGGCGAGTTTTTCCTTGATCTCGAGACACTCTTTCTCGGTCTTGACCAGGATGTGCTGGGCACAGGCTTTTTTCATCGGAACGCTCCTCGGCGAGGGTAAAGGGGGCGCAAGCGTACTCCAATTCGGCGCGCGCGTCAGCCCCGCCGGCGGCACATCAGCCGCGGGTATGGGTCGCCAGACGTGCCCTGGGGCGAGACTGCCACAGGATCTCCAGTCCCAGCAGGGCGTAGAGGCTCCAGATCGCCAGGGGATTGAGCCAGTCGCCACCGAGCTGCAGGGTGAGCAGGGCGCCGCCGACCAGCAGCAGGGCTATCCCGGGCAGGCGCCAGTGGGCCGGCAGCGGCGCCAGTATGGCCAGCCCCAGCAGCAGGGCGAGACCGAAGGGCAGGTTGAGGGCGGTGAAGGCCAGGGCCTGCTGGCCGTTCATGCCGGTCAACAGGGCCAGCAGGGCACTGCAACAGGCCAGGAAGGTGACGAATTCGAGTCTGTCGGCTATGTAGTCAGCCAGTTGTTCGCTACGTAAGGGCATGGGATCTCTCCTGCGATTGATGACATCAGTGTGGGGCAGGGAAGGAAGCAGTGGCAGCGGGATAAATCGATTGGATTGAACGAAGCTTTAGTGCCACCTATTCAAGTTGTTGATTTAAAATTATTTTCCTGTTCAATAGCAGGATATGGCAATGGGGGCCCCAGACGATGATGTCAAGCCTGCCAGGGCATTCGGGGTCTCAAGGTCCGGGGCCGTCCGACAGGGGCTGTCGCGTGGCGAGCACTGCAGCGCCGCGGGCGGCGACGGGAATGAACCGCTGGCATCGGACTTGAGTGCCGTTTTTTTGTACGCCCCTTGCCGGGAGAGTGCGCACTTTCCCCCGCTGGCGGGCTGTTTTCCCTGTCAGACCCCAGTGAAAGCCGGCCCCGGAAGAGGACGCCAGCCCCGGGGGAGAGGGGGATTTCGCGACTGCGGTTATGCTAGGATGAGCCGCGCTCGCCTGGGGTGAGCCCCATTATCATTCTAAATCGAACAGTTTTTTACTTATGTTATTCGGGGAAATTGACGTTTGACAGGATGCCATCCTATTTTGCCTGCCGGGTTCAGCTCACCCGGGCGAACCGGTCGCCGTGGGCTCGGTACCTTGCTGCTCGCCCTCTGTCTGTGGCTGCTGGTGACTCCCGCCATGGCGGCCAAGCTGACCTATCAGATCAAGGGCATCAAGGGGGAGCAGAAGGATAACGTCGAGGCCTACCTCAATGCCCTGCCGGTCTACCAGGAGCGTCAGTATCGTCCCGCCCGCGCCAAGATCACCGAGAGCGTGCAAAAAGCCCTGCAGGTCTATGGCTACTACCAGCCGAAGGTAACCCTCAAGCGCGACAAGAAATCCCCCGCCAAGGTGGTGATCGAGATAGCGCGGGGGGAGCCAGTGCTCATCTCGCGCCTCGATATCCTGCTGGAAGGGGAGGCGGGCAGCGACGAGGTCTACAGCGAGCTGCTGGACAAGCTGCCCCTGAAGGAGGGGGATCCCCTCAACCACGGCAAGTACGAGTCCATCAAGGCGGATCTCGGCAGCCTGGGGCTGGCGCGGGGCTACTTTGACGCCAAGATCAGCAAGAGCCAGGTGAAGGTCTTCCCGGATCAGGGCAAGGCCGAGATCTATATCCTGTTCCGCTCCGGTCCCCGCTATCACTTCGGCGAGATCCACTACGATGCGACGCCGGAGGCCCTGCGCCTCATCCGGCCGCTCATCAACATCAAGAGTGGCGACCCCTATCTGGCGATCCGGCTGGCCGAAATGTCCCAGGACGTCTCCTCCACCAAGCTGTTCAAGCAGGTGGACATCAAACCCATGATCAGCCAGGCCGAGGGCAATAGGGTGCCGGTGCAGGTGACCCTCTCGAACCGGGTCGACCACGAGATCGAAACCGGTATCGGTTATGCCACCGACGTGGGGCCGCGTCTGAGTGCCACCTGGGAGAAGCCCTGGGTCAACCGCTATGGCCACAGCCTCTCCAGCACCGCCAAGGTCTCGGCCCCGGAGGCGGAGCTCAGTTTCGATTACCAGATCCCGGTCGGCAACCCGCTGCGGGACTACTACTCCCTGCAGGCCGGCTACCAGTACACAGACAACAACGATACCCGCTCCGATCTGGCCACCCTGGGGGTGCACCGCTGGAAGCGGCGGCCGGAGAGCTGGGACAGGGACGTCTTCATCCGGCTGGAGAACGAGCGCTACGTGCAGGGTAACGACGAGGGGAACAGTCTGCTGCTGATCCCCGGGGTCTCCTGGTCGCGGTTGCGGGTGCGCGGCGGTCTGGTGCCGGACTGGGGGGATCGTCAGCAACTGACGACGGAATTCTCCAGCCCTTACTGGGGATCGGACATCAACTTCATGCGGGTGTGGGGGCGCAGCAAGTGGCTGCGCACCCTGGGGGAGGATCACCGCTTCCTGATGCGGGTCGAGCAGGGGGCCATCATAGGGGATGACTTCTCGCTGGTGCCTCCCTCCCTGCGTTTCTTCACCGGTGGCGATCAGACCATACGTGGCTACGGCTATGAGACGGTCTCGCCGAAGGACGAGGATGGCAAGCTCACCGGCGGGCGCTACACCAGCGTGGGCAGCCTGGAGTACAACTACCGCTTCAGCGACAAGTGGCTCGGCGCCCTGTTCGTGGATGGAGGCACGGCCACAGTCGACTACAGCGAGGCCTGGAAGATAGGCACCGGGGTCGGGGTACGCTGGGTGACGCCCATAGGTCAGGTCAGGCTGGATCTGGCGGTGGCCATCTCCGAGGAGGACAAGCCGTTGCGGCTGCATTTCGCGCTGGGGCCTGAATTATGATCCGGTTTGAACCCACTCATCCTCTTTGTTCTCTCTCCTGGCCGCTGCGGCTGCCTCTTTCTCGGGGGTCTGCGCTGTGATCTGGGTAAAGCGTATTTTCTTGTGGCTCATGGGGCTCTTCTTCCTGCTGCTCATCGGTGTCAGCCTGCTGGGCTTTACCCATCAGGGCAACAAGTGGCTGTGGCAGCAGGCCAGGGGGGCGCTGCCTTCTCTCAAGGGGGAACTGGTGGCGGGCCAGCTCGGCTATGGCTGGACCCTGGAAGGGGTCGGCTGGCAGGACGAGCTGGTGGATGTCACCGTCGAGCGGGCCGTGCTGGACTGGGATCTCGGCAAGCTGCTGCAGGGCAAGCTCTGGATCAAATCCCTGACGGTCACCCACCCTGTGGTGAAGGTCGCCGACGCTGAGCCTGTGCCAGAAGAGCCCACCGAGCCCTTCGTCTGGCGCCCGTTGCCACTGCGCATCCAGGTGGACAGCCTCAAGGTGACGGATCTGGATCTGGCCGTCCCCGGGGTGGGGGTGACCCTTAAGGATCTGGAGATAGGCGCCACCCTGGATCGCAAGGGGCTCATAGTGCGCGGGCCCGTGCTCGATGGCCTGAACGTGACCCTGGCCGAGGCCCCTCCTGCCGACGAGGCAGCCAAGCCGGCCGCCAGCAAGACGGCCAAGGCGCAGGGCGCAGCCAAGGCCAAAGTCGATACCCCCAAGGAGACCAGGACCGCCAAGGCGAAGCCAGAGGCGGCCGCCCCCATAGCGCTGCCCGAGATCCGTCTGCCATTCCCCATCCAGCTGGAAGGGCTGGCGGCGACCCGGGTGCGCTATCAGCAGGGGGAGCTCATCGAGGGGCTCGACAAGTTGCTGCTGTCTGCCCGCGCTCAGGATGCGCGCATCGACGTGCGGGAGCTCTCCTTGCGCCACGCCATGGCGGATCTGGCGCTCAAGGGCCATGTCACTCTGACCTCGGATTATCCCCTCGCCCTGACCCTGGAGGCCAAGGCGCGCAAGGGGTTGCTTGACGGTGAGCTCAAGGGGGAGCAGGCGAATCTGACCCTGGATGGCTCTGTGGGCAAGCTGGGGCTGTTGCTCAAGGCCAAGGGGCCGGTGAGCGCCAATCTCAAGGGGACGCTGGCGACGCTGGATCCCGACTTGCCCTTCGATCTGGCGCTGGACTGGAAGAGCCTCGGCTGGCCGCTGCACAAAGCAGCCAAAGACGAACCCAGCTACCGGCTTGACAAGGGCAGCCTGAGCGCCAAGGGCAAGCTCTCGGGCTATCAGTTCGCACTCAAGACCGCCGGCAAGGGCACGGATCTGCCCCCCTTCAAGCTGGCGCTCTCGGGCAAGGGGGATCTCGGCCAACTGAGCCGTGTCGAGCTGCTGTTGGGTGCCCTGAAGGGGGAGCTCAAGCTCGATGGCAAGCTGGCGTGGCGCAAGGGCGTCCAGTGGCAGGGGACCACAGAGTTCAAGGAGATCAACCCGGCCGAGCTGGTGCCCGAGATCAAGGGCAAGCTGGCGGGCAAGATAACCAGCCGCTTCGAGCTTGACGAGGCGGGCCATTGGCAGCTGGCGCTGCCGGAGCTCAGGGTCGAGGGCAAGCTCAACCAGTATCCCTTGGCGCTCAAAGGCGCCCTCAGCGGCAACGACAAGATGGAGTGGACCATCCCGGCCCTGGCGCTGCAAAGCGGCCCCAACCAGTTGCAGGCCAAGGGGGCGCTCACCGCCCAGGCCTGGAAGCTGGATGCGCAGATAGATGCCCCCAAGCTTGGCGGCATCTACCCCGGCCTTGGCGGCGACCTTAAAGGGCAGGTGCGTCTTAGCGGCAGCCAGCAGGCGCCGAGGGTGAATGCGGATCTGGTCTCGAGCCGCCTCTCCTATGCCGGAACCGTGCTGAAGGAGACTGTCATCAAGGGCAACGCCCTGGTGGGGGACAAGCCGGCCGGCGAGCTGGCCCTGACGGTGGCGAGCCTGGTGCAGGGGACGACGACGCTCTCCCAGATAGCCCTGAACCTGAGCGGCGATCTCGATCGCCACGGGCTCACCTTGACCATGAAGGGGGATCCGGTGGCCGCCGATCTGAGCCTGAATGGCAGCCTGCGCGGGGATCGTTGGCGCGGCGCCCTCTCTGAGCTCAAGGTCAAGACCCCGTTCAAACGCTGGACGCTGGCCGCACCCTGGTCCCTGGATCTGGACTTGCCCAGACAGCAGCTGACCATGGGGGATCTCTGTCTGGGTTCCCAGGGGGCCAGCCTCTGCGTCAAGGGCAGCCAGGTCTCCGCCGCCCAGGGTAGCCTGGAGTTTGCCCTGAACGAATTCGATCTCAAGCGGCTGCGCCCCTGGCTGCCGGACAACTTCCGCTGGCAGGCGGTGCTGTCGGCCGACGGCCGCGCCAGCTGGCGCGGCAATCAGCCGACCCTGCATGCCAGGGTGAGCACCACGCCGGGTACATTGGTGGCCGACGAGATCAAGACCGAGTACCAGCGCCTGGAGCTCGGGGTCGATTTCGAACGCCAGCAGGCCGCCATCCGGCTCGATTTCGCCTCCAGGCAGATAGGCAACATAGACACAGATCTGCTGATAAAGGAGCCTGCGGGCCCTGGCCTGCTGTCGGGGCAGCTCAAGTTTGACGACCTCAAGCTGGCGACCTTTGCCCCCCTGATCCCGGAGGTGCGCTCCCTGCAGGGCTTCATCTCGGCGGATGCCCGCTTCGATGGCACCCTGGCCGCGCCCCTGCTGTACGGTGAGCTGAACCTGCTGGAGGGGGAGGTGCAGACCCACTCCGACATGGTGACGCTCTCCAAGCTGGTGACCCGCCTCAAGATAAACGGCAACCGGGCCGAACTCGACGGCTCCATGCTGGTGGGCAAGGGGCCGCTCGCGCTGGGGGGATGGCTGAGCTGGGCCAAGCTGCCGGTGACCGGCAGCCTCACCATCCAGGGCAAGGATCTGGAAGCCCAGTACCCGGGCATGGGTCGGGTCAGGGTGACACCTGACATCGCCATCTCCCTGGGAGAGGAGACCAGGGTGAGCGGTCAGGTGGACATCCCCTGGTCGCGGATCCTGGTCAAGACATTGCCGGAGAGTGCGGTGGCGGTCTCCGATGACGTGACCGTCATCTATGACGATCTGCCGCCCGTGCCCAAGACGGCGCCCCTGCCGATGGAGATCAAGCTCGCCATCCGGCTCGGTGACGATGTCCGGCTGGAGGCCATGGGGCTCAAGACCAAGGTGACGGGGGCGCTCGGCATTCGCCAGGAGCCCTCCAAGCCGCTGTCGGGCAATGGTCAGCTGGAGCTCAAGGATGGGCGCTTCAAGGCCTACGGTCAGAACCTCATCATCAAGGAGGGGCGGATCCTCTTCTCCGGCCCCATCGACCAGCCCTATCTCAACATAGAGACTTACCGGGATCCCGACACCATAGAGGACAACGTCACCGTCGGGGTCCGGGTGACGGGGCCGGCGGCCAAGCCGAAGATCACCGTCTATTCCGAGCCGCAGATGGCGCAGTCCGAGCAGCTCTCTTATCTGCTGCGTGGCAAGGGGCTGCAGACCAGTGGCGAGGATGGCGGCTTCAACGGCCTGCTGGTGGCGGGGGCGGTGAGTCAGGCGAGTGGCGTTGTCTCCAGTATCGGGGAGTCCCTTGGCATGAGCGATGTGGCACTCGACACCGCAGGGAGCGGCGACGACACCCAGGTGACCCTGTCGGCCTACCTGCTGCCCGGCCTGCAGTTCCAGTACGGGGTCGGGGTGTTCAGCCCCATCGCCGAGTTCAAGCTGCGCTACGAGCTGATGCCCAGACTCTATCTGCAGGCCATGAGCGGGGTGGCCCAGGCGGTAGACATCTTCTATCGCTTCACCCTGTGAAGGGGATGAGCACGAAAACGGGAGGACTTGGCCTCCCGTTTTTCATGGTGCTGTCTGGCGGGGCGGGAGCGAGATGGCCAGGAAAAGCAAAAACCCGGCGCGAGGCCGGGTTTTCTGAATGATGGTGGAGGGAGAAGGATTCGAACCTTCGAAGGCAGAGCCGTCAGATTTACAGTCTGATCCCTTTGGCCGCTCGGGAACCCCTCCACGGGGCATGACCTGATTGTTGCACTTGAATGGTGGAGGGAGAAGGATTCGAACCTTCGAAGGCAGAGCCGTCAGATTTACAGTCTGATCCCTTTGGCCGCTCGGGAACCCCTCCCCAAGTGCGAGCCGCATACTAACAGATCTGTCGCGCTTGTGAACCCCTTGGCTGGGATTTTTAATGCTTAAAGGATTGGGTTGACGGCCGATAAACAATGAAACCCTCATTTCCAAGATTTATCCCATGCTGCCCAGTGCTATTCGTGATCGCCTGCTCGTCGATGAAGCCCAGTTGGGCCAGCGGCTCAACCAGGATCTCCGCCAGGGGGACAGGGCCGACTTCAGGCTGCACCTGGCGCTGCTGACCGACGCGGTCGAGGAACAACCCTGGTTTGGGGCCGCCCCGGCGGCGGCGCCGCAAGCGCAGGCATGGCGCAGTCGCTTCGGTTTGATGCCTCAGGCTGCCTTGGAGGGCGAGCCGGGGGACGCCGACGCCTGGGCACTCAACGAGCGGTTGCAGCAGGGGGGCTGTATGGCCGATGTGCGGCTCTGGCTGGCGCTGCGATCCCCTGCGCTGGTCAATCGGACACCGGCGCTGGATCCCGCCGTGTATGACAACCTGTCGGCGCTCGGGCGCGAACGCTGGCAGGGCAAGCTGGCCTCCCAGCCCAGAGGGGAGGATCCCTTGCTGATGCTGCCGTTGCTGGAGGATTTGACGCGAGGGGTGGATGCTCGCTTGCGCTGGCTGGCCTAATGCCAGAGGCGCAGGGAGAAGATGCAAAAAGGCGGGATGACCCGCCTTTTTGCGCAATGGATAGGATAACCGGGATCAGGCGTCGGCTTCGTCCACCTCGGGAACGTCCTTGCCTACGACAGCCGCGCGGCGGGCGAGGGGTTTCTCGATATGGCGATTGAGCTGACGCTCCAGCTTCTGGCCCAGATCCGTGATGGCGGCATACAGATCCTCGTGCTCTGCCTGCGCAAACAACTTGCCGTTGGGAATGCCGGCGGTGGCTTCGACGATATACATCAAACGCTCTTTGGAGATGATCACATGGGGTGTGATAAGAGGCACCTGAAGACGCTCGAGCTTTTCAAAACGGGATTCAATGCGCTCGCGGATGGCTGGGGTAATGTCGATGATTTTACTGGTCATTTCGATTTTCATATTGGCCCCCTTCGGGTCGTCTTGCTTGTGTCTTCACCCTCAGATTACCCATGTGGCCGGATAGAAATGTGATCCGTATCACAAAATATCCCCTTGGTGATCCGGCAATCCCTAAATTGTGAGCTTTTCCCGTTTCATGCCAAAAACCGCTTGAGCTCAGCGAAACGGGCAGGCAGTATGCGCGAATAGGATCGTTTCTGTCCCCCCTTGGCAGCGCCTTGTGTCGACCCGATGTCTGGTTTTCACCGCTCAGTCTCGCATTTTCTCTACCCACATCGTTTATCGCATCGCAAAAGGATTGCCATGCGCCGGTGGAGATATGCGCACAAACGGATATGCTTTTCTGCATGTGTCGGGGTGGATAACGTGGTTGTAGTGTTGGAGTCGTAAATGAAGCAACAAGCCACCCAGATGATGTGGTTTTATGATCGGCAGCATGAGCAGTGGAGTCTGTCTGATCATCTCTCTTGCCAGCCCTGGCAAGGGGAAGGGGCTCATCCCTGGGCCAGCCAACTGGCGCCAGAAGATGAGTCCGGTTTCGCCGATTTTCTCGCAAGACTCCACCATTCGGGCCAGCCCGGCCAGTTCATCGGTCACCTCTGCGATGAGGCAGGCACAGTGCATCACGTGCTCTGGTACGGCCAATATGTGCCGGCCCAGCAGCTCTGCTGCGGCTGGCTGGCGCCCCTGGAGATGGCTCACAACGCCGCTAGCCGCGTCGAGCCGCCCGCCAGTCTGGCCCCGCCGCTTCCCCTGCTGCAAGCCCCCTTGCTGGCCCAGCTGGCGCAGGCGCTCTCCGCGAGAACGGGCCTCGATTTCTGCCATACCCTGGTCAACGAGCTGGCCCATATCCTGGGGGCCAACGCTGTCTGGCTGACGGAGCGGGTGGGCCTTGACCGGCTCAGGGTGCTGGCGAGCCACGGCATCGACTTCAAGGAGTACGCCCTGGCAGACATGCCTTGCCAGCAGCTCTATCGGGGCGCCGCCAGTGCGACCCCCATCAGCGAACCCCTGACCGGCTGTACCTGCCTGCCCCCGGGCCAGCACTACTATGCCCAGCCCCTGCTGGATCGCAGTGGCCAGATCCTGGGCCATCTCGCCCTGTTGTTCCCGAACCAGACCCAGACTGCCGATCTGGGATCCGTGCTGACCATCTTCTCGGTGCGCATGGTGGCCGAGCTGGAGCGCCTGCAGAGCGACGCCCTGATGCGCCTGTCTGCGGTGGCGTTCGAGACGCACGAAGGCATCATCATCACGGATCCCGACTTCAAGATCCTGAGGGTCAACTATGCCTTTAGCCAGATCACCGGCTTCGACAGCCAGGGGGTGATAGGCCAGCACCTTGGCAACGACCTCTGGTCCGGGCTCGGGGGGCTCGGCTATGAGCTCAACGCCCTGGATCGCTGGCAGGGTGAGACCCTGCGTCTGCACGCCGACGGCCATGTCTATCCCCAGTGGGAAATCGTCACGCCGGTGCAGGATGACAAGGGGGGCATCAGCCACTACGTCATCTTCTTCGAGGACATCTCCGAGCGTAAGGCGGCGGAGCGCCGCATCCAGGATCTCGCCTATTACGACGAGCTGACCGGTTTGCCCAATCGCCGCCAGCTCCACGAGACCCTGGCCCAGGCATTCAGCGAGGCGAGCCGCGAGCACCTGATCGGCGCTTTGCTGTTCATCGACCTCGATCACTTCAAGACCATCAACGACTCCCTCGGTCATGCCACCGGCGACTGGTTGCTCAAGGAGGTGGCCAACCGCCTCAAGCGGCTGGTGCGGCAGGGGGATTGTCTGGCCCGGCTCGGCGGCGACGAGTTTGTGTTGCTGCTGCCCGGTCTCTCCATCAGCCCGCCCCAGGCGGAGATGCAGGCCGATCTCATCGCCGAGCGGCTCATCGGTGAGATTGCCGCCCCTTACAGTCACGGGGGCCAGGTGCTGCACATCGGTGCCAGCGTCGGCATCACGCTCTTCCCCGGAAGGGAGCAGGAGGCCGGGGATCTGCTCAAGCAGGCCGACACCGCCATGTATCAGGCCAAGTCGGCGGGCCGCAAGACCCGGCGTTTCTTCGATGCCTCCATGCAGTTGCAGGCGGACAGGCGTCTGCTCATTCACAACGAGCTGCGCAGCGCCCTCAACAATCAGGAGCTGACCCTCCACTATCAACCCCAGCACATGGTCGAAGGGGGAGACATCATAGGGGTGGAGGCGCTGATCCGCTGGCAGCCTCCGGGCCGGGCGCTGGTCTCTCCCGCCGAGTTCATCCCCATCGCCGAGGAGACGGATCTCATTGTCGATATCGGCAACTGGGTATTGCATGAGGCCTGCACCCAATATGTCTCCTGGGAGGAGAACGGGATCCACGTGCCCCAGCTGTCGGTCAACGTCAGTGCCAAGCAGTTCCATGCCCACGATTTCGTCGATCGCATTCACGATGTGCTGGCCGCCACCGGCATGGATCCCTCCTGCCTGAACCTGGAGATAACCGAGTCCGTGGTGCTCGGTCATGCGGAAGACACCATCAGCAAGATGGCCGAGCTCAAGACCCTTGGCATCAGCTTCGCCATCGACGATTTCGGCGCAGGCTACTCCTCCCTGAGCTACCTCAAGCGGCTGCCCGCCGATGAGCTCAAGATCGACAGATCCTTCATCCAGGACATCCCCAAGGATGGCGACAACATGGCCATAGTGGAGGCGGTGATCGCCATGGCCCGTCACATGGGATTCAACGTGACGGCCGAGGGGGTAGAGTCCCGCCAGCAGCTGGAATTCCTGCAGGCGCAGGGCTGTCATTTCTTCCAGGGCTATCTCGCCTCCAAGCCGCTGCCCGTGCCCTATCTGGAGCGCTACATCAGCCGCCTGACCCGCCATGATCGCGCCGCCCCTGCCGACAAAAATAGTGTGGCGTAGCGCCCATCTTTAACGGGTAGAATGAAGGTATCTCACCACCGCCAGCGGGCGGTGGTTATGCCTCTTCTTAAGGGAGAATGCCTTTCGTGAAAGCCGTGCAGGGAATCATCTTTTCGGCGCTGTGCGTGCCAGGGCTTGTGGCACCCGTCTTTGCGCAAACCATGGAGCAGTCCCTCTATCGTGAGGGTTATGACGCCGTGCGTGCCAATGATCAGGAGCGTTTCCAGCAGATCCGCGCCCGCCTGAACCATTATCCGCTGCTGCCCTATCTGGATTACTACCAGCTGGCGTTCCGGCCCGGGGCGGCAGATTACAACGACGTGACCCGCTTCATCCGCCAGCACGGGGATACCCCCCAGTCCAACCGTCTGGAGCGTAGCTACCTCACCTACCTGGCCCAGAGCCAGCAGTGGTCCCAGTTCCTGCGCTTCTACCCGGCCAAGCCGAACTCCACCGATCTGCTCTGCATGCACTACCAGGCCCGCTATTACACAGGCCACAAGAGCGAGGCCCTGCAGGAAGCGGGCAAGCTCTGGCTGACTGGCCAGTCCAGGCCAGATGCCTGCGATCCCCTGTTCCAGCTCTGGCAGAAGGCGGGTCTGCGCACCCAGGATAAGATCTGGCAGCGGATGAACCAGGCCTTCGAGGCGCAGAACCCCAATCTCATCCGCCACCTCGGCGCCCAGCTGGGGGGCAGTCTGAAACCCTATGGGGATCAGATGATAGCCCTGTTTGATCAACCGGCCAGGGCGATGAACCCGGCCTCCTTCTCGACGGCGCCGCCGTCGAGACAGCTGCTCTCCCTCGGGCTGGCCCGCTATGCCAACGAGCAACCCGAGCCCGCCCTGCGTCAGCTGGGGGAGATGAAGCGTCGCTTCGGCCTGAACCAGGCCGAAGTCGCTCGGGTGGAGCGTGCCGCCGCCCGCCGCCTGCTGCTTGACAGATCCCTCGCCCAGCGCAACTGGCTGGATGCGACCCTGGTGCGGATGAAGGATGCCGAGCTGGTGGAGCTGCGGGCACGCCTCGCCATCTGGGAGCAGGATTGGCGCGGCCTCGAAGGCTGGGTCAAGCGGATGCCCATGGCACTGCAGAAGGAGGATCGCTGGCGCTACTGGCTGGCGCGTTCCCTGGAGGTGCAGGGCCGGCAAAAACCGGCGCGGGAGCTCTATCTCGAGACTGCCAACCTGCGCGGCTTCTATGGCTTCATGGCGGCGCAGCGCACCGGGGTGCCCTATCGCATCAAGAACCAGAGCGTGGGGCACAAGGTGCCGGACTGGCGTACCGCCAGCAGCCGCTGGCCTTTCCTGGTGCGGGTACGCGAGCTGCTGGCGATGAACGAGATCACGGCGGCGCGCTCTGAGTGGATCCACAACATGGATCGCAATCCTGTGGCCCAGCGCCTGGAGTTTGGTCATATCGCCCTCAACCAGGGTTGGCACGAGCTGGCGATCCTCTCCAGCATCCGGGCCGAGGCCTGGGATGCGATCGACTTGCGCTTCCCCTTGCCCCTCAAGCGCACCTTCTCCCAGATGGCGCAGGAGCGCACCATGAACACCAGCCTGCTCTACGCCATCTCCCGTCAGGAGAGCGCCCTCTATCCGCTGGCGCAGTCGCCGGTCGGGGCGCGTGGCCTGATGCAGCTGATGCCGGCGACTGCCAAGGAGACGGCCGCCAAGCTAGGTGTACCCTATCGCAATGAGCAGCAGCTGTTCGATCCCACCATGAACATCCGCCTCGGCAGCGCCTACCTCAAGCGGCTGCTGGACGTCTATGACGGCAACCGGATCCTGGCGGCGGCGGCCTACAATGCGGGGCCTGGCAGGGTCAAGCGCTGGCGGGATCAGAGCACCAACAAGCCGATGGATGTCTGGGTGGAGAGCATCCCCTATAGAGAGACGCGCAACTACGTCCAGAACGTGCTCTCCTTCGATCTCATCTACCAGCACAAGCTGCAGCAGCCTCTGCGTTTCATGTCGGAACGCGAGCTCAATCACGCCTATTGAGGACAGAGGCAGTCGCGTCAGCGACTGCCTCCCATTCTTGCCTCAGAATGGTTATCATCCCTTAAGCTTTGTTACAAAAGGAAACCTGTCAGGTGATCGGGCGCCGCGTCTTGGTCTGACTGGTTCGATATAATGCCCGATCAACACAGACAGGCTTCCCCAACAAAGGAATTGAGAGTGGCAACGATCAAAGACGTATCTCAGCTGGCGAATGTGTCCATTTCGACGGTGTCGCGAGTCATCAATAACACGGCGCAGGTTGCACCCGAGAAGCGCGAGGCCGTGCTCGCGGCCATGAAGGAGCTGAGTTTTCGTCCAAACAGCTTCGCCCAGGCCCTGGTCAGCAAGCGTTCCAACTGCATCGGTGTCCTGGTTGGGGATCTCTGTGGTGGCCCCTTCTTCGCCCAGATGATGCGTGGCATCGAGAGCATGGTCGACAAGGCGAACAAGTTCACCATAGTGGTCTCCGGCAACCACGACGCGGCCCGGGAGCGTCACGCCATCCAGGCGCTGCTGCAACGCCAGTGTGACGCCCTGATCCTGCACAGCAAGGCGCTGCCGGACGAGGAGCTGAGCGAGCTGGCGTCGGGATCCACCCCCATCGTCTTCATCAATCGTCAGGTGCCGGGTTGCGAGGAGCGCTGCGTCTGGCTCGACAACCAGGCGGGCATCACCACGGCCTGTCAGCACCTGCTGGACGCAGGGCACAGCCGGATCGCCTTCATCACCTCGGATGACGAGGAGTTCGTCGATGGCCAGCAGCGGATGGCCGGCTATCGCTTTGCCCTGCAACGGGCCGGCATAGAGCTGGATCCCGCCCTCATCGGTCGCGCCTTTGCCGACGAGAAGGGGGGTTATGTGGCCATGAGCGAGCTGCTGGAGCGCGGCGTTCCCTTCACGGCCGTGCTGGGCTTCAACGATGCCATGGTGGCGGGGGCCATCTCCTGCCTGCTGGAGCGGGGCTACAAGATCCCGCAACAGGTTTCGGTGGTCGGTTTTGATGACATACCCTATGCCCGTTACATCTATCCCAAGCTCACCACTGTGCGTTATCCCATCGAGGAGATGGGGGAGCGGGCCGCGGAGCTCGCCTTGCGACTGCTGGATCACAAGCCGGTAGAGGGGCTGGCGCTCAAGTTTGAAGCTGAACTGGTGCGTCGGGAGTCCGTGGCCTGAGCCATGAGGTTGGCCCCAAGCGGGCCAGCTTTTTTGTCAAACAGTGAAAGCGCTTTCAGAAATCCTTTTCAACTGTGATCCGCTTCAAAGCTTTTTGACCGCGCTGCCACTAGGATAGGCCCACGAATTAGGAGCGTGCGCTCCCGATTTTCCCGCTGTGGGAGGTAACCGGTTCATCCGGCTATTTCCTTCGTTACTTTCGACGGTCATCATGGATGGCCGTTTTTTTTTGTCAGGATTTTGCCAATGACGACCGAAAATGAATATCAGACGGGAATAGTGGGAGCAGGTTGGCTGGGATTGCCCCTGGCCAGAGCGTTGCAGGCGCAGGGTCAGTCCGTCGCCGTGACGGTCAGCTCCCTTGAGAAGGCCACCCGGTTGTGTGACGGGGGCATTGCGGCCTGGCCGCTCCTGCTGGCCCCTGACATGACGGGCCCGCTGCCCTTTCGTTGCCGCGATCTGGTGATCTGTGTGCCCCCCAGCAAGACCGAGGACTACCCGGCGTCGGTGGCGCGGTTGTGCCAGCTGGCCAGGGAGGCAGGGGTTGGCAAGGTGCTCTTTATCAGCGCGACCTCGGTGTGGGCGCCCGGGCAGGGGGAGGATGAGATCCCGCACCCGGCCAGCGCCAGGGGAGAGCGGATGCGAGCGGCAGAGCGGGCGGTCCAGGAGGGCGGCTTCGCCTGCGCCATGGTGCTGCGCCCGGCCGGCCTCTACGGCCCGGACAGGCATCCCGGGCGCTTCCTCGCGGGCAAGACGCTGGCGGGGGGAGGGCAGGCGGTGAACCTGGTGCATCTGGACGACGTGGTGGCAGCCTGCCAGCTGATGCTGGCGGCGGGGCGGGAGGGAGACGCCTATAACCTGAGCGCCCCGGTACATCCGCGCAGGGAGCAGCTCTATCCCTTCGCGAGCCGTCTGCTCGGGCTGGCGCCCCCGCAGTTCATCGAGCCCGCCGGCGTCTTTGCACCCATAGAGGGACAACGCATCTGCCAGCGACTGGGTTTCGTCTACCGCTGGCCGGATCCGGCCCACTGGTTTGCCGAGCAGGCCACCTTGCAAGGCTGAGTCAGAATGGGCTTCAACCTGGTCTTCTTTGCATGGGGTTGGGCACGGGAGCCCCGTGCGGCGCGGGTTCGCTCGGCAATTGAGGTTTGCCAAGGGCGGGATCGCCCCCTATCATGCCGCCATCCATATAGAGAGAGCGGTAATGATGGAAGAGACAAAGCGTCATCCCGATGGGGAGCTGTTGCTGAGAACCCTGGCGATGCCAGCCGATACCAACCCCAATGGCGATATCTTCGGGGGGTGGATCATGTCCCAGATGGATATAGGTGGGGGCATCATGGCCAAGGAGCTGGCAAAAGGACGCATCTGTACCGTCTCGGTGGAGGGCATGACCTTCCACAGTCCGGTCAAGGTGGGCGACGTGGTGTGTTGCTATGGTCGCTGCCTGAAGGTCGGGCGCAGCTCCATGCGCCTCAAGCTGGAGGTCTGGGTCAAGCCGGTGCTGCGGGAGAATGAAGCCCAGCGTTACTGCGTGACGGAAGGGGTCTTTACCTACGTGGCCATCGACGATCAGGGCAAATCCCGTCCCGTTCCGGTCTGAATCTGCTCAGATGAGCCGGGCGTTGATGATGGATATTTCCTGCTCAAGCCCGGTTTTTTGCCGTATCATGCGTTCCAGCATCTCTTCCGAACCGACGCACTGATCCGTGTCGAACAGGCAGAGATCGCACTGGGGATCCCGTCTGATCTGATAGACGGTGGAAAGCTCCACTTGATGACAGGTTCCTTGTTGATCATAAAATGTCACGCGGTACTGGTGCTGTCTCGCCATTGCGGGATCCCTCATGGATGAGTCGGGCCGGACACGAATAATGAGACTAGTCGGCGTCCATGACCTCTGTGAGGATCATGGCGCCTTGCAGAGGCAGGTGATTGTTAGCCAATGAAAAATAGTTATCGGATTCTGGGGACTTCCCTGCTGACGCTGGGACTGGTTGGCTGTTTCGAGGTACCGGATCAGGATCACCTGGTCACGGCGGCGGGCATAGTGCCCGGCGTCGATTGCCAGAAGCCCCCCCTGGTGGCGCTGGCCACCACCGCCTTGCCCCGCGAGTTTGGCATCACCGTCTGGAATCTCTACAAGGGGCAGCGCAAGAACTGGCGCGAAGGGCTGGACGAATATGCCAAGTCCCAGGATCTGGTGTTGCTGCAGGAGTCGGCGACCCGGCCCGAGATGCTGCAATGGCTGCGTGCCGGCGACTTCCAGTGGCAGCAGTTGCAGGCGTTCACCCAGGGCGGTGTCTCCTTCGGTGTCATGACGGTGGCCAAGACGCCGCAGGCCTTCGTCTGTGGCGTGCGCTCCCCCGAGCCGCTGCTGCGCATCCCCAAGTCCGGTCTGGTGAGCCTCTACCCCTTGCAGGGGGATCCTGACGGCGTGCTGGTGGTCAACCTGCATGCGGTCAACTTCGAGCTGGGGATGGCCACCTTCCGCGAGCAGCTCAACGATCTGACCGCCTTGATCCATCGTCATCAGGGCCCGGTCATCCTGGGGGGAGACTTCAACACCTGGAGCGACAAGCGCGAGTTCTGGCTGAACAAGCTGGTCGGCGAGCTTGGCCTGCAGGAGGCCATCCCTGTGCCCGACTTGCGCCGTACCGCCTTTGGCCGTCCGCTGGATCACCTCTACTACCGCAACCTGGACCTGGTGGAGGTGAGCTCACCGGCCACCGATGCCTCGGATCACAATCCCATCATGGCGCGGTTCGCGGCCCAGGCCATCACCCCCTGAGGTTTGATGGATTGCAGGTAAAAAAATACCCCGCATTCGCGGGGTATTTTTTTGGCGCTGTCCCAGTT
>NZ_JAAILA010000057.1 GCF_010974825.1 Aeromonas rivipollensis | reverse complement strand
AACTGCCTCAACTGCCTCAATTGCCTCAACTGCTCTGTGACCATTAACCTAGTCCTTCGGCTACTTCTTCCTTATATAGCTATCTCTCATCATCGAGGCGAGCCTTCATTTACCTGGTGCAGGGATGTGCGTACCAGCAGGATGCAGAGATCTATACAAGGAACGCTGCCAACGTGCTCCAAACTTAGGTCCGCTTTGTGGGTAAGTCTGTATAAAAGCTGTGGTTGGTTATGAATAACTTAAAAAGTACCGATTTTTGCAATTTTATTGCTTTGAGGGGCTTGCCAGAAAGTTTCAGCTCCCTATAATGCGCCTCCATCGACAGGGCAAGCGGCAACGCAAACAACCTCGTCGATAACCTCGAAAAGCCTTTGAAAATAAGGCTTGACTCGAGAAGGCGGTTGAGTAGAATTCCACTCCCGCAGCAACGAACTGTTGCGTCGCTCTTTAACAATTTGAATCAAGCAATCTGTGTGGGCACTCACAGCATCGAACATCAAAAAATTTTGTTGATTTTAAATGTCTGGTGAAGTGACCAAGACAACTTCGGTTGTT
>NZ_JAAILA010000056.1 GCF_010974825.1 Aeromonas rivipollensis | reverse complement strand
CCCTGATTATTCAGGGCTTTTTTATTTACCCTGTCCCGTCCTGAATATGGTTTACACCTTTCGCCCACATTAATTGAGAATCCGATGGGACAAGGTGTGAAACGAACACAGCGCGATTACTCGCTGACTTTTAAACTGGCGCTGGTCGAGCAGATTGAAAAAGGCGAGCTCACCTACAAACAGGCGCAGACTCGTTATGGCATTCAGGGCCGCTCCACCGTTCTGGTATGGTTGCGTAAACATGGTCGGCAAGATTGGAGCCAGGGGGCTTCTGTGCGCGCCGGCAGGAGCATCACCATGCCTGACCCCGACAACCAGACGCCCGAACAGCGAATCAAGGAGCTCGAGCAGCAGCTGGCGCTGATGAGCCAGAAGGCCCAGTTCTTTGAGGCCGTCGTCGATGTGCTGAAGAACGACTACGGTGTCTCCATCGTAAAAAAGCGACCCGGCAAGTCCTCTCGCAGCGGCAAGTCGAGAGGCTGACCATCGTCAGGGCTTGCCTGTTTCTGGGGATAAGCCGTCAGGCTTACTACAAGCGCAATCGGGTTGCAGACCTGCGCCATGCACAGGGGCTGCAGGTGGTGCGCTTCGTGCGTCAGGTACGGTTACGCCAACCGCGGGTGGGCACCCGCAAGCTGCATTATCTGCTTCAGGGTCAGGATGATGGCGGGCTCAAGGTGGGGCGGGACAGGTTGTTTCAGATATTGGCCGAGCACCGCC
>NZ_JAAILA010000055.1 GCF_010974825.1 Aeromonas rivipollensis | reverse complement strand
CGGGGTGCCCTCTCTCGTTTGCCTCTGCGCTCCCCCTGCCGACCTATGACGGCGAGAACTCCCGCACCCGCTGCCGCAATGCCGCCTCCTCGGCCAGGGTCATGCCAGCCAGGGGCGTCTGCTCGTTGCTCGCCAGCCACGCCACCAGATCGGCCACCGTCTCCTCCAGCGGCCGGAAGTTCAGGCCGTGAACGATGGCGGCCTCGCCGCTGATGCTGCCATAGCCGGCAAACTCGGCCTGGGTGTTGGGCAGCAGCGTGGGATAACTCTGCCAGGGTTCGACCCCGGCCGCGATCAGGGCGGGCCAGGGGGTCCACTCAGGTTGCAGGGGGGAGGCCGGTATCAGGCGGGCCGCCAGACGCTCCACCCAGTCCACCAGCAAGATGCCGGGCTTGACGAGGTTGAAGCAGCCCTCCAGCCGCTGTTCGGCGGCCCGCAGCACGAACTCGGCGCAATCGCGCACGTCCAGGTATTGCAACCTGTCCTGCCCCTCCCCCGGCAACAGCCAGGATCCTCCTTGTTGCACCCGTTGCACCCACCAGGCCAGGCGGCCGGTCGGGTCGAAGGGGCCGCACAGCACGCCGGGGCGCAGTATGCAGAGCCGCTCGCCCCAGTGGGCCCGATACTCGGTCTCGCACAAAACCTTGAGCGGACCGTAGTCGCTGGCTGACTCGCCGGGGGCCACTTCGTGCAGTGGCGCCGACTCGTCCATCTCTGGCCGGGCGAAGTCCCGATAGACGCTGATGGTGGAGATGAAGATGAGCCGCTCGCAGCGCCCGAGCAGGGCCGTCGAGAGGCTGGCCGCCTGCGCTGGGTCATAGCAGCAGGTGTCTATGGCCAGATCCCAGTGCAGTCCCTCCCCCAGCAAGGGGGCCAGACTCTGATCCCTGTCCCCCTGCAGTTGGGTCAGCTCGCGCCAGTCAGGGTGCTGACGGTGACCCCGATTGAACAGCGTCACCTCATGACCCCAATCCAGGGCCAGCGAGGTGAGGTGGCGGCCCAAAAACCCGGTGCCGCCGATAATAAGCAGTTTCATCCCTGTCTCTCCTGTGCGCCGCTGTGCCATGACCCGGCCAATCCCTTTCCTCCCCCCACCCTACGCAAGTTGGCCCCAGGGCACAGCCTCAGATGCCGCGCTCTGCGACCGGGATCACAGCGGGCGGCAAGGGCTACCTCCTGTGGCGACGCCTGCGTTTTCGGCACGCCTGTGCTACATTGCCGGGGTTTTCAGCCAGGATCCGCCATGAAGTTCGACATCGACACCCTAGGGATCATCCGCTCTCCCTACAAGGAGAAGTTCGCCATCCCCCGCCAGCCCGGCCTGGTCAAATCGGCCCGCGCCCGCCTGGAGCTGCGGCCTCCCTACGATCAGCCGGATGTGCTGCGCGGCATAGAGCAGTTTTCCCACCTCTGGCTCAGCTTCGTGTTTCACCAGACCATGGCCCAGGGCTGGCACCCGACGGTGCGTCCGCCGCGCCTCGGCGGCAACGAGCGGGTCGGGGTCTTTGCCACTCGCTCCACTTTCCGCCCCAATCCCCTCGGCCTCTCCGTGGTCGAGCTGCACGGGGTGGGCCGAGAGCGTGGCAAGCTGTGGCTCGATCTCGGCGCCGTGGACTTGCTGGACGGCACCCCTGTGGTCGACATCAAGCCCTATATTCCCTATGCCGACAGCCTGCCCCACGCCCGGGGCGGCTTCGCCCCCGAGGCCCCCACACCGCCGCTGGCTGTGAGCTTCACCCCGGAGGCGGAGCAGCAGCTCATGCCCTGGCTCAAGGCCCACCCCGAGCTGCGCCAGCTGGTGAGCGAGGTACTGGCCCAGGATCCCCGCCCCGCCTACAAGAAGGGCAAGCCGGACGACAAGGAGTACGGCGTCAGGCTGTTCGACCTCAATGTGCGTTTTCGCATCAGCGAGCCCGACTGCCTGGTGTCGGCCATAGAGCCCGCCTGATCTTCGCCAGCCCAGGCCCATAAAAAAAGGCGCTGTCCCAGTTATGT
>NZ_JAAILA010000054.1 GCF_010974825.1 Aeromonas rivipollensis | reverse complement strand
CTCTTGGCCGCTCACGTGGCAGTTTTGGCAGCAAAATTCACTTGGTCACTGATGGAAATGGTTTGCCGCTGGGGTTCTGCCTTTCGCCGGGGCAATCAGCGGAAATCAGATATGCGACAAGTGCGTTGGCCATGGCAAGGATACCAACCTCATCAGGTCGTTATCGCACGCGTCCAGCGCATCTTGCCGCAGATGAGGCCTATAGCAGCAGGGCTTTCCGGGCCGAACTCCGACGCAGAAGGATAAAAGCGGTCATCCCGCAGCGTAGCGGCCAGCAGCGGCACCATAAGGGACGTCCACTGGTATTGGACAAAGCACGTTATCGCAGGCGAAATGTGGTCGAGCGGTGCCTCGGATGGCTGAAGAAGTTTCGCCGATTCTCAACGAGATATGAAAAGCTGGCGGGAAGTTTTGCAGCTTTTATCAAGCTGGCTTTCTGCCTTCGTTACTTGCGGGAACTATTGGTGGACAGAAAACCAGCATTTTGAGAACACGGCCTAGGTTGTAAATATCCACCGCCTCACGCACCATCTCCCGCGCTTGCGCCAGGTCCTGCGGGCTTTGCAACAACAACTCTCCTTTCAATATCCCGTTCACCCGCTCCGCCAACGCATTCTGGTAACAATCATAGCCATCCGTCATCGAGCACCGCACCCCATGCCGCTCATGCAATGACTGATACAGCCCCGAGCAATACTGCACGCCGCGGTCCGAGTGATGGATAAGCTCCCCGCCGCCACGCCGTTGCTTCAGCGCTTTCTTAAACGCCATGGCCACCGACTCGGCGTGCAT
>NZ_JAAILA010000053.1 GCF_010974825.1 Aeromonas rivipollensis | reverse complement strand
GAGTTGGGTGGCTAAAGAGGGGATGGGGTGAGGGGCGGTGAGTTCATGTTGCGCAAGGCGACGCTGGCGCAAGGTGAGCAGTGGGAAGAGAGAGAGTAGATGTTGAAAGGCTTGGGTATCCATGATGGAGGCCCTCAGGGTGATGACCTACTTCAAGGTTAGCCTTTCAACACATAACTGGGACAGCGCCATGAAAAAGGGCCCCGCAGGGCCCTTCGCTATCACAGGAAGCCTTAGATGGCCCAGCCACCGGCATAGAAGATCACCAGCGCCACGGCGATGATGACGGTGCCGACGTTGAGTTTCTTCCACTCGGCAGCAAACAGACGACCCACGACCAGCGCCACGAAGCCCAGCATGATGCCGGTGACTATGTTGCAGGTCAGCACTATGAAGACGGCGCACAGCATGCCGGCGAGAGCATCGACCGAATCGCTGAAGTCCAGCTTGGTGACGTTGCCCAGCATCAGCAGACCGACATACATCAGGGCCGGTGCTGTGGCGTAGGCCGGTACCAGATAGCTCAGCGGGGAGAGGAAGATCATCAGCAGGAAGAGCACGCCGACCAGTGCAGCGGTCAGACCGGTTTTGCCACCGGCTGCAGTGCCAGCGGCGGATTCGATGTAGACGGCAGCCGGAGCACCACCTACCACGCCAGCGACCATGCTGCTGACGGAGTCGGCAGTCAGGGCCTTGCCGCCGCTGATGATGTGGCCACGCTCGTTGATGAGGCCCGCCTGACCCGCCACGGCACGTATGGTGCCGGTCGCGTCAAACACGGCTGTCATCACCAGCGCCAGCACGGTCGGGATCACCACCGGATTGAGGGCGCCCAGCAGATCCATGCTGCCTACCAGCGAACCTTTCTCACCAGTCAGGCTCGGCATGGCGAAGAAGCCCTGCCAGGTCACTTTCGGGTCGAAGATGAGGCCGAGAATGGAGATGGCGATGATCACCATCAGGATGCCGCCCGGCACCTTGCGACGCTCCAGACCGAAGATGGCGGCCAGACCCAGCACCGTCATGATGACAGGGAAGGAGGTCACTTCACCCAGCTGAACCGGCAGACCGGCCCCTTCGTTCTTGATCACCATGCCGACGCCGTTGGTGGCGATCAGCAGCAGGAACAGACCTATACCTATGCCGGTGCCGTGAGCGATGCCGGAGGGGAGGTTGTCCAGGATCCACTGGCGCACGCCTGTGACGCTGATCAGGGTAAACAGCACCCCCATCAGGAAGATGGCGCCCAGCGCGACCGGAATGCTCAGTCCCTGACCCAGCACCAGACTGAAGGCGGTAAAGGCGGTGAGGGAGATGGCGCAACCTATGGCCATCGGCAGCTTGGCCCAGAGCCCCATCAGCAGGGAGCCGAAGGCGGCGATCAAGCAGGTCGCCACGAAGACGGGGCCCTGCTCAAAACCGGCGGCACCCAGCATGTTGGGCACCACTATGATGCTGTAGACCATGGCCAGGAAGGTGGTCAGTCCGGCCAGCAACTCCTGGCGGACTGTGCTGCCACGCTGGGTGATGGAGAAATAGGAGTCCAGAAACCCGCTATTGCCGGTGCGGGCCGTCATTTCTTGCGTTGCCATAACTCATCCTGAATGTGTGAAGGAAATCGTTTGCGTAATGGCGCGCAAAATAGCAAGAATTTGGCGAGATTGCAGCGGATCAGCCACCATTTTCCCGAACTTTTCCATTTTAAGCCTCATTGGAGGCCTCAACTTCCACATGGGAAGCTCCCCTTCAGCTTCTACACTCTTAGCTAGCCCCCATCAGCCGGAGACAAGCCCATGCACACAGGCAACCTGCTTGGCCAGATCCCCTCCCCTCTGCCCAATGAGGTGTTCACCGACCTGGTCAGCACCAATCACTTTCGCATCGAGCGTATCCTCTCCCAGGGACAACAGACCCCCACGGGGGAATGGTTCGATCAGGATGAACACGAGTGGGTAGCGCTGATACAAGGCGAGGCCGTTCTGGTCTTCATCACACCGGATACCGGGCTCCAGGAGCGCGTTCACCTTGGACCCGGGGACTACATCAACATCCCGGCGCACCTTCAGCACAGGGTGGAGTGGACTCATCCTACCGAGACCACCGTCTGGCTCTGCATCTACTACTAGGGGAGTCTCTTGGCACAATGACAAAGCACAACGAAAGAAGCCCAATCGACAGATTGGGCTTCTTGGACTCAGATGCTGAATATGCATAGCAAAAAGGCCTTCCCGTGAGGGAAGGCCTTTCAAATTAGTGGCGGAGCGGACGGGGAGACGGACACGGTCCGGCTCAAGCACAAGGTGCCACAGGCAGGGACCGAGTTGCCAGTGGCAAGTCGCAGCCCTGTCTGTGGTCCCTTGTTTCCTTAATCCCGTTCGCGAATATCCAAAAGCAAAAAGGCCTTCCCGTGAGGGAAGGCCTTTCAAATTAGTGGCGGAGCGGACGGGACTCGAACCCGCGACCCCCGGCGTGACAGGCCGGTATTCTAACCGACTGAACTACCGCTCCGCTGTCTGGTTAGCATTTTGCTAAATTGTCTGCCGCTTTTATGAGGTGTCATCCTCTCGGCCAATCATGCAATGTGTGCACAACTGTTTAATTGGGTGCCTGGCAGTGTCCTACTCTCGCATGGCGAATGCCACACTACCATCGGCGCTACCGCGTTTCACTTCTGAGTTCGGCATGGGATCAGGTGGTTCCACGGCGCTATGGCCGCCAGGCAAAAAACTTCATCCGGAAAGCTGACGTGAATAACGATGTTGCTCGTGGCTTGTCGCTATCACTGAATTTGAGTAGTTCGTTCACTTGCTACAAGGCCCAGA
>NZ_JAAILA010000052.1 GCF_010974825.1 Aeromonas rivipollensis | reverse complement strand
TTTCGAGGTTATCGACGAGGTTGTTTGCGTTGCCGCTTGCCCTGTCGATGGAGGCGCATTATAGGGAGCTGAAACTTTCTGGCAAGCAGATAATTGCAAAAAGATGGCTTTCATCAACCGTTCGCTCACAAAGCCACCAATACGCATATTAAGCGAACGAAATCAGCCCGCGACAGGTACTGAAACGGCAAAATCGTGCAGATTGTCATAGATGGTATCAGCCAGTGCAATGCCCTCATCAGTCACTGCCTTGCCGGTGCGTACCATCACCTTGTGTCCGACCCCGGCATTGATGGCCGCTTTCAGGTCGGAAGGCTTGTCACCCACCATATAAGAACGCGCCATGTCGATGCCCAGCTCCTGTTGCGCCAACAGCAGCATGCCGGGTGCAGGTTTGCGGCAATCACAGGGAGCGCCGTGATCCGGATGATGGGGGCAGAAATAGATGCCATCGAGGTCAACGTCCCGGTCAGCCAGTGACCAGTCCATCCACTCGGTCAGGTTCATGAAGTCGTCTTCACTAAAGTAGCCGCGGGCGATGCCGGACTGGTTGGTGACGACGATCAGCTGATAGCCCTTCTTCTTCAGCAGCTGCAGGGCTTCGATCACCCCGGGCAGGAAATGGAAGTCATCGACCTGGCTGACATAACCGGTGTCTTCGTTGATGACTCCGTCACGATCCAGAAAAATGGCGGGTTTACTCACGGGCACTACCTCGGTAATAGATGTTTGAAAAGTGTCTCACTGGGGGAATAACGCCCCAAAAAATAAAAGGGGCAGCCGAAGCCACCCCTTTCATGTGTGCATTTAAAGTATCGATTAAGCGATAACTTTAGCTACAACACCAGCACCTACGGTACGGCCACCTTCACGGATAGCGAAACGCAGGCCGTCGTCCATCGCGATCGGGGCGATCAGGGTAACAACCATTTTGATGTTGTCGCCTGGCATTACCATCTCTACGCCTTCCGGCAGTTCGATGGTACCGGTCACGTCGGTAGTACGGAAGTAGAACTGCGGACGGTAGCCCTTGAAGAACGGAGTATGACGACCACCTTCTTC
>NZ_JAAILA010000051.1 GCF_010974825.1 Aeromonas rivipollensis | reverse complement strand
CTGGGCCTTGTAGCAAGTGCGAGACTACTTACAAATTCAGTGATAGCGACGAGCCATGAGCAACATCGTTATTCACGTCAGCTTTCTGGATTAAGAATTTGCCTGGCGGCCATAGCGCCGTGGAACCACCTGATCCCATGCCGAACTCAGAAGTGAAACGCGGTAGCGCCGATGGTAGTGTGGCATTCGCCATGCGAGAGTAGGACACTGCCAGGCACCCAATTAAACAGCGACGTGCACATCACGACGTTGGCCGAGAGGATGACACCTCGTTGAAACGGCAGACAATTTAGCAAAATGCTAACCAGACAGCGGAGCGGTAGTTCAGTCGGTTAGAATACCGGCCTGTCACGCCGGGGGTCGCGGGTTCGAGTCCCGTCCGCTCCGCCACTAATTTGAAAGGCCTTCCCTCACGGGAAGGCCTTTTTGCTATGCACATTCAGCACGCAGCATGCGAGTCAACAAGCCCAGTCAACAGACTGGGCTTTTTCGTGTCTGCAATCTGGCGGTGATGAGTGGCGAATTGGGCGAGCAGGGGGCTGGTTCGCGGCAGTGAGTGTGCGTTGGCGGTTGGCCTAATATGCGTAAAAGAGATAAGCAAAGCGTTTTTTCTTTCTTCCTGATATATGAGGGAGGCGGCATTCTGTACTCAACCCAACGATATGGAGTATCACCATGAAATTGCGAATGACCGCCCTGACCCTGCTTTCTCTGCTGGCACTCGGCCAGGCCAATGCGG
The DNA here is from genome assembly GCF_010974825.1 of Aeromonas rivipollensis. GTDB lineage: Bacteria > Pseudomonadota > Gammaproteobacteria > Enterobacterales > Aeromonadaceae > Aeromonas > Aeromonas rivipollensis. The sequence goes on along the minus strand of NZ_JAAILA010000051.1, from coordinate 56,564 downwards.
CCGAGGTGCGCCTGCTCAACGTTTCCTATGACCCGACTCGCGAGCTGTTCCAGGAATACAACAGCGCCTTCGCCAAGGAGTGGAAGGCCAAGACGGGTGATGATGTGGTGGTGAGCCAGTCACACGGTGGCTCCGGCAAGCAGGCGCGTGCCGTGGTGGATGGCCTGGAGGCTGACGTGGTGTCCCTGGCGCTGGCCTATGATGTCGATGCCGTGGCCAAGGCGGGTCTTACCGCCAGCGATTGGGAGGGGCGCCTTGCCAACAATGCGTCACCCTATACCTCCACCATCGTCTTCCTGGTGCGCAAGGGCAACCCCAAGCAGATCAAGGACTGGGGCGATCTGGTTCGCAAGGATGTCGCTATCGTGACCCCCAACCCCAAGACCTCCGGCGGTGCGCGCTGGAATTACCTGGCCGCCTGGGGCTATGCCCTTAAGAAGAGCGGCACTGAAGAGGGTGCCAGGCAGTTTGTCGGCGACCTGTTCAAGAACGTGAAGGTGCTGGATTCCGGCGCCCGGGGCGCCACCACCAGCTTCATCGAGCGCGGCCTCGGCGACGTCTTGCTGGCCTGGGAAAACGAGGCCCTGCTGGTGCTAAATCAGCCGGGAACCAGCGACAAGTTCGAGCTCGTGGTGCCGTCTGTCTCCATCCTGGCCGAACCCCCCGTCGCCGTGGTGGACAAGGTTGCCAAGAAGCACGGCACCGAAGCGGCCGCCAAAGGCTATCTTGACTATCTCTATTCCGACGAGGGGCAGCGGATCATCGCCAAGTACCACTATCGCCCGAGCAACCCGGCGATCCTGAAGGAGACGGCGGCCCAGTTCCCGCAGCTGGCGCTCTTTACCGTCAAGGATCTGGAAGGGGATTGGGACAAGGCACAGAAGAAACACTTCGCCCAGGGCGGGCTGTTCGACCAGATCTACCAACCGGGCCGCTGACAGTGACTGGCCCCTGTGACAACAGATAGGAACACCATGATGAACAAGATCCTTCTGGTTCCCGGTCTGCACAACAGTGGGCCGGATCACTGGCAGAGTCGCTGGCACCAGCAATTTCCCCAGTGGCAGCGGATGCTGGGCCTGCCCTGGGACAAGCCGGACCTCACCGTCTGGAGTGCCAAGCTGGCGAGCAAGCTCAGAAGTCGACGCAGCCGTGTCCACCTTGTGGCCCACTCCTTCGGCGCCCTGACGGCGATTGCCGCAGCGAGGCTGCAACCGGACAAGGTTTCCTCCATCCTGATAGTGGCTCCCGCGGATCCGGCCCGCTTCGGCATCCCGGACGAGGCGCTGGCGGGATCCATCAAGGTGTCCGCCCAGCTCATCGCCAGCCGCAACGATCCCTGGATGAGCTTCGAACGTGCCGAGTATTGGAGTCGTCAGTGGCAGGTGCCGCTGTTCGATGCCGGCGAGGTGGGCCATATCAATGCCCAGTCCGGTCATGGGGAGTGGAGTCAGGGGCTCAAGCTGCTGAACACCCTTCATCACAGGGCCGAGATGGTAGTGGATCCCGTCTCGACCGAATGGGATAGGCGGGCGGCCCTCAGCTTCCGCTGATCCTAGACCCATATGACAAGGAGAGTTCCCGCAAGATATCAGACAGGCTCGCCACCCTGATCCCATAGTCACTGTCTTTGCAGCTCAGGTTTCACCGCTCCGTTTGTTAGGTCTTTTATTTATATAAAAGACCTTTTTTTATATTTATTGCTCTAAAAGCCCTGATTTGCCGTTGTTAGACAAAAAAGTGCTTAGCAAAGGCGTTATTGGTGTTTGTTGTCCCTGGCGGTCGTGAGCAGAATCAGCGTATCGAAAGTTTTATAACAAACGGATGTGTTATGCGATTAAGTTCTTATTCCGTCCTCCCTGGTCTGGGGCCGACCCTGGGCTTCAGCCTGCTCTACCTGAGCATACTGGTGCTGTTGCCCCTCTCGGCGCTGGTGCTGTTCGCGGTAAACAACCTGACGGCCGCCGAGTTCTGGCAGGTGATAGGCTCCCCCCGGGTGCTCGCCTCCTTTCGCCTCAGCTTCGGGGCCGCCTTTATCGCCGCCCTGCTCAACAGCCTGTTTGGGCTGATCCTGGCCTGGGTGCTGGTGCGTTACAGCTTCCCCGGTCGCCGCCTGGTGGATGCGCTCATCGACCTGCCGTTCGCCATGCCGACCGCCGTTTCCGGCATTGCCCTGTGCGCCATCTTCGCCCCCAACGGCTGGATAGGTCAGTGGGTTGCCCCCTTTGGCATCGAGCTCGCCTACAACCCCATAGGGGTGGTGATCGCCCTCACCTTCATCGGGCTGCCCTTCGTGGTGCGCACCCTGCAGCCGGTGCTGCGAGAGGCGGAGACCGAACAGGAGGAGGCCGCCGCCAGCCTGGGGGCCAATCGCTGGCAGACCTTCGTGCGAGTGTTGTGGCCTACCCTGATCCCGGCGCTGCTCACCGGCTTCGCCCTGGCCTTTGCCCGTGGGGTCGGGGAGTACGGCTCCGTCATCTTTATCGCCGGAAATTTGCCGATGGTTTCGGAAATCGCGCCGCTGATGATCATGAGTCACCTGGAGGAGTATGACTATGCCGGGGCCTCGGCCATCGCCTCCGTCATGCTGCTGATTTCGTTTGTTTTGCTGTTGATCATCAACAAGTTGCAGGCCTGGAGCTGGGCACGCATCGGAGGAAGCCGCATATGAACGCATCCAACGCCAGCCTGGACCTGGCCCTCGATGGGGCCCCTGTCACTCAGGTGCGCCAGCCTGCCGTGACCCGTGAGCCCGTCTGGGTCAAGTGGCTGCTGATCAGCGTCGGGCTGGGCTGGTTCGCCGCGCTTTTGCTGCTGCCGCTGGCGACCGTCTTTATCCAGGCCCTGAGTCCGGGCCTCGCCTTCTTCTGGCATGCCATCAGCGAGCCAGATGCCCTGAGCGCCCTCGGCCTGACCGCCCTGGTGACCCTCTGCTCTGTGCCCCTCAATCTGCTGTTCGGGCTGGCCGCCGCCTGGGCCATCGCCCGCTTCCGCTTCCCGGGCCGGCAACTGCTCATCACCCTCATCGATCTGCCGTTCTCGGTCTCACCGGTGATAGCGGGTCTGATGTTCGTGCTGATGTTCGGCAGTCGTGGCTGGTTCGGTGACTGGCTTAGCGAGCACGACATCAAGATCATCTTCGCCACCCCGGGGATCATATTGGCGACCACCTTCATTACCGTGCCCTTCGTGGTGCGCGAGCTGCTGCCCCAGATGGAGGCCCGTGGTCCGGAAGAGGAGGAAGCCGCCATCATGCTGGGGGCGAGCGGCCTGCAGATGTTCTGGCGGGTCACCCTGCCCGGCATCCGCTGGAGCCTGATGTATGGCTTGCTGCTCTGTACCGCCCGTGCCGTGGGGGAGTTCGGTGCCGTCTCCGTGGTTTCCGGCCATATTCGCGGTCAGACCAACACACTGCCGCTGCACATCGAGATCCTCTACAACGAGTACCAGACCGGCGCCGCCTTCGCGGTGGCGAGCCTGCTGGCCCTGTTCGGGATCTTCACCCTGCTGGGGGAGACCCTGCTGGCCCGGCTGCGCGCTCAGCCCACCCAGTCCCATTGATATGGCCTGGCCTGCCTGCCGGCAGGTCAGCCCGGATAACCATGAATCCGGTTTAACGGTTTAGAGAGGCAGCCATGAGCATTCAGGTTCAACGACTCAACAAGCATTTCAATCAGTACGCGGCCCTGGCCGACATCAACCTCGATTTTCACGACGGTGAACTGGTGGCGCTGCTCGGCCCCTCTGGCTGCGGCAAGACCACACTGCTGCGGATCATCGCCGGGCTGGAGCAGGCCGACAGTGGCAACGTCATCATCCGCGGCGAGGATGCCTCGGATCTCCACGTGCGCGAGCGCAACGTCGGCTTCGTGTTCCAGCACTATGCCCTGTTCAGGCACATGACGGTGTTCGAGAACGTGGCGTTTGGCTTGCGGGTCAAGCCGCGTTCCGATCGGCCGAATGAAGCCAGCATCCGCGCCCGGGTCAAGGAGCTGCTGGATCTGGTGCAGCTCAGTCACGTGGCCGCGCGCTATCCGACCCAGCTCTCCGGTGGCCAGCGCCAGCGGGTCGCCCTGGCGCGCGCCCTGGCGGTGCAGCCCAAGGTGCTGCTGCTGGACGAGCCCTTCGGCGCACTCGACGCCCAGGTGCGCAAGGAGCTGCGCCGCTGGCTGCGGGAGCTGCACGACGAGCTGCACGTCACCAGCCTGTTCGTGACCCACGATCAGGAGGAGGCGCTGGAGGTGGCGGATCGGGTGGTGCTGATGAACGCAGGGCGGGTCGAGCAGATCGGCACCCCGGCCGAGGTCTATGACCAGCCCGCCACCGCCTTTGTGCACAGCTTCCTCGGCAGCGTGAACCTGTTCCGCGGCCGGGTGGCCGGGCAGGGGCTCGGCATAGGTGAGCAGCAGCTGGGGGGGCCCATCAGCTCCCAGCTGGCACAGGGCAGTGCTGCCATTGCCTATGTGCGCCCCCACGAGCTGGAGATACTGCCGGCGGATGCACCGGGAGGCATCAGCGCCACCATCACCCGCTTGTTGCCCATGGGGCCGCGGATCCGGGTGGAGTTGCGCGGGGATGGCGAGACCAGAGGCGCTCACTACGAGGCCGAGCTGAGCAAGGAGGCCGCCCGTGCCTTCGCCCCCGGCCAGGGGGTGCGCCTGGTGGCCCGGCATGCGCAGCTCTATCCCGACTACCAGATTTGAAGACGAGCCCCCAAGGCGAGACCCCTTTTCAGGCTTGCAGCCGGACTCTGATCCGGTCGCCCAATAACAAGAGGACGGTGGCAGCATCCACCGCCACTCAGCGCAGGAGGCGATGAGGTGAATTTTCAGCAATTACGCATTATCCGGGAAGCGGCGCGGCGGGATTACAACCTGACCGAGGTGGCCAATGCCCTCTTTACCTCCCAGTCCGGGGTCAGCCGCCATATCCGCGAGCTGGAGGAGGAGCTTGGGCTCGCGCTCTTCATCCGTTACGGCAAACGGCTGCTCGGCATGACGGAGCCGGGCAAGGAGCTGCTGGTGATCGCCGAGCGTATCCTGGGGGACGCCGACAACATCCGCAAATTGGCCAGCACCTTTGCCAACCGGGATTCCGGGCGGCTGCTGGTAGCGACCACTCACACCCAGGCGCGCTATGCCCTGCCCCGTGTGGTGAAGGCGTTTCGCGAGCAGTTCCCGCTGGTGCAGCTGGAGCTGCGCCAGGGCAGTCCGGAGGAGATAGTGCGGCTGGTGCAGACCGGCGAGGTGGACATCGGCATCAGCAGCGAGCAGCTCGACAAGAGCGAAGGTGTGGTCGCGTTTCCCTACTATCGCTGGCACCACAACATAGTGGTGCCGGAGCAGCACCCGCTCACCGCCGAGCGGGAACTCACCCTGGCGGCGCTGGCCCACTGGCCCATAGTCACCTATCAGGCGGGCCTGACGGGCCGGGTGCGGGTGGATGAGGCCTTCGCCGAGGCGGGGATACATCCGCAGATCCTGCTGACCGCCCAGGATTCCGACGTCATCAAGACCTATGTCGAGCTGGAGATGGGAGTGGGGATACTGGCGGACATGGCGTTCGATCCCCAGCGGGACAAAGGGCTGGTGCAGCTCGACGGCAGCCGGCTGTTTGCGCCGCACACCGCCTGGATAGGTCTCAAGCAGGGGCAGTTCCAGCACAACTTCACCTGGCAGTTCATCCAGCTCTGCAACCCCGAGCTGGCGCTGGCGGAGATCCAGGCCAGGGCCATGAGCAACGAGCCTCTGCTCGACTACCAGATCTGAGCCGAGCGGCGCATGAGAAACGGGGAGCCATGGGCTCCCCGTTTTATTGATGTCACTGCGACCGCGTTATTGTGCGATCCAGGCTTCCTGCCAGTGGGAGCCTATGCCCGGCTCATACTGGGTGGCCGTGCTGGACCACTGGCTGCACCAACCGCTGTAGGGGAAGGGCTTGCACTGATAGATCTTGCCATTCTTCGGCTGCAATACCCTGGTGCCGGCCGTATAGGACTTGAGCCCTTCCGGGAAGCTGAACTGGTAGTCGCCACCGGCCGGCTCCTTGAACATCAGATCCAGGGTCTGCTGCACCACTTCCCCCCCAGCCTTGGGTTTGCCCTCTATCACCAGCTGGTGGTGGCCCGCGCTCAGACCCGTGGCCTCCATGGTGAAGCTCTGGCTGCTGTCCTTGATGTCGGCCCCGCTCTGGCCCTTGGCGACACCGCCATGGTCATACAGGGTATTGGTGACGGCGAGATCCCCTTGCGCCGTGACGGTGAAGCTCAGGGTGACCTTGCCGTTGTCGAGCTGGTAGTCGCTCGCCAGGCCGCTCACGTTGATGCTGTTGCCCACCGGCGGTTGCTGCTGCTCGAGCTGGATCTCGACCCGTTGCAGGTTGCTGCCCGCTTTCAGGTAGATGGGGTTCTGGCCGTAGACGGGGTTGAACTGGCCATCGGCCCCCTGCTGGCCGGCGCGGATCTGGGTCTGCTCGGCATTGATCTTGCCTGCCAGGGCGTGGGCCCAGTTGTTCTTCTGGCCTTGCTCGGCGATGGCTATGGTCAGCACCGTCTGCAGGTCGGCACGCTCGCCGCTGGCATCAAACACCCGGGTCTTGGCCTTGTCACCTGCCGCAAGATCGATGGAGGGGTAGATGGTCCCGCCCTGGCTCCAGGTCAGCGGGGGCTGGGTGCCACCGTCGAAGCGGGCGTCGATCAGGTTGTAGAAGCTGTTGGCGGTATCGCCCACCTCCCAGACCCCGAGGATGACCTGATAGCCGGTGCGTGCCGGCAGGGTGCACTGATGGGTGACCTGCTTGGGGGGCTGCACCATGTTGCCGTCGATCACGCAGAACGGGTTGAGATCGAAGGCGTCACGGGTCAGGGGCTGGTTCGGGTTCCAATCCTGCTTGGTGAGGTAGTAGCGCCAGTTGCGGGTCACGTGGTTGGCGGTGAAGGTCCAGCTGATGGCGAAGGGACCGGCCTGCACATTGCGCTTGGTCCAGCGATCGCTGGTCTGGGCATTGAGCTCACCGAATTGCGGATGCCCGGCCGAGGCGATCTGGCCGTCGGCGGGGCCGCCATCGGGGAAGCCGGACGGCGCCTCCAGGCTCTGGGGCTCCCATTGAATGGCGCCACACTGGCTGTTGCCGCCGGTCTTGCACAGATAGTTGCGCCCTTCCGGTTGGCTGATGTAACCGTGGGCGAGCACGCTGCCGCTGGCCAGCAGCGCCAGCGCCGCGGCCACATGATTGAGTTGGATTTTTGCTGCCATACATTCCTCTGTTCGGTGATGTGGGCAGTCAAGTTGGCAGGGGAGTTCCCCGTGACACACCTGGGTGTGGCAACCCCGCTATCCTGGACGACATGTCTTTAGACCGGAGGCTTTGCGTCCTGGCCTTTCAACCAGTTTGCCAAATGACTACATAAAGGGTCAGGGTGCCGCCCTTGAGGACGGCGCCACCATGATGGCTTCTTTTGATTAAATTATTAAGTGTAAAACTTAACAGCTTGACCTCATCGGAGTAGAGCAATCACTTAACTCTCTGTTTTTAAAATTATATTTAATTCATCAAGTTTGGTTTTACTTCGCCCGCTCCGTCAAAAGATGCAAAATCGCGACATTTTTCATCAATGAAAAAATCCCCTGTCGGCTAGGCCGGCAGGGGATGGGACTGTGTCAGACGGTCAGTGGTGCGGGTACTGGTCTGTGCGGCGGGAGGACGAGGGGCGCGGGGCCTGACCGGTCGCCAGATCCCGGGGGAGGGCATTTCCGAGCCTGAACACCGCCAGCCGTTCGTCCAGGCTGCGCGAAAGTCCGGCCAGCAGCTCGCTCTCCTGGGCCAGCTGGGAGGCGGCCTGGGACATCTCCAGGGCCGAGTCATTGATGCCGCTGACGTTGCGGTTCATCTCCTCGGCCACCATGCTCTGCTGTTCCGCCGCCGTGGCTATCTGGGTCGCCATGTCGCTCACGTGCTGGATGTGATTGACGATGAGAGAGAGATCCTGCCCCGCCTTCTCGGACTGGCCGACGCTGCTCTCCGCCAGCTTGCGGCTGGCATCCATGGCGCTGGCGGCGGTCACCGCCCGTTGCTGCAACTGGGTGATGGTGCTCTGGATCTCCTCGGTGGAGTGGCGGGTACGGCTCGCCAGCTGGCGCACCTCGTCGGCCACCACGGCGAAGCCGCGGCCCTGCTCGCCGGCTCTGGCCGCCTCTATGGCGGCGTTGAGAGCCAGCAGGTTGGTCTGATCCGAGATGGCGCTGATGACGGCGGTCACCTCCCCTATCTGCATCACCCCCTCCTTGAGCCGATTGACCTGATGGGTGGCCTGCTCCACCTCGGTGGCGAGCGCCTGGATGCCGTGCACGCTGGCGTGGACGTCCTGGTTGCCGAGCCCGGCCTCGCTGGTGGCGTCCTGGGTGTCGCGGGCCGTGTTCTCGGCGTGACCCGCCACATCCGAGATGGTGGCGCTCATCTCGTTCATGGCGGTGGCGAGCTGGGCCAGTTGATCCCGCTGACTGTTGACCGCCTGATTGGTCTGCTCGGCGGAGGCGGCGATGCGCAGGGCGGCATCCGCCACGTTGCGGGCCCCCTGGCTCGCCTCCAGCAGGGCGCGGCGAATGGCGTCCAGTCCCTGATTGGTACAGCGGGCGACGGCCCCCAGCTCATCCTTGCCATGCACGGGTATGCTGACCACCAGATCCCCGGCCGCCACCTGAGCCATGGCCCTGTTGATCTCCGCCAGCGGGTTGACGATGGAGCGGCTGATGGCCACCCCCAGCCACCCCATCAGCAGGATCGCCAGCAGGGTGGCGCCCCCCATCAGCTGGTACTGGGACCAGATGGTGGCCTCTATGTCCTGCAGCAAGAGGCCGGAGCCCAGGATCCAGCCCCAGGGCTGGTAGCCGGCCACTAGCGACATCTTCTGGGCCGCCTCGCCGGAGGGGGAGATCCACTGGTATTCCAGGCGACCCTGATGGCCGCCCTTGCCGAGATCCACCATGCGCTGCCAGTGGGATTCGGCGGGCGTCCCGCCCATCTGCTGGCCGACCAGCTCTGGCTTGGCGGGATGCACCACCACGTGGCGGTTTTCATCCAGCACGAACAGGTAGTTGTCCCCATCGAAGCGCATGCCGTCGAGCATGGCCTTGGCTTGCGCCTGGGCCTCTGGGGCGGGCAGGGTGGCGGCCAGGGTCTGGATCCGGCTCATGGCGAGATCCAGCACCGCCTGCAATCGGGCTTCCCGCTCACTCATCAGGTTGCGATGCAGGGCACTGGCGGAGATGAGCAGCAGTGCGATGAAGCCGACCAGCGCCACCGAGAGCAGCAGCATCAGTTTGCGACTCACGGCGATATCACCGAGCTTGAACATAGTCTTTTCCTTCTTTCCCGTACGGATCTGGTGAGGGCCAGTCAGCTGGCTGGCCTTGATTGTTTTATGTTTAACATTTATTTAACTTTCAAAGGGTTGTGATGGTTGGTTGCCAATTGAGTGTGTTGGCAACCAGTATAGCCAGCAGACAGAAACCCTCGCTTTTGGTAGCGTGGTCTGGCGCATCCCGGCGCACCATTTGACGGCTCTATTTGCAAGAAGTGTGGATGAGCTGGCATTTCACCAAAAAGGAGTGGGCGCCTTCGCGGCCGCCCCATAACAAGAGGGAATTTATGAGTTCCATTGCCAGGAATTACTTGAACCAGCTCAACGCCGACTACCTGCGGGTACACAGGCGAAAGGAGGATCTCTTCTGGTCCACCTACATGGGCACCAGTGACGATCAGGCCGGTTTCACCGCCGCCGAGCAGGCCTACAAGGCGTTTTGTGCCGATCCGGCCAGGCTGCCCGCATTGCGGGAGATGCTGGCCCAGGCCGAGGAGGCGGATCTGAAGCGGGGTCTGGCGGGCTGGGCTGCCTTCTTCGAGTGCAACGTCATCGAAGATCCGGCCGCCGCCGCCCTGATGGACGAGCTGGTGGCCGCCGAGGCGGATCTCTTCGCCTGCCGCAAGGGGCTCAAGCTGACTTTACTGGACGAGCAGGGCCAACAAGTGGCCGGCAGCCTGCCCGCCGCCAGCACGGCGCTGGCCGCCAGTAGCGACGAGGCGGTGCGCCAGAGTGCGCTCGCCATGTTCCACCGCCTGGAGCAGTGGGTGGTCGGCAACGGCTTTCTCGAGGTGGTGGCCCTGCGCAACCGCTTCGCCCGGGCCATGGGCTATAACGACTACTTCGACTATAAGGTGCACAAGAACGAGCAGATGAGCCCGGAGCAGCTGTTCGCCGTGCTCGACGACTTTATTGCCCGCACCGAGCAGCGGGTGCACCAGAGCCTGGCGGAGCTGAAAGCCGCCAAGGGGGAGGCGGCGCTGCTGCCCCACAACCTGCGCTACAGCGTGAGCGGCGACGTGACCCGCCAGCTCGACCCCTATGTGCCCTTCTCCCGGGCGCTGAAGGATTGGGTCCAGAGCTTCCGCCGCCTCGGCATCCAGTATCGCGGCGCCACCCTGACCCTGGATCTGCTGACCCGGGAGGGGAAATACGAGAACGGCTTCTGCCATGGCCCTGTGCCTAGCTTCTGGCAGGAGGGGGAGTGGGTGCCCGCCGTGGTCAACTTCACCAGTCTGGCCGATCCGGCCCAGGTGGGCAGCGGCTGGAGCGGCCTCAACACCCTGTTCCACGAAGGTGGCCATGCGGCCCACTTTGCCAACGTGACCGGCAACGCCCCCTGCTTCTCCCAAGAGTTTCCCCCCACCTCCATGGCCTATGCCGAGACCCAGTCGATGTTCTGCGACAGCCTGCTGGACGACGCCGACTGGCTCAAGCGCTACGCCAGAAACGCGGCGGGAGAGGCGATCCCCGATTCGCTCATCAGGGCCATGATAGAGGCGCGCCAGCCGTTTCGCGCCTTCAACGAGCGCCAGATAGCGCTGGTGGCCTACTTCGAGCGGGATCTCTACGCCATGGCAGACGCAGAGCGCACCCCAGAGGCTGTGCTGGCATTGGCCCGTCGCTGGGAGCGCACCATCCTCGGGGTGGAGAGCCCGCGCCCGCTGCTGGCCATTCCGCACCTGCTCAATCAGGAGTCGGCCTGCGCCTACCATGGCTACCTGCTGGCGTTGATGGCGGTGGAGCAGACCCGCGCCTACTTCCTTGCGCGCGACGGCTACCTCACCGACAACCCGCGCATAGGGCCGGATCTGGCCGCCCACTACTGGGGGCCGGGCAACGGCATGACCCATGACGAGACGCTACGCAGCCTCACTGGCGAAGGCTTCAGTGCCGCTCCCCTGGCCGAGGCGTGCAACCAGAGCGTGGCGCAGGCGTGGGCAACGGCCGAAGCCTGCATGACGGCGGCGAGCCAGCGCCCGTCGGCAGGAGAGGGGACGCCGCTCGACGCCCAGATCCGGGTGATGCACGGCGCCGAGCTGATTGCCGACAACAGCGAGTCGGAGGCCAGCATGCTGGCCGACTTCGAGGCCTGGATCCGCCAGCATTATCAGCGCGAGCCCGCCACCGCCCGGTGAGGCGCTCCTCGACCAGCAAGCCCTGCCCATCGGCAGGGCTTGCTCATGTCAGCGGTAAGCAAGCCTGCCGAGGCGGGACGGGATCTTTGCCGCAGTGTGAGCCGGGGCGCAAGATGCGCCTGTTTTTTGCGCCATCTATCTGTTTTGGCTATTAATTATGGTGATGCGCAGAGGCTTTGGCTGAGCGCTGGGGAGGCGGGCCACAGATATGTTTCTCTGGATATATTGAGTATTCACGGCGATCCCATATCATGGCGCTCGCTCGCCGCCAGAGAGTGGCGACATTCAGATGATTAGCTAAATACAAAGCCCTGAAGGCTTGTCGAGGGATGGAAATTGAGAGCCGTATTGTTGTGTTTGCTGGGGCTGTGGCCCGCATTGAGTTTTGCCACCCTGTCCGCCGACATGGTGGTGGTCAAGAAGTCGAGTTATAGCCTGACCCTGATGAAGGATGGCAAGCCGGTCAAGCGCTACTGGGTCGCCCTGGGTCCTGCACCCAAGGGGCACAAGCAGCAGGAAGGGGATCAGCGTACCCCGGAAGGGCGTTACACCCTCGACTACAAGAAGAGCAATTCCGGCTTCTACAAGGCTATCCACATCAACTACCCGAATCTGGACGACATCAAGCGTGCCAATGAGCTGGGAGTGCGTCCGGGCGGCATGATCATGATCCATGGTCAGCTCAACCGCATGGGGGATCGCAGGGTGCAGCCGTCCAACTGGACCAATGGCTGCATCGCCGTGCTCAACCACGAGATGGACGAGATCTGGAACGCCATCGAGCCTGGCACTCCCATCGTCATCGAGCCCTGATCCTCGCCGTTCACGCCCGCTGCCCAGCGGGCGTTTTATTTCCTCCCTGGATGGCGTGACAGCCCCTCCCGCGCCGTGCTAGTTTTTCCGGCTCGCGTTGGAAGTCACAAGGATGATCCCATGATGTCAGGAACCCACATCGCCGCGCCCGAGCACACGGGTGCGCTCTGGTGGCGCGCCACCCTGGATATTCTCCCCCTCTCCATTTCCGTCATCCCCTGGGGGATTTTGTGCGGCGCCCTGGCGTTGCAGGCGGGCTTGAGCCCGGTGCAGGCCCAGCTGATGTCGCTGCTGGTCTATGCCGGCGCCGCCCAGCTCTCGGCTACCACACTGTTCGGGGCGGGCACCCCCTTGCTGCCCATCATGGGCTCCACCATGGTGATCACCTCCCAGCACCTGCTCTATGGCTTCACCTTCCGCCGGGACGTGCTGCCGCTCTCCCTGCGCTGGCGTGCCAGCCTCGCCTTCTTCCTGACCGACGAGATGTTCGCGGTGGCACTCAAGGACAGGGAGCGCAGCGGCCTCTTCAACCCCGCCTATGCCCTGATCGCGGGCTTCGTGTTCTACCTGTTCTGGAACCTGGCGACCCTGCTCGGCATCGCCGCCGGCCAGTACATAGAGGGGCTGGACAAGATGGGGCTGGACTTTGCCATCGCCGCCACCTTCATCGCCATGACCATACCCGCCATGAAGAACCTGCCCATGGTGGCGGCGACTGTGGTGAGCGGCGGCACTGCGCTGCTCACCAAGCCGCTGCTGGCGGAGATCCACATCATCATCTCGGCCCTGGCTGGCATGGTGGTGGGTTATGTATTGCACCGGATGAGGAGATGACCATGGGCTGGCTGATGATTGGCCTGCTGGCCCTGATCACCTTCTTCAACCGCTTCGCCTTCTTCTCGCGGCTGACCCGCTATCAGCCCGGTGCCGAGATGGGGGCCTTCCTCAGCTTCTCTGCCCAGTCGGTGCTGACCGCCATCTGGCTGCCCATCGTCTTCAGCTATGAGCCGGGCAAGGGGTTGGAGTGGGATCCCGACTACCTGGCTGCCACCCTGCTGGTGACTGCCCTGACCCTGCTGCGGCTGCCGACCCTGGTGGTGGTGGTGGTCGGCATGGGGGGCTTCTTCCTGCTGCGCTGGCAGGGGGGGCTGGCGGCGCTGCTGCCCGGGTTGGGTTGAGCCGTGATCCCGCCTAACGGATGTCTCTATCAGACATCCGTTATGTTATGAATGTCACTTCAAAAAAGGCCTCTTAAGTGTGAGGATTTAGGAATCATCCGCCAAGGAGTTTCCCATGTCCCTCACCGCCAGCTGCCAGCGCATAGTGCGCGATCCTCTGCTCTCCCCGGCTCAGAAGAGTCATGCCCTGGCGCTCGCCGCCGAGAATGCGTTGCCCTATCCCGCGCTGCCTGCCGAGGTGGCCGAGGCGATGGCGCAAGGGGTGCTCTGCGACATGTTCGAGGGACATGCCCCCTACAAGCCGCGCTATGTGCTGCCGGACTATGAGAAGTTCCTGCGCCAAGGCTCCCCCTGGCTGGAGCTGGCGCCACCACGGGATTTCGACGAGGCCCTGGATGCCCTGCGCATCCTCTATCACCATGTGCCCTCGGTCACCGGCATGCCGGTCTGGCTGGGGCGCCTCGATCACCTGCTGCTGCCCTTCGTCGGGGAGCTGGATGACGAGACCCTCCATCGCAAGCTGAAAGGCTTCTGGATCTACCTGGACAGGGTGCTGCCGGACGCCTTCATGCACGTCAACATAGGCCCGGATGACAACAGGATCTGCCGCCTGATCCTGCGCATCGACGGCGAACTCAAGCAGGTGGCGCCGAACCTCAGCCTGTTTCACGATCCCGCATCGACCCCGGACAGCCTGCTGATGCAGGGGGTGCAGAACATAGCCCTGTGCGGCAAGCCCCACATAGTCAATTACCCGATCCACAGGGAGACCTTCGATGAGCGGGGCTTTGGCATCGTCAGCTGCTACAACGCACTGCCCCTGGGGGGCGGCGCCAACACCCTGGTGCGCCTCTCCCTCAAGGGGATGGCCGAGCAGAGTGCCGACCTTGAGGAGTTCATGACGCGCTGGCTGCCCCACTACTGCGAGCAGGCCTCCCGCCTCATCGAGGCAAGGGCCGCCTTCCTGCACGAAGAGTCCGGCTTCTTCGCCAGCTTCCTGGTGGAGGAGGGGTTGATCGAGGAGGGGCGTTTCGTGCCCATGTTCGGCATCCATGGCATGGCGGAGGCGGTGAACCTGCTGATGGATAAAGAGGGGCTGGCCGGGCGCTATGGTCACGACGAGGGGGCGAACCAGCTCGGCCATCGCATCTCGGCCCGGCTCTCGGCCTGGGTGACAGCCCGACCCCAGCCCCACGCCTGGGGCGGGCGTGCCCTGCTGCACTCCCAGGGCGGGCTCAGCCTGGACAAGGGAGTCACCCCAGGGGTGCGCATCCCTTATGGGGAGGAGCCGGATCCCGCCAGCCACCTGCTGGCCCTGGCCCCGCACCACGGCTACTACCACTCCGGGATCAGCGAGATCCTGACCCTGGATCCCACCATCCGTCAGAACCCGCAGGCGCTGCTGCAGCTCTGCAAGGGAGCCTTCGCCCTCGGCATGCGCGAATTCAGTGCCAACGTGGCGGACAGCGATCTGGTGCGGGTGACCGGCTACATGATCCGCAAGAGCGATGTGGCTCGCTTCGCCGTCGAAGGCTCGCGGTTGCAGACCACCTGCCTCGGTGCCGAGGCGAGCGAGCTGACCGGTATTCGCCAGCGGGCGCCGCGGGTGCTGGGCCTAGAGGCTAGCCTGTGTGACTACTGAGGATGACAAGGGAGGGCGCACCGCGACTGTCAGCCGCTGGTTGCCCTTCTCCTGCGTGGACGGGCCGGGCAATCGGCTGGTGCTCTTCCTGCAAGGGTGCAACTTTCGCTGCCCGGGCTGCCACAACCCCCACACCATAGGGCTGTGCGATCACTGTGGCGACTGCGTGCCCGGCTGCCCGAGCGGCGCCCTGACTCCCATTGATGGCAGTGTGCGTTGGCAGGCGTCTCTGTGCACCCACTGCGACCGCTGCCTGGATGCCTGTCCCCGCAGCGCCAGCCCCAAGACCCACCAGATGTCGGTGGCCGAGGTGCTGGCCCTGCTGCGCCGCTACGGCCCGCTGCTCACCGGCATCACAGTATCCGGCGGTGAGGCCACCACCCAGCTCCCCTTCGTGGTGGCGCTCTTTGCGGCCATCAAGGCCGCGCCCGACCTGACCCACCTGAGCTGCCTGCTCGACAGCAACGGCTCCCTTGGTGAAACGGGCTGGCAGCGGCTGCTGCCGGTGCTGGACGGCGCCATGATAGATCTCAAGGGGTGGCGCGAGTCGGTGCATCACTCGCTCACCGGTCAGGGCCGGGAGCGGGTGCTGGCCTCGCTGCAACTGCTCGCGCGGGCTGGCAAGCTGGCGGAGCTGCGGCTGCTCCAGGTGCCGGGGCGCAGCGACTTTCTGGACGTCGGAGGGGAGCTGGACGCCGGGCTCGCTGCCTTCTTGCAGACCCTTGGGCCTGTGCCCATTCGTCTCAACGGCTTTCGCCATCACGGGGTGCGCGGGGAGGCGATGGGCTGGCAGGAGGCCGCCATGGAGGAGCTTGATAGGTTGTCCAACGCATTGAAGGTGAAAGGATTTGGCCCAATCGCCCTGCCGGCGCTGTGACGGGCCCGACATGTTCTGCCTCCTGAGACTCGATATGACGCAACTGTGATGTCTGTCTATTTGGTGCGCGGAAAGTGGCGGCTAGAATGGGAAAACCGCCCATCACCAACAGATACCCATGAGTGAAGCCAACGCCTTATATCGAGTGCAGTTTATTTGCCACAACGAGCGTTACGAGGTCTATGTCAGGGACGTGAATCAGGGCCAGCTGTTCGGCTTCATCGAGATCGCGAACTTCGTATGGGACAACCACACTGCGCTCATCGTCGATCCCAGCCACGAGAAGCTCAAGAGTGAGTTTGCCGACGTCAACCGCACCCTGATCCCCATGCACCAGGTGCTGCGCATCGATCAGGTGCGCAAGCAGGGGGCGGCCCGCATCACTGAGCTGGGCAACAACGTCGCCTCCTTCCCGAGCCCCATCTACACCAAGAAGCCCTGAGCCCCCCGGGCACTCTCAGGCACCCAGCTCCCGGGCGAGCTGCAGGATCCGCTGGCGGAACCAGTGCAGGGCGGGATCTTCCCCCAGGGGGCCGTACCACACCAGGCTGTGGGTCACTGCGCCATAGTCGAACGGGACGGGCCGCCTCACCAGCCCGGACGGCTCGGCCTGCCCGGCCCAGCCCTCGATGGCGGTGAGGATGAAATCGCTCTGACGCAGCAGGGCGGTGGCACTGCCAAAGTCCGGCAGGGTAGCTCCTATCTGGCGCCTTACCTGGCGCTGGGCCAGGCTCTGCTCGAAGAAGGGGTCGGCCAGCTCGCTGTCACGAATGACGATATGGCGCCAGCTTAAATAGGCATCCAGATCCCAGGGCTGATCCTGCGCCGGATGCTCCGCGCGCAGCAGGCAGACCAGCTTGTCTTCCCGCAGCGTCTCCCATACCAGGCCAGGCTGGCTGGGCAGGGGCTGGCTCTGATCGTGGGGCAGGATCACGAAGTCGAGCTTGCCCGCCGCCAGCGCAGCCAGTCCCTGCTGATCCTTGTTCCAGATGACGGGCACCAGCCCGGGTACCTCCCGCATCAACGTCCCCAGCACGGGCCCCATGGGCCAGATCATGCTGCTCTCGCGCATCGCCAGATTCAGCTCCCCCTGCCAGCTGGCGGGGTTGAAGCCCTCCGGACTGGTGAGGCCGTTCAGTTCGCTCAGCAGTCGGCGCAGGCTGGGGCCGAGCCGCTCGGCAAAGGGGGTGAGCAGCAACTGGTTGCCCTGACGGTAGAGCAGTTGATCCCCCAGCAGATCCCGCAGCTGGTTGAGGGTCTTGCTGACGGTGGAGGGAGTGGTGCAGAGGCGCTCGGCGCTGCGGGTGACGCTCTGGGTGTCCAGCAGCAGGTGCAGGGTCACCAGATGACGACCGCCCAGGCGGGAAAGCGCGATGAGATCCATAAAACCTCCCGGGATGAAGCCCGTGCGGGCGAGGATGAGGGGAGCGTCTGGCAGCCGGTATTGCCCCTCCAGACGGAGCAAACAAAAAGCCCCGCCTGAGCGGGGCATGGGGATTAACCCTTGAGCACGGCGGCCATGGCGTCCGCTACGTAGTCGACGTTGCGGCTGTTGAGACCCGCCACGCACATGCGGCCCGAGCGCACCAGGTAGACGGCGAACTCTTCGCGCAGGCGGTCCACCTGCTCCGGCGTGAAGCCGGTGTAGCTGAACATGCCGCGCTGGCTGATGAAGTAGCCAAAATCGCGGCCCGGCACCTTGGCGCTCAGCACCTCGAACAGCTTCTGGCGCATGGCCTTGATGCGGGTGCGCATCTCGGTCACCTCGCCGACCCAGAGGGCGTGCAGGCTGGCATCGTTCATCACGGCCGCGGTGATCTGGCCGCCGTGGGTGGGCGGGCTGGAGTAGTTGCGACGCACGGTCGCCTTCATCTGGCCCAGTACCCGGCTCGCCTCTTCCGCATCCTGGCAGATGACCGACAGGCCGCCGCAGCGCTCGCCGTAGAAGGAGAGGTTCTTGGAGAAGGAGTTGCTGACGAAGAAGCTGACACCGGCGGCCACCATGGCGCGGATGGCGTAGGCATCCTCTTCCAGCCCGTCACCGAAGCCCTGATAGGCGATGTCCATAAAGGGGATCAGGTTCTTCTCGACCACCAGCGCGATCACCTGGTCCCACTGGGCGCGGGAGAGATCCACCCCGGTCGGGTTGTGACAGCAGGGGTGCAGCAGCACTATGCTCTTGGCCGGCAGGGTGCTCAGGCAGTCGATCATGGCGTCGAACTGCACGCCGCCGGTGGCCGCGTCGTAGTAGGGGTAGTCGTGCACCTTGATGCCGGCTCCCTCGAACATGGCCTTGTGGTTGTCCCAGGTCGGATTGCTGACCCACACCTCCGAGGTCGGGAAGTAGCGCTTGAGCAGATCGGCACCGATCTTCAGGGCGCCGGAGCCACCTATGGTCTGGATGGTGGCGATGCGACCGGCCTTGACCGCCTCGTGATCGGCGCCAAACAGCAGGTGCTGCACCGCGGTGCGGTAGTTGGCGGCCCCTTCCATCGGCTGATAGGGGCGCGGCGCCGGCGCGGCGGCGCGCTGGGCTTCGGCCTGCTGTACCGAGGGCAGCAGCGGAATGCGGCCCTGCTCGTCGTAATAGAGGCCGATCCCCAGGTTCACCTTCTGCTCGCGGGTGTCTTTGTGGAAGGTCTCGACGAGCGTGAGTATGGGGTCGCCAGCATAGGCATCGACGTGTTCAAACATGGGGGGTCCTTGCGAAGTGGAATCCAGATGACAGAGATAAACGATCGGCGGTCATGATGGCGTAAAGCGGGCGAGGGCTCAAGTCTGAAACGGTTCCGCCCAGCCTGCTCGACGACAGTATCCTATGGCAAGCAGGCAGGGGAGCCCTTACTTCAGGTAGGAGCGCAGCACCCTCACCACCTGATCCAGATCCTCCAGCCGCTCGGCCGGGGTCGCCTCCGGCGCCCCCAGATGCTCGCGCATATGGCCTTCCAGCACCTCCAGCATCAGGCCGTTGACGGCGCCGCGGATGGCGGCTATCTGCTGCAAGATGGCGGCGCAGTCTGTCTCCTGCTCCAGGGCGTTTTCCAGGGCACCGGCTTGTCCCTTGATGCGCCTGACCCTGGCCAGCAGCTTCTTCTTGTCGTGAACCGTGTGTGACATGGGATCCTCTCGCACAATAAAACTATACTAGGGTATAGTATATTTCATCGTGGCCCACAGGAGAAATCCATGTCATCCCTGCTCTCATTCCACTGCCATCAACCCGTCGTTCATGAAGGGAATCCGCTGGCGGAGCGCAAGACCCGCTGGGCCGTGCTGCTCACCCTCATCATGATGGTGGCGGAAATCGGTGGCGGCTGGTTCTACAACTCCATGGCGCTGCTGGCGGATGGCTGGCACATGAGCTCCCATGCCCTGGCGCTCGGCCTCTCCGTCGTGGCCTATCGCGCCGCCCGCCACTTCGCCCGGGATCACAGATTCAGCTTCGGTACCTGGAAGATAGAGGTGCTGGGAGGTTTCAGCAGCGCACTGTTGCTGGTGGGAGTGGCGGGCCTGATGCTGTTCGAGTCGGTGGCCCGGCTGCTGGATCCCAGCCCTATCCATTATCAGCAGGCCATCGGCATCGCCCTGCTCGGCCTGCTGGTGAACCTGGCCTGCGCCTGGCTGCTCAAGGATGATCATGACCATCATCACGGTCACGCTCATCATCACGACCATGACCATGACCATCACCACGGCCACGCTCATCATCACGATCATCACCAGGGTCACGACCATGATGCTTACCCCCACGGCCATCAGGATCTGAACCTGCGCGCCGCCTACCTCCACGTGCTGGCGGATGCGGCCACCTCTGTGCTGGCCATCATCGCCCTGGTGGGGGGCATGCTGTGGGGGGCCGACTGGCTGGATCCCCTGATGGGCATAGTGGGGGCCGTGCTGGTGGCGGTCTGGGCCAGGGGATTGCTGTGGGACACGGGGCGGGTGCTGCTGGATGCGGAGATGGACGCTCCCCTGGTGGCGGAGATCCGCGAGGTGATAGCCGAGCTGCCTGACGCCGAGATCCGCGATCTGCACGTCTGGCGGGTGGGACAGGTGCAGTATGCGGCCGTGCTCTCCCTGCGGATGGCGGTCCCCATTCCGGCCCAGGCGATCCGCGAACGGCTCGCCATCCACGAGGAGCTGGTGCACCTGACCATAGAGATAGCGCAGGGATGAGGCCAGCCAGGGCCCCGGCGCCTGACCTCAGTGTGGCGGGCGTTCGTTTTCCCCCTTGGCCTGATCCTGCCAGAGCGAGCCCAGCATCAGCTTGAGCAGCAACCCAGGGGGATCATCCAGCAGTCGACCCGGCTCCAGCAGCAGGTGGCCGTCGGCGCGAAAGCCCAGGCTGGCGTGGGTCTTTCCCTCGTCATCCAGGATCTGGATGATGCCGACCAGGGTTCCCCGCTCACCGGGCTGACAGCGCAGCCGCAGCTCGCGCGGCTCACCCAGCAGGGTGAAGGCCCTGCAGAGGGGCGGCGTCTCTTCGTAATCGGGCCAGCTGAAGAAGTGATACTGCTCGGCGAGCCCCCCGGCCTGCTGGCAAAATTGGTGGAACAGCTGGGCAATCCCCTGATACTCCTGATCCAGCCGTTTTGCCTGCTCCTCGATCCGTTTCATAGGCCATGACTCCTTGCTATCCATTTGAACGGAAATTGATTTTTCCGGCATGAACCCCTCTCTCTGCTGGTATGGGCCCAAAGCCGGGGCGGGTCTGTGAGCGCGATCCAATTTTCGTTATGAAAACGTTATCTTGTTGAAACGGATTGGTTTTTTTTGCCTTGTTGCTCACATTTACAACAATCTCCGCTGATTAATATGGCATCGCTCGGCTACGACCGGGTACCTCGAGTATCGAGACCAACTACAGCGGGAATTATAAAAAAATGGATATGAAAAAGACCAAAGTGGCGCTGGTAACAGCCTCACTGCTCGCGCTTTTGTCAGGCTGTAACGACAACAGTTCTTCGACTCCTACCCCCACCCCTCAGGATGAGCCCGTTGCTCGTCTTCCCAACGTCCAGCCCCCGGCCGAGCTGCTGGTGGCCGGTCCCGATGAGGCCGTGATCGCCCTGGTGGATACCCAGAGCAGCGCGGCGCGCGGGATCACAGGGCCCTTCGCCAACCACAGCCTGCACCTGTGGAACAACGATGCCTGCAGCGCCATCGATAAGACCAAGGTTCCCAGCTATGACGATTGGGACAGCAAGGCGAATGTTCCAGCCGATGCGGACAGCTTCGGCCCGGCCTGGGTGGTGCCGCTGGCCAAGATGGAGGGCTGCATCAACTTCATCGCGCGCAACGGCGATCTGGCCAACCTGACAGGTGCCAACATGGAGGTCATCTTCAGCGATCACCCGGATCGCACAGTGGCCATAGTCGCGGGCAAGAACGAGATCTTCGGCAGCCGTGCCGAGGCCTTCACCGCCGCCTTCGGTGTGGCGGGGGCCAGTGCCCACCTCATCGACGGTAACACCCTGATCTGGCAAGGGGGCAAGGACAAGCCCTATGTGCGCCTCTACCACACCGAATCAGGCACCATCACCGCCAATGCCGAAGGGGTATTCGACTTCCCCTATATCAAGCTGACCCCGACCAGCCTCTCGGCCTCGCAGCAGGCCAAATACCCGCACCTCAAGGATGCCGCCGCCTTTGCCCTGCCATCGGGCGCGGATCTCAAGCCCCTGCTCAAGGGGGAACTGGTGGCCATAGGCACGGATGACGAGGGCGTGTTGCAGGGGGCTACCCTGGTGCAGAGCGCCGGTGCCCTCGATGCCCTCTATGCCGAGGCCGCCACCAAGCTGGCCTATGGCGCCATAGTGGAAGGGGGCAACGTCACCTTCCGGCTCTGGGCACCGACCGCGAAGTCGGTCAAGCTGGCGCTCTTTGACGAGCAACACAAAGCCCTCGGCGAGCGCGCCATGACACAAGACGAGGCCAGCGGCAGCTGGAGCCTGCAGGGCGGCAGCGACCTGGTGGGCAAGTACTATCGCTATGCCGTCGAGGTCTATCATCCGGTCAGCCGCAAGCTGGAATCCTACCAGGTGACAGACCCCTACTCCCTGAGCCTGGCGATGAACTCCGAGTTCAGTCAGGTGGTGGATCTCGACGATCCTGCCCTCAAACCCGAGGGCTGGGACAGCCTCAAGGCCCCCCACAGCCAGGCCAATCCTGCCGACATCACCATCTATGAGGCCCATGTCAGGGACTTGACCGGCAATGACGACTCCACTCCGGCCGAGCACCGCGGCAAGTTCCTGGGGCTGACCGACACGGACAGCGTCCCCGTCACCCACCTGAAATCCCTGGCCAAGAGCGGCGTCAGCCACCTGCATCTGCTGCCGGTGTTCGACATCGCCACCGTCAACGAGGATCCGGCCAAGGTGGCCAACATCGGCGATGACTTCAGCAAGCTGTGTGAGGTCAATGCCGAGGTCAAGAACTCCAGGTTCGCCAGCCACTGCGGCGGCGGTGAGACCATTGCGGCGGTGCTGGAAGATCTGCAAGCCAGCGACAGCAAGGAGAATCCTGTAGTGCAGGAGCTGTATGGCTATCTGCGCGGGGTGGACTCCTTCAACTGGGGTTATGACCCCTACCACTACAGCACCCCGGAAGGTTCCTACGCCACCAATGCGGAGGGGACGGCCCGGATCAAGGAGTTCCGCGAGATGGTCATGGCCATCAAGCAGAACATCGGCATGAACGTGGTGATGGACGTGGTCTACAACCACACCAACGAAGCTGGCCTCGGGCCCAAATCCGTGCTCGACAAGATAGTGCCCTGGTACTACCAGCGCCTCAATCCCGAGACAGGTTCGGTCGAGAACTCCACCTGCTGCTCCAACACGGCGCCTGAACACGCCATGTTCGCCAAGCTGATGGACGACTCCCTGGTGACCTGGGCGCGGGACTACAAGATCGATGCTTTCCGCTTCGATCTCATGGGTCATCACCCGAAAGATCAGATGGTGCAGGCCCTGGCCGAGGTGAAGAAGGTCAATCCCGAGATGTACTTCTACGGCGAGGGCTGGAACTTCGGCGAAGTGCAGGATGACAAGCGCTTCGTGCAGGCGACCCAGAAACACCTGGCCGGCACCGGCATCGGCTCCTTCTCCGATCGACTGCGGGATGCGGTGCGCGGCGGCAGCCCGTTCGACGGTGGCGAGGCCATTCGCAAGACCCAGGGCTTCGGCAACGGCGCCCTGGTGGATGCCAACGAGCTGGACGGCGTGGATCTCGCCACCGCCCTGCATCAGTCAGACCTGGTGCGCCTCGGCATGGCGGGCAACCTCAAGGAGTTCGTGCTGACCGACAAGGACGGCGTGCCGAAGAAGGGCGCCGACATCGACTACAACGGTCAGGCCGCAGGTTATGCCCAGGATCCGACCGAAGTTCAGAACTACGTCGACAAGCACGACAACCAGACCCTGTTCGACAACCTGGTCTACAAGGCGCGGGGAGGGGCCGATCTGGTGCGGATGCAGGGGGTGTCGCTGGCCACCGCCATGCTGGGTCAGGGGATTCCCTTCACTCACGCCGGGGTCGAGCTGCTGCGCTCCAAGTCCATGGAGCGTGACAGCTACGACTCCGGCGACTGGTACAACCGAGTCGATTACACCCTCGGCGACAACAACTTCGACAAGGGGTTGCCGCGCAAGGACAAGGACGAGGCCAACTACGCGCTGATCGAGCAGGTGCTCGGCCAGCACGCCAAACCGGGGTCGGCCGAGATGGCGCAGATGGTGAGCTTCTACCAGGAGCTGTCCGAGCTGCGTCAATCCTCCCGTCTGCTGCGTCTTGGCAGCGGGGCTGAGGTGATCAAGCGGGTCGACTTCCGCAACACCGGGCCGGATCAGGTGCCGGGTCTCATCGTGATGAGCGTGGACGACGGTGCGAGCGCGGGTGCGGATCTGGATACCGCCATCGACGGCCTGGTGGTGATGATCAACGCCACCAATGCCCCCCAGAGCATCGGCGACTTCCGTGACGGCAACGATCAGCCCATCGATCTCTCCGGCATGGTGCTGAGTGGCAAGCATCGCGGGGTCGACAGCATCGCCAGTGGCGCCGGCTATGACAACGGCCAGCTGACCCTCGGAGCCTGGTCCGCCGCCGTCTTCGTCAAACCGCAGAGTGGCGCCCAGGGCGCGGGTCTGCCGGTGGGCAAGAAAACGGACCTGAGCACCCTGCCCCCCTTCGGTGACACTGCGCTCTTCATGAAGGGCTTCCTGGATACCAGCTTCGGGGAGAAGAACCCGCTGACCTTCACCAGCAACTTCATGTACGAGTTCAGCGCTGAAGTGACGGCGGATCAGCTTGGCAACACCGAGCTGAAGGTGGCCGACGCTGGCTGGAACATCAACTACGGCAGCTGCAACGCCGGTGACAAGCTGGTGGTGGGCACGCCGCTGACCCTGTGTGCCGGTGGTTCAACGGGCAACGTCGGGTTGGCGCTGGACAAGGCGGGCAGCTACAAGTTCGTCTTCACCGCCATGAACAAGGAGAAGCCGACCTTGAGCGTCAGCTACACAGAGCCGGTGCAGGGCTGCAAGGTGCTGGACACGGTGGCGGGCAATCCGCTGGAACATAACCTGTTCGTCAAAGGCGGCTTGAATGAGTGGGGCGTTAAGCCTGAACACCAGCTCTCCTACAAAGGAATGGATGGGGACCTGGCCATTTATCAAGTGGTGTTTAACTACAGCGGTACTACAGAGTTCAAACTTGCCGATGAGGATTGGAAGTTTGAGTACCTGTACAACGGTGGTGGTGCCATTGAACCGGAAGTGGGTTATGCATTCGCTTATGCCAAACCCGGCTCTGGCGCAAAGAACAATAGCCTGACTCTCCCGCAGGGTTACTGGAGTTTCTTGGTGAAAGTCGATCCAACCGGTGCCAAGCCAGGGACTGGTATTGTTCAGGAGTGCACACCCAAGTAAGCCTTCTCATCGAGTCCGGGGCTGGCTCGGCAGCCCCGGGTTGAATTCCACCTCGCCAAGGGTGGGATAAACCGAGAGAGTAAGAACAAGGCGCGGACTGCCATCATCAGCCGCGCTTTGATTTTTTGGGCAAAGCCTCGGTGCCCGCATAAAGAAAAGCCGCAACCCAGGGTTGCGGCTTTTTGTTTGCGCCTGTCCGGGCCAAGTGCCTCAGCGCTTGCGCAGCAGTCGCAGAGCGTTGGCCGTCACCAGGGCGGTGGCGCCGGTATCGGCGAGCACGGCAATCCACAGACCCGTGATGCCGAGCAGGCTGGTGACCAGGAAGATGGCCTTGAGCCCCAGCGCCAGGGCTATGTTCTGGTGGATGTTGGCGAGCGCGGCGCGGGACAACCGGATCATGGCGGCCAGGCCGCCGAGCTGGTTGTGGGTCAGGGCCGCATCGGCGGTCTCCAGCGCCACGTCTGTGCCGCCCCCCATGGCGATGCCGATGCTGGCACGCTTCATGGCGGGGGCGTCGTTGATGCCATCCCCTATCATGGCCACCTTGCGGGTCTTTGCGAGCCTGGCTATCTCCTCCACCTTGTCCTGGGGCAGCAGGCTGGCCCGCCACTCCATACCGAGCTCACCGGCGATGGCCTCGGCGGCGCGCGGGTTGTCCCCGGTCAGCATGATGCTTTGCAGCCCAAGCGCCTTGAGCTCACGCAGCGCCGCGGCGGCGTCTGGCCGGATCTGGTCCCGCAGCGCCAGCAGGGCGCTGGGCGCCTCTCCCATCCGGCAGAGTAAAATCACCGTCTTGCCCTGGCGCTCCAAGGCGGCGATCTGCCCCTCGAGCGCCTCGCCTAGAGCGGGAACCCGGCTCGGGGCCAGCAGTTGCCAGAGGGCGCCGTCGATGCGCCCCTCCACCCCCATGCCGGGGAGGGCGCGCAGATCCCGGGCGTTGGCCAGGGCCAGCCCCTGCTCGCTCGCGGCAGCCACCACGGCGCGGGCCAGGGGGTGGTGGGAACCCTGCTCTATGGCGGCGGCCAGAGCCAGCAGTTCGGCCTCCGGTCGGCCATCCAGGCTTGTCAGCTCGGTCAGCTGGGGCTTGCCCAGGGTCAGGGTGCCTGTCTTGTCAAAGGCGACTGTGTCTATATGGGCCAGTCGCTCCAGGGCCGCACCGCCCTTGATCAGGGCTCCTTGGCGGGTTGCGGCGGCCAGGGCCGAGGTGACCGCCGCCGGGGTGGAGATCACCAGGGCGCAGGGGCAGCCGATGAGCAGCAGCGCCAGGGCGCGGTAGATCCACTCGTCCCAGCCCTGGCCGAAGGCGAGCGGCGGTACCAGCATCACCAGCAGGGCGACCAGCATCATGGCCGGGGTGTACCAGCGGCTGAAGCGGTCGATGAAGCGCTCTATGGGGGCGCGCTGGCTCTCGGCCTCCTCGATGAGGTGCAGGATGCGGTCGATGGCGTTGTTGCCGGGCTCGGAGACCACCTCGAGGCGCAGCACTCTATCCGCCGCCAGACTGCCGGCGGGCACCTTGTCACCCTGGCGGCGTTCCACCGGGATGGACTCGCCGGTCAGGGCGCTCTCATCAAAGGCCCCGAGGGCGTCCAGCAAATGGGCGTCCGCAGGCAGGCGGGCACCGGGGGCGATTTCGATGATGTCGCCCGGGCGCAGCTCGTCGGCCGCCACCTCTTCCCGTCTTTCACCTTCTGCGGTGGTACGAATGCGCAGCGCCTTGTCGGGCACCAGGGCCATCAGGGCGGTGACCCCGGCGCGGGCACGACCGGCGGCGTAGGCCTCCAGGTGTTCCCCCAGCATGAAGAGCAGCAGCACCATGGCCGCCTCTGCTGTCTCCCCGAGGAAGAGGGCGCCGAGCGCCGCCACCGTCATCAGGGTCTCGATGGCGAAGGGGGAGCCGCTTCTGGTCAATGCCCAGGCCTTGCGGGCGACGGGCCAGAGCCCCCAGAGTGTCGCCAGGGTAAAGAGTGGCTGGCCAAACTGGGCCGGCAGCAGGGCCGCCACCAACATCAGGGCGGCCAGGGAGAGGGGTTGTCCATATTTGCCGAACAAGTTGCTCAGTGTCGTCAGCCAGGGGCTGCGATGCTTGTCATCGGCGGCCTTGGCTCTGGCCTCGCCCTTGAGCCGGAAGCCAGCGGCAAGCACGGCGGCGGTGATGGGGTCGGGGGAGAGGTCGGGGGCGAGATCCACCACCAGCTTCTCGGTGGCAAACAGCACGCGGGCCTGCTGCACGCCGGCCACCCGACCGACGGCGGTCTCTATCTTGCGGGCGCAGCTGGGACAGTCCATGCCCAGCACCTGCCAGCTATGGCGGCGACTGTTCTGAGTCGGCGAAGCCAGGGGCTCGGGGCTGTCGGCGACCGACTGATGATCATGACCAGC
The DNA here is from genome assembly GCF_010974825.1 of Aeromonas rivipollensis. Taxonomy (GTDB): domain Bacteria; phylum Pseudomonadota; class Gammaproteobacteria; order Enterobacterales; family Aeromonadaceae; genus Aeromonas; species Aeromonas rivipollensis. Next base: position 29,243 of record NZ_JAAILA010000051.1, on the reverse strand, counting down.
ATGGTCGCTATGGTCATGAGCCGGCTGCGAGTCACAGCAACCCTGACTCTGGCAACTTCCTCTGGGGGGCTCTTCATCCCCTGGCGGGTCGTTCTCGCTATGCGCCTGGTGGTCATGGGGGGCCTGGTTGGTGCAGCCAGTGACGGGCGCCGCATTATCGCAGCAGTGGCTGTCGTGCCCGTGTTCGTGTTGATGGGGTGCGGCCTTGCCGATGGCCTTGATGGGGGCGGCATGGGAATGGCTGCAGCAGGATTTGCTCATGATGAGTCCCTCTTGAGTGGATCCCGCCCCTGCGGGATCCCTATTGTCTGAGCCCAGTGTAAACCTTGGTGTTAAGTCCAAGGTCAAGCCCCTCTTTGCACCATCTCAGCGGGACGGGCGAGACAGGGCGGCAACAAATCCCTCTTGTTAGCGGGTGTTTGTCCCCTGCCGCTGGGCCTATACTGGGAACCCTGGATCCCCCATCGATAATCAAGGACCTAACATGAGCAATACCGTCACCCTGCAAGGCAACCCCGTCTCCGTCTCCGGCCATTTCCCCGTTGCCGGTGAGCAGGCCAAGCCCTTCTCCCTGGTTGCTGGCGATCTGTCCGATGCGACCCTGGCGACCTTCGCCGGAAAGCGCAAGATCCTGAACATCTTCCCGAGCGTCGATACCCCGACCTGCGCCACCTCTGTGCGCAAGTTCAACGAGCAGGCCAGCGCCCTGAACAACACAGTGGTGCTGTGCATCTCCGCCGATCTGCCGTTCGCCCAGGCGCGTTTCTGCGGCGCCGAGGGTCTGGACAAGGTGGTGAACCTCTCCACCCTGCGTGGCGTCTCCTTCCTGCAGGACTACGGCGTGGCCTTCTCCTCCGGTCCCCTGGTGGGCCTGGCTGCCCGTGCCATCGTGGTACTGGATGAGCACGACAAGGTGCTGCACAGCGAGCTGGTGGCCGAAGTGGCCGACGAGCCGAACTACGCCGCCGCCCTGGCCGCCCTGTAAGTTTCGTCTTGCCCTGATTGCCGACGGCCTGCTGATGCAGGCCGTTTTTATTGCGGGCGCCGTGGCCCTCAGGGTTGAGGTGAACAGACTGGCTGGCCCATATACCCCCACTTCTTCTCACCGACCTTTTACTTATGGGGTCAGGCTGGCTAGACTTCGCCTCCCACTTCTTCCTGCCGCGTAGCCCCATGACCTTTAACGAACTCCACCTCGATCCCGCCCTGCTGGCCGCCTTGCCTGCCGAATTGCACACCCCGACCCGCATCCAGCAGCTTGCCATTCCGGCGGCGCTGAAGGGCCAGGATCTGCTGGCGCTGGCCCAGACCGGCAGCGGCAAGACACTGGCGTTCGGCCTGCCGCTGCTGCAGGGGCTGGACTCGGCCTCCGATCGGGTGCAGGGGCTGGTGCTGGTGCCGACCCGGGAGCTGGCGACCCAGGTGAGCGCCGCGCTGCAGGGCGGTGCCGAGGCGTTGGGGCTGCGTCTCCTGACCCTGTGCGGCGGCGTGGCCCAGGAGCAGCAACAGAGCGAGCTGGCCCTGGGGCCCCAACTGCTGGTGGCGACCCCGGGGCGGCTGCGGGACTTGCTGGCCCAGCGGCTGCTGGGACTGAGCCACCTGCGCACCCTTGTGCTGGATGAGGCGGATCGCCTGCTGGAGATGGGCTTCTGGCCCGATATCCAGTGGCTGATGAACGCCATGCCGACCGAGCGGCAGAACCTGCTCTTCTCCGCCACCCTGCCAACCGAGCTCGAGACCCTGGCCACAGATCTGCTGACGAACCCGGTGCGCATCGAGGCAACCCCCCTCAACAGCCTGGTAAGCGAGATCGAGGAGCGGCTCCATCTGGTCAACAAAAGCAGCAAGGTGCCGGCGCTGATCGGCTTGCTCAAGGAACAGGAGTGGCCTCAGGTGCTGGTGTTTATCAGCGCGCGGGACGATGCCGACGCCGTGGCCAGAAAGCTCGCCAAGGCGGGCATAGCGGTGGCGGCCCTGCACGGGGAGAAGGATCAGGTGGTGCGGGAGCAGGCGCTTGCCGATTTCAAGGCGGGCAAAGTGCGGGTGCTGGTGGCCACGGATCTGATGGCGCGCGGCATCCACGTGGAGGCGTTGCCTGTGGTGATCAACCTGGACCTGCCCGCCAATGCCCCCGTCTATGTGCATCGCATCGGCCGCACCGCCCGCGCCGGACAGAAAGGCCTCGCCCTCTCCCTGGTCTGCCATGGGGAGGACGAGACCCTCGCCGCCATCCGCACCTTGACCGGTCGTGCGCTGCCGCTGGCCGAGCTTGAAGGCTTCCCGGTCACCGACCAGCCTGCGAGCGGGGAAGGCAAGCGAGCCCCCAGGGACAAGCAGGCGAATCGCCGCACCGCCAACAAGCGCAGCGTCAAGCAGTTCAAGGGCAAGGCCTGACGAACAGACCTCTTCCATGAGCCGACAGTGAACCCGGCTCATGAGGGCTCACTCAGCGCTGGTCCTGCTCCTGGCCGAAGAAGTCCCGTCGCCACTGGCCGAGCACCGCCGCCCTGTGCTGCAGCCAGCGTGCGGCACCCATGGTGTCCCGGCTTGCCGCCAACTGCTGCTCCAGCTCGGCCAACTGCTGCTGATAGCGGGCACCTTGCTCCGCTGGCAGCCACTGCGCCATGCTGACCTCGGCCCGGGGGAAGTGGCGGCTCAGGCTTCCCCGCATCGCCTCTTCCCACCCTTGCCATACCCCGCCGGGAGAGGGCTCCTGCCAGGTCAGATGGAGCAGCAACAGCATACTCAGCAGGGCGGCATAACCGAGAGGCTTGGGCATCATAAGATCCTTGTCGAGGCTCGCCGGGAGCTGGGGAACGGGATCCATTCACCCAGATTTTCGTGACAAGGAGATGAAGGGGTCAGCGGCGTGTCGGGAGGGGAAAGGGCAGCGCGTCCAGAGACGCGCCAGGCTACACGGGGGGCAATCTCAGTCGTGGAACTGATTGATCAGGCGGGAGAGGTTTTGCAGCCGCTCCACCAGCAGGGTGATGCCATCGAGGGCCTGCCTGCTGTTGTCGGCGGTGTGGCTGGCCAGCTGATGGATCTGGTGAATGCCCTGGTCCAGGGTGCTGGTCACATCCGCCTGCTGGCTGACGGCCTGGGCTATCTCGTCACTGGTGTGGGTCACCTGGGCCAGCATCTGGTTGATCTGGTCGAGCACCTCGGCGGTGGCGCCCATGTGCTGCTGGCAGAGGACAGAGGTCTGGGCCCCCTGGGTCATGCCATCGGAGAGCTGCCGTGTACTCTGCTGCAGCGCCCCTATCATGTCGCTGATCTCGCCGGTGGAGCTGCGGGTCTTCTGGGCCAGCGCCCGGATCTCGTCTGCCACCACAGCAAAGCCGTGCCCCTGCTCGCCGGCCCGTGCCGCCTCTATGGCCGCGTTGAGGGAGAGCAGGTTGGTCTGATCCGCGATCTGCCCGATCACCTCCAGGATCCCGCTGATCTTCTGGCTGTCCTGGGTCAGGCGCGCCAACACCCCCTGACTGGCATCCAGCTCCTGGTGGAGCTGGTTGACCGAGGCGCGGGTGGTCGCCAGCGCCTGCTGGCCGCTGGCTGACACCTGCTGCACCTCGCTCACCAGGGCGTTGGCCTGATGGGCGTTGTCGGCCACGTCGCGGATCGACTGGCTCATCTGGGTGATGGCGGCGGCCAGCTGTTCGCTCTGGGCCCGCTGCTGCTGCAGGTGGGTGTCTATGGTCTGAATATGTCCCCTGTCATCTTCCGCCGCCTGCAGTATCTGCTGGTTGGTGTCGGCACTGCGCCCCACCACTGCCCTGAGCTCCGCCTTCTTCATGCGCAGCAAGAGTTCGATGGCCGCCAGGCTGTCCCGCCGCCTGGCATAGAGCACCTGACAGAGGGGCGTGCCCAGCTCCTCCCCCGCCATGGCCAGCAGCCGGGCCAGCCGCTGTTGCAGGTGCCAGCCATGCCCCATCTGGGCCAGCAGGCAGAGCAGGGTGAGGCCGCCCCAGGCGGCCTGGCCCGTGATCAGGCTGGCCCCCATGCCGACCAGGGCGGTGCCCGAGAGCAGCAGGCTGAGTTGCCCCGGCTCCAGGGTGAAGCGACTCTGCCAGGGCAGCGTCTTGCCTGCCCGGATCCGGGCATAGAGCCGCTCCGCCCAGGCGATGTCGTGATCCTGGGGGCGGGTGCGCACCGACTGGTATTCGATGATCTGCTGACGTTCGTTGAGGATGGGGGTGACATAGGCATTGACCCAGTAGAACTGGCCGCTCTTGGCGCGGTTCTTCACCAGCCCCATCCAGCTCTTGCCTTGCTGCAGCCGCTGCCACATGTCGGCGAAGGCGGCCCTGGGCATGTCGGGGTGGCGTACCAGGTTGTGGGGAACCCCTTCCATCTCGGTGGCGCTGTAGCCGGCCACGTCGCAGAAGTGCTGGTTGGCATAGGTGATGTGGCTGCTGGGGTCCGTGGTCGAAATCAATGATATGTGATCGGGGAAACGGATCTCCCCTTCTTGCCGGGTGGTGGTCATTTGCGCATCCTGAATGAGCCAAGTAACTGATAAATTTGTTTTTATTGTGTGTTGTTGTTACGGCTTCATTGTAGGGGCGACCCAAGTGGCCATCTTGGCTTGGGTCAATAAATCAACACTATGACGACTGAAAAAAGTAGTAGATGAAGGGCGACTTCAGGGCGGGCTCAACTGCGGGGGGTGAAGTCGTGGATCTCCCCCGTCCGGGGCTTGAAGCGGGGATCCTGACTCTGATCGCGGGAGACCCAGGCCATGGCCTGGCAGAAGCTCTCCTGCTTGGCGAACTCGTCACGGGCCTGATCGATGGCCCGCTCGGCGTTGCGGCGCTCCATCTTGCTGGCCTTGCGATCGCTGAACTGCTTCTGCTGGCTCAGCATCCATTCGAGGAAGGCCTGGCGGCATTGGCTTTCATCGGCGGCCTTGGCGGGGAGGGCAAACAACAGGGCAAGCAGGAGCAGACAACGCATAGGGAGATCTATCTAACGGACTGATGGACGAAGAGAGGCGGCATTTTATGCCGGGAACTTGAATGGGTACAGTGCGAAGAGGGGGCCAGCCGGGCTGGCCCCCGAGGGATCAGTGTTTGACCAGGTAGAGCTGGCGGCTGTAGGCCACGTCTTCCGGGTTGTTGATGGGATAGCCCTTGAGCCAGGGCTTGATCAGACGGGCGTTGGTGTACTGGTAGATGGGGGCGATGGGCGCCTCCTCCTGCAATATGGTCTCGGCCTCGTCGAACAGGCGTGCCCGCTCGGCGGGATCCTGGCTGCTGGCCGCCCGGGTCAGCAGGGCGTCGTAACCGGGGTTGGCGAAGCGGGCCATGTTGCCGCTGTGGTGGGATCCCCACAGACCGAGGAAGGCGGAAGGGTCGTTGTAATCGGCGACCCAGGAGGAGCGGATCACCTCGAACTGGCCGCTCTGGCGGCTGTCGAGGTAAGTCTTCCACTCCTGATTGGTGAGCTCGACCCGGGCCCCCAGCTTCTGCTTCCACAGGTTGGCGATGGCCAGCGCCATCTTCTTGTGAATTTCAGCCGTGTTGTAGAGCAGGGTGAGCTTGAGGGGGTTGCCTGGGCCATAGCCCGCCTCTGTCAGCAGCGCCCTGGCCTTCTCGTCCAGCGCCTGCTGGCTGCTGGTGGAGAGCAGGTTGGGCTTGGGGACGAACCCGGCGGTCACATCCGGGGTGAAGTGGTAGGCGGGTTTTTCACCCGTGCCTAGCACTTTGTCGGCGATGAGCGCCCGATCGATGGTGTAGGAGAGCGCCTGACGCACCCGCACGTCGTTCAGGGGAGCCCGCTGGGTGTTGAAGGCGTAGTAATAGGTGCCGAGCTGCTCCGGTGTATAAACCTCCCCCGGGATCTGCTTCATCAGCTTGTGGTACTGCTCCTTGGGGAAGGATTCGGTGATGTGCAGATCCCCCGCCAGATAGCGGTTGGTGGCGGCACTCTCCTGATTGATGGGGACGAAGGTGACCCGGGTCAGCACCGTATGGGCGCGATCCCAGTAATAGGGATTCGGGGTCAGCTCCAGCTTCTCGTTCACCACCCTGTGGCTCAGGACGAAGGCACCGTTGCCGACCAGCTTGCCCGGCTGGGTCCACTGGTTGCCATATTGCTCCATGCTGGCCCTGTGCAGGGGGGAGAGGCTGGGGTGGGTCAGCAGGCTCAGGAAGTAGGGCACCGGCTGGGAGAGGGTCACCTGCAGGGTGTGGTCATCCAGGGCTTGCACCCCGAGCGCCTCGGGAGGCAGCTTGCCCTCGACTATCTCGTCCACCTTGTCGAAGTGGGCCAGCTGGGCAAACCAGGCGAAGGTGGCCGCCTCTTCGGGATCCACCAGCTTGCGCCAGCCATAGACGAAGTCGCTGGCGCGCACCGGATCCCCGTTGGACCAGCGGGCATCCGGCCTCAGGTGGAAGGTGAATTTCTGGTTCCCCTCGTTATCCCAGCGAGATGCCACACCGGGCAGCACCTTGCCGTCCGCTCCCTGGGTCAAGAGCCCCTCATAGAGATCTCTGAGCACTTGCAGCTCGGGCAGCCCGACCAGTTTGAGGGGGCTCAGGCTGGCCGGTTCGTCCTTGAGATGACGCACGACGGCCTGTTCGGCGGCGAGTTGGGTACCGGCCGGCACATTGGCGGCCTGGACACAGACACAGCCCAGCAGGGCCAGCAGGGGGCTCCATCCTTTCATGGCGAATCCTTCAAATTGTGTGAAGCGAGGAGAAAACTCGGCGAGAATTCATCGCCGGCAGACGGGGAATCATGATATCCCCTTTGCTGGTCAGACCGCCAGCGTGAGTCCCATGATATCCGGGGCTGCAACCCTATGTACGCCCGACCCGAGTGCGGGCAAGAGGAGCAAACGATGAGAGTATGGATGTTATTGGCCTGTGTGCTGAGCCAGGGTGCCTGGGCTCTGGCCCCTTGCGAGAAGACCAGTCAGGTGGGGAGCTGGTGCGAGGTGAGCATAGATCAACTGCATCCGACTCAGGGCGGGGTGGGGCAGTTGCAGGTCGACACCACAGTGGCTGAACTGGCGGACAAGAGCGAGAAGCAACTCGACAAGCTGATGAAAAAGAAAGAGATACCCGTGGTCATCGCCCCCGATGGCGGCTACTGGCTGGTGGACAGGCACCACCTGACCAAGGCGCTGTGGCAACAGGGGGTGAAGGAGGCGAGGGTCAAGGTGATCGCCCGCTTGCAGGACAGGGCCAGTTTCTGGAGCCAGATGCAGAACAACCACTGGGCCTGGCTCAAGGATGAGCGGGGCCAGCCGCTCACCCCGGAACAGCTGCCCGGCCACATCAGGGATCTGCCGGATTATCCCTACCGCACCCTGGCGGGCCTGCTGCAGGATGCGGGCTACTTCAGCAAGCAGGATCAGGTCTACTTCGTCGAGTTCGCCTGGGCCAGCTGGCTCGGCCAGCAGATGGCGTGGCAGCCGGTCAATGCCGCCAATCTGGCGGAGCGCCTCGCCGAGGCCAAGCGGCTGGCCTGCAACAGCAAGGCCAGTGCCTTGCCCGGCTATCCCGGCAAGCAGTGTCGCCTCAACCCGCCACGCAGTGGCAGCTGACGCGGGATCAAGAAGGGGCGCCCAGGCGCCCCCTCGTCACAATCCCTGGCAGGCACCTTGCCAGCGGGCGGCGGCCTGTTCCAGCAGGGCCACCTCTCCTTGCTGGATCAGCGGCAGCAGGGCCTGTACCTTGTCATCCGGCCAATCCCACCAGGCGAGCGCCTGCAGCCGGGCAATATCATCGTCGCCAAAGCGCATCCGCACCACCCTGGCCGGGGTACCCGCCACCATGGCATAGGGCGGCACATCCTGATTGACCAGGGCCCGGGCGGCTATGATGGCGCCATCCCCTATGGTGACGCCCGGCATTATCATGGCCTCCATGCCGATCCAGACGTCATTGCCGATGCGGGTATCGCCAGCGGGTCTGTAGCTGCGCTTGAGCGCCGCCACCTCGGCGAACGGGTAGGTGCTGATAAAGGCCGGGTTGTGGGTGTGGTTGCCCCCCATGATGATCTTCACCCCGGCGGCTATCTGCACGTAGTCGCCGAGATGGAGCCTGTCTATATGCCAGAGCGGCTCCCAGCCGGTGTCGGCTGAGCGGCTCCAGCTGTCGCCGTGCAGGTAACGTACGGCTTCCTCTTCGAAGGGGCCATCCCAGGCGCCCGAGTAGTAGCTGTGTCGCCCCTTGAGGCAGATGTTGGGATTGGTCACCGTCAGGTGCAGGTACTCGACCTGCGACCAATGTTGGCAGATGGTCATGGCTGTGTTCCTCGTTGAATGGATAGGTATTGGGTGCGCGATTCGGCGCAGCTAATAGATCCAGACCAGCAGGCGGGGCACACACAGGGTGGAGCAGCCCAGCGCCTGGGATGAACGGGGTCGTTGCATGAGGAAGGGCTCCCGACAGAAGAGGCCAGATGGTAAGGGATGGGGAGGGCGATGCCAAGGAGCAGGGGGAGGGGGTGGTCAAAACCTGCACAAAGGGTCTGGTTGATATTTATTCTCGATTAGCCATGATACAGGCTCCACTCGTATAGGCAGGAGAGAGGACAATGACGAATCAGAACTGGCAGCGTTACATGCTGGAGGCGGAGAATGCCCTTGGCATGGGGGCACTCGGCACGGCCATCTGCCTCTATCAGCAGGCCCTGGGGGAGGTGTACGAGCTGGCGTCCGGGGATCTGGACGAACTGGCCAGCATGCGGGTCGCCACCTGTCACCGCATGGCCGACTTCTGGCGCGCCATGGAAGAGCCCGCCTATGAGCTGCGCTACCTCAAGCTCGCCTCCGAGCTGGTCACCGCCCTGGTGCCCCAGTGCCCGAATCGGGAGTGCGAGTCTCTCATCAGCGAGCTGGGCTGCTGCCGCGCCGCCCTGCTCTCCTTCTTGAAGCGCCACCCCAACCCCGAGATCGCCAGGTTGATCCAGGTGCAGGACAAGGTGCAGGGCTGCGAACTGATAGGCCGCTTCCGCCTCAACTAGCGGTTGTGCGCCCGAGCCGCCGTGCGATGCGGCTCTGGGCTTCCTCCCCTTGCAGGGCGAGGGAGAAGGCGCGGGCCTCCAGATCGATGACGAAATGCACCGCCTGCCTGAGCTCCTGCTTGAGCAGTGCCTTGCTCTTTTGCAGTGCCTTGGGCGGCTTGGCCGCGAGCTTCACCCCCTGGGCCCGGGCGAAGGGGAGCAGTTCCTCCACCGCCAGCACCCGGTTGGCCAGCCCGAGCCGCAGCGCCTCCCCGGCGTCTATGGCCTCCGCCAGCAACAGCAGCTCAGCCGCCTTCAGGTGGCCCACGGCGCGGGGCAGCAAGAGGCTTGAGGCAAACTCCGGCACCAGCCCCAGCTCGACGAAGGGCAGTTGCAGCCGGGCGTTCTCCCCCAGATAGACCAGATCGCAGTGCAGCAGCAGCGTGGTGCCTATGCCCACCGCCGGGCCGCCCACGGCGGCGATCACCGGTTTGGGGAAGTCGGCCAGGGTGTGGAGGAACTGCAAGATGGGGTCATCCGCGTCCAGACTGCTCTTGCCCATGAAGTCCGCGAGATCATTACCCGCGGTGAAGCACTCCTGCTGCCCTTGCAGCAACACCACATGCACGCTCTCGTCCAGGGCAGCCTGCTGAAAGGCCAGGGTGAGGGCCAGGTACATCTCGGTGTTGAGGGCATTGCGCTTGTCCGGCCGGTTGAGGGTCAGGAGGAGCAAGCCATCCTGCTGCTCGGCCAGAATTGTGAGGGCCATGTCTGAATCCTTGTGTTCGGGGGCTGCCAAAAGCTTGCCACAGGGGTAAGCTTTGCTTCGTTTAACAACATCATAAAAGGATTTCAACCATGTTTAAACGTGCGTTTTATTCCAGCCTGGCCCTGCTCCTGGCTGCTCCCGCACTGGCCAAGGTCGAGGCCGTCGACGGTTATGTGCGCCTGCTCCCCCCGGGGTCGCCCAACACGGCGGCCTTCATGGTGCTCAAGAATGACGCGGACAAACCTGTGACCCTGACTGCGGCAGCCTCTCCTGACGCGGGCCGTGCCGAGCTGCACACCCATCTGCACGAGAACGGCGTCATGAAGATGCGCCAGGTGGAGAGCATCGAAATCCCGGCCAGGGGGGAAGCCGTCCTCAAACCCGGCAGCCTCCACATCATGCTGTTCGAGGTGGGGGCTCTCTCAGAGGACAAACCCTTCCCCCTGACCCTGACCCTGGACGATGGTCAAACCCTGAGCCTGAGCCTGCCGGTGAAGCCGGTCGAGCCGATGAAGGGCATGCAGCACTGACATTAATGGACGCTTGTTCAGCTTTTTACTCTAGGTATTCCTTGCTCACCGGGTAAAATGATGGTCTTTCCAGTCCATAATGGAGCTATGTAATGAAGAAGACCCTGATTGCCGGCACCCTGATTGCCCTGTTCAGCCATGCAGCCATGGCCGCCGATGACTGGCGTTTCGCGGCGGGTGCCGATATGTGGAACTCCCAGGGGGGCGGCCAGGTCAGCGGCGTCGGTGCCGATGGCAGCTACGACGACAACTACAACTGGAGCGGCTACCTGCAACTGGAGCACGGCATCTTCCTGCTGCCGAATGCCAAGTTCGAGATGTCCGATTTCAGCACCAGCGGCGGCTCCTTCAGCAACGATCTGCTGGCCTATGATCTGAGCCTCTACTACCGCCTGATGAACAACGATCTGTTCCAGCTCGATCTGGGTCTGACCGGTCGTCGCTACGATGGCGATTTCAACACCCAGCACTACTCCTACGACAAGGATGTGCTGATGGCCTACACCGGTGGTGAAGTGCGCATCCCGGGTACCGGCTTTGCCGCCTTTGGTGATCTGCGGGTGCAGGATGCCGACAACTATGACTACCGCCTGGGCGGTTCCTACAAGTTCTCCACAGTGCCGCTCAAGATCCGTGCCGGCTGGCGTGAAGCCGAGATGGACTTCGACCGCGTCGACCAGACCATCGACGGCTGGTTCATCGGTGGCGAATTCACCTTCTAATCTGACGAAGGGTGGCGATGCGCCACCCGGGCGTGTTTGACGGGCAAGGGTGAGGAGGAGAGATAATGGGCCATATCATAGTGACTGGCGCGGGCTCCGGCCTTGGGCGCGCTCTGACAATCGGACTGGTTGAGCGCGGTCATAGGGTCTCCATGATGGGGCGCCGTTATCACAAGTTGCAGGAGCAGGAGCAGCGGCTCGGCAGCGCCGTGGTCGGCATCGCCGCCGATCTGGCCCACCACGAAGAGGTGGAGATGGCCTTCGGTGCCGCCGTGGCCTGGGGCGGCTTGCCTTCCCTTGTGATCCATTGCGCCGGCGTCGGGGAATTCGGCCCTGTCGGTGTCTACACCGCCGAGCAGGTGCGCCGGGTGGTGGAGAGCAATCTGGTCTCTACCATACTGGTGGCCCAGCAGACGGTGCGCCTCATCGGCGAACAAGGCGGGGTGCTGGCCAATGTGCTTTCCTCCGCGGCCCAGACCGGCAAGGCCAACGAGAGCCTCTACTGCGCCTCCAAATGGGGGATGCGCGGCTTTCTGGAGTCTCTGCGGGCCGAGCTCAAGGGCTCGCCCCTGCGGCTGGTGAACCTCTACCCGAGCGGGATCCGCAGCGAATTCTGGGACAACTCGGATCATGTGGACCCGAGCAGCTTCATGACCCCGGAAGACGCGGCGGCCTACATGCTGGATGCACTGGAGGCGAGAAGCAGCTGCCACGTGACCGATCTCTTTATCGGTCGCAACGCCTGAGGCAGTGTCCTGCCATCCGGCTCCCGTCGTTCACGAAAGCAGAAACAAAAAGCGCGCCATCAGGCGCGCTTTTTTATGGTGGCAAGGGGGTAATTAGCGGCCCAGCTTGGCCTTGAGCATGGCGATAATCTCTTTGATCGCTACTTCCTGTTTCTCGCCGGTGCGGCGGCACTTGTACTCCACCACGCGGTTGTCCAGACCCCGGTCGCCGATGCTCTGGGGCATCGCCAGCGGGATATGGGTAATATGTTGTGCAATGGGATGTGGGAATGATTGATATATTTTAAGGCCGGCATTGTAATGTATTAATTAAGGTTGGCATTATCAAAGTGTAAAAATAAACGTTTAGAGTGAAATGACAAAGCACCTGTTTTTATAATGCGCCATCGCAACTTACCACTCCAGTGTTTAATGTTTAGAATATAACAAATGTATATCCAGCCCCCATACGGAATCATATTTAAATTCTGGAAGGGGTTAATCGTACCTGAGTGACTCATTTTTTAGTCGCATATCCCTGCAGGAAAGACTGAACTGCATGCTTTGATTTTTTGCCAAGGGTTAGCAGCAATTCAAAATCAGGGTTGAAAATGCCATGCCGGCACTCTAATTCCTTTAACAGAGCGAGCCACAGATGCGCCGTCACTTCGGCATCGGCCAAGGCGCGGTGAAATACCCCGTCATTGGGTAAATTCTGGTATTGCACCAAGGTAGCCAACTTATGGTTCGGCGCCTCGGGGAATAACCGTCTCGACAGCAGCAAGGAGCAGGCGAACTGCCCAGGATAGTGCGCCGACAGTCGCTCTATTTCAGCATCCAGAAAGCGCTTGTCGAAGGAGGCATTATGGGCAACCAGATTATCATCACCGATAAACTCGACGAAGTCCGCCATCACCTCGCAGCAAGGTGGCGCCTGTTTCAGCATGGCATTGCTGATCCCGGTATATTGCTCAATAAAGCTGCTTACGTTAAAGCCAGGATTCATCAACGCCGAAAAACGTTCACTGATGTGGCCGTTTTCAATCCGGACGGCGCCAATTTCGATCGCTCTATCACCTTGTCCTGGTGAGAGCCCGGTAGTCTCGAAATCGAGCACGACGACGGTATTGGCTAAGGCAGTGGACATAATCTCTCGGGCAATCTGGATAAAGAACGTCAGTCTAGAAAATCTGCTACTTCATGTACAGCGCAATATCGAGATGCTGCTGGCCCCTTGCTTTTGTGATGAGCAGCAGAGACAGGCAACATATAAAAAGCCCCGAGTGCAATTCACACCCGGGGCCTTTTTATCGAAAACGAAAAGCAGAATTAGCAGGCGCTATTAGCGACCCAGCTTGGCCTTGAGCATGGCGATAATCTCGCCAATGGCCACTTCCTGCTTCTCGCCGGTGCGGCGGCACTTGTACTCCACCACGCCGTTGTCCAGACCCCGGTCGCCGATGACGATGGCGTGCGGGATACCGATCAGCTCCATGTCGGCGAACATCACGCCCGGGCGCTCTTTACGGTCGTCGAACAAGACGTCCACACCGGCGGCTTTCAGCTCTGCGTAGAACTGCTGTGCCTGCTCGGCGACGCGCTCGGACTTGTGCATGTTCATCGGCACTATGGCCACTTCGAACGGGGCTATGGCTTCCGGCCAGATGATGCCGTACTGGTCGTTGTTCTGCTCGATGGCGGCCGCCACCAGACGGGACACACCTATGCCGTAGCAACCCATCTCCATGGTGACGGACTTGCCGCCCTCGTTCAGCACGCTGGCCTTCATGGCTTCGGAGTACTTGGTACCCAGCTGGAAGATGTGGCCCACTTCGATGCCGCGCTTGAGCAGCAGCTTGCCCTGACCGCAGGGGCTGGGGTCGCCTTCCACCACGTTGCGCAGGTCGGCCACTTCATAAGTGGCGATGTCGCGATCCCAGTTGGCACCTGTCAGGTGGAAGCCGGTCTCGTTGGCGCCGCAGACAAAATCGCTCAGCTGGGCAGCGCTGCGATCGACTATGATGCGACCGGCAAAGCCGACCGGGCCTATGGAGCCTGCATCGCAACCGGCGGCAGCCTTGATCTGCTCGTCGTTGGCGAAGGTCAGCGGGTTGGCAACACCCGGAAGCTTCTCGGCCTTGATTTCGTTCAGCTCGTGGTCGCCACGCAGCACCAGGGCGATGACGGCCTGCTTGCCGTGCTCGTCCGTTTCCGCCAGTACCAGCAGGGTCTTGGCGATGGCGGTCGGGGCCACGCTCAGGAAGGCGGCCACTTCGTCTATGGTATGGACGGCCGGGGTGGCGACCTTGGTCAGAGCTTTGGTTGCTGCAGCGCGCTCGCCAGCCGGCGCCAGGGCTTCGGCCATCTCTATGTTGGCGGCGTAGTCGGAGCTGTCGGAGAAGGCGATCAAGTCTTCACCGCTCTCGGCCAGCACCTGGAATTCGTGGGAGCCAGTACCGCCGATGGAGCCGGTATCGGCCTGCACCGGACGGAAGTTCAGACCCATGCGGGTGAAGGCGGCGCAGTAGGCGGCGTGCATCTTCTCGTAGGTCTCGATCAGCGAGGCCTTGTCGATGTGGAAGGAGTAGGCATCCTTCATCAGGAACTCGCGGCCGCGCATCACGCCGAAACGGGGACGCACCTCGTCACGGAACTTGGTCTGGATCTGGTAGAGGTTGAGCGGCAGCTGCTTGTAGCTGTTCACTTCGTAACGGACCAGGGCGGTGATCACCTCTTCGTGGGTCGGGCCCAGCACGAAGGGGCGGTTGTGGCGGTCGGTCAGGCGGCACAGCTCGGGACCGTAGTCATCCCAGCGGCCGGACTCCTGCCACAGCTCGGCGGGTTGCACCACCGGCATGGAGACTTCGATGGCACCAGCATTGTTCATCTCTTCGCGAACAATGTTCTCGATCTTTTTCAGTACCCGCAGACCGGTTGGCAGCCAGGCGTACATGCCGGAGGCCAGTTTACGGATCATCCCGGCACGCAGCATCAGCTGGTGGCTGATGACTTCAGCGTCGGAGGGGGTTTCCTTGAGAGTGGAAAGCAGATATTGGCTGGTACGCATCGCGGTAGACCTTAGCTAGAACGGGCGCGGGGCCCTGGAAAATTTCAAGTGCGGAATTTTAACAGGCCGGGCGTTGCTGCCCAAGGGCTAAATTTGCACAGCGGGAGAAAGCGGGGGCAGGCCCCCGCCTGCGCTAGACCCGAAACTGCGACAGCAGTCGCTGCTGCTGCAAGCTGGCCTGATGGAGGGAGGAGGCGAGCTGCAGGCACTCCTGCGCCTCCTGCTCACCGGTCTGGGCCTGCAGGCTGATGTCCGAGACCTTGTCGGTGGTGTGGCTAAGGGTGTGGGAGAGCTGGCTGGTGGCATCCGCTACCTGTTGCACCATGTCGGCTAGCTGGTCGATGGCCTCCTCTACCTTGAACAGGATCTGCTTGGTGTTGTCGGAATCCGCCATGCCTGATTCCACGGTTTTCAGGTTGCGTTGCATCATCAGATAGGCCTGCTCGGTCTGCTGCTGGATGCTGCTGATCACCTCGGTTATCTCGGCGCTGGAGGCGGCGGTGCGGTTGGCCAGGGTGCGCACCTCGTCGGCCACCACGGCAAAACCGCGACCCATCTCACCAGCCCGGGCGGCTTCGATGGCGGCGTTGAGGGCCAGCAGGTTGGTTTGCTCCGAGATGTTGCTGATGGTGGAGATGATCTGGCCAATCTGGCCAGCCTGCTCCTTGAGGGCATTGATGGCGGTGGCGCACTCGCCCACTTCCACCACCACGCGCTGCATGCCGTTGCTGGCGGAGGTCACGTACTGACTGCTTTCTGCGGTGAGCTGGCGGACCTCGTTGGCATTGTGCGCGGCCAGGCCGCAGTTGTCAGAGATGGAGGTGGCGACCCGCACCATCTGCTCGCTGTCATGGTGTAGCGCCTGGGCATGCTTGGCGGTTTGACGGCTGCTCTGGCTGATGGCCTCGACTCGGTTGACCGAGGTGTGCACGTGGTCGCTGATGTGCTGGTTGTTATCCATGGTGGAGCTGATCATCTTTTGCAGCTTCCCGATGAAGCGGTCCACGCTGCCCGCCAGCGAACCTATCTCATCGTCCCGCTTGAGATTGATCCGCGCGTTGAGATCGCCCTCTCCGGCGGCTATGTCCTGCATGCGCTGATCAACCCGCAGCAGGGGCCTGACTATGGTGCGAACCAGCCAGAAACCGCAGAGGGCGACGATCAGCAGGCTCAGTATCAGGCCACCCAGGATCAGGTTCCTGGTCTGGCCGATGATGGTATTGAGCTGGTTTACCTGATCCTCGACCGTGGCATCCCCCTTGGCCTCGACCTCCACCAGTACCTGCTTGAGCGGTTGGGCGCTGCTCTCGTACCGCACCAGCTGGCTCTGGTAATCGGTCAGGGCCGAGATCCATTCACGGGTCAGGCGACTGTTTTCGGCCAGCAGGGCACGATACTGGGTGGAGAGCGACTGGCCGGCAAACTCCCCCTCACCGGGCACATCGAACAAACCGGTTGCCAGCATGCCGTCGACCGCCTCCTGGTAGAAGCGGCTGGCCTCCGCCAGTTCTGTCTGGATGGCGGGAGTAGGGCCTTCGCTCTGCATCTTCTCCAGGGCATAGAGCCGGCGCAGGAAGCCGATGTTGGCCTCCATGCCGCCGTCGGCGGCATGCCAGCGGGTGGCGAGGCCACCGTTCCAGCTGATGGCCTGATCCGGTGACTGGGTGAGGCTCTCGACTGCGCCATCGCCGACCACTTCCAGCTGGGTGGAGAGGCGGGACATGCGCTCCGAGCTGGCGCGTAGCGCCTGATCGATCCCCGTGAAGGTGCGGTAGAGCGTCAGCAGTATCTCCTGCTGTTGCTGATAGGCCTTTTCCTGCTGTTTCAGGGTCGTGATCGCCGCCGCATCGATGAGCTTGCCTTGCTCCACCCGTTGCAAGGCGTCGGTGGCCGCACGCTTGGCCCGTTGCAGCTCGGGCTCGTCAAGGGGCATGCCTCTGAGCATTTTCTGGATATAGAGCGACTGATTGCCCAGCTCGATGGATCCCTCCATGGCGCCATCGGCCGTTTGCCAGGCTGCACCCAGCACATAGGAGAGCAAATCGGCCAGCCGCTGGCTGCCATACCAGCCGATCACCCCCATGCCCAGTGTGCAGCCGAGCAAGATAGTGAGCCCAAGATTCGATGTCGTGACAATTTTCATGATGCAGGACCTTCCATGGTTCCGAACAAGCCCACTGAGTGTTCGCTCAATGGCCAAGATGCGCCATTCCCGGTGGAAAATAAAGTGACTGCCCATATCTGCGCAGAGAGTATCAGGGTAGGCAGCCTCCCTTGCTGTCCTCCATGGCCCTATGCTGGATACTTATCCAGTTATTCTTTATGCTATGACCCAATTTGCAAGAGTCTGCGTGGCGAGGAAGAGAACATGATCGGTCGCTTGAGAGGCGTCATCATCGAGAAACAACCCCCTGAGGTGCTGATCGAAGTAGGGGGCCTGGGTTATGAAGTGCACATGCCCATGAGCTGCTTCTATGATCTGCCCGAGCTCGGGAAGGAAGCTGTCATTCACACCCACTTCGTGGTGCGCGAAGATGCCCAGCTGCTCTATGGCTTCAACCACAAGCAGGAGCGGGCGCTGTTTCGCGAGCTGATCAAGACCAACGGGGTCGGCCCCAAACTGGCGCTGGCCATCCTCTCCGGCATGACGGCCACCCAGTTCGTGATGAGCGTCGAGCGCGAGGAGATAAGTTCTCTGGTCAAGCTGCCCGGCGTGGGCAAGAAGACCGCCGAGCGGCTGGTGGTGGAGATGAAGGACCGCCTCAAGGGTTGGGTCAGTCACGATCTCTTCTCCCCTGCCGCCATCAGCCTGCCCGCCCAGGAGAGCCAGCTGCGCGCCCCCGATGCCAGTGAAGAGGCAGCCAGCGCCCTGGTGGCGCTCGGTTACAAGCCGCAGCAGGCGAGCCAGATCGTGGCCAAGGTGGCCAGCGAGGGCATGTCGGTGGAAGCCATCATCCGTGAATCCCTGCGCAGCCTGGTGTGAGGATGACAATGAAGCAAGCGGACCATCCCGGGTCACTCTACTGTGACCACGGGGATGCAGAGCGTGAGGTAGTGCATGATTGAAGCGGATCGTCTCATCTCGGCCGGTGCCGCCCGCGAGGACGAGGTCATCGACAGGGCCATCCGGCCCAAGAAGCTGGCGGATTACACCGGGCAGGATCATGTCTGCGACCAGATGGAGATCTTCATCGAGGCCGCCCGCCAGCGCGGTGAGGCCCTCGATCATCTGCTGATCTTCGGCCCGCCCGGGCTCGGCAAGACCACGCTGGCCAACATAGTGGCCAACGAGATGGGGGTCAACATCAAGACTACCTCGGGCCCCGTGCTGGAGAAGGCGGGGGATCTCGCCGCGCTGCTCACCAACCTCGAACCGAACGATGTGCTCTTCATCGACGAGATCCACCGTCTCAGCCCTGTGGTGGAGGAGGTGCTCTATCCGGCCATGGAGGATTACCAGCTCGACATCATGATAGGAGAGGGGCCTGCCGCCCGCTCCATCAAGCTCGATCTGCCTCCCTTCACCCTGATCGGGGCCACCACCCGGGCTGGCTCCCTGACCAGCCCCCTGCGTGACCGTTTCGGGATCGTCCAACGTCTCGAGTTCTACAACGTCAAGGATCTCACCGACATCGTCTCCCGCAGCGCCCGCTGCCTCGGGCTCGACATGTCGGGGGACGGTGCGCTGGAGGTGGCTCGCCGCTCCCGGGGGACCCCGCGGATTGCTAACCGTCTGTTAAGACGGGTGCGGGATTTCGCCCAGGTGAAATCCGATGGCCGCATTGATGGACCCATAGCGGCCCGTGCCATGGACATGCTGGATGTGGACAACGAGGGGTTCGACTTCATGGACCGCAAGCTATTGTTGGCCGTCATCGACAAGTTTATGGGGGGCCCCGTGGGGCTCGACAACCTGGCCGCCGCCATAGGGGAAGAGAAGGACACCATAGAGGACGTGCTGGAGCCTTATCTGATCCAGCAAGGCTATCTGCAACGTACACCCAGAGGGCGGATCGCGACACCGAGAGCTTATGCGCACTTTGGCCTGCAACGGCCAGATGAGCAGTAAAAGCAGCCTTTGAACGACAAACCGCCCCCAAGGGCGGTTTTTTATTGTCCGGGCAAAAAAAAGCCCACGGCGGATGCGGTGGGCAAAGACAATTCAGGATGGATGTTCACAGACAGTGAGTGCGTCTGCAGACCGGTCGGGAAAACACAAAGGAGCCGTCGCGAGGCCTCAGAGTCGGTTCATTTGATAGAGTTGAACGAACGAAAGCTTGTAGTAACGGATGGTCTTGGCAACAAACTTTTTCATCATTAATCCCAACAAACAGGTTCGAAATGTTCATCGAATACGTACCGGGAACCCGGAATGACCGGCCTGTATCCAGAGGTGTGCCCTCACTGCGAGGCGCATTGTAGGAGCTCTTGCCGGGCCGGACAAACAAGAAAATCTATGTGTTTCGGATTAGATAAATTAATGAATTTGCGAGGCGAGTCAATCCGCATAAACATGTGTTTTTGCTGGTTTTAAATTGATTTCATGATGGCCTGCATCATTCTTGAAATACCGGATTGATAAGGGTGAGCCTGCTCATCTCGTCTATTTGATTAACAGAATTGAAACTATTTTGACGAGAGTTAAAATTGATTTAAATCAAGTATTTACGGTTTAATGTTTTTTGTGAGCAAGCTCCCAAAATTAATGGGGAACGGCTTGTAAGTTGCCTTGAAAAGGCATGTATTGATGATGGGTTTACATTGATTTCAATCAAATAAAGATGATATAAAACAGCCATCATTATAGGCGAGAATAGAACTGCAGTTAATGTTTACCAGATGTTAAACATTAGCTTTTTTTGTTCCTCTATATTGCCTTGTTGTTAATGTGGTGGCAGTCGAATCCGGTCAGTCCGCGAGGGGTGATCGACCATTCGGGGACTTCCAATGGAAGCTTTGTCCTTAAAACTTAAAATAGCCGTGCCAATAATCGGTGAGGAAACATCATGATTGCTGAGCATGTGGTAGACCTATCGCGGTTCCAATTCGCTGCGACGGCCCTTTATCACTTCCTGTTTGTACCCCTGACGCTGGGAATGGCCTTCATTCTGGCGATCATGGAGTCTGTCTATGTGATGACCAACAACACAGTGTACCGGGACATGACCAAGTTCTGGGGCAAGTTGTTTGGTATCAACTTCGCCCTTGGGGTTACCACCGGGCTCACCATGGAGTTTCAGTTCGGTACCAACTGGGCTTACTACTCCCACTATGTCGGCGATATCTTCGGGGCCCCGCTGGCCATCGAAGGCTTGATGGCCTTCTTCCTGGAGTCCACCTTCGTCGGCATGTTCTTCTTCGGTTGGGATCGCCTCACCAAGCGCCAGCATCTGGCGGCAACCTGGCTGATGGCTCTTGGGACCAACCTCTCCGCCCTCTGGATCCTGGTCGCCAACGGCTGGATGCAGAACCCGGTCGGTGCCGAATTCAACTTCGAATCCATGCGGATGGAGATGGTGAGCTTCGCCGATCTGGTGTTCAACCCTGTTGCTCAGGTCAAGTTCGTCCACACAGTGGCGGCGGGCTATACCACGGGCGCCATGTTCGTGTTGGGCATCTCCTCCTACTACCTGCTGAAGAATCGTGATGTGGCCTTCGCCCGTCGCTCCTTCGCCATCGCGGCCGCGTTCGGCATGGCCTCCATCCTCTCCGTGCTGGTGCTGGGTGACGAGTCCGGCTACGAGACCGGGGAAGTGCAGAAGGTGAAACTGGCGGCCATCGAGGCCGAGTGGAACACAGAGCCGGCTCCTGCGTCCTTCACCCTGTTCGGCATTCCGAACCAGGAAGAGATGCGCACCGACTACGCCATCAAGATCCCTTATGCCCTCGGCATCATAGCGACCCGTTCCCTGGACGGTCAGGTGACCGGTCTCAAGGATCTGAAGAGCGAGCATGAAGTGCGCGTGCGCAGCGGCATGACCGCCTACGATCTGCTGACCAAGCTGCAATCCGGCGACAAGTCAGACGAGACCCGCGCTCGCTTCGACGAAGTGAAGCAGGATCTGGGCTACGGTCTGCTGCTCAAGCGTTACACCGCCAACGTGACCGACGCGACCGACGATCAGATCAAGGCCGCCGTGGATGACTCCATCCCGCAGGTACTGCCGCTGTTCTTCGCCTTCCGCATCATGGTTGCCTGCGGCATGTTGATGCTGGTGCTGATCGGTCTGGCCTTCTATGACAGCACTCGCCACAAGATCGGTGAGCGCAAGTGGTTGCTCAAGGCGCTGCTGTACGGCATCCCGCTGCCCTGGATCGCCATCGAGGCGGGCTGGTTTGTCGCCGAGTACGGTCGCCAACCCTGGACCATAGCCGAGATGCTGCCGACCTCAGTCTCCGCATCCAATATCCCTGCGTCCGAGATCTGGTTCTCCCTGATCGGGATCTGCCTGTTCTACACCGTACTGCTGATCATCGAGATGTACCTGATGTTCAAGTATGCGCGTCTGGGCCCAAGCAGCCTGAAGACGGGCAAGTACCACTTCGAACAGAGCAAGGCATAAGGAGAGTAACCCATGTTTGATTACGAAATGTTGCGTCTGGTCTGGTGGGTCTTGGTCGGCGTGCTGCTGATCGGCTTCGCCATCACCGACGGCTTCGATATGGGGGTCGGTGCCCTGCTCCCCTTCGTCGGCAAGAAGGATGTGGAGCGTCGGGTGATGCTCAACACCATGGGGCCGCACTGGGAAGGCAACCAGGTCTGGCTGGTCACCGCGGGCGGTGCCCTGTTCGCGGCCTGGCCCATGGTCTATGCGGCGGCCTTCTCCGGCTTCTACATCGCCATGATCCTGACCCTGATGGCGCTCTTCTTCCGTCCGGTCGGCTTCAAGTACCGCTCCCTGCAGGAAGGCGCCCAGTGGCGCACCAGCTGGGACTGGGCGCTGTTCGCCGGTAGTGCCATTCCCCCCGTCATCTTCGGGGTAGCCTTCGGCAACCTGCTGCAAGGGGTACCGTTCAGCTTCAACCAGTTCCTGATGCTGACCTACCACGGCAACTTCTTCGGCCTGCTCAACCCGTTCGGCTTGCTGGCTGGTCTGGTGAGCCTGTTCATGATAGTGACCCAGGGCGCTGCCTGGCTGATGATGAAGACCGAAGGTGAAGTGCTGGCTCGCTCCCGTACCGCCGCCATGATCTTCTCCCTGCTGACCCTGGTGCTGTTTGCCCTGGCCGGTGTCTGGGTGAGCGGCATGGATGGCTATGTGATCGTGGGCGCTGTCGCCACCGACGCCGTCACCAACCCGCTTCACAAGGAAGTGGTGGTGCAGGCCGGTGCCTGGATGCAGAACTACAACCTCTATCCCTGGATGATTGCAGCCCCCGTGCTGGGTCTGGTGATGAGCCTGCTGACCGCGCTTGCGGCCAAGCTGGGCAAGGGCTGGATGGCGTTCCTGTTCTCCTCCCTGGCCATTGCCGGCATCATACTGACCGCGGGCTTCTCCATGTTCCCGTTCGTGATGCCCTCCAGCCTGGAGCCGTCCCAGAGCCTGACCATGTGGGATGCCACCGCCTCCTTCAACACCCTCAAGGTGATGACGGTAGTCGCAGTCGTCTTCGTACCGACAGTGCTGGCTTACACCATCTGGACCTACATCAAGATGTTTGGCCGGGTGAGTAACAAGCACATCGAAGACAACCAACAATCGCTCTACTAAGAAGGTGCCCTGATATGTGGTATTTCACCTGGATCCTGGGGCTGTTGCTGGCCTGTGCGTTTGGGATCATCAATGCGCTCTGGCTGGAGCACACCGAGAACCTGGATCGTCAGATCGATGAAGACAAGTGACAGGCTCGCCCGGCTGGCCGCTCCTCTGGAGCGCCAGCCATGGCAAGGTCTGATGTTGCTGGCGGCGGCCCTGCTGGGCGTCGCCATCTTGCAGGCACCGAATCTGGTGGCCGCCAACACCAGTGACCACGGTCTCTGGCTGGCCCCTTGGCTGATGTGGGCGGTCTGCTGCGGCGTCATGCACGGACTGGGGTTCCACCCCCGCAGCCTGGTTGGCCGCGTGCTGTTTTTCCCCTGGCTCGCCTTGCCAAGCCTGTTGTACGGGCTCTGGCTGACCAGCGGGTATTACCTGCCATAAACACTGAGGGAGGCCAGACATTTTCTGCCTCCCTCTGCTTTTGTACCCCGCAGTGCGGCCGTGGTTTTGCCCCCGGCGGATCGGCCGTTATTGCCTGCCATAAAAAACAGGGGGAGATGGGATTTCCCTGTCTCCCCCTGCTTCTTTCCTATTCAGCCCTGCGCTATGATAGCCCCCCATCTGACTGTCGAATGGATCACAGATTTTTATGGGGGAAGTCTCTGAGTTTCCGGTACGTGTCTACTACGAAGACACAGACGCCGGAGGCATCGTCTACAACGCCAATTATCTCAAGTTTATGGAACGGGCTCGCACCGAGTTCCTGCGCGCCGGCGACATCGAGCAAGATGTCCTGTTGCAGGCGGGGATCGCCTTCGTGGTGAGTCGCACCGAGATCGATTTCCGCTCCGCGGCCCGCTTCAATGAACTGCTGACCGTATTGACGCAAGTGACTGAAGTGAAACGTGCTTCCATGCGCTTTTCACAGCAGATCCTGGCGGCTGATGGACGACTGATCACCCAGGCCATGGTACAGATTGCCTGTGTCAGTCATCCGCAAATGAAACCTGTTGCAATACCTGAAAAAATCAAGGGAGTGCTGTTAAGTGCACGCTGAAATTTCGTTTATTGGTCTGTTCTGGCAAGCCAGTCTGCTGGTGAAACTGGTCATGATGACCCTGATGGGCATGTCGGTCGTCTCCTGGGCGCTGATCATCCAGCGTTCCAAGGTCATCAAGGCGGCCAACCTCGCCTCGGAGCAGTTTGAAGACAGATTCTGGTCCGGCGTCGACCTCAACCGTCTCTATCAGGAGTCCTCTTCCCGCCGCGATGACATCGAAGGCATGGAAGACATCTTCTATTCCGGCTTCAAGGAGTATGCCCGCCTGCTCAAGGCCGGCGCCCGTGGCCAGGATGCGGTGATGGACGGTACCTATCGTGCCATGCGCGTTTCGCTGTCCCGTGCGGTGGACGAACTGGAATCCAACCTGCCAGTGCTGGCGACCGTCGGCTCCATCAGCCCCTATATCGGCCTGTTTGGTACCGTATGGGGCATCATGAACGCCTTTATCGCCCTGGGTCAGGTGCAGCAGGCGACCCTGCAGATGGTGGCACCGGGCATCGCGGAGGCGCTGATCGCCACCGCCATGGGTCTGTTCGCGGCCATTCCAGCGGTTATTTTCTATAACAGATTCACCAACAAGGTAGAGAAGCTGGAGAACGCCTACGCCAACTTCATGGACGAGTTCACCACCATACTGAACCGTCAGATTGCACAGCAGCAGGGTGACAAGTAAATGCAAACCTATCAGCGGATCCGGCGCAAGAAGGTCGCCGAGATCAACGTGGTGCCCTATATCGACGTCATGCTGGTGCTGCTCATCATCTTCATGGCGGTGACGCCGGTGATCACGCAAGGGGTCAAGGTGGATCTGCCCCAGGCGGAGTCCGAGCAGTTGCCCGAGGACGCCAAGCCCCCCTTCATCGTCAGCGTCAACACCGAGGGTGAGTACGTCATCAAGGCCGGTGAGGCGGATGACGAGCCAGTGCCAACTGGCACGCCCGAGGCGATGCAGCAATACATCACCGAGAAGGCCATGGGTTATCTGGCCATCAACCAGAACGCTCCCGTGGTGGTGGCGGGTGACAAGTCCGTGCGTTACGAAGAGGTGATCCTGCTGATGGTGGCCCTCAAGAAAGCCGGTGTGCCTCAGGTTGGCCTGATGACGGATCCGGTGAACTGACGGAGATGGATGTGAAGCGTGGTATTTCCGGTTATCTCGTCGCGTCGCTGCTGCTGCATCTGATCATCGGCATCATACTGCTGGTCGGTGTCGACTTCAGCAAGCCCAAGCGCCCCGAGTCGAAGGGACAGATCGTCAATGCGGTGATGCTGGACAGCGAGTTCCTGGAGCAACAGGCACAGCAGATCCAGCAGCAGAAAGCTCAGCCCAAGGCTGCCCAGCAGCAGAAAGAGAAGGACAAGGAAGACGCCGATCAGGCCCGGCGCGAGCTGGCGAAGGAGCAGGAGCGTCTGCGCATCGCCGAGACCAAGCGCAAGGAGGCCGAGGAGGCCACCCGCAAGGCCGAGACCGAGAAGCAGAAGAAGGTAGCCGAGCAGAAGCAGGCGGAAGAGCAGGCCCAGAAGGCCGAGGAAGCCCGCAAGCTGGAGGCGCAGAAGACCAAGCAGGCCGAAGCCAAGCGCCAGGAAGAGGAACTCGCCAAGGCGCTGGCGCTCAAGAAAAAGAAAGAAGAGCTGGAGAAGAAGCAGGCCGAAGAGAAAGCCAAGGCGAAGGCGGATGCGGCCAAGAAGGCTGAAGCCGACAAGAAGGCCAAGGCCGAGGCTGAGAAGAAAGCCAAGGCGGAAGCCGAGAAGAATGCCAAGGCTGAGGCAGAGAAAAAGGCTGCAGATGAAGCCGCCAAGAAGGCAAAAGCTGACGCAGACAAGAAGGCGAAGGCCGAGGCTGACAAGAAGGCCAAGATAGAGGCGGAGCGCAAGCGCAAGGCGGCCGAGGAGGCCAAGTTGCAGAAAGAGATGGAAGCCATGATGCAGCAGCAGCTGGAGGCCGAGGCCAATTCCCGCAGCCAGGCCGCATCGGCTGCGGCTCAGGGGGAAGCCCAGAAATATGCCGCCCTCATCGCCGCCACGGTGGAGCGCTATATGATTTTGGATCCCACCATGCGGGGCAAAACCTGTACTATCGGTGTCAAATTGGCCAGTACCGGCTTTGTCATCTCGGTGGACAACGGTCAGGGTGACCCGGCGGTCTGCCGCTCCGGCAAGGCTGCTGTGCTGAAGGCGAATCAGTTGCCGGTGCCGAAGGATCCTGCGGTATTCGAGCAGTTGAAGGAACTTAACCTCAAGTTAGAACCTAGCATCTAGACGTGATAAAACGGGGTCATTGACCGTGGTTGGCAGCATCTGCTGATAAAGGAATTTCACCTCTCATTTTTATTGGAACAGAGTATTTAAGCCATGATAAGAAAAGTGTTTTTTGCTTTGGTTGGCTGCCTTCTGCTAGGCCAGAGCGCTCAGGCGGCCTTGGACATCGTCATCACCGGCGGTATTGACAGTGCTCGCCCCATCGCCATAGCCCCCTTCAAGTGGGAGGGCAATGGTCAACTGCCACAGGACATCGCCGAGGTGGTCTCCAACGACCTGATGCGCAGCGGCAAGTTCAAGCCGCTGGCCCGTGGCCAGATGCCGCAGACCCCGAGCAGCAGTGGCGAGATCAACTTCGCCCCCTGGGCGTCCCAGGGTGTGGAGGCCGTGGTGGTCGGTTCCATCGCGGCGGTGGGTGATGGCACCTACAAGATCAACTTCGAGCTGGTCGACGTTCTGAAGGGCCAGCTGGCCAAGACCCAGGGCGGCGAAGCGAATGGTTACATCCTCGACAGCCGCATGGCGACCATACCGGGTGCCCAGATGCGCCAGTTCGCCCACCGCATCTCCGACATTGTCTACGAGCGCCTGACCGGTGAGCGTGGTGCCTTCCTGACCCGACTGGCCTATGTCTCCGTCCAGCAGGGCACCCAGTTCCCGTACCAGCTGCGTATCTCCGATTACGATGGCTACAACGAGAAGACCCTGCTGCGCTCCCGCGAGCCGTTGATGTCACCGGCTTGGTCGCCGGATGGCAGCAAGCTGGCCTATGTGAGTTTCGAGAACCAGAAGTCCGAGATCTATGTGCAGGACATCTATACCCAGCAACGCAGTCTGATCACCAGTTTCCGTGGCATCAACGGTGCCCCCGAGTGGTCACCAGATGGTCGCCGTTTGGCTATTGTTTTGTCCAAAGATGGGCAGCCTGATCTCTATGTTGTTGATGTTGCTAGCAAGCAACTCACTCGAGTCACAAATAACCGTACCATAGACACCGAACCCTCCTGGATGCCGGACGGTCAAACTTTGCTGTTCACCTCTGAACGTGGTGGCAAACCCCAGATTTATAGCGTAAATTTGGCGACTGGCGTCACTCGCCGGATGACCTGGGAAGGGGATTCCAACCAGGGTGCATCCATCACGCCGGACGGCAAGTCCATGGTGGTGGTGACCCGGGTTCAGGGACAATATCGCATCGCTCGCCAGGATATGGAAAACGGAGCCATGTTGGTACTGACCCAGAGTGCTCTCGATGAGTCGCCAAGTGTGGCTCCCAATGGCAGCATGATCATTTATGCCACCATCTATCAGGGTCGTAAGAGTCTTGCGTTGGTGTCGACCGATGGTCGCTTCAAGGCAGTGCTTCCGACCAGTAGCGGTGAAATTCGTGCACCAGCTTGGTCGCCCTTCTTGAATTGATAAAAAAATCGATTGTTTTTTGTTTTGTTATAAAGGTTTAAGGAAATAGCATGCAACTCAATAAACTGCTCAAGGGTCTGGCCATCGCACTGCCACTGTTCACCCTGGCTGCCTGTAGTTCTTCTTCCGACTCCGACGCCGCTGGCGCCGAGTCTGGCATGACCGACGGCATGGGCGGTGTACAAACCGGTGGCGCCAACGGCATGTTGTCCCCGGAAGAGCAGATGCGTCAGAAGTTCGAAGCTCTGCAGCGCGATAACGTGATCTACTTCCCGTACGATGGTTACGACATTCAGGGTCAGTACGCCGACCTGCTGGATGCCCATGCCAGCTACCTGCGTGAGCGTCCGAGCGTCAAGGTGTTGATCGAAGGCCACGCCGATGAGCGCGGTACTCCGGAATACAACATCGCCCTGGGCGAGCGTCGTGCCAAGGCCGTTGCCAAGTATCTGCAAACCCTGGGTGTGCAGGCCGAGCAGCTCTCCATCGTCAGCTATGGCGAAGAGAAGCCGCTGGATCTGTCCCACACCGAGGATGCCTTTGCCAAAAACCGCCGTGCGGTTCTGGTTTACTAAGGTTTGAATCGAACGAAGTTCGTTTATATGCAAGCGGCCATTTCGATGGCCGTTTTATTTGCACTAAACGCCAAGGTTTGATCCGAATGAAATCTGTATAAGCGAGCGACTATGGCGCTGGCCGTTTTATTTGCACTAAACGCTAAGGTTTGATCCGAATGAAAT
The DNA here is from genome assembly GCF_010974825.1 of Aeromonas rivipollensis. Taxonomy (GTDB): domain Bacteria; phylum Pseudomonadota; class Gammaproteobacteria; order Enterobacterales; family Aeromonadaceae; genus Aeromonas; species Aeromonas rivipollensis. The sequence continues at coordinate 1,294 of NZ_JAAILA010000051.1, read as the reverse complement.
CTGTGTACAAGCAAGCTGTTGTTGCGCTGGCCGTATTGGTTGCTCTGAATGCGCATGCGGCGGCTCCTGTCAGCGATCTGGGCGGTGACTCGGGTGGTGGGGTTGTCCTTAGCGGCAACAACGGTGCCATAGTGCCCACGGGCAGCCTGGAAGACAGGGTCGCCCTGCTGGAGCGCACCCTGAACGCCCGTCTGCGCCTGCAGGCCGAGCTGCAACAACAGGTCGACTCCCTGCAAGGGGAAGTCTCCGAACTGCGTGGTCAGCTGGAGCAGCAGACTTACCAGATGGAGCAGTCGCAAGAGCGTCAGCGCCAGCTCTATCAGGAGCTCGACAAGGTGGCCAACAGCCAGCCTGCCGCCGCAGCGCCCGCGACTCCTGCAGCCGGCGCCACGACGCCTGCCGCCGCGGCCAACTACTCGACCAATCAGGACGAGAACCAGGCCTATGACGCAGCCGTGAACATGGTGCTCAAGGAGAAGAACTACGACAAGGCCATTCCTGCCTTCGAAGGGTTCATCAAACAGTTCCCGAGCTCCAGCTATGTTCCCAATGCGCATTACTGGCTCGGCCAGCTGATGTTCAACAAGGGTGACAGAGCCGGTGCAGCCAGCCAGTTCTCCACTGTGGCGAACAAGTACAGCAAGTCGCCCAAGCGGGCCGATGCCCTGCTGAAACTCGGCATGCTGGCGCAGCTCGATGGCAAGAAAGCAGAAGCCAAGACCTTCTATGAGCAGGTGATCAAGGGTTACCCCAATACCTCGCCAGCCCAGTTGGCCAAGCAGAGCCTCGGCAAGCTGTAACATTGCTGCATGTCACTGTTTTCGTAACAGTCTTGTAAATGCGGCTCTGCTTTGTATGCGCAGTGAGCAAACAGATTTAATTTAAGATTTTTCTATTGCGCCAGGATGATAAATCCGTAATATAGGCCGCCGTCAGAGCCGGTGCAGCAGTGCGCTCGGAACTGGTCGTGGTGAGGGTCGTTAGCTCAGTCGGTAGAGCAGTTGACTTTTAATCAATTGGTCGCTGGTTCGAATCCAGCACGACCCACCATTTCTTCACAACGGGTGAAGACAGAATTCCCAGGTCGTTTAGCTCAGCTGGGAGAGCACCTCCCTTACAAGGAGGGGGTCACTGGTTCGAGCCCAGTAACGACCACCAGTTTTAACGCGGTCTGCCACAGCAGGCGGTGACAGGTTCAAGGTGTGGGTCGTTAGCTCAGTTGGTAGAGCAGTTGACTCTTAATCAATTGGTCGCTGGTTCGAACCCAGCACGACCCACCAATCTTGACCACAGA
>NZ_JAAILA010000050.1 GCF_010974825.1 Aeromonas rivipollensis | reverse complement strand
GCGTTGCTGTCGGTGCTGCCATTGAAGCCGACGACCTGGCTGACCGCCGCGTCGTCTGCCCCCTTGACGTCAGCCCCCGCACCACCGGCACCGCCCGTGGTACCCAGCCCGGTGATGACGTTGCCGGTGACCGGGGTGAACACCCCTTCGACGGCGCTGTCCGCATCGTTGTTGGCCATTGGCACATCGTCTTCGACATGGATCAGGAAGCTGCCGGCCAAGGTGCCAGTGCCGCCTGTGGCCTTCAGGATGCTGGTGAAATCTAGGGTCAGCAGTTCGTTGTCATCGCCATTACCCAGCGGATGATCCAGCGACTTGACCAAGTTGAACTGATAGCTGCCATTTGAACCGACCTGAAGTGTGAACACAGTCGCCCCATTGGCCGTGGCAGTCATGGTATCACCCACTACCGTATAGACCAGCGCCACGCCACCCGAACTGGCCGGGGTTACACCACTGGTATTAGTGTTGAGGCTGATGGTCGCGGAATTGTCCGGGCCGACAATCAAGGGGGCAACGGTGCCACTGACGCTATTGGTGACGCTGTCACTATCGGTGATCCCACTTGGCAACTCATCCTCATCGACATAAGCCTGCACCGAGCCCACATCTTCGACATACAGATGCAGGGTGGCCGTGGCCGGATCGCCGTCCTTATCGATCAGGATGTATTGGAAGTCTTCGGTGAGATCACCATTCACATTGGCGGGAGCCTGATAACTCCATGCCCCAGTGGAGAAGTTGAAGCTCAGCTTGCCACCCGCGGGAGTAGTGACGGCCGTCAGCTGCTGATCGCCATCGAGCACCCCGTCCCAGCTGTAGGTGGTCGCGCCAATCTTGATGGACTGGATATAACCTGGACCATCAGCGCCATAGGCATCATCGTCCCCACCACCCACGACATTGTTTGAGCCGCTGAGCACATTGCCTTGCACCAGGCCGCCTATCACCTGATTGAGCAGGGTGTTGACCAGGTCACTGAAGTTATTAACCCGCAGCGGCATGTTATTCGGGCCGGCATCCAGGTCGACTTCTTGCAGGCGCACATCATTGATCCCATTACCAATGCCTATGGTGGTGACATTGACCAGGTTGGTATCGACGAAATTGTTCCAGTTGGTTGCCACCGTGTTGGTGAGTGAAGCACCACCTGGGCCGGTTTGTTCATTGGGGTCACCATCGCTGATGAAGACCACCTGGTTACTCCAACCCGGGATCGGCGTGTAAGAGATCATGGTCTGCTCAATGGCATCGGTGAAGTCGGTGCTGCCATTGAATGGACGTATACCGCCGGGCTCCTGTGGGTTCAACGAATTAACCAGATTAGTGAACGCGGTGACATTATCGGTTGGCAAATACGCGATGGAATCGCCGGAAAATGCCACGATCTGGATCTTGACTTGGCCACCAGAGGTATTGAACAGCGCCTGTCCTGCAGTACGTACTGCATCCAGCATGATGTTCAGCTCGCTATTGTCGATACTGCCGCTGAAGTCGAGCACGAATACCATATTGATGTTCTGAGACTGACCGGCAAGCACGGTAGCGTAGTCATCTTGGGCCACAGGAATATCATCCTGCACATCGATGACGAATGACCCTTTCGTGAAGCCCTGGACCCGATCACCATCCCCATCGGTAGCAACCAGGACACCCGAGAAGTCGATAGGTACCGGCAGCAACTCATTATCGCCATTCGGCAACCCTTCCTTGACAGGATGATCCAGCGGTCCCTTCAGGGTGAAGGAGTAATCACCGTCAGCAGCCACGGTCAAGGTGAAGATCACTGTCCCGCCTGCGGTTGCTGTCAACACATTGCCCGCCACGCTATAACTCAGCGCCACGCCACCGCTGCTCAGCCCTTGTGAGACCAGTGAACTGACGTTATTCGACAGACTGAATACGCCAGGACCATCGGCCCCGAATTCCACCAAGGTATTCAGAGAGCCCGAAGTATCACTGACCGTGGTGGTCTGCCCGGGCCCTTCATGGTTACCCTCATGGGGAGCACCGCCAGCCAGTGTCAGGGCATCCTCCTGTACCGAGCCATGCACAATGGGGCCTTGCCCATTACCAGACTGCACGGGGCCATCGTCCTCAAAGCGGAACACGCCGCCGGT
>NZ_JAAILA010000002.1 GCF_010974825.1 Aeromonas rivipollensis | reverse complement strand
CACAATTCCCGGCAAAGGAACTGGAACCCCCCATGAACAAATTGCTTATCAAGAATGCCACCCTGGTCAACGAAGGCCGCATCTATGCTTCCGACGTCTTGATCGAGGGTGAGCGGATCGCCCGTATCGCCCCGGACATCAGCGCCCCCGATGCCGTGGTGATCGATGCCGCAGGCCGTCACCTCATCCCCGGGATGATCGATGATCAGGTCCATTTCCGGGAACCTGGCCTGACCCACAAGGGGACCATCGCCAGTGAATCCCGGGCCGCCGTCGCCGGTGGCACCACCAGTTTCATGGAAATGCCCAACGTAAATCCCCAGACCACCACCATCGACGCCCTCGAAGCCAAATACCAGATAGCCGCCAACTCCGCCGCCGCCAACTACAGCTTCTACCTGGGTGCCACCAACGACAACCTGGAAGAGATCAAGAAGCTGGATCCCAAGCAGTCCTGCGGCATCAAGATCTTCATGGGAGCCTCCACCGGCAACATGCTGGTGGACAACCAGGAGACACTGGCGGCCATCTTCCGCGAGAGCCCGGTGATGATAGTGACCCACTGCGAGGACACCCCCTCCATCAAGGTGCTGGAAGACGAGGCCCGCGCCAAGTGGGGCGAGGATGTGCCCATGCGCGAGCACGGCCGCATCCGCAGCGCCGACGCCTGCTACAAATCCTCCAGCATGGCGGTGGGGCTGGCGAAGCAGTACGGTGCCAAGCTGCACGTGCTGCACCTGACCACCGCCAAGGAGCTGTCGCTCTTCACCGCCACCCCGGATCTGAAGGATCTCAAGGACAAGAACATCACCGCCGAGGTGTGCGTCCATCATCTGTTCTTCAACGAGGCGGACTACGACACCCTGGGCAGCCAGATCAAGTGCAACCCGGCGGTGAAGAGCGCCGCCGACCAGCACGCCCTGTTGGATGCGGTGCGCAACGACGTGCTCGACATCATCGCCACCGACCACGCCCCCCACACCTGGGAAGAGAAGCAGAACAGCTACTTCAAGGCGCCGTCCGGCGTGCCCCTGGTGCAGCACTCCCTGCAGGCGCTGCTGGAGCTCTACCACAACGGTGTCTTCTCGCTGGAGACTATCGTCAAGAAGACCTCCCACGCGGTGGCCGAGCGCTTCCAGGTGCAGGATCGCGGCTACATCCGCGAGGGCTACTTCGCAGACCTGGTGCTGCTGGATCTCGGCAAGCCCTATGTGGTCAACGACAGCAACCTGCTCTATCTGTGCGGCTGGTCGCCCTTCAATGGCTACCGCTTCCAGAGCACCATAGAGATGACCCTGGTCAACGGCCAGATCGCCTGGCAGAACGGCCAGGTCACCGATCAGGTATTGGGCAAGCGGCTCACCTTCAACCGCTAAGCCAGTCATCGCTGATACCAAACGGCCGCCCACCAGGGCGGCCGTTTTTCATGCAAGACGGCGGCGGGGTGCTGACAAAATGCGCGACTGGTCGCACTTTGATCCGAAGTTGCTCGCAAAGCAGGCAAACGATCTCGGCGCGGGATTTCCCCTGTTGACAGGGTCGGGGCATCTCCATAAACTCCCTCCCCGTCAGCCGAGCTGACTCCGTCGGTGTGTAGCGCAGCCAGGTAGCGCATCTGCATGGGGTGTAGAGGGTCGGAGGTTCGAATCCTCTCACACCGACCAAATTCCCCGAGAAAGGCCTTGTCAAACGACAAGGCCTTTTCTTTTTGTCTCTCCAAGGCAACGCCCTGGCAGGCGATTGTCTCATGAGCGCCGTTGTGCTGTAGTGACCTCCTCTCAGCCAAGGGCCAGTTCCATGTCACCAAGCTCCCCCCTCTTGTTCGTCCTCGCCCTGTGCGGCTCGCTGCTGCTCGGCGGCTGCGCCACCGCCTATGACAGCGAAAAGTCCTTCTGGAACGGCCAGACAGGCTTCTCCCAGACCCAGCTCGGGGAGACCCGCTGGCAGCTGGAGTTTGTGGGCAACGATCTGGTGGACAGGGAGACGGCCCGCAAGTACGTGCTCAAGCGAGCGGGGGAGATTGCGCTGGCGCAGGGGTATGCCTGGGTGCAGGTGCAGTCGCTGACCCTGTCGCGGGATGCGGTCAGGGTGACCCCGAGCCGCCCCCAGTTCGGCTTCGATGAGTACGAACCCGACACCTTCATGGACGAGATGCAGGTAGAGCATCGCACCTCGGCACTGCTGATCTTCTCCCTCGGGAGAGCCCCATTGGACGACCAGAGCCTGGAAGCCATTTATCTGGCAAAGATGAAAACAAACAGTGATTAATATAATTAATTTACAAGATCTACATCACATACAACTAATTGCAACATAAAGTTCTGATATAAGTCGCTGGATTTCCCCTCCATGATTAGGCATGCTGCCAGCATACCGGCTGTCAGGATTCCATGGCCCGGATCACAAAAACGGACTTAGGTGGCACCAAACCCACCTGCACAGGCACTGCACATATCGAGACTGTCCCCCCATGAAAATGAACAAATTGACCGTTGCCATCCTCATTGCGATGTTGCTTGGCATTTTTACCGGGCAAGGCTATCGCCTGTTTGCCCCGGCCCAGGCCGCCACCTTTGCCAGTGACATCACCATACTGACCGACATCTTCCTGCGCCTCATCAAGATGATCATCGCCCCCCTGGTGTTCACTACCCTGGTGGTCGGCATCGCCAAGATGGGCGACACCCGCACCGTGGGCCGCATCGGCGCCAAGACCCTGGGCTGGTTCATGCTGGCCTCCCTGATGTCATTGACCCTGGGGCTGGTGATGGTGCACCTGATGCAGCCAGGGGTCGGCCTCTCCCTCTCCCTGCCCGATGACGGCGCCAGCTCAGGGGTGGCCGCCACCGCCATCTCCCTCAAGGACTTCGTGACCCACGCCATCCCGAAAAGCGTGATCGAGGCCATGGCCACCAACGAGATCTTGCAGATCGTGGTCTTCTCCCTCTTCTTCGGGCTGGCCGCCGCCGCCCTGGGGGATGCCGCCAAACCCGTGGTCAAGCTGATGGCAAGCAGCGCCGAGATCATGCTGAAGGTGACCGGCTATGTGATGAACTTCGCGCCTTTCGCGGTGTTCGGCGCCATCGCCGCCATGGTCGCCAAGGAAGGGCTCGGCATCCTCGCCACCTATGGCACCTTCATGGCCCAGTTCTACCTGGCCCTGGCCTGCCTCTGGCTGCTGCTCATCGCCATGGGCAGCCTCTTCATCCGTCGCCGCATCCTGACCCTGCTGGCCATGATCCGCGAGCCCATACTGCTCGCCTTCTCCACCGCCAGCTCCGAGGCCGCCTATCCCAAGACCCTGGACAGGCTGGAGAAGTTCGGCTGTGACAAGCGCATCGCCAGCTTCGTGCTGCCCATGGGCTACTCCTTCAACCTGGACGGCTCCATGATGTACTGCACCTTCGCGGTGATGTTCATCGCCCAGGCCTATGGCATAGAGCTCAGCATGGCCCAGCAGATCACCATGCTGCTGCTGCTGATGGTCACCTCCAAGGGGATGGCCGGGGTACCGCGCGCCTCCCTGGTGGTGATCGCCGCCACCCTGAACCAGTTCCAGATCCCGGAGGCCGGCATACTGCTGCTGCTCGGCATAGACCACTTCCTCGACATGGGTCGCTCCGCCACCAACGTGCTGGGCAACGCCATCGCCGCCAGCGTGGTGGCCAAGACGGAAGACAGCCTGGGAGAGACCCAGCCCGAGGGCGAACTCGCCAAGGCTTGAGTCAAGGACACCCAGCAAAAGGCCCGCAACTGCGGGCCTTTTTTCGTTTGGCGGTCAGCACCAGCGCCTCACCCGCCGGCAGTACTGCACATAGCTGATGCCGAAGCGGGCGCGCAGGGCACGCTCTTCCGGCAAGATCTGAAAGCGGGTGAGCCAGCCCAGCAACAACAGCGGCCCGAGCCAGACCCAGGGGCCCCCGAGATAGCAGGCCAGCGCCAGCAACCAGCAGAGCAGCCCCAGGTACATGGGGTTGCGGCTGATGCGATAGACCCCCCGGGTCACCAGCACCCGGCTCTGCTGCAAGCGGATTGGATGGACGCTGGTACGCTCCCGGCGAAAGTGCAGCAGCGCCCCGCCCCCCAGCACGGCCCCTACCAGCAGCAACGCCGTGCCCAGCACCAGCAAAACCCCGCTCCCCCTATCCTCCCCCCGTCCCAACCACATGGCAAGGGCGAGCAGGACAAAGAGCAACAAGGGCGGAATACGCAGCTCGAAACGCATATTTTCTTCCTGCAACAAGTGCCACAAATGACGCCATTGCGATACACTCGCAGCGTCGGCATCTGGGTAAAAAGTGAAACATATCATTAGCATAGCAACATGCTGACCCAGCCATGCCGCGGCCCGCATCTGACAGGGGCCCATCCTCAACGAAACAATAAAAAAGGAACCATCCCATGCACAAGAAAACCCTGCTCGCAACCCTGGTCTTCGGGTTGCTCGCCGGCCAGGCCGTCGCCGCCCCCTATCTGCCCCTGGCCAGCGACACCCGCAACGGTCAGGAGCAGACCGCCGCCAACGCCTGGCTGGAGGTGGATTTGACCGCCTTCGAGCACAACATCCAGACCCTCAAGGATCGTCTCGGCGACAAGGGCCCGCAGATCTGCGCCATCATGAAGGCCGACGCCTACGGTCACGGCATCGATCTGCTGGTCCCCTCCGTGGTCAAGGCGGGCATTCCCTGCATCGGCATCGCCAGCAATGAAGAGGCCCGCGTGGCCCGCGAGAAGGGCTTCGAGGGCCGCCTGATGCGGGTCCGTGCCGCCACCCCGGCCGAAGTGGAGCAGGCCCTGCCCTACAAGCTGGAAGAGCTGGTGGGCAGCCTGGAGAGCGCCAAGGGGATCGCCGACATCGCCCAGCGCCACCATACCACCATTCCGGTGCACATAGGTCTGAACTCCGCCGGCATGAGCCGCAACGGCATCGATCTTCGCCAGGCGGACGCCAAGGAAGATGCCCTGGCCATGGTCAAGCTCAAGGGGATCACCCCGGTCGGCATCATGACCCACTTCCCGGTGGAAGAAAAAGAGGACGTCAAGCTGGGGCTGGCCCAGTTCAAGCTGGACTACCAGTGGCTGATCGACGCGGGCAAGCTGGATCGCAGCAAGCTCACCATACACGCCGCCAACTCCTTCGCCACCCTGGAAGTGCCGGACGCCTACTTTGACATGGTGCGCCCGGGCGGCATCATCTACGGTGACACCATCCCCTCCTACACCGAATACAAGAAGGTGATGGCGTTCAAGACCCAGGTCGCCTCGGTGAACCACTACCCGGCGGGCAACACCGTCGGCTATGACCGCACCTTCACCCTCAAGCGTGACTCCCTGCTCGCCAACCTGCCGCTCGGTTACTCCGACGGATACCGCCGTGCGCTGAGCAACAAGGCCTATGTGCTGATCCAGGGCCAGAAGGTGCCCGTGGTGGGCAAGACCTCCATGAACACCATCATGGTGGACGTGACCGATCTCAAAGGGGTGAAACCCGGTGATGAAGTGGTGCTGTTCGGCCGTCAGGGTGAGGCCGAGGTGAAGCAGGCGGATCTGGAGGAGTACAACGGCGCCCTGCTGGCGGACATGTACACCATCTGGGGCTACACCAACCCCAAGAAGATCAAGCGCTAAGCACAGATCTGAAATGAAGAAGGGCTCCCTAGGGAGCCCTTTTTGCGGGTGCTTACACCGTCTTCTGGTCGGTCACTTTCTTGCGGGTCACCCAGAGGCTAAGCCCCATGGAGGCCAGCAGGATCAGCGCAACTACACCAAGCGCAATGCCGGTCGGTATCTTGAAGATGTCGAGCAGCAGCATCTTGACCCCGATGAACATCAGGATCAGCGCCAGACCGTATTTCAGCAGGGCGAAGCGTTCGGCGACGCCGGCCAGCAGGAAGTACATGGCGCGCAGGCCCATGATGGCGAAGATATTGGAGGTCAGCACTATGAAGGGATCCGTGGTCACCGCGAAGATGGCCGGTATGCTGTCCACCGCGAAGATGAGATCGCTCACCTCCACCAGCACCAGAATGAGCAGCAGCGGGGTGGCATAGCGCACACCGTCACGCCAGACGAAGAAGTTCTCCCCCTCCAGGGTCTCGGTCACCTTGAAGCGGCGACGCATCCAGCCCAGCAGCGGGTTGTTGGCGAGATCCGGCTCCTTGTCGGCGGCCCACAGCATCTTGACCCCGGTCAGCAGCAGGAAGGCGCCAAACAGGTAGAGGATCCAGTGGAACTGCTCGATGAGCCAGCTGCCCGCGAACACCATGCCGGCGCGCATGACGATGGCACCCAGTACCCCGTACAGCAGCACCCGGCGCTGCAGCTCGGCCGGAATGGCGAAGTAGCCAAACAGCATCAGCCAGACGAAGACGTTGTCCACCGCCAGCGCCTTCTCGATGAGGTAGCCGGTGAGGAACTCCAGCCCCTTCTCGTTGGCGATCTCGCGCCCGGCACTGTGATCCAGCCAGAGCCAGATGGCCAGGTTGAACAGCAGGGCCACGCTGACCCAGACCAGGGACCAGATCCCCGCCTCTTTGAGGGACACCTTGTGCGCCTTGCCGCCGCCGACAAAGCGGATGTCAATCCACAACAGGACCAGCACTATGCTGAAGAAACCGGTCCACATCCACCATTCACCCATTTTTCACTTCTCCCAAAACGACAAAACCCACGACCGAGAGGCGTGGGTTTGCGTTTGGAGCAGATACACCTTGCCTCTCGGCAAGGTCTCACTTACAGCCAATTTTCATCGACTGCCCGGCTGCCGGGTGCACTGCAGGATATGGGTGCACCGTAATGACGACAAACCGGCGAGAAGTTACTCCCCTTGTGCGGCGGATAGTAACAGCCTCCAAAGGTGGCGCCAAGGGGCATCTTCACCGCGGATGGAAATAAAACGGGGCACCACCTGGGTGCCCCGCATGCTCGTTCACGCCCTCGCCCTCAGAGCGGATCCACCTTGAGACAGGAGACGGCGTGATCGAAGTTCCCCTCCAGCATGGGGCGGGTCTTGGCGCACTCAGGGCCCGCCGCCGGGCAGCGGGTACGGAACACGCAGCCGGACGGCGGATTCATCGGCGACGGCAGGTCCCCCTCCAGGATCTGGATGACCTTGCTGCGCTCCAGATCCGGATCCGGAATGGGCACGGCCGACATCAGCGCCTTGGTGTAGGGATGCAGGGGATTGGCGAAGATCTCCTGACGGGTCCCGAGCTCAACCGCGTTGCCCAGATACATCACCAGCACCCGGTCCGAGATGTGCTTGACCACGGACAAGTCGTGGGCGATGAAGATGAGGGAGAGCCCCATCTCCTTTTGCAGGGACTTGAGCAGGTTGACCACCTGGGCCTGGATGGAGACATCCAGCGCCGAGACAGGCTCGTCACAGATGATCATCTTGGGCTCCAGGATCAGCGCCCGGGCGATGCCGATGCGCTGGCACTGGCCGCCGGAGAACTCGTGGGGGTAGCGGTTTACCAGGTTGGGCAAAAGCCCCACCTTGGTCATCATGGCCCGCACCTTCTCCTTCACCTGATCCCTGGAGAGATTGGGATAGAAGGTGACCAGGGGCTCGGCGATGATGTCGCCTATGGTCATGCGCGGGTTCAAGGAGGCCAGCGGGTCCTGGAAGATCATCTGGATCTCCTTGCGCTTCTCCCGAAGCGCCCCCAGCTCGAGCTTGGTCAGATCCTGGCCCAGCCACACTACCTTGCCGTCGGTGGCCGGCACCAGACCTATCAGGGCCCGGGCGAAGGTGGACTTGCCACAACCGGACTCCCCGACTACGCCCAGGGTCTCCCCCTCGTAGAGGCGCAGGGTGACGCCATCCACCGCCTTCAGGGCGGAGGGCTTGGCCCAGGGCCAGGCCTTGTCACTCTTGATGCTGAAGTGAACCTTGAGGTCGGACACTTCCAGCAGCAGTTTCTTGTCAGTACCCATCAGTTCACCCCCTTGATCATGGCATCCGAAACCCAGTGCCAATGGCAGACCCGCGTCCGGCTGTCGCCGAAGGGCGTCAGCAACATGGAGGGCTGCTGACCGCAAATTGCACCACCCATTAGTTCGCCTCCTTGTTGATCATGGCATCCGAAACCCAATGGCAGGCCCTTGTCCGTCCGTCGCCGAAGGGGGTCAGGACTGGTGATTGCTGGCCGCAAATCTCGTGCGCCCGGTGGCAACGCTCCTGGAAGGGGCAGCCGGTGGGCAGACGCAGCAGGTTGGGCGGATTGCCCGGTATGGTGGGCAGCACTTCCCCTTCGGTATCGAGACGGGGAATGGCGCGCAGCAAGCCTTCGGTATAGGGGTGGCTCGGGCGATAGAAGATGTCGTTGACCCGGCCGTACTCCATGGTGCGACCGGCATACATCACCAGCACCTTGTCACAGATGCCCGCCACCACGCCAAGATCGTGTGTGATCATGACGATGGCGGTGTTGAACTCCCGCTTGAGCTCGTTCATCAGGGTCATGATCTGGGCCTGCACAGTCACGTCCAGCGCCGTGGTCGGCTCGTCGGCGATAAGCAGTTGCGGCCGGCACAGGAGCGCCATGGCGATCATCACCCGCTGGCGCATGCCACCGGAGAACTCGTGGGGGTACATGTTCATCCGCTTGCGCGACTCGGGGATCTTCACCGCGTCCAGCATGCGCACCGACTCCTCGAACGCCGCCGCCTTGCTCACTCCCTTGTGCAGCATCAGCACTTCCATCAGCTGATCCTTCACCTTCATGTAGGGGTTCAGGGAGGTCATGGGGTCCTGGAAGATCATGGCGATCTTCTCGGAGCGGATCTTGTTGAGCTTGTGCTCCGGCAGATTCAGGATCTCGTCCCCCTGAAACTTGGCCGAGCCGGTAATGATGCCGTTCTTGGCGAGCAGCCCCATGATGGCAAAGGCAGTCTGGGACTTGCCTGAGCCTGACTCACCGACTATCCCCAGGGTCTCGCCGGCAGAGAGGGAGAAGTTGAGGTCGTTGACCGCCACCACATTGCCATCCGGGGTCTTGAACTCGACCCGCAGATCTTTCACATCCAGTAACTTCATATCAAAACTCCTTATCGATCTCTCGTGATGCTTTCCTGCCCATCCGACTGACGCAGCGCGTTCAGCGGATGGGTCTTATGGCGCCGTTGGCGTCTTACCGATCCTTTGGATCGAGGGCATCACGCAGACCATCCCCGAGGAAGTTGAAGCAAAACAGGGTCACCACCATGAAACCGGCGGGGAACAGGAGTTGCCAGATGGCCACTTCCATCGACTTGGAGCCTTCATCCAGCAGGGCACCCCAGCTGGTCATGGGCTCTTGCACACCCAGCCCCAGGAAGCTCAGGAAGGATTCGAACATGATCATGCCCGGCACCAGCAGGGTGGCGTAGACCGCCACTATGCCCAGCACGTTGGGGACTATGTGACGGGTGATGATCTTCCACTTGGAGACGCCACAGACGTGGGCCGCCTCGATGAACTCCTTGCTCTTGAGGCTCAGGGTCTGGCCTCGCACTATCCGCGCCATGTCGAGCCAGCTCACCGCGCCTATGGCGAGGAAGATGAGGGCCAGGTTGCGACCGAAGAAGGTCACCAGCATGATGACGAAGAACATGAAGGGGAAGGCGTTGAGGATCTCCAGTACCCGCATCATCAGGCTGTCGACGCGACCGCCGATGAAGCCGGAGGCGGCGCCATACAGGGTGCCTATGATGACGGCCACCACGGCCCCCATGATGCCGACCATGAGCGAGATGCGGCCGCCGAGCAGGGTCCGCACGAAGAGATCGCGCCCCAGGCTGTCGGTACCGAACCAGTGACCCGTCTCCATGTCAGGGGCGGCCTGCATGGCGCCCCAGTCAGGATCGTCGAAGGTGTATTGGGACAGGTGCGGCCCGACGATCACCGCCAGACCGATGATGGTCAGGATGATGAGGCTGGTCAGGGCCGCCTTGTTGCGCAGGAAACGGCGACGGGCATCCTTCCACAGGGAGCGTCCTTCCACCACTTCCACTTGCTGGGCGAACGCCTCGACGGCTTCGCGCTTTTCAGTTGTGACTACCATGATGTACTCCCGGCTTAGTAACGGATCTTGGGATCGATGACGGCATAGAGAATATCGACCACGGCGTTAAAGGTGATGGTGAGGGCACCGACCAGAATGGTCAGGCCGAGCACCATGGAGTAATCACGGTTGAGGGCACCGTTGACGAACAGCTGGCCAATCCCCGGCAGACCGAAGATGGTCTCGATCACCACTGAGCCGGTGATGATGCCCACAAACGCCGGGCCCAGATAGGAGACCACAGGCAGCATGGCCGGACGCAGCGCGTGCCTGAGGATGATATGGCGCAGCGGCAGCCCCTTGGCACGGGCGGTACGGATGAAGTTGGAGTTCATGGTCTCAATCATGCTGCCACGCATGATGCGGGAGATGGCGGAGATGTAGTACATCATCATGCCGAACACCGGCAGCACCATGAACTGCACCCCGCCCCCCTGCCAGCCTCCCGCCGGGAACCAGCCCAGATAGATACTGAAGAAGAGCACCAGCAGGGGCGCCAGCACGAAGCCGGGTATCACCACCCCGGCCATGGCCGACGACATCAGCAGATAGTCGATGAAGGTGTTCTGTTTCAAGGCGGCTATGGTGCCGAAGGTGACTCCCAGCAAGACGGCAAGGACGAAAGCCGCGCTCCCTATCTTGGCGGAAACAGGCAGCGCCTGGCTCACCAGATCATTGACGGTGAAGTCCTTGTACTTGAAAGAGGGCCCCAGATCTCCCTGGACCAGGTTGCCCAGATAGGTGAGGTATTGCACGCCTATGGGCTTGTCCAGGCCGTACTTGGCCTCGATATTGGCAAGCACTTCCGGCGGCAGGGCGCGTTCGCTGGTAAAGGGGTTACCCGGTGCGAAACGCATCATGAAGAAGGAGACGGTGATCAAGACCAGCAGAGTCGGGATCGCTTCCAGTAGACGTTTAAGGATGAATTTCAACATAGACATTTCCTGTCCTGTACTGCTTCCAAAGGGTCGCGGTTTTAATACTAAGGCCCGCCGTCTGGCGGGCCTGCTTGTTATGCGACTTGTTGCTTTACTCAGTGAGCAATGATGTACATGTCTTTGCTGTAGAGGTTATCCAGCGGGTTCGCCGGGTAACCGCCCACATAGGGCTTGACCATGCGCGAGGTCACGTACTGATAGATGGGGGCGATCGGCATGTCCTTGGCCAGGATCTCTTCGGCCTGGACATAGAGCTTGTTGCGCGCATCCGCATCCACCTGGTTGCGCGACTCGCTCATCAGCTTGTCAAAGGCGGCATTGGAGTACTTGCCGTCGTTGTTGCCGTGAGTGGTCTGCATCAGATCCAGCATGGAAGAGGCTTCGTTGTAGTCCGCAATCCAGCCACGACGAGCCACATCAAACTGACCCTGTTTGAGGGTTTCCAGGTAGGTTTTCCACTCCTGGTTCACCAGGCTCACCTGCACGCCCAGCTTCTTCCACATGGAGGCGACGGCCACGGCCACCTTCTTGTGGTTGTCGTCTGTGTTGTAGAGCAGCTCGAACTTGAGCGGATTGCCTGGGCCGTAACCGGCCTCGGTCAGCAGCTCTTTCGCCTTGGCGTCGCGCTCGGCCTGGGTCAGCTTGGACCAGGCGGGGGCCACCGGCTTGAAGCCGTCCACGAAGTCGGGCACCAGGGCATAGCCCGGGGTCTCGCCCTTGCCCATCACCTTGTCGGCGATCACGTTGCGATCGATGGCATAGGTGAGCGCGGTACGCACCCGCACATCATCATAGGGTTTGCGCTTGGTGTTGAAGGTGTAGTAGTAGGTGCCCACATAGCCGCTGACCTGCACCTCGCTCGGGTGCTCCTTCTTCATCTGCTTGAAGCGCTCGATGGGCATGTTGTAGGTGATATCCAGTTCCCCGGCCAGGTAGCGGTTCAGCTCGGCGTTGGTGGACTGGATGGGCAGGTAGGTAACCTTCTCGACTACTGTCTTGGCGTTGTTCCAGTAATTGGGGTTGCGCTCGACATCGACGCGCTCGTTGACGACCCAGCCCTTCAGTTTGTAAGCGCCGTTAGAGACCATGTTGGCCGGCTGGGTCCACTTGTCACCAAACTTCTCGATCACCGCCTTGGGGACCGGGTAGGTGGTGGTGTGGGAGAGCATGCTGACGAAATAGGGGATGGCTTTTTCCAGCTGGACTTCGAAGGTGTAGTCGTCGCTGGCCTTCACGCCCAGGGTGTCGGCAGGCTTCTTGCCCGCGATGATGGCACTGGCGTTGACTATGGTCGGCAGTTCCATGTACCAGGCATAGGGAGAGCCAGTCTTGGGATCTACTGCACGCTGGAAGGCGAAGACGAAATCATGGGCGGTCACCGGCTCGCCATTGGACCACTTGGCATCCTTGCGCAGGTGGAACACGAAGTGTTTGTTGTCCTTGGTTTCCCAGGACTCGGCGACGCCGGGCAGGGTCTCACCCTTGGGGCCGGAGCTGACGAGACCCTCGAACAGGTCGCGCAGAATATTGGATTCAACCGTTCCTTCGGTCTTGTGCGGATCCAGGGTGGCTGGCTCGGAGCCATTGCCTTTCACCAGGGTCTGCTCGGGGGCGAGCTTGGTGCCGGCGGGGACGTCGGCGGCGTGGGCCAGGGTGGCGCCACCAAAGAGTGCGGTCAATAAAAGGGTATTAATAATTGTTTTTCTATGAGTCATTTCCATACTCCAACAAGAACGTTCCATGCATTTGTCCATTCACGAGATAAAAATCCCGCTGCCCGCATAATTCCCTGACAATTCTGATAATGCAATAGATATCATCAGGTAGGGACGGCTTTGGCGGTCAAAAAAACAGCTTTAAACCATTTATTCAGCATTTAAATATCGCGTAATGGGTGTTTTTCATACAAAGCCGCTCGATTCTAGGAAATGACTAACAAAAAAGAAACAATAAAAAGCCGGTCACGAGGACCGGCTCCGACAAAACAGACCTGAATCACATCAATCCGGGAAAGACTCCCTTGATCCCTGCCACCATGATCTCGATACCGAGGGACATCATGATGAGACCCATGATACGGGTCACCACGTTGATGCCGGTATTGCCCATCAGCTTGAACAGCAGAGGGGCGGCACGGAAGATGAGCCAGGAGCAGTAGGCAAAGGCCATCACCACCACGAACATGCCCATCAGCTCGGTCAGGGTCTTCTGGCTGGCATAGACGATGGAGGATGAGATGGCCCCGGGGCCTGCCATCAGGGGCAGTGCCAGCGGTACCACGGCGATGGATTCGCGAGCGGCCAGTTCACCCTTCTCCTGCTTGTTGTGCTTCACCTCCCCCAGCTTGCCCTGCAACATGGACCAAGCGATCAGGGTGATGAGCGAGCCGCCGGCAATGCGGAACGACGCCAGCGAGATGCCGAAACCGTCGAGGATCAGCTGCCCCATGGTCATGGAGACCATGAGGATGATCATCACGGCAATGTGGGCCGTGGTGTTGGTCTTCCTGCGCTCATCCGGTTGCATGTGGCCCGTCAGGCTCACAAAGACCGGCAACAGACCCAGCGGGTTGATGATCGCAAACAGGCCGACGAAAAATTTCAGGTATAAAGAGAAGTCAATTGCTGCCATAAGCGCCATCCAGAACCAATTCGGGCCACCGAGGGACATCCCCGTCAAACTGCGCGTAAATTTACACCATGATATTTCCCTTCTCCAATCAAATAATCTCACCCTTTCCGGGGCTTTTCAGTTAGTTCCGCTAATGAATCGACAAAAATCAACATATCGAGTTGTTAACCGTTATGGAGTCCATTTAACACACCAGCAAAGTATGGTGGCGTTTTATGTCGAAACGCCCAGCCATCACCCTATTTCCCTTCAATAAAGCGTCATTTTCATGGATTGATCTGGAGGCCCCCAGGGGATAACCCCTATTCACCCCCACGGCTCGCCCCAGGCTGGCCCCCTATCTTCATCCTGATGTGCCCGGGACAACCATGGCGCGAGCAGTGCACCCACAAAGGCATCGTTATGGGGTTTGCCGCACAGCCATCCAAAGTCCGGCGCGATTCACGGCGCTGGATGAAAACAACCACCATTTTTTCCAACAGAAATGAAACGCCTGCCTCTCTTCGGGGCGAGAGGCTGTCAAGGCCCGTCACCAGGCAGGACCTCAGCGCCCTCATTGCCAGCGGCGAAACTGCGGGAGGATAAGAGGCAAGGGTTTGACACCAGGCGCAAAAATGGCTGTTCACCTCGTGTTCATCCCCCCGGCGCTCTACTCTACAAATGCGTAACATCTGGCCGGTCGGGATGGTGAAACAAAATTTCTTTTGTTCTTTTGTTACATATGATCCAGATCAATCTTTTCTGACACATCCCGGCTCTATAATCGAGCCAGAAAACAATTTAGTAAGGCATGTAAATACCCCGTTATGGTGATTCTCTCCTTGACAGGGCGGCTATAATTGCCGGGCATTGCCAAGGTCTTACTAAACAGTTTTCAAATCATCAGGAGATAAACATGGCAGTAACCAATTTGGCTGAACTGGATGCACTGGTTGCCCGCGTCAAAGAAGCCCAGCGTGAATTCGCCAGCTTCTCGCAAGAGCAGGTAGACAAGATCTTCCGCGCCGCCGCACTGGCCGCCAGCAACGCCCGTATCCCCCTGGCCCAGATGGCAGTGGCTGAGTCCGGCATGGGCATCATCGAAGACAAGGTCATCAAAAACCACTTCGCCTCCGAATACATCTATAACGCTTACAAAGACGAGAAGACCTGCGGCATCCTGAGCCAGGACGACGAGATGGGCACCATCACCATCGCCGAGCCGGTAGGCATCATCTGCGGTATAGTGCCGACCACCAACCCGACTTCCACTGCTATCTTCAAGGCCCTCATCTCCCTGAAGACCCGCAACGCCATCATCTTCTCCCCGCACCCCCGCGCCAAGAACTCCACCAATACCGCTGCCAAGCTGGTACTGGATGCAGCCATCGCCGCCGGTGCCCCGAAGAACATCATCGGCTGGATTGACCAACCGTCAGTCGAACTCTCCAACGCGCTGATGAAGCACGATGACATCAACCTGATCCTGGCCACCGGTGGCCCGGGCATGGTGAAAGCCGCCTACTCCTCAGGCAAGCCCGCCATCGGCGTGGGTGCCGGCAACGTGCCCATCGTCATCGACGAGACTGCCGATGTGAAGCGCGCCGTCGCCTCCATCCTGATGTCCAAGACCTTCGACAACGGCGTGGTCTGTGCGTCCGAGCAAGCCGTCATCGTGGTTGACTCCATCTACAACCAGGTGAAAGAGCGTTTCGCTACTCACGCCGGCTACATCCTCTCCAAGGACGAAGCCGACAAGGTGCGTAAAGTGCTGCTGATCAACGGCGCCCTGAACGCCGACATCGTGGGCCAGCCCGCCACCAAGATCGCCGCCATGGCCGGTGTGACAGTGCCTGCCACCACCAAGATCCTGATCGGTGAAGGTCTGGAGCTTTGTGCAGAGGACGAGTTCGCTCACGAGAAGCTCTCCCCGACTCTGGGTATGTTCCGCGCCAAGAACTTCGAAGAAGCCGTCGAAATGGCCTGCGACATGGTCAACATCGGTGGTATCGGCCACACCTCCGGCCTCTACACCGACCAGGATCGCAACGCCGACCGCATCAAGTACTTCGGCGACAAGATGAAGACTGCTCGTATCCTGATCAACACCCCCTCCACCCAGGGCGGTATCGGTGACCTGTACAACTTCGCTCTCGCCCCGTCCCTGACCCTGGGTTGCGGCTCCTGGAGTGGTAACTCCATCTCCGAGAACGTCGGTCCCAAGCACCTGATCAACAAGAAGACAGTCGCAAAACGGGCAGAAAATATGCTGTGGCACAAACTTCCGAAATCCATCTACTTCCGTCGTGGTTCCCTGCCGATCGCCCTGGGCGACCTGGAAGGCAAGAAGCGCGCCATGGTGGTCACCGACCGTTTCCTGTTCAACAACGGCTATGCCGATGAAGTGGTTCGTCTGCTCAAGAAGCTGAACATGGAAGTGGAAATCTTCTACGAAGTGGAAGCCGACCCCACCCTGTCCGTGGTTCGCAAGGGCGCCGAGATGGCGAACTCCTTCAAGCCGGACGTGATCGTCGCCCTGGGCGGTGGTTCACCCATGGATGCCGCCAAGATCATGTGGGTCATGTACGAGCACCCGGACACTGCGTTCGAAGACTTGGCCATGCGCTTCATGGACATCCGCAAGCGTATCTACAAGTTCCCGAAAATGGGCGTGAAGGCAGAACTGGTCTGCATCACCACCACTTCCGGTACAGGTTCTGAAGTGACTCCGTTCGCGGTCGTGACCGACGACGCCACCGGAATGAAGTACCCGCTGGCCGACTACGAGCTGACCCCGAACATGGCCATCGTCGATGCCAACCTGGTCATGGGTATGCCCAAGTCCCTGTGTGCCTTCGGTGGTATCGATGCCGTAACCCACGCCATGGAAGCCTATGTCTCCGTGCTGGCCAACGAATACTCCGACGGTCAGGCGCTGCAAGCCCTGAAACTGCTCAAAGAGTATCTGCCGTCCAGTTACCAGAACGGTGCCAACGACCCGGTTGCCCGTGAGAAGGTGCACAACGCCGCCACTATCGCCGGTATCGCGTTCGCCAACGCCTTCCTGGGTGTGTGCCACTCCATGGCCCACAAGCTGGGTGCCGAGTTCCACATCCCGCACGGCCTGGCCAACGCCCTGCTGATCAGCAACGTCATCCGCTACAACGCGAACGACAACCCGACCAAGCAGACCGCGTTCTCCCAGTACGACCGTCCGCAGGCTCGTCGTCGCTACGCCGAAGTGGCCGACCACCTGGGTCTGACTGCCGCCGGTGACCGCACCGCGGCCAAGATCGAGAAGCTGCTGACCTGGCTGGACGAGCTGAAAGCGACTCTGGGCATCCCGGCCTCCATCCGTGAAGCCGGCGTGAACGAGACCGACTTCCTGGCCAAGGTTGACCAGCTGGCCCTGGAAGCCTTCGATGACCAGTGCACCGGCGCCAACCCGCGCTACCCGCTGATCACCGAGCTCAAAGCCATACTGATGGACACCTACTATGGCCGTCCCTTCACCGAGGAAGCTCAGGTAGCGACCAAGGTTGAGGCCAAAGTCGAGGCCAAGGTAGACAGCAAGAAAAAATCCAAAGCCTGATAACCGGCCAGGATGACAAGAGCCCGCGCACATGCGCGGGCTTTTTTGTTTGTCTATCTGTTTAATTTTGCTAGCTTGTTGATAGGCAAATTCGACAGAAGAGCGAGTCTATGGCGCTGATCCAGGCCTCCATCGAACAATTGAGAGTCGGCCACTACATTCATCTCCCCACGGGATGGACCAGCCACCCTTTCATGTTCAACGCCTTCAAGATCCGCGACCAGCAGCAACTCGAGATCATCCGTCACCTCGAACTCACCCTGCTGATGGTGGATCCCGACAAGAGCGATCTCCCCGTCGAGCCCCTGCTGCGGGCCGAGCCGGCACCTTCAGCCGATCTCGGGGCGACGCAAGATGCCTCCGCTCTCCCGACTGAACCCGCGTTCGACGAAAAGGCCTTTCGCCGCTCCCTTCGCACCGCCGACAAGGCATTCGGCCAATCTCTGTCTGATCTTCGCGACGCCCTCGGCGCCCTCAATCTCAAGCCCGACGAGGGGCTGGCCAACACCGCCCAGATGGTGCGCACCGTCGCCACCCGCCTCGCCGACCATCAGGGCCCCCTGGGCCTGCACCTCATCCGCAGCCAGCACACTGACATCCTGCTGCAACACAGCCTGAGCGTGGCCTTCATCGCCATGCTGATGGCAAGGGAGCTGGGCATGAGCCCCATCGAGATCGAGGAGGCGGGGCTGGCTGGCCTGCTGCACGATATCGGCGAGCTCAGGATCCCGAGCCAGATCACCCAGAAGCGGGGAGAACTCAACAAGGCGGAGCTCAACTTTCTCAACATGCATCCCCAGTACGGACTGGAGATGCTCAACCAGCTGCAGGCCTTCGAGCCCAGGATCCGCGAGGTTGCCCACCTCCATCACGAGCGGCTGGACGGCAGCGGTTTTCCCCTTGGCATCCAGGGGGACAGGATACCTCCCCTCGCCCGCCTCATCGGCCTGGTGGACCATTACGACGAGCTGCTGCACCCGCGCAGCGGCCTCCACCCGGCGGGGCCGAGCCAGGCCATCGGCCAGCTCTACAAGTTGTCCCAGAAGAAATTCGATCAAGATCTGGTCAGATTGTTGATAAAGGTGCTGGGGGTCTATCCGCCCGGATCCCTGGTGCGCCTCGACGATGACTCGGTGGCGCTGGTGCTCTCGACCGAGCCCAGCATGCCCCTCAAACCCAAGGTGCAACCCTATATCAAGGGGCAGCGCCCGGAAGCCGTGGCCATGATGGATCTGCGGGAAGATGGGCGAAGCATCATAGCCACCCTCAGGCAGGAGGAGCTGGATGAGGGACAACGGCCATTTTTCAACCTGGGCCGACGCGTCTGCTACTATTTCGCCTTCTGAGTTATCCCCAGAAGCTGGGGATAACTCATTGGACAAACCTGAATAATTGCTCGAGCCCCCTCAAAATCGTCCGCCATTGGAGCTGGATAAAAAACGCCCAGCCGAAGGCCGGGCGGAGCATGCCACCTCCGTGTGGCGCACCCAGTGGGCACATTCATGCTCCATCCAGCAATATCAAGCGCCGCCCGGTTACACAAATATCAATTTAACGTGCTGATTTTATATGGTTTTATTTTTTCATTCTGGCAAACTGCCCCCGCCATGGGGCCGCGTCCTGCATCAAGACGAGATCTTGCTCACAGTTCGCCCTGGTGGTGTTCGGGCCCGGGATACATCTTGAGGAAGGTTTTTTATGCAATTAGTCCTCTCCCTGCTCCAGCAGATGAGTGTCAGCCTGGTCATTGCCTACCTCTTCTCCAAGAGCCCACTGCTGCGCCCCCTGGCCAACTACTCGGTCAGACTGCCGCACAAGATACTGATATACGTCATCTTCTCCTGCTTCTGCATACTGGGCACCTATGTGGGACTGGACATAGACGACGCCATCGCCAATACCCGCGCCGTCGGCGCCGTGCTGGGGGGGCTGCTGGGAGGCCCCCTGGTGGGCTTTATGGTGGGACTGACCGGGGGCTTGCACCGCTATACCCTGGGCGGATTTACCGATCTCGCCTGCGCCATCTCCACCACCTGCGAGGGGTTGCTGGGGGGCCTGGTGCACTGGCGGCTGATGCGAACGAACCGGGTGGATGCCCTGTTCAATCCCCGGATTGCCTTCTTCACCACCCTCTACGCCGAGATCCTGCAGATGGTGATCATACTGCTGGTCGCCACCCCGTCCGAGCAGGCCCTGCAGCTGGTGCGCACCATAGCCACCCCCATGATCCTCGCCAACTCCTGCGGGGCGGCGCTCTTCATCAGCATGATCCGCGACCAGCAACGCATGTACGAGAAGTTCTCCCGGGTCTTCTCCGCCAAGGCGCTCACCATAGCCAACCGCACCGTCGGCATCATGACCCAGGGCTTCACACCGGAGGCAAGCCGCAAGATAGCCCATATAGTGCAGGAGGAGACAGGGGTCGGCGCCGTCGCCATCACTGACACCGACAAGATCCTCGCCTTCATCGGCACCGGGGAGGATCACCACAAACCGGGCACCCCCATCACCTCCGCCATCACCCTGCAGGCCATAGCCCAGAACAAGGTGCTGTTTGCCGATGGCAACAGCCGTCCCTATCGCTGCAGCATCTCCCCCCAGTGCCAGCTCGGCTCGGTGCTGGTGATCCCGCTGCAAGGGGATCAGGGGGTGATAGGCACCATCAAGCTCTATGAACCCAAGAAGCGGCTCTTCCTCAAGATCAACCACACCCTGGGGGAAGGGATAGCCAACCTGTTGTCACAGCAGTTGCTGAGCGGGCGGCTGGAGCAGCAGCAGCGATTGCTGGTGCAGTCCGAGCTCAAGCTGGTGCAGGCGCAGATCAATCCCCACTTCCTGTTCAACACCCTCAATACCATCAGTGCCATTACCCGGCGCGACCCCGAGCGGGCACGCCAGCTGCTGCTGCACCTCTCCCTGTTCTTTCGCAAGAACCTCAAGCGCCAGAGCGGCTTGACCACGCTGCGGGAGGAGCAGGAGCACTGCCAGTCCTATCTGGAGATAGAGCAGGCCCGCTTTGGCGAGCGTCTGACCGTCATCAACGAGATACCGCCGCACCTGGCCGACATGCAACTGCCGAGCTTCACCCTGCAGCCCCTCATCGAGAATGCCATCAAGCACGGGATCTGCTCCCTGCTGGAGCAGGGGCGGATCCGGCTCTTCGCCGAGGAGGGGCCAGAGGGTGTCACCCTCTGCGTGGAGGACAATGCCGGAGCCTGGCAGCCGGGTCCCCAGGGGGACGGCCTTGGCATGAGCATTGTGGACAGGCGGCTCAAGAGTGCCTTCGGCGAGCGCTTTGGCATCCAGGTGCAGTGTGAGCCGGAGCAGTGGACCCGGGTCTCTTTCACCCTGCCCAGACAGCCGGATTCCCCTTCCAAGGAGATCACATGATCCGCACCCTGATAGTCGACGACGAACCCTATGCCCGCGAGGAACTGGCCGAGTTGCTCGGCAGCGACCCCGACATCGAGATCATCGGCTCGGCCGCCAATGCCATAGAGGCGCTCTCCCTCATTGCGCGGCTCAAGCCGGAGGTGGTGTTTCTCGACATCCAGATGCCCAAGCTCAGCGGCATGGAGCTGGTGGCCATGCTGGATCCCCTGCCCCGCATCGTCTTTGTCACGGCGTTTGATGACTACGCCATCCAGGCCTTCGAGGAGAATGCCTTCGACTACCTGCTCAAACCGGTGGAGCCCGCCCGGCTGGCGAAGACGCTGGCGCGCCTCAAACAGGATCTCAGCCCCCAGCCGGTGGCTGCGCTTTCACCGGCCATTCGCCACATCCCCGGCTATCTGCACAACCGGGTGCGTCTGCTACCCGTGGAGCAGGTGGAGTATGCCTTCTCGGATCTCGGCGGGGTGCACGTCGCCTGCCAGGGGGAGCTGTTTCACACCCAGCTCACCCTGAAATCCCTGGAGGAGAAGACACCGCTGCTGCGCTGCCACCGCCAGTACCTGGTGGCCCCGGGCGCGATCTTCGAGATCCAGTTGCTGGAAAACCAGCTGGCCCAGATAGTCACCCCAA
Organism: Aeromonas rivipollensis; assembly: GCF_010974825.1. GTDB lineage: Bacteria > Pseudomonadota > Gammaproteobacteria > Enterobacterales > Aeromonadaceae > Aeromonas > Aeromonas rivipollensis. Next base: position 143,904 of record NZ_JAAILA010000002.1, on the reverse strand, counting down.
GCGGCGCCCGGGTGCCGGTCAGCAGACGCTATCTCAAGGAGCTCAAAGACGAGCTGGGGCTGGAATGAGGGCGCCCGCTGTGCGCCGGATCACAACGGGCGACCGCTCGGGTCGCCATGTCGCCGCTCACCATCATTTACCTGCCGTTAACAGAAGGCCCCACCTAGACTGACCGCGCACACCATAAAATAACAATGCTGGAGCGTAACAATGATCTGGTTCTTCCTCTGTGTCGGCCTGCTGGTAGCGGGCTACTTCATCTACGGCAAATTCGTCGAACGCATATTCGGCCCCAAACCCGAGCTGGCCACCCCCGCCATCACCATGGCCGACGGAGTGGACTATGTCCCCATGTCGGACAAGAAGGTCTACCTGGTTCAACTGCTCAACATCGCCGGCGTCGGCCCCATCTTCGGCCCCATACTCGGTGCCCTCTACGGCCCGGTCGCCATGCTCTGGATAGTGTTCGGCTGCATCTTCGCCGGCGCGGTTCACGACTACTTCTCCGGCATGCTGTCGGTGCGCGCCAAGGGGGCCTCTGTACCGACCGTGGTCGGTGAGCACCTCGGCACCGCCGCCAAGCACTTCATGAACCTGTTCGCCGTGGTGCTCTTGATGCTGGTGGGCGTGGTCTTCGTGCTGAGCCCCGCTGGCCTGCTCGCCAACCTCACCTCCACCGATCTGGTCTACTGGATAGTGGCGATCTTTGCCTACTACATCCTCGCCACCATAGTCCCCATCGACAAGATCATCGGCCGCTTCTATCCCATCTTCGGCGCCCTGCTGGTGTTCATGTCGGTCGGCCTCATCATAGGCCTCATCGTCTCCGGCAAGGGCTTCTACAACACAGGGATGGACTTCTCCAACCTGCACCCCACCGAGCTGCCGCTCTGGCCGCTCTTGTTCATCACCATCGCCTGTGGCGCGGTATCGGGCTTCCACGCCACCCAGTCACCGTTGATGGCGCGCTGCATGCAGAACGAGAAGTCCGGCCGTTTCATCTTCTACGGCGCCATGATAGGGGAAGGGATCATCGCCCTCATCTGGTGCACCCTGGGTCTCTCCTTCTACGACAGCACCGAAGCGCTCAACGCCACCATGGCCAACGGCGGCCCGGCGGCCGTGGTACACGAGGTCTCCACCAGCCTGCTCGGCACAGTGGGCGGCATACTGGCCATCCTGGGCGTGGTGATCCTGCCCATCACCTCCGGTGACACCGCGTTTCGCAGCGCTCGCCTCATAGTGGCGGACTTCCTGAAGATGACCCAGAAGCCGCTGGTCAAGCGCCTGCTCATCGCCATCCCCATGTTCATCCTCGGTTTCATCATCTCCAAGGCCGAGTTCGGGGTGATCTGGCGCTACTTCGGCTGGGCCAACCAGACCACAGCCGTCATCATGCTGTGGGCCGCCGCCGCCTACCTCATCAAGGAGGGCAAGCTGCACTGGATCTGCACCATACCCGCCATCTTCATGACAGCCGTGGTCATCACCTACCTGGCCAACGCCCCCATCGGCTTCGGGCTGGCGATGAACGTCTCCACCATCATAGGTCTGGTGAGTACCGCCCTCATCACCCTGGCCTTCCTGGTGAAGTTCAGACCCTCGCAGCTGAGAGAAGCCAAGGAGAGCTGAGTCCAGAGACTGCGTTTTCCCCAAGACAAGAGGCCCGGCATTGCTGCCGGGCCTCTTCATTTCCCAATGGCTTACCCTTTGCTGGGCGCCCCGGGCGCCTCGGCGGGTGCCTGGTACCAGTGCTCCCTGGCCACCAGCACCGCCTGCTCCGGCTGGGCGATGAAGTTGGGGGACATGATCTGCACCCCGAACTCGTTGAACACATCCTGGATGTGGCCATGAAGCTCGGTCTTGACCACGGCGGGGAGCAAGTCCGCCTTCATCCGTACCTGCAACTCGTATTCCACATACCAGTCCTGCAGATTGAGCTGACGCACCAGGGGCGGCTCGGTCTGATTGAGCATGGTGCAGCGCCGGGCCGCCAGCTCCAGCATGGCGTGCACCTGACGCCAGGGCGCATCGTAGCCGATCGTCACCTTGGTCAGCAGTGCTACCCCCTTCTCCCCCGCCAGCCGCGTCAGGTTCACCACCTTGCCCCCCACCACCACGGCATTGGGCAGGGTCACCTCGTGATCCTGGCGTGTCACCAGCTTGGTGGAGAGGGCATTGAGCTCGCTCACCATTCCCTCCACCTCGCCAATCTGCACCAGATCGCCGGGCCGCAGGGCGCGGGAGTAGATGAGCACCAGGCCGCTCATGGCATGGTTCATGATGCCCGCCGACCCCAGGGTCACCATGAGGCCGAAGAAGACGCTGATCCCCTTGAAGGCGTCGGAGTCGGCACCGGGCAGATAGGGGTAGGCCACGGTCAGGGCAAACAGCCAGATCACCACAGAGAGCAGCCGCCGGGTCGCGCCTATGGTCTCGGCATGCAGCCCCTGCACGCGAAACTGCCCCCGCTCGATGCGATCGAAGAGAATGGCCAGCATACGGATGAAGAAGCGGGTGATGATGACGATCAGCATCACTGTCACCAGGCCCGGCATGGCCGCAATCATGCCCTCCAGCATGTCGCCGCACAGGGCAAACAGGGAGTCTCCCAGCCGCTCGCTCCAGGCCCGGGTCTGGGGGAAGAGACCGAGCACATAGGTGAGCCAGCCATAGGTGAGCATGAAGATAAGCAACAGGGTCAGCAGGCCGAGCAGGCGGATCTCCACGTTGCCCGCTACCTGGCGCCACTGATGGGGGATCAATCCCTTCTGCAGCAGGAGGCGATTGGCGAGCCACTTCCTGACTCGTCTATGACCCCATTGAAGAGACCAGATGAGGCCGAAGAAGATCAGGCTGGCCAGGAGCGCCAAGCCGCCAGCCTTGACCAGATAGGGGGTGGAGTGCAACTCGAGGTATTTGAGCCGTACCTTGTCGAGCCGCTGGCGGACACGCTCGCTCGCCTGATCCAGCGTCAGCTCGTCGAGGGCTTCCAGATCCCCCTCCACCAGCACCAGGATCCGCTTGCCGTTGACCAGGAACTCCCGGCTGTCCTGCCCGAAGCGCCTGGCGCTCACCAGGGTCACCGGCTGTTCAAGATCGGAGGCCTGCATCTGCTTGAGCCGCTCCTGCACCAGCCGGACCCTGCCCGCCCCGTCCAGAGTGCCAAACTTGGCCTGGAGCATGACGATGGGTTCATGGAGCAGCACCAGGGTCTGCGCCTTCTCCTGCACGGTCGGCTCCAGCCTGGGTTCGGCGGCCCATGCTGCCGTGACCTGGGCTAGCATGAGCAGCAGCCCCAACCAGAGGTTCATTGTGTATCGCCTTTCCATCGCGCACCTTTTTTTGTTACGAGACATACGAATCTCTTTCATGCTTGATTTTATGGAAAGAAATCAATGATGCCTGATAAATAGCCAACCGGTTAACCGAGCCTGTACTGATGACCCAACTCCCTGCTCGCCCCCTTGCGCTCTGCTAATATGCTGTCATCATGAGCCGATTATTGTGAATGCCAGGCTCCGGGTATGGCCTCGCGACTTTGATGGGAGAAACCGATGGTACTTGACTACATTGCCCTGGGAATATTGGTGTTCGTTGTCTTGATCATGTTCTATGGAGTCATCGTCATACACGATATTCCCTATGAAATCGCCAAGCATCGCAATCACCCGCACCAGGATGCCATTCATGTGGCCGGCTGGGTCAGCCTGTTCACCCTGCACGTGCTCTGGCCTTTCCTCTGGATCTGGGCCACGCTCTATCGCCCTGATCGCGGCTGGGGGTTCAGTCAGCGTCTTGAAAAAGACGAAGGCGAAATCACCGCACTCAAGCAAGAGCTTGCCGCCCTGCAGGCCCGTATGACCACGCTCGAACAGACTGAAAAATAGGTAACCCTCCATGGATTTGCTACTTATTCTCACCTATACGGCCATCTGTGTAGGGATTTTCAAGATCTTCAAGATCCCGCTCAACAAGTGGACTGTACCGACCGCCGTGCTTGGTGGCGTCTTCATCATAGGGGCCCTCATCACCCTGATGAACTACAACCACCCCTATGCCCAGACGGCCCGGGATTACTACGTCTCCACCCCCGTCGTTCCCCTGGTGAAGGGACGAGTGACCGAGGTCCCCGTCAAGCCCAACCAGGAAGTGAAGCAAGGCGATGTGCTGTTCAAGATAGATCCGGTGCGCTTCGAGCAGAAAGTCAACAGCGTGGCCGCCCGTCTCACCGCCAGCAAGGAGAGCCTCAAATCCATCAGCGCCAGACTCCGCTCTGCGGTGCTTGACCGGGATCGGGCGAAAGAGCTGATGCGCCGTGGTATCGGCAAACAGCGCGATCTGGATGTGACGCAGGCCAACGTCGATGACATCACGGCGCAGATAGATCAGCAGAAAGCGACCATCGAAGATCTGCAGGCCCAACTGAGCGAAGCACAGTACAACCTGGATCAGACTGTGGTCTATGCCCCCTCGGATGGCTATGTGCTGCAAATGGCCCTGCGCCCAGGCATGGTGGCCACTCCCTACCTGTATCGCCCCGTGATGACCTTCGTTCACAAGGACGAGAACTTCTATGTGGGCTGGTTCTGGCAGAACAGCATGCAACGCCTCAAGGCGGGTGACGAAGCGGAAGTGGTCATCGATGGTGCCCCAGGCCGCATCTTCAAGGGCAAGGTCGAGGCCATCATCCCAGCCATAGCGTCCGGCAACGTGCAAGCCAACGCCCCCTTGGTGGATCAGAGCTCGGCGCAGCAACCGGGTCGCCTGCCGGTGCTCATCCGCATCACGGATCCAGACTGGGCCCAGTATCAGGTGATCGCCGGCTCCAGCGGTCAGGCCGCCATCTACACCGACCACATGCACCATGTGGCCATCATGCGCAAGATCCTGCTGCGCATGGGCAGCTGGCTCAACTACCTGTTCCCCTTCCACTAAGCACCTTGGTGGTACCTGCGGGCCGGCATCATGCCGGCCCGCTGTTTTTGTGGCCCCAAGATCCCTATAATGGCGCCATCCTGCGCCGCACCATGCTCACACGCCACGCCCCCATGTTCGTTCTCAGACCCTATCAAACCGACGCCGTCAACGCCGTGATCAGCCACTTTCGCAAGCACCCGGATCCCGCCGTGGTAGTGCTGCCCACGGGGGCGGGCAAGAGTCTGGTGATCGCCGAGCTGGCCCGCAAGGCCCGTGGCCGGGTGCTGGTGCTGGCCCACGTCAAGGAGCTGGTGGAGCAGAACCACGCCAAGTACGAGGCCTGGGGGCTCAAGGCCGACATCTTCGCCGCCGGATTGGCCCGCAAGGAGGCTAGCGCCCAGGTGGTGTTCGGCTCGGTGCAGTCGGTGGTCCGCAACCTGACTGCGTTTGATGGGGCGTTTTCCCTGCTCATCATTGACGAGTGCCACAGAGTCTCGCTCGATGACGACAGCCAGTACCATCAGGTCATCGACCATCTCAAGGGGGCCAATCCGGCCCTCAAGATCCTGGGGCTCACCGCCACCCCGTACCGGATGGGGCTGGGCTGGATCTACCGGCGCCACTACCACGGCATGGTGAAGAGCCACGGCGAGCGGCTCTTTGGCGACTGCGTGTTCGAGCTGCCCCTGCGCTTCATGGTCAAAAACGGCTACCTGACGCCACCGCGCATGATAGATGCCCCCATAGTCCACTACGACTTCAGCAAACTGGTGCCGAGGGAGAACGGCCTCTTCAGCGAGGCGGATCTCAACGGCGAGCTCAAGCGCCAGCAGCGGGTCACCCCCCATATCCTCAATCAGGTGCTGGAGTATGCCGCCGAGCGGCAAGGGGTGATGATCTTCGCCGCCACCGTCGAGCACGCCCGGGAAATTCAGGGGCTGCTGCTCGCCAAATCCCAGACGGCTGCCCTCGTCACCGGCGAAACCCCGGGGCCGGAGCGCGATGCCCTGATCCATGCCTTCAAGGAGCGGGAGATCAAGTTTCTGGTCAACGTGGCAGTGCTCACCACCGGCTTCGATGCCCCCCATGTGGATCTCATCGTGATGCTGCGCCCCACCGAGTCGGTGTCGCTCTATCAGCAGATCGTCGGACGCGGCCTGCGCCTGTCGCCGGGAAAGACAGATTGCCTGGTGCTCGACTATGCGGGCAACAACTTCAACCTGTTTGCCCCCGAGGTGGGGGAGCCCAGACCCCACGCCGGCACAGAGCCGGTACAGGTCTCCTGCCCCGCCTGCGGCTTTGCCAACACCTTCTGGGGCAAGACAGACGAGGAGGGCAAGGTGGTCGAGCACTACGGCCGCCGCTGCCAGGGGCTGTTTGAAGATGACGAGGGCCACCGCGAGGAGTGCGACTACCGCTTTCGCGCCAAGATCTGTCCCGCCTGCGGCGCCGAAAACGACATCTCAGCCCGCCGCTGCCAGAGCTGCGATCAGTTGCTGGTGGATCCGGATGACAAGCTCAAGGAAGCCCTCAATCTCAAGGACTGCATGGTCATTCGCTGCGCCGGTCTCACCCTCACCGCAGGGCGCGGCAAACAGGGGGAGCGGCTGGAGGTGACCTACCACGATGAGGACGGTCTCACCCTGACGGAGTACTTCGCCTTTCACACCAGCGGTGCGCGGCGCTTGTTTCAACAACGCTTTGTGCGTCATCATTGGCCCGCCCCGGGCCTGGAGCCCGAATTCACCACTCTGGCGAGCGTGCTGGCTGCGCAAAGCCAGTTCCGTCACCCGGATTTCGTCATCGCACGCAAGTCGGGGCGTTTCTGGCAGGTGAAGGAGAAAATTTTTGATTATGAAGGGCGGTACCGCACTGCCAACGCCTTTGCCTAGCCACGCCGTCTGGCGGGCAAATGACAGTCACCAGGTTTGATTATCAGGGGCGCATCGCACTGCCGGCGCCCTTCGTTCAGTTAGAGGATCTTATGCAGCGGTTGTTGATTGGTTTTTGTGCTCTCTTTTCCCTGGTGGCCCAGGCCACCCCGCTGACCCCGCCCAAGGGGGGCCAGTACGCCGTCATAGTCCAGGGCAACAGCGGGGTGGAATTTGCCCGTCACGCCGACGACATGATAGCCCCCGCCTCCACCATGAAGGTGCTGACCGCCCTGGCCGCCCGCCTCGAGCTCGGCGCCGACTTCCGTTTCGCCACCGAGATCCAGGCCCAGGCTGGCGCCAGGCAAGGCAACACCATCAATGGCGACATCTGGATCAACTTCGTCGGCGACCCCACACTGTCGCGGATGGATCTGGTGGCCCTGTTCAAGCAGCTCGGGGTTACCCGCATCCAGGGCAATGTCTACGTCAACACCGGCGCCTACAACGGCTATGAGCGCGGCAACGGCTGGTCCTGGGGGGATCAGACCCTCTGCTTCGCAGCCCCCGTCTCCGCCGTCATCATCGACAAGAACTGTGCCTACGGCACCATCACAGCCACCCAGATTGGCAGGCCTGCGGTGGGCAACGTCGCCACCGGCGTCCCCATCGGCATAGGTGCCGACAACGTGGAGGTGATGAGCTATGGCGACATGGCGCGTCAGTTCTGCGCCCTGGAAGTGGACATGGCCAAGGGCAACTTCTACGAACTCAAGGGCTGCATCACCCCGAACAAGGAGCCGCAGGGCCTGCGCTTTGCCATCCACGACGTGGAAGCCTGGGGCTGGGACAACATCCGCTGGGCCATGAACCGCGCCGGGATCAGCCACGACGGTCTGCTGCAGGTCACCCATCAGGCTCCGGTGAGCGCCGATACCCTGGCCACCCACTACTCGGTCTCCCTGCCGGTGATGCTCTCCAAGATGCTGAAGAAATCCGACAACCTCTACGCCGACACCTTCCTCAAAACCGTGGGCCGTCACTACTACAACAAGCCGGGCAGCTATCGCAGCGGCACCATGGCGGTGCGTGCCATCCTGACCAAGCATGGTATCGATCTGGGCAACGCCACCCTGGCCGACGGCTCCGGCCTCTCCGCCCACAACCTCATCAGCGCACGCCAGATGCTGTCAGTACTGAACTTCATCCAGAAGAACGATGCCGAGCTCGATTTCATCAAGCTGCTGCCGAGCTCCCAGGTGGACGGCACCCTGGCCTGGCGACGCAGCGTCACCGCCCCCATGATGAAGAACAAGGTGCACGCCAAGACGGGCACCATCACCGGCACCTCCAACCTGGCCGGCTTTATCGACACCGCCGGTGGCCAGCGCAAGGCCTTCGTGATGTTCCAGCGCGGCCTCTCCCAGGATCCGGCGACCCACGAGCGCTACCGCGCCAGCAAGGCCGCCTGGCCCTGGACAGTGTTCGAGAAGGGGGTGCTGGAGAGCATCTATCAGCAGCAACCCCTCCAGATTGCAGAGCAATAAGGCAGGCTTGAGTGGAGTGGAGCGGATCGCATCGCTCGGCAGCAACGAATCCTGAGTGCCGAGCAGTAAGGCAGGCTTGAGTAGAGCAAAGCGCATCGCTCGGCAGCCACGAATCCAGAGTGCCGAGATTGCCGAGTTATAGGGCTGGAATAGTTCGCCACCGCCAATCCAGCATGCCGACCTCTGTGTCGGCACCTGGCCGGGGTGCAATCGAGCACGGCGAATGCGCGTATCGGTATTTTCAGCTTTGACTGGCCCAAAGCCGAGGCTATGCTGTCGCCAGCCTCGTCTCAACGGCCTTATCTAACGGAGAGAAAAGATGTTTGTAGAAATTTTTGGTCGCCCGGGTTGCCCCTATTGCGTTCGCGCCAAGCAGATTGCCGAGCAGCTGACCGAGGAGCGCGATGACTTCGAGTTCCGCTATGTGGATATCAACGTCGCCGGGCTCACCAAGGACGATCTGGCCGCCAAGGCGGGCAAGCCCGTCACCACAGTGCCGCAGATCTTCCTGGACGAGCAGCACATCGGTGGCTGCACCGATTTCGAGGCCTATGCCAGAGCCAATCTGGGCCTGTAAGCCCGATACCCATATGAAAAAGGCGCCTGGTGCGCCTTTTCTTATGGACCTTGATCACCCCCTCATGCCACAGGCGTGAAGCGGCTCACCACCTGCCCCTGATGCTCAATCCACTCCATGAACATGGCGACCGGGCGGGCATAGACCTGGCCATCCTGCTCGGATTGGTAGACAACCAGCTGTTCCTGGGTTTCGGTGTGCAGGGCCAGGGCGAGCACTTGATAGTAACCCCCCTTGAAGTGGCGGTAGCGACCGGTGGCGGGTGCGTGCATGAAGATCCTCGATGACAGGATGAAAGGACGCCCTGAGCTGCGCGTGCCCTTGGCCGGCAGCAGGGGTGGGAGCAGATTTTTACCCCAGCCAATCGTGCCAGATGGGGTGGATAATTCAATACACTCTTGCTGCTTTATGAACCTCCCCCTCATCTTTCACTAGTCTCTCGCGAGACAGGCAAACGATCCTGCTGAATTTAACAGACTGGCAACCCTGTTTCAGGGGTAAATATCAGGGATTTATTCCATAAATTAGATTGTTCTAGCATTCAATTCTGTGAAGAATAGGGGTAGAGAAATTTGATACTAAAAAAAGCTTTTCTGCCAACGCGCCCCCAGGGGAAGGAATCACGCTCACCATGTTCACTATCGACAAGTCGCACAAGCTCGACGATGTCTGCTATGACATTCGCGGCCCGGTGCATAAAGAGGCCCGCCGTCTCGAGGACGAAGGCCACCGCATCATCAAGCTCAACATCGGCAACCCGGCCCCGTTCGGTTTCGATGCGCCTGAAGAGATCATCAAAGATGTGATCCTCAACATGCCCCAGAGCCAGGGCTACTGCGACTCCAAGGGGCTCTTCTCGGCCCGCAAGGCGGTGATGCAGTACTACCAGCAAAAGGGGATGCGCAAGGTCGACATCGACGACATCTACATCGGCAATGGCGCGAGCGAGCTCATCGTGATGGCCATGCAGGCGCTGCTCAACAACGGCGACGAGATGCTGGTGCCCTCCCCCGACTACCCGCTCTGGACCGCCGCCGTCACCCTCTCCGGTGGCCATGCGGTGCACTACCGCTGCGATGAAGGGGCCGACTGGCATCCGGATCTGGACGACATCCGCGCCCGCATCACCCCGCGCACCCGCGGCCTGGTGCTGATCAACCCGAACAACCCGACCGGCGCCGTCTACGGCAGCGAATTCCAGCTGGAGCTGATCGAGATCGCCCGCCAGCACAACCTCATCATTTTCGCCGACGAGATCTACGACAAGATCCTCTACGACGACATCTCCCACACCAGCGTCTGCACTCAGTGTGACGATGTGATGGTGGTGACCTTCAACGGCCTCTCCAAGGCCTACCGCGCCTGCGGATTCCGTCAGGGCTGGATGGTCATCACCGGGCCCAAGGGCCGTGCCAGGGGCTACATCGAAGGGCTGGAGATGCTGGCCTCCATGCGGCTCTGTGCCAACGTGCCCATGCAGCACGCCATCCAGACTGCGCTGGGTGGCTACCAGAGCATCAACGAGCTGATCCTGCCGGGCGGCCGCCTGCGCCGCCAGCGGGACAAGGCGTGGGAGCTATTGAACGAGATCCCCGGCGTCTCCTGCGTCAAGCCAAAGGGGGCGCTTTACATGTTCCCGCGCCTCGACCCCAAGGTGTACGACATTCGCGACGACCAGAAGATGGTGTTCGATCTGCTGCAGCAAGAGAAGCTCTTGCTGGTGCAGGGCACCGGCTTCAACTGGCCGGCGCCGGATCACTTCCGGCTGGTGTTCCTGCCCCGGGAGGAGGAGCTGGAAGAGGCCATAGGCCGTCTCGCCCGCTTCCTCAAGGGCTACAAGCAGTAAGCAAGGCTCATGAAAAAGGCTCCCTCGGGAGCCTTTTTGCTGTCTGTCGTTTTCTCATCCGTGCCATCAGCCGTGCAGCAGGGTACCGGCCACCAGCACCCCCATGGTGATGAGGGCCACGCCCAGGATGAAGGGCAGCACCCAGCGCACGAAGCGATCGTAGGGGATCCTGGCGAGCGCCAGGCCCGCCACCAGATGGGCGGCGGTGGGAGCGAACAGGTTGATCCAGCCGGAGGCGGACTGATAGGCGGTGATCACCAGATCCCGGGAGATGCCGGAGAAGTCCGCCAGTGGCCCCATCAGCGGCATGGAGACGGTCGCCAGCCCCGAGGTGGAGGGAATAAAAAAGCTAAGAATGATGTGCACCAGATAGGCCATCAGGATGAAGACCGACGAGGAGAGTCCGGTCACCAGCCCCTCGGCCCATTGCAATATGGTGTCTATGATGACGCCCTGCTCCATCACCACATAGATGCCGCGCGCCACCGCCACCACCAGGGCCACCCCGATGAGATCCCGCGCCCCGTTCAGGAAGGTCGCCACATAGTTGGATTCGGGCATCCGGTTGATGATCGCAATCAGGATGGAGGCGCTGAAGAACAGGGTGGAGAGCTCATCGAACCACCAGCCAAAGGTGGGCAACAGATCGATCCCCAGATCCGACCAGGGCACCACCGCATAGATCATCAGCAGGAAGGTGCCGAAGAAGACCAGCATGGTGAGCTTCTGCTTGCCGCTGAAGGCAAGATTGCTGCTCTTCATCTGGGAGAATTCGTCGTCATAGGCGATGTCGGCCAGCACGGAGCGGGACTTGTCCTGCTGCACCTGCTTGGCATAGCGCATCACGAACCAGGAGGCGAAGATCACCAGCAGCAGCCACTGGATGACCCTCAGCCCAATCCCCTCCCCGATGGGAATGCCGGCAAAACCGGAGGCGATGCCGGTGGCAAAGGGGTTGACGGTGGAGGCGAGCACCCCGACCCCGGAGCCGAGCAGTATGATCCCCGCCGCCACCATGCGATCGAAGCCCGCCGCCATCATGACCGGCACTATCAGCGCCCAGAAGGCCACCGTCTCCTCCGCCATGCCGAAGGTGGATCCACCGAGGGCAAAGAGAGCGATCAGCACCGGGATCAGCAGTCGCTCGCGCCCGGCGAAGGCGCGCACTATGGCCCCCACCCCGGCATCGAGCGCGCCGCTCTGCATGGTCACCGCCAGAAAGCCGCCGATGATGAGCACAAACAGCGCCACATCGGCCGCCTTGTGAAAGCCCTGGATCGGGGCCTTGAGCACCTCGAACACCCCCTGGGGCTGGGAAGGCAGCTCGGTATAGCTGCCGGGCACCGGCAGCAGCCGCTCGTCGCCGCTGTAGTCGGCCACGGCCGCCGCCGCAACCGGCTGCTGGGTCTTGGCGGTGACATAGTTGTACTTGCCCGCCGGCAGCACCCAGGTGAGGGCCGCCATCAGGGCGATGATGATGAAAAGCAGGGTATAGACAGTGGGGAGTTGGCGCTTCTTGGGCGCCTCGTGCGAAGTGGTCATGGCTTCCCTTCCTCGGCAATGCCGTCAATGTTCCGATCAGCGCAAGCCTAGCGGGTTTGTTAGTGAAAAAAGGTGATCGCGGATAATAAACCTGCGGCAACAGCTTGAGTCCGCAGCAAAAAAACAGGGCCCCGCAGGGCCCTGTTGTCACGCTGTCAGGCTCAGAGCTCGACCACGTCGAAAGTCACATCCGGATTCACATCCGCATCGTAATCCACCTCGTCCAGACCGAAACCGAACAGGCGCAGGAACTCCTGCTTGTAGCCGGCGTAGTCGGTGAGATCGGAGAGGTTCTCGGTGGTGATGGAGGGCCAGAGGTCGCGGCAGGTCTGCTGCACGTCTTCACGCAGCTCCCAGTCATCCATGCGGATGCGGGCCTGCTCGTCCAGCGCCATGTCGGAAGCGTAGAGACGGGTGCGCAGCATGCGATCCACCTGCTCCATGCAGCCTTCGTGGATGCCCTTCTCCTTCATGATCTTGAAGGCCATGGAGATATAGAGCGGCATCACCGGAATGGCAGAGGAAGCCTGGGTCACCACGGATTTCAGCACGGCCACGTGGGCGGTGCCGCCCTTGGCAGCCAGATCGCCACGGATGGCGGTGGCGGCGCGGTCCAGATCTTCCTTGGCGCGGCCCAGGGTGCCATGCCAGTAGATGGGCCAGGTCAGATCGGTACCTATGTAGGAGTAAGCCACGGACTTGGCGCCGTCGGCCAGTACGCCCGCATCACGCAGGGCTCCCATCCACAGCTCCCAGTCCTGACCGCCCATGACGGTGATGGTGCTCTGGATCTCTTCCTCGTTCGCCGGCTCGACTGTGGCGGTGATGATCTGATCCTTGTTGGTGTCGATGGCGGTGGAGGTGTAGACCTCGCCGATGGGTTTGAGGGCAGAGCGTACCACTTCGCCGGTGTCCGGCATCTTGCGCACCGGAGAGGCCAGGGAGTAGACCACCAGATCGATTTGACCCAGATCCTGCTTGATGAGCTCGATCACCTTGGCACGACACTCGTGGGAGAAGGCATCGCCGTTGACGCTCTTGGCGTAGAGACCGGCCTCTTTGGCGGCCTTGTCGAAGGCGGCGGAGTTGTACCAGCCGGCGGAGCCCGTCTTGGTCTCGGAGCTCGGCTTTTCGAAGAAGACGCCAATGGTGGCGGCGCCGCTACCGAAGGCAGTGGCAATCCGGGAGGCCAGACCATAACCGGTGGAGGCGCCGATCACCAGTACCTTCTTGGGACCATTCTCGATGGTGCCCTTGGCCTGGGTGTAAGCAATCTGGCGACGAACATTGGCTTCACAACCGACCGGGTGAGTGGTGGTGCAGATAAAGCCGCGAACCTTGGGTTTGATAATCATAGGGGTCTCGGATCCGTTAAATGGATGAAATCGGGGCATAAGATACCTCATTGTGGCCCGTTATGGTGCTCTGATGTGTTGAACTGCGGGGAAAACCGGCCAAGATCCCGCCGTTTGTCGCCACCATCCACACCCCATATGCCGATCGCCAGATCCCGGTAGGGGCACGAGGGAGCCCGGACGAGTGGCGACACGACAGGGGAAAGGGCCGGATCCATACTGGCGGCGTCGATAGTGGCTGATTGTCTGGTCAGGGCCTCTGTACTACTGTGCAAAGAGAGGATTCAAGGAGGAGTCTATGTCACCCGTGCTGATCATCTCGCTTGGCTGTCTGGTTGCCGTCACAGCCCCGGCTGCCCGTGCCGATGTCTATCAATGTACTCGCAACGGTCAGGTCACCTTCAGCGACATCCCCTGCAGCAGTGACGCCAAGCCGCTGCCACTCAATATCTACACCCCCTCCCCCGAGGAGGTCGAGAGGGCCACCAGACAGACCCGGGAGATCGAAGAGAACCTGGCCAGCGGCCAGAAGCAGCGCCAGATAGACGCGCTTCGCGCCGAGATGGAGACAAAGAAACAGCAGATGAGCCGTGAAATAGCCGGTGACAACAACGAACAGAGGGCGACGACGACAGAGACGAGCGATCTCGAGGGCAGCGTACGCTCTCCCAGGAGGCAGGCCGTGGCGCGCCAATACCAGAACGAGATGGAGGCGCTGAACAAGAAGATAAACACCCTCCAGCAGTCAAAATAATCCCCTCCCCCTGCCCTGTGCACAGGCCCGTTTTTCACCGGATGGGCTCACTGCCCGCACTGTGACACCAAAAAGTAACACAATCGTCAGTGCCAACAGGGTCACCCCCATGCCACTATCAGGTCTGGCTGTTCGCCAGTATCCGGCCAGGAGCAATCTTCGTTAGAAACCTGATTGAGGGAGAAAAATTCATCAGGATTGAAATTAAATATTCAAAAAGTTGATTCGGAGTCGATGAAGCTTCATCAGGCAGCAATGCTATTGTTAATTCACTCAGATTACTGTCGGTCTGTCATTCAAGGGTCTCATGGAGGAGCTCCGTATGTTCTGGAATCACAAAGCAAGCAAGGAAGCGAGTGAACAGGTGGCGAAGATGGCGGAGCTGGGTGCTTTCGAGCAGGCCATCCAGTCCCAGGTGCCTTTCATCCTGTTTACCCCGGCGGGCATGGTCACCTTCGTCAACGACCTCTTCCTGAAGATCGTGGGCTTTCAACGTGAGGAGGTAATTGGCAAGCACCACAGTGCGCTCTGCTTCCCGGAGGACGTCAAGACCCGTGATTACGAGAGTCTGTGGCAGGATCTGCGCGGCGGCATCTCCCGCAACGGCCGCTTCATCCGCCAGTCAAAGTCGGGCAAGGCTATCTGGCTGGAGGCTACCTATTTCCCCATCATGATCGATGGCAAGGTGGCGCGCGTCGCCAAGGTTGCCTCGGACGTGACCCAGCAGCAGTCCTCCCTGGAGCGCACCCAGGCCCTGCTGGCGGCGCTCGACAAGTCGCTGGCGGTGATCGATTTCCAGCCGGACGGCACCGTCATCACCGCCAACCAGAACTTCCTCCACTGCTTCGGTTACCGGCTGGAGGAGGTGGTCGGCAAACACCACCGCCAGTTCTGCGATCCGGAGTTCTACCAGAAAAACCCCAACTTCTGGCGCGATCTCGGCTCGGGGGACATCAAGTCCGGGCTCTTCATGCGCCTTGGCCACCGCGGGGAGAAGATCTGGCTGGAGGCGACCTACAACCCCATCTTCAACCACGAGGGCAAGGTGGTCAAAATCATCAAGCTGGCGAGCGACATCACTGAGCGGGTGGAAAAATCCATCTCCACCCGGGAGGCGGCCCAGAAGGCCTGCGCCATCGCCAGCGAAACCGTCGCCAGTGCCGCCAAGGGGCGCGAGGTGATCGACAAGGTGCTGGAGACCTCCTCCCACATCAACACCTCGGTCAACGAGGTGAGCAAGCAGATAGACCTGCTCAATCAGCAATCCAAGAGCATAGAGTCCATCATCTCCACCATCAGCGGCATCGCGGATCAGACCAACCTGCTGGCACTCAATGCCGCCATAGAGGCGGCCAGGGCCGGCGAGCAGGGCCGGGGGTTTGCGGTGGTCGCCGACGAGGTGAGGCAGCTTGCCGCCAGAACCTCGACCTCCACCAACGAGATCGTCTCCGTGATCAAGCACAACTCCGACATCACCTCCAAGATCACCCAGACCGTCTCCGTCGTCTCAGGCAAGGCGGTGGCGGGGCAGGATCAGGCCAACATCATCGCCGACGTCATCAAGGAGATCATCGAAGACGCCAACTCCGTCTCGGACACCATCAAGAGTCTCTCCATCTGAGCCAGGGGTGCGCCATCCAAAAACAACGCGGGGCCAGGCCCCGCGTTGTTTTTTGTCATCCAGGAGGCTTGAAGAGGCGTCAATCCTCCCCCTGCAGATAGCGCCTCGCCTCCTCGTCGGCCTGACCCAGGGCCAGCTCCCACAACTCGGCGATGCACAGCCCCTCCTCCCCCACCGCCGCTTCCTCCAGGGCCTCCAGAGCCCTGGCATCGGCCAGGGTAAAAGGGTGGTGGCTCAGCAAAATCTTGGCCTCGGCCAGCAACTTCATATCGCTCATGGTGTGGCTCCTTCATGGCCAGCATAGGTCCCTGTCCAGACTGTAGCCGATCGGGGGGAAGTCAACTCTGGGCGGCGGCGCTGCGCACCCGGTGTTTGCCCACGGGCAACTGACCGACCCCGATGCCGGCCAGCACGGCGGCGCAGGCAACCCATTGCAAGGCACCCAGCGTCTCCCCCAGCAGCAGATAGGCGAGCAGCAGGGTAAAGACAGGGATGAGGTTCACGTAGGCGGCCGCCAGGGTCACCTTCACCTGAGTCACCGACCAGTTGTAGAGCAGGTAAGCGCCGAGCGTCACGAAGGCACCGAGGAAGAGGATGACCCCCATGTCCTGCCAGTCCCAATCCGCGGGCCAGGGGGCACTGAAGGCGAAGGGGGCGAAGAACAGAGTGCCGACGAAGGCCTGCAGGGCGGTCAGGGTCATGACGCCGTAGCGGCTGGAGAGCTTCTTGAACACCACCGAATAGGTGGCGGCGCAGAGCATGGCCCCCATCTCCAGGCTGTTGCCGAGCAGGGCGTTGGAGGCGAACTCATCCGCCCCCTCGGCCAGCCCCAGCAGGGCGATGCCGCAGATGGCGATGGCAAAACCCAGCAGCTGGCGGCGGCTCACCCGCTCCCTCAGCAACACGAAAGCCACCAGGGCCACCATCAGGGGCAGCAGCGCACAGACCATGCCCGCCTGTCCGGCACTGGTGTAGCGCAGGGCGTTGACCTCCAGCAGGAAATAGAGGCAGGGCTCCAGGGCGCCCATCAGGGCCAGCCAGCGCCAATCCCCCTTCTGGTAGCTGAACCGGCCAAGCTGGCGGTAGCAAAGCAGCCAGCAGCAGCAGGCCACCAACATCCGCATGAAGAGCACCTGGCCGAAGGACCAGACCTCCAGCACATGTTTGAGGGCGATGAAGGAGCTGGACCAGAGCAGCATGGCCAGGGTGAGGGTCAGTATGGGTAGTGGGCGCACAATGCCTCCATGAATTGGGCCCCCGAATAATAACCATACGGCCTTGCGGTTGTCTAAAGGCACCTAACATCAGATAATACCGCCGCCTTCACACCGGAAAACCCATCGTCAATGACTGAGTACCTGCTTTTACTGGTCAGTACCGTGCTGATCAACAACTTCGTGCTGGTGAAGTTTCTCGGCCTCTGCCCCTTCATGGGCGTCTCTGGCAAGCTGGAAACCGCCATCGGCATGGGACTGGCCACCACCTTCGTGATGACGCTTGCCAGCGCCTGCTCCTATCTGATGGAGCACTATATCCTGATCCCGCTGGACATCGCCTATCTGCGCACCCTGGGCTTCATCCTGGTGATCGCCGTGGTGGTGCAGTTCACCGAGATGGTGATCCGCAAGAGCAGCCCGACCCTCTATCGCCTGCTCGGCATCTTCCTGCCCCTCATCACCACCAACTGTGCCGTGCTGGGCGTTGCGCTGCTGAGCATCAACGAGCGCCACAACTTCATCCAGAGCATCATCTACGGCTTCGGGGCTGCCTGCGGTTTCTCGCTGGTGCTGATCCTGTTTGCCGCCATGCGTGAGCGTCTGGTGGCCGCCGATGTGCCCACCCCCTTTCGCGGCGTCTCCATCGCCATGGTCACCGCCGGCCTGATGTCGCTGGCCTTCATGGGCTTTACCGGCCTCATCAAGATATAGCGCTATGACTCACATACTCTTTGCCATTCTGGTGCTGGCCCTGCTGGCCCTCTCCTTCGGCATCATTCTGGGCTATGCCGCCGTCAAGTTTCATGTGCAGGCCGACCCCATAGTCGACCAGCTCGATGCCCTGCTGCCCCAGACCCAGTGCGGCCAGTGCGGCTACCCGGGCTGCAAGCCCTACGCCGAGGCGCTGGCTAACGGCGATCAGATCAACAAGTGCGTGCCCGGTGGCGATGCCACCATGCGCAAGATAGCGGATCTGATGGGGGTCGAGCCCCAGCCGCTGGACGGTGGCGACGAAGCAGCCGCCCCCGTCAAGAAGGTCGCCTTCATTCACGAGGACATGTGCATAGGTTGCACCAAGTGCATCCAGGCATGCCCGGTCGATGCCATCCTCGGCGCCACCAAGGCGATGCACACCGTCATCGCGGCCGAGTGCACGGGGTGCGATCTCTGCGTCGACCCCTGCCCGACCGACTGTATCGAGATGATCCCGGTGCCGACCACGGTCGACAACTGGAAATGGGATCTGGCCAAGGTCGCCATTCCGGTCAAGATAGTGGAATAAACAGCGGAGTAACCATGCAGCATCTGCTAGAACGCATCAAAGCCGGCACCCTCTGGGATTTTCACGGTGGCATTCACCCTCCCGAGAACAAGCACCAGTCCAGCCTGACCCCCGTCGTGGACGCGGGTCTCCCCCCCCAGCTCATCATACCGGTGCGCCAGCACGCGGGCCCGGCCGGCGAACTGCTGGTTCGGGTGGGAGACCGGGTCAAGAAGGGCCAACCCCTGACCCGTCACGACAAGGGGCGCATAGTGCCGGTGCACGCCTCCACCTCGGGCACCATCACCGCCATTGAGCAGCACACTGTGGCGCACCCCTCGGGCCTTGACGATCTCTGCGTCATCCTGACCCCGGACGGGGAAGATGCCTGGTGCGAGCGCCAGGCCCAACCCGACTACTGGAATCTGGAGCGGGGCGAACTGCTCGAGCGCATCCAGCAGGCGGGGGTCGCGGGGCTCGGCGGCGCCGTCTTCCCGACTCACAGCAAGCTCGATGGCCGCGGCCAGCTCACCGAGATCCTGATCGTCAACGGCCTGGAGTGCGAACCCTATATCACCACAGATGATCGCCTGATGCAGGAGTATGCCGACGAAATCATGGACGGCATACGGGTGCTCAAGCACCTGCTCAAGCCCAAGCTGACCCTGATCGGGGTGGAAGACAACAAACCGGCGGCCATCGACGCCCTGACCCGCCATGCCACAGACCCGGATGTGCTGGTCAAATCGGTGCCGACCAAGTACCCCTCCGGCGGCGCCAAGCAGACCATAGAGCTGCTCACCGGACGCCAGGTACCCAAGGGGGGCCGGGCAGTCGACATGGGCATCATGGTGCTCAACGTCGCCACCGTCTTTGCCATCAAGCGCGCCATCATTGACGGCGAGCCGCTCATCTCGCGCATCGTCACCCTCACAGGGGATGCCTTCAAGCAGCCGGGCAATGCCTGGGTGCGCCTCGGCACGCCGGTGCGCTGGCTGCTGCAACGCTTCGAGCTGCAACCGGAGGCGGATCAGCGGGTCATCATGGGGGGCCCCATGATGGGCTTCACCCTGCCCCATGCCATGGTGCCCGTGGTCAAGGCCACCAACTGCCTGCTCTCCCCCACCCGCGCCGAGCTGCCGCCCCCTGGCCCCGAACAGGCCTGCATCCGTTGCAGCGCCTGTGCCGACGCCTGCCCCGCCAACCTGCTGCCCCAGGAGCTCTACTGGTACAGCCGGGTCAAGGAGTATGACAAGGCCGAGAAGCTCAACCTGTTTGACTGTATAGAGTGCGGGGCCTGCGCCTGGGTCTGCCCGAGCGAGATCCCCCTGGTGCAGTACTACAAGATTGCCAAGGATGACATCCGCGAAGTCCGTGCCGAGGCCGAGAAGGCGGAGCGCGCCAAGCAGCGCTTCGAGGCCAAGCAGGCCCGCTTCGAGCGGGACAAGGCCGCGCGGGAGGCTCGCCACGCCGAGGCCGCAGCCCAGCGTCGCCAGGCCATGGCCGCGGCAGGGGGGGATGATCCCGTCGCCGCCGCCCTGGCTCGTCTCAAGGCCAAGCAGGACGCCGCCAGCGCAGAGACCCAGCCGGACAACGCCGCCATGATGGCTGCCCGCGAGGCGCGCAAGCAGGAGGCGCTGGCGCGCCGCGCCGCCAAGGCGGCCGAGACCGCTGAGTCTGATGATGCCGGCACTGCTGTGGTTGCCGAGACCGATCCCAAGAAGGCGGCCATTGCCGCCGCCCTGGCTCGCGCCAAGGCCAAGAAGGCTGCCCAGGCTGCCGGTGATGAGACCAGCAATACGGCTGCCGCTCCGGGCGAGCCGGTGGCTGAACCCGCAGCCGAGGCCGACCCCAAGAAGGCAGCCATCGCCGCCGCCCTGGCTCGCGCCAAGGCCAAGAAAGCGGCCCAGGCTGCCGGTGACGAGGTCACAGCCGACTCGCCTGCCGCCCCGAGCGAGCCGGTGGCTGAACCTGCTGCCGAGGCCGACCCCAAGAAGGCAGCCATCGCCGCCGCCCTGGCTCGCGCCAAGGCCAAGAAAGCGGCCCAGGCTGCCGATGACGGGGCCAGCAACACAGCAGCCGCTCCGAGCGAGCCGGTGGCTGAGCCTGCCCCCGAGGTCGATCCCAAGAAGGCGGCCATCGCCGCCGCCATCGCACGCGCCAAGGCCAAGAAGGCTGCCCAGGCCGCCGGTGACGAGGTCGTATCCGACGCCTCAGTCTCCTCAAGCGAGGCCGCGAGCGAGCCAGTGGCTGAGCCCGCTGCCGAGATCGACCCCAAGAAGGCGGCCATCGCCGCCGCCATAGCACGCGCCAAGGCCAAGAAGGCTGCCCAGACCGCCGGTGACGAGGTCACAACCGACTCGCCTACCGCCCCGAGCGAGCCGGTGGCTGAGCCCGCCCCCGAGGTCGATCCCAAGAAGGCGGCCATCGCCGCCGCCATAGCACGTGCCAAGGCCAAGAAGCTGGCGGCCGACGCCGCGGCGAACACCTCTTCCCCTTCGACCGACAAGAGCCACTGATCCATGTTCAATCTCGCGAGTGCGCCCTTCGCCCATAACCGCAAGCAGACCCAGACCCTGATGCTGCTGGTGATCCTGGCCTGTCTGCCCGGCTTCCTGGCCCAGACCTGGTTCTTCGGCTGGGGAACCCTGATCCAGACCCTGCTGGCCCTGGTGACGGCGCTGGGCTGCGAGGCCCTGGTCCTGCGCCTGCGTGGCCGCCCCGTCAAACCGGCCCTGCTGGACGGCAGCGCGGCCCTCACCGCCGTGCTGATCGGCCTCTCCCTGCCCCCCTTGCTGCCCTGGTGGATGCTGGTACTCGGCACCGCCTTTGCCATCATCATCGCCAAGCACCTCTATGGCGGGCTCGGTCAGAACCTGTTCAACCCGGCCATGGTGGCCTATGTGCTGCTGCTGGTCTCCTTCCCGGTCCAGATGACCAGCTGGCTGCCCCCCTCCAGCATCGCCGCCTACGGGGTCGACTTTGGGGACGCCGTCTCGGTGATCTTCACCGGCTTCAGCCTGGACGGTTACAGCCTGGCGCAACTCAAGCAGGGGGTGGATGGCCTGACCATGGCCACCCCCCTCGACACCCTGAAGACGGGCCTGACCCAGGGGCTCACCGCCAGCGAGGTGATGACTCACGCCGTGTTCGAGGGCTGGGGCGGGATTGGCTGGAGCTGGGTCAACCTGTACTACCTGCTGGGTGGCCTCTTCCTGTTGCAGCAAAAAGTGATCAACTGGCGCATTCCCACCGCCGTGCTGGGGGCCCTGCTGCTGTCGGCCACCCTGGGCTATCTGGCCACGCCTGACGCCACCGCCACCCCCATGCTGCACCTGTTCAGCGGCGCCACCATGCTGGGGGCCTTCTTCATCGCCACCGACCCGGTGAGCGCGAGCACCACGGCCAGGGGTCGCCTCATCTACGGCGTGCTGATCGGCGTGCTGGTCTACCTCATCCGCCGCTTCGGCGGCTACCCGGACGCCTTCGCCTTTGCCGTGTTGCTGGCCAACCTCTGCGTGCCGCTGATAGACAGCCTGACTCGTCCCAAGGTCTATGGGGATCGCCGCAAATGATCATGGCGCACATCTCACTCTCAGGAACCTTCCCATGTTAAAGAGCATGCGCAAAAACGGCGTCACCCTGGCCCTGTTCGCCCTGGCCTGCACCGCCATGGTGGTGCTGACCAACGAGCTGACCCGGGATCGCATCGCCCACCAGCAACAGCTGGAGAAGCTGCGCACCCTGGAAGCCCTGCTGCCGGCGGGGAGCTATGACAACGATCTGGTGGCCAGCTGCCGACTTGTCACCAGCCGCGAGTACCTGGGCAGCGATCAGCCCATGCCGCTCTATACTGCGACCCTCAAGGGGGAGCACACCGGCTATGCGCTGGAAACCGTGGCCCCCGACGGCTACAGTGGTGCCATTCGCATGGTGGTCGGCACAGATGCCAAGGGGGCCATCAGCGCGGTACGGGTGCTGGCCCACAAGGAAACCCCGGGTCTTGGGGACAAGATAGAGTTGAAGAAATCGAGCTGGATAGAGAGCTTCGTCGGCAAGTTCCTCACCAGGGAGAACGCGGCCAGCTGGGCGGTGAAGAAGGATGGCGGCGAATTTGACGCCTTCACCGGCGCCACCATCACCCCCCGCGCCGTGGTCAAGGCGGTGAAGAACCTGCTGCTGCTGCAACAGGAGCACCCCGAGCTGCTGCAAGAGGCCCCCTCCTGTGACGCCACCCCCTAACACCGGAGCCCCATATGGCACATACAACGGAACACGCAATGGAACAAGTTGATGTGATTGACGGCCAGAGCCCGGCCGATGAGGGCAACAGCCGCCGCGAAGAGCTCAAGGAGCTGATGCTGCAGGGGCTGTGGAAGAACAACCCCTCCCTGGTGCAGGTGCTGGGGCTCTGCCCGACCCTGGCGGTCTCCTCCACCTTCACCAATGCCCTGGGGCTGGGGCTGGCGACCATGGTGGTGCTGATAAGCTCCAACCTGGCCATCTCCCTGGTGCGCAACTGGGTGCCCAAGGACATTCGCATCCCGGTCTACGTGATGATCATCGCGGCCCTGGTGACCAGCGTGCAGCTGTTGATGAACGCCTACACCTATGGCCTCTATCAGGCGCTCGGCATCTTCATCGCCCTCATCGTCACCAACTGCGTCATCATAGGCCGGGCCGAGGCCTATGCCTCCAAGAACCCGCCCCTGCTGGCGGCCATCGACGGCTTCATGATGGGGCTGGGCTTCACCCTGGTGCTGCTGGTGCTGGGGGGGCTTAGGGAGATCATCGGCATGGGCACCCTGTTCGACGGCGCCGATCTGCTGCTGGGGGACTGGGCCAAGTCCCTGCGCATCGAGCTGTTCCATGCCGATGCCAGCCTGCTGCTGGCCATTTTGCCGCCGGGGGGCTTCATCGGCCTGGGCCTGCTCATCGCCGGCAAGAATGCCATCAACGACTGGATGGGCCGCAAACAGCGTGCCGACAAGGCGCACTGCAGCCTGCCCGCAGCCGGTGCCCGCGCCACCCAGCTCTGAGGGCTGGCACCAAGACAGACATGAGACTCGATGAATAACCAAAAACGCAGAGAGATACTGGAGCGGTTGCGGGAGAACAACCCGCACCCCACCACTGAACTCAACTTCACCACGCCGTTCGAGCTGCTGATCGCCGTGCTGCTGTCGGCCCAGGCGACCGATGTCAGCGTCAACAAGGCCACCGACAAGCTCTATCCGGTGGCCAATACCCCAGCCGCCATGCTGGCTCTCGGGGTGGACGGCGTGAAGGAGTACATCAAGACCATAGGCCTGTTCAACACCAAGGCCGAGAACGTCATCAAGACCTGCGCCATCTTGCTGGAGCGCCACGGCGGCGAGGTGCCGGAGAACCGCGAGGCACTGGAAGCCCTGCCCGGGGTCGGTCGCAAGACCGCCAACGTGGTGCTCAACACGGCGTTTGGCTGGCCCACCATAGCGGTCGACACCCATATCTTCCGGGTGTCGAATCGCACCGGTTTCGCGGTGGGCAAGAACGTGGATCAAGTGGAGGAGAAACTGCTGAAAGTGGTGCCCGCCGAGTTCAAGCTGGATGTGCACCACTGGCTCATCCTGCACGGGCGCTACACCTGCCTGGCGCGCAAGCCACGCTGTGGCTCCTGTATCATCGAAGACCTGTGCGAGTACAAAGAAAAGGTCTACCCGGAGAGCTGACGGCGGCCTCTGATATCCAGCCGTTGGCCTCACGACCTAGATTGAAAGCAGTACCAATCACCAACCCGGAGAATTGAGCAATGAGAATTCTGCATACCATGCTGCGCGTCGGCGACCTGCAACGCTCCATCGACTTCTACACCCGCGTGCTGGGCATGACACTGCTGCGCAAGAGCGAGAACAGCGAATACAAGTACACCCTAGCCTTCGTCGGCTACGGTGACGAGAAGGACGAGGCCGTCATCGAGCTCACCTACAACTGGGGGGTGAGCGAGTACGAGCTGGGCTCTGCCTACGGCCACATCGCCCTGGAAGCGGACGACATCTATGGCACCTGCGACGCCCTGCGCGCCGCCGGCGCCAAGATCACCCGCGAGCCGGGCCCGGTCAAGGGGGGCACCACCGTCATCGCCTTCGTGGAAGACCCGGACGGTTACAAGATTGAGCTGATCGCCAAGAAAGACACAGGAACCGGCCTCGGCGTCTGAGCCAGACCGACACCCTGGTGGTGACATAGCAAACGGGGCCCTGGGGCCCCGTTTTTGTTGGTACTCTGCCAGCCGTCCTGCATCAGGCGAGGCGGAAACGGCCTATGGTCTGGCGCAGGCTCGCCGCCAGTTGGCTCAGCTCCAGACAGGCGCGGGCGGTGTGATCGGCGCCGGTCGCCACCTCGTTGGAGGACTCGTTGATCCGCTCCACGTTGCGGCCGAGCTCGTCGGAGACCGCATCCTGCTCACCGCAGGCGCTGGCGATCTGGATCGCCATGTCGGCAATCTGGCCAACCGCCTCCTCGATCTGCTGGATCCCCGAGCTGGTCTGCTCGCTCTGGCTCACGCACTGGCGGATCATCTCGCAGCTCTGGCTGGTCACCGCCTTCGCCTGGTTGGCGCGAGCCTGCAGGGTTTCGATGATGGCGACTATCTCACCGGTAGAGGCCTGGGTGCGGCCCGCCAGGGTGCGCACCTCATCGGCCACCACCGCAAAGCCGCGGCCCTGCTCGCCGGCGCGGGCCGCCTCTATGGCGGCATTGAGCGCCAGCAGGTTGGTCTGATCGGCGATGCCGCGAATGACATCCACCACCAGGTTGATCTGGGCCGATTCCCGCTCCAGCTCCGCCACCAGGGTGCCCGCCTGCTCCATCTCCTCGGCAACCCGGGTGATGGCCACCAGGGCGCCCTGCACATCCTGATTGCCGCGACGGGCCAGGGCATTGGCCGAGCTGGCGGATTCCGAGGCGACCTCGGTATTGCCCGCCACATCGGCCACCGTCGCCTTCATCTGGGCCATGGCGGTCGCCACCAGGGAGATCTCCTGCTGCTGGCTCTGGATCCCCTGAGCAGACTGCTCGGAGACGGCGCTCACCTCCTCGATGGCGGCCCCCAGCTGGGTCACGGCGGCGACCACCTCCTCGATGAGAGCGCGCAGGTTGTCCTGCATCTTGAGGGAGGCACTGGCCAGCATGCCCAGTTCATCCTGCCCTATGTGCTGGCGATCCAGCCTGTGGGTCAAGTTCCCCTGCGCTATGGCGTTGGCCTGGGCGACCACGGCCTGCAGCGGCAGGCAGATCTGGCGCGTGAGGAACCAGGTCATCACCCCCATGAACAGCAGCAGGGCGCCGATGCTCACAGTGGCGAAGGTCGTCACCATGTTGACGCTGCCAAGCAGGCTGCCGCGGTTCTCCTGCACGAAGCCGAGGTTCACCTCCACCAGGGCGTTGACCCCCTGCTCCAGCTCGGTGTAGCTCCCGTTGGATTGGAACAGCGCGTCCCTTGCCTGATCCTTGAGCCCCTGTACCAGCAGGCTGTCGACCCGGTTGACCGCGCTCAGATACTGCAGCCACTGCTGCTTGGCCCGGTTGAACACCTGGCGCTCGTGCTCGGCCCCGACGGTGGCCTCATAGGCACTCAGGGCGCGCTCCACCTTGGCCACGCTCTCCTGGATGCGGCCGCGACGGGCCTGCACATCGGCGGCGTCCTCGACCATCAGCAGGGCAAACTGGGCGCGGCGCACATAGGAGACGTCGTAGAGCAGGGTTTCCACCGAGATCACGCTCGGCAGGGTGGAATCGGTGAAATTGAGCACCCGATCCCGTACTCCGCGCAGTTCGCTGGCGAGAAAAAGACCGAATATCACGTTGATGGCGGCGATAACCGCAAAGACCACGGCAATCTTCTTGCCGATGGAGAGGTTCTTGTAAGACATGTTGGCTGGTGATCCTCGACTGCTGATAAGCAGCTGCACAGTGGCGATCACATCCGTGTAAGCGGTGACCCGAGACTCCTGACGGGAAAATGAAACAATGCGAACGAACAGGGAAGCGCGTTCGCAGGCGCGCACCCTATCACAGCTGCCGCCCTCGCTCATCCCTCTCGTGTTGCACAGGGCCATGTCGTTTGGCATGGGCCCGGGATACAAGAGCGACCGGATGACCACAAACTTGAGCCGATTGCCCCAATCGCCCCGCCATCATGGACAAACGGGAGGCCAGGTTATGTAATGGCCCTCTCGTCTCTCCCAACCACAGTCCCCGAGGCCCCATGGATAACGCATCGACCCTCAGCCCCTTCTGGTCAGTCCAACTGCGCGAGCAGATACAGGAACGCCCTCTCATCGCCCTGGGACTGCTGCTCGCCCTGGCCGCCGTCCTGCTGCTCCTGTTGCAGAGCCTCATCATGCTGGCGGCCGGTGACATCAGCCCCGGGGTGCGTTATGGCCTCATCGGCGGCGTCGCGGGGTTTGCCGCCACGGCGCTCGGCGCCCTGCCCGCCCTGTTCCTGCGATCTGTCCCCCAGCGGGTGGAAGACGCCATGCTGGGCTTTGCCGCCGGCATGATGCTGGCGGCCAGCGCCTTCTCCCTGCTGCTGCCGGGGCTGGAGGCGGCCGAGGGGATCACCGGGGACGGCTTCCTCGCCGCCGCCGTGGTGGTGGCCGGCATGACCCTGGGGGTCTTGCTGATGCTGGGGCTGGATCAGTTCACCCCCCACGAGCACGACAAGACGGGCCCCTGCGGCCCCGGCCACGAGAGCTGCTCCCGGGTCTGGCTGTTCGTGTTCGCCATCGCCCTGCACAACCTGCCGGAAGGCATGGCCATCGGGGTCAGTTTCTCCCAGGGGGACATGGCGGTGGGGTTGCCGCTCACCACCGCCATCGCCCTGCAGGACATCCCCGAAGGACTGGCGGTAGCGCTCGCCATGTCCGCCGCCGGCTTTCGTCCCTCGGTCGCCGTGCTGGTGGCCATCGGCAGCGGTCTGCTGGAACCGCTCGGCGCCCTGCTCGGGGTCGGGCTCGCCAGCGGCATGGCCATCGCCTACCCCATAGGTCTGGGGCTCGCGGCCGGTGCCATGTTGTTCGTGGTCTCCCACGAGGTGATCCCCGAGACCCACCGCAACGGTCACCAGACCCATGCCACCCTGGGCCTGATGGCCGGCTTTGCCTTGATGATGACGCTGGATACGGCCTTGGGTTGATATGGGCGCAAGAGGCCGGGGCTGGATGCAAGCCGTCTTTTCCCACTCAGTGATCCCCGGACCTGATGGCGAAATTTGCCCTGATGATGACGCAAGATACGGCCCTGGGTTGATATGGGCGCGATAGGCCGGGGCTGGATGCAAGCCGCCTTTTTCCACTCAGTGATCCCCGGGCCTGATGGCGGGATTTGCCCTGATGATGACGCAAGATACTGCCTTGGGTTGATAACACGCTGATAAATAGCCTAATGTCTAGTTCCTTGCGTTCCTGATCCGGCTGATGATGGGTGCGCGTCGCCCCTATCGAGACCCTGTATGAGATGATCGTCCGGATGGCTCTGCTGCTTTGCCTGCTTGCCCCAGCCAGTGGGGCCGTCGCTGCCACCGAGGTGTACCACACGGCGGCGCAAGCCAATTCGGCCCCCAAGTACCTGACCCTGGCGGGAGGGAAGACAGGGGGGATCTGCGTCGATCTGTTCCGACGGATGGAGGTGCGGGAGCCGGCCCTGCGCATCGAGGGGGATCAGAGCACCCTGCCCCTCAAGCGCCTGGAGAAGAAGGTGCAGCACGGTCAGCTGGACTTCATCTGCGGCGTGGGGGACAGCCCGGAGCGCCGCAGCCAATTCGTCTACCTGCAACCCGCCATCTTCACTGTGCGCTACCACTTGGCGGTGCGTCGCGACGATCCGGTCGAGATACGCAGCTGGGAGGATGTCAGGGCCCTCGGCCAGGCGGGCAGCATCCTCATCAACCACGGCAGCGGCGCCATCGCACGGCTCCAGGCCATCGGCGGCCTCCTCATCGACAGCGGCGGGATCGGCAGCAAGGCCAACTACGACAAGCTGTTGATGAAGCGGGGGCGCTTCGTCTACTACCGCTCCCCGGGGTTTGAATCCGATCTGCGCGAGCACGGGCTGGGGGAGCGGATCCGCATTCTCCCCACAGTGATGGAAGAGACCCCCTTCTACATACTGTTCCACCGCCGCAGCACCCCAGAGCGGCTGGCGCTCTTTGCCAACACCTTGCAGCAGCTGGCCTCGAGCGGCGAGCTGGCCGCCCTGGTCGAGCACTACCACTGACGCAGGAGATGCCCCGGCAGCCCCACAGGAATGCTCGGCGCCATCGCCAAGTTTTGTTATCATCCCCGCCAACTTTTCCGGCCCAGCGGCCATCGAGACGAGGTAGATGATGAAAGTAGGTATTATCGGCGCCATGGAGCAGGAAGTTGCCCTGCTGCGCAGCCAGCTGAGTGAACCCACCACCCTGCAACTGGGCGGCTGCGAGTTCTATCAGGGCCGTCTGGCCGGTAAAGAGGTGATCCTGACCCGCTCCGGCATCGGCAAGGTTGCCGCCAGCGTCGCCACCAGCCTGCTGCTGGAGAAATTTGCCCCCGATTGCGTCATCAACACCGGCTCCGCCGGTGGCTTCGCCCAGGATCTGCACATCGGAGACGTGGTCATCGCCAGCGAGATGCGTTTCCACGACGTGGACGTGACCGCCTTCGGTTACGAGATGGGTCAGATGGCCCAGCAGCCCGCCGCCTTCCCCTGCGATGACAAGCTCATCGCCCTGGCCCAGGCCTGCATCGCCGAGCAAGGCAAGCACCAGACCAAGGTCGGCCTCATCTGCACCGGTGATCAGTTCATGTGCAAGCCGGACGCCATCGCCAAAGCCCGCGCCGACTTCCCGCAGATGCTGGCAGTCGAGATGGAAGGGGCCGCCATCGGCCAGGTATGCCACATGTTCAAGGTGCCCTATCTGGTGGTGCGCGCCATGTCCGACATCGCCGGCAAGGAGCAGGTGGAATCCTTCGATGCCTTCATCGAGGTGGCGGGTCAACACTCCGCCGAGGTGATCATGGCGCTGCTCGGCAAGCTGTGATCGACACCATCCCCTGGGACGCCCTGATGGCCGCCCTCGCCTCGACGACGGCGGCCATCATGGTGGGTGCCGCCCTGCTGGAGGCCCTGCTGCCCTGGCCCGCCCGTTTCAGGCCCGGCGCCACAGTGCCGCTGCTGACCCGCCTCGGCCAAAAGGTGTATCGCCCGGACGGTTCCCCCAGTCAGCAACGCCAGGCGGGGCTGCTGGCCCTGCTGGTAGTCTGGGTCCCCTGCGCCGCCGGCCTCTGGGCGGTGCGCAATCTCTCCCTCTCCGAGCCCCTGTTTGACCTGCTGTTCCTGCTGCTGATGCTGGAATCACGCCCCTTGCGGGAGCTCGCCCTGGCGAGCCGCGCCCTGGCCACCCAGGAGACGCTGTTGGTGGCGAGGTTGCAGGCAGCGAGCTGGCTCAGGCGAGAGACGGGCGCCCTGTCGGTGATGGGATTGAACAAGGCGGTGAGCGAGACCTGCGTGCTGCGCCTCGTGGGCCAGTGGGCCAGCCCCCTGCTGGGCTTCGCCCTGGCCGGGGTGCAAGGGGCCCTGCTCTGGCGTCTCGCCCAGCTGATGAATCAGGCCTGGAGCCCGAAACAGGCGGAGTTCGTCCACTTCGGCCGCGCCGCCAGTGCGCTCTATCAGGGGCTCTGCGCCCCCGCCATACTGCTGCTGGCGCTCCCCCTCGCACTGACCCGGTTGCGCCAGCTTGGGGGCAAGCTGCGCCTTGCCCTGCGCTGGCCCTATCCGGCCATGGGCGGCCTGCTCAGCCTGCTGGCACAGAGCACGGGTTGCCGCCTCGGGGGCCCCCGCTACTATCAGGGCCAGCTGGTGCGCCTCCCGGTGTTTGACGAAGGTGCCGAACCCGATGCCACCCTGCCCCGGCGCCTGCTCCATCGCCTGCTGCTGATCGGCTGGGGCTGGCTCGGGCTCTCGCTGCTCCTGACCCTGATGACACTTCGCCATGGTTAACCTTATCCCCCATCGCACCCTGTGCCTGTTGCTGTGCCTGCTCGGCTGGCCCCTGTCCGGTGCGGCGGCCACCCCGCAGCGCATCATCAGCCTCACCCCCCACCTGACCGAGCTGCTGTACGACATAGGGGCCGGGGATCGCATAGTCGCGACCGACGATGCCTCCGATTTCCCCCCCGAGGTGGCGCCCCTGCCCCGGGTCGCCAACTACCGCAGCATCAACCTGGAGGCCCTGCTGGCCCAGAAGCCGGATCTGGTGGTGGCCTGGCGCTCGGCCCAGTCCCGCATGCTGGCCCCCGTCGAGAAGCTCGGCATCCCCGTCTTCTACTCGGAGCCCACCGACTTTGCCTCCCTGGCCACAGAGATGCGCAGCCTGGGGCGCCTGCTCGGCACCCGGCAGAAGGCCGACCAGCAGGCCGACGCCTATCTGGCCAGGCTCAATGCGCTGAAACAGCGTTACGGCAAGCCCAAGCCGGTCTCGGTCTTCTATCAGCTCTGGTATCCGCCGCTGACCAGCGTCAATGACTCGACCTGGCCGGGCCGCGCCATCAGACTCTGCGGCGGCCGCAATATCATGGCGGATGCCAGCGCCCCCTACCCCCAGGTCGGGCTGGAGCAGGTGATCAAGGCCAACCCCGGGCTCATCCTGGCCGGCAGCCGGGATCCTGCCGTGCTGGCCCACTGGCGCCAGTGGTCCATGCTGGATGCCGTCAAGCAGCAGCGGCTCGTCCTCATCAACCCCGATGAGCTGCACCGCTTCACCCCGAGGGCCCTCAATGCGGTGGAGCAGTTGTGTGAGGCCATCGCCCGCAGCAAGCCGCCATCGGCCTGAGACCCGGACTTCACATCGGGCGAGCCCTCCGATGGCTCGCCACAAGATATGGCATAAAATATGCTTTCTATCCTAACAGATACTCACTCCATAACGGGACTATGACATGTTCAACGGAAAAACGATCCTGATCACCGGGGGTACCGGCTCCTTTGGCAAGGAGTTCATCGAGGCTGTCCTCTCCCTGTACACGCCGAGCCGTTTGATCGTCTATTCCCGTGATGAACTCAAGCAATTCGAGATGCAGCAGCGCTTCAACCATCCCTGCATGCGGTACTTCATCGGCGATGTGCGCGATGCCGAGCGGCTCAACATGGCCATGCACGGCGTGGACTTCGTGGTCCATGCAGCCGCCCTCAAGCAAGTGCCGGCCGCCGAGTACAACCCCATGGAGTGCATCAAGACCAACGTCGGGGGCGCAGAAAACGTCATCAAGGCGGCGCTCAACAACGGGGTCGAGAAGGTGATAGCCCTCTCCACCGACAAGGCCGCCAACCCGGTCAACCTCTATGGCGCCACCAAGCTTTGCTCCGACAAACTGTTCGTGGCCGCCAATAATATGGCGGGCAAACATCCGACCATCTTCTCAGTGGTGCGTTACGGCAACGTGGTGGGATCCCGCGGCTCTGTGGTGCCCTTCTTCGATCGGCTGATCAAGGAGGGGGCCAGCCGCCTGCCCATCACCCATGGCGAGATGACCCGCTTCTGGCTCACCCTGCAACAGGGGGTGGAGTTCGTGCTGACCAACTTCGCCCGCATGAAGGGGGGGGAAGTGTTCGTTCCCAAGATCCCGTCGGTGCGCATCACGGATCTCGCCAGCGCCATGGCCCCAGAGCTGCCCCAGGAGATCATCGGCATCCGCCCGGGCGAGAAGCTGCACGAGGTGATGTGCCCGGCCGATGACTCCTACCATACCTATGAGTTCAATGACTATTACGTCATCGCCCCCAGCATCACCTTCACGAGTTGCAACAATGACTTCGCGACCAATGCCCTAGGGGAGCAGGCGACCCTGGTCGAGCCCGGCTTCGAATACAATTCCCTCAATAATCGCCATTTCCTGTCGATAGAGGAATTGAAAACGATGAACCAGCAGGTGCTAGCCGAATGATCCCCTATGGACGCCAATCCATCACAGATGAAGATATCGATGCCGTCGTTGCCGTTCTGAAGTCGGACTATCTAACACAAGGTCAGATGGTCCCCGCCTTTGAACAGGGACTGGCCGACTACTGCCAAGCCCCCCATGTGATAGCCTGCAGCAACGGCACCACTGCCCTGCATCTCGCCTGCGCCGCGCTGGAACTGGGCGCGGACGACTGGGTCTGGGTCTCGGCCGTCAGCTTCGTCGCCTCCGCCAACTGTGCCCGCTACTGCGGCGCCCAGGTGGACTTTGTCGACGTGGAGCCCGAGACCGGCAACCTCTGCGTGGCGGCGCTGCGCGAAAAGCTGCAAGGCGTCCAAGGCAGCCCTCGCCAGCCCAGGGCCCTTGTCGCGGTGCATCTGGCGGGCCAACCCTGCGATCTCGCCGAGATTGGCGCCCTGTGCCGGCAATATGGCGTTCGCCTCATCGAGGATGCCTGCCATGCCCTGGGGGCCAGCTATCGGGGGGAGCCCATCGGCAACTGCGCCCACAGCGACATGACCGTCTTCAGCTTCCATCCCGTGAAACCCATCACCACGGGGGAAGGGGGAGCTGTGACCACCCGCAGTGCCGAGCTGGCGGCCAAGCTCCGCCTCTATCGCAGCCATGGCATCACCCGGGACCCCGAGCAACTGAGCGCTCCCACTCCAGGTGGCTGGTACTACGAGCAGCAAGTGCTCGGCTTCAACTACCGCCTGACCGACATCCAGGCGGCGCTGGGCTCAAGCCAGCTCCGCCGCCTGCCCCTGTTTATCGACCTTCGCCAGCAGTTGGCTGCCCGCTACGATGAATTGCTGGCCGAGCTGCCGCTGCAACCCCTGCGTCAAGACAATGACCGTAGCTCCGGCTACCACCTCTATGTGGTCCAGGTCGCCGACCGGGATCGGGTGTTTGCGCAGCTGAGGGAGGCCGGCATCGGCGTCAACGTCCACTACATGCCCATTCCTGCCCAGCCCTATTATCGTGGTCTGGGCCATGATCCCGCCGATTACCCCGGCGCCCAGGCCTACTACCGACAAGCCATCAGCCTCCCCCTGTTCCCGGCCCTCTCATCAACCGAGCAGGACAAGGTCATCGAGGCCCTGGAGCGGGTACTATGCGCCTAGCCTTGGGGACTGTGCAGTTCGGGCTCGCCTATGGCATCAGCAATAGCGCGGGCGAGGTGCCAGATGACGAACTCGACACCATACTGGCCCTGGCACGCCAGCTGGGCGTGGATACCCTGGACACGGCTCAGGCCTATGGCAATGCCGAATCACGGCTTGGCAGCAGGCCGACCGCCGACTTTCGCCTGGTAAACAAGCTGGCCCCCGGCATCCGGCCCCCCGAGGTCAACGCCTGCGTACAGAGCAGCCTGCAACGATTGGGGCGCACCAGGCTGGATGGCTTGCTGCTGCATCGCAGCCAGGATGCCAGCCCTGCCCTGTTCGAAGCGTTGGCGACACTGCAGCAAGAGGGCAAGGTGGGCAAGACAGGGGTCTCCGTCTACTCCCCCGAGGAGCTGGCACTGTGGCTGGAGCAGGGTTACCCCCTGGAGCTGGTGCAATTGCCTGCCAACCTGCTCGATCAGCGTTTTTTACGCTCGGGCTGGCTCGACCGATTGCAGGACTTGGGGTGTGAAATCCATGTTCGCTCCCTCTTCCTGCAAGGCCTCTTGTTGATGCAGTCGGACCTGCGTCCCGACCATTTTCACCCCTTCAGCGAACAGTTGGCGCGGCTGGATGGGTGGCAGCCCCACAGCTCCCCCCTCCACAAGGCGCTCTCCCTGATCCCGGCCCTGCCCCAGGTGAGCCGCTTCGTGGTAGGGGTCTGTCATGCCCATGAGCTGGCGGCGATCGCATCGGCCTATGCCCATCTGCATCCGTGCCATGACAACGAGCTGGCTGCCCTCGCCTGTGACGAGCCGGCCCTCATCAATCCAGCCTTGTGGAAAACATCATGATCCTCGGTATCCTGCAGGCCAGAGCCGGTTCCAGCCGGCTGCCGGGCAAGGTGCTCAAGCCCCTGCTAGGCGCCCCCATGCTCGCCCGCCAGATTGAACGGCTCAAGCGCTCGGCAAGACTGGATCAGCTGGTGGTCGCCACCAGTGACCAGGCCGACGATCTCACCATAGCGGCGCTCTGCGCAGAGCTGGATGTTCCCTGTTTTCGCGGCCCCCTGGACGACGTGCTACAACGCTTTCATCTTGCGGCGCAACCCTTTGGCCCCAGCCAGATTGTCAGGCTCACCGGCGACTGCCCCCTCGCGGATCCCGTCCTCATCGACGAGCTCATCGAGCTTCATCTGACCGGCGGCTACGACTACAGCAGCAACTGCTGGGATCCCAGCTACCCGGACGGACTGGATGCGGAGATCCTGAGCGCCGCCACCCTCGACCTGCTGGCCGAACGCGCGCACACCCCGGCCGAGCGCGAGCATGTGACCTACTACATCCGCCAGCATGCGGATCGGTTCAAGATAGGGACGATGAGCCGCACCCCCAGCCTGGCCCACCTGCGCTGGACAGTGGACGAGCCCGCCGACTTCGAGCTGGTCGAGCAAATCTACCGCCAGCTCTATCCGGTCAAGCCCGCCTTCACCACAGAAGACATCCTCGCCCTGCTGGCGCGGGAGCCGGCGCTTGCGACCCTGAACACCCAGCACCAGCGCAATGAAGGGCTGGCAACCTCACTGGCCAAGGAGAAGCATTCATGACCTCACGTTATCAGCATTCACTGGCGCTCTCTGCCCGTGCCGAGCAGAGTATTCCTCTGGGCTCCCAGACCTTCTCCAAGAGCCGCCTCTGCTTCCCCCATGGCGCCGCCCCGCTCTTTATCGAGCGCGGCCAGGGCGCCAGGGTGTGGGACGTGGATGGCAACGAGTACCTGGACTTTGCCAGCGGTCTGCTGGCCATCAGCCTGGGTTATTGCGACCCGGATGTGAACCAGGCCGTGCTAGAGCAACTCAATCTGGGTTCCATCTTCTCACTTCCCCATCGGCTGGAAACCGAGGTTGCCGAACAGCTGATCGAGCTGATTCCCTGCGCCGAGATGGTCCGCTTTGGCAAGAACGGCACCGATGCCACCTCCGCCTGCATTCGCCTCTCCCGCGCCGTCACCGGTCGGGAGCGGGTCGCCGTCTGCGGCTACCACGGCTGGCAGGACTGGTACATCGGCTCCACCACTCGCCACCTGGGGGTGCCCGAGTGCGTACGCGAACTGACCCATCGCTTCGACTACAACGATCTGGGCTCCCTCAAGGCCCAGCTGGAGGCCCATCCCGGCGAGTTTGCCGCCGTGATCCTGGAGCCCATGAACGTCGCCTGGCCCACTCCCGAGTTCCTGCCCGGGTTACGCCAGCTCTGCGACGAGCACGGCGCCCTGCTCATCTTCGATGAGACCATCACCGGCTTTCGCTTCCACCTCGGCGGTGCCCAGACCCTGTTCGGCGTCACGCCGGATCTGGCCGCCTTTGGCAAGGGCATGGCCAACGGTTTCCCCATCTCCGCCGTGGTAGGCCGCCGCCAGTACATGGGCCGCATGGAGGATATCTTCTTCTCCGGCACCTTTGGCGGCGATGCCATCGCCCTGGCGGCGGCCAACGCCGTCATCAAGAAGATGCGCCGGCTCGACGTGCCAGCACGACTGGCCGAGCGGGGCCAGCAACTGCTCGATGGGCTCAACGCATTGCTGCAACAAATAAACGCCCCGAGCTGGCTGCAAAGCGCCGGTCACCCGAGCTGGAGCTTCCTGCTGATCGGCGATTCGGCCAACCACTCCAGCTGGCTGCTGAAAAGCTACTTCATCCAGGAGTTGTGCAAGCGTGGCATTCTCAGCCTCGGCAGCCACAACCTCAACCTCGCCCACAGCGAGCAGGACGTTCACACCCTGCTGAGCGTCTATGCCGAGGTACTGCCAAAGCTTATCCGTCTGGATGCCGACAAGGCCATTCATCAATCTCTGGATGGCGAGCCGATCCAGCCGGTGTTCAAGGTGCGCTGAGTGCTGCCCCTGTGGATTTTCAGCGAAGGGGACAAGGGTCGGGGTCTGGGTCACCTCGGTCGCTGCAGCGCCTATGCCGCCGCCTGGCGGCAACAGGGCGGCACTGTCCACTGGGTGGTCGAGGGCGATGAGCTGGCCAGCGCCATGCTCAAGGAGGAGTCCGTTCGCTGGGGCAACTGGCAGCAAGAGCCCATCTCCCCGCAGCAGGCAGTCGCCATTGTCGACTCTTATTCGGCGAGTCTGATGACACTGCAGAGCATAGCGGCGGGGTTTGTGCGGGTGATTTACCTCGATGACACCGAGCGACTGGACTATCCAGAGGGGATGGTGATCCATGCCAGCCCCGGTACCCCAGGCAACAAGTGCGGTGCCGCCCTCTGGCAGTGGGGACCGGGTTGGCAACCCCTGCGCCCTCCGTTCTGGTCCGTTCCCGCCCGAACCCGGGTTCCCGAGCGCATCGAGCGCATCCTGATCATCATGGGGGGAACCGACGTGCGCGACCTGACTCCCGGGTTGGTCACCTGGCTACGCCAGCACTGTCCGGAGGAAGAGCTGGACGTCGTCATCCGAGAGCACGATCCGCGACTGTCGGGATGCAGGCAACATCACCGCCTCGATGCCAGCCAGATGGCCGCTCTCATGTGTCGCAGCGATCTGGCCATCAGCAGTGCCGGACAGGTGACCTATGAGCTGGCGCGCTGCGGTCTGCCGGGCCTGCTCATCGGCGTTGCCGACAACCAGGCCAGCCAGCTGGCTGGCTGGTGCGGTCCGGACGCCTTCCTCCCGGGCGGCTGGTGGCATGATGCCGGCTTGCTCTCCCGGCTGGAACAAGGTCTGGCAAGACTGGCAGCACCGGACGAACGCTCCAGACGAGCACGCAAGCTGCAAGCGCTGATGGCAGGAAACGGCACCCTGGAGGCCCTCTCATGGCTCAACCAGAGATAGATCTGCAGCGCCGCTTCGAGCTGCTCGATGTCACCCTCATCCCTTTTTCCATGCTGGACGAGCAGCAGATAGTGGCGGTCTGGCAGATGCGCAACCATCCGGATATTGCACGCTGGATGAACACAGGGGGTGACATCAGCCTGGAGGCGCATCGCGCCTTCATGGCACGTCAACACCAGGAGACCCGCAACCTGAACTACCTCTGCCAGGACCCTCAAGGGATCCTGGGGGTACTCTCCCTGCACCGGCTGGACTGGTACAATCGCCTGGCCTGGCTCGGGATCTATCGCAATCCCTGGCGCAGCGAGAAACGGCTTGGCGCGCGCCTGCTGACCGCCGTCAACCGGCTCGCCTTCGACGTCGCCCATCTGCACACCCTCAAGCTGGAGGTCGCGGCGGACAATGAAAGAGCCATTCAAGCCTATCTGAGTGCAGGCTTTCGCCATGAAGGCGCCTGGCGGGAGGCGGTCTATCGCCCCCAAACAACAAACCATGTCGATCTCGTGCTGATGGGGATCACCGAACAGGAGTGGACACATTCATGACCCAAACCATGGCGAGCGCCATCAATCCGGATCGCTGCTTCATCATCGCCGAACTGTCTGCCAACCATGGCCACTCCCTGGAGACGGCGCTGGCGACGGTACGCGCGGCCAAAGCAAGTGGTGCCGATGCCATCAAGATCCAGACCTACACGGCCGACACCATCACCCTGGATTGCGACAATGAATATTTCCAGATCAATCAGGGCACCATCTGGGATGGCACCACGCTCTACAAGCTCTATCAAGAGGCCTATACCCCCTGGGAGTGGCATGCCGCCATCCAGGCCGAGGCGCAGAAAGAGGGGCTGGTCTTCTTCTCCACCCCCTTTGATGTCACAGCGGTCGATTTTCTGGAAGACCTCGATGTCCCCCTCTACAAGATCGCATCGTTCGAAATCACCGACATTCCCCTGATCGAATACGCGGCCAGCAAGGGAAAACCGATGATCATCTCGACCGGCATCGCGACCCTGGCCGACATCGATGCCGCCGTGCAGGCCTGCCGCCGCATGGGCAATCATGACATCACATTGCTCAAGTGCACCTCTTCCTACCCCGCCCCGGTGGAGGAGGCCAACCTGCTCACCATTCCCAACCTAGCCCAAACCTTCGGGGTCAAGGCCGGTCTGTCGGATCACACCCTCGGCAATGCCATCGCCATCGCCGCCGTGGCTCTTGGTGCCAAAATGCTCGAGAAGCACTTTATTTTAGATCGGGCCATCGGCGGGCCTGATGCTTCTTTTTCGATGATACCTAGTGAATTCGGCTCAATGGTTGGAGGAATACGGCAAGTCGAGGCGGCGCTGGGTTCAGTGAGATACACCTTGACAGAGAAAACCATCGCAAATAGAAAATTCGCGCGTTCTCTATTTGCCTGTAGAGATATTAAGGCTGGTGAAGCTTTGACGATGGTAAATGTTCGCTCTATACGACCTAGTGATGGTCTTCCCCCTGTTGAACTGCCTAATATATTAGGTCGCAGGGCCAGCAAACCAATATCTGCTGGCACCCCGTTGGCTTGGGATCTATTAGAGTGAAATACTTATCAATCTCATCAAATATGATGTGCATTACGTAGTAAAGCAACGCACTTGGATAAATTAATAAATTCCATAGTTTCAATCGATAAATACCGTTCATCCGTATGAAATGAACGGTTTTCTTTACACTGATATGCAGCCTAAAAAACGAACAGATGTATGAATCCCTCCGCCAAACCCTCGTTTAAAATGACTTATGTTGCATTCTTTCTCAGAGGGAATTCGACCACTGGAGTCAACCACTCCTGGGTAGAAGCTTTCACCCATACTTAACTCTCGACAGCCTATATCTCTGGCATACCGAATACCGCACCATATAGGATAGTGAGAGAGGGGATGATGAAATAAGCCCCGTTCATAGACCCCGACAGAGTAATAGGCTCGTTCACCCGATGCAGCAAAAAATGACATACCAACCAGGTTATCATTTAGACTACTGGTGACAAGATAGCTCTCTCCATCCAAGACAAGCTTCAGCTGGGTCAACCAAGATGAATGACTTCGAGTGCGACGACCAGCAACAGCAATATGAAATGCTTCGAACCGGAGAAAATCATCTTCTGTAATGCTCTCTGCATCCAAAACAACACATGATAGATTACGTATCCCCCAATTTATATTCTGACGAAATACTTTTCTCATGTCACGTAGCATTAACTCATCATCTACTATCCTTAATATTTGTTCAGGGCATATACGTGGATTTATTCCCATTTGTAACAAAGTCTTTGAGAAAAAGCTCATTTCACCAGCAGGCTCTTGGAAATCAATAAAAACACCATCTTGCAGCAACGAACTTAGATAGGTTTGAGCCGCTTGCTCAGCTTGTGATTGTTTTTCTCCTGTACCTCGGCAAATAATCTTGGCTGGTTGACCATACCACCCAAAATGAGTCAAACCATCGACAACATGGCGAGTAAGCAAACAAATGACTTCCCCATTTGGATGTATTACTCCAAAAGATAGATCAGTAAAATTAAATCCATAATAATTTTTGAAGTATTCTATATGACCTGGGGTTGATAAACCTCCAAGAGAAAACAATCTTGCTCGTACTAGATTTTTAAAATCCTGATCATACATCGTTACTATTTTCATTTTTGAACACTAATTGCTAAATATTCGACATCATTGTTACTTATTGCATAAGTTCGATGAACTTTTTCAATTTCCAGAGTTTTAAAGTTTTTATATAAAACATTTGTTGTAGGAACATCAAGAAATGA
This sequence comes from Aeromonas rivipollensis, assembly GCF_010974825.1. Taxonomy (GTDB): domain Bacteria; phylum Pseudomonadota; class Gammaproteobacteria; order Enterobacterales; family Aeromonadaceae; genus Aeromonas; species Aeromonas rivipollensis. The sequence continues at coordinate 103,663 of NZ_JAAILA010000002.1, read as the reverse complement.
TGTCACCCCATTGCCAGCCAAGGGATAACCCTCAGGAATATTGTTAATGGATATGCTGTCATACCATTCAATATCGCAGCTCTGACAAACTGAAGAACCTGTGCCAAGGTGATAGGAGAAAAACCTTCCACTAGGCTTTAGGCAACGATGAATTTCAGCGATAGCAGCATGGTGCTGAGAAAGAGTCAAATGCTGCATTGACACTACATCCACAATAACATCGAAATAGCAGTTTGGGTATGGAAGCTTAGTCATATCACCTACATCGAGGTGAGCTTGCGTCCCCCAGGATGCAATGACCTGTTTACAAAGATCAATACCAACTGGTGATAAATCCAAGCCCCAGGTATCAAATCCTTCTCTTGCCAGCATCCAAATATTAGCCCCGCTGCCACACCCTAACTCTAGAATACGGCACTCACTCCGCTCAATCGGAGAAAGAGAGAAATAATGTGCAGCTATAAAACTAATTAAGCTTTCGTTCGGATATCGCCGCTGCGAAGCAATTCCTCGCTCCAAATAGAGTTTGTCAAAACTGTTGCCGATACGACTTTCACAATTGGCCATTCCTTCTCCTTTTGCAGATCATTGATAGTGATATGTTTATACAGACTCGAGTAAAATAATATCGAATCTACAAAGGCACGTCTTTTTTACTAAAGATCTTATTATTCAACATCATTTGAACTTATGAATCCAAACATTCATTACCCATCTATGTAAAACCATAATTGACATTCCAATATTTATTTATAAAGATACTAATCTTTAAATTTATTTTCTAAAAAGATCAACTACATCATTATCTACCATATCAATACTATCTAGCGCCATTGGGTACATTTTCTTGGCTTTTTGCAGAAACTCCAGCCATAGATTTATAGCTGGCGTCATTAATAAGATACTTTCCCTTTCCCCCTCAAATGAATAAAGAATGGAGCTCAACAGGGTAAATACATAATTCATCGATCCAATCATGAACTGTGTAATATGCCTTTGCTTTGTCTTGGCGATCTGATCCAGATAGTTAAAATGTCGTAGCATTAGCTGATTAATCTCATTTCTAGACGAAAAATCTTGCTGCCACTCATCAAGCATTTTATCGATGAAATGATTGAAAAGCTCAACATCCAGTAACGGATAGAAGTCCTGCTTTGATAAAGATACCTGAGCACAAAGACGGCCGACAATATCATCAATAACTGCTGATTTATTGATGGGGTGAAGTGATCCAATCTCACGACTAGGGAAAGGCTTGGCCCCCGCTATTTTAGCACCATCACTACAATTAAAGCATCTGACATCTTCATTCGCCGCTAACACTTGCTCAATCACACGGCGTGATGTATCAAACATGGCATCACTAATGACAAATCCACCGAAATTACCCTCTCGTTGTTTCTGCCCATCACCACACACAATATCAGTTAGAATTTTCGCACTTTTTTCATTATTATAATATGCACTAAATTTAGAGTGATGATGACTTTTGTCCTTATAACCATTATCCAAACCAAACAAATATATGTTTTTAAAACCCAGTTGAATCGGTGCACTTACACCTATATTTCCAACCATGGGATTAACTCCCCCAAGAGCAGAAAAATATCTCAGCTCAGGAAAATATGTTTGACATAGTAATACTCCAGGCTCAGAGCATTTAAATAAAAGAGCTGAACGTTTAAACAATGTTGAGCAGTACGGATGAATGACATCAGTGCTTAAGAAAAAGATATCATTTAAATAATCTGGATCGTCCATACTAACGAGGAAATCATAAACACTTTTAGTTCGCTCAGTTGCAACATATATATCTGGCTTTATACCTACATTGTGTAAAGCCGTGATGGCACTACCACAAGCTATTAATATCGCACAATTTTTATTATTTTCGATGATACCTAACGACTCATCTAGAGAGGGGCCGTTACCAATGATGAAAACCGGTACCCTCTGATTCTCTTTTACTATTTTGCAATTATTTTTTAAGAATGGTACGCCACGTTCAATATTGCTCACTGTATGAGAAAGAGCGATTAGGTTATCGTCGAAGAACCCCCACCCCATGACTAATAAGTAGTATTCCTGCTGAACTTTCTCCATCAATTTCTTTATCTTGTCGCTCTGATAGCCCCACATGACGAAGGCGTTGGCGATCAGGAAGGAGCCCCGACTGTGAATGGCAGATGCAAAATCCTTCACGATGGTTTCTTCATCCTGCCCCAACAGGATGTGCAACCCCAGATTCTCCTGATGCAGATAAGTCAGCAATGGCGCCCAATCGAAGCAGAACAGCGATGCATAGAAGAGATCCAGGTCCGGCTCGAACAGGAACAGGGTGCCAATCTTGCATTGCTCATAGAGGTAGCCGAGATGGTACCCCAGCCCCACTCCGAAGATCAGGGCGCTGGGCACCTCATGGGGGACCCTTTCCAACATCGCCTCTCGGGCAGAGAGATCATCAAGATAGGCGTTCAGCTTGTTGAGGTACTCCACATGCACGAAGCCGAGTGGGTTTGCCTCCTGGCTGAAGGAAAACTTGGAAAGCCTCCCCTTTTCCATAAACTCGGTCACCAACGTCTCACAGATAAGATAGGGTTCCTTGCCGTAGACGGCGACATCATCGTCGAGCCAAGCCAAGTTGGGCTGGCCATTCTCGCAGCAAAAGAACCGGAAGGGGCGCGCTGGCTGGTAGGCCTCATACATGTCGGCGATATGGGGAATATATTGGCGAAATGCCGCCATGTTCTGTTCAAAACGTAGCGGCAAGGCCACTGCCATGGCCGCCTCCTGCTCCGCCTGCTTCTGGATCCGCAGGGCCTCCTGTTCGGCTTGGGCCAAGGTCTCGTCGATATTGAGTGACATCAAAACTCCTTGCTGTTTGTACGATACGCTTGCCCGGCCCTGCTAGCTTTCCCAACGTGGGTCAGCTGTTCAAAAATGGCGTGATGATGGCTGGCTGCCAGGGCTTTCGTGCTCTCTTCTTGAATGGACAGTTCGCCAGCCAGGGCCGCAACAGCCTGTTGTTGCTCAGGTTCATCTTGAGCAAGCTGCACCAGACGACCTATCAGCGCCAGCCGCTCATCCATGCAGAGTAGGGCCTCATCATATTGCTGCTGCTGCAATAGTACGTCCATCAAGCGGGTATTTTCCCGCAGTGCGTCATCAAGCTCGGTGAGAGTAGCTCTCACAGCTCACCCAGCTGCTGTCTCATCTGAAAACCTTGCTGTTTTTCAGCCTCGGGCAATTGATCCCAACCGGATTTGATGGTCAGCATCAGTTCCATGACCTCGTCGAGGGGGGCGATATCCCGTGCCAGACTGGCATCCCAGATACGTTCGTCCATATAGGCGTAAAGCCCATAGAGGTCTTCTGACATGGCGCCCTGACTCATATCCAGCGCATCCTGCAAACCATGCAGTAATCCCTGCGCCTTGGAGATGGCAACCGATTTGGCTTCCATGTCCTGGCGTTCGATGGCCCCCTTGGCTTGTGCCAGACGTTCCAGGCACCCCTGCATCATCAGTTGAATGACACGGTGAGGATCCGCCGTGGCCAGATCGGCTGCGAGGTTGCCCGCGGTATATGCTTTGATATTGCGCTTGTACATATTTCAATACTCTCGATCTATCAAGATTTCTGATAATTCGTCTGCAGGCTGGACAATGCAGAGGCCGAGTTGTTCATCTTGACCAGCAAGGCATCCAGGCTGCCATATTGGGCACGCAGTGAGGCTTCATATTTTGCCAATTGGGTATTGGCCGTTGCGGTTTTCTGGGTAAGAGCACGCAAGTCCGAGTTCAAGACATCTTCTCGTTGTGCCAGCATGCCACCGCTCTTGGTATATGCTTTCAAGCCGGTATTCAAGGTGCCCGCCAGGCCCTTCTCTCCACCAAACAGCGCCACAACCTGATCGAAGTTCTTGTCGACGGCTTCGCCAAACTTCGTCTTGTCAAGGGACAGCTTGCCCTTGTTGTCCATCTTGATACCGACCTCGAAGATGGTGGAGTAAGTACTGCTGTTCTGGGAAGGGCTGACCAGCAGATTGCTCATGAATGATTCGATGGCTCTTGTGGTTGAGTCACCGGCCAGAGCGCCGCCATCATCCTGCTTCACGCCACCCACGAAGGTGTTGCGTTTGCCAAGGGTATTCATCTTGTCTTGCAGGGTGTTGTAACCATCCACGAACTGCTGGACAAGCTCCTGAATAGAGGTCTTGTCGGTCGTGATATCGACCTTGTTTGCCTTGAGATCCCCCACACTGTCTTTATCCGACACGCGCAACACAGTCACCTTGAGGTCCTGAATAGAGTCATCAAAGGTATTGGTGTCGCTCTTGAGGACGTTACCATCCACGGAAATCTCGGCACTGCTGGCTGGCCGGGTTTGGTTCATTACCCCCCCCCCCGACTCGAAGATGGCGAGCTCCGCCGTATCCCCGGTGATGGTCAGGTCCTTGCCATCGCCCGAGATGCCGGAATCGATCACCAGTTTGGCCTTGCCATCCGCCGTGTTGACTATGTTGACGCTGAGACCGAAGTTGTCACCATTGCTGTTGATGCTCTTGCGAATGTCTTGCAGGGTATCGCCTGCTTTCACATCCACCTTGAAGGTTTTGTCGCCGGCCTTGAACGTCAGTTGCCCATCCTGGCTGACCATGGAGGTGGTGGAACTATCGAAGATCCCTTCTTGACGGCTCGTTTGTGCCAACTTATTGACGATGATGTTGTACTGACCATTGGAAGCACCAGACTTGCTCTCCACCTTCAGCACGGGGTCATCTTTGCTCTGGGTAATGTTGATGGCGCGTTTGTTGAAAGCGCCGGGGGCACTCAGCTTGTCGAGGATGTCGGTGAAGGCGGAGATGGAGGATTTCAGCTGACCTATGCCAGACAAGGTGATCTGGGTGCTGTTTTGTTTAGTGACGATCGGCTGTTGTAACTGGGCCTTTTTGGCCTCCACACTCGCCGCGATTACACTTTCAAGTTGGAGCCCAGACCCCGCCCCCGCAGAGGTAATTGCCATACATCCTCCTGTCTATCGACGTAAAATTGGGTCACACCTGACCATCGAACAGCAGCCCGGAGAGACCGGAGCCATTGCCATTCATCTGCTGGTCCATGGATTGCAACCTCTTGCTTATCAAGAGCATTTCCTCGCTCGGGATCTGACGGATAACCTGCTTGGTCTCCGCATCTATCACCTTGATCACCGGCTGGTCGAATTCGGGGACCAGACTGAAATTGATGGTCCATCCCTTCAACTTGCTCAAATTGTCCAATCTTTCTTGCAATTCCTGGGCCTGTTTTTCCATATAGGCCTTGTCCATACGCGGCTCTGACACCTTGGCCTGTGCCTGTGATGTCTTGGCTGTCGGCTCGACACTTGTCTGTTCGGCCAGTTCCTCTCCGCTGGATGTGGGTGGAGAAACAGCCATGGCGGCCTGGGGGCCGCCATGTTGAGTCAGCGTCGAAGTAACAGAAGGCATGGCTATCGATTCATTGGCCATCTGCCGCTCCTCATGTCAATTGACGGTTGAACCGACTTAGCCCAGCAGCGACAGAGCCGACTGCGGACGCTGGTTGGCCTGGGCCAGTATGCTGGACGCGGCCTGTTGCAGGATGTTCTGCTTGGTCATGTTGGCAGTTTCGGTCGCAAAGTCCGCATCACGGATACGGGAGCGCGCAGCGCTGACGTTCTCCGCGATATTGGACTGGTTGCGAATGGTCGAATCCAGCCGGTTTTGCACCGCACCCAGCTCGGCACGCTTGCCATCGACCACACTCAGCATGGCATCTGCTGCTGCCAGAACTTTCTGAGCATTATCCTGGCTGCTAATACTGATCCCACCAGCACTACCACTGGTGAATATGGCATCAATTGCAATAGCAGTACCGATGGCAGTGCCCACGTTGACTGTTGTCCCAGCCGCTACAGCAATCCCCGAAATACTAAACCCTCCCGCCTGAGACAAGCTAAAGCCTATAGTTTGGTTGGCATCGGCACCAACTTGGAAGCTACCACTGTAATTTCCATCCAGCAGCTTGGTGCCAGCGAAGGTGGTGTCCTTGGAGATACGGTTAATTTCGGCCCCCAGTTGATCCACTTCCTTCTGCAGGGCCTCGCGATCCTTGTCTGAGTTGGAACCGTTGGCAGATTGCTGGGCCAGGGTGCGCATACGCTGCAGCATGCCGGTCACTTCGTCCATGGCACCTTCTGCGGTCTGTGCAAGGGAGATGCCGTCGTTGGCGTTGCGGTTGCCCTGATCCAGACCATTGACCTGGGAGGTCAGACGGTTGGAGATCTGCAGACCGGCCGCATCGTCCTTGGCGCTGTTGATACGCAGACCGGATGCCAGGCGGGTGTATGAGGTATCCAACGACTTGGTGGTGTTCATCAAGTTACGCTGGGCGTTCAATGATGAAGTGTTGGTATTGATAAACATGGCCATATAAGATTTCTCCTGATGAACAAGAAACTGCGGGCTCTGTTTGCATCTATGCAGCCAGGGTCCCACCGTTCAGATGGACAGATTGAACGGTCTGTGCCATCTGGCGGGTCCCTTGTTTGAACGGACATTGGACCCGTAGTTGCGCAAATGCTGGATTTCCGAACACCCCACAATTTGCTTCATCCTTTGTAGCGGCAGTCCCATCAGAAGCTTTAGGACATTTATTGCCGCTCTCATCAACAAAGAGGCAAATGTCTTCCGCTCAGAGGCTGATGGCAGTTAATCAGGCTATTGGTCGCTCCCGTCCAGTGCAGGCGGCTTCTGTTCATATTGAACTCAGGCCAGAAAGTTCAACTGGCATAGTTTATGCTGGAAACTTTTCGTCGCCACTTTTCTGGCGCCAATAAAAAGGCCGACAATAGTCGGCCATTGAAGAGTTTATGCTCAGGAGAACCGCTTCGAGGGTGGCAGAGTGAACGACTGCACAACACTCGAGGAGATACACCAACAAGATAATCTCTCTTTCGATAGGACAAGGCGTAAATCCGAACACCCCATTGTTCCATCTTTTCTTACCAGGGCGGCCTGAACAACCGCCCTGTTCTTTTTGCTGATTAGCCCAGCAGTGACAAGGCAGACTGCGGACGCTGGTTGGCCTGGGCCAGGATGCTGGAAGCAGCCTGTTGCAGGATGTTCTGTTTGGTCATGTTGGCGGTTTCGGTGGCGAAGTCCGCATCACGGATACGGGAGCGCGCAGCCGAAACGTTTTCCGAGATATTGGCCTGGTTGCGGATAGTCGAATCTAGTCGGTTCTGCACCGCACCCAGCTCGGCACGCTTGCTATCAACGACCCCCAACATTAAATCCGTTGCCGCAAGAACAGCCTGAGCGTCAGATTGGGTTCCAATCTTGATATCACTCGCAGCGCCGCCGCTAAAAATACTTGTCATATCAATGGCTGTTCCAATGACGGTGCCCAAGTCAACAGCCGTCCCCGCAGCCTTTGCAATCCCCGATATGCTAAAACCACCGCTCTGGGCCAAGCTAAAGCCGATAGTCTGATTGGCATCCGCCCCGACTTGAAAAGTCCCACTATAGGAGCCATCCAGCAGTTTGGTGCCAGCGAAAGTTGTATCTTTGGAAATGCGGTTTATCTCACCCCCCAACTGATCCACTTCCTTCTGCAAGGCCTCTCGATCCTTGGCGGAGTTGGAGCCGTTGGCAGATTGCTGGGCCAGGGTACGCATACGCTGCAGCATGCCGGTCACTTCATCCATGGCCCCTTCTGCGGTCTGCGCCAGGGAGATGCCGTCGTTGGCGTTGCGGTTGCCCTGATCCAGGCCGTTGACCTGGGAGGTCAGACGGTTGGAGATCTGCAGACCGGCCGCATCGTCCTTGGCGCTGTTGATACGCAGACCGGATGCCAGGCGGGTGTATGAGGTATCCAACGACTTGGTGGTGTTCATCAAGTTACGCTGGGCGTTCAATGATGAAGTGTTGGTATTGATAAACATGGCCATAAAAGATTTCTCCTGATGAACAAGAAACTGCGGGCTCTGTTTGCATCTATGCAGCCAGGGTCCCACCGTTCAGATGGACAGATTGAACGGTCTGTGCCATCTGGCGGGCCCCCTGTTTGAACGGACACAGGACCCGCAGTTGCGCAAATGTAGGTTTTCCGAACACCCCTCGATTTGCTTCACCCTCTGTAACGGCAGTCCCATCAGAAGCTTTAAGCAATTTATTCAACCTCCCCACGCAAAAAACGGGCAACAGCCCTGTTCCAGGCGACGTGACAGCAAAGCCCTGTCGTCACGAGACACTCCGACGCGACTCATGGATATCTGCGCAATAGAAATTGGCATGTTTTATGCTGGAGTTTATGTATCGCCAGTTTATCGGCGCCCATAAAAAAGGCCGACAATGTCGGCCAAAGAAGAGCTTACGCTCAGGAGAACAACCTCGAGGGTGACAGAGTGAACGATCTGCGCAACACTCGAGGGGTAATACCAATAAGAGAAACTCTCTTTCGATAGGACAAGGCGTAAATCCGAACACCCCATTGTTCCATCTTGCTTACCAGGGCGGCCTGAACAACCGCCCTTTTCTTTTTCTTGCAATCAGTCAGCTTAGCCTTGCAGCAGGGAGAGTGCAGACTGCGGACGCTGGTTGGCCTGAGACAATATGCTGGAGGCCGCCTGCTGCAAAATATTCTGCTTGGTCATGTTGGCCGTTTCGGTGGCAAAGTCTGCATCGCGGATACGGGAGCGGGCAGCCGAAACATTTTCCGAGATATTAGCCTGGTTGCGGATGGTCGAATCTAGTCGGTTCTGCACCGCACCCAGCTCGGCACGCTTGCTATCAACGACCCCCAACATTAAATCCGTTGCCGCAAGAACAGCCTGAGCGTCAGATTGGGTTCCAATCTTGATATCACTCGCAGCGCCGCCGCTAAAAATACTTGTCATATCAATGGCTGTTCCAATGACGGTGCCCAAGTCAACAGCCGTCCCCGCAGCCTTTGCAATCCCCGATATGCTAAAACCACCGCTCTGAGCCAAGCTAAATCCTATGGTCTGGTTGGCATCTGCACCGACCTGGAAGGTGCCGCTAAAGGAGCCATCAAGCAGCTTGGTGCCGGCAAAGGTGGTCGCGCTGGAGATACGGTTGACCTCGGCCCCCAGTTGATCCACCTCTTTTTGCAGGGCTTCACGGTCCTTGGCAGAGTTGGAGCCGTTTGCGGATTGTTGGGCCAGGGTACGCATACGCTGCAGCATACCGGTCACTTCGTCCATGGCGCCTTCAGCTGTCTGCGCCAGGGAGATACCGTCGTTTGCGTTGCGGTTGCCTTGATCCAGGCCGTTGACCTGGGAGGTCAGACGGTTGGAGATCTGCAGACCCGCCGCATCGTCCTTGGCGCTGTTGATGCGCAGGCCGGAGGCCAGACGAGTGTAGGAGGTATCCAGAGATTTAGTGCTGTTCATCATGTTACGCTGAGCGTTGAGCGATGAAACGTTGGTATTGATATACAGACTCATAATTTTTCTCCTAAGCTATTAAATTTTATCTTTAATTCACTCAGGCTTTATTTTGTTTTGTGCCTGATATGTTTAGTTAACGGCGCTGTTCGGTAAGACTTTAATTTCTTTTTTCTGCCTTTATGGCAGTAATCGCCGCCTAACCTATATATCGGCCCCTATTTCCCAGCCTTGAGAAAAAAATCAGAATTTTTGTCGCTGCGTCCCAGCCAACCCGCAGATTGGTGGCCAGCGCCCATGCCAGCAGGGCCTGTGCTGCCAGCCACCCGCCCTCCCCTGCCCCCAGAAACCCGCTCTGGCTCCCACTTTTGCATACCGGCATTGCTCACACGCGCCCCTTGCCCCTAAAATCGCCGCCCCATCATTTATTGGACGTGAGTTGTTCTCCATGCAGACACTGGTTGAGCAGATTGTTTACATCAGCGACATGTTTGGTACTGCGGTATTCGCGTTTTCGGGGGTATTGGTGGCAGGGCGCCTCAGAATGGACGGCTTCGGCGTCATGGTGCTGGCAGCCGTGACCGCCATCGGCGGTGGCACCATACGTGACATGATCCTGGGCGCCACCCCGGTATTCTGGGTACGCGACCCCCTCTACATCTGGGTCGTCATCGCCACGGCCCTCATCGGCATGTGGATGGTCAAGTTGCCCCGCCGCATGCCCTGGTATGTGCTGCCGGTGGCGGACGCCTTCGGGTTGGCGCTCTTTACCGTGATTGGCGCCCAGAAGGCGCTCAACTTCGGCACCTCAGGGCTGATTGCTGTGCTCATGGGCACAATGACAGGGGTGGCTGGCGGCATGATCCGGGATGTGCTGGCCCGGGAAGTACCTATGGTGCTGCAAAAAGAGATCTATGCCACCGCCTGCATCCTGGGGGGCATCCTCTATACCCTGGCGCTGGAGGTCAACATGGACAGGGTCACCGCCATGCTCATCTGCATGACGGCCGTTTTTGGCCTGCGGGTTGCCGCCATCTACTGGCACCTCTCCCTGCCGACCTTTTCGTTGCAGCGCAACTGAGCCGGGTCTGGGTGGGCGAGATCCCACCCTTGCAGGGGCAAGATTGAACCAAGCCCGCTTTTCTGTTGTCATAGAGTGGTCGTTTCAAGCCGGATTACCTCATGCAAAAACTTGGGCTCATTACCACGCTGATTCTGATGATGGTGGCAGCGGCTCATGCGGGGGCACAGGCCCTGTTCGGGCGCCTGGCATCCACCCCGGTGCAGCAGTTCAACCAGCAGATCCGTCAGGCGAGCAGCAGTCAGCAGGGCTGGGTCAACGACTATCGCGAAGTGGCTCGCCGCTTCGTGGGTCATGAAGACGTACCCACCCGCATCCATGCCCAGCAGCTGGACAACGATCTGGTGCTCTCGGTGGCCCTCGATGGCCAGAAGAGCGACATGCTCTACATCCTGACCCTGTTTCGCAGCAACAACCTGTGGCAGATGCGTCAGGCCGAGATGGGCTGGCGCTGCCAGGGCCAGGAGACCTTTACCCCTGTCCCCTGCCCCTGATCGTCACCGAAGATGTGAAATAAAAAAATCCGGCACCTTGGCCGGATTTTTTTATGGGCGCATGCACACCGCTATCAGGGGCGGTACACCTTGACGTTGTCAAAGCCCTGCTCTTTCAGATAGAGCGCCTGCAGCTTGCTCATCACGCCGCGATCGCAATAGAGCAGGTAGGTCTGCTCCTTGGGCAGATCGCCAAAGGCAGTCGCCAGCTTGAAGAAGGGGATGTGCAGGACGTCGCGCCCTTCCACCACCAGCGGCTTCTCGTCGCGCTCATCACTGGAGCGGATGTCCAGGATGACTTCATTGGCAGCCAGCACCTGGGTGGTCTCCACCTCCTGCACCTGGGCGGCAGTCTCTTCGCCGATGCGGCGAATGTCGAGATAGCGGGCCTCGCTCACCACCTTGTCCAGGATGGCGAAGTCGAAGTTGGCCTCTTCCGCCTCGATGTTGGATAGCACTGCCTTGATGGTTGGCTTCTTGGAGATGACGCCGCAATACTCCGGCATTGTCTCTGCAAACTCCAGGGTGCCGATGCGACGGGCTTCGCTGATGATGTCCGGCTTGTCCCAGGTGATGAGCGGGCGCAGGATCACCTTGTCGGTCACCCGGTCGATCACGTTCAAGTTGGTGAGAGTCTGGCTGGAAACCTGGCCCACACACTCGCCGGTCACCAGGGCCTGGATCTGGAAGGTTTCCGCCACCTGGCCGGCGGCGCGCATCATCATCCGCTTGAGCACTACACCCATCTGGCCGTTGTCGATCTTCTCGAGGATCTCGGCCACCACGGGCTCAAAGTCGATGGCGGTGAAACGCACCTTGTGGGAGGCGCCGAACTTGCTCCACAGGTAATAGGCGACCTGCTTGACCCCGATCTCGTGGGCAGCGCCGCCGAGGTTGAAGAAGCAGTAGTGCACGCGGCAGCCGCGCTTGATGAACTGGTAGGAAGCCACGCCGGAGTCGAAGCCGCCGGAGAGCAGGCTCAGCACATCTTCCTGAGTCGCCATGGGGAAGCCCCCCATGCCGTGATGGACGGCACTGATGATGTAGAGCTCGTCGTTTTCCACTTCCAGGTTGACCTGGATATCCGGCTTCTTCAGGCGCACACCGGCGGTTTCGCAGTGCTGGTTGAGGCCGCCACCCACATAGCGCTCCAGCTCCAGGGAGCTGAAGTCGTGCTTGCCGACGCGACGGGCACGCACGCAGAAGGTCTTGCCTTTCAGGCGATCGCCCCAGACGGCGCGGGTCTGCTCGAAGATGTCGTGCAGATCGGTGAAGTTGCTCAGTTTCACTTCGAGGAAATACTGGATGCCCGGGATGCAGGCCAGCGTCTCGAGATACTGGGCGTGGAACTGATCGTTGCGGGAGCTCACTACCAGCTTGTCCCAGTCCATCCGCACGCGGGCGTCTTCGTCAAAGCGGCGCAACACGTTACGGATGTTGCCCTGCAGCATCTTGGTGAAACGCTGACGCACTGACTTGCTCTTGATGGTGATTTCGGGGAACAGCTTGATAATGAACTTCATGGTGTTGACTCGGGTGGCCTTGATTTAAGGGCGCGAATTATATCAGAAGTTTGGCGCCAGCGCCTACTGGCCAGGTGACGGCAGATTTTCCCACACAATGTTTGCCGCAAGGCGGCAATCTTGCGTATATTCCCGAGCCTGCGCCTTGGCCACCGGCTTGAACACTGACGATCCGATGAAGACCTATATCTACTACCCCGGCATGGAAGTACGGGATGAACTCTGGCTCAAGTTTGCTCTTGTCTATCTGGAGCGGCTCGCCTTCGTCTTCACCGTCAGCGAGAAGAGCGGCCTCACCGCCCTGCTCGATACCCTGCGCCAGCAGAGCGATCTGCTGACCGAGCCGCCCGAACCCGCCTTCTTTGCCGCCATCACCCCCCAAATCGAGAATCAGATTACCGGCCTTATCGCCCCCGATTTCGTCCGCCACAAGGTGTTTGGCAACAAGGAGTTGATCGCTCGCTGGCGCCAGCGTGCCAACCACGACTGCTTCTGCCCCGTCCAGCCGGGTCTGGAGCGGCTGCACGGTTTTTGCCTGAGCCACGGCTTTGCGACCCAAGACGAGGGGGGGATCAGAATGGCGCGGCGCTTCGCCAACCTGCTCTCCATGCGCCTCGCCCGTGAGTGGGCGCTCGCCAATGAGGGGGCCCTCATCACGGATCACGACTACCTGGACAGGCTGCTTCACCTGCTGGAATCCCGCTACCACAACCGGGGCGGCCAGGATTGCTTCCACCTCGAGATCCCGCTGCAAGTGCCCACTCACCTCGCCGAGATCTCCTTCGATGAGCTGATTAACCTGCGCGGGCGCAGCGGTTTTCGCCAGCAGCTGGCGGCCTTCCACCAGGCTCTGGATGCCCTGCTCGCCATGCTGGGCAGCGGCTACGCCGACCCTGCCGTACTGGCCCGCTTCGAGCAAGCGCAGCAGGGGCTCAACCAGCTGCTGGGCCCGGAGACCCGCAGCCTGCCACTCACTACCCTTGTCAGTAGCTCATTGCCCGCCATGGCGATGATCCACAGGCTCAAGGAGAGTCACCCCGACAGCAACCTTGTCTTCCATCCCATCAAGAAGAGCCACTTTCACCAGCGCAAGAGTCAGCACTTCTTCACCCGGCTGGGTCAGGTCAAACCCTGATCCAGCAAAGACGCTGCCGTCAAAATATTGTCGCCCTGAACGGGTGGCTCCCCTGACCCTCCTGCCTCAGGAGGGGTTCTCCAGCCGAAACTCGATGCGATCGCTGTTGCCCGCCTCGTCCACCACCACCAGCTGGTAGCGCCCCGCCTCGCTCAGCACCTGATCCCCGTCCCAGCGCAGCCGCTGGCCGTTGAGAAACCAGTGCGGCTTGCCCACGCCCCCCATCACCCTGGGTTGCAGGCGGTAGCGCTGACTGCGGATGAGGTTGCCCTCCCCCAGGGCCAGGATGCGAATGGGAGCCTGCAAGTCGGCGCTTCGCCCCTCCCCCGCACAGTGGCTGGCGAGCAGCGCCTGACGGCGTTCGCCGGGCCCCCGCCAGGGCTCCAGGGAGAGCGGCCAGAGCGCCCGAAAACCGGCTTGCGCCGCATCCGGGCAGCGCGCCAGGGTAGGCTTGCCCTCAGAGGTCAATGCCACTTGCCGCAGGGGTGAGGGCCAGTCCATGGGATCCGGCAGGGTCGGCGGATCCCGCTCATCCAGCAGCCAGGCACTCTGGCGCTGCAGACAGGTCTCGGGCAGGGTCGCGCTTGCCTTGCGCCCCAGCGGCCAGCAGATCTCGGCCTCGCTCACCGTATTGGGTTGCGCCGGCAAGGGGCTGTTGTCCGAGAGCCGCGAGTAGACCGAGAGCAGCAGCGGCACCGCCGCGCTCTGACCATAAAAGCCCGGCAAGGGGGTACCGTCGGGGCGTCCCAGCCAGACGCCGATGGTCCAACGGCCGGAGACCCCCATGGCCCAGCTGTCCCGATAGCCATAGCTGGTGCCGGTCTTCCAGGCGAGCCGGTTGATCCGGCCGGTCGCCTCGCTGGCGAAGGGCTGATCCGCCCGCCCCTGGGCACTCAATATCTGCCAGATGATCCAGGCGGCCCCCGGGCTCAGCAAGGGGCGGGGCACCGCCTGCTGCCCCGCCAGCCAGACCGGCATCGCCACCTGCCCCTGCCGGGTGAGGGCGCTGTAGAGCGCCACCAGCTGCTCGAGCCGAATGCCCGCCGCCCCCAGCGCAATGGCCGGGTTGGGCTTGTCCGAGAGCGCTAGCCGCACCCCGGCGTTGTCGAGCCGGCTGACCAGCTTGTCGGCCCCAAGCGCTTCCAGCACCTGCACCGCCGGCACGTTGAGGGATTGCTGCAGCGCCTGGGTGAGGGTCACAGGCCCCTGAAAGGCACCGGTAAAATTGGCGGGTCTATAGTCGGAACCCAATCTCGGGGCATCGGAGAGCAGGGAGGCCGAGTGCACCAGCCCCTCGTCCAGGGCCAGACCGTAAATGAAAGGCTTGAGGGTGGATCCCGGGGAGCGGATCGCCTGCACCATGTCGAGGTAGCCGTGGCGGCGCAGATTGCCATACTCGGCACTGCCCACGTAAGCGCGCACCGCCATTGTGCTGTTGTCCACCAGCAGCAAGGCGGCGGAGGTCTGCTCGGGGAAGCGGCGGATATAGCTCGCCACCCGCGCCTCCAGCCAGCGCTGCAGATCCCCGTCTATGGTGGTGTGCACCAGGGCCCCCGGCTGGCTGCCAGTCGCCAGCCGGGCAAACAGCGGCGCCTCCATAGGCGTGAAGTGACCGCGGGCCAGCACAGGCTCGATACGCCCCTCCTGCCACACTGCCTCGGGCCAGGCGCCCTGCGCCACCAGCCGCAGCATCACCTTGTCGCGGGCGGCGCGGGCACGCTCGGGGTGCCTGTCCGGCCGGTAACGGCTGGGGGCCTGGGGCAGCACAGCCAGCAGCGCCGCCTCGGCGTGGGTCAGCTTGGCCGCGCTCTTGCCCAGATAGGCGAAACTCGCCGCCTGCACCCCCTCCAGATTGCCACCAAAGGGGGCCCGGTTGAGGTAGACGGTGAGCAGTGTGCGCTTGTCGTAGTGCCACTCCAGTTGCAGCGCCCGCGCCATCTGGCGCAGCTTGCCGGGCACGCTCCTGTGGTAAGGCTCGATGAGGCGGGCCACCTGCATGGTGAGGGTCGAGCCCCCAGAGACGGCCCGCCCGTAGCGCAGCCACTGCCAAACCCCGCGTACCATGGCAACCGGGTTGACCCCGGGATGGCGCCAGAAATAACGGTCCTCGTAACCCAGCAGCGCCTCTATATAGCGGGGGGAGACCTGCTCCAGGGTCACGGGGTAGCGCCACACGCCGCTGGTGTCGGCGAAGGCGCGCAGCGGCCGACCCTTCATATCGAGCACCACCCGCGCGTAGGCGGGATCCAGCGGTGGCGGCGGGAAGAGGCGATCCAGCGCCAGCAGCGACAGGAGCAGGGCAACAGCCCCCAGCACCGAGAAACGCAGCCAGCGCGGCAGACGGCCCAACCAGACGAGGCAGACACGGCCATCGTGACAAAGTCGCAGCCAGCCGCGCCGCCAGAGGGTGAGCGGGCGAACCCGCTCGAGGGAGGGAAGATTACTCAGAGATGCTCACCTCATGAATATCCTCCCCCAGGGCCCGCAGCTCAGGCCGGTACATGTCCTCCACCTGGGTCGGCGGCACCTGATAACGACCCGGCGTCACCGCCCGCATCAGATAGACCAGCTGCTGGTTGCCCCCCGCACTCAGATCCAGCGCCGCCGTGTAGCGATCGTCACGAAACTCCTGATGCTTGAGATAGTCGTTCCACTCGCTCTGCCACGCAGGTTTCCCCTCAATGCTGAGCTCCTCGAGCTTGATGCTGTTGCCAAGGGCCGGATTCTCCAGCTCGAAACCGGCCGGCAGCATCTCCACCAGCAAGGCATCGGGCACCGCCGATTCGCTGCTCACATTGAGTCGCACCACCACCAGATCGCCGACCCGTACCTTGGCCGGATCAAGCTGCTTGCCGTCGCCATTGAACCAGCTGCGGGTGACGCTCATGCCCTGGCTGACACGCGCGGGCGCCTGTTCGGGGTAGCCAATCAGTGTTCGCTGCACATAGAGCGAGCCCTTGCCCTCGTTGGTAACGGCGCTGGCTGTCAGCACCTCCGTGGCGCCGAGCTGCACACTGGCCTCGCCGGCAAAGGGGCGCTCGCCATCGGTAGATACCAACCTGGCCTGCCAGTCGGCGGCGGGATCAACTTGCGCCAGCCGCAGCAGGGCGAGGCGCTCCTGGGTGCTGAGCCACTGGCGATGGGCCAGGGTATCGGCCACCTTGGCGCTCAGCGCTGGCCAGTGCTCCCCGGCCAGCTTGTGCTGACGAAGCAGGGATAGCTCGAGGGCCTGGTCGCGCAGGGGAGAGCCGTAATCCCCGAGATAGTCGTCACCGCGCTCGGTCGCCTGCGCCCGGGCAAGGGCCTTGGCGGCATTCTGCTCATCCCCCATGGCCGAGAGCGCCAGCGAGAGGTGGAGCAGCGGCAAACCGGAGCGGGCGTGATCCGCCTGTTGCTCCCAGATGAGACGCAAGGTGGAGAGCGGCGCCTTGCCCACCCGCGCCAGCACATAGGCACTGTAGGCCTGATAGGCCAGCCGGCTGTGTTCGGGGGCACTGCTCCAGCGCTCCCCGTACTGGCTGTCGGTCAGATAACTCTGCAACCTGTTCAGGGCCTGACTCAGCATGGCTTCCGGCACGGCATCCCCCGCCTCCTTGCGGGCCAGCAGATAGTCGGCGGCATAGGCGGTGAGCCACTGCTCCTCGTCGGAGCGTCCATCCCACAAACCGAAACCGCCGCTCGGCAGTTGCAGCCGCTGCAAGCGTTGCAGCAGGGCGCGCTGCAGATCCGCCTCGCTCACCGGCTTGCGGCCCTCTGTGGGTTGTGACCAGGCGGCACGCTCATCCGCCGTGGTCAGCAAGTAAGACCAGGCGCGTGACAGGGTCTGCTCCAGGCAGGCATAGGGGTAGTCGGCCAGCGCCTGCCACTGGGCGGCCGGATCCCAGGGCGGCGTGCCTGAGAGGCTGAGCAGCCCCTGCAGGTTGGTGCTATCCAGCCCGGCCAGCTCGCCCGCTGCAAAGCTCATCTGCTGACCCGGGGCCAGCATCTGGTAGCGCTGGCGCGTCTCGGCAGGCCAGGGGGAGCGCAGCGGCAGCGACCAGTCGCGGCTGATGGCAAAGCCCTTGCCGCTCGCCGCCAGTTGCAGGCTTGCCACGCCGCTGGCGCCTGTCACTGTGAGTGGCAGGGTCAGCCACTGCTCCTCGCCGTTTTTAAGGGAAAGCGTGCTGGGCAGCTCGCTCCCCGCCTGCAAGCCGCCGCTCAGGGTCCATTCAAGCGAAAGATTCTGATCCTCGCCGCTCATGTTGCGCAGTTGCACCAGGACCCGGGTCTGATCCCCGCGAGCACCAAAACGCGGCCAACCAATTTCGGCCACCAGGGGCGCCACTACCTTGACGGCGCGCTCGGCCTCTCCAACCTGCTGTTCGTTCCAGGCCAACGCCATCAGCGCCAGCTCGCCGTTGAAGTTGGGCAGATCGAGCGGGATCACCGCCTTGCCGTGTTCGTCGAAACTCACCTCGCCGCTCCAGAGCGCAGCGACCTCGACCCGGCTCTCCAGTGCGCCCCCCTTCTTCAGGGCCGGGGCATCACCGCCGTAGTTGAGACGAGCCAGCTTGCCGTCCTGGGGCGGGATCACCTGACCGTAGTTGTCGAACAAGTCTTGTGCGAAGCGCTTGCGACCGAAGAAGATCTCGAACGGGTCGAGTGGCTTGTAGTCGCTGATGTTGAGCACGCCCCTGTCCACCGCCGCCAGCACCACCCGCCCCTGACTGTTGGGGGTGGAGGTAGCGGTCACTTCGAACCGGGTGAGCGGCACGGCTTTATCCGGCGCGCTCAGGGTGAGCGGCAGGCGGCGAGCCTCTCTGTCCAGCGTCAGCGGCACCAGGCCGACCGAGCGCAGGCTTTGAATGCCCTTGCTGCTCGCCGGTCTCGACTCGCTGTCAGGGACGGCGATCTGGGCCGAGATATGGAGATCATGACGTTGCCACTCGGGGCTGATGGGGATCTCGAACTCGCCACGCCCTTCCCCTTGCCCAGCACCTTCGGCGTTCAGTTCGATGCGCTGCCACCAGCGCAGGCCGTCGCCATCTTCCACCAGCAGCAGCCCCTTGCCCGCACGCGGTGCCACCAGGGTAACCTTGGCCTTGTCGCCAGCCTGATAGGCGCGCTTGTCGAGGGTGATGGCAATCTTGTCGGGCCGCGCCTGCTCGCCACCGCCGCCCCAGGCGTAGCTGCCGATCTCGAACCGCAGGCTGGATTGATGGCCCTGGCTGTTCTCCACCTCGAGGCGATACCAGCCGGCCGCAAGCGGCAGGCTGAGGGCGGTCGGCCCCTTGCCGTCCAGCTGCAGTGTCTGCTCCTGCTCCAGATAGGGCTGGCTGTTGAACTCGTACTTCCACCCCTCGCCGTCGGCGTAGTGCCAGTAGTAGTCGCGGTACTCGTTGACCAGGCGCACCTTCACCTCGCCCGCCACCGGCTGGCCCTGGTCGTCGAGGTTGAGGATCTGGAAGGGCAGCGGTTTGCCCCCCTCTACCCGCTCTGCCACGAAATCGGCCCTGAGGGCGGGCCACTGGCTGCCGGCGGGCCAGCCGTACTGAGTGCGGCTGCGATTGACGGCGCGGCCACCGGGCTCGGAGAGCGACACCCGGTAGGCCACCTCCAGCGGTCCGAGGCCGCGCACGCCATCCAGCTCATCCGCCAGCGAAAAAGTCCCCTGCCCCTGTTCGTTCAAGGTGATATTGAGGGGCTCCGGCTCTTTGGCCTGCTCGGCGAGCAGCACATCCCCTAAGGTAAACTCCTGCCACTGAGTGAAGGGCATGGTGGCGCGGCTTATCTTCACCTCCGCCTTCGCCTTGGTACTGCTCGCCGGGGCACCATAGAGGTAGTCCCCCTGCAGCGGCAGGGTGAGGGCCGCTTCCGGGCTCTGCAATTCCCCATCCGGCCCCTTGCCGAGCTGCAGTTTCAGCCGCTCGGGCAGGAACTCCTCCACCAGGAAGGGCCACTCGAAGCGGCTGCCTGCCGATGTCTTGAGGGTGATGGTCCAGCGCCCCAGGGGCGCATCCTGCGGCAGGCGCAGGCCGTAGTGGGCGGCGCCCAGGGGGTCAGGCAGCAGCCGTTTCTGCTCCAGCAGCTGACCGTCCGGCTGTTTCACCTCCAGCTCCACCGCCATGCCGGGCAGCAGCTGGCCATCCTGCCCCTTGAGCAGGATCTCGCTGTCGAGGCGCTCGCCGGGGCGGTAGAGATCCCGCCCACTGAACAGATAGAGCTGCTGGGCCTGCCAGGGCTGGGTGCCCAGATCGAAGGTGGAGAGATCAAGCGCCGCGCCATCGAGGCGCAGCACCGCCAGATGCTTGCCCTGCTCGGCCAGCAGCAGGCGGGCCCCCTGCACCTGCTCGAAACGCCGGTGACCGCGCGGATCTGTCTGCTGCACCTGCAGCCGGTTGCCCTTCTCGTCGAGCAGGGAGAGTTGCACCTCCTTGAGGGGGTCGGCGGTTGCCAGGGAGCTGACGAACACCTCCAGTCGATCCCGGTAGCGGCGGGCACTGAGCCCCATGTCGCTCACCGCGAAATAGGTGGTCTCCTTGCGCCAGTCGTAGTTGCCAAGAGGGGACATCACCGCAAAATAGACCCCGGCCTCGGCCAGTTGCGGCTCCTTCACATTGATAAGGCGGGTCTCGCGTCGGTTGGCATCGAGCGCCAGGGCATAACGGCCGCTGAACACCCGCTTGGCACGCTGGGTGACCTGCTCCAGATCCCAGTTGCCCATGCCGGCGCCGGGGCGATACTCGGCCAGGAAGCGCGGCAGATACTCGGCATCGATCCGGAAGAAGTCGATGTTGACCTCGTCCACGTTGACCGCGCTGATGGGCAGGCGCAGCTCCTCGCGCAGGGGCAATACCATGCCGCTGGCGGTAAAGGAGGCCCCCGCCTCCAGCGGTCGGGTCTTGAGGGTCCAGCGCTGGGGAGATGGGCCCAGCCCCGCCTTGAGACTCACCTCATAGCTCTTGTCGGGCTGGACGTTCGGGAAATAGAGGGTGCGGCCATCTTCGGCCAGGATCCACTCCCCCTGCACCTGCTTGCCCCCTTCACTGACAATGAGCCAACTCTGCCAGTTCGCCTGGGGCGTCAGGGGGCCGGAGAAGACCAGTGCCAGCGCCGGGGCGTCCCTGTACTGGCGGGCATTGGCCTGCACCACTGAGGTCGGTGCCCCGGCCTCCTGCTGCACCTCGGTTGGGGGGGATGCGGGCGCCGGGGTGTCCGGGCCGCAGCCTGCCAGCAGCAGAGCCCCCACCCCCGCCAATAACGAGGCCAGTAAGCGAGGGACGCGAGACACAGGAGAGGGCTTGAGGAGACGCATAGGTTTGATCCCGGGTTGAGTCGCTGCCAGCGCAGCGCAGGAGCCAATAGGATAAAACGTCGCCCCCATTAACACAAAGCTCAGTGCGGCGGACACATCATCCACGGCATTCCGTGACTGGCAGCAGAAATAGCTATTAATGAGCCAGTAAATAATATTTCCCATTCGAAACTCTTTTTTAGGCAGTTATTTTATACAGGTAAACTCCTCCCCGTTTTCTGAACCCAAGCTAGACTGGGGGCAACAGTTCCCTTGTGTGGTATAGGAATACTCTTTATTCTCTGGCACCGCTGAAGTTGTAGAAGCAATCAGCCTAATATCAAGCAGTTAAATATTTTTTAAACATTGAGTTCCTGTGCCATAAATTAAATGCAGGCAAGGTCAGAGTGCCCCCCACACGCTGAACTCAGTGTTCTTTATCACTACACACCCTATGCCTGCTGGCCCGACACCTGTGTTGGGCCAGCATGGTTGTGTGCTCATCCCCCGTCGGAGTCATACCAGAATGGAAAATAATGATCTGTCCATAGTCGAAAAAAGGTTGGTTGCCAGATTCCTGGATATGTTCATCAAGTTTGGCCTTATCCTGGCACTGGGCTCTTTCTGCTTCACCGTGTTCTCCCCCTTCATGAACATGATGTTGTGGGCCCTGATCCTGGCCGTCACCCTCTATCCCCTCCACCAGCGCTTTGCCGCGCGCCTTGGCGGGAAACAGGGCAAGGCCTCTACCCTGCTGGTCTTGCTGGGGGTGCTGCTCATCGTGGCCCCTACCGTCGTCATGGTCAGCTCCCTGGGTGACAGCGTCAGCTCCCTGGTCGACAAGGTGAACAACAACACCCTGGTGATCCCGGCGCCCTCCGCCGACATCGCCGACATCCCCCTGGTGGGCGCCAAGCTCCATGCCGTCTGGCTGAAGGCCTCGGTGGATCTGCCCAGCCTCATCGTCAGCTACAAACCGCAGCTCGGGGATCTGGCCAAGAAGGTCGTCGGCATCCTGGCCAGCATGGGGGGTGGCTTGCTCGGCTTCGTCTTCTCCTTCATCGTGGCCGGCATCATGATGGCCTGGGGCGCACCGGGTGCTGCGAGCGCCGATCGCATCGCCATGCGCATCACGGATGAACGCAAGGGGCTGGCGCTGACCAAGCTGTGCACCAGCACCATACGTGCCGTCGCTCAAGGGGTCATCGGGGTCGCCTTCATCCAGGCGCTGCTGGCGGGCATCGTCATGATGCTGGCAGGGATCCCGGCCGTCGGCATCTTCTTCGTCCTGGCGCTGATCCTCGGCATCGCCCAGGTGCCCGTGATCCTGGTGACGGCTCCCGCCATCGCCTACATGTGGAGCACGGGTGATCACGGCACTGCGGTGAACATCATCTACAGCGTCCTGCTGATCGTCGCAGGCATGGCCGACAACGTCCTCAAACCGCTGCTGCTGGGCCGCGGTGTCGATGCCCCCATGCCGGTGGTACTGCTGGGCGCCCTTGGCGGCATGGCGGCCAGTGGCATCCTCGGCATGTTCATCGGCGCCACCCTGCTCTCCATCGGCTATCGCATCTTCATGGCCTGGGTCAACGAAGGTCTGGCTTCTGCGGATAAATAACTCCATGGCCGTCCAACGTCACACCATGCGCCCCCTGTTCACGGGGGGCGCGTGCCTGTTATTGAGTGCCTGCACAGTGTTAGGCCCCGACTATCAGGCTCCCAGAGTCGAGGAGATGGCCAGCTGGCACAGCGCCAGCGAGGGTCAGCAGGCGAGCGCAACCGCCGACTATCGCCAATGGTGGAACCGGCTCAACGATCCCGTGCTGAGTGCCCTGGTCGAGGAAGCGCTGCGAAAGAATCCGGACGTCAGGATAGCTGGTTTGCGGATCCTCGAGGCCCAGGCCCAGCTCGGCATCGCCGAGAGCCTGCTCGGCCCCCAGGCCACTGTGGGCACGGGCGAGTTCCTGCAAGCCGGACAGACCCGCAACGGCCACAGCAGCGCCGGCAGCAGCTATGGCGCCGGGTTCAACCTCGGCTGGGAGCTCGACTTCTGGGGCAAGTTCGAACGCGGCATCGAAGCGGCGGATGCCAACTACTTCGCCACCCTGGCCCAGTATGATGACATCCAGGTGCTGATGGCCGCCCAGGTGGCCCAGCTCTATGTGAGCATCCGCACCGTGGAGGCTCGCCTCTACATAGCCCGGGAGAATGCCCGCCTCCAGCAGCGCAGCCTGGAGATCACCGAACGGCTGTTCAAGAGCGGCAACAGCGCCGAGCTGGACGTGCAGCAGGCCAAGACCCAGTACCTGGGCACCCTGTCCGGTATTCCGCAACTCGAGACCAGCCTGCGCCAGAGCCAGAATGCCCTCTCGACCCTGATTGCCAGACCCCCTGGCCCCCTGCCCGAGATGGGCACCAACACCGGCAAGATCCCTCAGGGCGAGCTGGCTCTGGTCACCGAGATGCCGGCCGATCTGCTGCGCCGACGCCCCGATGTGCGGGTCGCGGAGCGGCAACTGGCCGCCCAGTCGGCCCTGATAGGGGTGGCCGAGAGCGAGCTCTACCCCTCCATCACCCTGCTTGGCACCCTGGGCGTCAACGCCACCAATGGGGAGAGCGGCACCTTCTCCTGGGCCGTCGGCCCTTCGCTCAGCTGGAACCTGCTCGATCAGGGACGGCTCGGCAACCAGATCCTGGTGCAGGACGCCCGCTTCCAGCAACTGCACGAGCGCTATCGTGACAGCGTGTTCAAAGCGGCCCGCGAGGTGGATGACGCGGCCGTGGCCTACGCCAACGGCCAGGACGAGATCGCCCTGCTGACCCAGACCGGCGAGGCCGCCCGTCGCTCCCTCGAGATAGCCAACACCCAGTATCGCGAGGGGATGGCGGACTTCCAGCGGGTGCTCGACTCCCAGCGCGCCCTGTTCAACCAGCAGGAGCGCCTGGTCAACAGCCGTGGCGCCCGGATGCGCGATCTCATCACGCTCTACAAGGCACTGGGTGGCGGTTGGGAACAGGGGCGTGAACGCCCCCTGGTGACCCCCGAGGTGGAGGCCCAGCTGCGTACGCGCGCCGACTGGGCTCCCCTGCTCGACGCAACCCACTCCCCCATGACACAGAAGGCAAGCTCCCATGACTGACAGCACTGCATCTCCCGGCCAGGCCAGCCGCCGCGCCACCCTAGGGCTGCTGGCTGCAATCCTCCTCCTGCTCATCTGGTATCTGCTGGCGGACAGGCTGACCCCATACAGCTCCCAGGCCCGGGTGCAGGCCTTCGTGGTCCCCGTCGCCGCCGAGGTGTCCGGCCAGATCAAGCGGGTCTATGTCCACGACAATCAGGACGTGGACGCAGGCTCCCCTCTGTTCGAGATAGACCCCGAGCCCTATGACATCGCCCTGGCCAAGGCCAACTCCGACTACCAGACGGTCTTGAGCGGCGTCAAGGCGAACACCGAAGGGGTCAAGGCGGCCGAGGCCTCCCTGATGGCCATGCGCGCCGCCTATGACAACGCGGCCAAGGATGCGGAGCGCCAGGAGCGGCTCTATCGCGAGGATCCGGGCGCCATCTCGGTGCGTCGCCTCGAGGTGGCCCAGGCCACCCGCGAGACGGCCAGGAGCCAGGTGGCGGCAGCGGAAGCCGACGTCCGCCGCGCCATCGAGGCCGCCGGGGCGAGCGGCGATGACAACTCCCAGCTGCTCAGCGCCCGCTCGGCGGTCCACAAGGCGCAGCTGGATCGCCAGAACACCCGAGTGGTGGCACCGGGTCGCGGCCTCATCACGGATCTCAGCACGGATGCCGGCCAGTTCATCGGGGCCGGCGCACCGGCCATGACACTGATCGCCATCCACGACGTCTGGGTGTCGGCGGATCTGACGGAGAACAACCTGGGCAACGTCCGGCCAGGGGACAAGGTCACCATATTGCTCGACAGCTTGCCTGGACAGCTGTTCAAGGGGGAGATCCGCAGCGTCGGCTACGGGGTAGGCGATGGCAAGAGCCAGCCCGCCGGTGCCCTGCCCACGGTGGACAACAACCGCGACTGGCTGCGTCAGGCGCAGCGTTTCCCGGTCAAAATTGCCTTCCAGAGTGATGACTTTCCGCCGGTCGAGGCGCTGCGGGTCGGCGGCCAGGCCGATGTGCTGGTCTACACCGGCGAGAGCGGGGTGATGCACTTCCTGGGGGCGCTCTATATCCGGCTGATGAGCCTCTTCTCCTTCCTCTATTGAGGCGCCATATGCATAACGCCGACAGGGCTGTACTGCGCATTGGCACGGGCATCGGGCTCGCGGCAGGGATCTGTTACGGATTGGCCCTGCCCATGCCCCACCTCGGCGTCATCATGGCCTGGGTGGTGCTGTGCCGACCCGGGGAGGCCCTCGGCCTGAAGAAGGGGCTGGCAGGGGGGCTACTGCTGCTGGGGATCATGGCCGCCGGGGTGCTGCTGGTCCCCCTGCTGACCCACTATGCCCTGGCGGCCGTGCTACTCATCGGCCTGCTGCTCTACCTGCTGATGCAGCAGTCGATGGCCGGCAAGGGGGCCGCCGCCATGCTGCTCATCATGGCCATTACGGTGATCCCGGTGGCCGGGCTCATCGAGCAGTCCCTTGCCATCGCCATCGCCCAGATGATGGGGTTGGGGATCCTGATAGGCACCCTGGTCAACCGCATGGCTCACGCGCTCTTCCCTCCCCTGCCGGTGGCGGGAGCGGCGGCCAGGCCCGTGCCATTGCCCCCCGAACATCCCAAACGGCTGGCGCTGCGCGCCGTCGCCATAGTGCTGCCGGTGTGGCTGCTGGCTCTCGGCAACCCGGCGTTCTACATTCCGGCGGTGATGAAGACGGTGGCACTGGCCCAGCAGAGTACCTCCCTCAACGCCAGACAGGCGGGCCAGGAGCTGGTGCTCTCGACCCTGATGGGCGCCCTGCTGGCCTGCGCACTCTGGCTGGGGCTCAGCCTCTGGCCCTCGCTCTTGATGCTGGTACTGATGCTGGCCCTGATGACCCTCTGGCTGGCGCGGCGTCTGATCCGGCTGGTGGCGAGCCGCTGCTCGCCGTCGTTCTGGAGCAACGCCTGGATCACGGCGCTCATCCTGTTTGGCCCGGCCATAGAGGACAGCGCCACCGGCAAGGATGTGTGGTTGGCGGCGGCCATGCGTTGTGGCCTCTATCTGGTGGTGGCCGGCTATGGCTGGCTGTGTAT
The DNA here is from genome assembly GCF_010974825.1 of Aeromonas rivipollensis. Classification (GTDB taxonomy): domain Bacteria; phylum Pseudomonadota; class Gammaproteobacteria; order Enterobacterales; family Aeromonadaceae; genus Aeromonas; species Aeromonas rivipollensis. The sequence continues at coordinate 77,525 of NZ_JAAILA010000002.1, read as the reverse complement.
CTTGCTGCTCGAGCAGTGGTGGCCGGTCGGCCGCCCACTGGCAGAAGCCAAGTTAGGAGACTGACATGTTTCTCATATTTATGGTCGGCATCCCGGTGATCCTGATCAACATGCTGTTGCAATCCCTGGTATCCGTCTGGTGCATCCGCTTCTACATCAAACGGTTCGGCAAGCGTGAGGGGGTGCTGGCCGGCATGCTGGCGCTGTTTGGCATCATCACCCTGGTGATGCTGGGCAACCTGGCCCAGATCGGCGTCTGGGGCGGGCTCTTCCTGTGGCTCGGAGAGTTCGACACCCTGCAGGAGGCCGTCTACCACTCCGGGGTCAACTTCGCCACCCTGGGCTATGGCGACATCGTCATGAGCCCGCAGTGGAAGCTGCTCGGCCCCCTCGAGGCGGTCAACGGCGCCCTGATGATAGGCCTCTCCGGCGCCTCCATGCTGGCGGTCTTGCAGCACCACATTCGCAAGCAGCTCAATGACGGCGCCCCCTGATCGGGCTGTGCTCATGGTGTAAAAATGGGCCACTCCATAGAGTGGCCCATTTTCATGCAAAGCAGGCGATTGGGCCATTTCGGCCGGGCAGATCTACTCGGCGATGGCCAGTTGCCAGGTCTTGAAGCCGCCGGAGAGGTTCTTCACCCGAAAGCCGCGCTGGCTCAACAGGCGACAGGCCACATGGCCGCGCAAACCCACCTGACAGCTGATGAGCAGCTCTTTATCCTTGGGCAGCTCATCGAGGCGGCCGCGCAGCTCGTCGAGGGGAATATGCAGGGCCCCCGGTATGCGCCCCAGCTTGTCGAGCTCGGGGGCGCTTCGCACATCCACCACCAGCTGGTGCGGGTTGCGGGCCTGCACCTCGGCCGCGTGGCAAAGGATGGTATCCCCCTTCAAGTGGTTGCTCGCCACGAAACCCGCCATGTTGATCACATCCTTGGCCGAGCCGAACGGCGGCGCATAGGTGAGCTCCAGATCCTGCAAGTCAAACACGGTGAGCCCGGCACGCTGGGCCACCGCCAGCACGTCGATGCGCTTGTCGATGCCATCCTTGCCGATGGCCTGGGCGCCATAAATCTTGCCATCCGGGGCAAACAGCAGCTTGAGGCTGACCGGGTGGGCGCCGGGATAGTAGCCGGCGTGGCTGCCCGGGTGGACATAGACCTTCTCGAACGGCAGACCCAGCTGCACCAGCCGCTTCTCGTTAAGGCCTGTGCTGGCCACCGCCAGGTCGAACAGCTTGCAGATGGCGGTGCCTTGCGTCTTCTTGTAGGTCTCGCTTCGCCCCAGCATGTTGTCGGCGGCGATGCGCCCCTGACGGTTGGCGGGGCCCGCCAGCGGGATCAGCACGGACTCGCCGGTGACGAAATCTGTCTCCTCCACCGCATCCCCCACCGCGTAGATGAAGGGATCCGAGGTGCGCATGCCGGCATCCACCTTGATGCCGCCGCGCGGGCCCAATTCCAGCCCCGCCTTGGCGGCGAGCAGGGTCTCGGGCTTGACGCCTATGGCCAGGATCAGCATGCCGGTGTCGAGGTGAGAGCCGTCATTGAGGGTCAGGCGCAGGCCGGCACAGCTTGCGACAGATACGGCCGAAGTCTTCTCTGCCGGCACATCCAAACGCTCGATGGCAGAGAGACCGGTGCGCAGACGCAGATCGATCCCCTCTTCCCGGATACGGGCATGGAGCATGTTGGCCATCTCTTTATCCACCGGCGCCATCACCTGATCGGAGAGCTCCAGCAGGGTGACCTCCAGCTTGCGCTGGTGTAGCGCCTCCATCATCTCCAGCCCGATAAAGCCGCCGCCGACCACGGTGACATGGCGCGGCTTGTCATGGTGCAAAGCCGCCAGGATGCGATCCATGTCCGGAATGTTGCGCAGGGTGTGCACGCCCGGGCTGTCGATGCCGGGGAAGGGAGGACGAATGGGCACCGCACCCGGGCTCAGCAGCAGCACATCGTAGGGCTCGCGCCGCTCCTCGCCGGTTTGCAGGTTGCGCACCAGCAGGCTCTTGCCCCCCTTGTCTATCTCGATCACCTCGTGGAAGACCCGCACATCGACGTTGAAACGGCGCTTGAAGCTCTGGGGCGTCTGCAGCAGCAAGGCATCCCGATTGAGAATATCCCCTCCGATGTGATAGGGCAGACCGCAGTTGGCGAAGCTGACAAACTCGCCCCGCTCGAACATCACTATCTCAGCCTCTTCGCTCACACGACGGGCACGGGCCGCCGCCGATGCGCCCCCGGCGACACCACCCACAATCAGGATCCGTTTCATCTGCAAGACTCCACTCAACGAGAAATTGACATTAAATTAGAACAATCTAATTTAGGTTTCAATGAAATTTTGTTTGCCGCGGATTTGCAGTATTCTTGCCCTCCGACAATTGCTCAACAGGATAGTGTCAGTTCATGTCGTCTACCGCGCTCAGTCATCTCCCGACAGCCAGCCAGGCCCCCCTGTTCTTTCGCCTGGATACCCGTAGTCAACGGCTGGTCGCCCTGACCGATGTGATGCAGACCCCGCTCCACTGGCTCGATGAGCCCCGCAGCGCCTGGCCGGCCCAGTTGCCGGATGCCCTGCGCCAGCCCATAGAGCAGCGGCTCGCCAGCGGCCAGGGGGGCAAGCTGCTGCTGCGCTTTGCCGCCCAGCAGTGGCACATCTCCCTCTCCCATGAACAGGACGCCTTCTGGCTCATCTGCCTGCAGACCCAACCCCAGGAGAGTGCGGCCAGCTTGTCGCTGCAACTGCCGCGCCTGAGCCAGATGGCCAGCCAGCAGCAGTATGCCCCCATGCTGGAGAGCCTCAGGGAGTGCCTGGGGGCCGATCGCCTGATCCTCTGGCACTACCAGGCCAATGGCCCCCTCGGCAGCGAGCAGCTGACCCCTGTCTTCACCCTGAATGCGGATTCTGTCGGTGCCATTCGCGGTGACAGCCGCTACATCCGGGCCTTGCGTACCCGGGGTGCCCTGAGCTTCTCGGAGGCCGCCCACCAACCCATGCTGAGCCAGCACTATTATCTGGCCAATGCCAATGTCAGCTCCCGCCTGGACGGCGCCCTGCTGGAGCAGGAGAAGCTCATCGGCGTGCTCAGCCTCGAATACGCCGAGACGACCCTGATAGGCGAAGAGACACTGCAGCTGGTGCGCCACTGCGCCCAGTTGCTGGGCCACTGGCAGCCCGAACTCGAGGTGACCGAGGCTTCCCCCTTCACCCTGCCAAGCGGGCTCAGTTGCAAAACCGGCAATGAGTATTGCCGCGCCCTGGTGCGCTGGGCCATGACGGCGAGCGGCGCCCGCATCGGCTGGCTCGGGGAGTTTCAGCTGCGTGGCCAGGATCTCTGGCTCATTCCCCGCTGCGTGCTGGAAGGAGAGACCTTCTCCGCGGTCAAGCCCATGCGGATGGAGATAGGCCCGGGCCGGGAGATCTTCCAGCACGGCCAGAGCCTCTATGTGGAAGACCTGCCCCTGCGCTATCCCCAGGCCACCCAGTTGCTGGCCCTCAACGCCAAGGCCTACATCGGCATTCCCCTCCAGGGCCAGGGCGGCGCTCCCCTGGGTCAGATCACCCTGCTGCTCGACGGGCCGCTGGCCGACCCCATTCCCCTGCTCGATGCCCTTTACGAGCAGCGTGAGCGGGCCGCCATCGAGTTGCAGCGCCTCGCCAACGACGATGCCCTGCGTCTGGCCGAGGTGGCCTTCAACACCCACGACGGTCTGCTGGTGATGGATCACGGCGGCATCATCCTCAAGGTCAACGACTCCTTCAGCCGCATCACAGGGTTCGGGGACGACGAGATGCTCGGTCAGCATATCGAGGCCCTGAGGCCCACCTACTATGGCGACAGCCTCAAGCAGGAGGTCATTGCCGCCGTCGATAAGCAGGGATACTGGCTCGGCGAGGAGCAGTGTCTGCACAAGGAGGGCCATCTCTTCCCGGTGCGGCTGATGGTGAGCGGCGTCAAGGATGAGGAGGACGAGATCAGCCATTTCGTCTGCAGCTTCCACGACATCACCCAGGAGAGAGAGGCGGCCCGCCACATAGAGCGGCTCGCCTATTACGACGATCTGTGCGACCTCTACAACAGGCGCAGCCTGAACGACATCATGCAGCGCACCCTTGCGATCCCGAACGGGCAGTGGGGGGCATTGCTGCTGCTGGATCTCGACAATTTCAAGTCGATCAACGACTCCCTCGGCCACGCCTGCGGCGATCTGCTGCTCCAGGCCGTGGTGGTGCGGCTCAAGTCCCTGCCCCAGGAGAACCTGGTGCTGGCCCGCACCTCGGGAGACGAGTTCGCCCTGCTGTTCACCGCGCTGGGCCAGGGCTATGTCACCGCCAAGATACTGGCGGAGCACTTCGCCCGCGAGCTGATGAGCATTTTCCGGCTCCCCTTCGACATCGGCGATCACAAGCTGCACTGCAGCGCCTCCGTGGGGATCAGCCTGTTCAGCGACGATGACAAGGATCACCTGATCCTGATGCAGCAGGCCGATACCGCCGTCCACATGGCCAAACGGGCCGGCCAGGGCAACCACATCTTCTTCAGCGAGGCCATGGCGGAGAAGGAGAAGAGCAAGCTCTCCCTCAACAACCAGCTGCGCGATGCCCTGCGCAACAACGAGCTGGTGCTGCACTATCAACCCCAGTACAGGGTCGACAACGGCAGCCTCTCCGGCGTGGAGGCCCTGCTGCGCTGGCAGAAGATGGACGGCACCATGATCCCCCCCGGGGATTTCATTCCCATCGCCGAAGAGACCACCCTGATCCAGGAGATAGGCTACTGGGTGATGAAGACCGCCTGCGCCCAATACAGCTTCTGGCTCAACAACGGCCTCGCCATCCCCCATCTGTCGGTCAACGTCAGCGCCCGCCAGTTCCACACCGCCGGCTTCGTGCAGCAGGTGGAGTACGTGCTGCGCGATACCGGGGTGCCGCCGTCGCGCCTGCTGCTGGAGGTCACCGAGTCCGTGGTGCTGGAGAACCGGCTGGACAGCATCGCCAAGATCCGCCAGCTCAAGGGGCTGGGCATCCTCATCTCCATCGATGACTTCGGTACCGGCTACTCTTCTCTCGCCTATTTGCGCGATCTGCCCGCCGATGAGGTCAAACTGGATAGGAGCTTCATCCAGACGCTGGTCCACAGCGAGCAGGACAAGGCCATCGTCAAGGCCATCCTGGATCTCGCCAAGGTGTTTCGCTTCACGGTGACCGCCGAAGGGGTGGAGGACGAGGAGCAGCTGGCCGTGCTCAAGGCCCTGGGATGCCAGCACTACCAAGGCTTCCTGACCAGCCGCCCGCTCCCCGTCAAGGCACTGGAGAGTCTGCTGGGTGCCACCCCGGCAGGCTAAACTGGTAGGATTTATAGGGCTTTATGTCATAAAATAACGACCGCTCGAACCCTGTCCGAACAATTGGAGTCGTCTATGTCAGTCATTAACCGGATCCCTGCCGTTGAAACCAGCGGCCCTGCCGATCAGGGCACTCAGCGGATCCCTGCCGCCACCGTTAGCGACACCAGCAATCCCGACATCATTGGCCGGATCCATTCCGTCGAGACCTGCGGCACAGTCGACGGCCCCGGCATCCGCTTCATCGTATTCATGCAGGGCTGCCTGATGCGCTGCAAGTATTGCCACAACCGGGACACCTGGGACACCCAGGGCGGCCGCGAGGTCACTGTGCCCGAGTTGATGCAGGATCTCACCAGCTACCGCCACTTCATGAATGCCTCCGGCGGCGGCGTCACCGCCTCCGGTGGGGAAGCCATGCTGCAGCAAGAGTTCATCGCCGAGCTGTTTGCCGCCTGCCAGGCGCAAGGGATCCACACCTGCCTGGATACCAACGGCTTCGTGCGTCACTACGACGAGCTGCTCGATCGGGTGCTCGACAACACCGATCTGGTGCTGCTCGACATCAAGCAGATCAACGACGAGAAGCACATCCCCCTCACCCATGTCAGCAACAAGTACACCCTGGAGTTTGCCCGCTACCTGGCGTCCCGCGGCCAGACCATGTGGATCCGCTACGTGGTGGTGCCCACCTGGTCCGACGATGACGAGAGCGCCGAGGGGCTCGGCCAGTTCATCGCAGAGCTGGGGGAGTGCGTCGAGAAGGTGGAGCTGCTGCCCTACCACGAACTGGGCAAGCACAAGTGGGATGTGCTGGGAGACACTTACGATCTGACCGGGATCAAGCCCCCCAGCAAGGAGACCATGGACAGGGTCCAGGCCATCCTCGGCAAGTACCACCCCAACGTGAAGTATTGAGACTGGAGGCCGCCCGGGATTGGGCGGCCTCTTTTCATTGCGCCGCCAGCGCCCGGGCTCATCACCGGGCAGTGACATCCGAGGGAACATGTCATGAGTGAAGGACAAGTCGCCGCCCTCCTGCTCTGGCTGGTGCTGCTCGCCTTCAGCCTGAACGCCTCCCTGCTGCGCACCCTCCACGCCAACCCCCTCTATCAGCACCTCTGCCTGGGGAGCGCCATCGTCCTGGTGCCGCTCTGGACCTTGCGGGCAGGCCTCCACGAGGGGCTGGAGATCCACTTTCTCGGCCTCACCAGCCTGACCCTGCTGCTGGGCTGGCGCCTCGCCCTGCTGGCCCCCTGCCTCACCCTGCTGATCCTCGGGGCCTTTGGTGTCACCGAGCTGGCGGAGTTCGGCTGGCAGGCGCTCATCGGTGTCGCGCTGCCGGTGGCCACCAGCTGGCTGCTGTTTCTGGCAAGCTGGGCCTGGTTGCCCCGCCACCTCTTCGTCTACCTGTTCGTGGCCGCCTTTCTTGGGGGGGCGCTGAGCATCTCGGCCAAGATCCTCGCCAGCGCCCTGCTGATGGGGATGAGCGGCGCCTACCCCTGGCACACCATCAGTGCCGACTACCTCTCCATCTGGCCGCTGCTGCTCTTCCCCGAGGCCCTGCTCAACGGCATGGCCATGACACTGCTCGCCGTCTACCGACCCCACTGGGTCAACACCTTCTTCGACAGGGAATATCTGGGACGCTGAGCCTGCAGAGGCCGGCGCCATAAAAAAAGCCCGCAGCTGCGGGCTTCTTCATTTTTGTCATACGCTGCGGGGGCGCAGGTGGGCGTGCCAGCGGGCCTCCCATTTCTTGAACAGCCAGACGATGGCAAAGGTGAGCAGCATGTAGAGCAGGCCTGCGGTCAGGAAGGCCTCGAACGGGCTGTAGTAGCGGGAGTTGATGATCCGCGCCGCACCTGTCAGGTCGACTATGGTGATGATGCCCGCCACCGCCGAGCCCTGCAGCATGAAGATCACTTCGTTGCTGTAGGCGGGCAGCGCACGGCGAAACGAGTTGGGCAAGATGATGCGGGTGAGGGTCTGCCAGCGGCTCATGCCAAAGGCATTGGCCGCCTCAATCTGCCCCTTTGGCATGTTCAGCACGGCGCCGCGCACTATCTCGGCGGTGTAGGCGCCGGTGTTGAGGGTGAACGCCAGCAGGGCGCAGAACCAGGCCTCGGAGAAGAGCACCCAGGCGGGGCCGTTCTTGAGCCACTCCCACTGGGCGGCGCCGTAGTAGATGATGAACAGCTGCACCAGCAGCGGGGTGCCGCGGAAGAAGTAGATATAAGCCCAGATCGGCCCCTTGATCAGCCAGTTGCGGCTGTTGCGCAAAATGCCCATGGGCACCGCCAGCATGAGGCCGAGCATGAGGGAGGCCGCCACCAGCCAGATGGTGGTGTAGAAGCCCTCCCAGTAGGTGGGCCACTCCTTGAGAATGATGGAGAAATCCATGGCTTACCTCGTCTTGATCGTGATGTAGATACGCTCGGCACTGACACCGCGACTATCACAGTAAACGAATGACTGCATTGAATACGGCATGGCTTACCTCGTCTTGATGGCGTAGTGACGCTCGGCCCACTTGAGCGCCGAGGTCGAGACCGCAGTGAAGATCAGGAAGATCAACGCCACCGCCATGTAGAAGGTAAAGGGTTGCTGGGTCGAGCCCGCCGCCAGGGACGCCTTTCGCACCATGTCATCGAGCCCGATGATGGAGACCAGGGCCGTGGTTTTCAGCAGTACCAGCCAGTTGTTGCCAAAGCCCGGCAGGGCGTGGCGCATCATCTGGGGGAAGAGGATCCGTACAAACACCTGGGTCGCCCGCATGCCAAAGGCGCGAGCGGCTTCCAGCTCTCCCTTGTCCACCGCCAGGATGGCGCCGCGGAAGGTCTCGGTCATGTAGGCGCCGAAGATGAAGCCTATGGTGGCGACCCCGGCCGCAAAGGGGCTGATGTCGATGTAATCCGGCAGCAGGGAGACCCACTCCTGGTTCGGATTGCTCTCCAGCAGGTAGTTGTTGTAGGCCTCGTTGACCCAGGTACAGATCCCGTTGATCAGCACCTGGCCGCCGAAGAACAGCAGCATCATCAGCACCAGATCAGGGATGCCGCGAATGACGGTGGTGTAGGCGGTCGCGATGCCGCGCGCCCACTTGTAGGGGGAGAGCTTGGCGAGCGCCCCCAGCATGCCGAGCACCAGCGCCAGCAGCAGGGAGGCCAGTGCCACCTCCAGGGTGACCCAGGCCCCCTCCAGCAGGGAGGCTTCGTATCCTTTCAAATCAAACATATGCGGCTCCATTGCAACGCATTGAGCGGGCTTGCCCGTCCCAATATCCTTTCAAACCAAACACATGCAGCTCCATTGCAACTAAGCGGGCCCATCGCTCCCTTGCGAGAGACAACGGGCCCGATGACTACAGACTAGGGTCAACCTGTCGTGATGATTCGCCGCAATCCCTTCGGCGGCTACCCGGGGTAGCGCGCCTGGGGGTTACTCGCCGTAAACGTCGAAGTCGAAGTACTTGTCGTTGATTTCCTTGTACTTGCCGTTGGCGCGCAGGGCCAGGATGGCGGCATTGAATTTCTCTTTCAGATCCTTGTCAGCCTTGCGTACCGCTATGCCGGCACCCTCGCCAAACCACTTGGGATCGGTCAGTTTCGGGCCGACGAATTCGAAGGCATCGCCACCCTCTTTCTTCAGCAGACCGTCGCTGATGGCGGCGGAGTCGGCCATCACATAGTCAACCCGGCCGGATTTCAGATCGAGATAGGCTTCGTCTGCGGTGCCGTAGCGCTTGATGGTAGCGTTGGGGAAGTTGTCGGTGATGTAGGTGTCCATGGAGGTGGCGCGCTGCACGGCAATGGTCTTGCCATCCATGAAGGCCTTGTCGAGCTGCACCTCGGTGCCTTTCTTGGCGGCGAAGCGGGCCGGAATGTGCTGGTACTTCTGGGTGAAGTCCACCTTCTTCTTGCGCTCTTCGGTGATGTCCATGGTGGCGATGATGGCGTCATACTTGCGTGACAGCAGCGCCGGAATGATGCCATCCCAGTCCTGCTTGACCAGGGTGCACTTCACCTTCATCTCTTCACACAGGGCGTTGGCGATGTCGATATCAAAGCCTTTCACCTCGCCGCTCGGCTCGGTCCAGGAGAAGGGAGGGTAAGCACCCTCAACCCCGATCCGTACCTCTTTCCACTCCTTGGCCATCAGGCTACCGGAACACAGGGCCGTCATCACGGCAGTCGCCAGCATCAGCTTGTTCATGTATCTCTCCTTGATAAACACGTCGATCGTTGAAAACGCAGAATATTGAAAATACCGCTCCCCCATCAATAGATGGAAGAGATGAATTGTTTGAATCGCTCCGACTTGGGATGAGCGAAGATCTCCTTGGGGTTGCCCTCCTCCTCCACCCGCCCCTGGTGCAGGAACATCACCTTGTTGGAGACGTCACGGGCGAACGACATCTCGTGGGTGACCACCAGCATGGTGCGCCCCTCTTCGGCCAGCTCACGCATCAGGCCGAGTACCTCGCCCACCAGCTCGGGATCGAGCGCCGAGGTGGGCTCGTCGAACAGCATAACCTCGGGCTCGACCGCGAGAGCACGGGCGATGGCGGCCCGCTGCTGCTGGCCGCCGGAGAGGTGACCGGGGTAGTAGTCGCGCCGCTCCCACAGGCCCACCCGGTTGAGCAGTTGCTCCGCCTTGGCGATGGCCTCGGCACGGGGCACCTTGAGCACCTGGATGGGAACTTCGATGATGTTCTGCATTATGGTCATGTGCGACCAGAGGTTGAAGCTTTGAAACACCATGGCCAGACGGCTGCGAATGCGCTCCACCTGACGCATGTCCTCGGGCTGGCGTTCACCGGCCCGATTGCTCTTCATGCGGATCAGCTCGCCATGGAGTGAGACCGTGCCGGAAGAGGGGGTTTCCAGCAGATTGATACAGCGTAGAAAGGTCGACTTCCCCGAACCCGAGGAGCCGATCAGGGAGATAACATCCCCCTTGCGGGCCGTCATATCGATGCCCTTGAGCACTTCGTGGGTGCCAAAATACTTGTGCAGTTCACGAACTTCCAGTGCGGCAACGTCGCTCATCCATTACAACCTTGTCTGTCCCTAGACGCCGCTACGGCGTGACTCCACCATCGCAGATTTAACAAAAAGTTAACCGATGGCAACCTTCAGCGAAAATATCATTCAGGTAGTTAAAAAACAATACAGAACCGAGGTATTTAGTGGTTTATCTGTATTTTTATTGGCCTTGGCGGTATTTTTCAGCACTTTGTCTGCATAAAATCCGCTTTGCGCCATCTCTGAGATACCGCCTTTTTATACCCGGAACGCACCAGTAGCAAGAAGATTCAGCCATTTCAGTCAGAAGCCATTCAGAGTCACTTTATTCACCCCGCCTCGGCCGAACAAAACGCACTTTTTTCGAAATGGAATTGATTTTATTGACGATGACGACCCGAGACCAGAGGGCTCTGGGAAGGCGGCCTCGCCATGCAAAAGTAACAAACCGATAAAAAAAGGGTCGAATGAAGCATACAAACTCATGGATTTATGACTCTTGGCCAATAAGTAGTGGTAATGTGTCGTTTTCCCAGTTTTGTGACCGAGGCCCCAATGTTGCTGAATGTGTTGCTGATCCTGCTGCCGCTGGTGATTGGCTATCTTGTCCCCCTCTCCTCCACCCGGCTCATCAAGCTGATCAATCAGTCGCTGGGCAAGATGGTCTATCTCATCCTGTTCCTGATGGGGCTGGGGCTGGCCTATGTGGAGAACCTCGGCAGCAACCTGGCGGTGATCTTCAAGGTAGCCGGGGTAATGCTGGCCGCCATCACCGCCTGCAACCTGCTGGCACTCTGGTGGCTGGACAGACGCAGCCCCCCCACCCATGAGGCGAGCGACGCCAAGATGCCGAGCAAGCTGCATCTGTTGTGGGAGTCCCTCCAGCTCTGCTTCGTGGTGCTCGGCGGCGTGCTGCTGGGGCTGCTGGTGGACTTGCGCGCCCTGCCCATCGACAAGTGGAGCGAGTGGGCCCTGATGCTGTTGCTGCTGCTCATCGGCATCCAGATGCGCAACTCCGGCATGCGGCTGCGCCAGATCCTGCTCAACCCCTGGGGCATGAAGATAGCCGCCACCGTCATCCTCAGCAGCTGGCTCGGCAGCCTGCTGGCGGCCCAGTTGCTGGGGATGCCCTCTAGCCACGCCCTGGCGCTCGCCTCCAGCTTCGGCTGGTATTCGCTGTCGGGCATACTGGTGGCCGACAAGCTGGGGCCCGTGCTCGGCTCCGCCGCCTTCATCAACGATCTGGGACGCGAGCTCATCGCCATCCTCATCATTCCGGTGCTGATGCGTCGCCACCCCTCCGCCGCCATCGGCTATGGCGGCGCCACCGCGCTCGACTTCACCCTGCCGGTCATCCAGAAATCCGGCGGCATCCAGGTGGTGCCGGTGGCCATCGTCTCGGGCTTTATCCTGAGCCTGCTCGGCCCCATCCTGATCCTGGGCTTCCTCGCTATCTGAGCCTGGATAAACCACTCAGGCGGAAAAAAGCCCGGCAGCAGTACCGGGCTTTTTGTTGGTTCAGGGGCGCACCATCTCTAGGTTCGCCACTGGCCACCGCTCATCACTCTCTCGATGGCGAGGTGCTCCGGCGCTATCAGCAGCAGATCCGCATCCTGCCCCACCCCTATCACCCCCTTGCCAGCCAACCCCAGGGCTCGCGCCGGATTGGCCGTGACCACCCCCAGGGCGACCTCGAGCGACACCCCGAGGGCGCAGGCACGAACGCACTCCTGCCACAGGCTGGCAATCTGGCCGCAGCGCATCTCCACAAGGCGCCCCTCGCCGTCAAATCGCGGCAGGCTGGCGTTGGCATCCGAGCTGAAGCTGATGCGATCGGCAGGCACACCGGCCGCCAGCAGCACCACCAGCGCCTCTGCCGCCAGTTGCTCGCCATCGTCCAGCAGCTCGGGGAAGCTCGAGGTGGTGAGATCGATCCAGCCCCCCGCCCTGCCCCAGTCGATGGCCTCGGCAAAGAGCCAGGGGTTGCGGTTGCAGTGGGTGGGATAGAGCTGGCGCAGGGGAATGTCGGTGCCATCACGCAGGGCCCGCAGGGGGGCCAGGGCCCCGCGGCCATCCCCGATGTGGAAGAAGCTGACCCCGCTCTTGCCCGCGAGCAGCCCGGCCACCCGCGCCTCGCTCACCAGCCGTGCCAGCTCATCCCGAGTCGGCGCACTGGATCTGTGATCGCTGATGGCCAGCTCCCCCACCCCCAGCACCTCGGGGATCAGCATGATGTCCGACTCCACCCTGCCGGTGAGGGTCTTGACCGGCAGGTGATAGGAGCCGGTATACATGTAAGCGCTCACCCCGGCGGCGCGAAACTCGCGCACCTTGCCGAGCACCTGGGCCGGGGTGCGGGTCAGGCTGTCGGTGCCGAGCGCCGCCACCAGGGTGGTGACACCCGCCGCCAGGGCCTCCCCCGCCCCGAGTTCAGGGGTGCGAAAGGCAAAGCCGCCCTCCCCACCGCCGCCGGTGATGTGGGCCAGGGGATCCACCAACCCGGGCACCAGATAGCGGCCACGGCCGTCGACGCGCACCAGCGGCCAGTCAGGGGGGACTGTCAGCCCCTTGCCCAGCCAGGCGATGCGGCCGTCGGCCACCAGCAGATCCTGCTGGCCGAGCGGGGCCGGGCTATGAATTTCCGCACCCTCGATCAGGGTCAACATGGGCATCTCCTTGTTTCATCACCGCTTGCTGCGAAAAAAGAGAGGGAGCAAGCTCCCTCCCCCCCATCAACCACCATAAATATCGTACTTGAAGTACTTCTGGTTGATCTCCTGATACTTGCCATTGGCCCGCAGGGCCTTGATCGCCTCATCCAGCTTGGCCTTGAGATCCTGATCGCCCTTGCGTACCGCAATTCCCATGCCGTCACCAAACCACTGGCGATCGGTCAGGGCCGGCCCCACATACTCGAACTTGTCCCCGCCCGCCTTGCTGAGCAGCCCCTGATCGATGGCCGAGGCGTCGGCCAGCAAGGCCAGCACCCGGCCCGCCTTCAGATCGAGGTAGGCCTCATCGGCATTGCCGTAACGCACTATGGTGACGTCGGAGCCAAAGTTATCCGTCAGGTACTTGTCGTGGGTGGTGGCGCGCTGCACACCTATGCGCTTGCCTGCCATCCCCGCCGGGGTCAGCTCCAGCGTCGTGCCCTTGGCCGCCACGAAGCGGTTGGGGATATGGGCATATTTCGCGGTGAAATCCACCTTCTTGCGCCGCTCGTCGGTGATCGACATGGCGGCGATGATCCCGTCGTATTTGCGCGACAACAGGGCCGGGATCATGCCGTCCCAATCCTGCGCCACCAGCTCGCACTTGACGGCCATCTGCTGGCACAGGGCATTGGCGAGATCGATGTCAAAGCCCTTGATCTCCCCCGACGCATCGGTCCAGGAGAAGGGAGGATAGGCGCCCTCCACACCGAAGCGCACGGTTTTCCACTCCTTGGCCATGACGGGGGTGGTGAGCAGGCAGGCAGCAAACAGGGCTGACAGGGTCAGTTTGGTATTCATCATGAGTACTCCATTACATAGAAAGCGCACAGGCGCGGTCAAGGCATCGCAAGCCTGGGCAAGCGATGGCCAACAAACGGCAAAACGCGGATGAGCGAGATCACGCCCCCATGGGTATCAATGATCGACAGATATCAATGATCGACAGATATCAATGATCGACGGGTATCAATGATTGGTGGGCGTCAATAAGCTGCTCCGGGGCCTCGATCTATTCGTCGAACCACTCGGAGAGGTAGAAAGGCTTGAAGTAGAAGGCCAGAAAAAAGCCTCTGGCTTTGCGCATCATGATGGTTTGTCGCGTCCTGTGACAAAGATGAAAGCCACCTTAGCACGCCCCAAATTTGCCCTGCAAGAGGGGCTTGCAGGGCCATCGCAAAATTCTGACCATGGCCAACAGAACCAGGATCCTCTAGGCTCTGAACACCTTGTCATCGACCTGCCAACGACCCTGATCCCATGAATTACCTGGCGCACCTCCATCTGGCGGCCCACACCCGAAGCTCACTCACCGGCAACCTGCTGGGGGACTTCGTCAAGGGGCCCCTGCCCACGGGCCTCGCGGCCCATTTCGATGAGGGGATCTGGCTGCACCGCAAGATAGATGCCTTCACCGATGCCCACCCCGAGCACAGGGCGGCGGTCGCCTGCTTCGAGGCACCCTGGCGCCGCTTTGGCGGCATCCTGGTGGACATGCTCTACGACCACTGGCTGAGCCACCACTGGCAGCAATTCAGTCCGGATCCCCTGCCCCGCTTCCTGCAGCAGAGCTATGGCCAGCTGCTGGCGGATCACGCCCGCCTACCGGAGGGGCTGCCCATGGCCCTCAAGCGGATGGCCGAGCAGGACTGGATCGCCTCCTACGGACGCCGGGAGGGGCTGGGTCAGGCCCTCAACGGCATAGGCCGGCGCCTGCGTCGTCCCCTGCTGCTGGGGGAGGCGCTCCATACCCTGGATGAGGGCCGCTGGCGCGACTGTGAGCTGGGGTTTCTGCGCTTCTATCCCGAGGTGATGCGCTTTAGTGAGGGGCAACTCACCCACTACCGCGCAGGCCAGGACGAGGCGGGATCAGGACAATGAAAAACGCCCCGAGCGGGGCGTTGAGAGGGAGGTATTACTGCACTTCATCCTTTTTCTTGCGGATGCTGAGGCCAAGCTCACGGCCGCGCTGGCGGGCGTAATAGATGGTGCCGACGAAGGCCAGGGTAGTGAACACCAGCTCCACCACCGCCAGCCACCGCTCCCCTTCATCCGTGGTGATGAGCGTCAGGGCGTGGAGGAAGTAGGGCATCAGCACGAAGTTGCCCCAGGCATGGGTGTAGGGGTTGCCCTGCACTATGCCCTTCAGGGGGAACAGCAACGGCACAGTCCAGATCACCGGCAGCAACCAGGGGTTGAGATCCGGGTGGGGCGAGAGCCACAGATGCCAGAGGATGACCCAGGCCAGCAGGCCAAAGAAGCCGACCAGAGTCAGCAGACGGGCGAAGCGGGTGCTCACTTGAGGATCTCCAGCACCAGCTCGGGGGGGCGGCCGATGCGGGCCTGGCCATTCTTGATGACGATGGGGCGCTCGATGAGCTTGGGGTGCTGGTGCATGGCACGAATGAGGGCATCGCCGTTCACATCAGCCAGCCCCAGCTCCTTGTAGAGATCTTCCCTGGTGCGCATCAGCTGGCGCGGATCGGCAAAGCCCAGCTGGGTCAGCAGGGTGCGGATATCATCCTCGCTCGGCGCCTGTTCCAGATAGAGCACCACCTCAGGGGCTATCCCGTGCTGTTCCAGCAAGGCCAGGGTTTCACGGCTCTTGGAGCAGCGCGGGTTGTGATAGATTTGGGTCTCGCTCATGGTAACTCCCTGATATTGCAAGATGGGACAACAAATGGCGCTATTGTAGGGGAAACGGATGGGCAGGGTAAGCGGGAGGGCTGTGGAAATGAAACGAATATGTTGGCTGATTGTGGCCGCCCTGCTGGGCGCCTGCACGCCAGCCCCCCAGTTCACCGACGGGACGGGCAAAAACCTCAGCCTGAGCGCCCTGACGGGCAAGCCGCTGCTGGTCAACTACTTCGCCCCCTGGTGCGCCCCCTGCCTGCGGGAGATGCCACGCCTCAACGCGCTGGCGGCGGAGGGCCAGATCGCCGTGGTGGCCATCAACTACGATCCGACCACCCCGGCAGAGCTGGGCCAGCTGGCAACCCGATACGAGATCAAGGTGCCGCTGCTGATCGCCAATGCGGATGCCAGCCTCCCCTTCCCGCGCCCGGGCGCCCTGCCCACCAGCTATCTGCTCGATAGTGAGGGCAAACTCAAGCAGACACTGGTCGGCGAGCTCGACCAGCAGCAGATCGAGATGCTCAGAGCGGCCGCCAGCAGCCTGAGTCACTAGCGCGGCGCGCTCCGACATCAACACCATAAACAACAAGGGCGCACCGTGGTGCGCCCTTGTTATATTGGCAAATGCCCGGTGTCGTTAGCCCTTGAGGCTATCGAGATCCTTCTTCGCCCGCTCCAGCTGGGTGATACGCGCCTCTATGCGGGCCAGGGTCAGCTTGTCGCTAGTGGTGCCACGGGCCACGATCAGCTCGTCGATGGCCGCCTGGTAATCACCGCGCAGGGAGAGGGTCTCCGCCCGCGCCATGTGCAAGTCCGTCATCCTTCCCGCCTTGCGATAGGCATCCGACAGCAGGCTCCAGGCCAGGCTGTTCTCGTCGTGCTCCCGGGCATAAGGATCCAGGATGGCGATGGACTTCTTGTAGTTGCCCGCCTCCAGATAGGCGTTGCCGAGGTTGACCACCACCACCTCGTTGTCCGGCATCCGGGTGCGGAAGCGCTCCAGCCGGGCGATGGCCTGGGCGCTGCGCCCCTTGGCGAGATCGATGTCGGTCAAGGCATCCACCACGAAGAGATCTTCCGGATGGCGGGCGGCCAGACTCTGCATCAGGGTATCGGCCTCGTCGGTGCGCTTGAGCTGCAACAGGGCCAGCGCCTTGCCATAGGTAGCGGCGTCTTTGAGGGGGTAGTCCCCCTTCTGCAGGCGGCTGTCGAAGTAGGTGAGCAGCGCCTGGGGGCTCTCGGTGCCGTAGCGCACCTGGATGCGCACCTTGGCCAGCCAGAAATCGAGGCTGGGGGGCAAGGCGCGGCGGCCATAGCTGTTGGCGCGGGCGCGGGCTTCGCTGATCCGGGTCTCCGGCAGGGGGTGAGTCAGCAGCATCTCGGGCGGCTTGCTGGCGTAACGGTACTCCGCCGCCAGTTTCTGGAAGAAGCTGGCCATGCCCATGGGATCGAAACCGGCGTCATAGAGCGTCTTCATGCCGATGCGGTCAGCTTCGTACTCGTTGTCCCGGGTATAGTTGATGGCCGACTGCATGGAGAGCCCCAGCGTAGTCTGCAGCGCGGCTATACCTGCGGTGGGGTTGATCACCGCCAGCGCAATGGAGCCCACCAGACCGGCCAGGGTCATGGCCGAGCTGCTCGCCTGCGCCTCCATGTAACGGGCTATGTGGCGCTGGGTCACGTGGGTGATTTCGTGAGCCAGCACCGAGGCCAGCTCGCTCTCGTTGTCGGCGTAGAGGAAGAGGCCGGTGTGCACCTTGACCCGCCCGCCGAGGAAGGCGGCCGCGTTGATGCTGGGATCATTGATGAGGAAGAAGGTAAAGGGGAAACGCACCCCGTCGGCATTGGTGAGCAGTCGCTGACCCAGATCGTCGATGTATTCGCTCAGCACGGGATCATCGATGATGGGCAAACCCGCCCGGGCAAACCGCATGAAGGCATTGCCATAGCGCACTTCCTGCTCGATGGGCAGGGCGGCAACCCCGGCGGTGCCGATGTCGGGCAGCTGGTTGTTCGCCTGAGCCTGAAAGGTCGCGCTCATCAGGGATATCAGCAGGGGAAGCGATGCCATCAAGGGGGAAAAACGGGCCACAGTGTTTCTATCTCCATCAGAAGGGGCTCGGGCAGAATACCCTTGCCCATCAAGGCCCACAAGCGTTGTTTCATACTGGTATCACGGCCATAATGACCACCACGCACGCGATGGAATCCTCATGGAACAGCTCGACCTGACACCCTGGCGTTGTCCCGAGCCGCTGATCCGGCTCAAGCTCTGGTTGCGCCAGGCAAGACCCGGCCAATCCCTGCACCTCATACTGGGGGATGCCGGCTCCCGGCAGGACATTCCGGCCTACCTGCAACGCCTGGGCCACAGCGTCCGTCCCCTGGAGGAGTCCGCCGCCCGCCTCTCCCTGCTGCTCGTGGTCGGGAGCCGGCCATCATGATGTCGCCAGGCCCCGGGCTGCACCTTTCCATCTTGATAACACGGTAAACACCAAGGAAGCCTCGATGTTAGATGTATTGAAGCGCTGGTATCAGACCCGTTTTTCCGACCCCGATGCCGTTGCCCTGTTCCTGCTGCTGGTGTTCTGCTTCGCCGTGCTCTGGCTGTTCGGCGATCTGCTGGCCCCCCTGCTGGTGGCCGTGGTGATGGCCTATCTGCTGGAGTGGCCGGTCAGCCGCCTGCAACGCACCGGGCTCTCCCGCCCCCTGGCCACCAGCCTGGTGCTGCTGCTGTTTCTCTCTGTGACCACCATGATGCTGCTGGGGCTCATCCCCACACTGGTGAGCCAGGGGGTCAACCTCGCCAAGGAGGCGCCCTCCATGCTGGCCCATGCCCAGGACGCGGTGCGCACCCTGCCGGAAAAATACCCCGAGATAGTCGACGTCAGCCTGGTCGAAACCATCATAGACAACATTCGCCAGCGCATTCTGGCCGGGGGGGAGCAGCTGGTGAGCGCTTCCCTCAGCTCCCTCATCAACGTGGTGGCCATCCTCATCTACGCCATCCTGGTACCCCTGATGGTGTTCTTCATGCTCAAGGACAAGCAGGTGCTGATGGGCGGCCTGCGCCGCTTCCTGCCCCGCAATCGCACCCTGGTCAACCGGGTCTGGGTGGAGATGAACGATCAGATCATCAACTACATCCGCGGCAAGGTGATCGAGATCCTCATCGTCGGGGTGGCGACCTACATCCCCTTCGCCCTGATGGGGCTGCGCTACTCGGTGCTGCTGGCGGTGGCGGTCGGCTTCTCCGTGCTCATCCCCTACATAGGGGCGGTGGCGGTGACTGTGCCCGTCGCCATGGTGGCCCTGTTCCAGTGGGGGCTGACCCCGGACTTCGCCTGGCTGATGGTGGCCTATCTGGTCATTCAGGCGCTGGACGGCAACCTGCTGGTGCCCCTGCTCTTCTCCGAGGCGGTCAACCTGCACCCTGTGGCCATCATCATCGCCGTGCTGGTGTTTGGCGGGCTCTGGGGATTCTGGGGAGTCTTCTTCGCCATTCCCCTGGCGACCCTGGTGAAAGCTGTGCTCAACGCCTGGCCCAAGCGGGACGAGACGCCCCGCCCTACCCCCTGATGAGAAGAGAGGCTTTCGCCTCTCTTTTTTATTACCGCGAACTCATCGACCACGGACTCGGTTCCCGCCTGAATCCAGCTGCAGCACAACGACGCTATCGACTTGAATTTCAAATAAAAACAGGCTTCACTGACAAGGCCATCGGCAGTATGCTCTGCCAGCCCCGACTCTGAAGGATCAGTCCATGTCCCCTGTTCGCCCCCTGCACAGCGCCGCGCTTGGCGCGCTCCTGACCCTGCTGTTCGCGACCCCGGCCCGGGCCGAGGTCGATCTCGGCTCCCTCGATATCTTCGTGCAGGACAGCCCCACCAGCCCGGTGCCCAAGGGACTGGTGCTGGGTGGCGCCGTCATCGGTGGCGATGCCCGCTATCAGGGCCAGGATGACACAGCCCTTGCCGTACCCGGCTTCATCTACTTCGGCGAGCAGTTCATGTTCCTCGGGGACAGGGCCCGTTACTACTTTCACAAGGATGACAGTTTCGCCGCCTACGGTTACGGCAGGATGCGCTTTGGCAACCTGGATCCCGACGATGCCCCCGAGCTGGCCGGCATGGAGGAGCGCAAGTGGGAGCTGGAAGGGGGCATAGGCGCCAGCCTCATCACCCCCTATGCCCTGCTCAGCACCCGCCTCAGCACGGACGTGACCGGGCGCAGCAACGGCCAGGAGCTGCTGCTGTGGGCCGACTTCCCCATATTGCGGGACAGGCTGCTCATCATGCCCGGCATGGGGATGATGATCCGCAGCGACAAGATGGCGAACTACTACTTTGGCGGCGTCTCGGGGGGCGAGGCCACGGGGCTGCGCCCAGAGTGGGACACGGGCACCACCCTCTCACCCATGGCGGCCATCATCACCAGCTACCGTTTCAGCCCACACTGGATCGGCATGTTTGCCGCCAACTACGAGCTCTACGACGACGACATCGCGGACAGCCCCATAGTCCAGCACAAGGGGGAGCTCTACGCCGGCTTCGCTGTGGGTTACATCTGGTAACCCGGCCACCATCAAACAAGAAGGGAGCCATGGGCTCCCTTCTTGTTTGATGTGACTGGCGCGCGGCAAGGGGCCATCACAGGGTCGCCAGAAACTCGGCCAGGGTCCGGTTGACGAACTCGGGGTTCTCCAGGGTCGAGATGTGGCCCGCGGCCGGGATCTCCTTGAAGGGGCAGGCCAGTGCCTCGGCCATCAGATAGCCCTCCAGCACAGGGCGCGCCTTGTCCTCGCAGCCTGTCATCACCAGGCTCGGCACGTCCATCTCTTCGAGCCACTCGATGCGATCCTCCCGGGTCACGAAGCTGCGCCCCACCGCCACCAGGCTAGCCACCTGATCCGCTGGCCAGCTGGCGAGGCGTGCCTTGAAGCCGCTCATCAGGGCGGGATCCGGCTCATGGGCAAAGAACAGCGGCGCCACCTGATCGATGACGGGGGCCGGCAGACTGCCAAGCTGCTCTATCATGGCCAGCATGCCGAGGTAGCGCTCGCAGGGGATCTGGGGCTCCCAGCCAACGAAGGTGTCCATCAGCACCACACCCTTGAGCCGCGCCGGGGCCATCCTGACCAGCTCCACGCCCCACATGCCGCCAATGGAGAGCCCCACCAGCACACACTCCTCTATGTCGAGGGCATCGAGCAGTGCCAGGTGATGCCGGGCCAGGGTCTCAAGGGAGCAAGGGCCTTCCGGCACGGGGTCGGAATCCCCGTGGCCCCAGAGCTCGGGCACTATGCAGCGATAGCTACTCTTGAGCGCCTCGACTTGCGGTGCCCACATGGCACTGTCCCACAGGTAGCTGTGGCCAAAGAGCAGCACAGGGCCCTGCCCCTCGTCCAGATAGGCCATGCGGCGGCCCGCTATCTCCATAAAATGCTTCATGTTATCTCCTGTTGCCAGCTGCCGATGATGAGACGGCAGTGCAAATCGCCATAAAGGGCTTGATGTTTTTGCTATTGCCAGCGGCTGATAAGGCGGCAGTATAAATCGCCATACATGGCTTCATGTTTTTTCTGTTGCCAGCTGCTGATGATGAGACGGCAGTATCAATCGCCATAAATTACCTCATGTTTTCTTCTGTGTTGCTGGCAGCGATGGGGCGGCAGTGTAACACGCCGACCTTGGCAGTGGCGCCTCCCTGGTGCAAGCTGGGGTGACGCACAGAAAGGACTCAAACAGGAGAAGATCATGCCGAAGGAAAAGAGCAAGAAACGCCCGCGCCTGGACAAGAAGACCTATGAACACCATCTCACCCACCTGCAGGAGGAGCTGGTCAAGCTGCAGGAGTGGGTCAAGCAGGAGGGGCTAAAGGTGGTGGTGCTGTTCGAGGGGCGCGATGCCGCCGGCAAGGGGGGCGTCATCAAGGCGATCACCGAGCCCCTCAACCCCCGGGTCTGCCGGGTCACCGCCCTGCCCGCCCCCTCGGACAGGGAGCGCACCCAGTGGTACTTCCAGCGCTATGCCGCCCACCTGCCCTCGGCGGGGGAGATGGTGCTGTTCGATCGCTCCTGGTACAACAGGGCCGGGGTGGAGCGGGTGATGGGCTTTTGCACCGACGCCGAATACCGCGAGTTTCTGCGTGCCTGCCCCGAGTTCGAGCGGATGCTGACCCGCTCGGGCATCACCCTCATCAAGTACTGGTTCTCGGTCAGTGACGAAGAGCAGGAGAAGCGCTTCAAGGAGCGCATCAACACCCCCATCAAGCGCTGGAAATTCAGCCCCATGGACTTGCAGTCCCGTTCCCGCTGGGTGGAGTACTCCCGCGCCAAGGATGACATGTTCACCTACACGGATACCGAGGACAGCCCCTGGTTCGTGGTCGATGCCGACGACAAGCGCCGTGCCCGCCTCAACTGCATCGCCCACCTGCTCGGCAAGGTGCCCTACGAGGCTATCCACTACGAGCCCATCAAGCTGCCCCCCATCAAGACCGAGGGCTATGAGCGCCCGCCCCTGGCCAGCCAGACCTTCGTACCCGACATCACCGCAGAGCTCTAAGCCTTCACCCCGTCACCCCGCCCGCCCGGTTTCCCACACGGCAGGCAATAAAAAGCCGGTCATTCGACCGGCAAAAAGGCATTGAATACTATGGAAACCTGCACTGCAACACCATCAGGTGCGGATATATCTGGCGGTACGGGGGAACGCCTGCTCCTTGACATCGAACAGGTAGCAGGCCTCGGCCGGAATGCCGACGCTGTACTCCTGACCCGTGGCCACGTCCACATCTGAGCTGGCCTTGACGGTGAAGTCGTGGCCATCCACGTCCATGTAGACGAAGGACTCGGCCCCCAGGTGCTCTGCCACCTGGACTATGCCGCTCACCTTGCTGTCGGCGTGGGCGTGATCCAGCGGCACCAGGTGCTCGGGACGAATGCCCAGTTCCACCTTGTCACCGACAGAGCCGCTGCGGGCATCGACCCGGGCACGCACTGTGTCGCCGGAAGTCAGCTTGACCACGCACTCCTGCTCGCCTATCTCCAGCAGCTCCCCCGCCAGGAAGTTCATCTTGGGTGAGCCGATGAAGCCCGCCACGAACTTGTTGTCCGGGTTGTGGTAGAGCTCGAGCGGCGTGCCGAACTGCTCCAGGTTGGTGGTCGCCTCGCCCTTGAGCGGGCTCAGCACCACGATGCGGTTGGCCAGGGTCATGGCCTCCACCTGATCGTGGGTCACGTAGATGATGGTGGAGTTGAGCTCCTTGTGCAGCTTGGCGATCTCGATGCGCATCTTGACCCGCAGGGCGGCATCCAGGTTCGACAAGGGTTCATCGAACAGGAACACCTGCGGCTGCTGCACTATGGAGCGACCTATGGCCACCCGCTGGCGCTGACCGCCGGAGAGGGCCTTGGGCTTTCTGTCCAGCAGGGGTTCGAGACCCAGGATCTCGGCGGCACGCATCACCCGCTTGTGGATGTTCTCCTTGTCCATCTTCTTGAGCTTGAGGCCGAAGGCCATGTTCTCGTAGATGTTCATGTGGGGGTAGAGGGCGTAGGACTGGAACACCATGCCCACGTTGCGCTCCACCGGCGGCACGTCGTTCATGTAACGACCGCCTATGGTCAGCTCACCGCTGGTGATGTCCTCCAGCCCTGCGATCATCCGCAGCAGGGTGGACTTGCCACAACCGGACGGACCGACGAAGACGATGAACTCCCCTTCCTTGATGGCCAGGTTGATGTTGCGCAGCGTGTCCTTGTGGACAGCCGGATCGTAGTTTTTGCGAACGTTGTTGAGTACTACTTCAGCCATGACGAGCTCCGCTCTGAAATCTGTGCAAATCGTGATAGTCGGGGGAGCACTCCCCCGGCCATTAAAACCTTAACCTTTCACACCGCCCGCAGTGAGGCCACCCACCAGCCAGCGCTGCGCCATGAGGAAGACGACAGTGATGGGCAGACCGGACAGCACGGCGGCAGCGGCAAAGTCACCCCACAGATAGTTCTGCGGATAGAGGTATTGCTGGGCACCGACCGCCAGGGTCAGGTTGTTCACATCCTGCAGCAGGATGGAGGCCACGGGCACCTCGGTGATGGAGCCGATAAAGGCCAGAATGAAGACCACCGCCAGTATGGGCACCGACAGGGGCAGCAGGATCAACCTGAATGCCTGCCAGGGGGTCGCACCATCGATGGCCGCCGCCTCTTCCAGGGAAGAGTCTATGGTCTCGAAGTAGCCCTTGATGGTCCAGACATGCAGCGCTATGCCGCCCATGTAGGCCAGGATCAGACCGCCGTGGGTGTTCAGACCCAGCCAGGGGATGTAGTCGCCAATCTTGTTGAACAACGCATAGATGGCCACCAGCGCCAGCACCGCCGGGAACATCTGGAAGATCAGCATCCCCTGCAATATGGTCTGCTTGCCACGGAACCGCAGGCGGGCAAACGCATAGGCACAGGTGGTGGAGAGCACCACTATCATCAGGGCCGTGATGCCCGCGATCTTGATGGAGTTCCACAGCCAGGTCAGCACAGGGAACGGCGGTGGCGTTATGCTGCCATCGGCGTTGGTGATGGACATGCCAAGCGCCAGCTTCCAGTGATCCAGGGTCGGGTTGGAGGGGATTATCTCCCCCACCGAGAAGTTGCCGTTACGGAACGAGATGGCGATAACCATGATCACCGGGAAGATGATCAGCGCCAGGAAGCCCCACATGACCAGGTGGGTTGCCCACACCCGGTATTTCACTGATTTGGGTTGTACGATAGCCATTGAGAAGCCTCCTTACAGCTTGTCCGCTTTGGACAATTTCAGGTTGAGCAGTGCAAGCGCGCCGACGATCAGGAAGATGGCGGTGGCGATGGCACTGGCCAGACCGTAGTCCTGACCACCCGAGCCCTGGAACGCGATCCGGTAGGTGTAGTTCACCAGCAGATCCGTGGTCCCGGCCGGGGTACTGGCCCCTATGATGTCCGGCGCCCCGTTGGTCAACAACTGGATAAGCACGAAGTTGTTGAAGTTGAAGGCAAAGGATGCAATCAACAGCGGAGTCAGCGGCTTCATCAGGAGCGGCACTGTGATCTTGAAGAAGTTCTGTACCGGACCCGCACCGTCCATGGCAGACGCCTCATAGAGATCTTCCGGGATGGCCTTGAGCAGGCCCATGCAGAGGATCATCATGTAGGGGTAGCCGAGCCAGGTGTTGACGATGAGGATCATCACCTTGGCCAGGAAGGGGGTGGTGTACCAGTCCGGCTTGATGCCGAACGCCGCTTCCAGGAACAGGTTGATCTCGCCGAAGTTCTGGTTGAACAAGCCCTTGAACACCAGGATGGAGATGAACGCCGGTATCGCATAGGGCAGGATCAGCATGACCCGGTAGAAACCGCGCCCCCTGAGCTGCTCCCACTGCACCAGACAGGCCATCACCATGCCGATGGCCAGAGTGAAGGCCACTGAGCAGGCGGAGAAGATCACGGTCCAGACGAAGATCTGCATGAAGGGACCCTGGATACCCGGGTCTGTCATGATGCGGACGAAGTTCTTCCAGCCCACGCTCACCACGAAGCCAGGGGCCATGCCCTTGCCGACGAAGTGACCGTCAGCATCTATGTACTGATAGAAGCCGGTATCGCCGTTGGGCAGCATCAGCTCGCCGTTCTGGTTGTCCCGCAGCAGGTTGCCGTCCTTGATAACGACACCGGACTTGAGCACGGCCCCGTCAACCAGCTGGGTATAGAGCGGCTTTTGCGCCGCAAACTTGCGCAGGCTGCTCAGGGTCAGGTGGATGTTGCCATCCGGCAGCACCAGATCCAGGGCGCTCAGGTGAGTGCGGTGATCGACGATGGCACGTATGGGTGCCGCCTGGTCGAGCGCTTCCCCGTTCAGGGGTTGCAGCTGAACAACCTGTGGCTCGTCACGGACCCGTCCTTCACGGACGGCCAGGGTACGCGCCTTGTTGTTCAGCAGGGTAAGGGGTTGACTGATAAAGGATTGGTCGTCCTGTTGCAGCAGCAGCTGAAACTGATTGTTCTCACCACCCAGGAGGGTGAAATCGAATTCACCGCCAGTCACCTTATAGATTTTTTTCAGATGGAAATCCCGTGCCTGCTCGAGAGAGAGCAGGTTGGCACCCGAGTAGTTGGTGAAGGCGATGCCGATCGTGTAGGCAAGAGGGAAGATGATAAAAACAACCATGCCTGCCACACCGGGGAAGATATAGCGGTGGGCATAGGTCTTCTTGTTCATGAAGACATAGAGACCGACAGAAACGACCACCAGATCGAGCAGGGCAAACACCCACTCGCCGCTGGCATACATCATCACAGCCGCATAACCATTAAGCACTGCAATCAGTGCCGCCATGGTCCACTTCAGCCAGACGTACTTGTCTTTCTTCGGACCGGCATAGGATTCGATAGAAGGTACAACTTCCATGCCAATTAACCTTTATTGCGCCAAGAGAGATTGGAGAGAGTGGGAGGCCCGAAGGCCTCCCTGGTGCTAGCTTACTGGACGATGCGCTTGGCAGCGGTATCCAGGGCCTCGTCAACGCTCTGACGGCCAGAGGTGACGTTCTTGAGGGCTGTTTCGAAGGAAGACCAGAAACGGCTCATCTCAGGCACGGACGGCATCGGCTCGCCATTCTGGGCGTTCTGCATGGTGGCCTTGATGTTGGCATCGGATTCCAGCGTCTTCTGGAAGGACTTCAGTGCCACGGCGCCCAGCGGCTTGTCGGCGTTCACCGGTGCCAGACCGGCGTCGGTCAGCAGGTAGTTTTCCAGGAACTCGATGGCCAGATCCTTGTTCGGGCTGGCGGCGTTGATGGTGGCACCCAGTACGCCAACGAAGGCTTTGGCCGGCTTGCCGTTCAGGGTCGGCAGCGGCGCTACGCCGTACTTGATGCCGCTCTTGTCCAGGTTGCTCCAGGCCCAGGGACCGTTGATCATCATGGCCACTTCGCCCTTGTTGAACTTGGCATCCATGACACCGTAGTCGATGCCTTTTTCCAGGTGACCGGATTTGATCATCTCGGAGATGTAGCCCACACCGGCCTTGGCGCCTGCGTTGTTCACGCCGGTGTCTTTCACGTCATAACCGGTAGCGGTCTTCTTGAAGGCATAACCACCGTTGGCAGCCACCAGGGGGTAGCTGAAGTAGGGGGTGTCATAGGCCCACATGATGGCGCGCTTGCCACTCTTCTTCAGCTCTTCGTCGATCTTGGCGATCTCTTCGAAGGTCTTGGGCGGGTTGGGCAACAGATCCTTGTTGTAAATCAGGCTGACGGCTTCGACCGCGACCGGGTAGCCATAGGTCTTGCCATCGACTGCCATGGCATCCCAGGCGAACTGCTCGAACTTGGCCTTGGTGGCGGCGTTCGGCGTCACTGGCACCAGCAGACCGGCCTTGACCCACTCACCATAGCGGTCGTGAGCCCAGAAGAAGATGTCCGGGCCGTTGCCGGTGGCGGCGGCTTGCTGGAACTTCACTTCTACCTGGTCCGGGTGCGCAACGGTCACCTTGATGCCGGTCTCGGCTTCAAACTTCTTGCCTACTTCGGCCAGGCCGTTGTAGCCCTTGTCACCGTTGATCCAGATGGTCAGCTGACCTTCGTCAATCGCAGCAGTGGCTGAGCAAGCCACACCCAGGGTAGCCAGACCGATCAGGGATGACAGCAATTTCTTTTTCATGAGCCTTTCCTTGTATTAGTTCCGCGCTGTAAGAGCATTGTGTGCGAGATGAATATTATCCCAAGCCTGCAACGCCTCACATGACACGCCTCGCATTTTTGAAATGCAATTACGTATTTTCTTCCAGAAAGTTATGAAAACATTTTCTTATTTCAGCGACTTATCGGGATTTATCGCCATATTTTTGGCCTTACATGGAAAACTAATTACCAAAAAGAAATAAATTTACACCATTGAAAGGGGTTTCACCCCATTGAAAACCCTTTCAACTCCATTATTTTGTTTAATGTGTTAACAAAAGTACCAAGCCGGATTCCAGGTTCATCTCCCCCTTAAATAAAAAGGCACCGGAGCGAACTCCGGTGCCTTTTTGCCAGAAATGGTGACTGGATCACATTATGACTGACGCAGCAGCTGATCCTTGAGGTTGGGCGGCACGCCACGTATGGTCAGGGTGTCGGTCTGGGGATCGTAGAAGACCCGGCTGTTCAGCAATTTCTGCTCGAAGCTCAGGGTCAGGCCGCCACCCGAGCCGACAAACTTGGTCAGGCCGCGCAGGGTGGAGCGATCGGCCGGGAAGCGATCTTCCAGCTCGTATTCCTGACCGATGAAGCTGTAAAAATCGAGATCGCCATCGCCAGGCAATTCCGCCGAGAGCTCCTTGATTTCGATCTCTTCACCGGCGCTCGCCTGCTCGGTGCAATATTTGAAGACCTGCTTCTTGTAATCATTGCGCTCGGCGGGTTCGAGCTGGCGGCTGTCGCAGTAATCGTCCACCGCCTGCAGCAAGCCTTTATTTTGTACCTTGGCATCCATGCCCTCGCGGGCACCCAGCAAGTCCATGAAAAAGTCCCCCAGCTTGCGGCCAACCCGCCCCTTGCTGAAGGTGATATAACGGCGAGAATCAGGCTGGGTTTTCCACTCGGTCAGATCGATGCGGGCCACCAGGTTGAGTTTGCCGATATCCAGATAATGGATGTGACGCAGGTCCAGCGCCTCGCTGACGGTGACGCTCTCCTTGCCCTCCAGCAGGGCAATCATCAGGTAATCGACCCCGACATAGTTGTATTTGGCAATCAGCAGCACGCCCTGCTCGTCCAGGGCGTGCTCCACCAGCTGCTTGACCAGCATCTGGGTCAGGGTGATAGAGAAGGGGACGAATTCGGTCTGCTCGCCAAGCAGCTGTTCGAGGGCGATGCGAAAGGCCGGAGACGGCTGCTTGGGAGCCTCTTCACCTTCTGCCAGCTCGGCGACGGCGGCTTCCGGGTCGGCAAAGAAACCGAAGCCCTTGCCACCCTTGCCGTTGTAGATGCGATGCAGTTCAGCCATCAGCCCTTGCACCGCCTCGTCGGCAGGCAGAGTCTGACTGCGGGTATCGGCGTGCGGCTGACCGTCATTGCCGGCGCGCAGGGAGTGAAGAATGATCTTGTCGATATCGAGACTCATGTCACAAAGCCATAGTGTTAGCCGAAAGGGTGAAGTATTATAAGGCGCTTTGAACCGAGATGAACCCAAGATTATGCCCATCGTATCAAAGTACAATAACGAGCAGTTTGACGCCCTGATGAACGACCTGATCACCGCCCTGGAGAAACACAAGGCGCCGGTGGATCTCAGTCTCATGGTGCTTGGCAACCTGACCACCAACATCATCAACGGTATGGCCCCGGCCCAGCGTCAGGCGATCACCGAGAAGTACATCCAGGCGCTCACCGCCTCGGTGGATCATCGCCACGATGCTCACTGAGTTTCTTCGCATTCTTTGATGTTTTTCAAGCAGATGGATCATTATGGTCGAAACCGGCAACCCCTATCGTGATAACGTCTCTCGCCTGATCACCTGGGGGCATTGGTTCTCCTTCTTCAACATCATCCTGGCCATGCTGATCGCGACCCGCTATCTGGGTTCCATCAGCTGGCCATCGACCACGCTCGGGGTCACCTATCTCATCATCAGCTGGATAGGTCATTTCTCGTTCCTGAGCTTCGTCACCTATCTGCTGACCGTCTTCCCCCTGAGCTTCGTGCTGCCCAGGGAGAAGCCCCTGCGCTTCATTTCGGCCATCATCGCCACCCTGGCGCAGGTGCTGCTGCTCATCGATACCCAGGTCTTCCAGCTATTCAAGTTCCACTTGAATGGTCAGGTGTGGCAACTGCTGCTGGATCAGGCCCAGACCGAAGAGGGCTCTATCTGGAGCATCATCTTCGTCGCCGTGCCCACCATCTTCCTGCTGCAATTGCTGCTGTCGGCCTATGTGTGGCGCAAGATCAACAAGCGCAAGCGTCGCCAGTACGGCAATCAGGTGGGGCTGGCCCTGCTGGTCTGCTTCATGCTGACTCACCTGGTCAACAGCTGGGCCGATGCGACCCTGTATCAGCCCATCACAATGCAGCGCGCCAACTTCCCGCTCTCCTATCCCATGACAGCCCGAAGCTTCCTGGCCAAGCATGGCTGGCTCGATCTCGAGCAGTATGAGAAGAAGGCCGAGAACCAGGGCAGCGCCGAGCATCGCCTGCTCTATCCCCTGCGCCCCCTCAGCGTGAGCGCGCCGAGCGAGCACAAGAACCTGCTGGTGGTGGTGGTCGACTCCCTGCGGGCCGACATGCTCAACAACATCAACATGCCCAATCTGCAGCGCTATGCGGATCAGCACCTCAACTACAGACGCCACATGAGTGGCGGCAACGATGACGCCATGGGGATGTTCGGCCTCTTCTACGGGCTGCCCGGCCACTACTATGGCGACATCCGTGCCGACAAGCGCCCGCCGGTGCTGTTCGACGAGATGCTGCGCCAGGACTACCAGTTCGGCCTGTTCGGTGCCCTGGAAGACGCCAAGCAATATCAGCAGAGCCTGCTCGCCGGCCTGCGCAAGCAGGTGTTTGTCTCCCGCCAGAGTGATGACACTCGCCTCATCGGCGACTGGCAACAGTGGCTTGGCACGCGCACAGCAGACAGGCCCTGGTTCTCTCTGGTCTATCTCTCGAGCCCGGGCGATTATCAGGTGCCCGCCAGCCTCAAGGGCCCCTTCCAGCCCGAGCTGACCCGGTTCAACCCGGCCACCGCCTATAGACCCGAGAACCTGCAAAAGCTGGAGAATCGCTACAAGAACTCGGTGTTCTACACCGATCAATTGCTGGAGCAGATGCTCTCCCAGCTGCAGCTGCAGGGACTGAGCGAGCAGACCATAGTCGTCATCACCTCCAATCACGGCCAGGAGTTCAACGAAACCCAGAGCAACAGCTGGGGCTATGGCAGCAACTACTCCCCCTATCAGGTGCAGGTTCCTTTGGTGCTCGCCTGGCCCGGCGTCGAGAGCCAGCCACAGGAGCAGGCAAGCAGCCACCTGGACCTGGTGCCGACCCTGATGAAGGGCATGTTGGGGGTACGCAACCCCCCTCGCGACTACAGCACGGGGCGCAGCCTGTTTGACACCAGCCCGCGCAACTGGCTGCTGGCCGGCGATCAGAATGACTTTGCCATCTATCAGGACAACACCATCACCCAGTTCAACAAGCAGGGTGACTTCGAACTGCTGGATCGCAACACCTATCGCCCCATCAAGCACGGCACCCCGGACATGGGCGCCATGATCCAGGTGATGAACGAACTCAACCGCTTCTATCGCACCCCCTAGGTGCTCTGATGGATCCAATCAGCCCGCCTTCTCGGCGGGCTTTTTATTGTCTCGAGATCCAGGAGGGACGCACCTTATCCCCTCCACCGGCCAGTGCCATTCGCAAACGTATGCTCTGCAACTACTGACTCTTCTCTCAAAAAACCTCAGTCCGATCAAGACCATAAAACAAAGATGATAATGATTATCAATCGTTGATACGGAGGGATTCATCTGCAATAATCCGCGCCCTCCAGGCTTAAATAAAAATCATTATCAACAATGAAAACACTGCTTCACTACTGGCCCATGCTGCTGTCCGGTACAGCCCTGGCCGCCAGCGATCCCGCCGGGACAGATCCCGAACCCAGGGCCCACGAGACCATAGTGGTCAAGGGGCAGCGCATCGAGCAGAAGCTGTCCGATGTCTCCGGCTCCATCACAGTCATCACGGAAGAAGAGCTGGATCGCCAGGTCGCCACCGAGCTCACCGATGTGTTCAAGAACGAGCCCGGGGTCTCGGTGACCGGCTCCGCCGGTCGGCCGCAAAACATCATCATCCGCGGCATGGGCGGCAACCGGGTGCTCATCATCAAGGATGGGGTGCGGGTCAGCGACGGCTTCGGCGCCGATGACCTCAACGACAAGGTGGGCCGTTTCAGCTTCGATCTCGATGACGTCAAGCAGATCGAGGTCGCCAAGGGTGCCGGCTCCTCCCTCCATGGCTCCGACGCCATCGGCGGCACCATAGTCATCTCCACCAAGCAGCCGGAGGACTACCTGCAGGGGCAGGATGCCTATCTCGGCAGCAAGGTGTTGCAGGACGGCGGCAGCGACAAGCAGAAGCTGAGCGCCACCGGCGCCGCCCGGGTGCTGGATAGCGAGCACCTGCTGCGGGTCTCCGGCTGGCAGGGGCACGAGACCGCCAACTATGACGAGAGCCGCATCCCGGCGGATCTGGACGGCCTCAGCGCCTCCACCAGCTCCCGCTTCCCGTTGAACGATCACCACCTGCTGCGCCTGGAGCTCGACTACTTCGAGGACAATGCGCAGCGGGATCAGGGACCGCGCGAAGTGCCCCAGCCCGATGGCAAGTGGCAGGTGCGCCAATACAATGAGCAAGGCAGCCAGCGCACCCAGGGGGGCAAAATTGGCTGGGAGGCGAGCGATCTCGGCAGCCTGCTGGCGGATCAGTTCACCTGGAGCCTCTATGGCAACCACTCCAAGAACAGCGCCAACAAGCGCAGCCTGCTGCAAAACGACCTGCTGAGCGGCTATCCCCGCTACCGCAGCGAGCGAGAGCTCTCAACCTTCACCGAAGACCGCGTCGGCAGCGAGCTGGACGTGCGCCGGGATTTCGTCACCGGCGACCTTGCCCACAAGCTGAGCTACGGCGTCGAGCTGGAGCGTACCCGCCACGAGCGGCCGGTGGAGAAGCTGAGCCTGGAGGCGGGCGTGCCCCAGCCCAGCCAGTCCGAGCCCTTCAGCAGTGCCCGCACCGACCGGGCCGGGGTCTGGCTCGGCGACGTGGCCACCCTGGGCCGGTGGCAATTCACCCCCACCTTGCGCATGGATCACCAGTGGCTGCGCCCGCAAGATGGCAATCAGGGCGAAAACCACAGCTGGCATCTCTCCCCGAGCCTGGCCACCAGCTACCGCGTCAACGAGCAGTGGCGCAGCTGGCTCAGCTATGCCAACGGCTTTCGGGCCCCCTCCTACGACAAGGTGTACGGCAACATTCCCCACTACTTCGCCCTGCCGCCGTTCCAGATCATCGCCAACACGGATCTGAAGGAGGAGACCAGCCACAGCTTCGAGTGGGGTTTGAGTGGCGAGGGGGAGAGCTGGAGCATCAAGCCGGCCCTCTTCTACAACCGTTACTACAACTTCATCGACTGGCGCGAGGTGGGGCTGCGCCTGAGTGACGGCGTCATACTTCGCCAGTACCGCAACGTGGCCAAGGCCGAGACCTGGGGCGCGGAAATCGCCGCCAGCTACTGGCTGACCCAGGAGTGGGAGCTGGCCACCAAGCTCGGCTGGGTCGATGGGGAAGACAGCCAGGGCGAGGCGCTGCGCACCTTGACGCCTCTCGAGGGCAACACCCGCCTGAGCTACCAGACCCATGACTGGAGCCTGGGGGTGCAGGCGGACTACGCCGCCGCCATGGACAGAGTGCCCAGCTGCGGCAACAGCCTGACCAAGCGCCAGGATGCCTGCCTCACCAGCGCGGGCTGGTTCAGCCTCGCCATGACGGCGGACTGGCTGATCACCGATGCCCTCAAGGTCAACCTCAAGCTCGATAACCTGTTCGACACCCGCTACACCCGCTATCAGGATGTGGCCGGGCTGGAAGCCGGTACCGACGCCGGACTCTTCACCCAGAGCGGCCGCACCTTCAGTGCCAGCCTGCGCTACACCTTCGTGGGGATCTGATGCACAGCCTGCTTCTACTGGCCAGCCTGCTGGCCACCCCGGCCCCTGCCGCCCCGCTTCCTGAGGCAACCCAGGAGGCCGCGCCCCTTATCCCCGAGCGCCCACTGCTAATGAAGGGGGAGATAGCCCGCCTCGATCCCTATGGCGGCTGGCGTGACGACAGTCGCCGCGCCTCCGAGCTGCTAACGCTGCTGCGCGAGCAGAACCGCTGGACCGAACAGCAGCTCGCCGGCCAGCAGCCGCTTGCGAAGACGCTGCAAGCCGAGTGGCAGACCAGAGAGCGGGGCGAACCCCTGCCAGAGGAGTGGCTGACCGAGGCCGGCAGCCAGTGGCGCATGGCGGCGGACGGCAGCCTGTGGCAGCGCAGCGACGCAGGCTCCGCCCCCCGCCAGCGGCTGGCCCCCCGTCAACCCGACCAGGGTTATTACGAGATTGCCGCCTGGGCCCTGCACCCAGATGGCCGCCTGCTTGCCCTGGCCGAAGACCACCGAGGGGACAGGGACTACCGCATCACCTTGCTGGATCTGGCGAGCGGCGAGACGCTCGCCTCTTTTCCACACCGCGCCAGCGATCTGCTCTGGAGCCTAGATGGCAAGGCCCTCTATACGGTCGCCAACGAGCGCCACACCCTGCGCCCCTGGCAGCTGTGGGCCTGGCAGGCAGGCAAGGAGGCGCTGCTGCACCAGGAGGCCGATCCCGCCTGGCTGCTCAGCCTCTATCGCACCACGGACAAGCGTCACCTCATCTTGCAGAGCAACAACCACGACAGCTCGGAGCAATACCTGCTGGATGAGGGCGGTCCTACCCTGCTCAAGCCCCGTGAGAGCGGGCTCGAGTACTACCTGGATACCCAAGGGGACAGGGTGCATGTCAAGAGCAACCGGGACGGGGCTATGGGTCTCTATCAGGCGCCCAGCCTGGCTCAGGTAGCGAGCGGGCCCTGGCAACCCCTCTGGTCAGGCGAGGGCCGGGAACTCGAGAAGTGGCGCCTGTTTGCCCACCACACTGTGCTGCAATACCGCAAGGCCGGGGACGACTGGCTCGATGTGCTGGATGCAGGCGGCAAGCTGACCCACAGCCTGGCGCTCACCGAAGGGGCCGGCACGGCCTGGATCCAGGGTGCCCACGACCCCGCCAGCCAGCAGATCCTGATCCGCCGCCAGGGCATGGCCGAGGCGCCGCACCAGCGCTGGCTGGATCTGGCCTCCGGCACCTGGCGCCAGGAGCAGCCAGCCTCCTCCTCTCCCTACCAAAGCGAGCGGCGCTGGGTGGTCGGCCGGGATGGCGTCCGGGTGCCTGTCTCCCTGGTGTGGCGCAAGGACATTCAGGCGCCCAAGGCGCTGCTGCTCTACGGCTATGGTGCCTACGGCACTCCCATGCGCCCCTACTACCAGCCCCAGGTGCTGAGCCTGCTGGATCGCGGCTTCGTCTACGCCATCGCCCATGTGCGCGGCGGCGGTCTGCTGGGAGAGATGTGGTACAAGGAGGGTCGCGGCCAGCAGAAGCAACACAGCGTGGACGACTTCCTGGCGGTGGCAGAGAGCCTGGCCCGGGATCCCGCCATCGATCCCGCCCGGCTGTTCGCCATGGGCGGCAGCGCCGGCGGTCTCTTGGTAGCGGTGGCCCTCAATCAGGCGCCGACCCGCTTCGCCGGGGCCGTGCTGCAGGTGCCCTTCGTCGACCTGCTCGGCACCATGCAGGATCCCGAGCTGCCCCTCACCCGCCAGGAGTACGAGGAGTGGGGCAATCCGGCCATCCCGGCCGACTATGCGGCCATGCGTCGCCTGAGCCCCTACGACAACCTGCACGCGGCCCCCTACCCGCCCCTCTATGTGACGGCCGGGCTGCACGACAGCCAGGTGCCCTACTGGGAGCCCCTCAAGTGGCTGGCCCGCCTGCGGGCCCACAGCACAGGGGCCGGACCCTATCTGCTGCACACCGAACTCGAGGGGGGCCACCTGGCCAATCCCCGCACGGCCGAGCTGCGCGCGGCCCGGGAGTATGCCTTCCTGCTCTCCCTGGCGGGGGTCCGTCACTGATGCCCCCATTCACCTTTTCTGTTTTGGAGTCACCCATGAAACCCTCCTCCCTGGCCCTCTGGCTGGCGGCGACCCTGCTCGCCCAACCCCTGCTGGCGGCCGAGCTGCAGTTTGTCGATGAAGAACCCCTGACCACGACGCCGAAGCGCTGGTTCGAGCAGCGCCTCGGTGTGCTCCTCGCCCCCGATTACGACAGGGCCAGCCTGCTCGGCCACCACCATAGCTTCCGCATGCTGGTCAACGGTCTGCCGGTGGCCACCACCCAGGCCGCCGTCAGCATAGACAGCGCCGGCAGACCCTGGCGCCTCTATCACAATCTGCGCCCCCTGCAGAGCGCAGCGCCCGGCTGCGATGCCAACACCAGCCTGGATCCCCTGCTGGACCAGTTGCGCGCCGACGGCAGCCAGATAGCGCCGCTGGGACAGGTCGAAGCCTGGTACTGGCGCGACGGCGACACCCTGGTGCCGGCCCTGCGCCAGCGGGTGAGCGAGCACAAGGCGGGCAATGCCAAGGCCAGTCGAGTCCAGCTGTTTGCCAGTTGCGACGGGGATCGCGAACTTGGCCGCTGGGGGGATCAGGCGAGCACCCAGGCGGTGCGCACCCCAGAGGCGGGGGATCAGCGGGTCCTGGCGCGGGTGTTCGATCCCGATCCCCGCACCCAGTTGCAAGACGCCAGCCTGGTCTGGCACGAGGCCCTGGTGCTGGCGGATGCCGCCTATCAGGACAAGGTGGAACTGCCGGTCACCCTGCTGGGCACTGACTATGTGCTGAGCGGCCCCCATGCTCGAGTGGTGGATGCCATCGAGCCCACTACTGCCCCCTACGGGGCAGACAACCAGCAGGCCTTTCGCCTGACCCGGGACGATCCGGGCTTTGCCGACATCAACGCCTACTACCACCTGGACCTGGCCCAGCGCCACCTCAAGGCGCTCGGCTTCACCGACCTCATCCCCGGCGCCCTCGACATCGACACGGACGCAGGCTATCAGGACAACTCCCTCTACGATCCGTTCGAGCGCAGGCTGGAGCTGGGTCGCAGCGGCGTCCCCGATGCCGAGGATCCCATGGTCATCTGGCACGAGTTCGGCCACGGAGTGCAGCACCACATAGTGCCGGATCTCGGGGAAGAGGGTGACTGGGGCGCCATCGGCGAGGGCTTCGGCGACTTCCTGGCCGCCAGCCATCGCCAGCGCAGCGAGGCGGGCCGCCAGTTCGAGCCCGCCATTGTGTTCAACTGGGATGCCCGCTTCACCGACCGCACCCCGCGCCAGCTGGACGATGCTCGGGCCCGCTACCACCCGGACTACAACTACCCGGCCCACCGCACCATCAACGGCAGCAACGGGGATCAGCTGTGGGGCACACCGCTGTTCCAGGCCCTGCTGGCGTCGGTGGCCGAGCACGGGGAAGGGGCGAGGGACGAGTTCGACCGCGTCATCATCGAATCCCACTTCGGCTTAGGCCCGGCCATCCGCATGCCACAGCTGGCCCGCATCACGGTGGACACGGCAGCCCGGCTCTACCCGGCGCGCGCCTATGCCCGGCTGCTGGAGCAGGCCTTCCGCCAGCACGGCCTGTTGCAGGCGCCCGTCAACATAGCCCTGGCCGAGGGCAGCGCCCTTGTGCTGGATCAGCGCCAGTCGGTGCAGCTGAACCTGAGCAACCCCGGCAGCGCCCCGGTGACCCTCAACGCCCTGACCCTGTCCCTGCCCGCCGGCTTGCAGGCCGATCCCCTGGCTTGGTCAGCGACCAACCTGGCGGCTGGCGCCAGCACCATCGCCACCCTGCGGCTGCTGGCAACCAGCCCGCTGGCCTGTGGCGACGAGGCAAGCCTGCCGATAAGCCTCGCCATGAGCGGCACCAGTCCGACCGAGCGTCAGTGGCAGCAATCGCTGACCCTGCCCATAGGCACCCCCGTCATCAGCCGGGCCAACGGCCAGCCGCTGGCCCTCAAGGATGCCCAGAGCGAGGAGGTGCGCGGCATCAGCGAAACCAGCCTGGTGCTGGAAAAAAGCGACGCCCGGGTGAGCGATCGCCTGCAACTGAACCTGGACTTGCAGCACCAGGCCCTCGATGAGCTGGAGATCTGGCTCAACTCCCCCTCAGGCACCCGCATCCAGATCTGGGACAAGGGGTACAGCCCGTTGCCACGGATCAAAGGGGTCTTCCCCACCGAGCTGCTGCCCCTGCAACCCTTCACTCCCCTGGTGGGAGAGCCGCTGGCCGGTCGCTGGACCCTGGAAGTGGTGGACAGCAAGCCGGGCAATCAGGGGCGCATCAACGGCTGGAGCATCAGCCAACGCATCGGCGCCCAGTGTGGTGAGCCCGTCGCCCCGCCGGATGACGGCATCATCCACTTCAACACCGCGGACAGCAGCGGGGGCGGCACTGTCAACCTGCTCTGGCTGCTGCCGCTGGCCCTCTGGCGCCGCCTCAGCCGTCGCACCTGATCCATCCCTATAAAAGCAAAGAGGGGCCAAGGCCCCTCCAAGGACAAGAAATGAAGATGAGAATGACCCCGCTGGCCTGCCTGCTGGCCCCCCTGCTCAGCGCCTGTGGTGGTGGCGAGTCCGATGAGGCGCCCCTGACGCCCCCCGACTACCGTCTGACGGTCAAGCTGCCAGCGGCGGGCACCCTGTGCGTCAACCTGAACCAGAACGACAGTTGCGAGCCCGGCGAGCCCGTGGTCAGTGGCGAGGCTGGCGCCCGTCAGCTGAGCGCCAGCGCCCCCGGCCTGCTCACCAGCCCCTTGCTGTTCATCCCCCGGGATCCGGGCGCCCTGACCCTGACCCACCCGGCGGCGCGCCTGGACGATCAGCGCCTCACCCCCACCCCCTTGAGCACACTATTGCAGACCCGGGTCGCAGACGGGATCCCGCCGGCCCAGGCCCTGGCCGAGCTGCTGCTCGCCCTGGCGCCCCTGCAACCGGGTCAGGGACTCGCGGCCCTGGCGCAACTGGAAGAGTTCAACAGGGCACTGGAAGCGCTCGCCCTGGCGGCACGCGATGACGCCGCCAGCGATCGCAAGCGCCAGATCTGGCAGGGGCTGGTCACCCTGCTGCCCGAGCTCGCCCAGCACTTTGCCGCCAGCCCCGAGCTCCTGAGCCAGCAGGCAAGGCTCGCCGCCGTGCTGCAGCAACAACAACCCCGGGCCCTGGTGACCGCCGGCGGCGTCACCACCTACACGGACGGGGTGGATTACCTGCTGACCCAGGAGCCTGCGGATCACCCGGGCCAGGAGGCGAGCCTGGGCCAGGCGTCCCTGCGCTATCGCAAGCTAGACGGCAAGGGGCAGCCCCTGGCGGACAATGCCGACGAGTGGGAGTGCGTGGAGGATCTCAACACCGGCCTCATCTGGGAGAAGAAGCTCGATGATGCCGACAGTCCGCGGGATCTGCACAAGGTCTTCGCCTGGGAATTTGGCAACTATCACCCCAGTCAGGCGGAGCTGGACTACGCCTGCCCCCAGGGGGAGGCCATCTGCTCCACCGAGCAGTATCGCCAGTGGCTCAATGCACAGCGGCTGTGCGGCATAGGACACTGGCGCCTGCCCACGGCCCAGGAGCTCGGCAGCCTGCAGCACTACGGCTCCCTCGCCCGCCAGGATGGCCAGCTGGTCAGCCTGGATGTGCGCTACTTCCCCGACGTCGGTCCCTCGAGCGGCGACTTCGATGGCAGCTACTGGACCCAGACCCTGACCCCGTCCCGGCGCCTCGAGAGCGTCCCCATCGCCGTCATCAGCCCCCAGTTTCTGGGGGAGGATGCGGGCACCGATTACCCCTATGGCGTCCAGAACGAAAATGAAATCAATGCTATACAACTGCGCCTTGTGGCCGAGGTAACCCGATGAACAAGTATCTTCTGACCCTGCTGCTCACCCTGTGCAGCCCGCTGGCACTGGCCATCGCCATCTGCGACGACACCATGCCGCGCACCAGTCCAAGCTCCCGCTTCCTGGATCGCGGCAACGGCACAGTCACCGACAGAGCCTCAGGCCTCACCTGGATGCGCTGCCAGCTCGGCCAAAGCTGGCAGAATGGAAGCTGCAGCGGCGAGCCGACCCGGCTCTACTGGCAGCAGGCCCTGCTGACCGCAGAGCGGATCCGCACCGAGCCGAGCCATGCCCTCCACGGTTTCGGTGGTCACACCGATTGGCGCCTGCCCACCATCAAGGAGCTCACCAGCATACTGGAGTCCGCCTGCTACAAGCCGGCATTGAACGAGACCCTCTTCCCCCGCGCCATGGCCGGGGACGGCAAGGAGGTGAACGACGGCTATGTCTACCTCTGGTCCTCGACCCCGGTACCCGCCAGCAAGGGCGTCGCCTATCTGGACATCACCAGTGGCGCCATCGGCATGCGGGCCCCAGGTTCCTGGGCAAAGCAGGTGCTGCTGGTAAGGTGAGCCGTCCGGGCGGGGACTCCCCTGCCCGGTTTACTCCCGAATGGCCCCTTTGTGGTGGAAGGCGTCAAAAAAGCATCAAATTACGTCACCCTGTGCCGGTTCAGGCAGGTTTTGCGCGCCGGAGCGCTGGCGTGAAACGGGCAGAGCGGTTAGTCTAGCGGCGTTGAACCAATCCCATGAGGTACAGATGAAAACCGTATTGCGTTTTAGCCTGCTGGGCGCCTTGTTACTGGGCGGCCATGCCTTCGCCGCCGAACCGAAAAAATTTGATATCAGCATGTTCCCTGCCGCCGAAGTGAACCAGGAACGTGTCGTGATCCGCCTGCCGGAAGTCGAAAACGAAGCCGACATGATGGTCGAGCTGCAAGTGGGCAAGAAGATGCTGGTGGACTGCAACCTGCCACGCTTCGCCGGCAACCTGGAACAGCACAGCGTCAAGGGCTGGGGCTACAACTACCTGACTCTGGGCCAGGTCTCGGGTCCCGTCAGCACCCTGATGGCCTGCCCGGATGGCCAGAAGAAAGAGAGCTTCGTCCAGATCTATGGTCAGGGCTTCTTCGTGAACTACAACTCCAAGCTGCCGTTCGTCATCTATGTGCCGCAGGAGTATGAAGTGCGCTACCGTCTGTGGCGTGCCGACAACCTGGCCCAGCCAGCCATGATTGAATGAGTGTCCAACGCTCAGGTTCAGCCAATTCATGAACACAATAAAGGCGCCGCATGGCGCCTTTATTTTATTGTTTCCACCCCGCAGAGAGCGGGTGCAACTGTACAAAACCTGACATAACTCCACTATTTTTCAGGCTTTTTGTGCAGCTGACCGCAAAATTCACCCTCGGGATGAGACAAAGGCTGTTCGATAAAAGATATTTATTAACATAGTAAGAAAATTGATTTTGCACTCTGCGACGGCCTGATGATACTTGCCCGCAAAGGTCAAACTAACCAGAACAAGAGCACTATGAGCTTCGAATCAGACAAGCGTTTCAACGACTTCAAACATTTTCCCCGTGGCCTGCGTCGCAGTGGCGAATTCACCGTGGCCGAAGCGGACAGTCTGGAAAAATATGGCACTGTGATGCTGGCTCTCTATCAGGGCAACCTGGCCCCACGCGATGACGTAGAAACTGCCTTCATCGAGCAGGTCAAGTCTGGCGCAGCCGGCAGCAACCCCCACGCCAAGGTATGGTTCAAGTACCTGAAGGTGATTGGTCCCAAGCGGGTGCACCGTCTGTGCACAGTCGCGGGTGGCGCCAATGAGGACACGGGCGGCAGCTTTGAAGGTGGCGGCGGTGGTGGCAGCGACGAGTCCCTCGATTAATGGATACCGAGCTGCTTCGGACCTTCATCGAGGTCAGCAAGACCCGGCACTTTGGCCGGGCTGCCGAGAATCTCTACCTGACCCAATCGGCGGTGAGCTTTCGGATCCGCCAGCTCGAGCAACAACTCGGGGTCAGCCTGTTTGCCCGCCATCGCAACAACATCCGTCTGACCGCCTCCGGTGAGCGTCTGCTGCCCTATGCAGACGCCATCTTGCACACGCTAGGCCGCGCCAAGCAGGACGTGGCCCTCTCCCCCGGTTTCAGTCAGCAGCTCGCCATAGGCGCGCCCGCGGTGTTCTGGGAGCTCGACTTCAACGACTGGCTCAACCATGTCTATGCGCTGGCCCCCGGCCTCGCGGTGCGGCTCGAGACCGCCTCCCGCGAGCACCTGTGCCGCCAGTTGCTGGAGCGCTCCCTCGATCTCGCCCTGCTCTCGGAGCCGACCAAGATAGACGAGATAGCCCTGCACCCCATAGGCGAGCTGGTATTCGAGCTGGTGAGCCGGGAGCCGGCCGCCAATGCCGACAGCCTGATGCAGATGCCCCATATTCACCTCGACTGGGGCACCAGTTTCGAGCCGCCATCGAGCCGGTTGCAGAGCCTGCAGAAGACCCCTGTGCTGCATTCGAGCTCAGCCAGCATGGCGCTGCAGTTCGTGCTGGCCAATGGGGGCGCCGCCTATCTGCCGCGGCGCATGGTGAGCCCCTTCCTGGAGCAGGGACAACTTCACCTGGTGGAAGGGGGGCAGGCGCTGAGCCGCCCGCTCTACCTCGCCTATCTGGAGAAATCCGATCGCCGGGAGCTGATCGATCAGCTGCTCACCCTGCCGCTGGGTTGGGATGGCGCCGATCTGCGGCTGCCATCCGCCGAGTAGCCGGGCTTCAGCCTGATCAGCATGAAAAAAAGGGGCCAAGCGGCCCCTTTGTTATGGATGCGTGCCATCAGCCGTGGTGACGACGATCATTGGCCTGGGCCAGCAGGGTGCGGCTCTCGCGCAGGAACTCGTCGGCATGTTCGCCGAAGAAGCTGGATACTTGCGAGAAGGCCTCGATGAAGCCGGCTCTGTCCCCCCGCTCCAGCAACCCCAGCGCCTCGCCGAAGTTTTGGTAGTAGCGGCGGATCATCGCCAGGTTCTGCGGTGATGACAATATGATGTCGGCATAGAGGTGGGGATCCTGGGCAAACAGCCGCCCTACCATGGCGAGCTCCAGCCGGTAGATGGGGGAACTCAACGCCAGCAGACGGTCGATGTTGGCCTGCTCCCGGGAGAGGTGCCAGCCGTAGGCAAAGGTGGCGAAGTGGCGCAGCGCCTGGATGAGGGTCATGGCCTCGTCGTGGGCCTTGGCTTCCACCTGCTGCAGCCGTGCGCCCCAGATGGTCATCTGGTCCAGCAGCCACTGGCTGGCGGCAGGGTCACGGCCCTGGCAGCAGACGATCACCTGCTTGGCGAGGCTCGCCACATCCGGGCCGAACATGGGGTGCAGCCCCAATACCGGGCCTTTGTGCACCGCCAGCATATGCTCGAGCGGCGCCGCCTTCACGCTGGTAACGTCCACCAGCAGGCAATCCGCTGGCAGCTTGCCGAGCCGGTCGATGATCTGGCAGGTGATGTCGATGGGCACCGCCACCATCACCAGACCCGCATCGGCCAGGATCTCGTCAGAGCGCGGCCAGTCACCCTGCTCCAGGGTCTCGACCCGGTAGCCGGAGAGGCCGAACATCTGGCCGAACAAGCGGCCAAGCTGGCCCTGGCCGCCGATGATGACCACCTTGCCAAGATCCGGCTTCATGCACTTGAAGTGGTTCTCTTTTTCGCTGGCCGATTCGAGGATGTAGGACTCGCGCATCACCCGGCGCAACACATCTTCGATGAGATCGCCGGGCACCCCCAGCAGTTCGGCCTCGGCGCGGCGGCGTGCCAGCATGCTCGCCTCCCTGTCCGGCGCATAGATGGGCAGGCCGTGGCGGCTCTTCACTTCACCCACTTCCCCCACCAGGGCCAGACGGGCGGCCAGCAGATCGATCAGCTGCTTGTCCACCACATCTATCTTGTCCCTGAGGGCATTCAACTCTTCAGCCATATCCAGTCCCTGCCGGCGCCGCAGGCGGCGGCGCCCTGTGATTCAAGAGGCAACAAGGTATCACTGCGTGGGCAGTGATACCTCTATGGTTCAATCAGTTACGACAAGATACCACGACTTACAGCGCGGTTCTGCTCTTGAGCGGCGCCGCCAGCTGGCTGTGGCAGCGGGCCAGCAGGGTTGCCGTGGTCTCCCAGTCGATGCAGGCATCGGTGATGGAGACGCCGTAGCGCATCTGCTCCTTGGGCTGCTCGCTGGACTGGTTGCCCTCGAACAGGTTGGATTCGAGCATCACCCCTATGACGGAGCGGTTGCCCTCCTGGATCTGGTGGATGACGTTGTCCGCCACCTTGGGCTGCAAACGGTGATCCTTGCTGGAGTTGCCGTGGCTGCAATCCACCACCAGACCGGGCAGCAGGCCCGCCTTTTCCAGCGCCTCTTCCGCCAGCGACACATTGACCGAATCGTAGTTCGGGTGCTTGCCACCGCGCAGGATCACGTGGCCATCCGGGTTGCCCTGGGTCTGCAGCAGCGCGACCTGACCCTGCTGGTTGATCCCCATGAAGGCGTGGGGGCTGGAGGCCGCCTGCAGTGCGTTGATGGCGGTCCCCAGGTTGCCGTCGGTACCGTTCTTGAAGCCGACCGGCATGGAGAGGCCGGACGCCATCTCCCTGTGGGTCTGGGATTCTGTAGTACGGGCGCCGATGGCCGACCAGGAGAAGAGCTCAGCCAGGTATTGGGGGCTGATGGGGTCGAGCGCCTCGGTCGCGAGCGGCAATTCCAGCTCCGCCAGCCAGCAGAGCAGCTCGCGGGCGCGGTGCAGCCCCAACTCAACGTCGAAGGTGCCGTCGAGATTCGGGTCGTTGATAAAGCCCTTCCAGCCGACAGTGGTGCGTGGCTTCTCAAAGTAGACCCGCATGACAATGTAGAGAGAGTCCTGGTAGGCATCATGCAGCGCTTTGAGTCTGGTTGCGTACTCTTTGGCGGCGTCCATGTCGTGAATGGAGCAGGGTCCACAGATCACCAGCAGGCGGTGATCCCGACGGTGGATGATGTCGGCTATGGTATTGC
The DNA here is from genome assembly GCF_010974825.1 of Aeromonas rivipollensis. Taxonomy (GTDB): domain Bacteria; phylum Pseudomonadota; class Gammaproteobacteria; order Enterobacterales; family Aeromonadaceae; genus Aeromonas; species Aeromonas rivipollensis. The sequence goes on along the minus strand of NZ_JAAILA010000002.1, from coordinate 33,141 downwards.
GGGCCCCTTGCACGAATGCCAGCGCCTTGTCGGAGATGGGTAACTTCTCCTTGAGCTGGGCAGGCGTGATCATCACTTGTTCGGACTGGATATGGATGTTGTTCAGGGGGTCTCTTTGCATTTTCTCATTCTCTCTACTGTATTTAAGCCAATTGCGCCAAGGTGTATTTATTTGTTTACACAAGTCAGCGCTTTGTTACGCAACCGCCCTCACCTTACCAAGGAAAAACAAACAATCAAGTGAAACTAGCGGTTTACTGCATCAACAGATGGATTAATGACCACTCCCGTGACCAAAACAGCCAGAAAGTAGCGTGAAAAAGCTCCCCTGCACCACGAAAATCGTAAACAAATAATTACACCCTATATCTCATCACTCCCGGGGCTGGCCTGCCGCCATAAAAAAGCGGGGCACCTGGCCCCGCTTGCGTTCCCGTGTTGCTCTTCTTTTATTATTTGCCGTGGGCCTTGATGACCTCCACCGCCTTGTCCGGGAAGTCGCTGAACACCCCGTCCACATCCGCCTGATAGAGGAAGATGTTGAGCAGGTCGGTGAAGTCTTTGGCATAGGCCGGGATCTGCCCCTGATCCTGGCGGAAGGTATAAGGATGCACCTTGAGACCGGCGGCGTGGGCCTCCTTGACCATGGTGGTGAACACCGGCTTGCCGAGCGTGCCCGGCTCGGTGACTATCATCGGCTTCCAGGGGCCTATGCCGTCGGCGTAAGCGGCTATGGTCTTCATAGCCCCCGGCTTGAACATCCAGTCATAGCTGTAGGGGGTCGCCTTGCCCTTGGTGTCGTAGACCATGGTCTCGTTCCAGTCGGTCTCGGCCATCAGCTGCACCAGCTTCAGGTCCATGCCCAGCGCCGGCATCAGCTCGCCGTTGATGCGCTTGAGCTCATCCACATCGAAGCTCTGCAGATAGACTTTGTCGTCCTTGCCGGTGTAGCCGTACTCCTTGAGCACGGTAAGCACGGCTTTCGAAATGTCCTTGCCCTCGTGGCGGAACAGCCAGGGGGCCTTGATCTCCGGGTAGATGCCGATGTTGTTGCCGGTGCTCTTGTTGAGCCCCTGGATCATCTCTATCTCTTCCTGGAAGGTGTGGATCTTGAAATCGGACTTCCAGAGCGGGAAGCGGGCCGGATAGACGGGCACCTGCTTGCCCTCCACCAGCTGGAAGGGCTCCGTCATGCGCAGGGAGCGCACCTCGGCCAGGGTGAAGTCCACCACGTAGTAGCGACCGTCCGCACGGGCGCGGCCGGGGAAGCGCGTCGCCACGTCCGTGATGCCGTCGAGGAAGTGATCGTGCATCACAACCAGCTGGTCATCCCTGGTCATCACCAGATCCTGCTCCAGATAGTCGGCCCCCATGCCATAGGCCAGCGCCTTGGATTCCAGAGTGTGCTCGGGCAGATAGCCGGAGGCGCCACGGTGGGCGATCACTATCTTGCCGTCATCGGCGGCCAGGGCGGGCAATGCGAGGGCAACCCCGAGGCCAAGGGCCACCAGGGAGAGGTGAGGTTGTTTCATAAAAACGGCTCTTTGTTATTGTTTATTGGATGTAGGTAGTTGTTATAGCAGAGGTTTATTGCAGTTAAACGGCGGGCGGCCAGCGCCGCCCGCCTTGTCATCAGCTTGCCTTGGGCAAGGCGTGATGGTGTTGCTCCAGCCAGGCGTGCAGTTGCTGCTGCTCGGCATCACAGAGGCGCAGCCCCAGCTTGCTGCGGCGCCACAGTATGTCTTCCATCGAATGGGCCCACTCACGGCTGATCAGATAGCGCACTTCCGACTCGTACAGCCCGGCACCAAAGTGCTGGCCCCGCTCCTCATGCAACCAGAGACGTGCATGACTGCCATAGGCCTCAGCGATGCGGCGGGCGCTGCGCTCATCCAGCCAGTCGAATTCGAGCAGGTAGGCGCGGGCCAGCTCTGTGGTGGAGCAGTCGAACTCGCCACCGGGCAGACGGCTGCTGGCGGTCCAGTCATCCCCCATCTGGCTGAACCAGGGCTTGAGCTTGTTGCAGGCGGCCTGGGCCAGCTTGCGATAGGTGGTGAGCTTGCCGCCAAACACGGACAGGAGCGGCGCCCCGTCGGATTCACCGGAGAGCTCCAGGGTGTAGTCGCGGGTCACCGCCTGGGGAGAGTCGGACTCGTCATCGCAGAGCGGCCGCACCCCGGCATAGGTCCAGATGACCTCGGAGGGCGCAATCTGGCGGGTGAAGTGGGCGTTGACCACCTTGCACAGGTAATTGATCTCGGCCTCGCTGATCCTCGCCTCCCGCGGGCTGCCATGGTGCTCCACATCTGTGGTGCCGATGAGGGAGTAGTCCTGCTGGTAGGGGATGACGAAGACGATGCGGTTGTCCTCGTTTTGCAGGATGTAGGCCTCTTCGCGCTCATGGATGCGCGGCACTATGATGTGGCTGCCCTTGATGAGGCGAATGCCGCGCGGGGATTTCTCGTGCAGGCTCTCGTCATAGAAGGTCTTGACCCAGGGACCGGCCGCATTGACCAGACCACGGCAGGTGACATTGAACTGCTCGCCCCCTTCCCGCTCCAGAGTCAGGGTCCAGTGTTTGGATCCGCGCACCGCCTTGACGCAGCGGGTGCGGGTCTGCACATCGGCGCCCTTGTCCCGGGCCATCATGGCGTTGAGCACCACCAGGCGGGCGTCGTCGACCCAGGCGTCCGAGTACTCGAAGCCCTTGTTGATGCCGCTCTTGAGGCCATCTTGCGGCAGGAAGCGCAGGCCGCAGCTGCCCTTGAGCTTGTCGCGCTTGGCCAGGTTGTCATAGAGGAAGAGGCCGGCACGGATCATCCAGGCCGGGCGCAGGTGCGGGCGGTGCGGCAGACGGAAGCGCATGGGACGGGCGATGTGCGGCGCCATGCCGAGCAGCACTTCCCGCTCCGCCAGCGCCTCTTTCACCAGCCTGAATTCGTAATGTTCGAGATAGCGCAAGCCGCCGTGGATCAGCTTGCTGGAGTTGGACGAGGTGGCCGAGGCGAGATCCTGCGCCTCGAACAGCGCCACCTTCAGCCCCCGCCCCGCCGCATCCGCCGCAATGCCGACCCCGTTGATGCCGCCGCCGACGACGACCAGATCATAATGTTCGCTCATGTTCACCTACTTTCTTATTTTGTGTTCGCCATGCCGGCAATGTTTGATTTCGCTCATATTAGAACATGAAAAAATGATAAACGAACATTTTATGAGGGAAATGTGATCGCGATTGTTCTGACAATGCTAAAAATGCTGCCGGTCGGTGACAAGATGCCGCCCCGAGCCTTGCCATGGCCCCTGCTGCCAGGGCGAATCTGCCGCAGCGGATGCGGGCGCGGCAGCCCGAGGCCGACAGGGCCCAACTCTGAAAGGGCCAGCAGCACAGAGACACACCACGCAGGACGAGGAGAGAGTCGTTGTTTTTAGCTCAAGCCGCGCAGCGACCAGCAGAGCACAGGGACAAAAGGGGGAAGGCAGCAGGAGCAAGGCGTCCGCCATGGGACAAGACGTGAATAGAGGGCAACAAGAAAGCGGCCGCCCGGTGGCGGCCTGATGCTAATACGGCGTGGGGGGACTCAGCAGATGTGGCAGGCTATCTGATGCTGGGACATCAGTCGCATCAACTTCTCCGGCGGCTCCTGATCCGTGAACAGGGCGTGGATCTGGTTGAGATTGCCGAGGTTGACCATGGCATTGCGGCCGAACTTGGTGTGGTCGGCGGCCAGAAACACCTGGCGGGAGTGGGCTATGATGGCCTGGGCTATCTTCACCTCGTGGTAGTCGAAATCGAGCAATGAGCCGTCGTTGTCGATGCCGGAGATGCCGATGACGCCATAGTCCATGCGGAACTGGCCGATGAAGTCACGGGTCGCCTCCCCCACTATGCCGCCATCCCGGTTGCGGATCTCGCCACCTGCGATGATGACGGTGAAGTCATCCTTGGCGGTGAGAATGCTGGCGACGTTGAGGTTGTTGGTGACCACGCGCAGCTCCCGGTGATCCAGCAGGGCGCGGGCTATGGCTTCTGTGGTGGTGCCGATGTCGATGAAGAGCGACGAGCCGTCCGGAATGTTGGCGGCCACCTCGCGAGCGATACGCTCCTTCTCCTTGAGCTGCATCACCTTGCGGGCGCTGTAGGCGGTATTGACGGTACTCGAATGCAGGGAGGCCCCGCCGTGATGGCGCCTTATCTTGTTCTGCTCGGCGAGATCGTTCAAATCCCGGCGAATGGTCTGGGGGCTGACGTCAAAATGGGTCACCAGATCGTCGGTCGAGACAAAGCCCTGCCTTGTCAGGACGTCCAGGATCTCCAGATGTCGTTGGGTTTGCTTCACGCTTGCACTCCGCTTGAGAGACGAAAAAAGGCCCCGGCATTGCGGGGCCTTTGGCAGTGTACCCTATCCCTTTTCCGACTGATAAGGGCAGGATCACGTTTTATGCCTTGTCGGCAGCGGCCTTCTTGGCAGCGACGGCGATGTTCTCATGCTTGAGGGTCATTGCCAGCAGCACTATGGAGAGCACGCAAGATGCGGTCAGCACCATGAAGCCGCCGTCCCAGCCGAAGTGGTCGACTGTGTAGCCCAGCATGGCGTTGGCCGCCACGGCGCCACCCAGATAACCGAACAGACCGGTGAAGCCCGCCGCTGTACCGGCCGCCTTCTTCGGCGCCAGCTCCAGGGCATAGAGACCGATCAGCATGACGGGGCCATAGATCAGGAAGCCGATGGCGACCAGTGCCAGCATGTCGACGGTGGGGTTGCCCGCCGGGTTGAGCCAGTAGACCAGCACAGCCAGGGTCACCAGCACCATGAACAGTATGCCGGCCGGGGCGCGGCGGCCCTGGAACATCTTGTCAGAGATCCAGCCGCACAGCAGGGTGCCCGGAATACCGGCCCACTCGTACAGGAAATAGGCCCAGGAGGAGTGATCCACGCTGAAGTCTTTGGCTTCTTTCAGGTAGGTCGGCGCCCAGTCCAGCACACCGTAACGAATGAGGTAGACGAAGGCGTTGGCAATGGCGATGTACCACAAGAGCTTGTTGTGCAGCACGTACTTGACGAAGATCTCCTTGGCGGAAAACTCCTGCTCGTGACTCTCGTTGTAATCCTTCGGGTAGTCGTCCTTGTACTCCTCGATGGGGGGCAGACCAACGGATTGCGGGGTATCACGCATCACGAAGAAGGCGATTACCGCAATGGCGGCGGCAGCAGCAGCCGGTACATAGAAGGCACTGCGCCAGTCATTGAACCAACCCATCCCTAGGATGAACAGCGGACCTATCATGCCGCCGCCCACGTTGTGGGCCACGTTCCAGACCGCGACCACTTCGCCCCGCTCCTTCTGTGACCACCAGTGCACCATGGTGCGACCACAGGGCGGCCAGCCCATGCCCTGAACCCAGCCGTTGAGGAACAGCAGCACGAACATGATGGCGATGCTGGAGGTAGCCCAGTGCACTGTCCCCATCATGAACATGATGCCGGCCGAGAGCAGCAGGCCGGCGGAGAGGAAGTAGCGCGCATTGGAGCGATCCGACACGTTCCCCATCAGGAATTTGGAGAGACCGTAGGCAATGGAGACGCCGGACAGGGCCAGGCCCAGATCACCGCGGGAGAAGCCCTGCTCGATGAGGTAGGGCATCGCCAGACTGAAGTTCTTGCGCACCAGGTAGTAGCCGGCATAACCGAAGAAGATCCCGAAAAACACCTGCCAGCGCATGCGTTTGTAGAAGGGATCCACCTTGTCGGCCGGTAGCCGCTCTATGTGGGGTGCAGGCCTGAAGAGACTAAGCATGTTCTGCTTCCTTATTGTTGTTATGGGCGGTTGAGGGTGCCCCGATCATGCCTGCGACCAGATGAGTCCTTATTCGCAAGCGAGCCTATTGTGCTCATTTGTGAACATTCAATCTGTGATGAAGGCTAAATTATTGCAGTTTTATTACAAATAATGTCATTCAATGAGTGATCGCTCATCGGCCGCCAGCCCTTGCAGGGCAAGGAATGCAGCTACCCACTAAGGAGTAATAGCACCGCTAACAGTTGCTTTTCGTCACATTTTCTTAGCAATGAATGGGATCTTGTCCACATTTCCGGTGGCGGGGGTCTGGTGAATTGGCACAGAAGGTTTATTTTCTCTCTCGTCCAAGAACGAGCGCAAACGAGCATAACGTTTGCGTCAGCTCAAATAACAAGAAGAAACGTTTTCGGACGCAAAAAATGGGAATGCAAGATAACGAAACGGAACATCAAACCTACTCTGGGTGGATATAAGGAATAACAACTATGAGCATACAAAGACCCAATACCCTGCTCGGCGAGTGCCTCGCCGAGTTTATCGGCACCGGCCTGCTGATCTTCTTCGGCGTCGGTTGCGTGGCCGCCCTGGTGCTGGCTGGCGCCAACTTCGGGCAATGGGAAATCTCCATTACCTGGGGCCTGGGGGTCGCCATCGCCATCTATGTGACCGGCGGCATCTCTGGCGCCCACCTGAACCCGGCGGTGACCCTGGCGCTGATGACCTTCTGCGGCTTCGACAAGCGCAAGGTAGTGCCCTTCATCATCGCCCAGATAGCGGGTGCCTTCGCCTCCGCCGCCCTTGTCTACTTCCTCTATGGCAACCTCTTCACCCAGTGGGAACTGACCCACAACGTGGTGCGCGGCAGCGTAGAGAGCCTCGGCACCGCCGGCATCTTCTCCACCTACCCCAATGCCCTGCTCTCCAACATGCAGGCATTCGCGGTCGAGCTGGTGATCACCGCCGTCCTGATGCTGGGCATCATGGCGCTGGGGGACAACAACAACGGCGCCCCCAAAGGCTTCGCCGCCGCCCTGCTGATCGGCATACTGATCGCGGTGATCGGCGCCTCCCTCGGCCCCTTGACCGGCTTTGCCATGAACCCGGCCCGTGACTTTGGTCCCAAACTGTTCGCCTTCTTTGCAGGCTGGGGCGATGTGGCCCTGACCGGCGGCCGCGACAACCCCTACTTCTGGGTTCCCATCCTCGGCCCCATCGTCGGCGCCCAGCTGGGTACCGCTCTGTATGTGAAAGTGCTGGCTCCCTGCGTCCCGGGCAACCGTGTCGTGACCGAAGAAGCCGCCAAGCTGTCCAATAAAGAAGAGGCCGCCGCCTAAGAGCGGTCCCCCCAAACGTGGAGAACATCATGTCTGCTGAAAAGAAATTTGTCGTCGCGCTGGATCAAGGTACCACCTCCTCCCGTGCCATAGTGTTCGATCAGGACGCCAACATAGTCGCGACCTCACAGCGCGAATTCACCCAGCACTACCCCAAGGCGGGCTGGGTCGAGCACGACCCCATGGAGATCTGGGCGACCCAGTCCTCCGTCTTCACCGAGGTGCTGGCCAAGAGCGGCCTGCACAGCGAGCAGATCGCCGCCATCGGCATCACCAACCAGCGTGAAACCACCGTTGTGTGGGAAAAGGCCACCGGCAAGCCCATCTACAACGCCATCGTCTGGCAGTGCCGCCGCACCGCGGCCATCTGTGAAGAGCTCAAGGCCCGCGGCCTGGAAGAGTACGTGCGGGAAAACACCGGCCTGGTGCTGGATGCCTACTTCTCCGGCACCAAGGTGAAGTGGATCCTGGACAACGTGGAAGGGGCCCGCGAGAAGGCGATGAACGGCGAGCTGCTGTTCGGCACCATAGACACCTGGCTGGTGTGGAAGATGACCAACGGCGAAGTGCACGTCACCGACCCGACCAACGCCTCCCGCACCATGCTCTACAACATCCGCGATCTGAAGTGGGACGAGCGGATGCTGGACGAGCTGGGCATCCCCGCCTCCATGCTGCCGGAGGTCAAACCCTCCTCCGAGGTGTATGGCTACACCACCCGTGGCGGCGGCTCCCGCATCCCCATCGCCGGCATCGCCGGTGACCAGCAGTCTGCCCTGTTCGGCCAGCTCTGCTTCGAGAAGGGGATGGCCAAGAACACCTATGGTACCGGCTGCTTCCTGCTGATGAACACCGGCACAGAGCCTGTTCGCTCCAACAACGGCCTGCTGACCACGGTCGCCATCGGCCCGAAAGGGGAAGTGAATTATGCCCTCGAGGGTGCCGTATTCATGGGCGGCGCCACCATCCAGTGGCTGCGTGACGAGCTGAAGATCATCCACGATGCCCGCGACACCGACTACTTCGCGAGCAAGGTGGGCGATACCAACGGCGTCTACCTGGTGCCGGCCTTCGTGGGCCTGGGCGCCCCCTACTGGGATCCCTATGCTCGCGGCACCATGGTCGGCCTGACCCGTGGCGCCAACCGCAACCACATCATCCGCGCCGCGCTGGAATCCATCGCCTACCAGAGCCGCGACGTGCTGGATGCCATGCAGCAGGACTCCGGCATCAAGCTGGCCGCGCTCAAGGTAGACGGTGGCGCCGTCGCCAACGACTTCCTGATGCAGTTCCAGGCCGACATGATGCACACCCCTGTGGTGCGTCCGACCCGCATCGAGACCACCGCCATGGGCGCCGCCTTCCTGGCAGGCCTCGCCGTCGGCTTCTGGAAGAGTTCCGAAGAGCTGGAAGACAAGTTCAGCGTGGACAGGGAGTTCATCCCCCAGATGGACAAAGCCGATCGCGCCAAGCGTTACAGCGGCTGGCAGAAGGCGGTCGAACGCTCACGCCGCTGGGCCGAAGAGGATTAATCGGGCAGCCGATGCATCCTTGAGATGAAAACGAACGAGGCCGACAGCGATGTCGGCCTCTTTTTATTGGCGAGCGCGGGTGTTCTGACCGCACCTGACCCCAGCCCTCCCCTTGCCAAGGGGTGGGAGAAAATGACCCCCCCTCGTGGAGGGGGAGGGGGTTGGCACTGTCGACATGCCCTCTACAACGCCTCGGCGCCGAGCTGCTCTTTGAGGAAGTCGAGCCAGACCCGCAGCCGGATATCCCGCTGGGCATCGGAGTAGAAGACCGCATGAATGGGGCGCGAGGCGCCGCTGTTGCTGCGGGCCAGCACCTCCACCAGGGCCCCGCTCGCCCTGTCCTCCCCGGTCATGAAGTCCGACAGGCAGACGATCCCTTGACCTCTGAGCGCCAGCTGGCGCAGGGTCTCGCCGCTGCTGGCCCTCAGGGTCGGGGTGATGGCGAACCTGTCCCCCTGCTCAGTGCTGAGCAGGGGCCAGTGGTTGAGGTGATCGGGGTGCAAAAAGCCGAGCAGCTCGTGGCCCGCCAGCAAGTCAGCTGGCTGGCGCGGGGTGCCGCGCGCCTTCAGATAGTCGGGGGACGCGAGCAGCCGCAGCTTGGATCGCCCGAGCGGCAGAGCGCGCAGGGAGGAGTCCGTCAGCTCGCCGATGCGAATGGCCATGTCCACCCGCCGCTCCATCAGGTTAATGAAGCCCTCGGAGCTGTGCAGTTGCAGCTCTATGCCGGGGTAGCGGCGGCGGAACTCCCCGATGATGGGCACCAGCCGGTGCAGGATGAAGGGGGTGGCGGCGTCGACCCGCAGTATCCCTTCGGGTTGTTCCCGGCGCATCAGCAGATGGCTCTCCGCCTCGCTCATCTCGGTCAGCACCTTCACCGCCCGCTGATAGAACCAGCGCCCCTCCTCGGTCAGGCTGACCCGCCGGGTGGTGCGGTTGAGCAGCACCGTGGCGAGCTTCTCCTCGAGGCGCTTGATGCCGCGGCTCACCACAGAATTGTCCATGCCGAGGTTCTCCGCCGCCTGGCGAAAGCTGCCCGCCTCCACCACGGCCACGAACAGGGTCAGTTCATCGGAATGGGTCTTCATTGTTGTTGTCCTGGCAAGAGTCATGGGGTTTTATAGGCGCAATGGCCCTGGGTTGGCAAGGCAGGCGTCACCAGAGACGGATCTTGCCGTCCGCATAACGTGAGCAACCGCCTGTTTTGCTCCCGGCCTTGTGGTTACAATGCCGAAAATTGGCATCGTATGGCGCCAAGCCATCGCAAGGATGAACATCATGAACTTCGAAGAGCGGTTGGCGGCAGCCCACCAGGAGCTTGAAAGCAAAGGCGTGTGGCACGCCAACTACAATCCCCCCTTGCTCAGACTGCTGCGCAGACTGGGCCTGCGACTCAGACCACCCCACCATGAACGCTTTCTGGTCAACCTGCTTGCCTTTGGTCTGCCGACAGGTGCCATCTGGGGGATGTTGATGTGGTACCTCGGCTGGCAAGATGAGGTGAGTCCGGCTTTCGCCCTGCGCCAGAGCCTGCTGTTCGGCATAGGCTTCGGTCTGCTGATGGGAATCATCGTTTGGGTGCGCCGCAAGCAGCTCAAGCTGACGCCCTGGGACGCCTTGCCGCACCCCACGATCCGCACGAAAAAATGCTGACAACCGACATAACCACCGACATCGACAAGGAGACCCTTATGACCAAGGCCCATGAAAAACTGAACTATGTGGAGTTTGCAGCCAGGGATCTCGCCGCCACCAAGGCCTTCTTCGAGGCCACCTTTGGCTGGCAGTTCGCCGACTACGGCCCCGACTACTGCGCCTTCGAAGGGGAAGGGCTGGATGGCGGCTTCTACCGCGCGGATCTCAGCAACCAAAGCGCACAGGGCGGCGCCCTGCTGGTGTTCTACAGTGCCGACATAGAGGCAACCCAGGCCAAGGTGATCCAGCATGGCGGCACCCTAGTGCGCCCCCTGTTCGACTTCCCCGGTGGCCGCCGCTTCCACTTTGTCGAACCCAGCGGCAACGAGTTTGCGGTCTGGTCAGAGGGATAACCCTCAGCGCAGCAGACTTGTTATTTCAGAGAAATATTTTGACTTTTAATTTTAAATCAAGGCATTACCCATGAAGCTCTATCGATTTATTACTGGCCCTGATGATAAAGATTTTTGCATGCGGATCTCTGAATTAATGAACAAGGGCTGGGAGCTTCACCATGGCCCGACACTGACCTTCAATGGAAATACTTGCATCGCAGGACAAGCCTTAACTAAAGAAGTCGCTGGCGAAGAATTCGCAATGCCCATAGATCTAACGAAATACTAATGTGTGGGTTCCCCCTCCCCATTGCTGTTCTTTCCTCAATAGTGTTTTGCGACTGCTGCCCTGTATCCCCCAGTCTGCGGCGGGCATACTGGCCCCCGATATTGCAAGGAGGTTCAGATGCCATCCCCCCTGATTGTGATTGCCGAACTTGAGGCCAAGCCTGAATTCGCCGCCGAGTGTCGGGCCGCCCTGGCGCCGCTCCTCAACGCCAGCCAGCAAGAGCCTGGGTGCCTCGGCTACCGGCTGCACCAGAGCATGGAGAGTCCCCAGGGCTGGATGATCCACGAGGAGTGGGAGAGCTATGCGGCGCTCAGGGCCCACCAGCAGCAGCCCCATTTTCTCGCCTTCGTGGCCAACACCCGGGGCTGGTTTACCAGCACCAGTGTTCGCCGCTATCAGCTAGCCTGAATCCAGCTACGGCCTGTCCCCTGCCCGCCCTGGATACGAGGATGGGCCGAAAAAATATTGAGCGTAGAAACAATAACTTGAGGAATATGATGATGAAGATGCCCAACCTGGGTCTTGGTACCTTTCGCCTGAAAGATCAGCCCCTGCGCGACTCCCTGCTGCAGGGTCTGGATCTCGGCTATCGCCACATAGATACCGCCCAGATCTATGATAACGAGGCCGAAGTGGGCCAGCTGATGAGCGAAAGTGGCGTCCCCCGCCAGGATATCTACCTGACCACCAAGGTGTGGATCAGTGAGTTCGGCCCGGGCAAGGTGATCCCGAGCCTGGAGCTGAGCCTGGAGAAACTGGGCACCGACTATCTGGATCTGGCGCTTATTCACTGGCCCTCCCCCAAAGATGAGGTGCCGATGGCGGTCTATCTGGAGCAACTGGCCGAGGCCAAGGCACAAGGCCTGACCCGGGAGATCGGGGTCTCCAACTTCACGGTCGCCCAGCTTAAAGAAGCCATCGCTATCCTGGGGCCGGGCGCCATCGCCCACCAGCAGGTGGAGATCCATCCCCTGCTGCAAAACCGCAAGGTGGTGGAGTTCTGCCAGGATAACGGCATCGCCATCACCGCCTATATGCCGCTGGCCTATGGCAAGGTGCTCACCGAGCCGCTGCTGATGGAGATAGGCAAGCGCCACGGCGTCTCGGCGGCCCAGGTGTCCCTGGCCTGGCTGCTGGCCCAGGGCATGACGGTGATCCCGAGCTCCACCAAGCGGGAGAATCTCGCCGCCAACCTGGCCGCCCTCAAGGTGCAACTCAGCCCCGAGGAGATGGCACAGATTGCCACCCTGGAGCGAGGGGAGCGCTGCGCCAACCCGGACTTTGCCCCGAATTGGGATTAAACGGGAGAGGAAGCATTGTATCTATCGCTGCGGCGGCGGATACCGGCAACCCTCACTAGCCAATTGCAACCACGAGCTATCCCCTCTCCCTGCGGGAGAGGGTGAGGGTGAGGGGCAAGCTCCCCCCCCTCATCCCCAACCCTTCTCCCGCCAGGGGAGAAGGGAGCAAATAACGCTCTAATGACATTCTTGAACACCAGCGGGAGGCCCAGTGCCTCCCGCTTTTTTTGTCTCCAATACCGCGCGCCACCGCCGCCCGCGCAGCAGCCCCCTTCCCTTGCCCCTTCTCTCTTTGTTCCCAGCGCGGTCTGTACGCCTTGCTTCTACGCGCTTTGCCTCCGCAGCCTCGAGCACTCCCACTACCCCATTCCACGGCTCCATTGCTGCTGATTTGGCAAAAGTAATTTGACGTTGCCGTCATTTTTGCCAACAAAGCTCATCGGCATACTGGCGCCATTCTCCCGTCGGGAGCCACTATCCAAGGAGTTTGTATGCCACTGGCGTTATTTGCCCTCACCCTGAGTGCCTTCGCGATCGGCACCACCGAATTTGTAATAGTGGGGCTCATTCCCACCATAGCCGAGCAGCTCAATGTCTCGCTCCCCTCGGCGGGCCTCTTGGTCAGCCTCTACGCCCTGGGCGTCGCCATAGGCGCGCCGGTGCTGACGGCGCTCACCGGCAAGCTGCCGCGCAAGTGGCTGCTGGTGGGCCTGATGGCGCTCTTCACCGCCGGCAACCTGCTGGCCTGGCAGGCCCCCGGCTACGAGAGCCTGATCGTCGCCCGCATCCTCACCGGCCTGGCCCACGGGGTCTTCTTCTCGGTGGGCTCGACCATAGCCACGGGTCTGGTGGCCAAAGAGAAGGCAGCGAGCGCCATCGCCATCATGTTCAGCGGCCTGACCGTCGCCCTGGTGACAGGCGTGCCGCTCGGCACCTGGATTGGTCAGCAGTTCGGCTGGCGCGAGACCTTCCTGGTGGTGAGCGCACTCGGGGTCATCGCCATGGTCGGCAGCCTGCTGCTGATCCCAAGCAACCTGCCCAAGGGGACAGCGTCGACCATCCGCGAGCAGCTCGCCGTGCTGACCCACAAGCCCCTGCTGATGGTCTATGCCAAGACAGCCCTGGGCTACGGCGGCGCCTTCACCGCCTTTACCTTCCTCGCCCCCATCTTGCAGCAGGTGAGCGGTTTCGGTGCCAATGCGGTGAGCCTGATCCTGCTGGTGTACGGAGTCTCGGTGGCGGTCGGCAACATCTGGGGCGGCAAGCTGGCGGACAAGATGGGCCCGCTGCCCGCGCTGAAGCTGATGTTTGGCGGCCTGGCACTCATCCTGCTGATGCTCACCTTCACCGCACCCCATCCGGTGCTGGCGGTGCTGACAGTGCTGGTGTGGGGCGCCTTTGCGTTTGGCAACGTGCCGGGCCTGCAGGTGCTGGTGGTGAAACAGGCCGAGCGCCATACCCCGAACGCCGTGGACGTGGCCTCCGGCCTCAACATCGCCGCCTTTAACGTCGGCATCGCCCTGGGCTCTGTCGTTGGCGGTTTCGTGGTGGAGCACCTGGGGTTGATGCACACCCCCTGGATTGGCGCGCTGATCGTGCTGCTGGCCTATGGCCTCACCCATGCAAGCGAGAAGCGCGAGGCCAGGCTGGCGCTGGCAATCTAATCCGCCGCGCAAAAAAACAAAAAGGCCGACACCTGGTGTCGGCCTTTCTCGTTTTCAGGGGCGGGATCAAGGCTCCTTGAGATCCTCGTCCGCCGCCCAGCGCGCCTCCAGCCAGAGCAGATTAACCAGACCGCACAGCAGCGCAAACCCCAACCCCAGAATCCAGGTGAAATACCACATATCGAAGACTCCTCAATTCCCGTGTTAGTAGAGGCTGTGGCCCTGCTGGCGCACCTGCTCGGTACTCATCTTGCCCCGCGCCACCCAGTAGACCCAGAGGGTGTAGCCCAGGTTGATGGGCATCAGCACGGCGACGATTCCCAGCATGATGAGCAGGGTGCCCTCGCTGGAGGTGCCGTCCCACAGGGTCAGGCTGCTGGACGGATCCAGGGACGAGGGCAGCACGAAGGGGAAGAGCGCTATGGCCACGGTCAGCATCATGGCGGCGCAGGCACCACCGCTGGCAAGGATCGCCAGCCGCGCCCGGCCATGGTGGCTTGCCAGCGTGCTCAAGAGCGGCAGCAGGAGGCCGAGGGCAGGCACAGCCCAGAGCACCGGGTGCGCCACGAAGTTGCCAAGCCAGCCATCCGGCACCGTCGTCACCTGCTTCATCAGGGGCGTCAGGGCGCTGTTGAGATCCCCAATCTCGGCTATCCGGTAACCACGCATCTGACTGAGCCAGAGGCCACCGAGGGCAAACAGAGCGCTCGCCAGGGGGCCGAGCCAGAGGCTCTGGCGGGCGCAGCGCTCGGCTATCACCCCTTGGGTCTTGCACTGCAGGAAGCTGGCACCGTGCAGCATCAGCAGGGCCAGCGCCGTCCCCATGCAGGTCAACAGCAGCGGCCAGTTGAAATCGAAGGCGCCATAGTGGATGCGAAGGGCCGAGTCGAAGCGAAACGGCAAGCCTTGCAACAGGAAGCCCAGGGTCGCGCCAAACACCAGGGTCGGCAGCAGGGCCCCCATCACCAGGGCCCTGTCCCACCAGCGGCGCCAGAGCGGGTCCGGCAGCTTGCTGCGATAGTCAAAGCCGACCGGGCGCAGGAAGAGGCCGAACAGCAGGAACATGAAGGGCACATAGAGCGCCGAGAAGGCGGCGGCATAGACCAGGGGCCAGGCGGCGAACAGGGTGCCGGCCCCGGCGATGAGCCACACCTGGTTACCCTCCCACACGGGCCCCACGCTGTTGAGCAGCACCCGCCGCTCCTCGTCGCTCTTGCCCACCACGGGGAGCAGCAGACCGACCCCGAGATCGAAGCCGTCCATCACCACGAAGCCGACGAGCAGGAAGAGCACCAGCCCCCACCAGACGAGTTTCAGGGTTTCGTAATCCATCAGACAAGACTCCCGTTTTTCAACACTTCACCTTGATAACGACCCGTCTGCAGGCTGGCGGGCCCTTTGCGGATCACGTGACGCAACAAGAACAGCTCCACCACCAGCAGCGTGCTGTAGATGAGGAAGATGGCGATCAGGCTGAACCAGAGTTGCCCAGGTTGCAGCAAGGAGACCGAGGCCGACACCGGCAGCACGTCGCTGATGGTCCAGGGCTGGCGGCCAAATTCGGCCACGAACCAGCCCGCCTCGATGGCAATCCAGGGCAGCGGAATAGACCAGAACAGCGCCTTGAGCAGGCGGAGCGATTGCACCAGCCTGCCCCGGCACAGCTGCAGGAAGGCGGCGCCAAAGAGCAGCAGCAACCCCCCCCCTATGCCCACCATCAGCCGGAAGCTCCAGAACAGCGGCGCCACCTGGGGGATGGAGTCGGCGACGGCCTTGGCTATGGCCCCTTCGTCCGCCTTGCCAATCTCCTTGGCGTAGGGGGTCAGCAGCAGGCCGTAACCGAGATCGGCGCGGTGGCGCTCGAAGGTGGCACGAGCCTCGGCATTGCTACCATCCGCTCGCAGGGCTTCCAGGGCCTCGTGGGCCAGCATGCCGCTGCGAATGCGCACCTCGTGCTCGGCCTTGAGATCTTTAAGGCCTGTCACCTGCTCATCCAGGGAGCGGGTGGCGATGATGCCCATCAGGTAGGGAATTTTGAGGGCCGCATGGGTGGTCTCGGCACCCTGATCCGGCAGGCCGAACAGGGTGAAGGCGGCCGGCGCGGGCTCGGTCTCCCACTCCGCCTCGATGGCGGCGAGCTTGACCTTCTGCACCTCCCCGGAGCGGTAGCCCGACTCGTCCCCCAGCACGATGACAGAGAGGATGGCGGCCAGCCCGAAGCCGGAGGCGATGGCGAAGGAGCGCAGGGCGAAGCGCACCTCCATGCGGCGCAGCAGATACCAGCTGCTCACCCCCATCACGAACAGGGAGGCCGCCACATAACCCGCCGCCACCGTGTGCACGAACTTGACCTGGGCCACCGGGTTGAACAGCACGGCGGCCACGTCGGTCAGCTCCATGCGCATCGTCATGGGATTGAACTCGGCGCCGACCGGGTTCTGCATCCAGCCGTTGGCGATGAGGATCCAGAGCGCGGAGAGGTTGGAGCCGAGCGCCACCAGCGCGGTCACCAGCAGGTGCTGGCCGCGGGAGAGCTTGTCCCAGCCGAAGAAGAAGAGCCCCACCAGGGTGGACTCGAGGAAGAAGGCCATCAGCCCCTCCACCGCCAGCGGGGTGCCGAAGATGTCGCCGACGTAGTGGGAGTAGTAGGCCCAGTTGGTACCGAACTGGAACTCCAGGGTGATCCCCGTGGTGACCCCCATGACGAAGTTGATGCCGAACAACTTGCCCCAGAAGCGGGTGATGTCCTGGTAGATCACCTTGCCGGTCATCACGTAGGCCGACTCGGCGATCACCAGGATCCAGGACAACCCCAGGGTGAGGGGCACAAACAGAAAGTGGAACATCGCCGTCGCGCCGAACTGTATTCGGGACAGGCTGACCACATCATCCAGGCTTATCATGCATGACTCTCTATGTTGCATTTAACAGACAGGTTTTCGCCCGTTAAGTACAACACGCCCTATGACACCTATAACAGATGCAGTTATAGTGAAATACACCTATAACAGTTAGGGTACACCATGTCCCGTTACGGCCAGCTGGCAGCCTTGCTGCAACAGCAGATAGAGAGCGGCCTCTGGCAGCCGGGGGAGCGCATCCCCTCCATCCGCCAGAGCTGCAAGACCCACACACTCAGCCCCATGACGGTGCTGCAGGCCTATCAGCTGCTGGAGAGCCGCGGCCTGATCCTGGCCAGGCCCCAGTCCGGCTACTACGTCAAGGCCGCCACCTCCCCGCTGCGGGCCAGCGCCCCCCAGCAGGCGCACTATACCGGCTCGGTGGACATCAACGATCTGGTGTTCGAGGTGCTGCAGGCCAGCAAGTCCCGCGAGCTGGTGCCGCTCGGCATGGCGGTGGCGGACCCCGCACTCTTCCCCCATCCCCAGCTCGGCCGGGCGCTGGCCAGCTGCATGCGCCGCCTCGACCCCTTCAGCACGGTGGCCGACCTGCCCCCCGGCAACGAGGCGCTGCGCCGCGCCATCGCCCAGCGTTACGCCGGCGACGGCCTGGCGGTCGACCCCCAAGAGATCATCATCACCACGGGCGCCATGGAGGCGCTCTCCCTGAGCCTGCAGGTGCTGACCGAGCCGGGGGACTGGGTGGTGGTGGAATCCCCCACCTTCTACGGCGCCCTGCAGGCCATGGAGCGGCTCAAGCTCAACGTGGTGGAGATCCCGGTGATCTCCGGGGTCGGCATCGATCTCGCCCTGCTGGCCGAGGCGCTCGCCCAGCGCCCCATCAAGGCGTGCTGGCTGATGGGCAACGTCCAGCACCCCCTGGGCCACACCATGCCGGATGGCCACAAGCAGGGGCTGATGGCGCTGCTAAACGCCCATGAGGTGCCTCTGGTGGAGGACGACGTCTACGCCGAGCTCTACTTTGGCCGCGAGCGCCCCAGCCCTATCAAGCGCTGGGACGCTCGGGGCGACAGCCTGCTGTGCGGCTCCTGGACCAAGTGCCTGGCGCCGGGCTTTCGGGTCGGCTGGGTGGTGGCGGGACCCCATGCCGAGCGCATCCAGCGGCTGCAACTGATGTCGACCCTCTCCACCAATGTGCCGAGCCAGCTGGCGCTTGCCGACATGCTGCGCCAGGGCGGGGTGGATGCCCACTTTCGCCGCCTGCGCCACACCCTGGCCCAGCGCCAGCAGCAGATGCGGGCGGCCCTGCTGCGCCTCTTCCAGGACGAGGTGCGCATCTCGACCCCGAATGGCGGCTACTTCCTCTGGCTGACATTCGACGAGCGCCTCGACAGCCGGGCACTCTATGCCCAGGCGCTGGCCAGCGGCTTCTCACTGGCCCCCGGGGCTTTGTTCTCGAGCCAGGGCCAGCACAACCACTGCCTGCGCCTCAACAGCGCCCATCCCTGGAGCCCGGCGCTGGAGGCTGCCCTCACCCGGCTGGCGGCCCTGGTCCACCAGCAGCTCGCGCCCCATCAATAGACCACCAACAACAAGGCCCCATGACGGGGCCTTGTGGACAATCTTATGGCTGCCTGGGCTCAACCCGGCGCGCCCAGCTGGGCCACCTGGCGCTCTATGCTGGCTTTCAGGTTGTCATCGAGCTTGAGAGCACGGGCCAGCTCATCGAGATAGCCGCGCTCCATGAAGTGATCCACCTCGACGGCGAGCAGGGAGGCGAGATAGACCTCGGTGGCCTGCTCCATGTCGGTCACTTCCCGGGCCAGGGCTTGCGGGTCCAGCGGGCGGGCCAGCTCGGCGTCAATCCAGCGAGCGGCATCGGGTTGGCCCTGCTCGGTCAGGTACTGCTGGATCTTCTGACGCTCGTTGCCGTCGATGTGGCCGTCGGCCCGGGCCGCCGCCACCATGGCGCGCACCAGCAAGCTGGCGCGGGCATCCAGTTCGGCGCCCGCCAGCTCGTTGAGGGGATGGGGCCTGCCGGCCGCTGGCGCACTCTGGTTCTGCTGCCAGTCCTGATAGAGCTTGTAGGCCAGCCCGCCGAGGGCGGCCGCCCCGCCCACCGCCGCCACCTTGGTGCCGTACTTGCGCATCTTCTTGTTGCCAAGCAGCAGCGCCATGGCCCCGGCGGCCAGCCCCCCCTGGGCCATACCCTTCATCTGGGCCTTGCGCGTGTCACCGCCATCGTTGAGCCAGCCCTTGCCAGCTCCCATCAATTGCTCCAGCATCTGTTTCATGGGGCCTCCTCATTTGCATGAGCTGCCATGCTGGGCCGCCGCCGCTGAACTCAAGGTGAATGGATGTCCCTGCCCCGTCTGTCGCAGCTGACCCTGCTCGTGGCCGGGATCATCTGGTTGGATGAGTCCTGGTCGCTGCGATTGTTATTGTCATCACTGGCCATTTCGGGGGCATAGCCCTGGGCATGGCGAGGCGCCCTTCGCAAGGAGACAACCCATGATGAAGCTGGTCATACTGCTGCTCGGTGGCACCCTCTCGGGCGGCCTGCTCGCCATAGAACAGGCTCGGGACACCCATCAGGCCGGGCTGGACAGAGCCTGTGCCAACGCCCGGCAACAACAGACGATACAAGATAGGCAGCAGCGCATCGATGCCTGCGTCAGGGCCGGGGGCAAGACGACCCGCTGCCAGCAGGAGTACGCCAGCCTCGGCCAGCGCACCGGCAATGAACGCCCCTATGTGTCATCCCTGCCTCCCTGCCAGCAGGCCGAGGCCTACCGCAAGAGTGACCGGCAATGAACCGAGGAGACGATATGACCCCACCCCACGAGCTGACCCTGCAATTTCTCGCCGAACCCGCCGACGTCAACTTCGGTGGCAAGGTCCATGGCGGCATGGTGATGAAGTGGATCGATCAGGCCGGCTACGCCTGCGCCGCCGGCTGGTGTGGCGGCTATGCCGTCACCGTCTATGTGGGGGGCATTCGCTTTTTGCGCCCCATCCAGATAGGCCAGCTGGTGGAGGTGCACGCCAAGGTGATCCACACAGGCACTACCAGCATGCACCTGGCGGTGGATGTCTACAGCCGCCACCCCACTGACCCTGCGCGCCACAAGACCACCCACTGCATCATCATCTTCGTGGCCATGGACGAGCACGGCAAGCCGAGCCCTGTGCCCCAATGGCAGCCGGTGAGCGAGCAGGATCTGAGCTTGCAGCAGTACGCCAAGAAACTGATGGCCCTGCGCGAAGAGCTCGACAAGGAGATGCGTCAGCACATGTGAAGCCCTTCAAGCCCCGGGCACCCGGGGCGTGTCTTCACCGCCCGGGGCGCTATAATGGCGCCCACTTTGCCCCATGAGAAATCAAGATGTCACTGGAAAATGCCCCCCCCGAGGTCAAACTCGCGGTAGATCTGATAGAACTGCTGGAAACCAACCAGATTGCCCCGGAGCTCGCCCTGGCGGCGCTCGCCATCGTCCGCCGTGACTATGAGCGCAAGCTCGAGGAAGGCCGGGCGCACTGACGCGCTCACCTAGACTCTGTCCCTTCACCCTTCCAACCCAGGAGGCGCCATGTCAGACCCCGTTCGCTTTGAAACCGGCAAGGCCATGCTGCTTGGCGGCCTGCGCCGCCATCACAGCTTCCAGCGCGGCGACTTCGGTGGCCAGTGGCGCGACTTCAGCGCCCTTGGCCCCCTGCCGGGTCAGCTGGGGGAGCACGCCTACGGCGTCATCTGCGCCGCCGACGCCACGACCTGCGAATATATGTGCGCGGTGGAAGTCGCGGCGCTGGAGGTCTTGCCCAAGACCCTGGGCCGGATGCGGATCACTCCCCAGACCTATGCGGTCTTTCGCCATCTGGGCCATGTCGATGCCCTGCCCCAAACCTGGCAGCAGGCGCTGGCGTGGCTGGCGCACTCAGACTACGAGTCGGCCCACCAGCCGGATTTTGAGCGCTACGGCGACGCCTTTGACCCGGATAGCGGCAGCGGCGAGGTGGAAGTCTGGCTCGCCGTGGTGCCGAGGCAATCCCTGGCCTGAGGCCCTGGGCCTGGCTTGTTCCTACCTGGGCCCCATCACCTCGTCACAGAGCGCGATCAGGGCCTCGCACAGCCGGCTGAGGGACTCACTGTCCCCCGCCCCCAGGTGCAGGGCCAGCTCCACCGAGCGCACCGCCGGCCAGTCCACCAGCGCCACCTGATCGGGCTGCTGCAATCGGGCGGGCAGCAGGCTCACCCCTATGCCCGCGCTCACCGCCCCCTGCAGGCTGGCGAGGCTGGCACTCACGTAGGCGATGCGCCAGGGGATCCCCCTGGCATCCAGGGCCTCGGTGATCTGGCGCCGATAGAGGCCTTCGCTCGGAAACACCACCAGGGGAACAGGCTCCCGCTCGCAGGCAGGCCAGTCGCGGCTGTCGACCCAGGCCAGCGGCTCGCGCCAGCGGGCGATGGGCTCCCCCTGCCCCCGCCCCTGCTTGATCAGCGCCAGATCCAGCTCCCCCCCTTCGAAGGCCTGCCACAGGACGTGGCTAAGACCGCTTTGCACCTCCAGCCTCACCTCGGGGTATTGCCGGGCGAAAGCCGCCAGCACCGCCGTCATGGCGCCGGCGGCGAAATCCTCGGGCACCCCGAGGCGCAGGGGGTGACTGGCCTCGCTCACCCGCTCCCCCACCCGGGCCAGCAGCCCCAGGATGCGGCGCGCCAGCCCCAGCAGTGTTTCCCCCTGGGCCGTGGTCACCACCTGGCGGCCGGATCTGTCGAGCAGCGGACAACCGAGCTGCTGCTCGAGGCGGCGCATCTGCTGGCTGATGGTGGACTGGGTCAGGTGCATCCGCTCGCCGGCACGGGTGAAACTGCCGGTTTCGACGATGGCGACAAAGCTCTGCAGCAGGTGGGGATCCAGCAAGGGTCGCTCCATGGGGGGATTCTCCATTTATAAAATCACTGAAAGTCATTTTATCATTTAATTTCCAAATGACTTGCGGGCCCGTTAGGCTGCCGTCACCCCCTCTTTTGCCAGGATGATCCCATGTCACAGCCTCCCCAGTCCGGTGCCCGCCCGGTGAACTCCCTCAGTGCCGTCTCGGCCCCCAGCCATCAGGCATGGCTGGAGCAGACCCTGCAGCTGGCCCTGACCCACCGCCAGCAGGGGGGCCGCCCCTTCGCAGCCCTCTTGGTGCGAGACAACCAGCTGGTGGCGAGCGCCGTCAATCGTATGCTGGAGGCGGGGGATCCCAGCCGTCACGCCGAGCTGGAGGCGCTGCGGGAGGGGAGCCGCAAGGGCCCGCTCGCGGGCGCCATCGTCTATGCCAGCGGCCACCCCTGCCCCATGTGCCTGTGCGCCCTGGTGATGAACGGCATCAGCGCCGTCTACTACGCCTTCGACAACGAAGACGCCGCCCCCTTCGGCTTTGACAGCAGCGCGGCCTACGCGGTGCTGCGACTGCCCCTCAGCCCGCCGCCCCTGCCCCTCATCAAGTTGCCAAGCTCCATACCGGCCGCCGCCCTCTACGGCCCCCAGTCCCATGGTTAAGCGCCATCTCCCCTCCGGCAGCGGCGCCCTGCTGGTGCTGGTGGTGCTGATTGGCATCAACCTGCGCCCCTTCCTCACCGCCATAGGCCCCCTGGCGGGGCAGATAGACGCCCAGCTGGGCCTCGGCATGGACAGGCTGGCCTGGGTCACCCTGCTGCCGCTGCTGCTGATCGGGGTCGGCGTCCTGCTCACCCCGGCCCTGCTCGACAAGGCCGGGCCGCGCCCCTTGCTCGGGGCGGCCCTGTTGCTGCTGATGCTGGGCAGCGCCCTGCGCCTCGATCTGTCCAGCGGCGCCCTGCTCATCGCCAGCGCCGCCCTGTGCGGGCTGGGGTCGGCTCTGGTGCAGGGGACATTGCCCGGCCTCATCAAGGGGGCCTTTGCGGGCAAGGTGCCGCTGGTGATGGGGATCTTCTCGGCCTGCATGATGGGGGGCGGGGCGCTCGGCGCCGTGCTCACCCCCAGGGTCGCCCTGCACCTCGACTGGTCCCGGGCGCTGGCCCTCTGGAGCCTGCCGGTGCTGCTGGCCCTGCTCTGGCTCGGCTGGCGGGTGCGCCTGCCCGCCGCCGCACCGCACTCCCCTCCTTCAGGGGAGCAGCGGCTGATCGCGCTGCCCCGCGCCTGGCTGCTGATCGCCTGCTTTGGCATCATCAACAGCGGCTACGGCATAGTCGTGGCCTGGCTGGCCCCCGCCTATCTGGCGCTGGGATGGAGCCCCCAGCAGGGGGGCGAGCTGGTGGCCTGGCTGGCCCTGGCCCAGACCGCCAGCGGCCTGGGTCTGCCGCTGCTGGCGGCGCGCAAGGAGGACAGGCGCCCCTGGATGGGGTTGGCCATAGTGATGCAGGTCGCGGGCTTTGGCGGCCTCTGGCTCGCCCCAGAAGCCGCCCCCATCCTCTGGTGCCTGCTGTGCGGCGCCGGCCTTGGCGGCAGCTTCTCCCTCATCATGGTGATTGCGCTGGATCACCTGCCAGACCCCAGACGCGCCGGTAGCCTGAGCGCCCTGATGCAGGGATTTGGCTTCGTCCTGGCGGCCACAGGTCCCTGGGTGGCGGCCCGCCTGCACCACTTGAGCGGTGACTTCGCCAGCGCCTGGCAGTGGCAGCTCGGCGGTCTGATGCTGATGAGCCTGCTGGTGCTGCGCCTGAACCCGCGCCACTACGCTCGCGTGATGGGGGCTCGGGTGATGGGAGCCAGGGCAATGGGGCAGCCCGCCCCCCTCACCCAAAGGGCCCAGACCGCACAAAGCGATACACCGGCCTAGGGCCGGTGTATCGGGAGCACATCAGAGGGCGATGAGGGGCGCACTAGCGCCCCTTCTTCTGCCGCCCGGCCTGGCTGGATCGCGGCTTGCCCGGGGCCGGCTTGCCGCCCTTGTTGGGGGTACCTTTGGCTGCGGCGGCTTTGCCTGCGCCCCCTTTGCCAACAGTCCCCTTGCCGGCGGGGCTCTTCTTCTCGAAGGCCTCCGGACCCGGCACATTGGGGCGGCCGCCAATCTCGTGATCGTCGTCCCGGCGCGGCTTCTTGCCCTGGGCCGGTTTGGCGCTTTGCGCCGCCGGGCTCTTGGGTTTATCCCCCTTGGCCGGTTTCACCTCGGAGGAGGAGTCTTCAATCAGCTTGAACAGCTCGATCAGCTCGTCGTCGGTGAGATCGCGCCACTCCCCCACCGGCAGCCCCTTGAGGCTGACGTTCATGATGCGGATACGCTCGAGCTTGGTCACCTCGAAGCCGAAGTGCTCGCACATGCGGCGGATCTGGCGGTTCAGCCCCTGCACTAGCGTGATGCGGAACACGAAGGGAGCCTCTCGCTTCACCTTGCACTTCTTGGTGACGGCGCCGAGGATGGGCACCCCGGCCCCCATGCCCCGGATAAACTCATCGGTCACCGGCTTGTCGACGGTCACCAGATACTCTTTCTCGTGATCGTTGCCCGCCCGCAGTATCTTGTTCACCAGATCCCCGTGGTTGGTGAGGAAGATGAGCCCCTGGGAGTCCTTGTCGAGGCGCCCTATGGGGAAGATGCGGGTGCTGTGGTTGACGAAGTCGACTATGTTGTCCTTCTCTCCCGCCTCTGTGGTGGAGACTATGCCCACCGGCTTGTTCAGCACGATGAAGACCAGGCTGTCCGCTTCGCGCGCCTCTATCACCTGACCGTTGACCTTGACCAGATCCCCGGCAAACACCTGATCGCCGATCCCGGCCCGCTTGCCGTTGATGTAGACATGGCCCTGCTCGATGAAGCGGTCGGCCTCGCGACGGGAGCAGATGCCGCTCTCGCTGATGTATTTGTTCAGGCGCATGGATTCATCGGCCAGCATGGGTCACCTGCCAGATCGTGGAGTTCAGAAGAAGTGTCGGCTGAGTCAGCCGGGTCATGGTCGGGTTAGTCTGCATACGGTTCCATCTACAAAAAGAATCTACAAAAAGCACCTGCAATCAGTCTCTTCAAAAGGGCAGCGCCGCACTTTCATTAAAAAACCCATCAAAAAAACGCCGCTACAGTAGCATATTGCGCCATCCCTTGCCTTGCCCCGTGCGCCGGATCCTGCAATCCGCCCCGAAGAGGGCGCGCCGCCCGGCGGATGCCGCCTCGCAGGCCAGCTTCCCCTTGCCCATTCGCCCCTTCATCTTGCCCATGCTCTCGCCCTCCTCTCCTCTGCCCCGCTCAGCCTCGCCTCGCCTGAGGCGACAGGCCAAGGGCCGCAGAGAGCGTCGAAGGATACCCATAGAGAGGGATGAACTAAAACTTGCTATTTATTGACCAAAAATGCATAAAAAGATTTTCGTCAGCGCGAATTATCACGTTCTTTTCGGCCATGTAGCGGCGTCATCGCCATCATTGTCGGCAATTTCCGCCACGAAACAAATTTTTATCCGTATTCACTTTCAACGTCGAATATAAAGCGGGGGGCGGCGCCGACCCTTCTCTGGCAAGAGGCCAATTTCCCTTTATTACAGGAGTTACAGATGAGTCATTCCCTCTCTCAGGAGGCATTCCTGGCCCAGGTGGCCAGCCGCAACCCTCACCAACCCGAGTTCATCCAGGCCGTGAGCGAGGTGGTCGCCTCCATCTGGCCCTATGTGGAACGCCACCCCCGCTACCTGCAACACGGCCTGCTGGAACGGCTGGTGGAGCCCGAGCGCCTCATCCAGTTTCGGGTGAGCTGGGTGGATGACCAGGGTCAGGTGCGGGTCAACCGCGGCTACCGCATCCAGCACAACAGCGCCATAGGTCCCTTCAAGGGGGGTATGCGCTTCCACCCCTCGGTGGATCTCTCGGTGCTCAAGTTCCTCGCCTTCGAGCAGACCTTCAAGAACGCCCTCACCACCCTGCCCATGGGGGGCGGCAAGGGGGGCAGCGATTTCGATCCCAAGGGCAAGAGCGAGGGGGAAGTGATGCGCTTCTGCCAGGCGCTGATGCTGGAGCTCTATCGCCACCTGGGTGCCAATACCGACGTGCCGGCCGGTGACATCGGCGTGGGCGGGCGCGAGGTGAGCTACATGGCGGGCATGATGAAGAAGCTCACCAACAGCGCCGAGTGCGTCTTCACCGGCAAGGGGCTCTCCTTTGGCGGCAGCCTGATCCGCCCGGAAGCCACAGGTTACGGCCTGCTCTACTTCGTAGAGGCCATGCTGGCCCACCGTGGCCAGTCCCTGGCCGGCATGCGGGTCTCGGTGTCGGGCTCGGGCAACGTCGCCCAATACGCCATCGAGAAGGCGATGGCGCTGGGCGCCTGTGTCATCAGCGCCTCCGACTCCGGTGGCACCGTCTACGATCCGGACGGCTTCACCCCCGAGAAGCTGGCCCGCCTGATGGAACTTAAAAACGAGCAGCGCAAGCGGGTGGCGGATTACGCCCATGAGCTGGGGCTGGAGTTCTTCACCGGTCGCACCCCCTGGCACCTGCAAGCGGACGTCGCCCTGCCCTGCGCCACCCAGAACGAGCTGGGGGAAGAGGACGCCAGGCTGCTGGTGAAGCAGGGGGTGCAACTGGTGGCCGAGGGGGCCAACATGCCCTCCAGCGCCGCCGCCATCAAGGTATTCCACGAGGCGCGGGTGCTGTTTGCCCCGGGCAAGGCCGCCAACGCCGGTGGGGTCGCCACCTCGGGCCTGGAGATGAGCCAGAATGCCCAACGCCTCTCCTGGACCCGGGAAGAGGTGGATGCCCGCCTCAAGGGGATCATGACCAGCATCCACGCCACCTGTGTTCGTTATGGCCAGGATGACGACCATGTGAACTACGAAAGCGGCGCCAATATCGCCGGCTTCGTCAAGGTGGCCGACGCCATGCTGGCGCAAGGGGTCTGCTAGTCACGCAGCTCCCCGAAACGTCCCCCAAAGCAACAGGGCAGCCCATGGCTGCCCTGTTGTGTTATCTGCATCGAGGTGGTTTTCATCAGGGCAATCGCAGGTAGTGTGCCCGGCGTCACTTCACGCTCGCTTCACCCAGCCATGACACCCTCACCCCTCTTCCATACGCGAACGAGGACAACGAGATGACAACGACCATAGGCGCCCTGCTGATCCTGGCCGGGCTCGGCTGCTTTGTGGCCTTCAACCTGCTTGGCACCACAGTGGATGCACAGGGATTGTTGCACGAGCCCTTTGCCCTGCTGCCCCTGGGCTATCTGCTGCTCTTCACCGGCATGGTGCTCAGCTTGCTCCCGCTACTGCGCAGGGCCCTCGCCAAAGGGGAAGAAAACCGGCCCTGATGCGTCAGGGGACTCAGCGATAGCGGCTGATCTCGATGAGGTTCTGATCCGGATCCAGGCAATAGACAGATTCGATGGGGCCGCAGGCGCCGCTCTTCATCACGGGCCCCTCCACTATCTCAACCCCCTGGCTCTCGAGCTGGGCCATCACCTGATCCAGGGGCCAGCGGGTGATGAGGCAGAGATCCCCCGAACCTACCTGTGCCCGGTTGCGCGGCTCCTCCCCCAGCAGTTGCAGATTGATCTTCTGGTTGCCAAAGCGCAGGGCCCGGCGCCCGGCCCCGAAGGTGATGGGCTCCATCTTGAAGGCACGGCTGTAAAACGCTACCGTCCGCTCTATGTCGCTGACCGTCAATACCAGGTGGTCGATATGGCTGATCATGGTCTCTCCCTGTGGTGATGATCGCCGCCCCATCATAGCCAGTCCCCTTGGTAAAGACTGTGCCTTGGCGCACATCCATTATCCCTAAGCATTTCTTTTATCAGGGGAATACGCCTTATCGCATGGCGGCACAGGTCTTGTCGCGCTGGGCAAGCAGGGCTTCGTCTTCGCTCTCCATGGCCGCCAGAATGGCCTGATTGCAGGCCCGCTCCGCGAGCTTCGCCGGGCTCTGCTTGGCATCGGCGATCTCCGCAATCATGGGGCGATAGCCGATGGCGGCCGAGCAGTACATGGTGCGGTACTTAGGGAGCTGCCAGCTACTGTCATCCTGGCGCGATAACTCATCGCACAGCTTGCCAAACAGTGCCCTTGCCTTGACCGTACACTGACTAAAGCGCCGCACATCCTGCTCATAGGGACGGCAGACGCTGTTCTGTTTGATCTGCCAGAGCTGATAAGAGAAGGGGACTTGCTCCCCCTCATACTGCACCACCAGTGCCTTGACCTCGGTGCCATAGATGTCCGTCACCTGCTGCTGCACCAAGTTGAGATAAGCCGAAAAAAGGTAAGAAACCGGATCCATCACCACCTCCCTGTGGTTGGCTTTGGTGGAACTCAATCAACACCCACACCTCATTATTGGGCCCCAATGACCCCCATCAGGCGGTGTAAAAACCAGCCTACTGATTTATCTACATAAATCCATTGATAAGAAACTCGTTTTTCGACTTTTCGGCTGAAGGATGGTGCCGATTGGATTAAGATGCGCACCATCAAATGTAACTCGGATGAAACCATCCTTATGCCTGAAGTGGCATAGGGAGGCGTATCGGACGCGAGGAGTCGGCTTTGCGCAAGACATGGACGGAAGAAGAGTTAAGGGCAACGGTAGCCGCCTATCTGGATATGCACAGCAAGGCGTTGAATGGCATCCCCTTTGTCAAAAAGCACTATTACGCTGAGCTGGCGACACGCTTCGCACGGTCCGAGAAATCATTTGAATATCGGATGCAAAATATCTCTTACGTCTGCGTCTTGATGGGCAGGGCTTGGGTCTCTGGATTAAAACCCGCCAAGCATGTTGGCCCGCAGCATGCGCCTATCATAGAGCGCCTGATCTGCGAGCTTGATGGCCAACCCTATACCGGGCAGGCCGAGTTCGAGCATCAGGTCATCCAATATAAGACAAAGCCCGTGCTCCCTCTTCCTCTTGGGACGCAGGAGCCAGCCCAGCGCTATGCCAGCACTATGAGTTATGTGAGGGATCCGCAGGTCAAAGCCTGGGTACTAGTGACCGCAGCCGCTAAATGTGAGTGTTGTGATGAGCAAGCTCCCTTTATCACGGCGACCGGGGAACCCTTTCTCGAGGTTCATCACCTGCGCACCTTGGCAGAAGGTGGCTCGGATACCGTCGGCAACACTGTCGCCCTCTGCCCCAACTGCCACCGCGAGCTGCACTATGGTGCCAACAAAGAGGCGCACCGAGATGCACTTTACCAAAAGCTCCCAAGACTCCTCAGAGAGTAAGGGAGTCTGACACCTTTATCCCCACAGACAGCTCGCCCATGGCGAGCTGTCTGCTTTGGATACCTGCTCGCTCCCTTTACCCCCCCTCCCCTCGGCGGGCTACAAAAACGCTGCGGCTCCCCAAGGCATAAGGGCTGTGGCAGTGATCCCCTCCTGTCTATAACCCTCATTTTCAAGCGGGAAAATTTGGAACCCGCCCTTGGACAAGGGGCGGGAGGGCATTGCCATCAAGGGGTAAATTCAGTGTTTTTACTCTGATCCTGGGCCCATTTTGGTGCGTATAGCTGGCCGGTTTGGGGCACCTCTGGTGTACAATCTCCAGCCCGATTTTCCTCCCCAGCCCGGCCATGGCTCAGGCCGTTATCCATCCCAGAGTGAGTGACAGTGACCGCGACCCACCCCATGCTCGACAGTTATTACAGCCAGGATCTGGTGTTTTTCTCCATCCTGGTGGCGGTGCTCGCCTCTTACACTGCGCTGAATATGACGAGCCGGGTGAGCCAGAGCCGGGGACGGGCCGCCGCCCTCTGGCTCGCGGGGGGCGCCTTCGCCATGGGATTCGGCATCTGGTCCATGCATTTTATCGGTATGCTCGCCTTCAACCTGCCCATAGCGCTGGGCTACGATCTGACCCTCACCGGCCTCTCCCTGGTGGCGGCCATCGGCTCCTCGGCCTTTGCGCTCTGGCTGGTGAGCCGCCCCGAGCTACCCTGGCGCCAGATCGCGGGGGGCGCCCTGCTGATGGGGGCAGGCATCGCCGCCATGCACTACATCGGCATGGCGGCCATGAAGATAGAGCCCGGTATTCACTACCACAGCGGGCTCTTCGTCCTCTCCATCCTGATTGCCGTGCTCGCCTCCGGCGCCGCGCTCTGGATTGCGTTTCGCCTGCGCAACAGCACACCCCGCGCCTTCTTTCGCAAGGCGCTCGCCTCCCTGGTCATGGGGGCCGCCATCATCGGCATGCACTACACCGGCATGGCGGCGGCCCAGTTCCCTGAAGGGAGCCTGTGCGGCGCCCTCTACACCGGCCTCAATACCCAGTGGCTCGCGACCGTCATCATCATAGTGACCCTGGCGGTGTTCGCCATCGCCCTGGTCCTCTCCCTGCTGGATGCCCACGCCGCCCGCCTCTCGACCTCCTTGCACCTGGCCCACGACGAGCTGCTCAAGCTGGCGCTCCATGACAGCCTGACCCGGCTGCCGAACCGGCTGCTGTTTGCCGACCGGCTGGAGCAGCGCATCCAGGAGTGCCAGCACAATCAGCGCTGCTTCTCCTTGCTGTTTCTCGATCTCGACGGCTTCAAGATCATCAACGATGCCCACGGTCACCACACCGGGGATCTGCTGCTGGCCGAGGTGGCGACCAGGATCACCGGGCTGCTCGGCGCCAGCGACACTGCCTCGCGCTTTGGCGGCGACGAGTTCGTGCTGGCCCTGGCGCCGGGGGACATCACCCAGACCACGGCCTTCGCCGAGCGGCTGCTGGCCACCCTGGCCCAGCCCTATCCCTGGGAGCATCACAGCCTGCACATCACCGCCAGCATCGGCATCGCCGTCTACCCCCAGGATGGCACCAGCCTGCACGAGCTGACCCTCAATGCCGATGCCGCCATGTACTACGCCAAGCAGCGGGGGCGCAACGACTACTACTACTTCGACAACGCCATGAATGCCAACGCCCACCAGCAGTTCTTGCTGCAAAAGGAGCTGCGCCATGCCCTGGAGCGGGGGCAGCTGGCCCTGCACTATCAGCCCAAATACGGCGCCCACAACGGCGAGGTGGTCGGCGCCGAGGCGCTGCTGCGCTGGCAGCACCCGCACCATGGCGCCATCTCCCCGGCGAGCTTCCTGCCCCTGGCGGAGAAGACCCGGCTCATCATCCCCATCGGCAACTGGGTACTGGATGAGGCCTGCCGTCAGATGAGCCGCTGGCGGGAGGCGGGTCATCACGACTGGAGCGTGGCGGTGAACCTCTCCACCATACAACTGGCCAGCCCCGGCTTGCTGGAAGAGGTGGAGGCCGCCCTCGCCCGCCACCGGCTGGAAGCCCGCCACCTCACCCTGGAGATCACCGAATCCACCGCCATGGAGAACGCCGAGGAGAGCCTGGCCATCCTCAATCGCCTGGCAAAGCTCGGGCTTGGTATCTCCATCGATGACTTCGGCACCGGCTACTCCAGCCTGCTCTACCTCAAGCGCTTCCCCGCCAACGAGCTCAAGATAGACAGGGGCTTCGTCGCCACCCTGGCGCACGAGGGGGACGATGCCACCATCATCGGCGCCATCATAGCCCTGGGCCAGGCCCTGGGGATGCGCATAGTGGCCGAAGGGGTGGAGACCCCGGAGCAGCGCACCCTGCTGACCCAGCTCGGCTGCGACACCCTGCAGGGCTATCTGCTGGGGCGCCCCATGCCGGGGGAGCAACTGCTGGCCCACTGCGAGGCGCCACTCTCTACGCCGGAGTCGTACGGCCTCCCGCCTGAACCGGCCTGACGGGGGCAGAGGGCTCCCACGGCGTCATATTTTCCCATCCCCTCACCGCTCTCCATGCCAGCCGATCCGCGGAGGGATCTGCGGCTCAGTACAGTTCACGTACAGACAGCCGGTGCTCTAATCACTTGGCACCGCGTACGGCAGTGCAGCCCCCTTCTTGCTCACGGATATCCCATGGTACGACTGGAACAGATTGCCTGATCTGGCGCAGGCAGGGTGGCAAGGACAATTCCCCTCCCCCATCAACGGGACTGTGCCACAACAGATGACCACCTTGATCATCCTGATATTAAGCAGCCGGGTTCAGCCAGTGCCACCACCATGGGCATCCAAGGCAGACAGCCACATAACCGACCAAGACACGCCATGTTCGAAAAGCCGATGGCAAATCAACCAAGGGCCACCGGGTTCTCGTCCGTGCTGCTACCTTGCCTCCGTCATTGGGCCTGTGGGAATGAGCGCCAAATGCTACATGACATATATCGGTGACAATCTATGAGCCATTTGGCGACGAACGACAATAACCCCCATAGAGCGGGTTATCCCTTGCAGATAACAAGGGCCGACGATGAAATAGATCTCTATACACTCTTCGCATTGTTGTGGCAGAAAAAGATCTGCATCCTTATTAGCGCATTGATCTGTGGCAGCATGGGATTATTGTATGCCATGGTCGCTCCCGAACAGTGGACGGCTCACGCCATCATATATAAACCCAAACAGCGAGACACGCTGGAGCTCGATCGCCTAAGAACCGCCCTCGACATTCAAGGATTGGCCGGCCCCAAGAGCAATAACGCCCTCTACAATGATTTCTTACTGGAATTCAAGTCTTACGACAATATCAGCAGCTATCTGCACGGCAGCTCCCAATTTAAACAATACGTAGTGGAACAGGACCTTGACCCTCTGGCGCAACAGAGATTATTGAGGACATGGTCAGAGTGGATGCTGCTCGAGCCTGCAGACAAGAAGGGGGAACAGCCAGGCATACGCCTCTCTTTTTCTTTCTTTAAAAAAGAGGAGGTAGTCTCACTTTTGACGGGATATATGAATTACATCATTTCATTACAAAATAGCGATCTGTGCGATGCCCTGGAAAATAATAGAAAAAGCCAGCACAGTGCTCTCCTGCTCAGAATAAAGATGAAAATGGAAGATGCAAGGCGCGAGCTGGCCAGAGAGATTGAGAACATTGAATACAGCATGAGTATCGCCAATGCGGCCGGGGTGAATAAACCATTGGAAAATTTCAGCTACGGTGATCGCTTCCCCATCATGCTCGGAAAAGACGGGCTGGCTAAAAAACTGGCCATCCTCAAGTCACTCAAACCAGAAGAATATATGCCGGAGATAATGGAGCTGAAGGTGCAGCTTGCCAGATTAGAAGGCATCCGCATTGATACCCTGGCCTTTCGTCCATTCTCTTATCTGGATACCCCTGGCCAGCCATTGACGAGAGACAAGCCAAAACGTCCGTTGATCCTTGTCTTGGCCACCCTGCTGGGCGGGATGTTGGGGATGGCCCTGGTGCTGCTCCAGCACGCCTTCAGACAGGGCAGAAGCAAAGACGAGGATGCTCACCGGCCAACCCTGGCTAATCTGGGGTGACTTTCATCCTCTTGTAAACAGGTCATTGTGCTCCTTGCCAGAGAGTGTCTAGTCCTGAAATAG
>NZ_JAAILA010000049.1 GCF_010974825.1 Aeromonas rivipollensis | reverse complement strand
CTATTTCAGGACTAGACACCGGAGTCTGGCGGCTTAGTGCCCCGCCAGCTTCATCTGCTCGACCAGCACAGAGCCCGTCTTGAGGCTGGAGCGCTCGTCCTCGTCGTTCCCCACCGCCACCAGGGTGCTGAACATGTCGGCCAGGTTGCCGGCTATGGTGATCTCCTCAACCGGATAGAGGATCTCGCCATTTTCCACCCAGAAACCGGCGGCGCCTCGGGAGTAGTCACCATTGACGATGTTGACCCCCTGCCCCATCAGCTCGGTCACCAGCAGGCCGGTACCCATCTCTTTGAGCATGCCCTGGAAATCCTGGCCGGTATTGGAAACCTGCCAGTTATGGATGCCACCGGCGTGGCCCGTGGTGGTCAGCCCCAGCTTGCGTGCCGAGTAGGAGGTGAGCAGCCAGCTCATCAGCTCGCCGTTGCGGACTATATCCATGTCGCGGGTGCGTACCCCTTCGCCGTCGAAGGGGGTACTGGCAAGCCCCCCCAGCAGGTGTGGAAACTCCTGAATGCTGAGCCACTCAGGCAGTATCTGCTTGCCCAGCTTGTCCAGCAGGAAGCTCGACTTGCGATAGAGGTTGCCGCCGCTGATGGCCATCACCAGATGGCCCCACAGGCCGGCGGCGGTGTCGGGATGAAACAGCACGGGGGCGTGGCGGGTGCTGATCTTGCGGGCCCCCAGACGGGAGACGGTACGCTCCACCGCCTCGTCGGCGATCCGCTGCGGGGTCCAGAGGCCGGAGAGGGCGCGGCTGGAGGAGTAGCCATAGTCCCGCTGCATGTCCCCATCCTGCTCGCCGATCAGCACGCAGCTCAGGGAGTTGCGCGACGCCGCATAGCCTTTGACGAAGCCATGGCTGTTGCCATAGACCTTGACCCCCAGATGGCTTGAAAAGCTGGCGCCATCGGAGTGCTTGATGCGGGCATCACGCCCCAGGGCCAGCCGCTCGCACTCGATGGCCAGCTCGATGCCACGCTGGGGATCCAGTTCGATGGAGTGACAGAGTTGCAGATCCGGGGCATCCCAGGCCAGCAGTTCGGCATCCGCCAGGCCGGCATATTCATCGGGGGAGGTGTGGCGGGCAATCTCCATGGCCGCTTCGACGGCGGCGCGGATGGCAGGCTTGCCGAGATCCGTGGTCGAGGAAGATCCCTTGCAGCCATTGCGATAGACGGCGATGCCGAGCGCTCCATCCTTGTTGAACTCGATGCTTTCCAGCTCACAGCCCCGGGTATTCACCGACAGCCCTGTCTGCTTGCTGATGGAGACTTCCGCAAGCCCGGCACCCAGCCCCTTGGCTATCTCCAGGGCCTCGGCGACCACCGCCTCGAGATGGGCTTGATCCTGGCGGATTTGATCTTGCTGGTCCATAACTCACATCTGTATGAAGGAAGGAAAGGGGCTAAGCATATCAGACCCCTGCGCCCAGCGGGAGAAGCTGGTAACATATCCCCCAACGCGAATGACAGGAATCAGAGACCGATGAGTCAGTATCAAGACGACAACGAATTGGACGATTGGGGTCCAAGCAAGAGCCAGCTCAAGCGCGACGCCGAGGCACTGCAGAAACTGGGGGCCGAGATCGTCTCCCTGAGCCACAGCGAGCTGGAACGGATCCCGCTGGATGAAGAGTTGGCCGAAGCCGTCGAGCTGGGCCGCAAGCTCAAACCCAAGAAGGACGAATCCTTCCGCCGCCACCTGCAGTTCATCGGCCGCTTGATGCGCAGCCGGGATATAGAGCAGATCGAGGAAGCCCTCTCCATCATCAAGATGCGTCACTCCACCGTGAATGCCCGCCTGCACCGGCTGGAGCAGTGGCGTGAGCGCCTGATCACCGAGGGTGATAGCGCCCTCAACGAACTGATGTCCCAGTTCCACGAGCTGGATCGCCAGAAGCTGCGTCAGCTGATCCGCACCGCCAACAAGGAGCGGGAGCTGAACAAGCCGCCGGTAGCCTATCGCGAGATGTACCAGTACCTGCGCGGCGAGATAGAACATCTGCTGTGAGTCATGATGCTGGCGCGGGACACCTGTCGCCGACAGAAACAAAAACGGGGCCAAGCTGGCCCCGTTTTTTATGCGCCGTCAGCTGCCCGGCAAACACTGGGTGTGAGTACCCGGTTGCAGATAGGGTACCAGCAAGGGCGCCATCCCCTTGAGGACCTGTACCGGCAGTGCCGAGGTGAAGCGGAACTTGTCGGACTGGCTGCCAGGCACATAGGCCGTCAGGGTGCCGAAGTGATCATCCCCTATGTAGAAGACAAAGGTCGCGGTCCGGTTGCGGGCCAGCGAGCTGGTGACATTGCCGTAGCGACCGACAGTTTCAATCCTGTTGTCCCCCGTCCCCGTCTTGCCCCCCAACGACAGCACAGTGCCATCCTGCAAGGCAAAGGCACCGGCGATGCGCCGTGCCGTGCCGCCTTCCACCACCTTGGACAGGGCATTGCGCAGGGCGGTGGCCACCTCGGCGGGCATCACCCGCACACCCTGGGTGTTGGCCGGTTCGAACGCGGTGGCGAAGGGTGTGTCCTTGGCAAAGGAAAGATGCTCGATCCGCAGGGTCGGTGCCCGCATGCCGCCGTTCTGGATGATCCCCATCAACTCAGCCAAAGCGGCGGGTCTGTCTCCCGAACTGCCCAGGGCGGTCGCCAGGGAAGGAACCAGGTGATCAAACGGATAGCCCAGGCGTGCCCAACGCTGATGGATGTCGAGGAAGGCCTCGACTTCCAGCATGGTGCGGATCCGGCTATCCCGGGCGCTGCGATGGCGGGTCTTGAACAGCCAGCTGTAGACCTCCTGACGCTCATCCCGGCTGGCCGCAACCGCATCGGCGAAGGTAGCCTTGTCAAACTCCCTGAGATAGGAGAGCAGCCACAGCTCCAGCGGGTGGACGCGGGCGATATAGCCTTGATCCGGCAGTGAATACTTACCAGGACCATAGCTGGTGTAGAGCTGCTCGACTCGCTTGTCGCTCAGCTTGTCTCGCGGCAGGCGCTTCGCCAGGAAGGCGGCAAAATCGGCCTGTGACGCTTCCGGCATCAGGTAGCGATGCACGGCCGCGAGGCGCACCGCGCTGGGCTTGAGGCCGTCTAGGAAGGTATCGAGCTGCTCATCCGTGGTCTTGCCGCGATATTTGCGCCAGAAGCGCAGCAGATAGGTCTGGCCCTCCTTGTCGGCAAACTTGGCCAGATACTCGGTACGACGGGGATCCTTGTCATCCTTGAGCAATTGGGCGCGGTTGCCTTCCTTGTAGAGGCTGTAGCGCACTATGTCCCGCATCAGCCGCACGAAGGGCAGGTTGATGGATTCACGCAAGGCGTCGCGGATAGGCGGAATGCGGCCATTGTCTTCCTTGCGGAAGTTGTTGAAGGTATGCATGCCGCCGCCGGTGAAGAAGCCCTCGTAGGGGCTGGCGGAGTATTTGCGATCCAGCGCCGCCTCCAGCATCACGGGCAAGCTCTTGTCCTTGGCACTCATCAGGTAGGCAATGGCCCAACGGCTGATGTTGTCCTGATCGGAGACCTCTATCTTGCGCAGGCTCTCGGTCGGCATGTTCCCGTAGCTGTCATGCAGCTCGGTCACTATCTCCAGATAGGTGGTCAGCACCCGCAGCTTGGCGGTAGAGCCCAGCTCCAGCTTGCTGCCCTCGTTGATGTCGAACGGCTGATCCGTGTTGTCGGTCTGCACCCGCACCTTGACCCCTTCCGGCGTCTTCTCGAACAGGGTGAAGCTGTATTTCACGTCCCCCGTCTTCTCCGGCGAGAGCAGGCGCTCACCAAACAGCCCGACCTGGGCGGCGAATGTGGGATCCGCCAACTGCTGCAGATAACGAGAGACGTCATTTTGCAGCGGCATGTTGAGGGTCGTATCCGCCGTCAGATCCATGCGGTCCAGATCATAGAGCTGAACCCCGAGCTGGCGGCTGAGGCGGGTGCGCGCGACCTGCAACCCCTTGTTGTTATTGACCCGGGTGATCGCCGGCGTCTGCAGGAAGTCGCGGAACGCAAGCTTGGCCTTGAGTGCCGACTCCATCAGGGGCGGCGTGATCATGCCCTCCTGCACGAACAGACGCAGGTAGCTGTCAGTCAGGGTCGACAGCGCCTCCCGTCCCTGGGCCAGATAGTAGGAGGGGCGACGGTGGGCAATCATCAGGGAGACGACCTGGCGCAGCGCCAGCCCCTGCTCGGCCAGGGTGGCATCCTGATTGCGAGCGGGATCCAGCAGGCGATTCACCTCATCCACATCGGCACCAAACCAGACCCAGAGACCATCCCCCAGGCCGTGCACCTCGCCATAGCCCGGGGCGGCGGAGAGCGGCACCGAGTTGAGATAGGCCCAAGCCACCAGTTTGCGTGCTTCCAGGGTTTCTGGCCCCAATCGATAGGCCCGCACGCTGGCCGAGGCCATCTGGCGAATCTTCTCGGTGGGGGACAGGGTCAAACCATCAGGGGAGTGACGATACTTCTCCACCTGGGTCGCCAGCGTACTACCACCGGCGGATTGATCCTGCATATCCAGCGCCTTGCCCACCTGGGACAGTGCAGCCTTGGCAAAACGGGGCCAGTCTACAGCCGGGTTGGCCAGCGGCTGCTCGTTGCTCAGCAGCTCCCGGTTCTCGATAAACAGCAGCGACTGTATGACCAGAGGAGGTATGGAGTTGAAATCAGGGTAGTAATGGGTCGGGTACTTGTATTGATAGAAAGGCTCGGCACGGCAGTCGTGCAGAGTCAGCCCCGCCTGCACCTTCTCGGTATAGGGGACGAAGAAACCATGGCTGGCGTAGTTGTAGAGCGCATCGGAAAAACGCACCTGCTCGCTCACCTGATAGCCACGCTGGATGAGGCGCTCCTGGATCATGGGCATCAGCACATAACCGAGTCGCTTGTCGAAGGGGCCATCATCCGGGAAGGTGATCTGCTTGCTGGGACCGGGTTCCAGCTCATAAGTCAGCTTGGCGGCATAACGGGAGATCTCCTGCGACTGCAATCGGGAGGTCTTCATTTCATAACCGACCAGGGCGATCACGGCAGCCAGGCAAAGCAAAAAGATGAAACAGAACAACCAGCGCCACCAGGGGCGACGCTTGCGCTGATATTGCCCGTCCGCATGCGGTACGGATGAATCCTGAGATGCCACTTTGTTCGAATCCGTCTGTTTTGATGCGCCCATATCAGCCCCACCATGGTTGCGCAATTTATTGTCTTTCAATCAAGCTTAGTCGTTTCAAGTCAAGGGCTTGAAAACTATTGACCGCTTTGCAGCGATGTTAACAGGGCGATTATAAAAATGGGAGCCGATTGTTGCAGTACGGCGAGAGATCCGAGCTGCGGAGTGGAAATGAAACACCGGCTGGAAGCCGGTGTTCGAGAATGGCGATGTGAGCTTACTTGCTGGTACTCATGCCCTTGAGCTTGGTGCTCAGCTCTTTGCGCTCCTTGGAAAGCTCGGCATTCTTGATGATGTGATCATCAACACGCTCTTCGTAATCGGTGCGCATGTTGGCGATGATGGCCTGCACCTCATCGATGCTCATGCCGGGCTTGATATAGTCACTCAGGTTGTCGAGCAACAGCACCCGCTTCTGGTTGTCACGGATCTTCTTCTCGTTGTCCGCGATTTCACGCTTGAGCTTGTTCTGACGACGGGACATACGCACATATTCCAACACATCGCTGAAAGTAGACTTGTTTACTTGTTCCATATCGGTACCACTGACTGAAGGTGAATGAAAACGGGTGGGATGCTCTCATACCAGATGGAGACGCAAAGGCATGGTATGGGCAAACCCGGAATGCCCTTTACTCTACCGAGTTATGATGCAGATACAACCCCAATTGCAGGCCCGACGCCGGCTTTCAGCAGGATAGCGCCGCGTGAGGAATCAAATGGAAAACCGGTGAGAGTGCAGAACCAGGCGTGACGGCAGATGTAGTGGTCTAATCATCC
>NZ_JAAILA010000047.1 GCF_010974825.1 Aeromonas rivipollensis | reverse complement strand
ATTTTGAGAACACGGCCTAGTCTAATCAACTCTATGGGCGCGTAACGCTCTTGGGTGTTTGCCAGCAGCACGCACTTCTCATGCTCCGCCTCATAGGGGGTCAGGTTGTCGGTGTGAGCCTCCTTCAGGGTATCGACCGCGCCGGTGGCAGCAATCATGACGCGCTGGCCCAGGGTCAGCACATTGCGGTTTCTATCGTAGATCTTCATGGCATTCTCCTTTTCGGGTGTGGGTCCCGGCCCGTGCCGGGGCAACGGACCCAGACTACGCCTCCGAAAAAACGAGATGCCTGTCACAGATCAAAAAAAGGGGAAAGAGGGACTCAGGGTGGCGGGCAAGCCGGGCGCGCTGGCAAGAGGGCCTCGCCGAGGCCGCCATTGCCTGTCGCAGGGCACGCGGGTCGCCTCCGCTTTTCATCGCCACAGGCTCGAACCGGAAAAGGGATGGGTTATAGTGGTGCCGCTCGTTTAACTGCCTTCAACCAACCGGGAGCCCATTATGAATCGTGAAATTGCCGCCCAGTTCATCAAGATGCTGACCAACCTGGACCAGTGTCTGGCCAAGGCCGAGGCCCATGCCGCGGCGAAGAAGTTCAATGTGGAGAACTTCTTCAATGAGCGCCTCATCGTCGACATGCTGCCGTTGAGCAAACAGGTGCTGATCTGCTGTGACAGCGCCCGCGCCCTGGTGGCCACCGCCAGCCTGAGCGAGCCGCCGGTGCTGGGGGATGATCCCAAGACAATGGCGGATCTGCGCGCTCATGTAGCCAAGACCATCGCCTATCTGCAGAGCAAGCTGGACGCCGACTTCAGCCAGTATGCGAGCGGCCACTACTACCCCTACTGGGCGGGTGGCAAGGGAATGGACGGCCACAGCTGCGTGCACGAGTACGGCATCCCCAACTTCTACTTCCACCTGACCATGACCTATGCCCTGCTGCGCCAGGCCGGGGTCGATCTCGGCAAGAAGGACTACCTGGGTGGCCTGAACCTGCAATAAGAACCCATCCCATCAGGCTATTTAACTCGCCATTTTGAACCCAGGCAGTGCTCGACATCCTCACGTACTCCAGTACGCTCCGGTTTCTGCGCGCTGGCTGTGTCCAAACTGCCTTCGACAATGACGCCTATTGGGATAGGTTGTAAGCCGCTGCCCTGCCGGCATGAAAAGAGCCTGCCATCCGGCAGGCTCTCTGCTTTTTGGGCCCCGGCATCCCCGGGATGGCCCCGGCATTCCCGGGATGGCATCGGCTTATTCGCTCGGGATCTCGGGCTCCACCAGGGCGGCGAGCTGGGTCAGAGACTCCTGCCAGCCGAGATAGCACATCTCGACCGGGATGAGCGCGGGTATGCCGGCCTGCTCTATGGCCAGTTCGGTGCCGCACAGCACCTGGGTGAGGGTGATGGTGACCCGCATCTCACCGGGCAGCTTGGGGTCGTCGAAACTGTCGGTGTAGCGGATGCGCTTGCCCGGCTCCAGCTCGAGATATTCACCACCGAAGGCATGGCTGTGGCCGCTGCCGAAATGGAAGAACGCCATCCTGAAGGTGCCGCTGACGCTGGCCTCCAGGTGCTCCACCCGGCAGGTGAAGCCATGGGGCGGCAACCACTTGGCCAGGGCGTCCGCCTCGATAAAGGCTCTGTATACCCGCATCGGCGGGGCCTTGAGTACGCGGTGCAGTGTCACAGTTCCAGTCGTCATGAGGGATACCTCCTCGGTTGGTCCGCAGCAAGAATAGTCGCCCACGCCGGAGTTGGCCGCTGCCGGGCTTTCCCTCAGCCGCCGAGGGCTATGGTGGCCAGTACTATGGCGACGCCTGCGGCGGCGAAGAGCACGCCTATCAGCAGGGGGCGGGGGGAACCGGCATAGCGGGCCAGTCCGTAACCAATCCCCATCAACATCAGCAGGGCGATGGCGTGGGAGAGGCGCAGGGCCGGCACGGGATCCTGCATGAAGATGAAGGGCAGCAACACGGGGAAGGTGGAGAGGAACACCATGAGGAAGACCCCCAGGCTGTTGAGCAGATCATTCCAGCGCCAGACACCCCCCTGACCCAGCTCGGGGCGTTGTTGCAGACGCACCTGCCACTCCCTGAGTTCAGGGTCGCGGCAGATCGCCGCCAGCGGGCCGGGCAGGGCGTCTCGCAGCGCCGCTATCCCCCTCTCGTCACCGGGTGTCAGCAGGCGCAATTGCTGCAACAACCGCAGGGCCCGGCTTCGTTCGGTCAGGGTGGTGATGAGGTAGACGATGGCATCTATCATGCCCCAGGCGATGTTGCAGCCGATGCCGGCGATCAGCAGATCCCTGATCTCGGCGCGCCCCGCCTCGAGCGCGTTGAAGCACCCGGTGAAGGTGAGCACCATCAGCAGGCCGAACAGGATCTCCGAGTAGCGGGAGATGGGGTCTATGGGGGAAAAACGGGGTGGGTTCATGGGGCTGTCTCTGGATGGACGTTGAGACATGAGCATGGAAGCGGCCCACGGCAAGATCAAGGAGACCCGGTGCGCCAGTCAGGTGCCGTCAAGCCTGGTGCTGCGGATGGTCCCTGCTGCTGTCATGTTCCCTGTCCTGCGTCGTACTTCTTCGCTAACGCAGTGATTTTTCAGCGGATTGGCGAGGAGTTGATCAAGGTAGAGGTTATTGCCGCCGTTCGCTCATATAATCGCCGCCATGCAAGCGACTCGGAAGGATTCGATGACAAAGCCGATGGTGGCCCTGCTGGGGTTGTTTTACGCCTGCCTGGTGTGGGCCAACCCCGTTCCCTTCGTGGCCAGTCCGTCACCGGTGGAGGGGAAGATGGAGCCGCTGCTCTCCTGGTTTACCGGCGAGTTCTCCAGCCAGGAGCAGGCCGGTTACGACCCGCGTTTCACCAGTGCCGAGCTGCGGCTGGTGGAGATCTGGCCCGGGGAAGGCCCCTTTCGCTGGGTCTATGCCGAGCAGTTCCTGACCGAGCGGGCGGTGCGCCCCTTCCGTCAGCGCATCTACCGTTTCTCCCCGCTGCCCGATGGTCGCATCCTGATGGCCGAGCTGACCATGCCGAGGGCCACCGATTTCGCCGGCGCCTGGCGCCAGCCCGAGCTGCTCGACTCCCTCACTCCGCAACAACTCTCCCTGCGCCAGGGGTGCGAGATCTGGCTGACCCGCCAGGCCAGCGGAGAGTACGCGGGCCACAGCAAGGTCGGCAGCTGTGCCACCGACTTTGGCGGCGCCACTACCCTGGTGCAGTACCTCTGGATAGGCCCCAACAGCGTCAGGCTGCTGGACAGGGCCTATGACAACGGCGCCCGCCAGCGCTGGGGCAGCCCGGGGGAGGGGTATCTCTACCTGCGCAAGGTGAAGCAACGGGGGGAATGAGCCGGACGGCGCCGTGTCACGCTGATATGTCCAGCGCCTGGCGGTGCTCGCTGAGGTAGTCGATCAGCAGCCTCAGCCGCAGCGGCATGGGCTCTCTCGCCGGATAAAGCATATTGACCGGGCGCGGGGCGGGCAGGGCATCCGGCAGTATTTCCAGCAGGGTGCCGCTGGCCAGCTCCTGGCTCAGCAGGGCCCGCGGTTGCAGCACTATGCCCGCATGATTCAGCGCCGCCACCTTGAGGGCGCTGCCATGGTTGCTGATGAAGGGGCTGTCCCACAGGTGCAACTGCTCGAGGGGAAACTCAGTGGCCAGGCTCGACTGGGTCAGCCAGGGGGCGAAGCCCAGGCAGTGGTGACGGGCGAGATCCGCGAGTTCCTGCGGGGTGCCGTGCCGTTGCAGGTAGCGCGGGGAGGCGCAGAACACCGAGGCCGAGTGGGCCAGCGGGCGGGCTATGTAGGCGGCATCCTTGGGGGGGCCGACCCGGAAGATGAGGTCGAAGCCATCACCGATCACGTCGACCAGCCGATCACAGAGATCCAGCTCGATGCGGATCTGCGGATACTGCGCCATGAAGCGGCACAGCAAGGGGGTCAGCCGATAGCTGCCGAAGGTGATGGGGGCATTGATGCGGATCTTGCCCGCCGCCTGGCCGGTGTGGGCCTGGGTGTTCTGCTCCAGCGCCCTGTAGTGTTGCAGCAGGCTCTGGCAACCGCCGAGGTACTCCCTGCCCGCCTCGGTCAGGCTCTGGCAGCGGGTGTTGCGGTTGAGCAGACGGGAGCCGACCCTGGCCTCCAGCCATTTGATGTACTTGCCGATCATGGCCGGTGTCATCTCGAAGCGGTCCGCCACGGCACTGAAGCTGCCCGCGCGGGCGACCTCGACGAAGATCTCGATGGCGGTCAGACGGTCCACTCTAAACTCCTGGTTTATAAAGCCGAGCGCCACTATGTCTGGCTGGCGAAGCGGCTGTCAATATACTGGGCGGCATCCAACCGACCGGGAAATGCCCTGCGATGAGTCTCGATTATTACGCCCTCTATCTGCTCTATCTTGGGGTGAACTCCTGGCGTCAGCGCGCGGTGAGCCCTGTGATGGGCAAAAGCTCGGATAGGGATTGCTGGCGCAGCTTCGTCAAGGGGGCGCTCATCAGCCTGCTCAACCCCAAGGCGATCATCTTCTTCACCAGCCTGTTCCCCCAGTTCATCGACTTTCGCCAGGGGGCGCTGGGCCAGTGCCTGCTGCTGGCGCTGACCTTCAGCGCCGTGGTGCTGGTGGTGCACGGCGGCTACTGCCTGGTGTTTCGCTGGGTGGGCTTGCAGGGCTATGGCGAGCGCTTCGCCAGGGGCATCAACCGGCTGTCTGCCGTGATGTTCACCGGCTTCGCGATCCTGCTGCTGATAAGGGCGCTGGGCTGAGAGAGGGCCGGGCGGGGCACCCCGCCTGGCGAAGAAGAGCGGGATGGCGCCGGATAGCGCCATCCCGCTACTGCATCAGAGTTTGAACAGCGGCCGCAGGCGTATGCCAATGATGCTGCCCGCCAGGGCCATCAGCATCCAGACCCAGCCGTGCAGGCTGCCCGACGCCGTGCCGTCGAAGAAGCCGCCCAGGTTGCAGGCGCTGTACATGGCCCCCATCCCCATCAGCAGACCGCCAATGATGGCCGCCAGACTGTTGCCTATGCGGATCGGGGTGTGATTGCCGCCGCCGCTCAGGCAACGGGCCAGCGCGGCTCCCAGGATCCCCAGCCAGAACATGCCGACCATGGGATTGATGAAGAGTGGCTGGGCCAGCTTGGGGTTGCCCTCGAACAGGCCGAACAAGGAGGCGCCGCGCAGCGCCATGTCATAGACGGCCCCCGTGATGGTCCAGGCCGAACCGTGCAGGGCCACCACGGCGGAGTTGAGCAGGGCGATCAGGATGCCGCCGGTCAGCACGGTGAAGCGGCCGTCGCGCCAGAACAGGTTGCCGCCGCCGAAGATGGGCTTGATCTCGCCGGTGCGCTTCAATTCACTCTTGCGAAACAGCAGGAACAGCACGGCGACCAGCGCCAGGTTGAGCAGCATGCCGCTCCAGATATTGCCGGTCAAATCCTTGGCAAGCACCACCTGGCTGGAGAAGGTGGCATCGAAGGTGGGACGAAACTGGTTGCTGATGAGGGTGCCGATGCCGTAGCAGATCAGCACCAGCCAGAAGCGGGGTTGCCCCTCGCCACAGCAGTAGAGGGTGCCGGTGGCGC
Organism: Aeromonas rivipollensis; assembly: GCF_010974825.1. Classification (GTDB taxonomy): domain Bacteria; phylum Pseudomonadota; class Gammaproteobacteria; order Enterobacterales; family Aeromonadaceae; genus Aeromonas; species Aeromonas rivipollensis. The sequence continues at coordinate 14,843 of NZ_JAAILA010000047.1, read as the reverse complement.
AGACCCCCGCCAGCTGCATGCCGATGCCGAACAGGAAGGCGCCGAGGATGAAGGGGACGCCTATGGCCATGACGTTGCCCACCATGGCATCGCCAAAGAGGGCATGAGTGAAGGAGAGGAAGGTGGTGAACAGCAGGATCTCGATGGCGATGGTGAGCAGGTGCACCCGCACGTAGTAGCTGTTGCGCCGGGTCAGCATCTCGCGCCAACCGAATACTATGCCGAAGCGGCTGAAGGAGAGGGTGAAGCCGAAACCGAAGCCGATCAGTGCCATCAGGGCCCACTTCATGCCGAAGGTGGTGCCGAGCCAGAGCAAGGCTACCCCCGCGAGTGCCACTATGGGGAGCGACCATTGTCGAGTCATGCCGATACATCCGTAACGTTATTGTGGTGAAGGCGTGCATCCTAATCCCACAATGAGTCCGATGCCAGCTTGCTTGGGGTAATCTCGCTGTCAGGGCCAGGCCAAGGCCTCAGACATAGGCACTCGCCTCGACGGCCAGCTCTGCCAGGATGGAGAGGCTGGGCCGGTGATACCAAACAGCAGGTCGGTGACCAGATTGAGCGGCCGTTTCACCCGACTTAGCTGGGTCCACTCGGCGACGGGTGTGGCCTGCATGGTTCAGATATAGGCGCTCGCCTCGACGGCCAGCTCGGCCAGGATGGAGAGACTGACGGCGCCGAACAGCAGACCCGTGACCAGGTTCAGGGGCCTTTGCACCCGGCTTAGCAGGTGCTGGGCCCGGGCGGTGGAGAGGCTCCAGGCCAGCAGCCCGAACCAGGCCAGCGACAGCAGAAAGAGCTCCAGGATCAGCAGGCCCCGGGTCAGGCCATCCACCTGGGGCGTCACCATGGCCGCCAGCAATCCCATGAAGAACAACAGCGCCTTGGGGTTGAGCAGGTTGGTGGCGATCCCGGCTCTCAGCCCCCGGTTCCAGCCCTGCAACTCCCCGCCTGCCCGCAGTGCCTGAGTGGCGGAACTGCGGCGCGCCGCCTTGATCGCCCCCCAGCCGAGCCAGCCCAGATAGAGGGCACCCACCACCTTCACCGCCAGGAACAGCCAGGGCTGGCTCGCGATCAGCAGACTGATGCCGGTGAGACTGAGGGTCGCATGGAGCAGGATGGCGATGGCGATGCCAAGCGCGGCCCCGAGCGCCGTGGGCCTGTGCAGGCTGGTGCGCAGGATCAGCGCGAAATCCGGGCCCGGGCTCGCCAGGGCGATCAGGTGGATGAGACCTATGGTCAGAAACAGGCTGGTGAACATGGCATACCTCGCTACAAAGATGAGGCCGCAGCATGGGGGATGGAGGCAGGGGCTGGCTTGTAAAAGATTGCAGTGGGGTAGGTCAGCTGGGGAGCATCTGCTGACGGTAGTCCGCCGGAGTCAGCCCGAAGGCCTGGCGGAAGCCGTGGTGGAAGTGGCTCTGATCGAAGAAACCGACCGCCAGCGCCACCTCGCTCACCGGCAGGCCGCGGGCGAGCAGGAGCTTGCCGCGTTCGAGACGCAGCCGCTTGAGCCAGGCGTAGGGGGTCATGCCGGTCTTCTTCTTGAACTGGCGCAGGAAGGCGAAGCGATCCAGCCCGAACAGGGCGGCCAGATCCTCCAGGCTGTGGTGCCCGTCCAGCTGTCCCAGCAGGTAGTCGCGCAGGAACCTGATCTGGGGATCCGCCAGGGCATGGCGCTCCGGTGCCAGGTGCAGCAGTTCGCCGAGCAGGGCCAAGAGCTGGCTCTCCGCCAGCAGGGCGTCGGGCTCGGGCTGATCCAGATACATGTGCAGCCGGGCGAAGCCCTGATAGAGATCGGGGCGGCTCTGCAACCCCTTGTCGAAGAAGGGCTCCGGCTTGTCTGGCAGCCAGCGGGCCAGCTGCTCGGGGGCTATGGCGAACACCCGCACCTCGTACCCTTCCGGCAGCAGGCTGAGGCCGTCGTGCATCTCGTCCGGGTTGACGGTGGAGAGCTCGCCGCGCACCAGGTTGTGGCTGCTGCCCTTGTGGATAAACTTCTGGCCGCCCTGCTGCACCAGACCTATGTGGTAGTCCAGGTGCACGTGGCGGCCATAGCTGAACTCCCTGTGATGGGAGTGGGAGAGTTCAACCCCCGGCAGCAGCCGGGATTGCCAGTAGTGGATGCGGGATGGAGAAGCGCTCATGACCTATTGATAACCCGAAATCCGGCCCCTGGCTTGTAGATTATTGCAGGGACCGCGCGCCCGCCTTCTCAGCCTGCTTGCTGACGTCGCTTGCCGCTGCGCAGCCCGTCCAGGCTGAACAGCACCAGGGCACTCCAGATGCAGCCGAAGGTGATCATCTTGTCCAGCGCCAGCGCTTCCCCGTAGAGGGTGACCGCCAGGATGAACATCAGGCTGGGGCCTATGTATTGGAAGAAGCCCAGGGTGGAGAGCTTGAGCCGGGTGGCGGCGGCGGTGAAGCAGAGCAGGGGCGCCGTGGTGACGACCCCGGCGGCGATCAGCAGCAGGTTCAGGTGCCAGTCGTTTTGCGTGAGGTGGCTGGTGGGGCTGTCGGCGAATCCCCACAGGTAGATGGCCGCCGGTGGCAGCATGATCATGGTCTCGATCAGCAGGCCGGTGAGGGCATCCAGGGCCAGCTTCTTGCGAATGAGGCCATAGATGGCGAAGCTCGAGGCCAGCACCAGGGCTATCCAGGGCAGGGAGCCGAAGGCGATGAGCTGGACGGCGACCCCTATCACCGCCAGTCCCACCGCCCACCACTGCAGGCGACGCAGCTTCTCGCTCAGAAACACCATGCCGAGCAGCACGTTGAACAGGGGGTTGATGTAGTAGCCCAGGCTGGCATCCAGCATGTGGCCGTTGTTGATGGCCCAGATGAACAGCAGCCAGTTGCCGCCGACTGTGATGGAGGTGAAGGCCAGGGTGAGCAGCACCTTGGGTTGGCGCAGCACGACCTGCACCTTGTGCCACTGGCGGCCGATCAGGGTCAGCACCATCAGCAGGGCGCAGGACCAGATCATGCGGTGGGTCAGGATCTCGGCGGCTGGGACGGCGGAAATGGTCTTGAAGTAGATGGGCGCCAGGCCCCAAAGGGTATAGGCGCACAGGGCATAGATGATGCCCTGGCGCTGGATCTGTTGCTGCATGCGGATAACCTTCACTGGAGAGTCGGATGTTGGAAAACATCGCAAAAAATCAGTGTAGCGATCCTTTTGGGGGGAAAGAAGTTAATAAATGCCGTTTGGCGAGATTTTTACAGCATGGAATCGACTCAGCGCCGGCCACCACGGCGGATCTTCTCTACATCCATCAGCAGCCACAGCATGAGTGCGATGGCGGAGATCCAGGGACCCCAGGTCACATAGGCCTCACCCTCGCCCAGCATGAAGAAGAGCAGCGGCAGGCCCACTACCAGAAACAGTACACTTCCCAGAAAAAACAGCATTTTTATCTTTATATTTAAGGGCTTGTCTATTTGATGATTATATCGATTGAGGCCGTTGAGGAAAGGGTAAAAATGAAAAAGGGGGATTTCTCCCCCTTTGTTGTCTGATCTCGTCATATTCGACGCTAATCGAGCTGGATCCAGGTGCTTTTCAGCTCTGTGTACTTTTCCAGCGCGTGCAATGACTTGTCGCGGCCGTTGCCGGACTGCTTGAAGCCGCCGAACGGCATCGTCATGTCGCCCCCATCCCAGTTGTTGACGAAGACGGTGCCGGCGCGCAGGGCGCGGGAGCCCTTGACCGCCTTGTTGAGATCCGCCGTCCAGATCGCCGCCGCCAGGCCATAGTCGGTGTCGTTGCCAAGGGCGATAGCTTCTTCGAGCGTGTCGAAGCCGGTCACCGCCAGCACAGGGCCGAAGATCTCCTCGCGGAAGATGCGCATTTGCGGCGTCACCTCGTCAAAAATCGTGGGCTCGATATAGAAGCCGCCGCTCTCTGTGTGGGTGCGCTTGCCCCCCAGCAGCAGCTTGGCGCCCTCCTGCTGGCCGATGGCGATGTAGTTCAGTACCTGCTCCATCTGGATGCCGTCCACCATGGCGCCGATGCGGGTGGCGGGATCCAGCGGGTTGGCGGCGATCCACTCGCGGGCATGGGCCAGCAGTCGCTCCATGAATTGCGCCTTGATGCTGTTTTGCACCAGCAGGCGGGAGGCGGCGGTGCACACCTCGCCCTGGTTGTAGAAGATGGCGCCCACGGCACTCCTGGCGGCGGCGTCCAGATCAGGCGCGTCCGCCAGCACTATGTTGGGGCTCTTGCCGCCGCACTCCATAAAGGCGCGTTTCAGATTTGATTTCCCGGAGCACTGCACCAGATGCTTGCCGATCCTGGTGGAGCCGGTGAAGGTGATGCAGTCCACGTCCATATGCATGGCCAGCGCCTCACCCACTGTGTGGCCAAAGCCCGGCAGCACGTTGAACACGCCGTCCGGGATGCCCGCCTCTTTCGCGATACCGGCGATGCGCAGGGCGGTGAGGGGGGATTTTTCGGACGGCTTGAGGATGACGGAGTTGCCGGTGGCCAGCGCCGGACCCAGCTTCCAGCAGGCCATCACCAGGGGGAAGTTCCAGGGCACTATGGCGGCAACCACCCCGAGCGCCTCGCGGGTCACCAGCGCCAGGGCGGACTCTTCCACCGGGGCGACCTGATCGTAGATCTTGTCGATGGCCTCGGCGTTCCAGGCGATGCAGTTGGCGGCGGCGGGGGCGTCATAGCCCATGGCATCGCCGATGGGCTTGCCCATGTCCAGGGACTCCAGCAGGGCCAGCTCCACCTGGTTGAGGCGCATCAGCTCGGCGAAGCGCTGCATGATTAGCTTGCGCTGTTTCGGGGAGAGCCCGCTCCAGCGCTTGTCATCGAAGGCGGCGCGGGCAGCCTGCACCGCCAGCTCGGCGTCGGCGGCGTCGCAGGAGGCCACCTTGGTCAGCAGCTGGCCGTTGGCCGGGTTGATGCAATCGAAGGTGGCGCCGTTGACGGCATCCCGGTAGCTGCCGTCGATAAAGGCTTGCGAGGGCAGGGTCAGATGGGCGGCCTTGTGTTGCCACTGGGCCAGGGTCAGGTCACTCATGTTCACTCCTTGAACCGGCAAAGATAGTCTCCGCGTATCAATATGCTAAACATCCTGCCGCTTGTAAATCCATCTTGTAACAATTCATTAAACACTTGCCGCCCAATGCCCGAGTTCAGACCCCGATCTGCGGCGGACTTTACCCAGGCAGCGGGGCCGTTTCGTGGAGGGGCGAGCGGCTCTGGTCACCCATGGGGATCAGAAGCTGGCTGGCGTGTTGGCCGAGATAAGCACGCACTCCTGCTCCCCTATGTTGCGGAAACGGTGCGGGGTGCGGCTGTCGAAGTAGTAGCCATCACCGGGCGCCAGCAGGTGTACCTGCTCGCCGACGGTGACCTCCACCTGACCCTGGATGACGATGCCGCACTCTTCCCCCTCGTGGCTCAGCATGTCGTCGCCGGTATCGGCGCCCGGGGGCAGTACCTCCTGCATCATGCCGATGGCACGGTTGGCACGGCTGTGGCCCACCAGTCGATAGCTGATGGGGTGGGTGCCGAGATCCGGCATGTCGTCCGCGCGGAAGATCACCTCGGAATCCATCTCCGTCTCATCGGTGAAGAAGCTGGCGAGCGACATGGGGATGCCTTCCAGCACCTTGCGCAGCGACGCGACCGAGGGGCTCACCTGATTTTTCTCGATCTGGGAGATAAAACCGTTGGTCACACCGGAGCGCTTGGCCAGCTCGCGCTGGGAGAGGGCCGCCTTGGTGCGAACCGCCTTGAGGCGGTGACCGATATCCATCGATAGACACTCCTTGACTGTTTACTATTATTAAAATTGTGTTAAATATCTTATACCACCCCGAGGGGGTGACACCAAGCAGGGCGATGAAAGGCCCTTTTTTATGGATTCAGGTGTTTAATTTAATAGGCATCAGCCAAGTGTTACTAAACGCCTTAAGGATGAGGTGACCATGAAACCGATTAGCGACATCAATACCCCTTCCGACATGTCCGCCTTCTGGATGCCCTTCACCGCCAATCAGCAGTTCAAGGCGGCGCCGCGCATCCTGAAGTCGGCAGAGGGGATGTATTATCACTCAGAGGATGGCCGCAAGATACTGGATGGCACCGCCGGGCTCTGGTGTTGCAACGCGGGCCATGGTCGGCGCGAGATTGCCGAGGCGGTCTCCCAGCAGATCTCCCACCTCGATTTCGCCCCCACGTTCCAGATGGGCCACCCTCTGCCGTTCGAGCTGGCCAACCAGCTGGTGGAGATAGCCCCCAAGGGCTTCGGCCACGTCTTCTATACCAACTCAGGCTCGGAATCCGTCGATACGGCGCTCAAGATAGCGCTGGCCTGGCAGCGAGCCCGCGGTCAGGGCACCCGCACCCGGCTCATAGGTCGCGAGCGCGGCTATCACGGGGTCGGCTTCGGTGGCATCTCGGTGGGGGGCATTCCCGGCAACCGCAAGTGGTTCGGCTCCCTGCTTGGGGGGGTGGATCACCTGCCCCACACCCTCAACATAGGGAAAAATGCTTTCACCAAGGGGTTGCCCGAGGAAGATCTCAGCCTGGCCGACGAGCTGGAGAAGATCGTCTTCCTCCATGATGCCAGCAACATAGCGGCCGTCATCGTCGAACCCATCGCCGGCAGTACCGGCGTCATCATGCCCCCCAAGGGCTACCTCAAGCGGCTGAGGGAGATCTGTACCAAACACGGCATCCTGCTGATCTTCGACGAGGTGATCACCGGCTTCGGCCGCCTGGGCTCCGCCTTTGCCGCCCAGGAGTTCGACGTCATCCCCGACCTTATCACCTGCGCCAAGGGGCTCACCAACGGCGCCATCCCCATGGGCGCCGTGCTGGTGCGCAATGGCATCTATGACGACATGATGGCCGCCGGCAAGGGCGCCATCGAGCTGTTCCACGGCTACACCTACTCGGGTCACCCTGTGGCCGCCGCCGCGGGTCTGGCGACCCTCGAGATCTACCGCAGCGAGAACCTGCTCCATCGCGCCGCGGATCTGGCTGGCTATTGGGAGGAGGCGGCGCATTCCCTCAGGGGCTGCAAGCATGTGAAGGATGTGCGCAACTACGGCCTGGTGGCGGGCATAGAGCTGGAATCCATGCCGGATGCGCCGGGCAAGCGGGCCTACGAGGTGTTCGTGCGCTGCTTCGAGAAGGGGGCGCTTATCCGGGTGACCGGCGACATCATAGCCCTGTCGCCACCCCTCATCATCGAGCGCAGCGAGATCGACGACCTCTTCACCCTGCTGCAGGATGTCCTGCAGGCCCAGGACTGATACTTACCCTTTGTTGCATGGCGCCCGCCGGGCGCCCTCTTCCTGTGCCTGATGCCCACGGCCGCGCACAAGGATGACGCGAATGACCCATCACGGAGGATTTATGAGTTACAGGATCGACAACTTCATCGACGGCGAAACCACAGAGAGTCGCAGCGAGCGTTTCGGCGCCATCTTCGATCCGGCCACCGGCCAGCAGCAGGGCACTGTGGCCCTCTCCACCGCCGCCGAGTGCCTCGATGCCATCGCCAGCGCCGAGCGCGCCTTCGCCGACTGGTCCCAGACCCCGCCGCTGGTGCGGGCACGGGTGATGTTCCGCTTCAAGGAGCTGATGGAGCAGCACAGGGACGAGCTGGCCCGCCTCATCAGCCGCGAGCACGGCAAGGTCTTCTCCGACGCCCAGGGGGAGCTGACCCGGGGGCTGGAAGTGGTGGAGTTTGCCTGCGGCATTCCCCATCTGCTCAAGGGGGAACACTCCCTCAACGTGGGCCGGGGGGTGGACAGCCACTCCATGATGCAGCCCGTGGGGGTGTGCGCCGGCATCACGCCGTTCAACTTCCCGGCCATGGTGCCGCTCTGGATGTTCCCGGTGGCGCTGGCCTGCGGCAACAGCTTCATCCTCAAGCCGTCCGAGAAGGATCCCTCCCTGGCCCTGCGCATGGCCGAGCTGCTCAAGCAGGCGGGCCTGCCGGACGGGGTGCTGAACGTGGTCAACGGCGACAAGGAGGTGGTGGACGTGCTGCTGACCGACCCGCGTGTACAGGCGGTGTCCTTCGTCGGCTCCACCCCCATAGCCCAGTACATCTATGCCACCGCCTCGGCTCACGGCAAGCGGGTGCAGGCCCTGGGCGGTGCCAAGAACCACATGCTGGTGATGCCGGATGCGGATCTCGATCAGGCGGTCTCCGCCCTGATGGGGGCGGCCTATGGCGCGGCCGGCGAGCGTTGCATGGCGATCTCGGTGGCCCTGGTGGTGGGCGATGCCACCGCCGATGCCCTGGTGGCCAAGCTCAAGCCGCTGGTGGAGGCACTGCGGGTCGGGCCCGGCCTTGGTCCGATCCCGGAGAACGAGATGGGCCCCCTCATCAGTCGCGAGCACCTGGCCAAGGTGCGCGGCTACGTGGATCAGGGGGTGGCAGAGGGCGCCAGTCTGGTGGTCGATGGTCGCGGTGTCAGCCACGGTGAGGGCTACTTTATCGGCGGCAGTCTGTTCGACCGGGTCGGCCCCGAGATGCGCATCTACCGGGAGGAGATCTTCGGCCCCGTGCTCGCCATAGTGCGGGCGCCGGACTACGAGACGGCCCTGCGCCTCATCAACGAACACGAGTATGGCAACGGCACCGCCATCTTTACCTGCGACGGGGATACCGCAAGGGACTTCACCACAAGGGTTCAGGTCGGTATGGTAGGGGTGAACGTCCCCATTCCCGTGCCCATGGCGTTTCACAGCTTCGGTGGCTGGAAGCGGTCCATCTTCGGGCCGCTCAACATGCACGGGCCGGACGGGGTACGCTTCTATACCCGGATGAAGACGGTGACAGCACGCTGGCCCCAGAGCTTGCGGGCCGGCGCCGAGTTCTCCATGCCGACCATGAAATGATCAACATGCAGCAGCTAGCCCTGGCATGGCCCGGCGGAAGGAGTCCGCCGGCGTGTCCCGCTATCCCTGTGAAGGAGTAACAGATGCGACTGGGAATTCTCGATTGTGACCGGCTGGACCCCGACTTGGTTGGGAGTTTCGGCCCCGTTTACTCCGAGATGTTTATCAAGGGCTTCCGGGCGCTGGCCCCGGCGCTGGAATACAGGGTCTGGTCGGCGCTCGATGGGGAGCTGCCGAGCGACTTGAACGAGTGCGATGCCTGGCTCATCACAGGATCGCGCCACGATGCCTACAGCGACATTCCCTGGATCCTGGCGCTGCGCGACTGGATCCGGCGGGCCCACGATGCCAACGTCAAGCTGGCCGGTATCTGCTTCGGCCATCAGGTGATCGCCCAGGCACTGGGGGGAGAGGTGGTGAAGTCCACCAAGGGCTGGGGGCTCGGGGTCTCAGTTCACCCCATGCAGGAGGCGAAACCCTGGATGCAGCCCGGGCTGGAGACCATCAGGATCCTGGCCAGTCACCAGGATCAGGTGGAGCAGCTGCCACCGGGGGCGACCCTGCTGGCGGGCAACGATTTTTGCCCGAACTTCATGTTCCTGCAGGGGGATCATATAGTCGCCATCCAGGGTCATCCGGAGTTCTCGGTGGAATACAACCGGGCGCTGATCGAGCGGCGGCGGGATCGGCTGCCCGACGAGCACTACCAGAGCAGCCTCTCCTCCCTGGAGGGAGAAGTGGACTCGGCCACCATGATGCAGTGGTTGCTGCAGTTCCTCGGCATGCTGCCGGTCGGCCCCGCAGTGCGCTGAGCGTCCGTTTGTCATATCCCCCCGGCAGATGCTAGATTTTGTAGCAAAATGAAGGATCAAGCGGTGATATGCCGAGTTCGGATGGTACACTGGCCGCCATTTGTGGCGGCCTTGTCCATCTGATGACAGCCGCGCCAGCCTGTGAGGGTGCAACCTTGAAACTACAGCAGTTGAAGTATCTGATCGCGGTGCGGGACCACAATCTCAACGTCTCCGTCGCTTCCGATGCGCTCTATACCAGCCAGCCTGGGGTGAGCAAGCAGATCGGCTTGCTGGAGAGCGAGCTGGGGGTGCGCATCTTCGAGCGTCGCGGCAAGCACCTGCACAGGATCACCCCTGTGGGGGAGGAGATCATCAAGTGCGCCGAGGCCATGCTCAACATAGAGAGCAAGATCAAGGCCATCTCCCGGGAGTACCTGGACCCGACAGTGGGCACCCTCAACATCCACACCACCCACACCATAGCCCGCTACCTGCTGCCCAAAAGCGTCACCTATTTCACCAAGAAGTACCCCAAGATCTCGTTCCACCTGCACCCCGTGATGTCGGCCACCAAGGAGCAGATCAGCAAGGGTTACTCGGATTTTTCCATCGTGGCCCACGAGATAGGCTTCGACAAGGAGCTGATCGCGCTGCCCGCCTACCTCTGGACCCTGTCGCTGGTGGTGCCGCAGGATCACCCTCTGGCCAAGGTGAAGAAACCGACCCTGGAGCAGCTCTGCCAGTACCCCATCCTCAGCTACGAGAGTGGTGCCACCGGGCGTCAGGTGCAGGACAGGGTGTTCCAGGCAGCCGGCCTCAGCCCCAACTACTACATGACTGTGATGGATGCGGGCGTCATCAAGCGCTACGTGGAGCTGGGCTTTGGCATCGGCATCATCTCGTCGCTGGTGGCCAACGACCACGATGCCCCCAGCCTGGTGGCCATCAACCTGGAGCACCTGTTCGAGCCCTGCCCGGCCCAGCTCTGCTTCAGCAAGAGCATACTGCTGCAGAACTACATGTATGACTTCATCAGCTCCTTCTCCCCCCATCTCACCAAGGAGATGATCCAGAACGTGATGCAGCAGCCGACCCAGGCGCGCATCGACGAACTGCTGGTCGGGGTGGAGCTGCCCGTCTACTGAGTCGTCTTCCGTCATCGGTCCGGCGTCGCTGGATGCCGGACCCGCCCTGCCGAGGTCCCCATGTCCCGCATCCTGCTGCTTGCCAATCTCAACTGTGATCATGTGCTCTCCCTGGCCGAACCCCTGGTCGCGGGGGCACGGATGCAATACGTGGATCAGGGGCGCAGGCTCGGCGGCGGCGCCGCCAACACCGGCATAGGGCTGGTGTGGGCGGGGCATGAGGTCATCATTGCCTCCCGCATCGGGCTGGACGAGACCGGCGACTGGCTGCTGGAGCAGGCGACGGGCCATGGGCTGGACTGCTCCCACGTGGAGCGCTTTGGCGGCGAGACGGGGGAGCTGCTGGTGCTGGTGGACTCCACCGGGGAGCGCACCATTCTAAGGCGTCCGCGCCGCCCGGATCTGCCAGGCGACTTGCCGCTGGAGGGGGTGGATTGCCTCTATGTGAACTATCCGGGCACCGCCATCATCGGCTACATGCGCCAGATGCTCGCCAGAAGCTTCGTGGTGGCACAGTATCCCAAGGGCGGGCAAAGCCGCCGCCCCTGCCACGTGCTGGTGGCCTCCCGCGCCGATCTCGCCGAGGTGGGCGATCCCTGGCGGCATGCCAGGGAGCTCGCAGGGGAGCAGCTCGAATGGCTGGTGCTGACCGAGGGCAAGGCGGGGGCCGTTGCCATCCACGGCGAGGAGCAGGTGCGGGTGGCGGCGCGGCCGGTGTCCGTGGTCGACACCACGGGGGCGGGGGATGCCTTCGCTGGCGGCCTTATCCACGGTCTGGCCCGCGGCATGGCGATGGGGGATGCCCTGCAGTGCGCGGTGGACTGGGGCGCCTTCGCGGTCGCCTCCGAGAGTTCCATCCCTTCCCAGGCCCTGAAAACCTGGCTGAAACATCCCCACTGACAGACTCTAACCGGCCCGCTAGCCGGACTGTGGCCCCCTGCCTGCCGATGGAATTTAGCCGCCGGAAATGGCCAAAACCCCGCCCCGAGCCGGCAAGTTTGCGATCAATCAAAGAAAGTGTCGATTTATGTACATCTTCGTCGACACCCGCCAGAGCTGCTCTTAACCTTGTCACTCCACGACCCGGCTGAAGAAGCGACACCTGTGCGGGCGCACGTGCAGTCTCACCTCTCTGGCCACTGGCTGTCGTCCTGATTTCTGGCTTGTAGTAAGAGGCAAGTGCGACCATGCAACTGACACGATTTACCGACTACGCCCTGCGTACCCTGACCTTTCTGGCTATCCAGCCCGGTGATCGCCTGTCGACCATCACGGAAGTGGCCGACACCTTCGCCATCTCCCGCAACCACGTGGTCAAGATAGTGCATCAGCTCGGCATCAAGGGGTACATCGAAACGGTACGTGGCAAGCATGGTGGCATCCGTCTCGGCCGCTCAGCCGTCTCCATCAACCTGCGCGATGTGGTGATGGACATGGAGCACGTGCTCTGCCCGGTGGACTGCAAGCGCGAGAACTGCCGCCTCTCCGGCGGCTGCCGCATCCAGGGCATACTGCGCCGCGCCATGAACGCCTTCCTCGAGGTGCTGGGGGAATACACCCTGGCGGATGCGGTGCGGGATCCGACCCGCCTGTGCCACCTGCTTGGCATCGAGCAGGACAATATCCTGACCATGGCCTGAGGGTCATGACGCTGAAAGGGCCCCTCGGGGCCCTTTTTGCTGTCTGGCATGCATGCCGGGGACGGATGTGAGTGCGTCGGGATGCCGGAGTCGTCAGAGCTGGGGGATCAGGGTGATGGCGCCGTGCAGGCAGGCGAGGCCACAGGCGCCGCAACCGTCGCAGGCCGCCATGTTGACGCTCACCCCCTCGCTGCTGGCCTTGATCGCCTGCTGGGGGCAGGCATCCTCACACAGCAGGCAGTAGAAGCCCTGACGGGCCTGACAGCTCGCCTCTATCCTGACCCGGGTCTGCACCTGGCGGCCGAGCCGCAGGTCCAGCGCCCCGGTGGGACAGGCTCTGGCGCAGCTGCCGCAGTAGCTGCACTGGCCGCAGGCGAGATCCAGCACAGGGGTGCCGGCTATGGGGGTGCCGACATATTCGGGCTGGTCGGCGGGTTTGAGCAGGCCGTTGGGGCAGGCCTTGAAGCACTCGCCGCAGCGGCGGCACAGAGCGAGGAATTGCGACTCTTCGATGGCCCAGGGCGGGCGCGCCTCGTGGCAAACCATGTCCGGTTTGCGGGAGCCCCCCAGTGCGTGCGTCAGCCAGCGACAGAAAAAATGAGTCATGCTCACCCCTATACCTATTAGGGGTTAATTTTATCCAGTTTTCCGCCGGCAAGCCAGAGAATAGCGCCGGCCAGGATCGCAAGCCGGGTTGCCCTTGTGTAAGCTAGGCGAGTCTTTTTGCGGGATCTGATGAACTCATGTGGTTATTTCTGTGGCGTGCTTCTCTGCTGTATATCTTCCCCCTGCTGATGTGGGCCTACTGCCGCATCAAGGAGATCGAGTTCACCGAGCTCGACACCGGGGTCAACAGTCACAAGTGGGTGGTGCTGGCCGCCTACCTCATCTATGTGCTGTTCTGGCTGCTGCTCAACCGTTATCTCGAACTCTTCCTGCGCCAGCGGAGCCGCCGATGATCGCCGCACGCGTTGATGTCCAGCACTTCCTGTGTCGGCGGAGTCGGCGATGATCCCGATGATGACCTGGCTGCCTGCCTTGCTGGCGGGTCTGCTGGCCCTGCTCCTCGGCTGGCTGGCGGGGCGTCGCACGGCCCGGGAGGAGACACTGCTCACCGAGGAGCGCCATCAGGCGTTGCAGGACAGGTTCGACGAGCTGCAGGACGAGAAGATGCTGGGCCAGCAGAAGCTGGAGCAGCAGCAGGCCCTGCTGCTCAAGCTCACCGCTCGCCTCAAGGATGCCGAAGCCACACTGCGCAGCGAGCGCATTGCCAGCGCCGAGAAGCTGCAACTGCAACAGCAGGCGGAGGCCCGCCTCAGCCAGCAGTTCGAGAACCTCGCCAACCGTATCTTCGAACAAAACTCAGGTAACTTCCGCGAACTGAACCAGAACAGCCTGGATCTGCTGCTGACACCGCTCAAGGAGCAGCTCGAGGGTTTCCGTCGCCAGGTGGGGGAGACCCACGCTCAGGAGACGGCCCAGCGCCACAGCCTCAAGTTCGAGCTGGAGCGCCTCGCCGAGCTCAATGCCCGCATGACCGAAGAGGCCGCGGCCCTGACCCGGGCCCTCAAGGGGGACAGCAAGCAGCAAGGCAACTGGGGTGAGGTGGTGCTGGCCCGTATCCTCTCCGAGTGCGGCCTGCGGGAGGGCCACGAGTACCACACCCAGGTCAATATCGAGGTGGACAAGGGCAAGCGCTATCAGCCCGACGTCATAGTCCACCTGCCGCAGGACAAAGACATCATCATAGACGCCAAGGTGTCGCTGACCGCCTACGAGCGCTGGTACAACGCGGACGACGAGCTGGAGAAGGCGGTGGCGCTCAAGGAGCACGTTGCCTCGGTGCGCAACCACATCCGCGAGCTGGGCCGCAAGGATTACCAGCAGCTGCCCGGGGTGCGCACCCTGGACTATGTGCTGATGTTCGTGGCGGTGGAGCCCGCCTTCCTCACCGCCCTGGAGGCCGATCCCTCCCTGGTACGTTACGGGCTGGATCACAACATACTGCTGGTGAGCCCCACCAACCTGATGGTGGCGCTGCGCACCATAGAGAACCTGTGGCGCTACGAGCGGCAGAACCAGAACTCGCGCCAGATAGCGGAGCGGGCCGGCCGCCTCTACGAGAAGCTGCGGCTCTTCGTGGAGGAGATGCAGCAGATGGGCGGCAGCCTGCACAAGGCGCAGGAGAGCTACGACAAGGCGATGGGGCGGCTGGTCAACGGCCGTGGCAACCTGATCGCCCAGGTCGAGCGTTTTCGCGAGCTGGGGGTGGAGGTCACCAAGCCCCTGCCTGAGCCCCTGGTCAACCGCGCGCTGGAGCGGGAAGACGCCGCCGACTGAAGCAAGGGCGACGGTCGAACGCAGACAAAAAGGGCAGCCCGCG
>NZ_JAAILA010000046.1 GCF_010974825.1 Aeromonas rivipollensis | reverse complement strand
ATTGGGATCAGTTATTTAGCATAGATCCAGGGCGAGATCGTGAACATTTTGTTAAAAATTAAAAATAGTTTTTTGCCTACAAAACAAATACTTATAGGCCTGTGATATGCAGTTAACTTTATAGTCAGGATCGCCTTCACACTTTTTAATCGTCACTGCACGTCATTTCAGCTCAAAAAATGCGCATGAAATCCAAAAAATGATAATTTCCATGATTTCCATAGTTAACAATTTGCTCACATCCTCACCCTGAAATTTGACCTGGTGATCCGGCTGTGATCTCATGCTCCTTTTCAGGAGTGCTCTCATGTCTATTGATGCCGTTTTCGCTCAGTTCTTCGACAATATTCACGACCCTCGCCAGCATGCCAAGATTTATTATCCCTTCTACGATGTCCTGTTTCTCACCGTCTGTGCCGTGATCGGCGGGGCTGAGGGCTGGGAAGATATTGAGGATTTCGGCGAGGTTCATCTTCCCTGGTTTCAATCCAAGGGACTGTTTAAAAACGGCATTCCTGTCCATGACACCATTGCCAGGATCATCTCCGGCATCAAACCAGAGCCGTTTCAGGCCGCCTTTGTGCGGTGGACTCAAGCCATTAACCAGCACACCGATGGCGCCCTGGTCGCTATCGATGGCAAAACCCTGCGCAGTTCCTATGACCGTGAGGATCGAACGTCGACCATTCACATGGTCAGTGCCTATGCCGCCGCCAATAAGCTGGTGCTCGGACAGATAAAAACCGACGCCAAGTCCAATGAAATTACCGCTATTCCCGAGTTGCTGGCGCTGCTCGACATCAAAGGCTGCCTGGTATCCATCGATGCGATGGGGTGCCAGACCGAGATCGCCGAGACCATCCTTCAGCAAGGTGGCGATTACTTATTGGCCGTCAAAGGCAACCAACCCAAGTTGTTCGAGGCGGTTCGACAGGCCCTCGCCCCGCTGGCGGCCACCCCGTTATGCGCAGAGACGATGACGCTTGAGAAGGCTCATGGCCGCATCGATGGTCGTGAGTACCATGTCATGGCGGCGGGCGAGTTGGCCGCCCAGTTTCCTCATTGGAAACAGTTGCACAGCATTGGCGTGGCCATCTCCTATCGCGTTGAAAATATGCAAAAAATTACCATAGAGCAGCGTTATTTCATCAGTTCCAAAGCGTTGGTGCAGGATGAGTTTGCGCGAGCGGTGCGTGGGCACTGGGCCATCGAAAATAGCCTGCACTGGGTGCTGGACGTCACGATGGGCGTGGATGATTGCCCGATTTATCGCGGTGATGCCGCAGAGATTTTGGCGTGCATCCGGCACATGGGGCTGAACATGCTCAGGGCCGAGACTTCACGCAAGGCGAGCGTAAGACGGAAGCAAAAAATCGCAGGAATGAGCAGTGAATATCTGGAAACGGTACTCAATGCGGGTCTCAAAAAACTGGGTGAAATTTAACAAAATGTTCACGCTCTCACCCTGACATAGCCCCTACGTAAACTGTCTAATAAGTCACATTATACGAACTATTGAGCATGTTATATCTATTTTACATGCTGTAAATTCAGTTCCATTAGTAAATAGATAAAAACCAAGGAGGCTTTATGAAAAATAAATAATGTGATCGTTGCCGGAGGGTGTTTTTGGAGTCTCGAAGACCTCCTTAGAAATCAGGACGGCGTGACGTCAACGAAGGTGTGTAGTGGCACTGAAATGGCGACTGCGCAAGACGTGAAGATGAGCTGTCTGATAGCAACGGATTATCAAGCAGAACCTTCTTAAATACAATTTATTCCACGCCAATACAGCGTGCTGTCTTTCAAATCACTAGGAGAAATTTATGTCACGTTTGAACACCCCTACCACAATCGACGCCGCGCCTACTGCTACCCATACCTCACTCAAGGCTGTGGAAAAACAACTGGGCCGCGTTCCTAACATGTTCCGCGTCGTTGCCAACAGCCCTGCTGCGCTGACTGGCTACCTGCAATTGAGCGCAGCATCAGCACAGGGCGGCTTGGGTACAGCGACTCTTGAGCGTATTGCCCTAGCCGTCGCTGAGATCAACGGCTGCGATTATTGCCTTGCTGGCCATTCCTTCCTAGGCCGTAAGGTGGCCAAGCTTGATGATGCTGAACTCACTGCCAACCGCAGCGGTGCATCAAATGACCCTAAGGCCGACGCAGCCGTGCGTTTTGCTGCCGCCGTAGTCCGCCAGCGCGGGCAAGTCAGCAATGACCAGGTCCAAGCGGTGCTGAACGCTGGCTACAGTGATGCACATGTAGTGGATATTCTGTTGGCTGTTGCCCTGAACACTTTCACTAACTACGTTAACGAAGTGACACAGACCGAGGTCGACTTCCCGGCCGTTCAACCACTAGGCATTGATGTCTAATCCATTGGTGCTCAACTACAGCAATTACCTAAGTTAGGTTCGACTCGAGTAAACATATAGTTTTTCTCAAGAGTCATATCATTTTAGTGGGCTACATAGAGTGAGTCCACATGGCTAAAAATAATTGGAGATATAAGATGACTATTCCCGAAATTGAAAATGGTGTCCAGACTACCAATATCCTTAGTAATAATCTCGGTGCAAAAGTCACTAAGTTTGGTATAGGTGGCATCTACGTTGCCATGACGATAATATATTTGTGGTTTGGTGGTATGAAATTCACTAGCTACGAAGCAAACGGTATACATGGTTTTGTTAGTAATAGCCCTCTGCTTTCATGGATGTATAGTTTCCTCAGCATTCAAGGATTCTCAAATTTTCTGGGTGTGCTTGAAATTTCAGTTGGCCTGTTAATCGCTGCACGAGTTTTCTCCCCTAAGCTCGCAATCTTGGGCGGTGTACTTTCAACCGGACTCTTTTTTACGACATTGTCGTTCATGCTGACTACACCCGGTGTTTTTGAGGCATCTCTTGGGTTTCCTGCGATCTCTGTGGTTCCTGGCCAGTTTTTGCTAAAAGATTTAGGCTTGTTTGTCGTGTCTATATTTATCGTAGGCACATCACTTACAGCACTGGAGCACAAAAACAAATAAGCCGCATCCGAAACAACTATAAGTTAGAGGGCCTTAAATTCTGCGGTATAGGTCTTGCAGTTCTTTTTAGCTGTCATAGGCACCTCGTTATGTGATTTTACTCACTTAGCGCGGTGTACAGAACTACTGGATCAGATCATTTTTTCGGGTTAACGGCCTAAGTGAAATAAATTCTGTAAACAGAAGGTCTCTTATAATCTGAAAGGCACATGGCTTTACTCTATAAGAGGACATTTATGAATACCTATCAAAAATCTATGAATGCGATTTCTGCTCTGACTAAGGAGCAGTATCGGGTGACGCAAGAAAATGGTACAGAGCGTCCAGGGACTGGTGAATTGCTAAAGAACACCAAGCCCGGCATTTACGTGGATATCGTGTCAGGTGAGCCTTTATTTGCGTCTTCTGCCAAGTATGAATCAGGGTGTGGTTGGCCGAGCTTTACCAAAGCGATAGACTCTGTCAACGTAATTGAAATCACTGATAGGTCGCACGGCATGACCCGCACAGAAGTGCGCTCAACTCATGGCGACAGTCACTTAGGCCATGTATTTTCAGACGGTCCCAAAGACCAGGGTGGCCTACGTTATTGTATTAACTCAGCGTCATTACGTTTTATTCCTAGGGAAGAAATGGCAAGTAAAGGTTACGCAGAGTATTTAGACCAAGTAGAGGACATTTAATTATGGCAATTGAACGCGCAGTATTAGCCGGTGGCTGCTTTTGGGGCATGCAGGATCTTATCCGCAAACGTCCCGGTATCACTTCAACCCGAGTAGGTTATACCGGTGGTGAAGTGGCTAATGCTACCTACCGCAATCATGGTAACCATGCTGAAGGCATTGAAATAATGTTCGATAATGAAATCACCAGCTATCGACAAATTTTAGAGTTTTTCTTTCAGATTCATGACCCTAGTACAGTAAATAGACAAGGTAATGACAAGGGCACATCTTATCGCTCAGCCATTTATTATACCTCTGAGGCACAGCATGCTGAGGCAGTAAAAACCATTGCTGACGTGGATGCTTCGGGATTATGGCCTGGAAAAGTAGTGACTGAAGTCGAACCTGCAAGTGATTTTTGGGAAGCGGAGGCTATGCATCAGGACTATTTGGAACTCCGACCAAATGGCTATACCTGCCACTTCCCCAGACCAGACTGGAAGTTGCCCTCATCTCAATGAGTTTGCAGCAGCCCACACAGACTTGCAATTTGCATACGACAACCACCCTTAATACAATCGGCTTAGGCGGTGGTTGTCACTGGTGCACCGAAGGCGTATTTTCATCACTTATTGGCATTGCTACTGTCAATCAAGGTTGGATCGCCTCAATTGGTGACAACGCTCAGTTCAGCGAAGCCATTGAAGTGGTTTTTGATCCGACTGTTATTTCTTTATCAACCTTGATCGAAATCCATTTACATACTCACGCGAGCACATCAAACCACTCAATGCGTGGTAAATATCGTTCAGCGATATACGCTTATGATGAGGTTCAGTATAACCAGGCTGTAAACATATTAGATGCCTGTAGAGCTGATTTTGAGCAGCCAGTCATTACTCAGGTTTATTTTTTTAAGGATTTTAAAGCGAATAAAACTGAGCTTATCGACTACTTTTATACAGCACCCAACAGACCATTTTGTCAAAGGTACATTCATCCAAAACTCACCTTCTTATTAGCACGTTTCAGCCACTATGTTGATACGCATAAATTGACAGAGTCAGGTGTAGAGTTAACATCGATATAGGCTGTGCTACTCTGCAAGTTCGAGCGTCATGATTACCAACTCTAGTAGTGGCATCGATCACACGAAAACTAAAACGATGTCACCGCAAACGAATGGGATCTGCGAGCAGTTTGATAAGGCGATCCTGAACGAGTTTTATCAGGTGGCTTTTCGCAACAAGTTAATCAAACGCTGGAGACGCGGCAAAATGATCAGGATGAGTGGCTGTCTTACAACAATGAACGAACTCATCAGGGCAAAATGTGCAACGGCAGAACGTCAGTTGAAACTGATCTGATCCAGTAGTTCTGTACACCGCGCTAAGTGAGTAAAATCACATAACGATACAACAACGTTACCCTACATAATCCCAAACTAATTTATCGTTGGAAACGCGAGTTATCCGTGAAGATGATAGAGCTTCTACGCGAGATCCTTTCCAACTGAGTCTGTTCGATGCTCTGTTATACCAATATCTTTGGAAACGCCCTTCGATGGTAGCTTGTTGCTTCTATCAACATTCATACACTTTTGTGAAAAAAATTTCCTGTGTATTTATCGGTATAGCATAAAGTCCATAATCAAATTAAAACGCTACCTAGTACAAAATTGCCTATTATTTAACCTTGACACTACCAATATGCACTGATCTGATATATATTGATTTAATGTATATTTTGCAGGCGATTTTTATGAAAAGTGCACTACTGCGGATCATCACCAACCAGAGCGCGTTTCCTTCATTGACGGAAATATCCTTGACGGGTCATAGCAACATCTCAGGGACAAACGGAGCAGGAAAAACCTCATCTCTTGTTCTGGTTCCTGTTTTTTATGGGATTGACCCTCAGTATATGGTCAGAGAAAAGCCTAAAACCTTTCTGGATTTCTATCTTTCTAAAGCACGTAGTTTTGTCATTTTTGAATATCAACGACAAGATCAGATCTCCTGTGTCGTGCTTTACAGACATAACAACACGTTGCATTACAGGTTTGTCAAAGGGGACGCCGATTCCACTTTATTTACAGAACAGAGCAAAATGAAGCTGAATAATGCGGAAAATATTGATTGCTGGCTCTCGGAAGACATCGCTCAGA
Organism: Aeromonas rivipollensis; assembly: GCF_010974825.1. Lineage (GTDB taxonomy): Bacteria > Pseudomonadota > Gammaproteobacteria > Enterobacterales > Aeromonadaceae > Aeromonas > Aeromonas rivipollensis. Next base: position 267 of record NZ_JAAILA010000046.1, on the reverse strand, counting down.
TAACAGAAGTGTCCCGGCAGATCAAAACCATCAAGGATTACTGCGCAATTATCCAGCACAACTTGTCGCACCTATCCCCGATTAAAGCTCGACAGTCAGGACTCAAGGATATTGCTGATAAATTCTCTCTGTGCCGTCCAGGGAAATCAATGAGGCACATTGAACGCTTAACGTCCGTCATGCACAAAAAAACAAAATTGATGGAAGGGTTAAAAGACATGGTTGCAGATTGCTTTATTGACAGTCAGCTAAATAACTGATCCCAAT
>NZ_JAAILA010000045.1 GCF_010974825.1 Aeromonas rivipollensis | reverse complement strand
CGTAATTGGGACATAGCCATTTTTTTATGCGGTGATAAGCAATCAGCTGTTGTTCTTCACGAACAGGGTCAGCTCCTGCCCCGGCTTGAGGTAGTCGGTCTTGCCGAGCTGATTCCAGCGCATCACGTCGTTGACGGCGACCTGGAAGCGGGCGGCGATGGAGGAGAGGGAATCCCCGCGACGCACCTGATAGACCATGGATTTGTTGCTGCCCTTGCCCTGCTTGGGCCAGACCACCAGCTTCATACCCGGTTTCAGGGCTGACTTGGCGCTCAAACCGTTCCACTTGGCCAGATCGGCGTGGGTCACCCCGTGGGCCTGGCTGATGCTCCACAGATTGTCGCCCGAACGCACCTGATACTGGATCTTGCTGCCACTGCGGCTGGCCAGTTGCTGCGGCTTGCTCTGAACGGCCTGGCTTGCGCGTCCCCCGTTGGGGATGATCAGGCTCTGGCCACGGCGCAGATTGTTGCCGCGCAAATTGTTGGCCAGCTTGAGCTGCTGCACGCTCACCCCGTGATTCTGGGCGATGCGGGAGAGGGTATCGCCGCTGGTGACCTGATAGGAGCGCACACCACGGCTACGTTCACGCTGGGGCAGATCGGCCAGGGCCAGCTCCAGGGTGTCGGCGTACTCGATGGGTACCAACAGGTTGTAGGGGCCCCGCGGCGAGGTCATGCCACGCTTGAGTGCGGGATTGAGGGCCTTGAGCTGGGAAGCGGAGACGCCTGCCAGCTGCGCCGCCACGTTCAGATCGATCTGGCCACCTGTGTTGATGGTCCGCAACTGCGGCTTGTTGGCCAGCACCGGCAGGGTGACATTGTATTTGTCCGCATTGCGGATCATGTCGGCCATGGCCAGGATCTTGGGCACATACATCCGGGTTTCACGGGGCAGGTCCAGCGACCAGTAATCGGTCGGTCGGCCGGCCTTCTGATTGCGGATGATGGCGTTGCGTACCCGGCCTTCACCGGCATTGTAAGCGGCCAGCGTCTGCAGCCAGTCACCGTCGAAGAAACGGTTCAGGTACTCCAGGTAGTCCAGTGCGGCATTGGTGGACGCCAATACATCGCGGCGGCCGTCATACCAGTTGTCGTGGCGCAGGCCGAAGTTCTTGCCGGTAGCCGGAACGAACTGCCAAAGACCCACCGCATTGCTGCGGGAGCGGGCATTGGGATCGAACATGCTCTCGATCATGGGGATGGTAATAAGCTCCATTGGCAGCTCACGCCGTTCGATTTCCTCTACCATCAGATACAGGTAGGGCTCAGCCCGGCTGGCAATGGTCGCCATATGCTTATCATTACGCAGTAACCAATCACGCTGCTGGCGGACACGGGCATTTTCGTGCGAGTCCAGCTGCATATCATCGCTGATACGCACCCACAGGTTATCCGTGTCATCCAGTTCTTCAATCTGTTCATCGCCGAACAGGAAGCGCGCTGAATGTTTTTTGTATGTTTTCTTGCTGACTTGGGGGGATTTGATCGGCTCGATTGCCGTTACCGCCCGGTCATCCTGATGGCTCAGGTTTTGACAGCCGCTGAGAAACAGCGCCGCCAATAAGGCCGTTCGTAGCTTCATCTCGCTCAGGTCATCTCTTGAAAAACAGCTCGCATCATAAGGGGCAATGGCCCCCTGATCAAGGTTTGTTCAAAAAACGTCCTTCCAGCCCCTCAGTACGGTGAAGGTATCCTCTGGATTTTCCAAGCATTTAAGGGCGTATTTCTCAGCAGAAAATTTCACTGAGTCCTCATTGCAGCGCAGAAAAACATTGAAATGCCGCTCATCCCCCAGGCGTGAGGGTAGACTCGGCAAGCCCTGCTGACGCAGCTTGCTGATCACCCCGATCCGCCGCTGGATCGCCAGGTTGTCCGGCTCGACCGCGTGGGCGAAACGCAGGTTGGAGAGGGTGTATTCATGGGCACAATAGAGGAGGGTGTCATCGGGCAGGGCCGCGAGCCGCTGCAGGGATCCGTACATCTGGGCGGGGCTGCCCTCGAACAGGCGGCCACAGCCGGCACTGAAGAGGGTATCACCACAAAACAGCATGCCATGGCCGTGATAGGCGATGTGGCCCAGGGTATGACCGGGGATGTGGAGGACATCCAGGCTCAGTCCGTGCCAGTTGATCTGATCGCCGTCATCGAGCCACTGGCCGTGATGATCCGGCATGGGGTCATGTTTGGGGCCATAGAGGCGGGCATGAGGGAAATGATGGAGCAGATCCGTGACGCCGCCCACATGGTCGCGATGATGGTGGGTCAGCAGGATGGCGTCGAGCTCAAGCCCGAGCGTCTCGAGCCGCTCCAGCACGGGGGTTGCCTCGCCCGGATCCACGACCAGGCAGTGGTTTTCGTGTCGGATCAACCAGATGTAGTTGTCGCTGAAGGCGGGAACTGTGATGACGCTATACATGGGTCGGCTTCTCTTTGTGTTCTCTTTGTGGAAGGGATCTTATATAACAAGATGGCATTCGCACCCCGGATTGGTCCCATTATGCAGCTGGCACGTACTGAACAACAGATCGCGATCCCGACCAGCTGGTCGGCACTGCCCATGGGTGACTGGGTGGCGGCCGAGATCCAGGAGCGGCTCGACAACTGGTGCCCTCATCTGTTTGGCTACCATCTGCTGAAAATTGGCGCCCTGAGCGCCGAGCTCTCCTGCGGCAGTTCCACCATTCGCCACCAGCTGGGTGTCGCCCCCGGCGGGCGTCTGCTGGATATCAAGGGCGATCCCCTTGCCTTGCCGATCCGTACCGCCAGCGTGGATGCCTGCCTGCTCGCCCACTGCCTCGACTTTTCACCGGATCCGCACCAGGTGCTGCGCGAGGCTGAGCGAGTGCTGACCGATGACGGCTGGCTCATCGTCAGTGGCTACAACCCCACCAGCCTGGTCGGCCTGGGTCATTACCTGCCTTTCATGCGACAGCACCTGCCCTGGTCGGCGCGCATGTTCACCCCGGCCCGGGTGACCGACTGGTTGCAACTGCTGGGGTGCGAGGTGATGTTTGACGATCGCTTCGGCTTCTCCTTCATGGGGAAGCAGAGCCGGATCGGCTGGTGGCGGGAGAGCCTGGGGCGGGATTACTGCAGAGCCTTTGCCTCTGTCTATGTGATAGCCGCCCGCAAGCGGCGTTTCCCCGTCACTCCGGTGCGCCGTCGCTGGCGCCTGCCGGAGTCGATGGCGGCGCCTGGCATGGCGCGTCAGGGCTGGTGACTGTCCCGGCAGACCGCTTACTGTTCTCTTCATTAATGCCTGTATGGCATATCAGGGCTGGTAGCCCGTGTCTTCGGCGAGCTGCTTGCCGCTGGCGGCATCCCGGGCCAGCACGTCGCAGCGTTCGTTCTCGGGGTGACCGGAGTGACCCTTGACCCAGAGCCATTCGATCTGGTGGCGCGCCACTTCCGCATCCAGCGCCTGCCAGAGATCGACGTTCTTGACCGGTTGGCGACTGGCGGTCATCCACCCTTTCTTCTTCCAGCCGATGATCCACTGGGTGATCCCCTGGCGCACATACTGGCTGTCGGTGGTCAGGCGAACCTGGCAGGGTTCGTTCAGGGTGCGCAGTCCCATGATGGCGGCCATCAGCTCCATCCGGTTGTTGGTGGTCAGCCGATAGCCCCCTGCCAACTCCTTGCGGTGCTTGCCATAGACCATGACGGCGCCATAGCCGCCGGGGCCCGGATTGCCGAGGCAGGAACCATCCGTATACAAATCAATCTTTTTTAGCATGTGTCTTGGGGTAAACTAGCGAATAAAACCGAAGTTTGACATGGATTCGATCATGAGCACACCCCAACTGAATCGCCAGATCATTCTGGATACTGAAACCACAGGTATGAACACGGCAGGCGGCCCCATCTATCAGGGTCACCGCATCATCGAGATCGGCTGTGTGGAGGTGATCAACCGCAAACTGACGGGCAATCATTTCCATGTCTACATCAAGCCGGATCGGCTGGTGGACCCCGAGGCCATCGCCGTGCACGGCATCACCGATGCCTTCCTGGCGGACAAGCCTTCCTTTAGCCAGATAGCCGACGACTTCATCGCCTTCATCCGCGGCGCAGAGATCATCGCCCACAACGCTCCCTTTGACGTGAGCTTCATGGACTATGAGTTCAGCAAGCTCGGCCTCGGTTTCAAGACGGCGGACATCTGCGGCATCACGGATACCCTGGCGATGGCGCGGGATCTTTTCCCCGGCAAGCGCAACAACCTGGATGTGCTGTGCGATCGCTACGGCATTGACAACTCCCACCGTACCCTACACGGGGCCTTGCTCGATGCGGAGATCCTGGCGGACGTCTACCTGCTGATGACGGGTGGCCAGACCAAGCTCAATCTGGCCAGCGAGAGCAACGAGAATGACAGCAACCAGGATACCGGGATCCGTCGGCTGGAGAGCAACCGCGCCCCCCTCAGGGTGGTGCGCGCCAGCGACGAGGTGGTCGCCGTCCATGAGGCCAGGCTGGATCTGGTGCAGAAGAAAGGGGGAGCCTGCCTGTGGCGGCAATGAGCTCGCTCTGGGGGGGCCTGCTGCTGCTGACCACCCTCTCCGGCATGGCCAACGAGGTGTTTGCCCCCTCTGACATTCCACTGCTCGACAACCGCTTTCGCATCGATTACGGGGTCAAGGAGATCACCTTCATCATCAAGCGCAAGCCGGGCACGCCGTCGGTGATCCTGGTGCGGCCGGATGGCAGCAAGCTCTATGTGGGCAAGGTCACGCCGCCGGATGTGGGCTGGCTGACGCAGCAGGATCAGGATCTCATCACTGTGCGCAATCCCATGCCGGGCCCCTGGCAGGCCATCGGCGAGGTGGACCCCGACAACAGGGTGCGCCTGCTCACCGACATCCGGCTCGAGAGCGAACCGCTGCCGGCCCGCCTCTATCAGGGAGAGCGGGTCAAGCTGCAGTCCAGGTTGCTGATCGATGGAGCGGCGCCGGGGGCGGGCTACTACCTCTCCGATCTCGGCATGACGGTGAAGCTGCAACAGTTCAACGACGCCGCCCAGAGTGGGGAGCCCATCGTCGAGGAGACCCTTGGACATTATCTGGATGATGGCAAGGGGCTCGACGAGGTGCCCGGGGATGGCGTCCTGACCGCCGAGGCGGTGCTGGATGTGCCGGCAGGCAAGTATCGCGCCCTCTACAGCAGCGGCAATCAGGTGTTCTCCCGTGCCCAGTCCCAGCAAGTGCTGCTCTTCCCCTGGCCGCTGAGCTACACCCTGGATGCCCCTTCCGGCGACATTGGGGCCAGGCTCTCCTTGCTCATCGATGCCGACGAGCTGGATCCGGCCTCAGTGGTGATCCAGGGCAAGGCCATCGACAGCGCAGGGGTCAGCATGGCCTTCAATGCAGTGGCAACCGAGCCCCGCCTTGGGGTCGATCTCTCCGCCCTCAAGGCGGCGGGTCAGTACAGGGTGGAGGCGACCCTGTTTGGCACCACCCGGCTCGGCCGCGAGGTGCAACTGCAACTGCCGGTCAAGTCGTTCACCATACTGCCGCCACCGGCGCCCACCCCTTCAGCGGCATCTCCCACTTCGGCGGCGGTACCGACCAAGGCCAAGTTTGAGGAGCGGGAGAGCCCGGTCTGGTTGCCCTGGGCCCTGGGAGGCGGCGGCCTGCTGCTGCTCCTGCTGGGGGCGGGTGGCTTCATCCTGCTGCAAAAACGCCGCACCCTGCACAAGGCGATGGCGGCCCAGAAGGCACAAAGCGAGGCTGCGGCCCCGGCGGCGCAGGCGCCCAAGCTGGATCTCAATCTGCCGGAGCAGTAGCCCACGCTCAATGCAAAGAAGCCGCCCGATGGGCGGCTTCTTCATGATGGCGAGGTGGCTGCTCGCTGGACACCCCTATCTCAGTGGGCGCCGATATAGATGTCCTTGTACTGTTCGCGGATCTCGAGGAACTTCTCCAGGTTGGCCAGCATCAGATCCACCAGCAGGGGATCGAAGTGCTCTCCCTTCTCTGCTCTGATCAGCGCCAGCACCTGGTCCAGTGGCCAGGCCTGCTTATAGCAGCGATCCGACCCCAGGGCATCGAACACGTCCGCCAGCGCGACTATGCGCCCCTCCAATGGGATGGCATCCCCTTTAAGTCCGCGGGGGTAGCCGGTGCCGTTCCACTTCTCGTGATGGTTGCCAGCTATGGTGGCCCCTATCTGGAACAGCGCGAGATCGCTGCCGGAGAGCATGTCCTGCCCCAGCTGGGCGTGGGTCTTCATGATCTCCCACTCATCCGGGGTGAGCTTGCCCGGCTTGTGCAGTATGGCATCCGGGATCCCCACCTTGCCGATGTCGTGCAGGGGAGAGGCGCGTTTGATGAGCTCGCACCTGTCTTCGTTCATGTCGAGCAACTGGCAGAACAGCTCGGTGTAGAGCGCCACCCGCTTGACGTGCAGGCCGGACTCCTTGGAGCGACTCTCCACCAGTTCGCCGATGCGGTAGATGATCTCGCGCTGGTTGTCGCCGATGACCTCGTTGAGCCGGATGTTCTCCAGCGCCACTATGATGTTCTCGGTGAACAGGCTCAGCAGGCCGGTATCCATCTGGCTGAGGGGGCGAGTGGTCTCGATGTGGAACAGCAGGTGGTGACGGGGGTTCTGGCAATAGAGCACCATCTGGTTGCCATCGTAGACGTTGGCGCCCTTGTCCATGGCGCAGCGCAGTATGGCTGGCGCCTCACTGAGGCGCAGGGCCGGGCCCTCGCTGAGCAGGGGTTCCAGCACCTGGTCCCGCACCTCGTAGGCCAGATGCTTCACATCATAGATCTGGGACTCTTCCAGGTTGAGCAGGGCGCTGAGCTGGGTCTGGGCCCCTTCGACGAACTGGCGCAGTGCCCGTTGCTCGAAGATCCCCTTGGAGGCCTCGATGACCTTTTCCAGCCCCTGGCGATTGCTCTCCAGGGTGCGAATGTCACGGTAGGAGCGCAGGCTGGCGCGCAGCAGGGTGCGCAGCTTCTGGGAGGTGAGCTCCGTCTTGTCCTTGTAGTCGTTGATGTCGTAGTTGGTGACGACGTCATCTTCCGGGGCCTGACCGGGTTGGCCGGTCCGCAGCACTATGCGCACCATCTTGTTTTGCAGCTCGTCGCGCACGAACTTGACCACCTCCAGACCGGCGTGATCGGCTTCCATGACCACATCGAGCAGCAGCAGGGCGACATCCGGGGTGACGGCGAGCAGGGCCTTGGCTTCTGCGGCGGAATAGGCGTGCAGAAAATCGATGGGCTTGCCGTCGAATTCAAACTTGCTCAGGGTAATCTTGGTGATGCGATGCACCTCGGGTTCATCGTCCACTATCATCACCTTCCAGCCGGCGGGTCGCGGTGCTGTTTGGGGCAGGTCTTCATCGTCAATTATCAGGATTTGATCATCCATTACGCAATCCTGTGTGTGATCCTGTGCTTACCTTAACCGCTTCATTCAAGTTAGGAAACGGATTGATATCCAAAATATGATCCAGCTGGTTGCTCTTTCTCCATCCGGGGTTGCCGGGCAGATGCCAGCATGAAAAACGCCTCCACGAGGGAGGCGTTTTGGCATTCATGGCATCAAGCTGCCCTGTGATAGGCGGACGCTTCAAACAGCGCCTTGTTGGCCACCAGATCGATGGGGTCGAAGTCATCGACGTTGATGGTGCGCAGGCGGCTCTCTTCGGCACAGCGCAGCAAGTCGGCCTCGGTCTGGTTGATGACGCCAAGGGCCAGGCCGGCGTCTGCCACCTTGTCCAGCTGGGTGAAGGGACGCTTGCGGCCCTCTGCCTTGCACACCTTGTCAAACAGCGGCTCGGCGGTCAGCACGTCATCGAGGGCCTGCTCCAGCAATCCGAAGGGGTTGCCCTCTTCGCGGGTGAGGTACTGCCCTTCGGCCAGACGGTCGCGGGTGGCGCTCGGGGTCTGCAGCAGACGGGCAACCTGGCTGTCCAGCTTGTCGGAGGGACGCTTCATGTCGCGACCCAGCGGCAGCACTATGACGCGCAGGGCCAGGCCAATCCAGCGATTCGGGAAGTTGCGCAGCAACTCGTCGATGGCTTCTTGTGCCTTGAACATGGCGTCTTGCAGTGCCCAGTGCAGCAGCGGCAGGTCGGCCTGCTGGCGTCCCTCATCCTGATAGCGCTTGAGGGCGCTGGAGGCCAGATAGAGCTGGCTCAGCACGTCGCCGAGGCGGGCGGAGACCCGCTCCTTGCGCTTGAGCTCGCCACCCAGGGTGCCCATGGCCATGTCGGACAGGAAGGCCAGGTTGGCACTGAGGCGCGAGAGCTGCTGGTAGTAGCCCTTGGTCTGATCCCTGTAGGGGGCGGACGCGAAGCGGGCGCCGGTCAGGCCCAGCCAGAAGCTGCGCACCAGGTTGCTGATGGCGAAGCCGACGTGGCTGAACACCGCCTTGTCGAACTGCTTGAGGGCCACTTCCTGATCCGGATGGCTGGCGGCCAGCATCTCCGGCAGCACGTAGGGATGGCAGCGGATGGCACCCTGACCGTAGATGATCATGCTGCGGGTCAGGATGTTGGCGCCTTCTACCGTGACGGCTATGGGCGCACCCTGATAGCCACGGGCCAGATAGTTGTTCGGGCCCATGCAGATGGCCTTGCCGCCGTGGATGTCCATGGCATCTATGATGCACTTCTGGGCACGGTCGGTGAGGTGGTACTTGACGATGGCGGAGATGACGGACGGCTTCTCGCCCAGATCGATGCCGGTCACCGTCAGCTTGGCGGCGGCACCCATGATGTAGGCGTTGCCGCCCAGGCGCGCCAGCGGCTCTTCGATGCCTTCCATCTTGCCGATGGGCAACTTGAATTGGCGACGGATGCGGCTGTAGGCGCCGGTGGCCAGGGCCAGCATCTTGACGCCGCCCGTGCTGTTGGAGGGCAGGGTGATGCCGCGACCGACCGAGAGGCATTCGACCAGCATGCGCCAGCCCTGACCGGCCATGGCCGGGCCGCCGATGATGAAGTCCAGCGGCACGAACACATCGTTACCCTTGGTCGGCCCGTTCTGGAACGGCACGTTGAGGGGGAAGTGACGGCGGCCTATCTCGACGCCCTTGATGTCGGTGGGGATCAGGGCACAGGTGATGCCAAGCTCCTCTTCCTCACCCAGCAGGTGATCCGGGTCGCGCAGCTTGAAGGCCAGCCCCAGCACAGTCGCGATAGGGGCCAAGGTGATGTAGCGCTTGTTCCAGGTCAGGCGCATGCCGAGCACCTCTTCCCCTTCCCATTCACCTTTGCAGACAATGCCGAAGTCGGGAATGGAGCCCGCATCCGAGCCCGCTTCCGGGCTGGTCAGGGCGAAGCAGGGGATCTCCTTGCCGACGGCCAGGCGCGGCAGGTAGTGGTCTTTCTGCTCTTCGGTGCCGTAGTGTTGCAGCAGCTCGCCCGGGCCCAAGGAGTTGGGCACGCCGACGGTGGAGGCGAGCACTGCGCTGGCGCCGCACAGTTTTTGCAGCACGCAGGACTGGGCGTAGGCGGAGAACTCCAGGCCACCGTACTTCTTCTTGATGATCATGGCGAAGAACTTGTGGTCCTTCAGGTACTGCCACACCTCGGGGGAGAGGTCGGCCCGCTCATGGGTCACTTCCCAGTCGTTGACCATGCGGCACACGTCTTCAACCGGGCCGTCCATGAAGGCCTGCTCTTCGGCTGACAGAACGCTGACCGGAATGGCGTGCAGTTTCTTCCAGTTCGGGTTGCCGGCAAAGAGATCCGCTTCCCACCAGGTGGTACCCGCCTCTATGGCTTCCTTCTCGGTGCGGGACATCTCCGGCATGATGGACTTGTAGATCTTGAACAGGGGTTTGGTCAGCTGGTTGCGACGAAACTCCACCAGGTTGAGCGGGATGGCGATCACCGCGAACAGCACCCACACCAGCAGGGGCACATGGCCATAGAGGGCGCCGGCGACCAGGGCGGCGGCCGTGGCAAGCGTGGAGGTGAACAGTGACGCCCGGCGGTAAGCCATGGCGCCGATCACCAGGATCACCCCGAACAGAGTGAGGGTCGTCGTCATTTTTCGCTCCTTGCATGAGTTGCCGAAGTTGGGGAAACGTGGGTTAACTGATCCAGAGGTCTGACCTGTTGGATGTGGCCCCTGTTGTAATTCATGTGCACAAAATTATCAAGATGTTTACAAGCTCGTTACCTTGACACCGTGATCGGCCTAACGTACCGGGGCCGCATCTTGGCGGGCGGGGGGGCGACGATTGGATTGGCTTGTGCGACAATGCAAAACCCTATGTTGGACGATACAAAGAGACATCAGACGCCATGTACCAAGAACTTATCCGCAATGAATTGACCGAAGCTGCCGGCGTGCTCCAGGCCTTTCTGGCCGATGAGCAAAATCTGAAGAACATAGAGGCGGCCGCCAAACTGCTGGCTGACTCTTTCAAGGAAGAGGGCAAGGTGCTCTCCTGCGGCAACGGCGGCTCTCACTGCGACGCCATGCACTTTGCCGAAGAGCTGACCGGCCGCTATCGCGAGAACCGTCCCGGTTATGCCGGCATCGCCATTTCCGATCCCAGCCACCTCTCCTGCGTCTCCAACGACTTTGGCTATGACTATGTCTTCTCCCGCTACGTGGAAGCGGTCGGCCGTCGTGGCGACGTGCTGCTCGGCATCTCCACCAGCGGCAATTCCGGCAACATCCTCAAAGCCATCGAAGCCGCCCGTGCCAAGGGTATGAAGGTGATTGCCCTGACCGGCAAGGACGGTGGCAAGATGGCAGGCTTGGCCGATGTCGAGATCCGGGTGCCGCACTTCGGCTATGCCGACCGCATCCAGGAAGTGCACATCAAGATCATTCACATCCTGATCCAGCTGGTCGAAAAAGAGATGGCCAAGTAATCAGAGAAAGAGGGCGGGTGGGGCTGCCGGGGGCCGATGACCGATCCTGGCGCCTCGCATCCAGCTTAAGTTCGCTGATTGACGCAGAGATGATCAATTAATTCAGGGAGTGGACTGGACATGTGCGAACTGCTCGGCATGAGCGCCAATGTGCCGACCGACATCTGCTTCAGCTTTACCGGGCTGATGCTGCGGGGCGGCAAGACGGGCCCCCACAAGGATGGCTGGGGGATCACCTTCTACGAGGGGCGAGGCTTTCGCACCTTCAAGGATCCCGAACCCAGTGCCCAGTCACCCATCGCCAAGCTGGTGCAGGCGCTGCCTATCAAGAGTCGCGCCGTGGTCAGCCATATCCGGCAGGCCAACCGGGGATGCGTGTCGCTGGAGAATACCCACCCCTTCACCCGCGAGCTGTGGGGACGCTACTGGACCTTTGCTCACAACGGCCAGCTGACCGGCTACAAGGGGTTGCGGACCGGGCGCCACCGTCCTGTGGGGGACACCGACAGCGAGCACGCCTTCTGCTGGCTGCTCGACAGGCTGGAGCAGAAATACCCCAAGCGTCCGGCCAATTTCCCCGCCATGTTCCGCTATCTCGCGACCCTGTGCGACGAGCTGCGCGGACTCGGGGTATTCAACATGCTGCTGTCGGATGGGGAGTTCGTGATGACCTATTGCAGCAACAACCTCTACTGGCTGACCCGCCGGGCCCCCTTTGGCGAGGCCCGTCTGCTGGATGAAGATGTGGCCATCGACTTCCAGAGCGAGACCACCCCGAATGACGTGGTGACCCTGATAGCCACCCGCCCGCTCACCGGCAATGAGAGCTGGGTGAAGATGGCGCCCGGGGAGTTCTGCCTGTTCAGGCTGGGTGAGCTGGAATACGGCAATGCAGCCAAGCTGCTGACCCGCCAATAAAAAAATACCAGGGTAGAATCCTACCCTGGTTCTTCGCAGCAGCCATACAGGCAAAAAGGGATGAGAGAGGTGTTGCTGAGCCGCATCATTCTCATGACCTGCATTGTTATGTCATTGTTAATTTTGTGACAACATTTATCTCTTTCCTGCCTGAGACTGTGTGTTGATAACTTGAACTGGCTCACATTCTGATGGCGGCACACCGCTTCAACCGACTCTCGCCGCAGAGCGGGTGACAGCCGGTGTGCGGGTCGGCTATATTGTGGTCTGTTTGAATACCATCATAGGGAAGGGAAGATGGAGTGGCTGGATCAGAAAGTGCTGAGACAACTGGCAGATGACATAGGTCACGACATGATGCCGGTCGTCATCTCGGTGTTTGTCGAGGAGGTGGGCGGGCAACTTGCCCAGCTCAGGCCGCTCTTTGATCAGCGGGACTGGACCGCCCTGGCCCGCCTCGCCCACAGCATGAAGTCCTCTTGTGGCAGTTACGGTGCCGAGCCCAGCTATCGGCAGGTGATGGCGCTGGAGCTCGCCTGTCGCCGGGAGGATGCAGAGGAGGCCGGCCGTCTGCTCGAACAGCTCGAGCACTCCCTGCCGCAGGTCTTCTCCCATCTGGCCAAGTATCACTAGATCGCACTGGCGGATTAGCCCGCCTTGTCACGCTCTGCGTACCAGCTCAGTATCACCGCATCCAGCGCCTGTCGAAGCTTGAGGCGATCGTGGCGATGGGGCAGGGCCGCCTCACCCAGACTGGCCTGAACCAGGCAATGCTGCAGCTCCGGGGCCCCATGGCCTTCGGGGGCCAGGATGGCATCGATCCGCCCTTGGCCGATCCGCTCTTCCAGCCAGCGATGCTGGTGGGGCAGGGTCAGCTTGCCAGCTGGCCCGTTTTCGGCCACCAGATTGCTGATGAAGACGACGATGGCGCCGCTGCCGCGGATCGCTTCTGCGATCTCGCTCAGCAACATGGGCGGCATGATGGAGGTGAGGAAGCTGCCGGGCCCCAGAATGATCATGTCGGCCTGGCTCAGGGCGTCGATCGCCTCGCGGGTGGCGGGCACGACCGGGTTCAGGCTCAGGGCCCGTGGCGGCGTGGTGAGCTGATCGATGGAGACTTCCCCCAGGATCTGATCGCCACAGACGGTGTGGGCACACAGATCCGTGGGGTGCTCGGACATGGGCAGCAGGCTGGGCGCTATGTGCAACATGTCGCTGATGAGCCGGATGGCATCCAGGGGACGGACACAGAGGTTGTCGAGGGCCAGCAGCATCAGGTTGCCGAGGTTGTGACCCGCCAGCTCGCCGCGACCCGTGAAGCGGTATTCGAACAGCTGGCTGCCGATGCTGGGCTCGGTCACCAGCTGATTGAGGCAGTTGCGCAGATCGCCCCAGGCGATGCACTCCTGGCTCTTGCGCAGGCGTCCGGTGGATCCGCCATCATCCGTGGTGGTGACTATGCCCGTCAGCCGAGTGCCTAAAAACGAGAGGGAAGAGAGCACCCGGCCCATGCCGTGACCACCGCCGATGGCGACGACCCGGTCGAAGTCATTGATATTTTTCTGCCACATGCAGTCATCCTGTGGGAGGCCAGTGCGCATCAGTTTAGCCCGCCTGGCCAGGTAATTGTTTGATAAAGGTATGATTTTTGCTTGATGCCCCGGCATCACATACCACTAGGAGATGGTGTTGAACTTCCTGACGGCTCACTCTCTTGCCGAGACGACCCCGCTGGCCGCCCAACAGATAGCTGAACGGTTGCTCGCTCAATCACCTCATTCCCCGTCGCTGTTGCTGGTCTATTTTACCCAAGCACACGATGCCGCGGTACTGCGCCGTGCGCTCAAGGCCCGTTTCCCCCATACCCGGCTCATCGGCTGCAGCTCCTGTGGCGGTATCCTGACCCAGGCTGGCCATCATGGCCGGCTGGGCTGGAGTCTGGCAGTGGCGGCCCTCTATGACGACAAGGGGGCCTACGGCGTGGCCGGTCAGGCAGGAGACGAGCTGGATGTGCGCCAGTTGCTGCGCCGCGCCATCGCCGATGGCGGGCGTCCCGGCGAGTTGCCGCAACTCATCTTGCTGCACACCAGCCCTGGGCAGGAAGAGGCTGTGCTGGCGGGCATAGATGCCGAGTTCGGGGCGACGGTTCCCGTCGTCGGCGGGTCGGCGGCGGACGACAGTGTCAGCGGCGAGTGGCAGCTGTGCTGGGATGAGGGGGAGGGTCGCCAGGGCTGCGTGGTGGCTGTGCTCTATCCCGATTGCCAGCTGGCCTTCCAGTTCCACTCCGGCTATGTGCCCACCGAGCGCCATGGCACCATTACCGCGCTGGATGGCCGCGAGGTGCTGACCATAGACAATGAACCTGCGGCCCGGGTCTATGCCCGCTGGACAGAGCGCCAGCTCCCCTGGCCTGTGGGTCCCATTTTGCGGGAGACGACCCTCTCCCCGCTGGCCCGCCAGGTCGGGACCCTGGATGAGATGCCCTACTACAAGCTCTCCCACCCCGAGGCGGTGACGGAGCGGGAAGGGTTGCGCCTCTTTACCGAAACCCGGCTGGGAGAGAGGCTGCAACTCATGTACAGCAGTCAGGAGGGCCTGCTTCAGCGCAGCCTGAATGCGGTGCGCATCGAACCCGAATATGGCATGGCGGGGAACCTGCAGCCCATAGGCGCTCTGGTGGTATTCTGCGCGGGCTGCCGTCTGGCGCTGGGAGATTCGCTCAGCGATGTCGTCGGCCATTTCAGTGAACGGCTGGGGGAGATCCCCTTTATCACGCCATTCACCTTCGGCGAGCAGGGGCGATTGCCCCACGGTGAGCTGGCGCATGGCAACCTCATGGTATCGAGCGTAATCTTCCTCGAGAACTGACAAGGTGCTGGACACAAGATGATAGGTAATAGCGAACTCGAAACCCTGGGCGACAAGCTGCAAACCACGCTGGTGGAGCTGATGCGTTGCCGAGAGCGGGAGGCCAGATATCGCCAGGAGTCACAGGCCCTGCTGTGCGGGGTGGCGACGCTGGCACAGGCCAAGAGCCTGGAGCAAGTGCTGGACAGCCTCATTCTGGCGCTCAAGCCCTTCATCGGCTTCGAACAGGCTGATGTGGTCGCCTGGGAAAGCACGCGCGGCACCACCCATCTGAGCACCCAACCCGGGGAGGTCGGCCGCACCTGGCCGTTGACGCCGCTCTTCTCCCGCGCCATCGCAGGTGAGACCCTGGTCATCTATGATCCGGCCCAGTTGCCCGAGCTGGCCTCCCTGGCGGGGGCGGCGGGCTGGGCCAGCGTCATGATGACGGGCTTGCAGGCGCCGGGCTTCTCCGGGGTGCTCATCTGCCGGCACAGTGCCGCGGGTACCTTCGATCTCCAGAGTAAGGCGGCGATGCAGCGTTGTCGCCCGCTCATCTCCCAGGCGCTGGTCAACATTGCCTATAGAGCCCGCCTGCAGGAGCAGGTCGACCTCAAGACCCTCGCCTTGCAGGCCAGCGAGCAACGCTTTCGCAGCTTTGCCGCCATGGCGTCCGACTGGTTCTGGGAGACGGATCCCGAGCACAGGCTGAGCTATGTCTCTGCCCCCGGCTATCAGGGGGAGGCGCTTGTCCGCCAGGCGGGGCGCAGCCTCTATGACTTTGCCCACGATAAAGAGGATCCCGCCTGGTGCAGGTATCAGCACCAGATAGCTCGCCATCTGCCGGTGCGGGCGATGCGCGCCCAGGTGACGCTGGCGAGCGGCCCCTGCTGGATGGAGATCAATGCCGAGCCCTGCCATGATGCCAACGGCGCCTTCATCGGTTATAGAGGCACGGCGCGGGAGATTGGCAACCAGATCCGCCGCGAGCAGGAGCTGGCGCGGGCGCGGGATGAGGCCGAGAGTGCCAACCGCGCCAAGTCCCAGTTCCTGGCCATGATGACCCACGAGATCCGCTCCCCCATGAATGCGGTGCTGGGGATGCTGGATCTGCTGCAACATGGCCGGCTCGAGACCCCGCAGCAGACCCTGCTCGGCCACGCCACCCACTCTGCCCATCTGCTGCAGACCATCATCGACGATGTGCTCGACTTCTCGAAGATTGAATCCCATACCCTGGCACTGCACTGCGAGCCCTTTCAACCCGCCGAGTTGTGCCGGGCCCTGGTTGAGCCGCTGCAGGCGCAGGCCAGCGCCAAGGGCATAGCGCTGCACTGGCAGCTGGATGAGGAGGTGCCGTCCCATCTGCAGGGGGACGCCGTCCGCCTGTCCCAGGTGATCGGCAACCTGCTCGGCAACGCGGTGAAATTTACCGCCGCCGGTAGCGTGCGGCTCGCGCTGGCGTGGCAGGATGAACGGCTGAGGGTGTCGGTCAGCGACACCGGGATTGGCATCTCCCCCGAGGATCAGGCGCTGCTGTTCGAGCCGTTCTATCAGGTCGACAGCTCGGCCACCCGTCGCTTCTCCGGCTCCGGGCTTGGGCTGGCCATCTGCCGGCGGCTGGTGCAACTCATGGGCGGCGACATCCGCCTGCAGAGCGCCCCTGGGCAGGGCAGCTGCTTCTGGTTCGAGCTGCCCGGTATGGCCTCACCTTGCGTCGCGTCGACCAACCCCGCCATCGAGGGGGTCTCCATGCTGGATCTGGATGTGCTGGTGGTGGAGGACAGCCCGGTCAATCAGCTGGTGGTGTCACTCATGCTGCAAAAGCTGGTGTGCCGGGTGAGGCTGGCAAGCAATGGCCTGGAGGCGCTGGCACAGGTCGGCGAGCGGCGACCGGATCTCATCCTGATGGATATGCGGATGCCGCAGATGGATGGGCTGGAGGCCACCCGTCGTCTGCGAGCCATGGGATGCGAGGTTCCCATAGTGGCGCTGACGGCCAATGCCATGACGGAGGACAGGGCCCGTTGTCTGGCCCAGGGGATGAACGATTTTCTGGCCAAGCCCATCAGCCTGGCCCGGCTGCGCAGCTGTTTGCTGCGCCATTGCCGGCTCCCGTAGCCCGATTTTGGGTAAAAAAAATGGTCAACCTGGTGGTTGACCAATTCTTCAGCAAATACTGAAGAGAGCACGGGATAAATCGGGTTGTACGGTCTTATATGAAAAAGTCGTGCCAACTTTTCATGACATGTTATTGCGGCTTGCAGCCGTGTTATCTGTTTTCTATGGCTGCTGCTGGTTGCAAAATGCAAATGTCTTGTTTCATTGTAAGAATTGTCAGTCGTTATTTTCGCATTTTGCAAACCACTTCTTGACTCACTGTGCGATCAGTCGGCGCAGGAACTGGCGCGCCGCTTCACTGTTTTGTTTGGCAATCAACATCTGTTTCTCATAGATCGGCATGGGCAGGATCTCGAGCCAGCGCTGGCAGAGCCAGGCCGCATCGTCGAACTGCTTGTCCGGGTAGAGCTCATCCAGTTCCGGATATTGTTCAAATACCTCCTGCAATCTGCTGACCAGCTGCTTGTCGCTGAAGTCCGAGTGCGCGCTCGGCCAGTTGGGCAGGGTTTCCACCTGAGCGTGACGCAATCCGGATCCATCCGTTTCCATTTCATGGATGCAGAAACGTTCAAGACCGAGCACTGTGACCCCGAGCAGGCCATCGTTGAGGGTATAGAAATCAGTCACTTTGACACGAGTGCCGACCGGCAGTATGCGTCCGCAGGTGCCCGTGCTGGTGGTCTCTTCCATGACGATGCCAAAGCCCCGATCATCGACGAAGGACTCCTTGAGCATCTGCAGGTGGCGAGGCTCGAACAGGCGCAAGGGGAGTTTCCCGCCCGGCAATATGTGTGAGGGCAAGGGGAACAGTGCCAGGTGTTGAAGTTTCATGTTCCATCCTCCGATAAGTTGCATCTGGATATGACAATGCAGTGACTGTGCCAGAGCTCGGGGAAAATGGAGAAACGGCAGGAAAATGAGGCCGATAATTTAAATATCCATTAGTAATCAAGCTATTAAGATTTGATTGAATGGCAGGGACGGGACAGCTCAGGAAGGGATTCAGGTGGCCTTGTAGGGGCTCGTACATGCCCCACCTGCAGAATGGGGCAGAGTTCGCATATTGCAAATGATTCCCCTGCAAAATGCGTATCTGCCGTCCATCTTAAGCGGCAGGATCTCGCGGGCGTGATGGCAGAGGCGGCTAGGCGACGGATTCGGTGGGCTGACTGAGCCCTTCCAGCATCAGGTCGGCTATCTCGTCGTACATCTGTGACCAGGCATCAGAGAGCGCTGGTGTGAAATGCTCCCCCAACCGACGTGCCAGCACCAGGGTCAATGCCTGTTTCAACAGGGCGAACTGGTGTGACTGCACCTTGAACTTTTGATGCCGCCTGCCGAGATCCCGGATGATGAAGCTCAAGGCATCCAGTTGCTCCAGGCTGGTGATCACCGTATTCAGGGTATACGACACCTTGGCGACCGGCATTCCCGCAGGATCGGGAAAGAGGTTGATCAATTCCGGCGACAGTCGGAACAGCTCCGCATATACCTCCTGAACATAGGTGTTGTTCAGTGCAGTGACCTTGCCCCAGGCCCTTTGTACCAGCTCGATCTGTTCGGATGTCATGTCGTGCGCCCTCCATGTGCTGTCTCCTGAACATAATAATTCATTTGCTCAATAAGATGCGGGGGACGGTGACGTTTTGTGAGGCGGGGGAGGGAGGCAGCCAGCAAAAGGCCCCGGGATGGCGGGGCCTTGACTGGCATGAGATGGAGCGCGTAACGGGAGCTTAGTTGCGCTGCTCCAGGTACATGACGGCGGCTTCCACCCGGCTCTGGGCCTCGAGCTTTTTCAGCAGGCTCTTGACGTGTACCTTGACGGTACCTTCCGAGATGTGGAGCACCGAGGCTACCTGCTTGTTGGAGAGACCCTTGGCAATCTCGCGCATGATCTGCATCTCGCGGCGGGTCAGGCTTTCCAGCTTCTGCTGCAGGTGATCCAGCTCGTAGATGTTCTCGAGGTAGGGGCGCAGCGGCTCGCTCAGGATCTGCTTGCCGGTCATGACATCGGCCAGCTGGCCCAACAGCATGTCGGGCTCGGTGTCCTTGAGCAGGTAGCCATCGGCACCGGCCTTGAGCAGGGCAACCACGTCCTGGCGGGCGTCGGAGACGGTCAGGATCACGACCCGGGAGGTGACCTCTTCGGCGCGCAGGGCCTTGAGGGTATCGAGGCCGGACAAGCCCTTCATGTTGAGATCGAGCAGGATGAGGTCCGGCTCCGACTCCTTGGCCATGGCCACGGCATCAGTGCCGTTAGAAGCCTCACCTATCACTTCGATGTTATCTTCCAGCTCCAGCAGTTGCACAATGCCTTTGCGCATCAGGGGATGGTCATCTACGACCAGAACACTATATTTCATCTCGTCCATCAGGCGTCTCTTGTTAGGCTGGTGGGAAAGGTCAGGTGTACACGGGTGCCCCCGGAGGGCGGTTCACTGATGGTCAACTGACCGTGCAACTTGCTGGCACGCTCGTTCATGATGCTAAGACCATAGTGATTCACCGCCGAGCTTGCGCCCCCTATTCCGACACCATCATCTGCAATCTGAACCTGGATGTTACCATCAGCCAGGGTCTCACAGCTAACGTCAATGCGCTGGGCGCAGGCATGTTTGATGGCATTGAGCACTGCCTCACGGATCAACTGCAGGATGTGAATGTGTTGCCCCGCCTCGAGATCCGTATCGGTCAGTCCGTATTGGAGCCTGATCTTGGCCCGGGTCTGGGGCTTGAGCTGCTCCAGCATGACGCCTATGGCTTCGCCGAGGTTGGCATCGCCGATGCTGAGGCGGAAGGTGCCGAGCAACTCGCGCAACTGGGTATAGGCATTGCTGAGCCCCTCGTCGATCTGCTGCATGGCGGCCTCTGCCTTGCCATTATCCCCCTTGGCGACGGAACGCTTGAGCAGGGTGGACTGGATCTTGAGGTAGGAGAGCGCCTGCGCCAGCGAGTCGTGCAGCTCGCGGGCGATGACGGCCCGCTCCTCCATCAAGAGCAGGCGCTGGTGTTGCAGCAGGGTCTGATCCTTGTGCAGCACCTGGGCCAGCAACATGGAGAAGTTCTTCATCAGCCGCTCGTCTATGGGGTGTTCGCTTATCATGTCGAGCCGGCCGTACTCCTCATCATCCATCTGCAGATAGAAGCTCACCACGGCCTCCAGATCGCCGGGCCAGCCCTTGCGCCCCGTGATGTAGACCGGCATGGTATTGTGCTCGAAGCGGGTCAGCCGGATATGGTCGATGTGCTGGTGGGCGGCGGCCCGCTCCAGCAATTTCTGCAGGGTACGCCGGCTCAGCGGCGCCGCGTGCAGCTTCTGGGCGGTGGAATAGAGGAAGGAGAGGGTGTCGTTGGCCTGCTGCAGCTTGGCTGTTTTCTCTTCCACCTTGCTCTCCAGCTCCCGATAGAGCTTGCCGAGCTCGTCCGCCATGGTGGCGAAGGCGCCGGACAGTTCCCCCAACTCGTTTTCGCAGTGGGGGGGCAGGGTCAGATCGAACTCCTGGCGCTGGATCTGGCGGGCGCAATGGACCAGCTGATTGAGGGGGGCCACCACCTGCTGGCGGGTGAAACGCACCGTGAACCAGGCGATGGTGATGATGGAGAGCAAGCCCAGCCCCTCCGCCAGGGCCAGCATGCGCACCTTGAACTCCACGTGATATTGCATCTGGTTGACGAAGTCATCGATGGCGGCGACGAACTGTTCCGTGTTGTCGGTATAGCGGCTGGGGGTGGCGTTCTCGATGTGTTCGCGCATCATCTGCCATTGCAGCAGCACCTCGCCATAGGTGCGGCGCAGGGAGGCGGGGGTGATCCAGCGTTGGGTCTCCTGCAACTCGGAGGCGTGCAGTGTCTGCTCGAACTGGTCGAGTCGGCCGAGGACGGCCTGATCCTTTTCGATTTCGTAGGCCATGCGATAGGCCTGCATCCGCAATGATCCCGACAGGTTGATCGCCTTGGCATCGGGTACCGAGTAGAAAAGGGTGACCATGGCCACCACGGCGATCAGGCTGGCCATGAACAGGATCAGCACCATGGAGCGGCCGATGGCGCTGCTGACCGAGTGTACTTTGAACCACTTTCCCATGCCGATTGGCTTCCTTCAGATCAGACAAAGACCCCACAAAGTAGCATGGGAGTGTACTCCAACTTGTGCTAGCATCGAAAAACTAGATGAACTCCGAGCGTTTTTGCCTAAGTCATTGAGATAGGGGGAAAACGCCGTCAGCCGTCGTTCGAGCTGAAAGGGTCAGGAAAGAAATGCCCTGGCCTCCCGTATTTGGAAAGGTGTTTATGTTGCCACTTGAAGATGGTTTTTCCCGTCGCTTTTACTATTTGCGCCTGTCGATTACCGACGTGTGCAATTTTCGTTGTACCTACTGTTTGCCGGACGGTTATCGCCCCCCGGATGGCAACAAGGAGGGACGCAAGTCGTTTCTCTCCCTGGAGGAGATACGCCGCGTCGTCTCTGGCTTCGCCGCCATGGGCACCCGCAAGGTGCGCCTGACCGGGGGGGAACCCTCCCTGCGCCGTGACTTTACCGCCATCATAGAGACGGTGGCCAATACCCCCGGCATCGAGAAGGTGGCCATGACCACCAATGGCTATCGCTTGAAGGAGCGGGCCCAGGAGTGGTTCGATGCCGGGCTCAATGCCCTCAATGTCAGTGTCGACAGCCTGGATCCGCGCCAGTTTCACCAGATCACCGGCGAAAACAAGCTGGTGGAGGTGATGGAGGGGATAGAGGCGGCACTGGCCGCCGGCTTCAAGTCGGTGAAGATCAATGCGGTGCTGCTCAAGGGGCTCAACGACCAGCAACTGGATCAGTTTCTGGCCTGGATCAGGCACAAGCCCATAGAGCTGCGCTTCATCGAGTTGATGCAGACCGGGGAGATGGACAGCCTGTTTCGCGATCACCACACCAGCGGCGAGCTCATCAAGGAGCAACTGCTTGGCAATGGCTGGATCCAGCAATTGCGAGCGGTGGACGACGGCCCGGCCCAGGTGTTCATGCATCCTGAGTCAATGGGGGGCGTGGGGCTCATCATGCCCTACAGCAAGGACTTCTGCGCCGGTTGCAATCGGCTGCGGGTCTCCTCCGTGGGCAAGCTGCACCTCTGTCTGTTCGGTGACAACGGGGTGGAGTTGCGGGATCTGCTCGGTGACGACAGCCAGCAGGAGGCCCTGCAACAGCGGATCCGTCAGGCGCTCACCGGCAAGGCCGCCACCCATCGTCTGCACGAGGGCAATGCCGGCATGACCCCCCATCTCGCCTCCATCGGCGGCTGAGAGCTCGCCGTCAGAGCAAAATAGCCATCGATTAATAAGCAATCCTCACATAGGGGTAATTTACCTTGCCCCTCTGCTGCCTTATTGCGCCAAGGGTTTGATCCAGCGCAATAATCCCCCCTGTTTATCTCCCTGGTGGTATATCGCTGGACTTGTGAGAGTCGCAATATACACCCACGCTTATAATTGGTATTGAAAATGCCAGTCACTGCTTCCGCGCTCGAATTCTGTCCTGTGAAGAGGAATTGATATGCCTGATGGGGTCAATCTGTCACGCCGCAGCCTGTTTCGAGGACGACTGAGTGCGCCCAGACCCGAGGTACAGCTGCCCTGGTCTGTCTCCTGGACCGACTTCGTGGCCGATTGCACCCGGTGTGGCGACTGCCTGACGGCCTGCCCGGAACAGATCCTGGTCAAGGGGGACGGCGGCTTCCCGACGGTGGATTTCCAGCGTGGCGAGTGCACCTTCTGCGGCGAGTGCGTCAGCGCCTGCCAGGCGCCTGTGTTCAGGCCGACGACGCAGACACCCTGGGACTATGTGGCTCACATCGAAGCGGGTTGCCTGGCCAGTGCCCAGGTCTTCTGCCAGCGCTGTCAGGACAGCTGCGAGCAGCAGGCCATCCGTTTTTCTCCTCAGCTGGGGCGAGTACCCACCCCCAGCATCCATACCGAGTCGTGCAATGGCTGTGGTGCCTGCGTGGCAGATTGTCCGGTCGGCAGTATCAGGGTGGGCGCCCCCCATCAGGGGTCGTCCACATGAAGCAAGGGATGAGCAAGTTGGAAAACAACCATATGACCAGAGAAGAGTTCCATGTATCCAGCCTGGTGGTACTGACCCAGCCCCCCTTGCGCCACCGTCTCGCAGAGCAGATTGCGGCTCTGGACGGGGCCG
This sequence comes from Aeromonas rivipollensis, assembly GCF_010974825.1. GTDB lineage: Bacteria > Pseudomonadota > Gammaproteobacteria > Enterobacterales > Aeromonadaceae > Aeromonas > Aeromonas rivipollensis. Next base: position 29,134 of record NZ_JAAILA010000045.1, on the reverse strand, counting down.
AGATCCATGCCGTCAGCGACGAAGGCAAGCTGGTGGTGACCCTGGAAGGGCCCAGCCAGCGCCCCATCATGGCGGCCATCGATGCGATCAATGCCATGCCGGGCGTGCTCTCTGCCGCCCTGATCTACCACCAGTTTGATGAAGTCGAAGCCGAGGGCAGGGAATAGCGCCATGAGGCTGGGCCGCGCGGTTCGCGATGCCCGAAGAAAGCAATAAAGCGCCATGACGCTGAGCCAGCGCGGCTCGTGACAATGGCTGTCATTGATGTGATTAAGCAATGCGAGGATATGTCATGAAGCTGAGTCGACGCGACTTTATGAAGGCCAATGCGGTGGCGGCAGCCGCTGCCGTGGCCGGAGTCAGTGCCCCCACCCTGGCGGCGAACCTTATTACCAGCACCGACAAGACGGCCATCACCTGGGACAAGGCGCCCTGCCGCTTCTGCGGCACCGGCTGCTCAGTGCTGGTGGGCTCCCAGGCTGGCCGTGTCGTGGCGACCCAGGGGGATCCCGATGCGCCGGTCAACCGTGGCCTCAACTGCATCAAGGGCTACTTCCTCTCCAAGATCATGTACGGCGAGGATCGCCTGACCCAGCCCATGCTGCGCATGACCAATGGCAAGTTCGACAAGAATGGCGACTTCGCCCCCATCAGCTGGGATCAGGCGTTCGACATCATGGCCGAGAAGTTCAAGGCCACCCTCAAGGAGAAGGGCCCGACCGCGGTCGGCATGTTCGGCTCCGGCCAGTGGACGGTGTGGGAAGGCTACGCCGCCGCCAAGCTGATGAAGGCGGGCCTGCGTACCAACAACCTGGATCCCAACGCCCGTCACTGCATGGCCTCCGCCGTGGTCGGTTTCATGCGCACCTTCGGCATGGATGAGCCCATGGGCTGCTACGACGACATCGAGCAGGCCGACGCCTTCGTGCTCTGGGGCTCCAACATGGCCGAGATGCACCCCATCCTCTGGTCGCGGATGTCCGATCGCCGCCTCTCCAACCCGGATGTGCAGGTGCACGTGCTATCCACCTTCGAGCACCGCAGCTTCGAGCTGGCGGACAACGGCATGGTGTTCACGCCCCAGACCGACTTGGCGATCCTCAACTACATCGCCAACTACATCATCCAGAACGACAAGGTGAACTGGGACTTCGTCAACAAGCACACCCAGTTCCGCAAGGGGGTCACCGACATCGGCTACGGCCTGCGTCCGACCAATCCGCTGCAGCAGAAGGCCAAGAACCCGGACAGCGGTGACTCCACTCCCATGAGCTTCGAGGACTTCGCGAAATTCGTGGCGGATTACGACGTCGACTCTGTGTCCAAGCTCTCCGGCGTCTCCAAGGACAAGCTGGAAAAACTGGCCCAGCTTTACGCCGATCCGGACAAGAAGGTGGTCTCCTACTGGACCATGGGCTTCAACCAGCACACCCGTGGCGTCTGGGCCAACAACCTCTGCTACAACATCCACCTGCTGACCGGCAAGATCTCCACCCCGGGCTCGGGTCCCTTCTCCCTGACCGGCCAGCCCTCTGCCTGCGGCACGGCGCGGGAAGTGGGCACCTTCGCCCACCGCCTGCCCGCCGACATGGTGGTCACCGATCCCAAGCACCGCGCCATCGCCGAGAAGATCTGGAAGCTGCCGGAAGGCACCATTCCCGAGCAGGTGGGTTATCACGCCGTGCTGCAAAACCGCATGCTCAAGGACGGCAAGCTCAACGCCTACTGGGTGATGTGCAACAACAACATGCAGGCCGGCCCCAACATGAACGAGGAGGGGCTGCCCGGTTATCGCAACCCGGCCAACTTCATCGTGGTCTCCGACCCTTATCCGACAGTGACCGCCCAGGCCGCCGATCTCATCCTGCCCACCGCCATGTGGGTGGAAAAAGAGGGGGCCTATGGCAACGCCGAGCGCCGCACCCAGTTCTGGCACCAGCAGGTCAAGGCGCCGGAAGGGGCCAAGTCCGACTTGTGGCAGCTGATGGAGTTCGCCAAGCGCTTCACCGTGGAAGAGGTGTGGCCAAGCGATCTCATCGCCAAGATGCCGGAAGTTAAGGGCAAGACACTGTTCGAGGTGCTCTATGCCAACGGTCAGGTCAACCAGTTCCCGAAAGAGCAGAGCAAGGGAGCGCTGAACGACGAGGCCGAACACTTCGGCTTCTACGTGCAGAAGGGGTTGTTCGAGGAGTACGCCTCCTTCGGTCGCGGCCACGGTCACGATCTGGCGCCGTTTGATCAGTACCACGAGGCGCGCGGCCTGCGCTGGCCCGTGGTGGACGGCAAGGAGACCCTGTGGCGCTATCGCGAAGGGTTCGACCCTTATGTGAAGGCGGGGGAAGGGGTGCGTTTCTACGGCAAACCCGATGGCAAGGCGGTGATCTTCGCGCTGCCTTACGAGCCGGCCGCCGAGGCACCGGATCAGGAGTACGACATGTGGCTCTCCACCGGCCGCGTGCTGGAGCACTGGCACACCGGCACCATGACCCGCCGGGTGCCCGAGCTCTATCGCGCCTTCCCGGATGCGGTGCTCTTCATGCACCCGGAAGATGCCAAGGCCCGTGGCGTGCGCCGTGGCGAAGAGGTGATAGTCGCCTCCCGCCGTGGCGAGGTGAAGACCCGGGTCGAGACCCGTGGTCGCAACCGTCCGCCCAAAGGCCTGGTGTTCATGCCCTTCTTCGATGCCAGCCAGCTGGTCAACAAGCTGACCCTGGACGCCACGGATCCGCTCTCCAAGGAGACGGATTACAAGAAGTGCGCCGTCAAGGTCATGAAGGCGTAAGGCGGGGCCGGGGGGATGAGTCGCAGCCGTCGCCAGTTCCTGGCCGACCTTGCCAAGGGGGCCTGCTCCGTGGGCCTGCTTGGGGCAGGGCTCGGCGGGGTGGCCCGCCAGCAGGCGCAGGCGGTGCCCGCCCAGGCACTGCGGCCGCCTGCGGCACTGGGGGAGCCTGACTTCCTCGGTGCCTGCGTGCGCTGCGGGTTCTGCGCCCTGGCCTGTCCCTACGACACCCTCAAGCTCGCCCGGCTGCTGGATCCCGTGACCACGGGCACCCCCTATTTCGAGGCGCGCGCCGTCCCCTGCGAGATGTGTGACGACATCCCCTGCGTGGCGGCCTGCCCGAGCGGTGCCCTGGATCAGGGGATGACCGACATCGATCAGGCTCGCATGGGGGTGGCGGTGCTCATCGATCACGAGACCTGCCTCAACTATCTGGGGCTGCGCTGCGATGTCTGTTATCGGGTCTGCCCCTTGATAGACAAGGCGATCACCCTAGAGCTGCAACGCAATCCGCGCACCGGCAAGCACGCCATGTTTCTGCCCACGGTGCACAGCGACATCTGTACCGGCTGCGGCAAGTGCGAGCACGCCTGCGTGCTGGAGACGGCGGCCATCAAGGTGGTGCCCCATGGGCTCGCCAAGGGTGAGCTCGGTCATCACTACCGGCTCGGCTGGGAAGAGAAGGCCAAGGCGGGCAAGTCCCTCATCGGTGAGCGACTCACCCTGCCGACCCGCAAACCGGAGGGGCTATGAGTCGTTATCCGGGGGCCGAGGCCTGCGCCAGGCTGGGCTGGTGGCGCGCTCACCGCTTCCTGCTGCTGCGCCGCCTCAGCCAGTTTGGCGTGCTGGGGCTCTTCCTGCTGGGGCCGCTGGCGGGGGGCTGGATCCTCAAGGGCAACCTCTCCAGCTCTTTATTGCTGGAGACGGTGCCGCTGAGCGATCCCCTGACCCTGCTGCAGTCGGTGGCGGCGGGCCATTGGCCCATCACCACCCTCTGGTTCGGGGCGGCAATAGTGCTCTTGGGGTACTGGCTAGTCGGGGGACGGGTGTTCTGCTCCTGGGTCTGCCCGGTCAACCTCATTACGGACGCCGCCGCCTGGGTCAGGGCCCGGCTCGGGCTCAAGGGCAACGGCCAGTTCAACCGCAACACCCGCTACTGGCTGCTGGCCATGGTGCTGGTGGCGCCCGCCATCACGGGCGTGCTGGTGTGGGAGCTGGTCAATCCGGTCTCTTTGGCCATGCGCGGCCTGCTGTTTGGCATGGGGGCGGGCTGGGGTCTGCTGGTGGCCCTGTTCCTGTTCGACCTCTTGGTGGTGGAGCGGGGCTGGTGTGGTCATCTCTGTCCGGTAGGGGCCTTCTATGCCCTGGTCAACCGGGTCGGGTTTATCAAGATTTCTGCCAGGGGGCGTGAGCGGTGCAGCAACTGCATGGATTGTTATGCGGTCTGCCCGGAGCGTCCCATCCTACGCGGCCCGGTTCACGGGGCCAGGCGCGGTCACGGGCCCTTGATTGTGGCTCAGGAGTGTACCAACTGCGGCCGTTGCATCGATGTCTGCGCGGAGCAAGTTTTCGAAATCACTACAGGTTTTGCCGTCAAGGCAGAGAAAACGTCGGAGAACAAATAATGAAAAAGCTGATTGGAGCAATGCTGGCCTGCCTGATGGCGGGCTCCTTGATGGCAGCCACCCCCGAGATCACCAACAGCACGGGGGGGATCAAGTCGGAGCGGGGGAGTACGGATCTGGTCACGGAGGCAGATGCGGCCCCCATGAAGAACTATCGCAAGGATGGGGATCTCTATGATCGCCAGTACATGCATCAGCCGCCACTGATCCCCCACGATACCCGCAACTACGAGGTGGACAACAAGGTCAACAAGTGCCTGGCCTGCCACAGCTTCAAGAACGCCAGCAAGATGAAGGCCCCCAAGATCAGCCCGACGCACTTCGAGACCCGCGACGGCATGACCCTTGGCGAAGTGTCACCCCGTCGCTACTTCTGCCTGCAGTGCCACGTGCCGCAAGCGGATGCCAAGCCGCTGGTGGAAAATACGTTTAAACCAGTTGAAGCGCTGAACTGAGGAGCCAACTAGATGAAATTACCCGGCTTTATCCAGCGTCTGTGGACCACTTTCAAGTCCCCGTCGAAGGCGGCCCTCTGGGTGCTGCTGCTGATGGGCTTCTTCGGCGGCGTCATCTTCTGGGGCGGTTTCAACACCGCCATGGAAGCCTCCAACACCGAGAAGTTCTGTACCGGCTGCCACGAGATGAAGGACAACGTCTTCGTGGAGTACCGCGACACCATCCACTATGCGAACCGCTCAGGGGTGCGCGCCAGCTGCCCCGATTGCCACGTGCCCCACGAATGGACCTACAAGATCATTCGCAAGGTGCAGGCCTCCAAGGAGCTGTGGGGCATGCTGACCGGCAAGGTGGATACCCGCGAGAAGTTTGAATCCCACCGCCGGGAGATGGCAGAGCGGGAGTGGCAGCGGATGAAGGACACGGATTCGCGCGAGTGCCGCAACTGCCACAACTTCGAGTACATGGACTTCTCCCTGCAAGGGCGGCGGGCGGCCCAGATGCACTCCACCAACCTGGCAAGCGGTCAGAATACCTGCATCGATTGTCACAAGGGCATCGCGCATCAGCTGCCTGACATGAAGGGCGTGGAAGGGTTCTAAGGCGCCGGGCCATCGGAGCGCATAGCGCCGCTTCGATGGCCTTTGATTTTTATGGGCCTTTTAACCCCCTCAGCCAGACATCTTTTGATAGAATCCCTCCCCGGCAACGCGGCGCCCCTGTCGGCGCGCATTCACCGACCGGCATGGCCGGGTGACGCGTCCCCCTCTTCTCCTCTCGTGGTCAATGAATGATTGACAGGATTTGTCCTATGGCATCCAGAAACATGGCACCCAAAAACAGCGAATTCATCCCTCTCAAGATCGCCGTGCTGACGGTCTCCGACAGCCGCACCGCCGCCGACGACAGCTCGGGGGATTATCTGGTATCGGCTTTGGCCCAGGCGGGGCATCAGCTCGCGGATCGGGCCCTGTGCGCCGACAACCTGTTCCGGATCCGGGCCCAGGTGAGCCAGTGGATCGTCGACGAGGCGGTGCAGGTGGTACTGATCAATGGCGGCACCGGCTTCAATGAACAGAACCGGGTGCCGGAGGCTGTGGGGGTGCTGTTCGAGCGCACCGTACAGGGCTTTGGCGAGATGTTCCGCCAGCTCTCCTTCGCCGAGATAAAAGGCTCGGCCATGCAGAGCCGCGCCCTGGCGGGGCTCGCCAATCGCACCCTGATCTGCTGCCTGCCGGGCTCCACCGGCGCCTGCCAGCTCGGCTGGGAGCAGCTCATCCGGGATCAGCTGGACGCCCGCACCAGGCCGTGCAACTTCGTGTCCCATCTGTGATCTCGGGAGTTTTCCCGGATCATCCATCTTATTTTTCGATAGGGGAATAGATGAACCTGACCCATCTCAACCAGAGCGGCGAAGCCCACATGGTAGATGTGACCGACAAGCAGGTCACAGAACGTGAAGCCCGCGCCGAGGCCTTCGTGACCATGGCCCCCACGACCCTGGCCCTGATCCTCGGCGGTCAGCACCACAAGGGGGACGTGTTCGCCACCGCCCGCATCGCCGGCATCATGGCGGCCAAGAAGACCGCCGATCTCATTCCCCTCTGCCACCCCCTGGCGCTGACCCGGGTGGAGGTAGAGATCGAGGCCCAGCCCGAGCACAATAGGGTCCATATCCGTACCCTCTGCAAGCTCTCGGGCAAGACAGGGGTGGAGATGGAGGCGCTCACCGCGGCGTCCGTGGCAGCGCTGACCATCTACGACATGTGCAAGGCGGTGCAGAAGGACATGGTGATCGAGCAAGTCAGGCTGGTGGAGAAGAAGGGCGGCAAGTCCGGCCACTTCCAGCTGGGCTCCCAGGCAGGAGAGAAGGCATGATCAAGGTACTGTTTTTTGCGCAAGTGCGTGAGCTGGTGGGCTGCGACGAGCTCCGCCTGCCTTGCGACCATGGCACGGCCGAAGCGCTTCGCGCGGCCTTGTGCGAGCGCGGCGACAAGTGGGCTCTGGCGCTGGAATCGGGCAAGCTGCTGGTGGCGGTCAACCAGACCCTGGTGCCGCTCGAGACGCCGCTTAATGATGGCGATGAAGTCGCCTTCTTCCCCCCCGTGACTGGAGGCTGAGGATGAGCGAGATAACGACCGTGGATCGCACCACTGAGCTGTGGGACGGGGATGAGGCCGCCTTCTTCCCTCTCCTTCCAGTAACGACCGGAGGCTGAGGATGAGCGAGATAATGACCGTGGATCGCACCACTGAGCTGTGCGGTGGCGATGAAGTCGCCTTCTTCCCTCTCCTTCCAGTAACGACTGGAGGCTGAGGATGAGCGAGATAACGACAGTGGATCGCACCACTGAGCTGTGGGACGGGGATGAGGCCGCCTTCTTCCCTCTCCTTCCAGTAACGACTGGAGGCTGAGGATGAGCGAGATAACGACAGTGGATCACACCACTGAGCTGTGGGACGGGGATGAAGCCGCCTTCTTCCCTCTCCTTCCAGTAACGACCGGAGGCTGAGGATGAGCGAGATAATGACAGTGGATCGCATCCTGGTGCAGCGGGCCGACTTCTCCCTGGGAGAGGAGTATGAGCGCCTCGCCACCCGCCATGACAGCGGCGCCATCGTCACCTTCGTCGGCAAGGTGCGTGACTTCAATCAGGGGGAGGAGGTCTTGGGGCTCTCCCTCGAGCACTACCCCGGCATGACCGAGAAGGCGCTGACGGACATAGTCACAGAGGCCCGTGGCCGCTGGCCGTTGCAGGAGTGCACCCTTATTCACCGTATCGGCGATCTGCTGCTCGGGGATCAAATCGTGCTGGTGGCGGTGAGCAGCGCCCACAGGGACGCCGCGTTCGAGGCCTGCCACTTCATCATGGATTTCTTGAAGACCCGGGCACCCTTCTGGAAAAAAGAGCTGACCGCCGAGGGCGTTCATCGCTGGGTCGAGGCGAAGCAGAGCGATGACGCCGCCGCCGCCCGCTGGCGGCAAGCGCCCTAGCCGGCTCGGCTCGATGACAGGCGAGTGCCCGCGGGCGCTTGCCACTACTTGCTTCGGGTACGCCGGAGCCTCAAGGAGACAGGGAATGAAGAAACAGTTGTCCGTGGTGTTGCTCGGTCTGTTCGCAGGCGCCTTGCACAGCGGGGCCGCTCGGGCCGATGACGTCAGGGTGGCCGTGGCCGCCAACTTCAAGGGAACCCTGGAGCGCATCGGCAAGGAATTCACCGCCAAGACAGGCCACAACGTCGTCATCAGCGCGGCGGCCACTGGGGTGCTCTACACCCAGATCACCCACGGCGCCCCCTTCGATCTCTTCCTCTCCGCCGACGTGGCCACCCCTCAAAAACTGGAGGCGGAGGGCAAGGGGAGCGGTCGCTTCACCTATGCCATCGGCCAGCTCGGCCTGTGGAAGAAGGGGGGACCTGCCCCCGATGAGGCAAGCCTGCGCAGCTGGAAGGGCAACCTCGCTATCGCCAACCCCAAGACCGCCCCCTATGGCACCGCCGCCATGGCAACCCTGACCCACCTCAAGATAGATCCTAAGCAGTATCGAGTGCTGACCGGCACCAATATCAGTCAGACCTGGCAGTTCGTGGACACGGGCAACGCGAAGCTCGGCTTCGTCGCCTGGGCCAACCTGGTGGAGGCGGGCAAGACAGGCGAAGCCTGGGCCGTGCCGGCCAGCTTCTACCCGCCCATAGAGCAGCAGGGGCTGGTATTGAAGAAAGGGGAGGCGGTGGATGCGCTGGTGGCCTGGCTCAAGGGCCCGGGTCAGGAGCAGATCAAGGCTGCGGGCTATGCCTTGCCGCAATGAGGGAATGAATGCCAATCTCCCATGACCACTGGCCGGCCTCAGGGCCGGCCAGGCTTTGTAATGAGGATGCCGAACATGTTGCTGCTCGAACCAGGGAGGGATATGCCCCATGAGTGAAGGGGATCTGCTGGCGGCGTTTAGCTTGACCCTGAAGCCATGTCCTCGCCCCCATGGCTTCGCATTTCTCATTCAAACCCGGGAGGCGAACGATGAGTGAAGGGGATCTGCTGGCCGTCTGGCTCACCCTGAAGCTGGCGGCCAGCACTACCGTCATACTGCTGCTGCTGTCGCCGCCGCTCGCCTGGTGGCTCTCCCGCAGCCAGCACCGGCTGCGGCCGCTGGTGGAAGCCCTGGTGGCGCTGCCCCTGGTGTTGCCGCCGACCGTGCTCGGCTTCTATCTGCTGCTCGCTTTCTCCCCCGAATATGGCCTCGGCGCCTGGTGGCGGGAGACCTTCGGGACAACCCTGGCCTTCAGCTTCCTCGGCCTGCTGTTTGCCTCCATCCTCTATTCGCTCCCCTTCGTGGTGCAGCCTCTTACCTCCGCCTTCGTCAACATGGGTAACAAGGAACTCGAGGCCGCCGCCACCCTGGGGCTGGGGCCCCTCGAGCGCTTCTTTCAGATCATCTTGCCGATGACGCTGCCGAGCTTCGTGATGGCGGCGGCGCTGGGCTTTGCCCACACCCTGGGGGAGTTTGGCGTGGTGCTGATGATAGGGGGCAACATCCCGGGGGAGACCCAGGTGCTCTCCATCGCCCTCTTTGATCACGTGGAAGCCATGGATTATCAACATGCCCACTACTTGGCAGGCGGCCTGATGGGCTTCTCCCTGGTGATGCTGGTGCTGGTCTATGGGGTCTTGCAGCGCCGGCAGCGGAGGTTGTTCGGATGAGCCTGCACCTCAAGACCAGCCGTGCGTTTGGCTCCTTCACCCTGGCATGCGATCTGGCGCTGCCCCTCGGCGGCATTCTCGGCCTCTTTGGCCCCTCCGGCTGTGGCAAGAGCACCTTGCTGCGCATCATCGCCGGGCTGGACCGCGCCCCCTCGGACGTCCTGTGCTGGCAGGGGCGGGATCTGGCGGCCCTGCTGCCGGAGGCGCGCCGCATCGGGCTGGTGTTCCAGGACTCCCGGCTCTTCCCCCATCTGTGCGTGCTTGGCAACCTGCAGCTGGCGGCGGGCAAGGGGCGAGGGCGCTGGCAGCCCGAGGCGCTGGCGCTGCGGCTCGGTTTTGCCGATCTGCTGGGGCAGCCCGCCCACGCGCTCTCCGGCGGCCAGCGCCAGCGGGTGGCCCTGGGGCGGGCCCTGCTGGCGGAGCCCGATCTGCTGCTGCTCGATGAGCCCTTCTCGGCGCTGGACAGCCGCAGCCGTATCCATCAGGCCCATGTGCTCAAGGGGTTGCAGCGTGAAAGCGGCATCCCCATGATCTTCGTGAGCCACGCCATGGAGGAGGTGAGCCTGCTGTGCGATCAGCTGGTGCTGCTGGCTGACGGCAGGCTGGAGGCGCAGGGCAGGCCGAGCGAGATCTTCGCCCGCACCGACCTCTCCCTCGCCAGTCGCGATGATGTGGGCGTCATGCTGACGGCGACCCTGGCCCACTACGACGACGTGGAGCAGATGGCGACCCTGCAACTCGGGGATCAGACCCTGATGGTCACCATGGAGCATGCCCCCGACGAGACAGGGGAGTTGCAGATCAAGGTGGCGGGGCGGGATCTGGTGATCGCCACCGCCCCCATAGCGCACTCCAGCCTCTCCAACTGCCTCGAGACCCGACTGCTGGAGGCGCGGGAGGTTAGGCCGGGGCAAACCCTGTTGCAGTTGGCGCTGGGGCAGCAGATACTGCTGGCCCGGATCACCAGCCGCTCCGCGAAACGGCTGGCGCTGGTGCCTGGGCAGCGCCTCTACGCCTACATCAAGGCAGTGAGCCTGGTGGGAGAGGGCTGAGGGGCGTGTCGCCACAGCATGGGCAGCAAGGCCGTCGGTGGCCGCTATCGAGTCGAGAGGGAGAGCACGGGTGCGTCGCAACCAGGTAATGAAATCCCATGGATTGGCCTTGCGCAGCGCGGGGGAGGGCCCCTTGCTGCTGTTGCTGCACGGCCTTGGCTCCTCCAGCCTCGACTGGCAGGCCCAGATCGAGCACTTCTCCCAGCACTACCGGGTGGTGGCGCTGGATCTGCGCGGCCACGGCCAGAGCATGCAGGAGGGCCCCTTCGATGTGACCACCCTGGCGGCGGACGTGGCCCGCTGGCTCGGGGAGCAGCCGGAACCCGCCTGGGTGGTGGGGCTCTCGCTCGGGGCCATGGTGGCGCTGGAGCTGGCGCTGCGACTGCCCCACAAGGTGCGGGGGCTGGTGCTGGTCAACGGCTTCAGCGAGTTTCTGCTGGAGACGCCGAAAGAGCAGGAGCGCCATGCCATGCGCCTCAAGTGGCTGCGCTGGTTCGGCATGCGGCCGCTGGCCTGGTGGCTGGGGCGCGAGCTCTTCCCCGGTCCCGAGCTCGCCCCGGTGCGCCACACCTTCCGGCTGCGCTTCGTGCGCAGCAACAAGAAAAAGACTTATCGTGCGCTGCTGGAGGCGTTGCCCGGCTGGTCGGTGCGCGCCCGGCTCGGTAGCCTTTGGCAGCCGGTGGCCATCATCTCCACCAGTCACGACTACCTGCCGCTCGCCAAACGGGTGGAGCAGTTCGCCTCCCTGCCCAACGCCAGCATCCATACCCCGGAGGGCCATCACGCCTGGCCCGCGGAAGATCCCGCCGGGTTCAATCATCTGTTGCAACGGATCCTGGCGACTCACTGAGCCTGCATGGGCACAACAAAGCCGAACCCTTGGGTTCGGCTTTTTGGTGGGTGCGTTTTGCCACTCAGGGCTGGGAGCAGACCGGACAATCCGGGCGCTTGGGCAGCTTCATCTCGCGAAAGCTGCCACCCAGGCCGTCTATCATCAGCAGGCGGCCGCTGTGGCTTTTGCCCATGCCCGCCAGCAGCTTGATGGCTTCCAGCGCCTGCAGGCTGCCCACCAGTCCCACCACGGGGGCCAGCACCCCGGCCTCGACACAGGTCAGGGACTGCTCGCCAAACAGGGCGCTCAGGCAGGCGTAGCAGGGCTCGTCCGCCTGCCAGGTGAAGCTGCACAGCTGCCCCTCCAGCCGGATGGCGGCACCGGACACCAGGGGCACCCTATGCTGGCGGGCGCGCTGGTTGAGCAGGTTGCGGATGGCAACGTTGTCGGTGCAGTCGAGCACCAGCTGGTGGCTGGGCAGCAGTGCATCGAGCAGCGCCTCGTCTGCGAGGAGGGCGTGAGTCTCCACCTCGAGCCAGGGATTGAGGGCCCGCAGCGCCAGGGCGGCGGAGTCCACCTTGTACATGCCGATGCGCTCGTCGGTGTGCAGTACCTGGCGCTGCAAATTGGAGAGCTCCACCCGATCGAAATCGACCAGGGTGAGGTGGCCGACCCCGGCCACCGCCAGGTACTGGCTGGCGGCGCAGCCCAGGCCCCCGGCGCCTATCACCAGCACCCGCGCCTGCTTGAGCGCCTCCTGCCCCTCGAAATCGAAAGACTTGAGCACTATCTGGCGGTTGTAGCGAAGGAGCTCGGCATCGCTCAGGATCTCGCTCACAGCAGCAGCCCCGAGAAGGGCTCGACGGTCACCGTCTCACCGGCGGCCACCTTGCCCCGCGCCTGCTCGAGGACTATGTAGCAGTTGGCCCGGGAGAGGGAGCTGAAGACGCCGGAGTCCTGGGAGCCGGTGCTGCGCACCTCCAGGCCGTTCGGGCCAAGGCTCAGGATGCCGCGCTGGAAGTCCAGGCGCCCCGGCGCCTTCTTGAGGGGCTCGGCAGCCATGGCCTGCAACGGCAGGGGGCGCGCGAAGTGGTGGCCGGCCAGTTTGGCCAGCGCCGGTTGCACCAGCTGATCGAAGGTGACCATGGCGGAGACAGGGTTGCCCGGCAGGCCGAAGAACCAGGCGTTCGGCAGGCGGCCGAAGGCAAAGGGCTTGCCCGGCTTGATGGCGAGCTTCCAGAAGCCGATTTCGCCAAGCTCCTCCAGCAACTGCTTGGTGAAGTCTGCCTCCCCGACCGAGACGCCCCCCGTGGTGATCAGGGCATCGGCCTCGCGGTCGGCCTGGATGAAGGCGGCGCGCAGCTGAGCGGGGTCGTCGGGGATGATGCCAAGATCCAGGCACTCTATGCCCATGCGGGTCAGCATGGCCTTGACTGCGTAACGGTTGGAGTCATAGATGTCGCCGTGGGCGAGGGGGGTTCCCAGGGGTTTGAGCTCGTCCCCCGTGCTGAAGATGGCGACCTTGAGGGGGCGGCGCACCGTCACAGTGGCGATGCCGAGCGATGCCAGCAGCGGCAGCTCCCGGGGGCTGAGGCGCAGGCCGCTGGCCAGCACCCGAGACCCTTCGGCCAGGTCCTCGCCGCGGCGGCGGATGTTCTGGCCAAGGAAGGGGGTGGTCAGAAAAGTGATCCCGTTGGCGCCCTCCTGCGTTTCTTCCTGCATCACCACCGCCTCCGTGCCCGCCGGCACAGGGGCACCGGTCATGATGCGGATGCAGTGACCTGCCGGCCATTCGCCCTCATAGGGCTGACCGGCGAAGGCCTTGCCCGCCACGGGGAGCGGGGCGCCGGCGGCGAGATCGGCAAGGCGCAGGGCATAGCCGTCCATGGCGGCGTTGTCGAAGGGGGGCACTGACAGGGGGGAGCTTATCTCCTCGGCCAGTATCCGATCCAGCGCCTGGGGCAGCGGCAACTGCTCCGTCTCGCAGCGGCAGCTGAGTTGTTCCAGCATCCCTTGCAGGGCCTTGTCCAAGGGGAGGAGTGCACCGGTATCGAATCCCATCATCATGACCTCTCTGGTGTATAGGGGGCGGATTATCCCAAAAATCCGCCCGTATGGGCAGGCGGATCGCGCAGGAAGGGGGGATAAAGCCGGTTTTGCCGTGATGAGAGGGGCGGTCATTCCCTTGAATTACCTCCTTGTGGGTGGCGTGTGGCCCGGCAGACGCCGCCCCTGGCACCAGCGGCCGTGCACCGGCCAGCGAGGGGCCGGACCGTCTGCCCAGCGCCCCCCCGAACGGGGAGGGGGGGAGAGGGTAAAACGGGGCGGTTTGGCATAAAGTCGGGTAGCGGGCTTGAGTTAGTTTGAATTATGACAATAATCGCCCTGTAACATTGCGCCACGGCACCACGTCGATGGCCAGCACAGTCCCTGAGCGTGGGAGAGAAACAAGATGACGAGCTTTAGCCAGGAAGCCCTGTTGGTCAGGGCAGCGCTCGAGGCCGAGGGCCTGGAGACACCACTGGTGGCCAATGGGTTGAACGGCCAGCAGAAGAAGGAAAACATCGAAGGCCATATGCGCGCCATCATGGAGACGCTTGGGCTGGATCTGGCCGATGACAGTCTGGCCGAGACGCCGCACCGCATCGCCAAGATGTACGTGAACGAGATCTTCTCTGGCCTCGACTACGCCACCTTCCCCAAGGTGACGGTGATCGAGAACAAGATGAAGGTGGACGAGATGATCATGGTGCGGGACATCAGTCTCACCAGCACCTGTGAGCACCACTTCGTCACCATAGACGGGCTGGCCCACGTGGCCTACATCCCCCGTGGCAAGGTGATCGGGCTGTCGAAGATCAACCGCATAGTGCAGTTCTTCGCCCGCCGTCCCCAGGTGCAGGAGCGGCTCACCCAGCAGATACTGCTGGCGCTGCAGACCCTGCTCGGCACCAGGGACGTGGCCATCAGCATCAAGGCGACCCACTTCTGCGTGAAGGCCCGTGGGGTGATGGATTCGACCTCCTATACCACCACCACCTCCCTCGGCGGCGTCTTCAAGACCCAGCCAGACACCCGTGCCGAGTTTCTCGGTGGCCTGAAAGGCTAGTCACCCTGGGGCATGTCCCACCGACATGCCCCGACTTCTTCTTCCTCCTCTTCCCTCCCGTCTGCCCACCCCGGTTTATTTTCTGAAAAAATCCTAAAGGGATGCCCGCGTGCGCCGATACAGCTCACCGTGCCACGAGATGGTCTGTTTGACACCCGTTTGGCCCCCTCGTCCGTGTCTATACGGATGAGATTTGAATGACTGCTATGGATGGCAGCTAGCGTGCTCGCGCCTCGAAGGGCCGGCGCCGACGAATGCCACTTGATGACCCATATGCAGGACATGCCATGAACACCATGACGATAGGCAAGAAACTCACCGCCGGCTTTGCCGTACTCGGCCTGATGATGGCCTTTATCGGCGGTTTTTCACTGTTTGAATTCAGCACCATGAACCGGGCCGCCACCGGGTTCACCGACAGCATACTGCCCGCCGTGGTGCGCACCAGCACCCTGGGGGAAACCATCAATGCGGTGCGCCGCTATGAGCTGGATGTCTTTCTGGTGGCGGACGATCCCCAGCAGCAGGCCCATTACCGCAATGAGAGCGAGAAGAGCCTGAGGGAGGCCGGGCAGCAGATAGCGGCCCACGATGCCACCATCTGGGCGGAGGATGTGGAGGAGCGCCGCACCTTCGACATCGTCAAGGCGGACTGGGAGAAATACCTCGGCCTGCACCAGCGCATCAGGCAGATGCAGGACTCAGGGCAGATGACCGAGGCCCAGCACCTCTTCATGGGGGAGGGGATCACCCTCTACACCAACCTGGCCAAGTCGGTTGGCGATCTGGTACGCATCAACCATGGCTATGCCGACGCCTCCCGCAAGGTAGTGGTGGGTGCGTATGACTCTGCCAAGCTGAGCGTCACCCTGGCCCTGCTGGTCGGTCTGGCGCTGGTGATCGCGCTCTCTGTGGTGCTGACCCGCCAGATCCGCGACCCGCTCATCATGCTGGCCCGTCAGGCCCAGCGCATCGCGGGTGGCGATCTCGGCAAGGGGGAGCTGCAGGAGTGGATCCGTGGCAGTCGCTTCAACCGCGACGAGCTGGGTCAGCTCGGTTCGGCCATCGACCGCATGCAGGGGGCGCTGGCGGACCTGGTGAGCGAGATAGCCGGCTCGGTGAGCCAGCTCAGCAGCGCTGTGGAGGAGGTGAGCGCCATCTCCGAGCAGTCCGCCAAGGGCATGGCCAGCCAGCAGAGCGAGGTCTCCCAGGTGGCCACCGCCATGAACGAGATGCAGTCCACCGTCAATGAGGTGGCCCGCAACACCACGGATGCCATGAGCGCGGCCAAGGAGGCCTCCCGCACCTCGACCCAGGGCAATCAGGTGGTGCGCAGCGCCATCGGCAGCATAGAGCAGGTGTCCCAGCAGATAGAGCAGGCGGGCACTGTGGTGTCGCAGCTGGAAGCGGACAGTGCCAGCATCAGCATGGTGCTGGATGTCATTCGCGGCATCGCTGAGCAGACCAACCTGCTGGCACTCAACGCGGCCATAGAGGCGGCCCGGGCCGGCGAGCAGGGGCGTGGTTTTGCGGTCGTCGCGGACGAAGTGCGCTCCCTGGCCCAGCGTACCCAAGCCTCCACCGCCGAGATCAGCAAGATGATAGCGCTGCTGCAGGAGCGCACCGCCGAAGCGGGCAACGCCATGCAACTGAGCCGTCAGCAGATGCAGGAGAGCGTCGGACTGGCACGGGAAGCGGGGGGCAGCATCGACAGCATCAACGGCGCCGTCACCCAGATCAGCGACATGAACACCCTGATCGCCACCGCCACCGAAGAGCAGAACGCGGTGACCGAGGAGCTCAACCGCAGCATAGTGAACATCCACAATGCCGCCGACGAGAACGCCCAGGGGGCGCAGCAGACCGCCCAGGCCTGTGTCGAGTTGAGCAAGCTGGCCAACAACCTGCACCATATGACCCAGCGCTTCACCCTCTAAGCCTTGACCCACGGATAGCAGAAGGCCCCGCCAATCGGTGGGGCCTTGTTGTTTCTGGCGTATTGCTTGGGGCTGACTATGTCGCCGTCAGCTCAGGCCCACTATCTCGCCGTCGTCGTCGATGCCGATATGGCGGTTGGGGAGGGTAGGCCGCCGGTGCGGTTATCAGCTCAGGCCCACTATCTCGCCGTCGTTGTCGATATCGATATGGCGCTCAGGGAAGGCAGGCTGCCAACAGGGTCCTTAGCTCAGTCCAATGATCTCGCCGTCGTCATCGATGTCGATATGGCGATAGGCCGGCAGACTGCCAAGGCCAGGCATTGTCATGATGGGGCCCGCCAGGGCATAGACGAAACCGGCGCCGGCGCAGAGCTTCACCTCCTCGATGGGCACCTCGAAGTCCGTCGGTACTCCCTTGATGGCCGGATCATGGCTGATGGAGAGCGGCGTCTTGGCCACGCAGATGGGCAGGTGATCCCAGCCCTCGGCCGAGAGCCGGGCCAACTGCTGGCGCGCCTTGTCCGAGAGCCGCACCCCGCGCCCGCCGTAGCCGCACTCCACCAGGGTGGCGAGCTTGGCGCCGAGGCTCATCTCGTCTGGGTAGAGCAGCTTGACGTCCCTTGGCAGCGCACAGGCGGCGACCACGGCCCGGGCCAGCTCGCTGGCGCCCGCGCCCCCCTCGGTGAAGGCGTGGGAGATGGCGGCGTCACAGGCACCGGCGGCCAGCGCCTCGCGGGCCAGCAGATCCAGCTCGGCCTGGCTGTCGCTCGGGAAGCGGTTGATGGCAACCACCACGGGCACCCCATAGCGGCGGGCGTTGCGGATATGCCAGGCGAGGTTGGCGCAGCCCTGCTTGAGGGTGGGCAGGTCTTCCCCCTGGAGGCTCGCCGGCAGCGGCTGGCCCGGGCGAATGTCGAGCAGGCCGCTGTTGGCCTTGAGGCCGCGCACCGTGGCCACCAGCACCACGCAGGCGGGGGTGATGCCGGACTGGCGGCTCTTGATGTTGAAGAACTTCTCCAGCCCCATGTCGGAGCCAAAGCCCGCCTCGGTCACCACATAGTCGGTGAGGCCCAGGGCGATGCGATCGGCGATGACGGAGGAGTTGCCGTGGGCGATGTTGGCGAAGGGGCCGGCGTGCACCAGCACCGGGGTCTGCTCCGTGGTCTGCATCAGGGTCGGTTGCAGGGCGTCTTTGAGCAGCACCGTCATGGCCCCCGCCACCTCCAGCTGCTCGGTGGTGATGGGGCTGCCGTGGATGTCCAGCGCCAGCTGGATGCGGCCTATGCGCGCGCGCAAGTCTTTCAGATCGCTGGCCAGCGCCAGAATGGCCATCAGCTCGGAGGCGGCGGTGATGACGAAGCGATCGGGGCGCTCCACCCCATCGGCGGGGCCGCCCTGGCCTAGGGTGAGATGGCGCAGGGCGCGGTCGTTTATGTCCAGGGTGCGCGGCCAGAGGATGTTGGCCGGGTCTATCTCGAGGCGCGAGAGGCCGGTCCTGGCGCTGAACTGGTCGCCCAGTTTCTGCTCGTGGAACAGGCGGGCATCCAGGGCCGCCGCCGCCAGGTTGTGGGCGGCGCTCAGGGCGTGAAAGTCCCCGGTGAGGTGCAGGTTCATCTCCTCCATGGGCACCACCTGCGCATGTCCGCCCCCGGCGGCGCCCCCCTTGACCCCGAACACCGGCCCGAGGCTCGGCTGGCGTATGGTGGCTATGCTGGGCCGGCCTATGTGATTGAGGCCCATGGAGAGGCCCAGGGTGGTGACCGTCTTGCCCTCGCCAAGGGGAGTGGGGGTGATGGCGCTTACCAGCACCAGCTGACCTGCCTGCCCGGGCCGGGACTTGAGCAGTTCGAGACTGAGTTTGCCCTTGTGGTGGCCCTGGGGGCTGAGCTGGTGGGACGGGATGGCGAGGCGTTCGGCCAGCGCCTGAATGGAGAGACGGGGGGACTGGCGGGAGATCTCGATATCGCTTAGCATCAGCACCTCGTTGGCATGTCAGGTCAAAGATGCGGCGAAGTCTAGAGGAATCAATAAGGTTATCCAATGAGTAATACTATTTTATCCGGCAGTCGTGAGCCCCATCAAAGCCCCATACTGCTGGACCTCAATGCCCTCTACCATCCTCCCAAGCAGCCGCTCACCGCCCTTGGCATCGTCAGCGCCTTGGTCCCGCTGTTCGGCTACGGCTGGCAGGCGATGACCCAGGATCCCGAGACTCACTTTCGCCAGGAGCTCGCCAAGCGCATCAACAAGCGCAAGACGGACGAGGCCAACCTCGCGCTGATCCTGCAACTGGCGGCCATGCTCGATTGCCACTGCCTGCACATCACCCTGCCCTATGCGCTTGGCGAGGAGCAGCTTGCCACCCTGGCACGGCGCCTGCCGCGCTGGCAGCTGACTTTGCGCGATCTGCTGCTGGTGGCCGAGCTGCCACTGCCGGCCGGCCCAGCGCGCTAGTTCACACCTCCCTGTCCCAGTAGTGGGGGGCCAGGTAGCGCTCCTGCACGAACTCGATGAAACAACGTACCTTGGCCGAGACGAAACGGCGGTGCGGATAGAGGGCATAGAGCCCCACCTGTCCCTTCTCCCATTCCGGCAGCAGGGGCACCAAGGCGCCTGAGCGCAGCGCATCCCCGACGATGAAGGTGGGCTGCAATATGATGCCCTGGTGGTCGCAGGCGGCCCGGGTCAGGGCCACCCCGTTGTTGGCACGAAGGGGCCCCTGGGGGCGCACGCTTTGCTGCTCCCCATCCCGTTTGAAGACCCAGTCCGGCTGGGTCAGGGTGTAGATGAGACAGTCGTGCTGCTTGAGATCCTCCGGGGTCTTTGGGGTGCCCCTGCGGGCCAGGTATTCGGGGCTGGCGCACACCACCAGTTTCATGGTGGCCAGCGGCTTGGCCACCAGGGAGGAGTCCGGCAGGTTGCCGATCCGCAGCGCCAGATCGAACCCCTCCTCCACCAGGGCCACCCGCCGGTCGCTGTACTCTATCTCCAGCTTGAGCTCGGGAAACCGCGTCCGAAACAGCGGCAGGGCGGGGGAGAGGTGCAGGTAGCCAAAGTCCATGGGCACCGAGAGCTTGAGGGTGCCCTGGGGCTGCTGGTTGTTGTGGGTGAGCTGGCTGTGGGTCTCTTCCAGCTCCGCCAGCAGGGCCAGGGAGCGCTGGTAGTAGAACTGGCCCGCCTCTGTGGGGTTGACCTGGCGGGTGGTGCGTGACAGCAGCCGGGTCGACAATGACTCCTCGAGCTGCTGCATCAGCTTGGAGGTCATGGCGACCGAGATGCCGAGCTGATGGGCGGCCTTGGTAAAGCTCTGGCACTCCACCACCTTGATGAAGGTGCGCATGGCGGCTATCTGATCCATATTCCACTCTCGGTTGATAATTATTTTAATAAATCGATGATTATCCATTCCTGCCCGGAGGTTAGCATGTCGGGTATCGATGTGAACCCCCCAATGAAGGAACGATCGGAATGAAAATGACCAAGGCCCTGCTGGCTTCCTGCCTGTTTATGGCGGCTCCCCTGATGGCGGCCGACTACGATGTCGATGCGGCTCACACCACAGTCCAGTTCAAGGTGGGCCACCTCGGCTTCTCCGAGCTGGTCGGCCGGTTCAACACCTTCAGCGGCACCTTCAGCATGGATGATGCCAATCCGACCGCCGCCAAGGCGAGCTTCGAAATCGACGCCGCCAGCGTGGACTCCAACCACGAGGCCCGCGACAAGCACCTGCGCAGCCCCGACTTCCTGGACGTCAAGCAGTACCCCAAGATGACCTTCGTCAGCTCCGGCTATGAAGGCACCAAGGACAAGGGCGTGCTCAAGGGCACCCTGACCCTGCACGGCGTCTCCAAGGACGTGGCCTTCGACATGGTCCACATCGGCGAAGGCAAGGATCCCTGGGGCGGCTACCGCAGCGGCTTCAACGCCACCACCACCATCAAGCGCAGCGACTTTGGCGTGAACTACATGCTGCCGGGCATTCCGGATGAGATGAGCATCAACCTGTTCGTCGAAGGTGTGCGCAAGTAATGGGCGCAGCACTCTTGCTACAAACCCTGGCGGCTCCTTTAGGGGCCGCTTTGCTGTCATGGCGCTGGCCGCGACTGGGGTATCTGTGGGGGGCGCTCGCGCTCTGGCTGGTGGGCTGCCTGCTGGGCGGCGCCTATGGCCTGCCGGTCAAGGCGTGGCAGTGGCTGCCGCTGTGCCTGCTGGTGCCCGCCGTGGCGCTGCAACTGGCAGACAAGGGCATAGCCCTGGCACTGTTCGCCGTGGTCGGTGCCCTGGTGTGGTGGCAGGGGCTGGCCTCGGTGCTCGACATCGAGCCGCGCATCTGGCTGGCACTCTTGCCCGCCATCGCCTGGTTCGGCTGGACGGGCTGGCGCGGTGACAGCGAGGAGGGGCTGGGCTTTGCCCTGGGCTTCATCTGGTTGGCGCTGGTCATCGGCATCGATGGCAGCCTGCTGATCGCCCAACTGGCGGGCGCCCTGGCCGCCTTCGCCGGTTTCCGTGCCCTGCTCGGTGCCTTTGCTGGCATCAAGGTGACTCCTGCCGCCCTGGCGCTGGCGCTGGCCTTCGTGCAGATGCTGGCCTGGCAATACGTGGAAGTGCCGCTGCTGGTGCTGCTGCCGGTCTGGTTGCTGCCGCTCTTGGAGTGGGTCCTGCGCAAGCGCCCGGGGTTGTCTCGTTGGGGTCTGCTTATCCTGGTAGGGGCAATTGGCGCTGGTTTGAGTCTGTGGTGGGTCTGGCCAGAGGCATCACTTTATTAATTTCTGCATGAAAAACAGACTATTACCTTATAAATTGATGGGTTAGTCAAAGTCTGCACAGATAAAGATTGAGCCCCATGGTGCTTTCAGATAAAAAGGATTTTCAATTATCTGGACACACACAGAACCCGGCTATGCCGGGTTCTGTTTGCCTGCTTTCTCGCGGCACGCTAAGGAGGCCACAGTTGCGCAGTCAGGGATCTGAGCATCTGTTTTTTCGCCATTTCACCGAGCAGGGACGCCTCGGGGATCTCTGCATTCTGCTGGTGACCCACCTGCTCCCAGACCGACCCCATTTCATCCAGGTGCTCGACCGGGTGGGGCGGGTCGGCGCCATACTGCCCAAACCCAAGTCCGTTCACGGGCCGACCCTGGCCTGGGCCCAGCAGCACTACCCAGTGCTGCCCCTCAATCGCCACTGGACCTCGGATCCCGAGGGCGTCATTGCCCAGATTGCCCCCCTGGTGCGGGAGCATGAGCGGCTCATCATCCTGGACATAGGCGGCTACTTCGCCAAGACCCAGGCTGTACTCTCTGAACACTTCGGCGAGCGCTTTCTCGGGGTGGTGGAGATGACAGAGAACGGCCATCAGCGCTACGAACAGGAGCTGCTGGCCGCCCCCGTCATCTCGGTGGCGCGCAGCCCCCTCAAGCAGGCGGAAGACATCCAGATCGGCCTGAGCGTGGTCTACTCCGCCGAGTCCCTGGCGCGCACCCTGAGGCGTACCTTCAACGTCTGCCAGGCCGCCCTGTTTGGCTATGGCAAGGTGGGGCGCAGCATCGCCCGCGAGCTGCGCTGCCGCAACCTGCACCTGGAGCTGGTGGAGACGGATGCCCTGCGCCAGGTGGAGGCGCTCTCCCACGGCTTCAAGCTGGTGAACAAGGCCGAGGCCCTCGGCCGCGCCGAGCTGGTGATCTGCTGCACCGGCAACGGGGCCCTGGACATCGCCGACTTGCAGGCGCTGCGCCCCGGCGCCATGGTGGCCTCTGTCACCTCGGCGGACGACGAGTTCGCCTTCTGCCTCTCCCAACTGCCCTGGCCGAGCGAGGAGGTGTGCCCCCATGTGCTGGCGCTCACGCGCCCGGATGGCAGCACCATCTTCCTGCTCAATCGCGGTGAGGCGGTGAACTTCGTCCACGGCGCCGTCATCGGCGAGTACGTCTATCTGGTGCTGGCTGAGATCATCGAAGGGGTGCACCAGCTGGCCGGGCAGCGGCCGGCACCCGGCCTGCTCGAGTTGCCCCAGGCCACCATGCAGACCATAGCCCGCCACTGGTTAACCGATTTTCATGGAGTCATCGCATGACAGAACGACAGACCCCGGTCAGCAAGCCGCGCATCGAGATCCGCTACTGCACCCTCTGCCGCTGGATGCTGCGCGCCGCCTGGCTGGCCCAGGAGCTGCTCTCCACCTTCGACAGCGATCTCGGCGAGGTGGCGCTGGTGCCCGCCAGCAAGGGGGAATTCAAGATCTTGGTCAACGGGATACAGGTGTGGGACAGGGTGGTCGACGAGGGCTTCCCCGAGGCCAAAGAGATCAAGCAGCGGGTGCGGGACCTCATAGCCCCGGAGCGCGATCTCGGCCACGCCGATCGCAAGCCTGCCACCGAGTAGGCCAGGGACAAGGGGTTGAACGAGAGAGGGAGGCGCAGGCCTCCCTCTCTTTTTTTGTTCCGACTGCTAAGAGGCTGCTGGCGACGGGGCGTCGGTCCCGCTCGCGGGAGAACCTATGTAGCGGGCCCGCTTGTGGGGCTTGATGCGGCTCACGTCCACCCACACCAGGCCGTCGATGCAGTGGTTGAAGTCAGGGTCTATGCCAAAGTCCATGAACTGCACGCCCCCCGGTTCGCACAGCTCGGAATACTGCTTGTAGAGGGTGGGGATGGTGCAACCCAGGTGGTCGAGGCGAGCCTTGAGCGCCTTGAGATCGGCACCGTAATCGGCCCCCTCGAACAGGGGCGCCGTCTCGGGGTAGGGGCGGCGGGAGGGGGCAAGGGCAAGCTCGGGGGCGAAGTGCTGGCGGTAGAAGCCCACCAGCAGATCCTTGGCCGCCGGCGGCAGGCTGCCGGAGAGGGTCACGGGCCCGAACAGATACCGATACTGGGGGTAGCGGGCCAGGTAGGCCCCTATGCCGAACCAGAGGTAGTCGAGCCCCCGTTTGCCCCAGTAGGCGGGCTGGATGAAGCTGCGGCCAAGCTCGATGGCCTGCTCCAGCCGGGGCAGCAGCCTCTCTTCAAACCCGAACAGGGTGTGGCTGTAGAGGCCGCTCAGGCCTTTGCGCGCCAGTAGCTCGGCCACGGGGGCGAAGCGGTAGGCTCCTATGATGTCGAGGCGGGCCGGATCCCAGAGGATGAGGTGGTGGTAGTCATCGTCGAAGGCATCGAGATCCCGCCGTCTGCCCGAGCCTTCCCCCACGGCGCGAAAGGCGATCTCCCGCAGTCGCCCCAGCTCGCGCAGTATCACAGAGTGGCCCTGCTCGTGGCGGCGATAGAGCAGGATGCGCTGGCCGTCCGGGGTCTGTCCGAGCAGCTCGCAGCCGTCTATGGCCTGTTTGAGCTGACGGCGCTCCTCCGGCAGGGCTATGGGGGCCTCGGTCGCCAGGGGGCCCCTCTTCCCCTTGCCGAGGCGATAGAGGTGGCGGCGCACCAGGGCTGCTGCTGTCTTGGGGGCGAGCTCCCCGAGACTCTGGGGCGGGATGCGCTCCCCCAGGGTGAGGGAGATGCGCCGCCCCTGCTGGCGAAACAGCTGGCGCACCAGCAGCAGGGCGGAGGCGGGCTTGTGGAGCCAGGAGGCGAGATAGAAGGGGAGGCCGTTACGCCCGTCCAGATGGATGGGCACCAGCGGGGTGCGGGTGCGTCTGGCGAGCTTGATGAAGCCCCCCTGCCAGGGGCCGTCCTTCACCCCCTTGGGGCCGAGGCGCGACACTTCGCCGGCGGGGAAGATGATGAGGGCGCCTTCTTGTGCCAGGTGTTCCCCCATGGCCAGAATGGCGCGTCTGTCTGTCTTGCCCCCCAGGTTGTCAACCGGCAGCAGCAAGGGACGCAGGGGGCGGATCTCCGCCAGCAGCCGGTTGGCCACTATCTTGACGTCGGGGCGGATGCGGCCGAGCAGGCGCAGCAGGGCCAGCCCGTCCAGGGATCCTATGGGGTGGTTCGCGACTATCATGACCCGGCCGCTGGCGGGGATGTTCTCGAGTTCGGCCTCGCTCACCCAGTAGTCAAAATCGAGGGCGCCGAGGGCCTGCTCGACGAAGTCGAGGCCGCGCAGGTGAGGATGGCGCTCGGCAAACTCGGTGAAGGCCTCCTCGTGCAGCAGCCAGCGCAGCCCCTGCCGGAGCAGGGGACGGATCAGGGGTTGGGTGGCGAGGCGGGGCAGATGCTGCCCGAGCAGGGTATCGACGTTGAACATGGGCAAGGCTCCGCGGAACGTTGCCCCAGCCTGCCGCCCCCCGGTTTCCCCTTTGTGGCAGCGGTGTGACGGTTTGATGACGGGGCGCAGGGCCCCGCTCAGACCGCCGTTATTGCTCTCACCCGGCCCCGTTCAGGCTGCCGTCACTGCTCCCGCCAGGCCGAGGTGAGCCGCACCAGGGCCACCAGGGTGGCGACCGCCTTCTCCATGGATTGCAGCGGGATGAACTCGTGCTTGCCGTGGAAGTTGTGACCGCCGGTGAAGAGGTTCGGGCAGGGCAGCCCCATAAAGGAGAGGCGGGCGCCGTCGGTGCCACCGCGAATGGGCTTGATCTTGGGGACCACGTCGGCGGCCTCCATGGCGGCCCTGGCAAGCGTGATGATGTGCATGTGCGGCGCTATCTGGCTGCGCATGTTGCGGTAGTTGTCCTCTATCGTCAGCTCGATGCGCGCCTTGGGGCAGTCGAGCTGCAGGGAGGCGACCCGCTCCTTGAGTTGGGCCTTACGGGCGGCGAAGTGGTCGTCGTCAAAGTCGCGGATGAGGTAGTGCAGTGTGCTCTCCTCCACTGTGCCCTCCATCCGGGCCAGGTGGAAGAAGCCCTCATAGCCGGAGGTCGCCTCCGGGGTCTGCTCGGGAGGCATCTCGGCGTGGAAGCGGGCGGCCAGGGTCTGGCTGTTGATCATGCTGCCCTTGGCGGTGCCGGGGTGCACGTTGTTGCCTGTGATGCGCACAGTGGCGCTGGCGGCGTTGAAGTTTTCATACTCCAGCTCGCCCAGTTCACCGCCATCGACGGTATAGGCCCATTTGGCCGGGAATCTGTCCAAGGGGAACAGATCGGCGCCGCGGCCTATCTCCTCGTCCGGGGTGAAGCCTATCCAGAGATCCCCGCGGGGGATGTCGGGGTTGGCCCGCAGGTACTGGGCAGCGGTGAGGATCTCGGCGATGCCCGCCTTGTCGTCGGCCCCAAGCAGGGTGGTGCCGTCCGTGGTGATGAGATCCTGCCCCAGGTAGTTTTTCAGGCAGCGGTACTGGCGAATGGCCAGCACCTCGTCCCCCTTGCCCAGACAAATGTCGCCCCCCTGATAATTCTCGACTATCTGGGGCACCACCTGCGCGGCCTCGTAATCGGCGGTATCCATGTGGGCGATGAGCCCGATGGCCGGTGCCTGTGGCTGGTTGCCCGGCAGGCAGGCGGTGAGATAGCCGTGCTCGTCCAGGGTGACCTGAGTCAGTCCCAGCTGGATCATCTCCTCGAAGAGGGCGCGGGCGAAGACGAGCTGGCCCTCGCTGCTGGGGCAGGCAGGATTGGTCGCATCGGAGCGGGTATGAAAAGTCAGGTAACGCAGAAAACGCTCAAGCAGGGTATCCATTGGCAGGCCTCAAACCACAAAAGAGGCACCATTGTGGACAAGACGGCCAGCCTGATTATTGCGTCAGCGCATTTTTTGATGAATTTCTTGGGCAAGGATCCCGTGGGGGGCGCTGGGGGAGGGGGCCCAATCCTAAGGTGTTTTGAATAAAAATTCCAAATTTAAAACTGGTCATGCATATGCGAAAGGGCTGAATTTCCCCCCGGCCCAGCACTGGCAAGGGGTGGGGGAAAATGGCCGGTTCCCCTGTTATTTTCAGGGCCAATCCCGAGCGGGCTCATCCCTCGCCATCCCAGAGCCAGCCTTGCTGGCAGCAAGATTTGACCCATCGATCAAAACCCATTTTTTAACACGATTTTTTATTGTCAGTGGCGCCGGTAAGTGTGTACACTCCGCGCCGATCCGAGGGTAACCCTGAGCAGGCAGAGGCCGCCAGACACCGACAGGATCAGACGCCTATAGGGCGAGGCACGCAGAAACGACAGACACTGCTGGGGAATGGTTTCTTTAATACCGGTTAGGCTCCGGTATCAGGGAGAACAACAGACTCTCATCACCTACTGACCGAGTGGGCCAACGGCTCATCATCTTCCCTTGTCATGGGCGGTCACTGGCGTTGAGCGGGCTGTGGTGGTTGTCGTTTATCAACACGCGTGCGTGCTGACGTCTACCCTTCTCTTCCTTGAACCTCTCTCCTTCTGTCGGGATGGCTGCCGAATGATGAACGAACGGCGTGGCTGATGCCGGTTGTCATCAAAGTACCGCGGCGCCCCATTAGAGTGGCACCGCATACCGTTGAGCTTGATGTAAAGCCACCAGCCCCACATCAAGACTCGTTACTTCCCAAGATCCACCAGGCAGCCTTGGCTTGCCGCGATGTGCAATAGAGGATCTGGCTGTGACAAGGCCCAGGGTCAGGCGATAATGCCTCCCCCGCTGGCCGTGACGCACCGGGTGCCCGCAGGCAGCCTTTGCTCGCCGCATGTTGCAATCGATGGTCTGGATGTGATTGAGGGTAACGAAGGCGGCCTTCTGGCCGCTCATTTGCGAGGCATAGCCCATGACTAACTGGTCCAGCAAGGACTCCTTGAAGGTCTACAACGTCCCCTACTGGGGTGCGGGTTTTTTCAATATCAATGACGCCGGTCATGTGACCGTCTCCCCCGACAAGTCTCGTCCCGGGGCGCATATAGTGCTGTCCGAGGCCATCGAACAGCTGCGCCAGTCCGGACTGACTACCCCGGTATTGCTGCGTTTCCCCGACATCCTCAAGAGCCGGGTCGATGCGTTGTTCAACGCCTTCGGTCAGGCCATCGAGAAGTCAGGCTATGAAGGGGACTACCTGTGCGTTTACCCGATCAAGGTAAACCAGCAGCGTCGCGTCATCGAGACCATCAGTCAGTCCTACAGCGACAAGCCGCGGCTTGGGCTGGAGGCCGGCTCCAAACCGGAGCTGCTGGCCGTGCTGTCCCATCATCATGAGCAAGGCTCCGTGATCGTCTGCAACGGTTACAAGGACCGCGAATACATCCGCCACGCCCTCTTGGGCAACCTGATGGGCCACAAGGTCTACATAGTGGTGGAGAAACCCTCCGAGCTGGAAATGGTGCTGGACGAGTCAGTTCGCCTCAACATCAAGCCCAATATCGGGGTGCGTGCCAAGCTTGCCTCCACCGGCTCCGGCATGTGGGAATCGAGCGGTGGCTCCATGTCCAAGTTCGGCCTCTCCGCCTCCCAGATCCTGGCGCTGGTGGAGCGTCTGCGCAGCCTCGGCAAGCTCGATTGCCTTCAACTGCTGCACTTCCACCTGGGCTCCCAGATAGCCAACATCCGCGACATCCAGGGCGGCATCCGTGAGTGCGGCCGCTTCTATGCCGAACTGCGTCGCCTCGGCGTGCCCATCGACGTGGTCGATGTGGGCGGCGGCCTGGGGGTGGACTATGAGGGCACCCGCTCCCAGAGCCACTGCTCCGCCAACTACAGCCTGTCCGAATACGCCAACAACGTGGTGTGGGGCATAGGCGATGTGTGCCGCGAGTTCGACCTGCCGCACCCGACCATCATCAGCGAGTCCGGCCGTGCCCTGACCGCCCACCACGCCGTGCTGGTCACCAATCTGATTGGTGCCGAAGGGGTGGAGGTGAACGACATCCACGCGCCGGATGAAGACGCCCCGACCATCTTGCAGAACATGTGGAAAGGCTGGCTGGACCTGCGCAGTGAAGATCCCTCCCTGCTGGAGATCTTCCACGACTCCGTGGCCGACCTTGGGGATGTGAACGCCCAGTTCACCATGGGTCTCTTGAACCTGGAGCAGCGCGCCTGGGCCGAGATGCTGCACCAGAACACCTGCCTGGCGCTCAAGGAGCTGCTCAACCCGGTCAACCGCAACCACCGCGCCCTGGCCGACGAGCTCTCCGAGAAGCTGGCAGACAAGTGCTTCGCCAACTTCTCCCTGTTCCAGTCCCTGCCGGATGCCTGGGGCATAGGTCAGGTGTTCCCCGTGATGCCGCTCACCGGCCTCGAGCGTCCGCTCACCCGCCGCGGCATCCTGATGGACATCACCTGTGACTCCGACGGTCAGGTAGAGCACTACGTCGACGGTCTGGGTGTCGAGAGCACACTGCCGATGCCGGAGTACGGCGAGAACGAAGAGTGCCACGTCGGCTTCTTCCTGGTGGGTGCCTACCAGGAGATCCTGGGGGATCTGCACAACCTGTTCGGTGACACCCACTGCGCGGAAGTGTGGCTGGACGACGAAGGCAAGATGGACATTCGCAACGTGGTGCGCGGCGATACCGTCGATCAGCTGCTGCGTTACGTCAACATCGACCCGTCCGTCATCCGCGAGAACTACCAGCGGATCGTCTCCCACCCGGCGCTGGACGACGCGACCCGCAAGGCCCTGCTCGACGAGCTGGAGTTGGGTCTGCAAGGCTACGCCTACCTGGAAGACGAATAAGCCACAGGCTGGTTCGCCCCGTCGGTCAAAAGACGGGAATGAAAAACGGCGCCTTCGGGCGCCGTTTTTGTTGTCTCTGTCCCGTCCTGAATATGGTTTACACCTTTCCCCCCAATCAGTGGAGAATCCGATGGGACAA
>NZ_JAAILA010000044.1 GCF_010974825.1 Aeromonas rivipollensis | reverse complement strand
CCATATTCAGGACGGGACATTCTGAATGCAAAAGCCCCGCTCGATGAGCGGGGCTTTTTATTGCCGGGAGCCGGCGTTGCCATCCTGTGGAGATCTGGCCAGGTGTCCAAGCCGGCCAGAAGGCGGGGATCGTCACCCCCGCCCTTCCATCGCCAGCATCAACCGCCGACGGCGATACGCTTCATGTCTTTCATATAGCCGCGCAGGGTCTGGCCGATCTGCTCGATCGGGTGGTTGCGGGTCGCTTCGTTCGCGGCCAGCAGCGCCAGATTGTCCACCGCCTTGCTCTCGGCACGGGCACTGCCCAAATCACCAGCCTGAAGGGTCGGCATAAAGTGCTCACGCAGCAGCGGCACGGCGGCGTTGGCGAACAGGTAGTTGCCGTACTCGGCGGTGTCGGAGATCACCACGTTCATCTCGTACAGACGCTTGCGGGCGACTGTGTTGGCGATCAGCGGCAGCTCGTGCAGGGATTCGTAGTAGGCGGACTCTTCATAGATGCCGGAGGCCACCATGGTTTCGAACGCCAGCTCGACACCCGCCTTGACCATGGCCACCATGACCACGCCGTTGTCGAAGTACTCCTGCTCGGCGATCTTGCCCGCATAAGCCGGGGCATTCTCGAAGGCGGACTTGCCGGTCTCTTCGCGCCAGCCGAACAGCTTGGCATCGTCTTCGGCCCAGTCGGCCATCATGCCGCGGGAAAACTCGCCGGCGATGATGTCATCCATGTGCTTCTCGAACAGCGGACGCATCAGGGTGCGCAGTTGCTCGGACAGTTCGAAGGCGCGCAGCTTGGCCGGGTTGGACAGACGGTCCATCATCAGGCTGATGCCACCCTGCTTCAGGGCCTCTGTGATGGTCTCCCAGCCGAACTGGATCAGCTTGCCGGCGTAGGCCGGATCGGTGCCCTCGGCAACCAGCTTGTCGTAGCAGAGCAGGGAACCGGCCTGCAGCATGCCGCACAGAATGGTCTGTTCGCCCATCAGGTCGGATTTCACTTCCGCCACGAAGGAGGATTCCAGCACGCCCGCACGGTCGCCGCCGGTAGCGGAGGCCCAGGCCTTGGCGATGGCCATGCCTTCGCCCTGGGGATCGTTCTCCGGGTGGACGGCGATCAGGGTCGGCACACCGAAACCGCGCTTGTACTCTTCACGCACCTCGGTACCCGGGCACTTGGGCGCCACCATGACGACTGTGATGTCGGCGCGGATCTGCTGACCCTCTTCCACCACGTTGAAACCGTGGGAGTAACCCAGGGCCGCGCCCTGCTTCATCAGCGGCATGACTGTCTTCACCACGTCGGAGTGCTGCTTGTCCGGAGTCAGGTTCAGTACCAGATCCGCAGTCGGGATCAGATCCTCGTAGGTACCGACGACGAAGCCGTTGTCGGTGGCCTTCTGCCAGGAGGCACGCTTCTCGGTGATGGCGGCCTTGCGCAGGGCGTAGGAGATGTCCAGCCCGGAGTCGCGCATGTTCAGGCCCTGGTTCAGACCCTGGGCGCCACAGCCCACAATCACCACCTTCTTGCCCTTGAGCGCCGCACAACCGTCAGCGAACTCCTCGCGCTGCATGAAACGACACTTGCCCAGCTGGGCCAACTGCTGACGCAGGTTCAAGGTGTTGAAATAGTTAGCCATGGTGATTGCTCCGTTCGATTGATTCCATGCCGGGTAACGGCGTTGTCCAAACCACTATAGCGCGGGACACTTATTGCCTGAACTGATATATTCGAAACAGTACGTTGCATAAATTGAAATGTGACTCTTGGCAATCTCAGGCCGTTTTTCCCGCCCGGTGCATCTCGGGGGCTTGCTGTCTGAACAGATATAGTCGGCACAAGCGCCGCTGCAGGAATTCAAAGATGGACCTTCGCAATCTCGAACTGTTTCTCCACCTCGCCGACTCCCTCCACTTTGGCAAGAGCGCCGATGCCATGGCGGTCAGCCCCTCCACCCTGAGCCGCGCCATCCAGCGGCTGGAGCAGGAGACCGGCTGCGTGCTGTTCGAGCGGGACAACCGCAGCGTGCGGCTCACCCCGGCGGGAGAGAAGCTGCGGGAGTTCGGTGGCAGCCTGCTGCAGGAGTGGCGGCGGCTCAAGCAGGAACTCAGGCGCAGCGACGAGCCGTTGCAGGGCCGGCTGCGGGTCTTCTGCTCTGTCACCGCCAGCTACTTCCTGCTGCCCGAGGTGCTGGAGCGCTTTCGTCGCCGCTATCCCCAGCTCGAGATCAAGCTGGAGACCGGTGACCCCGCCCTGGCGGTGGACAAGATCCTGGCCGATGAGGCCGATCTCGCCATCGCCGCCAGACCGGATGCGCTCTCTGCCAAGCTGGAGTTCGCCAGCCTGCAGCAGGTGCCACTGGTGTTTATCGCCCCCCGGGCCGCACCGCAATCGAGCCAGTGGTTCTCGCAGGGGGAGCCCGACTGGGAGCGGCTGCCACTCATCCTCTCGGAGCAGGGGCTGGCCCGCAAACGCTGTGATCAGTGGTTTCGCAACAAGGGCATAGCCCCCAACATCTATGCCGAGGTCGCCGGTAATGAAGGCATAGTCGCCATGGTCGCGCTCGGTTTCGGCGTAGGCCTGGTGCCTGCCGCCGTGATCGATCACAGCCCCATGGGGGACAAGGTCCGCATCGTCGAACCCAGGCCTGCCCTCAAGCCGTTCGATGTCGGCATCGCCGTGCTCAAGAAGCGGCTGGAAGAACCGCTGATCCGCGCCTTCTGGGACACGGCCCGCGGTCAGGGAGGATTGCGCTGACTCCGGGATGGCCCCAGCATCAGTGTCAAATGTGTCAGTATGAAACCCCAGGAGAAGAGGGGACACTGGCCGGCAAACCCATCCACCACAAAGAGCCATGCCGTGAGCCAGCATCTTGTCGAAATCCAGAGTGCCATCCTGTTTGCAGAGTACCTGCAGAGCCTCGGAGTCCAGCGCACCTCGCTCGATCGGGAGCAGGAGATCTATGTGCAGGACAGGCACCTGGCCACTGTGTTGTGCATCCAGGGTGAGCTGAGATTTTATCTGCGTGCCAATGCCCTGGCCCGGTCGTGATCCGCAATGGGTCACAGAATGAACGCCTGAAGCGTATTAGACTGGCACCATACGTCACCCTCGCCTCGGGGGTCGCCATGAGGAGTGCCCATGAAACCAAGCGGCCTGGATCGGCTCTTCAAACCCCAATCGATTGCCGTCATCGGTGCCTCCAGTGACCCCCAGAAGGCCGGGCATGTAGTCATCCGGCATCTGCTCGCGGGCCAGTTCAAGGGCCCCATACTGCCGGTCAGCCCCCATTGCCGGGCCGTGGCTGGCGTGCTCGCCTATCCCGATATCGAGAGCCTACCCCTCTCTCCAGACCTTGCCATCGTCTGCACCCGGCGCGAGCGGGTACTGCCGCTCATCGAGGAGCTCGGCAAGAAGGGTACAGGGGCGGCCATCATACTGGCCGCCCAGTTCTCCGGCGACGAGCGCCAGCGGCTCAGGCAGCTCTGCCAGCAATACGGCATCCGCCTGCTCGGCCCCAACAGCATGGGCATGCTGTTGCCCGGGCAGGGCATCAATGCCAGCTTCTCCCCCATTGCCGCCACCCCGGGGCAGGTGGCCTTTTTGTCCCAATCGGCGGCCGTCAGCACCACCATTCTCGATTGGGCCAAACAGCGGGAGATCGGCTTCTCGGCCTTCGTTTCGCTTGGGGATCACTGCGATATCGACTTCGGCCAGCTGCTGGATCAGCTCTCCCGCGACGGGGCAACCCGCGCCATCCTGATCTACATGGACAAGCTGCACGATGCCCGTCACTTTCTCTCCGCCGCCCGCGCCGCCTCCCGCAACAAGCCCATTCTGGTGCTCAAGAGCGGCCGCCACGATCCGGCCAACGGGCTCGACAACGTTTATGATGCCGCCATCCGCCGGGCCGGCATGCTGCGGGTCCGGGATACCCATGAGCTGTTTGCCACCGTCGAAACCCTGAGCCACTCCTTGACCCTCAAGGGGGAGCGACTCGCCATCCTCTCCAACGGGCGCGGTCTGGCCAACATGGCAGCAGACGTGCTGCTGGCGCGCGGTGGCAAGATGGCCATGCCTCCCCTGGACATAGGCAGCGATGCCGATGTGGAGGCCTACAGAACCGCGCTGGACGAGCTGCTGCAAGGGGACGGGGCCGATGCCATTCTGCTGATCCACGCCCCCTCCCTCACCGCCCGCGGTGCAACCCTGGCCAGCAATCTGATCGATTTCCTCAAGCAGCACCCCAGGGCAAGGCGTTTCAATATCCTGACCAACTGGGCGGGAGAATACTCGGCCCAGGAGGGTCGCCGCCTGTTCAATGAGGCGGGGATCCCCACTTACCGCACCCCGGAGAGTGCCGTCACCGCCTTCATGCACATGGTGGAATATCGCCGCAACCAGAAGCAGTTGATGGAGACCCCCGCCTCCCTGCAAGGGGACAGGCTAGATGTCGAGCGTTGCCAGCAGTTGCTCCGCCAGGCGCTGGATCGCAAGCAGCGGGTACTGGATACCCACCTGGCACAACCCATCATGGAGGCGGCCGGTCTCTCCACCCTGTCGACCTGGATCGTTTCCGATGCCATCGAAGCGGCGCTGACCGCGGAGCAGATAGGCTATCCGGTGGCGGTGAAGCTGCGCTCACCTGACATAGCCCACAAGTCCGAGGTACACGGTGTCATGCTGAATCTGCGTACCTCGGCGGAAGTGGCCCAGGCGGCGGATGCCATCCTGGACCGGGTCCGCCAGCACGATCCGGGGGCCCGAATAGAAGGCCTACTGGTGCAGCGCATGGCGCGCCGCAGCGGGGGCCTGGAGCTGAGGATCCGCTTGCAGCAGGATCCCGTGTTCGGCCCCGTCATCCTGCTCGGGGAGTCCGGTGCCGAGCCCCACGAGATGGTCGCGGCCCTGCCACCGCTCAATCAGGCGCTCGCTCGCTACCAGATCATCGGTGCCCTCAAGAACGGCAAGATCCGCGAACAGGCCAGTCCGGTACGACTCAATATCGATGCCCTCGGCCAGGTCTTGTGCCAACTGTCCGAACTGCTGCTTGCCTTCCCCGAAATCCAGGAGCTGGACCTGCATCCACTGCAGGCCTGTGGTGAAGAGATGGTGATCCTGGATGCCAGGCTGGTGCTGATGGAAGAGGGTCGGCAGATGCTGCCACTGGCCATTCGCCCCTATCCCACCGAACTGGAGGAGGGTGCTTGGCTCAAGGATCAGAGCCATGTCCTGCTGCGCCCGATCCGGCCGGAGGACGAACCGGCCCACAAGCAGTTCGTGCTCAAGGTCTCCGATGAGGACAGATACAAGCGCTTCTTCGCCGACGTGGGGGAGCTGGGGCACGAAGAGCTGGCCCGCATGACCCAGATAGATTACGACCGGGAGATGGCCTTCGTCGCGGTCGGACAGGACGGCGCCTTCAGCCAGCAGATCCTGGGAGTGGTGCGCGCCATATCCAATCCGGACCAGTCTGACGCGGAATTTGCCATCCTGGTGCGATCGGATATGAAAGGGCTGGGGCTCGGCAAGCTGATGATGGAGAAGATTGTGCGCTACGCCAGAGAGCGCGGCATCGGCCAGCTGTCGGGCATGACCATGCCCAGCAATCGCGGCATGATCAACCTAGCCAAGCGGCTGGGTTTCCAGATCGACATCCAGCTGGAAGACGGCGTAGTCAATATGGTGCTGCCCTGTGCAGATCAGGGCCGATGAAGGTGGGATTCGGTTATAAATCAACCGAATATAGATGCAGGCTGTGAATTTCAGGCAATAAAAAACCCCGCTCGATGAGCGGGGTTTCTTCTAATTGGGTGCCTGGCAGTGTCCTACTCTCGCATGGCGAATGCCACACTACCATCGGCGCTACCGCGTTTCACTTCTGAGTTCGGCATGGGATCAGGTGGTTCCACGGCGCTATGGCCGCCAGGCAAAAAACTTCAATCTCGGAAAGCTGACGTGAATAACGATCTTGCTCGTGGCTTGTCGTTATCACTGAATTTGTAAGTAGTTCATGCACTTGCTACAAGGCCCAGAACACTTCTTGGGTGTTGTATGGTTAAGCCTCACGGGTAATTAGTATGGGTTAGCTCAACACGTCGCCGCGCTTACACACCCCACCTATCAACGTTGTGGTCTCCAACGGCCCTTTAGGACCCTCAAGGGGTCAGGGATGACTCATCTCAGGGCTCGCTTCCCGCTTAGATGCTTTCAGCGGTTATCGATTCCGAACTTAGCTACCGGGCAGTGCCACTGGCGTGACAACCCGAACACCAGAGGTTCGTTCACTCCGGTCCTCTCGTACTAGGAGCAACTCCCTTCAATCATCCAACGCCCACGGCAGATAGGGACCGAACTGTCTCACGACGTTCTGAACCCAGCTCGCGTACCACTTTAAATGGCGAACAGCCATACCCTTGGGACCGACTTCAGCCCCAGGATGTGATGAGCCGACATCGAGGTGCCAAACACCGCCGTCGATATGAACTCTTGGGCGGTATCAGCCTGTTATCCCCGGAGTACCTTTTATCCGTTGAGCGATGGCCCTTCCATTCAGAACCACCGGATCACTATGACCTACTTTCGTACCTGCTCGACCTGTCCGTCTCGCAGTTAAGCTGGCTTATGCCATTGCACTAACCTCCTGATGTCCGACCAGGATTAGCCAACCTTCGTGCTCCTCCGTTACTCTTTGGGAGGAGACCGCCCCAGTCAAACTACCCACCAGGCACTGTCCGCGAGCCCGATTCAGGGCCCTGCGTTAGAACATCAAACATACAAGGGTGGTATTTCAAGGACGGCTCCAGCGCAACTGGCGTCACGCCTTCAAAGCCTCCCACCTATCCTACACATGTAGGTTCAATGTTCAGTGCCAAGCTGTAGTAAAGGTTCACGGGGTCTTTCCGTCTAGCCGCGGGTACACCGCATCTTCACGGCGAATTCGATTTCACTGAGTCTCGGGTGGAGACAGCATGGCCATGGTTACACCATTCGTGCAGGTCGGAACTTACCCGACAAGGAATTTCGCTACCTTAGGACCGTTATAGTTACGGCCGCCGTTTACCGGGGCTTCGATCAAGAGCTTCGCTTGCGCTAACCCCATCAATTAACCTTCCGGCACCGGGCAGGTGTCACACCCTATACGTCCACTTTCGTGTTTGCAGAGTGCTGTGTTTTTGATAAACAGTCCCAGCCATCTGGTCACTGCGACTCCCAACTGCTCCATCCGCAAGGGACTTCACTGTCAAGAGCGAACCTTCTCCCGAAGTTACGGTTCTATTTTGCCTAGTTCCTTCACCCGAGTTCTCTCAAGCGCCTTGGTATTCTCTACCCGACCACCTGTGTCGGTTTGGGGTACGATGACTTGTAATCTGAAGCTTAGAGGCTTTTCCTGGAAGCAGGGCATCAATGGCTTCCGCACCGTAGTGCGTTCGTCTCGTGTCTCAGTGTTGTGTCTCCGGATTTGCCTAGAAACACCACCTACGCACTTTCACCAGGACAACCGTCGCCTGGCCCACCTAGCCTTCTCCGTCCCCCCATCGCAATTACAAGTCGTGCAGGAATATTAACCTGCTTCCCATCGATTACGCCTTTCGGCCTCACCTTAGGGGTCGACTCACCCTGCCCCGATTAACGTTGGACAGGAACCCTTGGTCTTCCGGCGAGGAGGCTTTTCACCCCCTTTATCGTTACTTACGTCAGCATTCGCACTTCTGATATCTCCAGCATACCTCTCGATACACCTTCGCAGACTTACAGAACGCTCCCCTACCACTCACACATAAGTGTGAATCCGCGGCTTCGGTGCCTGGTTTGAGCCCCGTTACATCTTCCGCGCAGGCCGACTCGACTAGTGAGCTATTACGCTTTCTTTAAATGATGGCTGCTTCTAAGCCAACATCCTAGCTGTCTGAGCCTTCCCACATCGTTTCCCACTTAACCAGAACTTTGGGACCTTAGCCGGCGGTCTGGGTTGTTTCCCTCTTCACGACGGACGTTAGCACCCGCCGTGTGTCTCCCGGATATTACTTACTGGTATTCGGAGTTTGCATGGAGTTGGTAAGTCGGGATGACCCCCTAGTCCAAACAGTGCTCTACCCCCAGTAGTATTCGTCCGAGGCGCTACCTAAATAGCTTTCGGGGAGAACCAGCTATCTCCGAGTTTGATTGGCCTTTCACCCCCAGCCACAGGTCATCCCCTAACTTTGCAACGTTAGTGGGTTCGGTCCTCCAGTTGATGTTACTCAACCTTCAACCTGCCCATGGCTAGATCACCCGGTTTCGGGTCTACACCTTGCAACTAGACGCCCAGTTAAGACTCGGTTTCCCTACGGCTCCCCTATACGGTTAACCTCGCTACAAAATGTAAGTCGCTGACCCATTATACAAAAGGTACGCAGTCACCCCGAAGGGCTCCCACTGCTTGTACGTACACGGTTTCAGGTTCTATTTCACTCCCCTCACAGGGGTTCTTTTCGCCTTTCCCTCACGGTACTGGTTCACTATCGGTCAGTCAGGAGTATTTAGCCTTGGAGGATGGTCCCCCCATATTCAGACAGGATGTCACGTGTCCCGCCCTACTCGATTTCACTTCAAGGTCGTTTTCATGTACGGGGCTATCACCCTGTATCGCTGGCCTTTCCAGGACCATTCCACTAACTTCCAAGAAACTTAAGGGCTAATCCCCGTTCGCTCGCCGCTACTGAGGGAATCTCGGTTGATTTCTTTTCCTCGGGGTACTTAGATGTTTCAGTTCTCCCGGTTCGCCTCTATTACCTATGTATTCAGTAATAGATACCCAGCTTATGCTGGGTGGGTTTCCCCATTCGGAAATCTGTGAGTAATAGCGTCTCTTACCGACTTCTCACAGCTTATCGCAGGTTAGTACGTCCTTCATCGCCTCTGACTGCCAAGGCATCCACCATGTACGCTTAGTCACTTAACCATACAACCCCAAGAAGTGTCGTCGAAACGACGCGACTTGTTGCTGTACAACAAGGACCAAAAATAAATTTTGGTTTTCGCCAAGAAGTTTCCAAAGCACTTGTAACAAATGTTTGAGAACTACTTTTTAAATCAGCTTTCCAGATTGTTAAAGAGCATGTTTGCAACAGCATTCACTTATAAAGTGCGCTGAAGAAAACAGACATAAACATGTGATGCTTATGTCTGCATTCTTGTTAGCAAGAAGAGAAGTGGCGTCCCCTAGGGGATTCGAACCCCTGTTACCGCCGTGAAAGGGCGGTGTCCTAGGCCTCTAGACGAAGGGGAC
>NZ_JAAILA010000043.1 GCF_010974825.1 Aeromonas rivipollensis | reverse complement strand
CCCGTCCGCTCCGCCACTAATTTGAAAGGCCTTCCCTCACGGGAAGGCCTTTTTGCTTTTGGATATTCGTGAACGGGATTAAGGAAACAAGGGACCACAGACAGGGCTGCGACTTGCCACTGGCAACTCGGTCCCTGCCTGTGGTCCCTTGTGCTTGAGCCGGACTGTGTCCGTCTCCCCATCCGCTCCGCCACTATTTAGAAAGCCCAGTCGAAAGACTGGGCTTTTTTTCGTTTCAAGCATCCCGGCATACAGCTTACTTCCCCCTCGCATCAACACCATTATCACCCGATCATCGCCGCTGGCTGCGGTTGCCGCTATAATGGCCGCCCTCAAGCAAGGTGGTGGTATGAAAGCAGAATATCTACAGCGATTCGGGGGCATTGCCCGTCTTTATGGTCAGAGCGCCCTTGGCTCCTTCAGCCAGGCCAAGGTCTGCGTGGTGGGGATAGGCGGGGTCGGCTCCTGGGCAGCCGAGGCGCTGGCCCGCGCTGGCATCAATCAGATCACCCTGATCGACATGGATGACATCTGCATCACCAACACCAATCGCCAGATCCACGCCATGCAGGGCACGGTTGGCCGCCTCAAGACAGAAGTCATGGCCGAGCGGATTCGTGCCATCAATCCGGATTGCGAGGTGATCGAGGTGGATGACTTCGTCACCGCCGACAACCTGGCCGAGCATATCAAGCGGGAGTTTGACTATGTGGTGGATGCCATCGATTCGGTCAAGGCCAAGGTGGCGCTGATTGCCTTCTGCAAGCGCAACAAGATCCCGGTGATAGTAGCGGGCGGTGCTGGCGGGCAAATGGACCCAACCCAAATCACAGTGGCGGATCTGGCCAAGACCATTCAGGATCCGCTGGCCGCCAAGGTGCGCTCCGACTTGCGCCGGCTGCACAACTTCAGCAAGAATCCGGCGCGCAAATTCGGGGTGGAGTGTGTCTTCTCAACCGAGCAGCTGAGTTACCCGGATGGCCAGGGCGGCACCTGTCAGGCCAAGGCGGCCAGCGACGGCAACATGAAGATGGATTGCGCCTCCGGCTTTGGCGCCGTGACGCCGGTGACGGCGACCTTCGGTCTGGTGGCCGCCTCCCGGGTATTGAAGAAGATTGCCGAACGGGGCGCGAGGGTGGAGCGTGCCGCCCTCATGGACAGTCGCGAGGATATATCGCAGCCGCCGGTGGCCGGGGATCAGGCGGAGGCCTGAGCCCGAATCGCCAGCACGATCGCCCTGAGCCCGTTACCTCGTGACGGGCTCAGGTGTTTCTCCAGCCCCAGTTCGCTGAAATAGCCATCCACGTCAAATGTCTGGATAGCGTCGGCGGTCTGATGATTGAGCGCCGCCAGTACGATGACGATAAGGCCGCGCACTATGCGGGCATCGGAATCACAGGCAAAGTGCCAGCAGCCATCCTCCCCCTTTTCGCTCTTTAGCCAGGCCTGGCTCTCGCAGCCTTTCAAGCGGTGCTCTTCGGTTTGCCACTCGGCAGGCAGGGCGGGCAGCTGCTTGCCGAGCTGGATGATGAGTCGGTACTGGTTCTCCCAGCCGTGGGCGGCGGCAAACTGCTGGCGGATGGTGTCAGCGTTGGGCTCAAGGCCGATCTGGGTATAGGTTGCTAGGCTGCTCATGAGTTTGTCTGCCTTAGAAGAAGTCACTGAGTTTGTGCAGGGCTGCCAGCAGGGCATCGATATCGTTCCGATCGTTGTAGCAGGCCAGCGAGGCCCTCATGGTGCCGCCTATCCCTAAGCTCTCCATCAGCGGCATGGCGCAGTGATGGCCGACCCGTAGCGCTATGCCCTGCATGTCGAGCAGGGTGGCAGCATCCTGGGGATGGATCTCATCCAGCAGGAAGGAGACAGCCCCTGCCCGTTGTGCCGGTTCACCTATGAGGCGCAGGCCCGGCACCTGGCGCAAGCCTGTCACCAGATAGTCGGTGAGTGCCTGCTCATGGCGCACCAGGGCAGCCCTGTCTTGCTCCGTCACAAAGTCGATGGCGGCGGCGAGCCCTATGGCCCCGGCGATATGGGGTGTGCCTGCCTCGAACTTGAAGGGCAGGGTATTGAAGGTGGTGCCGCTGAAACTGACTCTGTCGATCATCTCGCCTCCCGCCTGCCAGGGCGGCATGCGCTCCAGCAATTCGGTTCTTCCCCAGAGCACGCCTATGCCGGTCGGGCCATAGAGCTTGTGACCGGAGAAGGCATAGAAGTCGCAGCCTATGGCCTGTACATCCACCTCGAGATGGGCCACAGCCTGGGCGCCGTCGATCAGGGTCAGGGCACCAACCACCTTGGCGGCCGCCACTATCTCCTTCACCGGGTTGACGGTGCCGAGGGCGTTGGAGACATGGGCGACGCTTACCAGCCGGGTGCGCGGCCCCAGAATGGCCAGGTAAGCCTCCATATCCAGATCCCCGCGCTTATCCAGCGGAATGACCCGAATAAGGGCGCCGGTGCGTTCGGCAATCAACTGCCAGGGGACTATATTGGCATGGTGCTCCAGGGTGCTGAGGACGATCTCGTCCCCGGTCTTGAGCTCGCTCATGCCCCAGCTGTGAGCCACCAGGTTGATAGCCTCTGTGGTGCCACGGGTCCAGATCACCTCATGGCTGCGGGGCGCATTGATAAAGCGGGCGACCGTCTCGCGGGCTGCCTCGAAGGCGCGGGTGGCGCGGCCGCTCAGGGCATGGGCGGCGCGGTGCACATTGGCATTGTCGGCCCGATAGTAGTGAGCTATGGCGTCCAGCACGGCCTGGGGTTTCTGGGTGGTGGCGGCGTTGTCCAGATAGATCAGAGGGTGGCCGTTCACCTCCTGCGCCA
Source organism: Aeromonas rivipollensis (assembly GCF_010974825.1). Classification (GTDB taxonomy): domain Bacteria; phylum Pseudomonadota; class Gammaproteobacteria; order Enterobacterales; family Aeromonadaceae; genus Aeromonas; species Aeromonas rivipollensis. Next base: position 20,419 of record NZ_JAAILA010000043.1, on the reverse strand, counting down.
GGGCCGGAAACTGGCTACGCAATTGGGCGTGCTCTTGCTGATTCATGCTCCCCTCATCTCCTCTGGAAAAGTCGGCCATGATCCGGAAAATGACGGGCAAACACAAGGCGAAGTGGCGGGATCCTGTGTCCGGTTTCGGCTGCCCGCGGGATCTCTGTTACAATGCCGCCCCTCATCATAAGCCAAGAGATCCGGCCCATGAAGCTCAACCCCAATCAGAACGAAGCGGTCAAGTTTGTCTCCGGCCCTTGCCTGGTGCTGGCGGGTGCCGGATCGGGCAAGACCCGCGTCATCACCAACAAGATCGCCTATCTGGTGCAGCAGTGCGGCTATAACGCCCGCAACATCGCCGCTGTGACCTTTACCAACAAGGCTGCGCGGGAGATGAAGGAGCGGGTCGGCCAGACCCTGGGTCGCAAGGAGGCGCGGGGGCTCATGGTCTCCACCTTCCATACCCTGGGGCTCGACATCATACGTCGCGAGCACAAGAGCCTGAATCTCAAGGCGAACTTCTCCCTGTTCGACGACACCGACCAGCTGGCGCTGCTCAAAGAATTGACAGAGGCGGAGCTCGACAACGACAAGGACAAGCTGTCGGCCCTCATCACCCAGATCTCCAACTGGAAGAATGACCTCATACTGCCAGCGCGCGCCATGCGCATCGCCCGGGGGCCGGAAGAGGTGCTGATGGCCCAGCTCTACGAGCGCTATCACCGCCAGATGGTGGCCTACAACGCGCTGGATTTCGATGACCTCATCGTGATGCCGACCCTGCTGCTCAAGAACAACGAGGAGGTGCGCAGCCGCTGGCAGAACAAGATCCGCTACCTGCTGGTCGATGAGTATCAGGACACCAACACCAGCCAGTACGAGCTGGTGAAGCAGATCGTCGGCGAGCGGGCCCGCTTCACAGTGGTTGGGGATGACGACCAGTCCATCTACTCCTGGCGTGGTGCCAAGCCGCAGAACCTGGTGCTGCTGAACGAGGACTTCCCCAGCCTCAAGCTCATCAAGCTGGAGCAGAACTACCGCTCCAAGGGGCGTATCCTCAAGTGCGCCAACATACTGATCGCCAACAACCCCCATGTGTTCGACAAGGCGCTCTTCTCCGAGCTCGACTACGGGGTGCCGGTCAAGGTGCTGTTCGCCAAGAACGAGGAGCACGAGGCGGAGCGGATCGCCGCCGAGATGATGGGCCACAAGTTCATGAATCGCACCCGGTTCAAGGATTACGCCATCCTCTATCGGGGTAACCATCAGTCGCGCATCTTCGAGAAGGCGCTGATGACCAACCGCATCCCCTATCGCATCTCCGGCGGCACCTCGTTTTTCTCCCGCACCGAGATCAAGGACATCATGGCCTACCTCAAGCTGCTGGTGAATCCGGACGAGGACACCGCCTTCCTGCGGGTGGTCAACCTGCCGCGCCGGGAAATCGGCCCCACCACGCTTGAGAAGCTGGGGCAGTACGCCAACCAGCGCGGCAAGAGTCTGTTTGCCGCCAGCTTCGAGCTGGGGCTGGAGCAGCACCTCTCCGGCCGTGGTCTGGTGGCTTTGCAGGCCTTTACCAACTGGCTGGTGCGGCTTGGCGATCAGGCGCAGCGGGGCAACCCGGTGGAGGCGGTGCGGGACATGATCAAGGAGATCCACTACGAGGAGTGGCTCTATGAGACTTCCCCCAGCCCGAAGGCGGCCGAGATGCGGATGCAGAACGTCTCCACCCTCTATCGCTGGATCACCGAGATGCTGGAGGGGGACGAGCTGGAAGAGGCCATGACGCTCGCCCAGGTGGTCACTCGCCTCACCCTGCGAGACATGATGGAGCGCAACGAAGGGGAAGACGATGCGGATCAGGTGCAGCTGATGACACTGCACGCCTCCAAGGGGCTGGAGTTTCCCTATGTCTACATGGTGGGCATGGAGGAGGGCTTGCTGCCCCACCAGACCAGCATCGACGAGGACAACGTGGAGGAGGAGCGCCGTCTCGCCTACGTGGGCATCACCCGGGCCCAGACCGAGCTGACCTTCACCCTCTGCAAGGAGCGGCGTCAGTATGGTGAGTCGGTGCGTCCCGAGCCGAGCCGTTTCCTGCTGGAGCTGCCCCAGGACGATCTGGAGTGGGAAAACCAGAAGAAGGTGACGGCCGAGGAGCGCCAGCAGAAGGGTCAGGTCGGCGTCGCCAACCTGAGGGCCCTGTTCAAGAAGGATTGAGAGAAGGCTCGGCCGGGGGCTCTGCCTGGGAGAGCAGCGATATGATGTCGGATCCTGGCAGAGGCGGGGATATGTGGCGCCCCTGTCCCAGGGCGCAGCCCAGCTCGATCAGCTTCTGCAACTGCTGCTGGTTCTCTATGCCCTCGACCACCAGGGTGAAGTCGAGATCCTGACAGATGTCCCGCATGGCACGGATCAGCGCCAGGTCCTTGGGGGAGTTCAGCATGCGATGGGTGAAGCTGTCATCCACCTTGATGTAGTCCACCGGGAAGTGGAACAGGGCATTGAGGGAGGAGAAGCCGGTCCCGAAGTCGTCCAGGCTGATCTGGATCCCCTTGGCCCTGAGCTCATGGAGCGAGGTGAGGGAGTCGGCACTCTGCCTGGAGAGCTCCCGCTCGTTGAATTCGAAGATGAAGTAGCCGGGTATCACCCCCTCCTCCTCCATGATGTGGACCAGCGCCATGATCTGCTCGCGGCTGGCCAGGTGCTTGCCGGACAGGTTGAGCGATATCTTGAAGCGACCGCCGTCCGAAATCTGCAGCCAGCCCTTCAGCTGCTGGCAGGTGCGCCTGAGGATCTGGCGATCCAGATCCTGAATGAGGCCGCACTGCTCGGCCAGTGGAATGAAGTCGAAGGCATCCTTCAGCTCTCCCTCCTCGGTGATCCAGCGCGCCATCACCTCCAGACCCACCAGGCGACTCTCCTTCAGTCTGATCACCGGCTGGAAGTAGGGCACTATCCTGCCTTCCCGCAAGGCCCTGAACAGCCGTTCCTCTGGAGAGCCAGAGTGCTCCATGCAGGCATCTGAGTACATGACGATGCGACTGCGGCCATTGCGCTTGGCCTGGTACATGGCGAGATCGGCCTGGTGCAGCAGCTCGCTGATGTCCGTGGTCTGCTCCGACACGCTGGCCACCCCCAGGCTGATGGTGACGGTCAGCTCATTACCCTGAAGCCGGAACGGGTGGGCGATGCGGCCTAGAATGCGGTTGAGTACGGGGCTGACGTCCTCCTCCTGCTGGCTGTTGTCCAGGTAGATGACGAACTCGTCGCCCCCCAGCCTGGCCACCATGTCATTTTGCCGGATGCAGCTCTGCAGACGCTTGGCCAGCTCCTGCAGCAGCTGGTCGCCGGCACTGTGGCCCAGGGCGTCATTGACCTGCTTGAAATGATCCACGTCGGCGAAGATCAGGGTGAAGCCGGCCGTCTGGTAACGGCGGTAACGGGTCATGGCATGGTGAAGGTGGTTCATCAGCAGGGCCCGGTTCGGCAGCTGGGTCAGCGGATCGTGCAGCGCATTGAACTGGAGTCGCCGCTCCAGCTCCTGATGATGTCTGAGCCGTTTCTGCAGCCGCAGGTTGGTCTGGCGCAGTTGCTGGAGTCGCTGGTTGATGGACTCTTCCGAGTTGAGTTCATCCAGCTGCTGCCTGACTCTCTTGAGTTCCAGCAGCAGGGTCAACTGGTGGCGCAGGAAGTCGAGAAACAGCCTGTCATCGGCTTCCAGGGGCTGGGCAGTATTGATGATGAGGTGGGCGAAATACTGTTGCTGCTGGCGCAGGGGCAGGCTGTACCAGAACAACCCGGCCTCGCTGCGCTCTATGCTGTTGGTGCTGTGGCACAGGGCCCTGATGACGTCGTCATCGTAGGCGAGCCGCGTCGGATAGAGTTTCTCCAGCCGCTGGTTGTCGAGGCGGACCAGCAGCATATCATTGACGGCCAGCATCTGGCGCAGCACGGCCTCCAGCTGGGAAAACAGGGCATGCTGCGGCAGATTGTGGGCCAACCGCATGATACGGCTGATTTTTTCAATCTTCTGCTGCCATTGGGGATCCCGCTGCATGAGGGGGGAAGCCTGCCCCGCCAGCTGGGTGCCGGTCTGGGTTTCGTGCAGGCGCTTGGCCAGACACTCCAGCAGCAATCTCAGGGTCGGGGTCTGTTCGGGGGCGCCGCGGGCCAGCAGCCATTGCACCTCATAGTGCTCCACCGCCTGCACGCACCATCCCTGGTGTTCATCGAGTCGGGTGAGCTGTTCGGTGAGGCGGGGCTCTTCACGCCCCAGCTGTTGCTTGAACGCCTCGGGCAGCTGATGTGCATACAGCCAGTGCAGGCCTCCATCGGACAGCCCCAGCATGGCAAAGTGCTGCAGGGGGCAGAGTCTGCCCAGTTGCTCTACCAGTCTGGCGTAATCCTCAGGGGAGGCGATGCCGGGCGCGGGAAAATCCATGATGGAAGAAACGACCGCCAGCAAGGGGGGGGGATCTGGCGGTGTGAGGGGCTGGACTGACATGCAATACTCCCGAATAAACTCACCTACAAGCGTAGTCGGAAGTGATTGGATTGAAAGGGCTGCAATAGGAGCCCTTTCAACCACTTAGAGCTTGTCGATCATGTAGTGAATGGCGTTTTCGATCTCTTCGTCACTACAGGCCGCGCAGGTGCCCCGTGCCGGCATCATGCCGGCCTTGCCGGTGAAGCCTTCGATGGCATGCTTGCGCAGGGTGTCGAACCCCTGGGCGATGCGTGGTTCCCAGGCAGCCTTGTCCCCGCGCTTGGGCGCGCCGGCCGCGCCGGTATCGTGGCAGGCAAAGCAGGCGCCCTTGAACACTGTCTCGCCATCACGGGGACCGGACGAGGCGGCAGCAGGGGCGGCCGCGGCCGTCGCAATGCCTTCCAGATCCTTGGCGGTGTAGACCTGGCCGACCGGGGCTATGCGCTCGGCGATGGCTTCCGTCGACATCTCATCGGCGGCAAAGACGGCGCCGGACAGGGTGGCGGCCGCCATCCCGGCAGCCAGCAAATAGCTCAGTTTTTTCAACACGCTCATGTACTCCCAGCAGGCTCTTATTATCCCTAGAAAACGACGGGATTATAACCGAATAGTTACAGGCATTTAAACGCTTGTGTGTGAAGTGTTAAGCAATCTGCAAACAAAGTTTCTGCGGCGGCAGGGGCAGCAGGCAAGGCAAGAGCAAAAAGAAACCCGGCTTTCGCCGGGTTTTTGCAATCAGCCGTGAAAAAGGCTGACTTGTCTCCACTCAGGATCCCTGTGCCGGACCGAGCCTTTGCACATGACATCCACGGCTCATCAATCCCAGTTCAGGATCACCTTGCCGGACTTGCCTGACCCCATGGCTTCGAAGCCCTGCTGGAAGTCATCGATGTGGAAGTGATGGGTGATGATGGGGCTGAGATCCAGGCCGGACTGGATGAGGCTGGCCATCTTGTACCAGGTCTCGAACATCTCGCGACCATAGATCCCTTTGATAAACAGTCCCTTGAAGATCACCTTGTTCCAGTCGATGGCCATGGTGGAGGGGGGAATGCCGAGCATGGCAATCTTGCCGCCGTGGTTCATCTTGTCGATCATGTCCTGGAAGGCGCTGGGCACGCCGGACATCTCCAGCCCCACATCGAAGCCTTCGGTCATGCCGAGCTCGTCCATCACATCGGAGAGTTTCTCCTTGGCCACGTTGACGGCGCGGGTGGCGCCCATCTTGCGGGCCAATTCGAGGCGGTATTCGTTGACGTCGGTGATCACCACGTGACGGGCACCCACATGGCGGCAGACGGCGGCAGCCATGATGCCGATGGGGCCGGCGCCGGTGATGAGCACGTCTTCACCCACCAGATCGAAGGAGAGGGCTGTGTGCACGGCGTTGCCGAACGGATCGAAGATGGCGGCCAGCTCATCGGGGATGTTGTCCGGCAGCTTGAAGGCGTTGAAGGCCGGGATCACCAGGTATTCGGCGAAGGAGCCCGGGCGGTTGACGCCGACCCCTATGGTGTTGCGGCACAGGTGGGTACGACCGGCGCGGCAGTTGCGGCAGTGGCCGCAGGTGATGTGGCCTTCGCCTGAGACGCGATCGCCGATGGCGAAGCCGCGCACTTCCTGGCCGACGGCGACCACCTCTCCCACGTACTCGTGACCGACCACCATGGGCACGGGTATGGTCTTCTGGGCCCACTCATCCCAGTTGTAGATGTGCATGTCGGTGCCGCAGATGGCGGTCTTGCGGATCTTGATCAGCAGATCGTTGTGGCCGAGCTCGGGGGCCGGGACGTCCGTCATCCAGATGCCGGCTTCGGATTTGAGTTTGGAGAGTGCTTTCATGACAGATTCCTCACGGCGCTGTGCCGGGTACAGAGGGTAATAAAATGGGGCCCAACCTTGGCCCCCGTTTTAATCAGCTAGCCATGTGATCAAATCACACCGAGCTCGCGGCCGATGCGGATGAAGGCATCGATGGCCTTGTCCAGCTGCTCGCGGGTATGGGCGGCAGACATCTGGGTACGGATGCGGGCCTGGCCCTTGGGCACCACGGGGAAGGAGAAGCCCACCACGTAGATGCCGGCCGCCAGCATGCGGCTCGCCATCTCGGCGGCCAGCTTGGCATCCCCCAGCATGACAGGGATGATTGCGTGATCGGCACCGGCCAGGGTGAAACCAGCGGCGCTCATCCGGGTGCGGAAATACTCGCTGTTCGCTTTCAGGCTGGCCCGCAGCGCGTGACCCTCGGCCAGCATGTCGATCACCTTGATGGTGGCCGAGACGATGGAGGGGGCCAGGGAGTTGGAGAAGAGGTAGGGACGGGAGCGCTGACGCAGCCAGTCGATCACCTCTTTCTTGCCGGAGGTGTAGCCGCCGGAGGCGCCGCCGAGTGCCTTGCCCAGAGTGCCTGTGATGATGTCGACCCTGTCCAGCACGCCGCAGTATTCGTGGGTGCCACGGCCGTTCTCGCCGATGAAGCCCACCGCGTGGGAGTCATCCACCATCACCAGGGCGTCGTATTTGTCGGCCAGATCGCAGATGGATTTGAGGTCGGCGATGACACCGTCCATGGAGAAGACGCCGTCGGTGGCGATCAGCTTGAAGCGGGCGCCGTCGGCATTGGCCTGTTTGAGCTGGGCTTCCAGCTCGGCCATGTCGTTGTTGGCGTAGCGATAGCGCTTGGCCTTGCACAGCCGCACGCCGTCGATGATGGAGGCGTGGTTGAGTGCATCTGAGATGATGGCGTCTTCGGCGCCGAACAGGGTCTCGAACAGACCGCCGTTGGCATCGAAGCAGGAGGAGTAGAGTATGCTGTCCTCGGTGCCGAGGAAGGCGGACAGTTTCTGCTCCAGCGCCTTGTGCTGGTCCTGGGTACCGCAGATGAAGCGTACCGAGGCCATGCCGAAGCCGTGGCTGTCGAGTCCCTGATGGGCGGCGGCGATAAGATCCGGGTGGTTGGCCAGCCCCAGGTAGTTGTTGGCACAGAAGTTCAGAACCTGCTCGCCGCCCACCGCAATCTGGGCCTGCTGAGCCGAGGTGATGATGCGTTCCTGCTTGTATAGCCCTTCCGCCTTGACCTGTTCGAGCTGTTCGGCCAGGTGACGATAGAATCCGTTAGACATCCTCGGTCCTCATTGACTGTGTCGACTGTGTTATCAGGATCTTGGGCCGTGCGAGGTGCACGGACTGACGTCGTCGCGGTCGTGACGAAACGTCGACAGACCCTGGAATGGGCAACATTTTACTGCAATCGTTGCGCACCAATTCAAATTATTATGCTGATATTCAACAATTGTGAAACAGATCTCACCCGGCTGGTTGGGCCAGTTGGTGATAGTGCTGCTCCAGTTGGCGGATCTGGGCGATCACCTGGGGCTGCACATAGGGGCGCAGCAGGAAGAGCACCCGCAAGACCCCCTGATAAAGCAAGGGCTTGGTGATGCGGGTATGGGGCGCCTGGGCAATCTGGAAGGGGATCCAGCAGGTGACCACCATCTTGATGGTCTGGCCGAGATCCGGCAGGTCTTCGTCGCTGACGTCTATGATGCCGCCCTCGCGCAGGCTTCTCAGCAGCGCTTCCACGGCGGCGCGCAGCTGCTCCTGGGCCTTGAGGTACTTGTGCTGCAAGGGTTCGTCGCGACTCAGGATGTCCGGCAGGTTGGCGTAGAAGAAGCGGAACTGCCACATCAGATAGAAGATGGCATCCAGATAACCCATCAGATCTTCCAGCTTGATCTCGTGGCTGCGGGCCGGCGTAAAACTCTCGCTCAGGTGGCGGGCGTATTGATCGAAGATGGAGTGGATGATGTCTTCTTTATTGCGGAAGTGGTAATACAGGTTGCCCGGGCTGATGCCGAGATGGGCGGCAATGTGGTTGGTGGTGATGTTGCGTTCACCCTGATCGTTGAACAGCTCGGTGGCGCTGTGGATGATCCTGTCTCTGGTCTTCATCACTGATCCCTCTGCCGGGCCCTGTGCGCCGAGGTCGAATCCCCTGGCGGCCCGTGATAAACTTTTCGGCAATTTCAAATTGGCCCACTATACACAGCTTTAACAGGCAGTCACACGGGGCCATCAACGTACGCGAGGCAAACTCCATGATCGTAGTAACTGGCGGTGCTGGCTTTATCGGCAGCAATCTGGTCAAGCAGCTGAACGCTCAAGGACGGACCGATATCGTGGTCATCGACGACCTGACCGACGGCACCAAGTTCGTCAACCTGGTCGATCTCACCATCGCCGATTACATGGACAAGGACGAGTTCCAGGCGCGGATCGTCTCCGGTGACGAGTTTGAAGAGTGGGATGGCGGCATCGAGGTGATCTTCCACGAAGGTGCCTGCTCCGCGACTACCGAGTGGAACGGCAAGTTCATCATGGAGGTCAACTACGAGTACTCCAAGGATCTGTTCCACTACTGCATCGAGCGGGAAATTCCCTTCATCTATGCCTCCTCCGCCGCGACCTATGGCGGCCGCAACGACAACTTCATCGAAGATCCCAAGTTCGAGCAGCCCCTCAACGTCTATGGCTACTCCAAGCAGCTGTTCGACCAATACGTGCGCCGCTGGCTGCCGGAGATCGACTCCCAGGTCGTGGGCCTGAAATACTTCAACGTCTACGGCCCGCGCGAGCAGCACAAGGGCTCCATGGCCTCCGTCGCCTTCCACCTCAACAACCAGGTGAAGCAGGGGGACAATCCCAAGCTGTTCGAGGGCTGCGACGGCTTCCCGGACGGTGGCCAGATGCGCGACTTCATCTATGTGGACGACGTCTGCAAGGTGAACCTCTGGTTCTGGCAGAACCCGCAGCACTCCGGCATCTTCAACTGCGGTACCGGCCGTGCCGAGCCGTTTCAGAACGTGGCTGAGGCCGTGATCAAGCATCACCAGCAAGGCGCCATCGAGTACATCCCCTTCCCGGATCACCTCAAGGGTCGCTATCAGAGCTTCACCCAGGCCGATCTGACCCGCTTGCGTGGCGTCGGTTATGACGGCGAGTTCAAGACTGTCGCCGAAGGCGTGGCCGATTACATGGCCTGGTTGAACCGGGCTTGATCCCCCTCTGACGGGCGGCCCTGGCCGCCCGTCGATCGGATGCGCTTGCATGAACATATTGATGGCACTCTCCCAGCTCGAAGTCACGGGAGCTGAGGTCTATGCCACCACGGTCGGCAACGAGCTGACCCGGCGTGGTCACAACGTCTTTTACGTGTCAGATACCCTGACCAAGCCCACGCAAGGGCCCGTCTTCAAGCTGAGGTTCAACAAGCGCAACATACTGCGCCGCTTCTGGCATGTGTTTTACCTCATCTATCTCATCAGGAAGCACCACATCCAGCTGGTTCATGCCCACTCCCGCGCCTCCGGTTGGAGCAGTTATGTGGCCTGCAAGCTGACCGGCACCCCCATGATCACCACAGTTCATGGCCGTCAGCCGGTGCACGCCTCCCGCAAGGCCTTCCATGCCCTCGGCTATCGGGCGGTGGCGGTGTGCGAGGATATTGCCCGCCAGATTATCGACAACCTGGGGGTGGATCCCGCCATGGTGCAGGTGCTGCGCAACGGCATAGAGACTGACAGGTTCCAGCCTGTGCCGGCACCGGACAACGCCAGGCCGGTGATCGCCATCATAGGCCGACTGAGCGGCCCCAAGGGGGAGCTCTGCTATCGCCTGCTGGACGAGGTACTGGATCTGGACGCCTGCCAAGTCCGTGTCGTCAGCGGCACCCGGGTGCCGGAGCGCTTTGCCCGCTTCCAGGACAAGGTCGATTTCGTCGGCTATGTGGACGATGTGCCCGCCCTGCTGGCGCAGTGCGATCTGGTGATCGGCGCTGGCCGGGTGGCGATGGAGGCCCTGCTGTGCGGCCGCCCCGCCTTCGCCATCGGCGAGGCCAAGGCCATCGGGCTGGTGACCGAGCAGAATCTGGACGAGGCGCTGGCCAGCAACTTCGGTGACATAGGGCCCCAGGATCTGGCCATCGATTTTGCCGCGCTGAAGGGACAGATAGCCTCGTCACTGGCCGCCAAGCAGGTGCCGGACAGCCTGCGTCAGCGGATCCGGCAGGAGTATGACTTGCAGCAGGTGGTGAGCGGGCTCGAGTCCATCTATCAGGATGCCGTGGTCGAGACCCTGCGTCGGGAGATGCCGGTTATCATGTATCACCGCTTCATCGAGCATGAGAGCGAGAAGGGAGTGCACGGCACCTGGCTGCCCGTCGCCATGTTCGAGAAACACCTGCGCTTACTGAAGTGGCTGGGTTACGAGACGCTGACCTTCGCGGATCTGGCGGACAAGGGCTTCATCCATCGGCTGCAATATGGCAAGAAGTACCTGATGATCACCGTCGACGACGGTTATCGGGACAACCTCACCCGCATGCTGCCTCTGCTGGAAAAATATGGTTACAAGGCGGTGGTGTACATAGTGACAGGCGAGGATCACAATCGCTGGGACGTGGAGCACCCGACCCACCCCGATACGCCGGTGGCCCTGATGAACGGCGATGAGATCCGTGCGCTCGCCGCGTCGGGCCATGTGGAGATAGGGGGACATACCCTGACCCACCCGCGCCTCAGCACGCTGGCTCCCGAACAGCAGGCGCGCGAGATCCGGGCCAACAAGGAGAGGCTGGAACGGCTGCTTGGCCATCCGCTCCTGTCGTTTGCCTACCCTTACGGGGATCTGAACGAGAGCGCGAAAGCCGAGGCCTGCGCCGCCGGCTACCGCTATGCTGTGGCCACCAACAGCGGCCCCAGGGCCATGCATCGGGATCCGCTCCAGATCCGCCGGATCGCCATCTTCCCCCGCACCGACATGTTCGGGCTGTGGCGCAAGATCCGTGGCAACTATGTCTTCAGAAAATCTTGATGGGAAAATACACATTGCTCGGGATGAAAGATCAGACCCTGTCGACGAATCACGATTTTCTCGGCTTTTTTCATGGCAAGGCGTTCGGCAACTTCATCTTCCTGAATATTCTGGGTTACACCCTGTTCAAGGATTCGATACAGCTGATCGCCGATGTCTGCCAGACCATCATCGTCTTCGCAACCCTGCTGGCATTCTATGTGGACAGGGCTTTCTTCATAAAAAACAGAGTCTTTCAACTGCTCTGTCTGGCCGTGGTGGTGCAGTGCCTGAGCTGGGTGTCATCGCGATATTATGTCCATGACTATGCCCTCAGGTACCCTTCGGTGAAGTCGATGGCCTACCTCTTCTTCTTCATCGGCCTCGCCTACTGGCTGAAAGGGGAACCGCGCCGCATCGTCATCACACTGCTGACCTTCTGCGTCGGGGTCGTCTTCACCTTTGCCTATCACTCGGCCTTTTTCTCCATCTTCGAGACGGGGCTCGACGGAGCCAGGGTGGATTTCAATTATCGCAATGCCCAGCACGGATCCCTGATCGCGGGCGCCTGCTTTCTGTTTTTTGTCCTGTTGCTGCTCACCTCAAGATTCAAGAAACTGTCGCTGGCCAATGGGGGCATACTGCTCGGCATAGTGCTGTTCGGTGTTTTCTCCATCATTCTGCAATCCCGCCAGTCCTGGCTGGCCATCTCGGTCTCCCTCGCTATGCTTCCCTTGCTGGGGGGGGGTGACCATTGGCCGACACGCAAGGTGGTCATGACCTACGCCATCTTGCTGGCGACCATGCTGGCCCTCTATCAGGTCCCATTCATCAGGGAGAGGCTGCTGTCAGGCTTTGTGCATCAAGGGGATGTGCATGCCATCTTGACGGGCAACTGGGCCGAGGTACGGGATTTCAGCATAGGGGTGAGGCTGAAGACCTGGCTGGAGGCCATCCAGTGGTTCCTGGCACACCCGCTCTTCGGCACCGGCTATGGCAGTCAATCACTGGTCATTACCCTGTCCAAGACTCTGCCGGATTACATCACCCAGGAGTTCCGTCATCTGCACAACTCCAACATGGAGACTCTGGTGTGCTGGGGCCTTGCCGGATTCCTGGTGCTCTATGGCACACTCTTCACCGTGGCTCGTCAGGTGTTGTCCTGTTCGCTCTCTTCACGTTTCATCAAGATGCTGACCATCTCTTTCATCATCTATTGGCTCATCATCAACAACTTTGAATCCTTTTTCTACATGCGCTCCGGGCAGTGGGTATTCAGCGTCTTCATGGGCGCCATCTACTCGGTTGCACTGCATGGAGAACTGAAGCAGTTCGCAAAGGAAGGTCATGAAAATTTACGTCATTAGTCTGGAGCGGGCCGTCGAGCGGCGCAGTCGCGTCGAGTCCGTCCTGGCGGCCAGAGGCATCGATTTCGAGTTTTTCAATGCGGTGAATGGTTTTGAAGGCCTCCCTGAGCGGTTGCAGGCCTTGCCGGATGACCAGCACAGGATCCGATTCAGGAGCCGGCCGTTGACCCCGGGGGAGAAGGGCTGTTATGCCAGCCACTTCCTGTTGTGGGAAAAGTGTGTCGAACTCAATGAGCCCATCCTCATTCTGGAAGATGACTTCCTGCCTACCCAGTATTTTGAAGAAGTGCTGGGGACCCTGCCCAAGGTCCACGAGCAGTATGAGTATGTGAAGGTGGAACCCCAGATCGGGTCGGCCAGCGCATTGACCACCATAGACAACATGCAGCTGATGTTCTGGCACAACAACTCCTGCTGGACCACGGGTTACAGCATCTCGCCCCAGGGGGCCCGCCGCCTGCTGGCGCACAGCAAGCGATGGGTCTGTTCGGTCGACAACTTTATCGGCGAGTCCTATCGTACCGGTCTCATCTGCACCGGCCTTATCCCCTATGCCATCTACAGCCCGCGGGACATGGGCAGCGACATCCAGAATCAGGTCGAGCTGAAGAAGGTACCGCTGGGGTTCAAATTGACCCGTGAGCTGTACCGCTGCTACCGGTTCATCAGAATGACGCTGTGGAACATGAAGCACTGTGGGGGCAAGTCATGAGCGCGACCAATAAAACCATTCATGCCATCTGGCTGGGCAACCGGCTGCCTCCCCTGGCCCATGTGTGCATCGACGACTGGCGAAAGCAGGGTTACGACTACAAGCTGTGGCTGGATACGGACCCGCAGATAAAGCGCTGGATCCAGGAGTGCACCTTTGCCCGGGAGTGCTACCGACGGGGTTTGCTGGCCTTTGTGACCGATTACCTGCGCCTCAAGATCCTCACCCAGGAAGGGGGTCTCTATCTGGATACCGATGTCACCATCAACCAGGATCCCTTTCCGCTCTTCGAGTCAGTGGCGTTTGGCGCAGGCTACGAGTCCGATCGGCTGGTCGGCACCGCTGTCATCTACGCCCGGAAAGAGTCGGTGATGTTGTCCGAGCTGGTCCGCTTCTACGAAGAGGAGATCATGTCCTCTCCCATGTACATGGGGCCCGAGATCATGACCAGACTGGTGTCAGACAAGCTGGCGCAGTCCGGCGATGCCGCCCTGATCGCCCCCGTTCATTACTTCTACAACTATCAGGGGGAAGCCATTCATTTTGAGCCTGCCGCAGAGCGTTATATGACGCACTGGTTCCAGCACAGCTGGAAGCGCTCATCCGGCCTCGTATTCCTGCGGGCCAAGGCCAAGGGGTGGTCCGGATATCTCTATGAGTGGCAGAAGGAGTTCTTCCGTCTGAGGAAGTGACGATCTGACGCTGTCGGTTACCTGACTGGTATGGGGTCGGGGGTAGGCTCTTCCGGTTTGCCATGGGGTAGCGTCACTTGGTCCCAGAGCATGCTCAACTGGTGTTGAACGGCCAGGACTTCCTGCTCTGGGCGCTGGTGATTGGTGTCGATGAAGCGATAACGGGGATGAGAGACAGGGTTGGCAATGGCGGAGTGACCCAGGGGAGAGACTATGGTCAGCAGCGGTATGTCCAGCGCCTGCGCCATATGCCGCGGACCTGTGTCGTTGCCGACGAACAGCTGGCAATGGGCGATAAGTCCTGCCAGCTCCCGCACCGAGCGGGTCTGTATGTGGTCAAACACGCTGGCCTGCAGCGCGGCGGGCAGCAAGGGCTTCAGGCTGTGGTTGTACTCTTCCTCCCCTGGCCCGCAGTAGATCAGGATCTGGGCGTGGTGCTGCTCTATCAGCCAGCGTGCCACCTCGGCGAAACAGTCGATGGGCCAGCGCTTGTAGTGTCCAAGGGAGTTGACCCCCATGGCGATCAGCGGCCTGCCCGGATCTATGCCGGCGGCCTGCAGTGTCTCCCGTCCCCGTTGCTTCTCCGCTTCACTCAGCCAGAGATAGTAGTTGCGATCCTCCCTGGCGAGCCCCAGAGGCTTTAGCAGCGAGAATCTGTCATCCACCAGGGTGCTGTTGCCCTGATGTTCGGTGTCATGGCGAAAGCGCACTATGCGGTTGTGGCCGAGTCGCCAGGGGAAGGAGTCGAAGCCGATCCGCAGTCTTGCCCCCGAGATGAGGCAGGTGAGCAGGCCTATCATCTGGCCCTGGCTGTTGATCACCACGTCGTAGCGCTCGCGGCGAATGCCCAGCAGCAACTCCTTCATGTAGCGCCACTCGTTGCGGCGCGCCTTCTCGATGACGATCAAGCGATCTATGTTGGGATTCCCCTCTGCCATCCCCGCGCAGTAATCCATGACCAGATAGTGAACCTCCCCGGCGGGGTCGTGCTGCTTGAGGTTGTTGCACAGTGCGGTGGAGATCAGCACGTCTCCTATCTGTTTGGTTTGTACTACCAGGTATTTCATGGAAGAGGCCTCGGGTGAGGTCGGGTGGAACGTCAGCGCATCAGCATATCGCACTCCCCCGTCAGATGCTGCCGCTGTGGGTTGAAAATCCGATCCAACGCACTGTGTTTGCACATATTTTCGGCGTCGATGGGGTTGGGGCTGCCGCTAACAGCAGGCGCGGCCCATAGACCGCGCCTGCTGACTGCCTGGACGCAGTGGCATCAGCGCACTATCAGGCCCAGCAGTATGCTCACCACGCCGAAGTCGGCATCGCTGAAGGTGGTGTTGGCAAAGCCGAGATCCCCAAGCACCGGCAGCAGGAACACCGGCAGGAAGGTGATCAGCAGGCCATCGCCGGATTCGATGATTCGGATGTGGTACAGGCCTGTTATCCTGCCCTGACGTCGGTACAGATCCCCTATCGCAAGATGGGCAACATGGCCGTGGAGATGATCCTGTGTAAACTGGCTGGCGAGGTACTGCAAGACGGTACCCAGACCATCGAATTCGAATTGCACAAGCGCCAGAGCACCTGATGCCGGCGCCCCAACCCCGAGAGGAAAGCATGTTCAAGGCTCTGTTACTGGATAACCAAGATGGCAAGACCACGGCGACCCTGAC
Source organism: Aeromonas rivipollensis (assembly GCF_010974825.1). Taxonomy (GTDB): domain Bacteria; phylum Pseudomonadota; class Gammaproteobacteria; order Enterobacterales; family Aeromonadaceae; genus Aeromonas; species Aeromonas rivipollensis. Next base: position 4,649 of record NZ_JAAILA010000043.1, on the reverse strand, counting down.
CCAGCTGGCCGAGAGCCAGCTGCCGGCGGGCGAGGTGCGGGTGGCGGTGAGCCATAGCTCCCTCAACTACAAGGACGGGCTGGCCATCACCGGCAAGGGCAAGATAGTGCGTCAGTGGCCGCTGGTGCCAGGCATCGACTTCGTCGGCACAGTGCTGGAGTCGGCCGACAGCCGCTACCAGAGCGGTGACAAGGTGGTGCTGACCGGTTGGGGCGTGGGGGAAGGACACTGGGGCGGCATGGCCGAGCAGGCGCGGGTCAAGGCCGACTGGCTGGTGCCGCTGCCGGCCGGGCTGGATGAGCGGCAGGCCATGTGCATCGGCACCGCCGGCCTCACCGCCATGCTCTGCGTGCTGGCGCTGGAAGAGGCGGGCGTCACTCCTGATAGTGGCGAGATCCTGGTGACGGGCGCCGCAGGCGGGGTGGGTTCCACCGCCGTGGCCCTGCTGGCTGCGCTGGGTTATCAGGTGGCGGCCCTGACCGGCCGTCCTGAGGAACAGGGCGCCATGCTGACCGCGTTGGGTGCCAGCCGCATAGTGCCGCGCAGCGAACTGCTGGAACCGGCCAAGGCGCTGGAGAAACAGCTATGGGCCGGTGCCATCGACACAGTCGGCAGTCAGGTGCTGGCCAAGCTGCTGGCCCAGATGAATTACGGCGGCGCCGTGGCGGCCTGCGGGCTGGCGGGCGGCTTCGATCTGCCCACCAGCGTCATGCCTTTCATACTGCGCAACGTGCGCTTGCAGGGGGTCGACTCTGTGATGTGCCCGCGGGCGCGTCGTCAACTGGCGTGGCAGCGACTGGCGCGGGATCTGCCCGCCAGCTTCTTCGCCCAGGCGGTGACCGAGATCGGGCTGGAGCAGGTGGTGGAGGCCGCCGAGGCCATCACCCAGGGTCGGGTTGCGGGTCGCACCCTGATCAAGCTCTGACCGGGTCCACTGGCGAGCCCCATTTTTCTGGATAGACTTTGAAGGCCGGTGCACTATCCAAGGAGAATGAGCATGGGTACGCAGACGCCGGATTTCGAGCTCGACGATGAGTGGGAGCCGGAATCCTGGGAAGACGAGCTGGAGGAGCTGGACGACGAGGGCTGGCAGGACTATGACCCTCTCGACGATCAGTGATTCCCTGTAACGCGTGCGGGCGGGCCTGGTGGCCCGCCCGATTTTTTGTGCGTTTGACAGCATGCCCCTTGGTGGCCGGGCGAGGCTCTGGTTAGAATGAACTGCTCAAATGGCGCTGTGGGAAGAGGGATGCCCGTCAGGCCAGAGACGCCATAAACCACTCAAACAACGCCCAAGGATGATTATGCGCTCACTCGTCATCATGCTCTGTGCCACCCTGCTCGGGGGCTGTGTCTCCAACTCGGACGATCCCTGCGAAAAGGTGTGGAGCGATGTGGGGGAAGGAGACGGCAAGCTGGGTTTCGCCGCCGATCGGGTGGAATTCCATCAGACCCAGTGCGGGACCAAGGTGGATGTCGCCATGTGGGAGCAGGGTCGCCAGAAGGGGCTGGCCTGGTATTGCCGCCCGGAGCACCTCTATCTGGCCGGGCGATCGGGGGAGGAGTACCGTGGCGTCTGCCCCAATGACGTCCAGGCCCGCAGACTGTTTGCGCAGGGGCGTCAGGGCTGGACCGATCAATAGGGCGCCCCCTTCTTCTTCAGACCCTTGAGCGACGAGCAGTGGGGGAACTCATTCCCCTTTCTCCTTTAGTCGCAGCGGCTGGCACAGGTACTCTTTGTCATTGGCGCTGCGGGCACACTTGCCGCACACGAACTTGGGTTTGCGCAATATCTTGCGCAGTGTCTTGAGATCGGCGGGGATCTCGTGACGGCGCCATTCACACAGCGTCTTGTGGCCCATGACGATGACTTCCTCGACAGTGAATGGGAGCGGTAGGGAGAGCGGGCCGCCGGTCGGCACCCTGCTCGCCGTTCATTACTGATAAAGATACTTGGTGAAGATGAGCTCGCGTACCGCCTTCTTACCGGTCTCTTTGACCAGCAGTTCGTTGACCTTGGCCTCGCACTCCTTGCGCAGCTCTTCCCGACTTACCAGCGACTTTATCTGGGCGCCCGTCTTGCTGCCAATCAGGCGGATGATGGCGTCGCGGATCAGGGGGTCGTGCTGTTCCAGCAACTTGAGATCGGCGGCGTTTTCGGCCATCAGCTCCACCGTCACCCGCACATAGCCCAGGGTTTTGCCATCGCCGAGGTAGTTGGTGATGATGTCCGGATCCAGCGCATGATAGGCGAATCCCGGCTGGACGGCGGCAGAGGCCTGATCGGCGGCCGCTTCCTCGTTGGCGAAGGCGTGGGTATTCAACAGGGTACAGCCCAGGGATAACACCAGCAGAATTCTGAAGATCTTCATCTAGATGGCTCGGCAGCGACGGATGCCCCATTTTTGATGCTGCCATCGGGGCCGTCAAGCACGGATGTTCTTACAATTCGCCATTGATTTACGGATAATAAACGGGATTTTAACCTGACAACGGAAATCTCCGGATGGTGAAGCTGTGAAGTCCGAGTTGACGGTTCCCCTCATCCAGCTCGTCCCCTGGCGGGCACCCGCAGAGTGTGAGCCCCCAGAGGCACTGCGCCCCTGGTTGCTGGAGGCCGACTCCATGACCCGGCGCCTGCGGCGCCACAATAGTCACCTCTCGGTGCAACTGCTCGGCAATCGCAGTGTGTCGCTGGGGGTGGACGAGCAGGCGCTGGTGGCCGTTGCGGATCCCGTGGGGATCTGCCGCGAGGTCATACTGCACGGTGACGCCGGACCGGCCATTCTGGGCTGGACCCTGTTTGCCGAGGCGGCGCTGCAAGGGAGCGGTCTGCAGGATCTGGGGGAGCAGCCACTGGGGGAGCGCATCTTCGGTGATGCACCGGCGCGGCGCGATCACCTGCAACTGGCCTGCTTCGAGATCGCGAGCAATCCCTGGTGCCAGGCGGCCACCGTCTGGGGGCGCCGCTCTCGTCTCTATCTGGGGCAGTGGCCCTTGCTGGTCCACGAACTCTTCCTGCCCTCTCTATCGTCTCATTCGCTGTCATCGTATAAGGAGCTGGAGTGAAGCTGTTAACCAAGGAGCGGGGACTGGCCTATGTGCAGTTGGCCCGCATCGACAAGCCCATCGGCACCCTCTTGCTGCTGTGGCCGACCCTGTGGGCGCTCTGTCTCGCGGCGGGTGGCCTGCCGGATCCCTGGATCCTGACCGTGTTCGTGGTGGGGGTCTTCCTGATGCGCTCGGCGGGCTGCGTCATCAATGACTATGCGGATCGCAACTTCGACGGCCACGTGAAACGCACCGCCGGGCGACCCCTGCCCATGGGCCGGGTCGACGCGCGGGAGGTACTGATCCTGTTCGCCGTGCTGGCGCTCATCTCGTTCGCCCTGGTGCTGACCCTGAACCCGCTCACCATAGGCCTGTCGTTCGCCGGCCTGCTGCTGGCGGTCTGCTACCCCTTCATGAAGCGCTTCATTCCTATCCCTCAGCTGGTGCTCGGGATGGCGTTCTCCTGGTCCATTCCCATGGCCTATGCGGCCCAGGCCAATGCCTTGCCGCCCGTCGCCTGGCTGCTGTTTCTCGCCAACCTGCTGTGGACCATAGCCTATGACACCCAGTACGCCATGGTGGACAGGGACGATGATCTCAAGCTCGGGCTCAAGTCGAGCGCCATCCTGTTTGGCCGTCACGACAAGCGGATCATCGGCGTGCTGCAACTGGCAACCCTGCTCATCCTGCTGGGGGTGGGTCAGCTGATGGCGCTGGGATCCGGCTATTACTGGGGTCTGCTGGGGGCGGCGGCCCTGTTCGTCTATCAGCAGCGGCTGATCCGGGAGCGCCAGCGGGAGGCCTGCTTCCAGGCGTTTCTCAACAACAACTATGTGGGGGCCCTGGTGCTGCTCGGGGTGATCGCTCACTACCTGTGAGAAACGTCTATCTATGAAAAAGGCCGCATGATGCGGCCTTTTTGTTGGCTGTGTCCCGTCCTGAATATGGTTTACACCTTTCCCCCCAATAAATGGAGAACCCGATGGGACAAGGTGTGAAACGGACACAGCGCGATTACTCGCTGACTTTTAAATTAGCCGTGGTCGAGCAGATTGAAAAAGGCGAGCTCACCTACAAACAAGCTCAGGCCCGTTATGGCATTCAGGGCCGCTCCACCGTTCTGGTATGGTTGCGTAAACATGGTCGGCAGGACTGGAGCCAGGGGGCTTCTGTGCGCGCCGGCAGGAGTATCACCATGCCTGACCCCGACAACCAGACGCCCGAACAGCGTATCAAGGAGCTCGAGCAGCAGCTGGCGCTGATGAGCCAGAAGGCCCAGTTCTTTGAGGCTGTCGTCGATGTGCTGAAGAACGACTACGGTGTCTCCATCGTAAAAAAGCGACCCGGCAAGTCCTCTCGCAGCGGCAAGTCGAGAGGCTGACCATCGTCAGGGCTTGCCTGTTTCTGGGGATAAGCCGTCAGGCTTACGGGTTGCAGACCTGCGCCATGCACAGGGGCTGCAAGTGGTGCGCTTCGTGCGCCAGGTCCGGTTACGCCAGCCACGGGTGGGCACCCACAAGCTGCATTATCTGCTTCAGGGTCAGGATGATGGCGGGCTCAAGGTCGGGCGGGACAGGCTGTTTCAGATATTGGCCGAG
>NZ_JAAILA010000042.1 GCF_010974825.1 Aeromonas rivipollensis | reverse complement strand
GCGGGGAGCTTATCCATCACTCGGACCGCGGCGTGCAGTATTGCTCGGGGTTGTATCAGTCATTGCATGAACGGCATGGGGTGCGGTGCTCGATGACGGATGGCTATGACTGTTACCAGAATGCGTTGGCGGAGCGGGTGAACGGGATTTTGAAAGGGGAGTTGTTGTTGCAAAGCCCGCAGGACCTGACGCAAGCGCGGGAGATGGTGCGTGAGGCGGTGGATATTTACAACCTGGAGCGACCGCATCATGCCTTGAAATACAGAACCCCCGATGCGGTGCATCGGGGGTTTTGAGTCACGTGAAGCTAGACGAAAATGTGTAAACCTATTTCAGGACTAGACACTATTTTTTACTATGCCCACTCAAGTTCAGTAATAATTATATCGTAGCCTTTGTTAAGATCCTTAAGGTAGGTTATCACTGCGCTTTCAGAGCGCCCCATTACAGGGAAGTGAGTTTTATGTACTGGGGATGATTTGCTACTTCCTTTAACTTTTATGTATTTGACACTTTTTACTCTTGCTTGCATATAAGCATCCTTATAATAACCTTTAATTTCCAAAAAAATCACTCTAGGGTTACTTCTTTTTATTTCTGCTCTTGGAACGTTCCGTCAATTGGTGGCCGCTCAATTTTGATGAAGCCATATCCATAAGTCTGACGAACTCGTTGGCATCGTTGAAATAGTTCCTAAATGCAGTTCTTACTTCTTCACTGCTATCTGCTCGCACAAGTACAATATCAAAGCCGGGCATTTCTTTTTCTAGTTCAAACAACTCTCTTAGAGCGTCTGTTGCATCCCTATAACTTCGAACGTTTAGATCTCCTTCAGGACTGAAAATCAGAATGCTGTTGCGTTTGTCGGAGATTGTACTGTGTGCTTGGTTTAGCCCTCGCAATGTCTGCATAAGCGAAAGCTCATTATCTAGCTCCAAGAATTTTTCTAAAACGACCCTATCAGACAGTTCTGGATGTGGCCCATTATGATTTTCATGTGCTCGTGCAATAATCTCGGCAGCATATGCCATTGCAAGATGATATCTGTTATCGCCTTTTTCAAACTTGGGTTGGCTTTCCGTAATAAATCCAACCACTTCAACCGCTGTGGCCCATGCATGTTGTACTAGGGTGCGGTACTGGATTTCTATGTAAAGGCCTTTTAGCTCTCTACCTGCAGCCGAATTTACGTCATACTCATATATATCATGAATCCCTCGATACCCTGTATTCTTTGGATTCTTAATGTAATCATACTTATCGATTGAATTTCGCATTTTATGCTTGAAACGCGACTTGTGAAACTCAACTCTGAACTCATTTAAATCTTGTATGTTGCCAAATATTATTCGGCAGCCTGCAACATCATCCATTCTGGATAATTGCATCGTTGGCAATCGTTGCAATTTATCAAAAATTGTATTCTTTCGCTTATGCCTCTGTGCAACAATTACATTTTTACCACGGAGTCGGGTGCGTAGAATGGCTTGAAATGTGTTAAGAACAGGCCGGTGGGCAGCTCGCCATGCTTCAATTACTTCTAGATCTTCGTTCGATGGCGAACCAGTCCGAACACCATCACCAGCACGGTTAACCCTTGACTTCGAGCCACCTGGAAAATTTGATTCAGTCAATAGAAACCTCCGATGGCCTCTAACAGTGATTAGATGGATGGAGATATTAATCCGTTAATAGAGTCTTCTATATAACTCTTGGCCACCCAGATAACTGATACAAAAAACTAATTTAAAATCAAAATTCTACCGACCTGCCTCATGGTGCTGAACGCATTATCTCAACATTTTCCTTTGGCTCTACTTCTGCTACTAAGCAAAAATACACTTAAGGCGCGGTAATGGAAAGCACTACCCAGCGTCACTTTCTTGAGCAACTCCGGAATGTGATCGAGGTGACAAAACATATGGCGTAGCTGGCCAAGATGCAGGGGGCGCGGGTCAGGGGGTGGGCATGGTGAGATAACCCGGGGCGTGGCAACGCCCCGGGTTATCCATCGGTAGAGGAGGGTCAGGCAGGCTGGTGGAGGGTGATGCAGTGAATGCCGCCGCCCCCCGCCGCCACCGGGTCTATGTTGACGGCCACCACCTTGCGGCCAGGATAGAGCTTGGCCAGCAGCTCCTGGCAATAGCGGTCGGCCGCCTTGTCGCCGAACTCGGGGACTATGACGGCCCCGTTGATCGGCAGGTAGTTGATGTAGCCAGCGGCAAAGTCCCGGCTACGGCTGAATTTATTGTCTCTCCCACCCAGCGGGGGCGGCAGCACATGCAGCTCCAGCTTGTTGCCGTCCGCATCCGTGGCCTGCTTGAGGATGGCCAGGTGCTGGCGGGTCACCTTGTAGTCGTAGGAATCAGGATCGTTGTCCATGTTGATCACCACCACGCCGGGGCGCACGAAGCGGGCGTAGAAGTCCACGTGAGCATCGGTGATGTCACGACCCTTGATGCCCGGCAGCCAGATGATTTTGCGCAGTCCCAGGTTGACCTTGAGCTCCGCCTCCACTTGCGCCTTGGTGAGGCCCGGATTGCGATTGCCGTTGAGCCAGCAGCTCTCGGTCAGGATGGCGGTGCCCTTGCCATCCACCTCTATGCCCCCACCTTCGCCAGTCAGCCTGCTCTGCAGATAATGGGCATCTGCCTGGGTGCTGACCCACTCGGCCACCCCCCCATCCTGCTCGTGCTCCTGCTTGTCGCCCCAACCGTTGAAGTTGAAGTCCACCAGCCCCAGCTCCCCCTCGCCATTGCGAACGAAGACGCCGCCGGTATCCCGCAGCCAGATGTCATCCAGCTCGGCGTGGATGAAGCGGGTGCTCCCCTCACCACAGAGCTGGCGGGCCAGATCCTCCTCTTCTTCGCGGCAGAGCACGTTCACCTCGGTATGGGGCGCCATGGCCTGCACCAGTCGTCCTATGGTGGCCTGCACCTCCTGGTAATCGCGACCCCAGATGTCACGGCTGGCACCGAAGGCGACCCAGACCCTGGCCTGGGGCCCGGCCTCGTCCGGCATATGGTAGCGGCCGACGGCGCTCGCCTTGGCCTCCGGGGTGGCGGCCTGAGCCCGCGGCAGGGCGCTCAGTCCGGCCAGCGCTCCCATGGCGACCAGCTGTTTCAATACTTGGCGTCGGGATGACATCTCTTTTACTCCTTGGATTCAAAAACTGCTCTTGAAGCGGGTCCAGGCTCGCATGCGGGCACGCATCTGGGATTGTGCAAGATCCTGGCCCGGGATGAGGCGCCCGTAGCTGGCCTCATCCAGATAGATATCCGGGTTGGCTGTCATGGTGGCATCCACCATGGATCTCGCCTTGGCACTGGCGGTGGGATAGCCGGTGCTGTTGGTGATGGCGGCCATGTTGGCCGGGCGCATCACGAAATTGATGAAGGCGTAGGCATAGTCAGGATGGGGCGCATCCACCGGGATCGCCATGGTATCCATCCAGATAGTGCTCCCCTCCTTCGGCAGCCGGTATTCAAAGTCGCTGTGCTTGCCCGCCTCGGCGGCGGCGCGCCTGGCTTGCGTCATGTCGCCGCTGTAACCCAGCGACAGGCAGAGGTCGCCGTTGACCAGCTGGGTCACCGGCTGGGACTGGAACTTGCGGATATGGGGCTTGAGCCCCTTGAGCAGCGCCAGCGCGGCATCCAGATCCTCGGCCTTGCCGCTGTGGGGATCCCGCCCCAGATAGTGCAGCACCACAGCCAGCACCTCGTCGGGGGAGTCGATGATGGAGATGCCGCAGTCGGCAAATTTTGCCGCCAGTTCGGGCTTGAACAGCAGGTCGAGACTGCCCACCGGGGCATCCGCCATCCGCTGCCGGATCATGGCTGCGTTATAGGTGAGCCCTATGGTGCCCCAGGTGTAGGGCACTACCGCATCCCGTGAATGGGGATAGGCCTGCTGCAGCCGCCGCAAGCCGGGCTCTATCTCCGCCAGGTGCTCTAGCTTGCCCTGATCCAGCGGTTGCAGGCTGCCCGCCCGCATCAGCCGCTCCGCCACCGTATCACCGGGAAAGATGAGGTCATAACCGCTGCGACCGGCCATCAGCTTGGCCTCCAGGGTCTCGCTGCTGTCCATGACGTCATAGATGACCCGGATCCCTGTCTCTTTGGTAAAGGCGCTGAGGGTATCGGGGGCGAAGTAGTCGGCCCAGTTGTAGAGCCGCAGCACCTTCTCCTCCCCTGTTGCCGCATCGGCCTCCCCGGCCTCGGCCGCAAGGCTCAGCAGCAGGGCCAGACAGCCCATCCACCCGAGTGTCTTCCTGATCATGATGTGGTTACTCCCCTGTGATTGGTCGCCGCCGTGCAACGCTCAGCCCAACAGCGGCCAGGCGGGCTGCTGCTGGGTGATGCAGTGGATGCCGCCGCCGCCGTGGGCCAGCCGGTTGATCGAGACCGGCACCACAGCCCTTTGCGGGAAGGCGCCTTGCAGCACAGCCGCCGCCTCCCGGTCGCTCGCCACCCCGTAGGCGGGCATGATGACGGCGCCGTTGGCGAGGTAGAAGTTGGTGTAGGAGGCGCAGAACACCTCGGCCTCCGTGTCTATGGCCTCGCTCGCGTCGTACAGATCCTGCAACTCGTAGGTGCGCCCCCTGGCATCGGTGGCCAGGGCCAGGGCGCGGCGGTTCTCCCGCACCACAAGGCCGTAGGTCGAGGCGGCATCCCGGGTGGCATCCACCAGCAGCTGGCCGGGGCGACTGAAGGCGCAGACTCCATCCACATGGCCGTCCGTCATGTCGCCGGTGACGTGGTCGGGATCCCCCGGCAGCCAGATGGTCTTCTCGATACCGAGCAGGCGACCGAAGATCTGCTCGATCTCACCCTTGCTGATCCCCGGGTTGCGGTTGCTGTTGAGCAGCACGGACTCAGTGGTGATCAGGGTGCCTTCGCCGTCCACATGGATGGCGCCCCCCTCGTTGGCCAGAAAGCTGCCGATACACTCCAGCTCCAGGCTGTTGAGGATGCGGCGAGCCAGCCCTTCGTCCAGCTGATGGACCGACTTGCCGCCCCAGGCGTTGAAGCGCCAGCTCACCCCAGCGCAGCCCAGTTCGGGGTGGCAGATAAAGGTGGGGCCGGAGTCGCGGCACCAGCTGTCATCTACCGGAATGGGGACAAGGGTCACCCTGTCGTCACAGAGGGCGCGCGCCTCGGCCAGCGCGGAAGGGTCGACCACCAGCCTGACCGGCTCGAACTGGACAATGGCGTTGACCACCCGGGCGAAGTCCTGCTGCACCTCGGCCAGGGTGACGCCCCAGCCGGATTCCCACAGCGCCTTGTTGTGGGGCCAGACCATCCAAGTCGCGGCGTGCTGGCACCATTCGGCGGGCATAAACCAGCCCTTTGCCACTATTCCCTGTTCCCGCATATTCCCTCTCTGATTAGGTACTATTAAGGTTGCTGACGATGGGAATAGACTATTCCCACATAACACGGCGAACAAACGATCGATTTTCAGTACAAGTGATAAGTGGAGCTAATCAATGATGTTCAAACATTGGCCCCCGCTCAACGTGCTGCGGGGCTTCGAGGCGGCGGCTCGCCTCGGCAGTTTTCATCAGGCGGCGCAGGAGCTGCACCTCACCCAGTCCGCCATCAGCCAGCAGATCCGCTCCCTGGAGGAGCTGCTCGGCCAGCCGCTGTTTCACCGGCAGGGGCGCTCGGTCGCCCTGACCGATGCGGGACAGGATCTGCTGGAGACCACCCAGAGCGTGCTGCTGCAACTGGCGGTGGGGATCCAGCGCCTCGAGCAGTACCGCAAGCCGAACCAGCTGGTGCTCAACACCAGCACCGCCATCGCCCGCTACTGGCTGCTGCCCCGACTGGGGGCGTTTCATCGCCAGCACCCCGACATCGATCTCTGGCTCTTCACCAGCGACGAGGTGCCCGATCTGGCCGAACAGACCATAGATCTCGCCCTGCGCTGGGATCTCGCACCGCAGGCCGAGTGTCGCCATCAGCCGCTGCTGGCGGACAGGTTGCTGCCGGTGGCCGCGCCTGCCGTGCTGGCCCAACCGGCGGCACAGCGCACCACCCTCCATGGGGAGCGAGAGCTGGACTGGCACCACTGGACGCTCAAAGGGGGGGAGGATCTGCAACTGCAGACCCGGGGGCTCAACTTCTCCGATCCCGGCCTGCTGCTGGAGGCGGCCAGCGCCGGGCTCGGGGTGGCGCTGGTGAGCGAACGGCTCTCCCAACCGGCCAGGGAGCTGGGGCAGTTGCTGCCGCTCTCCGCTTGCCGGGTCAAGGGGCCCCAGTGGAGCTTGCTTATCCACCAGGAGAGCGAAGGGATGCCGGAGTGCCGCGCCTTCTGTCACTGGCTCGGCCAGCAATTTACCGAGGGGGCGGCGGGCGGGAATGAGGATGCCATTGCCGCCCTCTGAGGCAGGTCACTGAATCTGGCGGACGGGCATGGTTAAATGGTCGGCCTCTCTCTATGCCGGATATTGCATGTGACCCTGCCATCTGACCGCCTGCCGCTCCAACCCTTGCCTGACTATGGGTATGCCTTCTGGCTGCACTCTTGCCGGACAGGACAGTGACAATGCTATCTGACCGTTTTCCACCCCAGCCCTGGCCAGAGCATCTATATGCCCTCTGGCTGCGCGCTTGCCGGATAGGGCAGTGACAATGCCATCTGACCGTCTGCCACCCCAGCCCTGCCCTGACTATCTGCAGGCCTCCTGGCTGCGCTGCGCCCACCAGACCAGCGCCACCCTCTGGCACCCGCCCCACAGTGCCAAGGGGCAGACCTTGCAGAGCCTGCGCCAGCGCAAGCGGGACTTGCTCACCACAGGCGAGATGGCCCTCGAGGATCTCTACGAATTCATGGAGGGGCGTCCCTGCGCCCTGCTGCTCACCGACGAGAGCGGCTGTCTGCTGGCCCGTACCGGCCATCGCGAGACGCTGGCAGAACTCGAAGCGCTGGGCTTTGGCCCCGGCGCTTTTTTTAGCGAGGGGCGCATCGGCACCAATGCCATCAATCTGGCGGCGCTGGAGGGAGTGCCGCTCTGCGTCAGCGGCCCCCAGCATTTCAACCAGACCCTGCACCCCTGGCACAGCTGCGCCAGCCCGGTCTACAACAGCAACGGCCGTCAGGTCGCCATCATGGCCCTGGTCTGCCGGGTGGAGGAGGCAACGGTCGGGGATCTGGCGCTCACCGTCAGCGCCGGTCGCGAGCTGGCCCATCTGCTGCAGATGGAGCGCCTGATGCAGGAGTCCCAGCACCATCTGAGCGAGCTTTACGCCCTGCTCGACGGCATGGATGACGGCGTGCTGGCCTGGGATCCGCAAGGCAGGCTGCGCTACCTCAACGCGCTGGCGGCCAACCGACTGCGGCTCGATCCGGCGCTCTGTCTCGGTCAGCCTCTGGAGCAGCACCTGCTGCTGCCCCAGCGGTTGCAGCTGGCCATCAAGGGGCAGACGCCACTCAGTCATGTGGAGGTGACGCTGGAGCGGCTCGGGGTGCATTCCGGGGAGTTCATCAATGCCCTGATAAGCCTCAAGCCGCTGCCGGGGCCGGAGGGGGTCAGCTTTATCGCCCTGCTGCATCCGGTCGACCGGCTGCGGGCCATTCACCAGCTGCGGCAGACGGTGCCCGAGCTGTCGGCCCTGGTGGGGGAATCGAGCGCCATGCGCAAGCTGCTGCGCCACGCCAGACAGGCGGCCCAGAGTCAGGGGCCGATCCTGCTGCGCGGTGAAGAGGAGGTAGGCAAGGCCCAGCTGGCGGAGGCCATCCACTTTGGCAGCGAACGGGCCGCCGGGCCCCTCATTACCCTCAACTGTCAGGCGCTGCCGAGCGAGCGGATGGCGCTGGAGCTGATGGGCTCCGACGAGGCGGGGCAGGAGCGGGCGGGCAAGTTCGAGCTGGCCCACGGCGGCACCCTGGTGCTGGAGCAGGTGGAGTGCCTCTCTGCTCCCATGCAGGCGGCGCTGCTGCAACTGCTCAAGACAGGCCGCATCCAGCGCTTCGACTCGGCCCGCGTGCTGCCGCTCAAGGTGCGGATCATAGCAACCAGCAGTGCCCCGCTGGAGCAGCGGGTGCAGGAGGGGCAGTTCGGTCGCCAGCTGCTCTATGCCTTGCAAGCCTGCGAGCTCTGGCTGCCGGGGCTGCGGGAGCGCAGTGCCGATCTGCCCGGCCTTATCAGTCAGCAGCTAGGGGCGCAGGGGCGCGAGCCGGTACGCCAGTTCAGCCCGGCGGCCCTCGACTGTCTGCTCGCCTACCCCTGGCCCGGCAATCTGGGAGAGCTGCGCAGCGCCGTCGAGCATGCCCTGCTCCACGCCAGTCAGGGGCAGATCCCGCCGGAGGCGCTGCCCGCCGCCATTCGTCACGGCCATCAGCTGGTGGCGGATGAGGTGGTGGGGCAACCGCTGCTCACCCTGGCGGAGCTGGAGCGGCAGGCCATCTTGCGCAGCGCCCACGCCTGCAAGGGACAGGTCAGCCTGATGGCCCGACAACTGGGCATCAGCCGCACCACCCTGTGGCGGCGGCTGAAGCTGCTCGGCATGGATCCCGCCCACTACCACGGATAGCGGTCACGCATAGAAACGCCCTTGCGGAAAAAACGACAAGGCCCCGCACTGGCGGGGCCTTGATAAAGCAATGGGATCCTCAGTCGCCGAAGCGTTCCGCTGCCAGCTGCTGGAAGCAGGTCAATGCGGCGGTGGCATCCTCCCCGCGCGCCAGCAGGGTGAGTCTGTCGCCCTGGCGCACGTTGAGCATGGCGAGCCGGGTCAGGCTGCGGGGGTTGGCCTCTTTATCCCCCTTTTGCAACTTGAGTTCAGCGGCAAAGGGCTTGAGGGCGGCCACCAGTCGGGCGGCGGGGCGCACATGCAGGCCGTGGGGGTTATCCACCACCACCTCGCAGCGCAGCCAGCCGTCGTCGGCTGCCGGTGCCGTCTCAGTGGCGGATTGCACCGCGCTGGCAGGCAGCATCGCCTGTTTCGGGCCCAGGGCACCGAGCGCTTCGGCGGCCACCTCGTCCAGCGTCAGGCCGGATCCGGCCGCCACCACGGCGGCCAGGGTGCCCTCGACCAGCGGGGCCGGGCAGAGCCGCACCCGGACGCTTAACTCAGGGGGCAGCAGTTCGAGGGCGGTCTCAGCGCTCAAGAGCGCGCTTCCCAAGTCCATCAGCACCAGCACGCCGCTGCCGTCATCTGCTTCTTCGATCGCACTCATCACGGCAATGGCATCTGTGCCTATGGGGTGGTCGGGGTCATCGACCCCGGCCGCCAGCAGCAATCTGGCCGGGCTGCCGAGCTGGTCGGCCAGCGCTTTCAAGCCGGCCGCCAGCATGGCGCTGTGAGAGACAACGACGATTCCTATCATGTCACAACCTCGCTCTGTCACGCAGGGCGGTCAGCAGCAGCAGGGTCGAGGTAGCCCCGGCATCCTGATGGCCTATGCTGCGCTCACCCAGATAGCTGGCGCGCCCCTTGCGGGCCTGCATCTGTATGGTGGCCTCGGTACCGGCCGCAGCGGCGGCCACCGCCTTGTCCAGCGCATCATTGAGGGAGAGATCTTGCTGCTGTGCCTGTTGCAGGGCGGCCAGAGCCGGCCACCAGGCGTCGCACATTGTCTTGTCCCCCGGTTCGGCGCGGCCGCGGGAGACTATCCCCTCGACCCCGTCACTCAGCATCTTGCCAAGCTGGCTGAGGCTGAGGCTCTGACAGGCGTCGGTACTGGCCGCCGCCCGGATAAAGAAGGTGCCGTAGAGGGGGCCGCTGGCGCCGCCGACCGAGGAGAGCAGTGTCATGCCGGTGGTTTTCAGCACCTGACCTATGTCCTTGTCCGCCACCGCGGGCAGCTTCTCGGCCACCTTGGTGAAGCCGCGCTGCATGTTGAGGCCGTGGTCGCCGTCACCGATGTCGGTATCCAGCGCCGTGAGGTAGTCACGCTGCTCGGCAAAGATGTGCTCGCAGTCGAGCAGCCAGTTGACGATCTGATGTTTGCTTAGCATGAGAATGAGGGCTCCTTAGCAGCCGCGACGCAGGGCTGGGGTGTGAACGGGGGCATCCCACAGGGTCATCAGCTCGTCATCCACCTTGAGCAGGGTGATGGAGATGCCGGTCATGTCGAGGGAGGTGCAATAGGGGCCAATCAGGTTGCGCACCAGATGGATGCCCGCCTCTTCGCACAGGGTGGCGAGGCGGCCATAGACGCCATAGAGCTCTGAGATGGGGGTGCCGCCCAGGCTGTTGACCAGGGCGATGACCCGATCGCCCGCATTCAGCGGCTCGATAAAGGTGTGCTCCTCCTGCCAGCTGCCGGAGGCTCTGTCCCAGTGGCGCAGGGTGCGGCCATAGGGGGTGTTGTCATAGAGCTCTTCGAACATGTCGTCCACCAGGGTATCGAGATCGGTGAAGGGGCGGCGCGCTATGCCCGGCTCGCCGTGGATGCCCACGCCGAACTCCATCTCGTTGTCCGCCAGCGTGAATGAGGGCTTGCCGGCGGCAGGCACTGTACAGGCGTGCATGGCGACGCCTATGGTGCGGCTCTGGTTGTTGATGCGGCGGGCCAGCGCTTCGCAGCGGCTCAGGTCATAGCCCGCTTCGGCGGCGGCCCCCACCAGTTTCTCGCACAGCACCGTGGTGGCAACGCCACGACGACCGGCGGTATAGAGGCTGTCTTTCACCGCCACGTCGTCATCGATCAGCGAGAAGCCGACCTTGACCCCGTCACCGTGCAGCAGCTCGACGGCGGTTTCGAAGTTGAGCACGTCACCGGTGTAGTTCTTCACCAGGAACAGCACGCCTGCGCCGCCATCGACGGCCTGACCGCACTCGTACATCTGATCCGGGGTTGGGGAGGTAAAAATTTCGCCGGGGCAGGCGCCATCCAGCATCCCTTTGCCCACCAGACCGCCGTGCATGGGTTCGTGACCGCTGCCACCGCCGGAGACCAGCGCCACCTTGCCCATCACGGGGGCGTCGGCGCGGGTGATGTAGTGGGGTTCAATACGTACCTTGAGCTCGGGGTGGGCGGCAGCCATCCCCATCAGTTGTTCACGGACCACGGCATCGACGGCATTGATCAGCTTCTTCATGGCTCACTCCTTGGCTTGCCACCGCACGGGTGGGCAGATGATTGATGAAGCCAGTCTAACGGGATAAATCGGGATAAAAATGACGGCCTGTTCGGTTCGGATTTGAAACAGGAGAAGGGTCATTGGCGTTTCAATCTGAAACGGCGCGGGGCGAACGGGCGGGAAACTGTTAGCGGCTTCACAGCCATGAAAAAGGCTATGTCCCAATTAC
>NZ_JAAILA010000041.1 GCF_010974825.1 Aeromonas rivipollensis | reverse complement strand
GGGTTTTTTATTGCCTGAAATTCAGCGCTTCAGCACTGATTTTCTTATGGAGCAGAGAACGCTCAGGCCATCTGCCTCAATAAATGGCCCGTTGTTTAGCCACTTGATTACCTTTCGACCCTTCTTCTCTCTCGCCCACCAACCCTGATAACCCCTGGCTATGCCCCCTGCTTATGCCCACTATTGCCGTAATGGGGAGTGACAAGGCGGGTTGGATCCATAGACTGTGAGTTTCATCTGCAAGGGAGCTGTGTATGTTGGGGATCCACGATCTGGCGTTATTTGTCGTATCCGGGCTGCTGCTGAACATGATGCCGGGGCCGGACTCTCTGCTCATCATGCTGCGCAGTGGCTCGCAAGGCTGGCGAGCGGGCTCGGTGGCCGCGCTGGGCATAGGAACGGGCACCATGGTGCATGTGCTGGCGGCGGCCCTGGGGCTGTCTGCGCTGCTGAGTGCCTCGGCCGAGCTGTTCGCCGTGATCAAGATGATGGGGGCGCTCTATCTGGTCTATCTGGGAATTTCCCTGCTCAGGCAAGGCGCAAGCTCATCTGTTGCGAGCGAGCCCGCAGTATCGCTGCCAGCGCTCTCCTATGGGCGGATCTTTCGGCAGGGCCTGCTGACCAATGTACTCAACCCCAAGGTCGCGCTCTTCTTCCTCGCCTTTGTACCTCAGTTTATCGCCCCCGATGCGCCGCAGAAGGCGCTGGCGTTTATCGTGCTGGGCTGCATCTTCAACATCAACGGGATGATCTGGTGCCACCTGCTGGCCTTCTCGACAGCCTATGCGAGTCGCAAGGTGCGCCTGCCTGCCCGGTTGGGACGCTGGCTCAATCGCTTGATGGGGGGCTTGTTCGTGGGGCTTGGCATCAAGCTGGCCGCGGAGTAAGGCGCTGTCCGGAAAACCGGCCATAGAAAAAGGCGTATCCCATCGCTGGGATACGCCTTTATCTGCACTGCAGCAGGATGACTGAAATCAGTTCATGCCGTAGCGCTTGAGTTTCTTGCGCAGGGTGCCACGGTTGATGCCCATCATCACGGCGGCGCGAGTCTGGTTACCACGGGTGTACTGCATGATCACGTCCAGCATGGGGGCTTCGACTTCGGAGAGAACCATATCGTACAGATCAATCACTTCCTGACCGTTCAACTGGGCCAGGTAGTTACGCAGGGCCTGTTGCACAGAGTCACGCAGGGGGCGCTGGGTCGGCTCGGCAGCGTGATTGTGAGTAGTTGTTACCAATGCATCAGAAGTCAGGGTTTGTTCGAACATATTCGGTCGGCTCTTTAGTTATGCGTTAACCTAATCCATCGAAATACATTTCAAGCGCGTTCAACTGTGCGTCTGCACAATCCAGGGCATTGAAGTGCTTACGGAATTCTCGGCCCGTCTCTTCTTCATCCAGATACCAGCCCACGTGTTTACGGGCAATGCGCGCTCCCAGATATGCACCGTAAAACTGATGCAGATTGGTAACATGCTCGTTCATCAGGGTGCGAACCTCTTCCCTGTCGGGAGGCGGCAGCTTGGTGCCCGTCTCAAGAAAATGACGGATTTCCCGGAAAATCCAGGGTCGTCCTTGCGCAGCACGGCCGATCATCACGGCGTCGACGCCGGTATAGTCGAGGACATACCGGGCCTTCTCCGGGCTGTCTATGTCACCATTGGCGACAACAGGAATCGATACGGCCTGCTTAATCGCCCTGATAGTGTCGTACTCCGCTTCGCCCTTGTAGAGGCAGGAGCGGGTACGACCATGCACGGCAAGGGCCGCGATACCGCAATCTTCGGCGATTCGGGCGATCTCCTCGCCATTGCGGTTATCCGGATCCCATCCTGTGCGGATCTTCAAGGTGACAGGTACCTCTACTGCATTCACCACGGCCTGGCAGATGGATCTGACCAGCTCGGGTTGGCGCAGCAGGGCGGAGCCTGCCAACTTTTTATTCACTTTTTTTGCCGGACATCCCATGTTGATGTCGACGATCTGAGCGCCCTGCTCCACGTTGTAGCGGGCAGCAAACGCCATCATCTCGGGGTCGGCTCCGGCAATCTGGACCGATCGCAGTCCGGTTTCGGCAGAGTGGCCCATTCTCATCCTGGTTTTCTGGGTATCCCAGACATCCGGGTTGGCCAGCAGCATCTCGGAAACGGCCATGCCTGCTCCCAAACGTAAACAAAGTTCACGAAATGGTCGGTCTGTTACACCGGCCATGGGGGCCACGATCAAGGGAGTTTCAAGCGTGTGGGGACCTATCTGCATTCCACGGTTACCATCGGCTTAGGGCGGCGTATATTACGCATTTTTTAGTCAGGAGAAAAGGTTAGTATTTGAGCGTCAGCCATTTTTTTCTGAAAAAAACGTCGCGCCAAGGCTTGCAAATTCAGGAGTGCTTGAAAATCAGACATATTGTCTGGGACCATGGTCAGGGTCAAATGAGTGAGGGACTCGGTGATTTGGCAGTCTCTTTGCGGCGCCTGTTTACGCTATGATAGCGGGCCTGAATCGAGCAAAGGCTCCACACAATTTTATTACAAACATAAATTGGGGATGTATGACGTCAAGGTTCATCAAATTGCTCTGCCCGGGCCTGCTGGGAGCCATGCTGGGCTCGGCGCAGGCGCAGACCGTCAGCTTCACCGAGGCCTGGAGCCGGGTCATCCAGCAAGATGACGGGCTGGCGGCGGAGCAGGCCGGGGTGGCGCGGGCAGAGCAGTTGCGCGAGGCGGCCAAGGGCATGTACCTGCCCAAAGTGGATGTGGGGGCCAGCTATACCCACCTCGATCAGCCGATGGAGCTGGACATGCTGGATCTGAACCCCATCGCCAATCATCCGGAATTTGGCAAGGTGCTGGGCCCCGTCATGCAGGCGCTCAACCTCAGCCCCAGCGACTTCGTCACCCCCCTCACCAAGCAGAACGTCGTCACCAGTTCGGTCAAGATGCTCTGGCCCCTCTTCACCGGCGGGCGCATCGATGCGGCCCAGGACATCCGTCAGGCGCAGGTGAGCGAGGCGCAGCAGTTGCTGGTGCTCAAGCAGCAGTCGACCTTCGAGAGCCTCTCCCAGACTTACTTCGGCGTGGTGCTGGCGGCCCAGGTGGTGCAGACCAAGCAGGAGATCGAGCAGGGGTTGGCCCACCACCTGGATCATGCCAAAAAGCTCGAAGCCCAGGGTCAGATAGCCCGGGTCGAGCGACTCTCCGCCCAGTCGGCCTATGACAGGGCTCGCATCGATACCCAGAAGGCGCGGCGCAGCCTGGAGATAGCCCAGCTGGCGCTTGGCCACATGCTCAAGCTCAAACAGGCGGAGCCCAATACCCGGCTCTTCATCAACGAGGGAATGCCACAGCTTACGCCCTTCGTGGAGGAGACCCTGGCGGTGCACCCTGGCCTCAAGCTGCTGGCGGCCAAGAAGGAGCAGGCCCAGGGCATGATCAAGCTGGAGAAGGGCAAATACGCCCCCGAGCTCTTCCTGTTCGGCAACTACAACCTCTATGAAGATGACTCCATCGTTTCCAAGACCACCCCGGACTGGCTGGTCGGGGTCGGGGTCAGCATGCCGCTGGTGAGCCGCGACGGCCGCTCCGAGACGGTGCAGGCGGCCAAGAGTGCCGAGCTGCAGGTCAATCTGCTGCAGGCCAAGACCCGCCAGGATCTGGAATTGCTGGTCGAGAAGACCTGGCGCGAGGCAGCGCAGGGGCTGGAGGAGTATCACGCCCTCTCCTCGACCCAGGCCCTGGCCGAGGAGAACGTGCGGCTGCGGGACAAGGCTTTCGGTCAGGGGCTCTCCACCTCCCTGGATGTGGTGGATGCCCAGAGCCAGCTGGCCGGGGTCAAGACCCAGCGCGCCGCGGCAGCCTATCAATATGTGATCTCCCTGGCCCGCCTGCTGGCGCTCTCCGGTCAGATGAACAGTTTCAATCAATATCAGCATACTCAGGCGACAGAGGTGAATTCATGAGTCATCCCCCCATCAAGAAGAAGATGAGCCAGGGCAAACCTTGGTTGCTGCCACTTGCCCTGGCGCTGCTGGTCATCTGGCTGGGCTGGCGTTTCTGGCTGGCCTATCAG
The DNA here is from genome assembly GCF_010974825.1 of Aeromonas rivipollensis. Taxonomy (GTDB): domain Bacteria; phylum Pseudomonadota; class Gammaproteobacteria; order Enterobacterales; family Aeromonadaceae; genus Aeromonas; species Aeromonas rivipollensis. Next base: position 18,091 of record NZ_JAAILA010000041.1, on the reverse strand, counting down.
CCGGAGCCGGTGCGCCTGCAAGGGCAGATTGAGGCGCAGCAGTATGCTGTCTCCTCCAAGGTGGCGGGGCGCATCGACGAGGTGCTGGTGAAGAAGGGAGATCAACTGGCCAAGGGTCAGCTGGCGTTCACCCTGGCGAGCCCGGAAATCGAGGCCAAGCTGAGCCAGGCCAAGGCCGGTCAGGCGGCCGCTGGCGCCATGGCGCAGGAGGCCGAGAAGGGGGCACGGGCCCAGCAGATAGCCGCGGCCAAGGATCAGTGGCAGCAAGCCAAGGCGGCCGCCCTGCTCCGTGGCAAGACCTATGAGCGTATCGCCAGCCTGCATAGGGATGGCGTCATGCCGCTGCAAAAGCGTGACGAGGCCTGGACGGCCTTGCAGGCGGCCAAATACAGCGAAGGCATGGCCTGGCAGCAATATCAGATGACCCTGGAAGGGGCACGGGAGGAGACCAAGGTCGCGGCACGGGAGCAGGCCAAGATGGCGGCAGGCGGAGTGGCCGAGGTCGAGGCCTATCTGGCAGACACTCGCATCGCCAGCCCCCACGAGGGAGAGGTCGCCCAGGTGCTGCTGCGCAGCGGCGAGCTGGCGCCCCAGGGCTTCCCCGTGGTGACCCTGCTCGATATGAAGGATGCCTGGGCCCAGTTCCATATCCGCGAGGATCTGCTGCCCCGTTTCCCGGTCGGCACCGAGTTTGATGCCCGCATCCCGGGCCTTGGCGATCAGACGGTACGCTTCAAGGTGGCCCATGTGGCCGCGATGGGGGATTTCGCCACCTGGCGAGCCACCGATACCCGTCAGGGGTTCGACATGAAGAGCTTCCAGGTGGAGGCGCGCCCCTTGCAACCGGTTGAAGGGTTGCGGGTTGGCATGAGCGTGCTGGTCGAACTCTGATGGGACGAGAATGGCGGCTGCTGTGGCAAGACCCCTTCAGCCGGGCCCTGACCAGCTGGATCCCGCTGCTGCTGATCGGGCTCTTGTGCTGGATCTTCTCGGCGGGGTTGGCGCGGGATCTCAAGGTGGGTCTGGTGGATCTGGACAGGAGCTCGCTCTCCCGCCAGCTCGCCTTCTCGCTGGATGCCTCCGCCGGGCTTAAGATAGCGCAGCAGTTTGACACCATAGACGAGGGTGCCAGGGCGCTGCGTGGGGGGGACATCTATGCCCTGGTGGTGATCCCCAACCACCTGGAGCGGGATGCCCGCGAGGGCACCCAGCCCAAGGTGACCGTCTTCAACAACGGCCAGTTCATCCTGATCGCCAAGCTGGTCAACGCGGCCCTGGCCCAGGTGGTGGGCACCCTCAACGGCCAGGTGGGCGTGCTCGCGGCCATGGCCGACGGCAAGGCGCTTCCCGGGGCGCTGGGGCAATCGGTGCCCATCGCGAGCCAGGTGACGGCGCTCTACAACATCAACTCCAGCTACGCCCAGTTTCTGCTGAGCGCCCTGCTGCCCGCGGTGTGGCAGATCCTGGTGGTGCTCTATGGCCTCAACGCCCTGGCCCGCACCGATCGACTCGGTCTGGACTGGACCACCAGAGGGGTCTGGTTCGGCCTCTGGCGCACCTTGCTGCCCCATGTGCTCATCGGGTGGGGGTGGGGGCTGGCGTGGAGTCTGCTGCTGTTCAAGGGGTTGGGTTATCCCATGCAGGGGAGTTGGCTGGTGTTGACGCTGGGTCTGGGGCTGGCCTCGGCCGCCTGCGTCAGCATGGGGGCCTTCTTCTACGGAGTCATCCGGGATCCGGCCCGTGCGCTCTCCTTGGCGGGAGCCTACACGGCGCCGGGCTTCGCCTTCATGGGGGTGACCTTCCCGGTCAGCGCCATGGGGGATGTGGCCCAGTTCTGGCGCAGCCTCTTGCCCATCTCCCACTATGTCGAGCTGCAGATAGGCCAGACCAACTACGGCCAGCCGCTGACGGCGGCCCTGCCCCAGTTCGGCGCCCTGCTGTTGTTCCTGCTGCCGCTGCTGCTGGTGGTGCGGCGCTATCAACCCCAGGCAACTGCTGCCCGAAGCCAGGAGGCGTCCACGTCATGATGGGATTCTGGGATCTGGTGCGTCTCGAGTTGCGCACCCTGCTGGCGGACAGGGCCATCATGCTGACCCTGTTTGGCGGCGTCTTCTTCTACTCCTTCCTCTATCCGCAGCCCTATCTGCATCAGTTGCCTCGCGAGGAGGCGGTGGTGGTGGTCAACGATGACGGCAGCCAGCTCTCCCGTCAGTTGGAGTTCATGGCCGACGCGACGCCCCAGGTAAAACTGGTGGCTCGGGTCGACAGCCTGACACAGGCCCGTCAGTGGCTGCTGACCGGCAAGGCGAGCGGCATATTGCACATTCCCCGTCACTTCTACCGGGATCTGATGCTGGGCAAGAGCGTCACGCTGAGTTACGCCGGGGACGCTTCTTACTTCCTGGTCTACGGCACCATAGCCGAGGGGCTGGCCCAGGCGGGTGGCACCCTGGCCGCTCAGGTCAAGGTGGCCCGGCTGCTGAGCCAGGGCGAGGCGCTGCCCCAGGCCGCCATGGGCTGGAATGCGGTTGGGCTCAACGTGGTGCCTGTGTTCAACCCCACCATGGGTTATGTGAACTACGTGGTGCCGGCGGTCTTCGTGCTGATCCTGCACCAGGTGCTGCTGATGGGCACCGGCATTCTGGGGGCGACCCAGAACCAGCGAAGCGGGCGAGGGGAGCAGGGCTATTGGCAGCAGGTGCCCGTGCTGGCGTTGCTGCTGGCGCGCACTCTGGTGGTAGGGGGGCTGTTTGTGCTGCCGGTGACCTACTTCTTCGGCTTCTGCTTCGACTACTACGGCATAGCCCGCACCGCCGAGCCGGCCGCCTTGTGGCTGTTCACCCTGCCCTTCTTGCTGGCCACCACCTGGCTTGGGGTAGTGCTGGGGGCCTTGTTTACCCGTCGCGACCTGCCGACCCAGGTAGTGCTCATCTCCTCGTTGCCACTGGTCTTCCTCGCGGGCTTCATCTGGCCGCTGGAGCTCATTCCGACTCCTCTCAACTGGCTGGCCCAGTGGGTGCCGAGCACGCCGGCCATAGAGGGGTTCCTGCGCCTCAACCAGATGGGGGCCGAGTTCAGTCAGGTGTCTCGCTACTGGTGGCAACTCTGGGGGCTGGCACTGCTTCATGGCGGCCTCGCCTGCCTGCTGCTGCGCTGGCGTCAACAGTCGCTGCCGGTTGCCAAGGTGGCGAGTGTCACGGCCGCCAGCCAGGCGAGATAACGCGGCGGCGACAGAGTGTGAAACGGTCAGCCCAAGGGCTGACCGTTTTTTTATGCGGTGGATTGGGTCTTGGATGAGTCAGGCGCGATGGAGCTCGGGATCGCCGATGGCGTAGATCTGCCCCAGCGCAACTTCATCAGTCAGCAGGCGCAGGCCATGGGCGGCCACGTCGGCGCGGCGCACCAGTCCATGCACCTCCTTGCCCTGGCTCAGCACGGCCTGACCGGTTGCCTCCCCATCCTGCAAGCCGGCCGGCCTAAGGATGGTCCAGCCGAGCGTGCTGGTCTGCAGCCAGCTCTCCGCCAGACTCTTGAGACGTACCTCGTGGCCGAAGGCGACGCGGGCCCGCTCGGGCAGGTATTGCCAGCTGTCACCGCAGCCGAGGGACGTCACCAGCAGCAGGCGTATGAGCCCGGTCTGCTCCATGGCGTCGATGATGTTGCGATTGCCCTGATAATCCACGGGTTGTGGCTGACGGAAGCTGCCGAGGGTGGAGATGACCCGGGCCCCTGGGCCCGCTTGCGCGCAAGCCTGCTGCACGGCGGCCGGGTCCAGCGCATCTCCTTCGATGACCTCGACCCCCAGGGTGCGCAGCTCGACGGCCATCTCTGGTTGGCGAACCAGGGCCAGGACCCTGTGACCCTGGCGCAGGGCCTGATCGGTGAAGGCGCGGCCCAGCCCGCGGCTGGCTCCGAAGACAAGTGTGGTTGGCATGTGCTGCTCCCTGTGGCGAAAGGGTTAGCCTAAAGGGTTGGCACTGTGCTGTAAATGAGAGTTGTTTTTATTTGAAGGAGGGGGGAAATGCGGCGAGCCCGGGCAACTGGCCCGGGCTCGCACAGGATCAACCGTTGTAGTGGCCTATGCTGGGGCGACGACTGGGGCCATGCAATGGGACATCCACTGGGTTGAATGCCTTGATTGCTTCAAAGGCAAAGTCGCCGATGGCCTGATGCAGGCTCTGGGGACTGTGGTTGGTGATGATGATGATACTCTTCGAGAGGTTGCGACGGCGGCGCAACAGGTGGCCAAGGAAGCTGGATTGGCTCTCCGCCATCTTGGCGCGGTTGGCCGCGACCTCGTCGATGATCAGCAGATCCACCTCTTCCAGGGCACGGCGGTACTGATTGCGCTCCTCCTGATCCTGGATGACGTTGAAGAAGAGCCTGTCCACTATGGAGGCCCACTGCTGGAAGATCACCGATTTCTGGTGGCGCTCGATCAGCTCATGGGCCACGGCCCCTGCAAGAGTTGATTTTCCTGTGCCGAAATCACCATATATCAATATGCAACTTCCACCTTTCGATTCCCAGTGTTCAAATCCTGCAATAAATTGCCGAGCGCTATTTACACCGTCGTTCATAGCCGGATCTAAAGTATCTATTTTATCAAAAACCCAGTCTGTATTTAGGTCTGCTGCTGCAATGAGCTTTTTGATCCGATCCTGGCGCGCAGCCTTCTGCAGCTCACGTACCTCGGCGTTGGCCTTGGCGTCGTACTCCTTGCGCAGGGTCTCGTAGTCGTACTGGCCGCCGCCGGTCTGGGCCTGCAGGCGACGGATGCGTTCGAGCAGGCCGCCCACGTGTTGGCTCAGCTCGGGATCGTGAATACGATGATCCTGTTTGGCCTTGGCGATCTTTTGGCGCTTGGTCTCGATCTCCTTCAGTTCCTGGCGCAGTGGATCGTTCGGGTCGGTCATTGTGCACTCCTTTGGGGATGCTGATGATGTGATTCAGTATTTCATATGTTCACTGGTTTTTATCACAAGATATCTATTCTTCTTTATCCGCCTGATTCTTTGCTTCAGCCAGGAGCCTTACCTCTTCCATCATTTCTAAGGCTCGTTTGCTCGGTCCGGTATATACGGGTACAGACTCTACCTGTTGGTAACCCTTAACTTCCGTCGGTTTGCGCCGCGCGTATCGCCGGCTCTTGAGGGTCCGGATGAACTTCAGCATCCACTGATGCTGGGAGTCGAACACCTCGGGGCGGCCAAGCCAGTAGGCGATGAACTCCCCCAGATCCTCTTCGCTGTAGCTGGCATCGATCACCCCGCACAGGCGGGCGAGGGCGGGCAGCTCTTCATCCGGCCGCCACCGCAGATGCATCTGGAAGGGACGCTCCGGCAGCGGGCTGCGCACCCGCTGGCTCAGCAGGGGCAGCTGGAAGGGGCACTGATGGTAGTGCTCACTGTCCGCCTGTGCCTCGACCTGCAACAATTCGGCTTCCATCAGCTCATCGAGCAACTCGGTGAGCTGGCGGGCATTGACCTGATAGCAGAACCCGCTGGGATTGCCCGGATCGACCACCGCTAGGGCGCGCCCGAGTTCGGGATAGTTGAGCCTGGGCAGCCGATTTTCCAGCACCAGCCGGCGCAGCTGCAGGGTATAGAGGCTGCGTGCCGGATGGGAGAGTCTGGGATGGGCGAGGGCGCTGTATTCGGCTGGCGTCATGGTCTGCTTCACGATCTGGAGTGGGGGGCATTATCCCTCATGGCGGGGTTGCATACAATTCACGGTGCCCATGGATGACAGCCTGATGATGCCGTGGCGTCCCTTCATCCAGTGTTGAATGGGGGCGCTGACCCTCCCGCTCGGCAAGGAAGAGGCATTGATTGCTGACAAAATAATCAGCACATTTCAAATGCTTGGGTGGCTGACTGACCATTTGAAGGGGCTGCCCGGCAATATTGGGTGGCGAGATGGCGCTCCCATGATCTAGGCTTAGTGCTCAAATAACCGTTTGACTAATAAGAGCTTTGTCAAGATGTCAAAAGCCGGACTACGGATCTTGGTGGTGGAAGATGAAGCGGTTTTTCGCCACTCGCTGGTCACTTATCTCGAGCATGATGGGGCCTGTGTCTTTCAGGCCGAAGATGGAATCGAAGGGCTCTCTGCAGCCGCACTCTATCACCCCGATATCGTGTTATGCGACCTGAACATGCCCAACATGGATGGGCATGAGGTGATCGCCTGCCTCACCGCCCGCTATCCCGAGGTGCCTGTCATCGTCATCTCGGGCCAGGATCAGATGGCCGCCATCGAGCGGGCGTTGCGGGCGGGAGCGAGCGACTTCTTCATCAAGCCGGTGGATGACTATGGCCAGATCCGGCGCAGCATAGATCAGTGCCTGACGAGCAACGCCCACCAGAGCCAGCAACTGGAGCTGATGGAGCACATCGACTTCTTCCGGGCCCACGATCTGGCTTCCAGCCGCCTGTTGGCCTGGCTGGCACCACCGGGCATGCAGGAGTGGGGGCCCTGGCAGGTGACGTTCGCCGGCATGGGCAATCTGTTCATTCCCGACACCTTCAAGCTGGACGACAAGCTGCTGGTGCTGGTGATGGAGCTGCCCATCCTGGGGGTGGATGCCGCCTTCTGCGGCGCCTTGGTGCGCTCCTTGATGAACGGCCCCTATCGCCAATATCAGCAGCAGGAGAGCCAGTTGCTGACCCAGCCCCACAGGTTGCTCGACTACCTCAATCTGCAACTGTTGGAGTCGGGTCTGCGCCACTCCTTTTCCATGGCGGCATTGCTGTTCGATCAGGAAGACGGATTGGTGTTTGCCAATGCGGGCCTCACCTCCCCCCACTGGCTGATGCGCTCGGGGGGATTGCCGCTCGGGCTGATGCGCAGCAGCCGCTATGGGTTGCACAAGCGCAGCTGGCACGAACCCTTCGAGCTGCAGTTTCGCAGCGACAACGGCAGCGCCCTGAAGATGCAGGTTCGTCACCACTGAGGCCGTGCTTTAGAGCCGAAACAAACAGGGCGCCCAATGGGCGCCCTGTTTGCTGTACAGTCCGGACCGGTTAGACGGCGGCGGATTGCAGCTTCTTGTCGTGCTCGTCGGCCTCTTTGGCGGGGCCTTCGGCACCGTGCATCCAGTAGACCAAGCGGTTGGCCATGGTCAGCAGGATCAGGGCACTGATCACGGCGGCCAGGGCGATGCCACCGAAGATGGCGATCGGACCTGCTTCACCGACGAAGGAGCCGATGAAACCGGCCGCATAGTTGGCCAGGGCGACGAAGCCGAACCAGGCACCCATCATCAGGGAGGCCAGGCGCAGCGGAGCCAGCTTGGTCACCATGGAGAGGCCGATCGGGGAGAGGCAGAGCTCGCCCAGGGTGTGGAACAGGTAGGCACCGACCAGCCAGAACATGGAGGTCTTGACCGCCTGATCGCCGCCTTGCTCCAGCACGGCACCGATCATGAAGAGGAAGCCGACGGCCAGGAACAGCAGACCCATGGCGAATTTCACCGGGGAGTTTGGTTCCTTGCTGCCGAGCTTGATCCAGATGGCGGCCACGATCGGGGCGAGCGTGATGATGAAGAAGGGGTTCAGGGACTGGAACCAGGCGGTCGGCACTTCGAAGCTGCCGATCATGCGGTCGGTATATTCCTGTGCGTACAGGTTCATCAGACCACCGGCCTGCTCGAAACCGGCCCAGAAGATGATGGTGAACAGACCCAGCACCAGGATGACCTTGATGCGATCCACTTCCTGCTTGGTCAGCGGGGCTTTCTGCTCCTTGGAACGCTGCATGGCGGCGCGCTGGGCGGCCGGCACGCGGCCGATGTCGCCGAGGAAACGCTGGGCCATGGTGGCTTGTACCACCAGGGAGAGCAGCATGCCGATACCGGCGCTGACGAAGGCGGCTTGCCAGCCGTAGGCGGTGGCGGCGGCACCACAGATCACCCCTGCCAGCAGGGAGCCCAGGTTGATGCCCATGTAGAAGATGGTGAAGGCACCGTCACGACGGTGGTCACCTTCCTGATACAGGTCGCCCACCATGGTGGAGATGTTCGGTTTGAACAGACCGTTACCCAGGATCAGCAAGCCAAGGCCCGCGTAGAAGACGGTGTTGACCATGTCCGGGAACATGGCGTGGGGCAGGGCCAGGGTAAACTGACCCGCGGCCATGAAGATGGCACCGATCAGGATGGCGCGGCGTTGACCGAGGAAGGTATCGGCCAGCCAGCCCCCGATGATCGGAGTGATATAGACCAGACCGGTATAGATGCCGTACAGCTTGAGGGCGTCGGCCTGGGTCCAGCCCATGCCGCCGTTGGCGGTCATGTCAGTCAGATAGAGGACGAGCACGGCACGCATGCCGTAGTAGGAGAATCTCTCCCAGAGTTCGGTACTAAAGAGCAAAAAGAGCCCTTTAGGGTGACCTAAAAAGGTCCCTTTGGACGGGTTATTCATTGGAACTTCCACCTGTGTCTTATATTTTTTTAGAAATTTTATGCAAGGGCTAGGAACAAGCCATATTCCTTATAAAACAAGCAGGATTGAATTACAACGAGAGCTTTTGACGATATTTTATCTATCAATGGTTGAATTTTTGTTTATAAAATGAAAATGGGCATCGAATGATGCCCAGTCTTTTATTCTGTGTATTGTGTGAATTTTCAGCAATTACAACTGTTTGACGAACTGCTTGAGCCAGGCGGTAAATTCGCTGTCCATCTCCCGATGGCGTACCGCGTATTCCACGTTGGCCTTCATGTAACCCAGCTTGCTGCCGCAATCGTGGCTGCGACCCTTCATGAAGTAGGCATTGACCTGTTCGTGTTCCATCAGCATGGCGATGGCATCGGTCAGCTGGATCTCGTCGCCCGCCCCGGCCGGGGTCTTCTCCAGCAAGGGCCAGATGTTGGCGGAGAGCACATAGCGGCCGACCACGGCCAGGTTGGAAGGCGCCTCGTCGCGCGGCGGCTTCTCAACGATGGCCTGCATCGGCAGTGACATGCCGGCGCTCAGGGCCTCGCCCTTGATGTCGGCGATACCATACTTGTCCACTTCGCTCTCGGGGACGGCTTCCACCATGATCTGGCTGATCTGGTCCGCCTCGAACATATGCACCATCTCGGCCAGGTTGTCCTGCTTGAGATCGCTGGCCACCTCGTCGATCAGCACGTCAGGCAGCAGCACGGCGAAGGGGTTATCCCCGATCAGCGGGCGGGCGCACAGCACCGCATGGCCCAGGCCCTTGGCCTCGCCCTGGCGCACGTGCATTATGGTGACGTCTTTCGGGCAGATGTGCTGTACCTCTTCCAGCAACTGGCGTTTGACCCGCTTCTCCAAGGTCGCTTCCAGCTCGAAGCTCTTGTCGAAATGGTTCTCGATGGAGTTCTTGCTGGAGTGGGTCACCAGGATGATCTCCTTGATGCCGGCGGCGATGGCTTCACGCACCACATACTGGATCAGCGGCTTGTCGACCACCGGCAGCATCTCTTTGGGGATGGCCTTGGTGGCGGGCAGCATGCGGGTACCCAGACCGGCAACTGGGAGGACGGCCTTGCGAACAACGAGAGGTGTATTTTTCATGAAATGAGTCCGAATATACAAAGTGCGCCCATGATACCCCAAGAAAAATAGGGCAGCCACAGGCCGCCCTCGGATGACAGGGATTCAAACCGGTTACTTGACGATAATCATGTCCCGGTTCGCATCCAGGGTGGCGGGCCCGATACCGCTCACCTCTTCCAACTGATCCACCGAGGTGAACTTGCCCTGTTTCTCGCGGTAATCGACGATGGCTTGCGCCTTCTTCTCGCCAACGCCCTTCAGCGCCGCGAGTTCATCGGCACTGGCTGTGTTCAGGTTGATCTTGCCGGCCTCCTTAGGGCTGGTGACTGTCGTGGCCGGTTTGGCGGCTGGCTTGTCGGCGGCGAGAAGAGGCTGGCTCAGCAGGGGCAGGCAACCCAGCAGCAGGGCGGCGATCAGAGTCTTTCGGTTCATGGCTTCATGTCCTTATGTGGCGTCAAATGACTATTGATAATTAGTCGATCTGCGCCACTTTTTGTCTGTCATTTTTGACACTTTATAAGTCAGTGCAAACGGCTATAAGCCAGACAGGTCCGAAATAGGTACACTGGCTAACCATTTGAGCGAGATGTCTTTTCCATGTACTTACCCGCCATTTCCGAGCTGGACCCCATAGCCCGCGCCGCCGGTGACGCCATCCTGGCCATCTACCGTCAACCCTTTGCTGTGGAGTACAAGCAGGACGAGAGTCCGCTCACCGCCGCCGATCAGGGGGCGCACGAGGTGATAGTACAGGCGCTGGCCCGCTTGACACCGGATATCCCCGTGCTGTCGGAAGAGTCGGACGCCGAGACGATGCAGGCGCGGCGCGGCTGGTCCCGCTACTGGCTGGTGGATCCGTTGGATGGCACCAAGGAATTCGTCTCCCGCAACGGCGAGTTCACCGTGAACATTGCACTGATCGACCATGGCAGGCCGGTCTGGGGACTGGTCTATGCCCCTGTGCTGGACAGGCTCTGGTATGGCGGCAAGGGGATAGGAGCCTGGCGTGTTGCCGATGGCAAGCATGAAGCCATCCAGACCCGCCCCCATGGAGATGGGGAAGCATGGCGTGTAGTGGGCAGTCGCAACCACCTGTCGCAGGAGACCCTCGACTATCTGGCGCCTTTTGGCGAGATAGAACTGGTCTCCATGGGCAGCTCCCTCAAGTTCTGCATCATTGCCGAAGGGGGCGCCGAGCTCTATCCGCGCCTAGCACCTACCTGCGAGTGGGACACGGCGGCGGCGCAGGCTGTGCTGGAAGGAGCGGGCGGGTCCGTGACCCAGCTCGATGGCTCTTCGCTTGCCTACAACAAGCCGGACATCCTCAACCCCTGGTTTGTGGCGCGGGCCTGATTGTCGCCACCAGGGCGTGCAGATGTGAAAAGGCCGGACTGTGTCCGGCCTTTTGCATTCTCGTGCTCAATGATGCCAATCGACCCGCTTCAGAACACCTTCTTGAACGGCTTGATGGTCACCTTGGCATAGACGCCAGCCGCCACATAAGGGTCGGCATCGGCCCAGGCCTTGGCGTCGGCCTGGCTGGGGAATTCGGCGATGACTGTACTGCCGGTGAAACCCGCATCGGCCGGGTCCTCGGCATCTATGGCCGGATTGGGGCCGGCCGTCAGCAGGCGCCCCTCATCCTGCAGCGCCTGCAAACGGGCTAAGTGGGCAGGGCGAGCCAGCTTGCGCTGGGGCAGGCTGCCGGCGACATCTTCGGAATAGATGAGATACCACATGAGAGGATCCTTTTCTGATTGCGGTTATTTTTTCTGTTCTGCTTTTTGCTCAGCCGGCATGTGGCGATAGAGGTAGACGCCGCTCAGCAGGGTGAACACCAGAGTCATGCCCAGCAGGCCGAAGACCTTGAAGTTGACCCACATCTCTTGCGACAGGTTGAAGGCCACATAGAGGTTGAGCAGACCGCAGAGGGCGAAGAAACCGACCCAGCCGAGGTTGACGTTATCCCAGACGCGGTCGGGAGCTTGCAGCTCCTTGGCCAGCATCTGCTTGATGAGATTCTTGCCAAAGCCGTAGCGGCTGATGAGCAGGGCCAGGGCAAAGAGTGCATTGATCACGGTCACTTTCCACTTGATGAAGGTATCGTCGTGGAAGAAGACGGTGAGGCCGCCGAAGAAACCGACCAGCAGGAAGGTAAACAGCTGCATCTTCTCGACCTTGCGATAGCGCACCCAGCTGTAGAGCAGCTGAAGGCCGGTGACGACCACCAGGGCGCCGGTGGCGGTGTAGATGTCGTAAAACTTGTAGACCGCGAAGAAGACGATCAGGGGAATAAATTCAATAAACTGCTTCATGCTGGGCTCTAACCTCAAAATTTCATTCAGTGTACCTGCCCGTTAGGCAACGGCAAATGAATAAGACCGTTCATTTAGTGTGCTGTTCCCCGCTGCGGGGTCTTCATCCCTCGGGGTGAGGATGGCACTTGCTGCCTTATGCCACAGGACCTTGTTGCTGCGTCTGGTCGAACAGCTGGCTGGCAATGAGGCTGCCGAGCCGCAACTGGTCATCCAGCAAGCCGCGGATATGGCGCTCCTCGATGAGGGGATTGAGCAGGACGGCGCGCAGCAGGGTGAGCGGTTGTGTGCCGTAGCGACTCACCGCCCGCTGGGTACGGGAGACGAAGCTGTGCCCCTCGGCGCGCTGCGCCTTTTGCAGCGCCACGTTGAAGGCGTTGATCTGCTCGTTGGCCGCCTCGTCCAGGGCCTTGCCCTGCAGGTGGGGCGGAATGCAGCGATAGGAGAGCAGGTTCATCACGGGGGCCGACATCAGCTCGAAGGCGGGGTGGGCATTGATGAGCTCCGCCATCCGCCGCGCCCTGTCGTAATTGGTGTCGATCAGCTGGGCATAGCCCTGCTGGCCCAGCAACTGGAAGGCGGCATCCAGATAGAGCGCGTTGGCGGGGCGGGTGCCCTCCAGGGTGAAGCGGCCCTGATCAAAAGAGCTGGCGCGAATGGCGTAGGGGGCCTCCCGCTTCACCGTCATCATCAGATCCGGCTGGCGGCAGAGCAGCATGCCGGTGCCGAGCGGTACCAGCAGCTGCTTGTGGCCATCCAGGGTCACTGTATCGGCCTGCGCTATGCCGTCCAGCAGGCCCTGATAGCGGGGGGAGAACAGGGTCGGGCCACCCCATGCGGCATCCACGTGAAAGTGGATCTGCTCGCGTCGGGCGATAGCCGCGAGCTCGGGCAGGGGATCTATTGAACCGAAGTCCGTGCTGCCGGCGACCCCCACCAGGGTCAGCACCTTGAGCTTCTGCTCCCGGCATTGAACCAGTGCGCGCTCGAGGGCCGAGAGGCAGAGCCGGTTGTCGGCATCCGTCTCGAGGCGCCAGACGCGGCAAGCCCCCAGCCCCAGCAGATCCATCCCCTTGTCGAAGGAGTAGTGCATCAGCCTGGACCCCAGGATCACGGCGCCCCGGTAGCCCTGCGCGTAGAGGGAAAACAGATCGTCGCCACAGGCCCGGTTGCGGGCCAGCCAGAGTGCGGTGACGTTGGCTATGGTGCCACCGCTGGTCATGACGCCGAGGGCCGCATCCTTGGCATGCATCTGCGCCTCGTAAAAACCGTCGTTCTCCCGATAGACGAGGCGGTGCAGCTTGGCCAGCACCTCCCGCTCCAGGAAGCTGAGCAGGCGGGAGGACTCCATCTTCATCGGATTCTGGTTGAGCATCACCAGCAGGCGGGAGAGCTCGGCGGTGAAGGCCGGCAAGGGCGCCGTCATGTGCCCCATGTAGTGGGGCGAGGTGAGATGGGAGGCGCCGGGCACCAGGGCCGCGAGACGCGTGAGGTACTCTGTCATGCTCATGCCGCTGGCGGGCATGGACGACTGATCGAGCTGGTGGACGAAACTGTCGCGCTGATAGGGGGCCTGACTGTCATCCGAGTGATGGAAGGTCTCCAGCAGGGCCGTCATGGCCTGGCCGAAGTCAGGATCCGGTTGTGTAAACAGTTCAGTCAGCTTCATCAGGTTCTCCAGACCAGCCTGTCGGGCAGAAAGTAACGGGCGCGCGCCGTGCCGGACAGACACGGCCATCTGCGCGGGTGGCGTCGGCCGCAGAGCATACACCAAAGGGGCGGGGGGAACAGCCACCTCCTGACGCCGAGATTCCCCCTGGGCAGACCCTTTTATTTTGAGCTAACACTTGTAGCCTGAAACGTCGGCCGCTAGAGTGGATCGGATCTTGGCTGGAGGTAGTGATGACAGATGTGATGGGGTATTCCCCACGGGAAGAGTGGGCCAATCGTCTCAGCCACGGGCTGGGGCTGCTGCTGGGGATCATCGGCCTGATCCTGCTGCTGCACAAGGGCTGGGATCAGGGCCCCCAGGCGTTGCTGAGCTACGGCCTCTACGGCACCAGCCTGGTGCTGCTCTATCTCGCCTCGACCCTCTACCACAGCATGGGCTCGGCTGTGGCCAGACGCCGGTGCAAGCTGCTCGATCACTGCGCCATCTACCTGCTGATCGCCGGCACCTACACCCCCTTCCTGCTGGTGGCGCTCGATACCCCGCTGGCGCAGGGCTTGATGGTGGTGATCTGGGGGCTGGCCCTGGCCGGGGTGGTGTTCAAGCTCTTGTTCATCAACCGCTTCAAGCGCCTGTCACTCTTCACCTATCTGATGCTGGGCTGGTTGTCCCTGGTGGTCGTCTATCAGCTCTACCTCCATCTGGATGGCACCGGGCTCCTGCTGCTGGGGCTGGGTGGGCTCATCTACAGCCTGGGCACCATCTTCTACATGGCCAGGCAGATCCCTTACAACCACGCCATCTGGCATCTGTTCGTGCTGGGGGGGAGCCTCTGTCACTTTGTGGCCATCTATGGCTATGTCGCCTGACTAGCCCTTAATTGGTATTTTTGCACCCATCAAAGCCTGAATTCGTGCGGCATCCCACAGTTGCCCCCTTCGTTTGCTGACAAGCTAGGGTCAGTTCAGCTTGGAAAGGATGCAAAAATGAGTGAGATCGCGCTTTCCATCAGCATGTTGTCGCTGGTGGCGGTGCTGGGACTCTGGCTGGGAAACTGGCGAGTCTATGGCGTTGGTTTGGGAATTGGCGGTGTGCTGTTCGGCGGCATCATAGTGGGTCATTTTGCCGGGCTCTCCGGCCTGAAGCTGGATGAGCAAACACTTCATTTCATTCAAGAATTTGGTCTGATCCTGTTCGTCTACACCATAGGCATCCAGGTCGGTCCCGGCTTCTTCTCTTCCCTGCGCAGCTCGGGGCTTAAGCTCAATGGCTTCGCCGCCCTGCTGGTGCTGCTCGGCTGTGTGGTGGCCGCGGCGCTGCACCAGCTGTTCGACGTGCCGCTGCCGGTGATCCTCGGGGTCTTCTCCGGTGCCGTGACAAACACCCCTTCGCTGGGGGCGGGTCAGCAGATCCTGGCCGAGCTTGGGGCGGATCCGGGCTCCACCGGCCTGATGGGGATGGGCTATGCGGTGGCCTACCCGTTCGGGATCTGCGGCATCCTGCTCACCATGTGGCTTATTCGCATGTTCTTTCACGTCAAGATCGACGAAGAAGCAGCCGCGTTCGAGCAACAGGCGGGCAAGACCAAGGAGAGCCTGCAAACCATCAATATCGCGGTGCGCAACCCCAACATGCACGGCCTGATGCTTGGCGAGATCCCGAGCCTGGACGAGGCCGATGTCATCTGTTCCCGCCTCAAGCGGGGTGACGAACTGATGGTGCCCAAGCCCGACTCTCGCATCGAGCTCGGCGATCTGCTGCACCTGGTGGGGGAGCGCCACGCCCTGCACAAGGTGCTGCTGGTGCTCGGGGAGGAGGTGGATACCTCCCTCTCTACCCGGGGCACGGATCTGCGGGTCGAGCGGGTGGTGGTCACCAACGAGCAGGTGCTCGGCAAACGGATCCGGGATCTCGACATCAAGCAGAAATACGATGTGGTCATCTCGCGCCTCAACCGGGCCGGCATCGAACTGGTCCCGACCAGCCAGACCAGCCTGCAGTTTGGCGACATCCTGAACCTGGTGGGGCGGCTCGATGCCATCGAAGCCGTGACCAGCGTGGTCGGCAACGTCCAGCAAAAACTGCAGCAGGTGCAGATGCTGCCGGTCTTCATCGGCATTGGATTGGGTGTATTGCTCGGCTCCATTCCCTTCTATCTGCCGGGATTCCCGGCGGCCCTCAAGCTGGGTCTGGCGGGCGGCCCCCTGGTGGTGGCCCTCATACTGTCCCGCATCGGCAGCATCGGCAAGCTCTACTGGTTCATGCCGCCGAGCGCCAACCTGGCGCTGCGGGAGATAGGCATAGTGCTGTTCCTGGCGGTGGTGGGATTCAAGTCAGGGGCCGGCTTCATCGACACCCTGATCAACGGGGATGGTCCCGCCTGGATGATGTACGGCGTGGCCATCACCCTGATACCGCTGCTGGTGGTCGGGGTGCTGGCGCGCCACTATGGCAAGGTCAATTATCTCACCCTGTGCGGTCTGCTGGCCGGCTCCATGACGGATCCTCCCGCCCTGGCCTTCGCCAACGGCATGCACCCCACCAGTGGCGCCAGCGCCCTGTCATACGCGACCGTCTACCCCCTGGTGATGTTCCTGCGGATCATCTCTCCCCAGCTGCTGGCCATCCTGCTCTGGGCCGGGGCCTGAGTCGACGTGAAATGGGAGCCAATAAGGCTCCCATCTTCGTTCTGTCATTTTTGATGCTATTGATTTAACTAATTTTATTACCCTTCAAACACCCTTCGTTTTCGGCGCGAATCCAAGCCTCATTTCGGTCTGTTCGTTCGATTTTTCTCACTGGTATCTGGTCGGACTAACGGGCACATTGGAGGCTGGAAATCTATGCCCATTGATATTTCAGGAGAAACCATGAGCAGCAAGAGCATCGTACTGGATCAGGATGTCGTCGTTACCCAATTGCAAGGCAAAGTCTACCTGGTTGCCGCTGACGGGAGCCAGACGCTTCTTTCTGAAGGTGATGTGCTGCCCAAGGATGCAGTATTGCGCGCTCCTGAGGGGGCCAGCTTCCAGGGGGGGGAGACCACCTTTACCCTGAGCCCGAGCAACACTCCCGAGTCTGAAGAGCCCCAGTTGGCACAGGGGGATGTACCTGACGACATCGCCGCCCTGCAGCAGGCGATTCTGGCGGGGACAGACCCGACCCAGGCATTTGAAGCGTCGGCGGCGGGCGGGGCACCCGCTGCGGGCAACGTAGGCGGCGTTGCAGGTGCCAGCGGCAACGGCGGCTTCATCACCATCGACAGAACCGGTGATGCCACTATCTCCACCGCCGGCTTTGATTCCGCCAATCCGGATGATGCCGCTCCGCTGGCCGAAGCGCAGGATGACGAGGATGAGCTCCTCGATCTCACCGCACCCACCATCACTGTGTCCGCGCCGGACAACATCAACGACAGCACCCCGACCCTCACCGGGACCACGGATGCCGCTCCCGGCAGCACTGTGACCCTGGTGGTGACCGACGCCAACGGCAACCAGCAGACCCTGATCACCACTGTCAATCCGGATGGCAGCTTCAGCGTGGATGTGGAGACACCCCTGCCGGACGGCGGCTATGACGTGACCGCCAGCGTGACAGATCCCGCCGGCAATACCGGCACCGCCACCGACGATGGCAGCGTGGACAGCACGGCGCCTTCTGCGCCGCTGGTGGAGATCCAGGATGGCGCGGACAACATCATCTCCGCCAACGAGCGGGAGAGTGGGGTCGATATCATCATCCGCCTGCCGGCCGATGCAAAAGTCGGTGATCGTCTTGATGTGGACTGGAATGGAGATGGGGTACCTGACAGCACTTCCATTCTGACTACCGACGATATCAACAAGGCTCAGGTCAATCTGACCATTCCCACGACGGATCTGCCGAACAATGGTCCCATCTCGGTCGATGCAACCCTGACTGATCCGGCGGGCAATACCTCGCCCAAGGGCACGGACAGCAGCATGGTGAACGCCCCTCCCTTGCCCGAGAATGATCAATTCAGCGTGGAGGAAGACGGCACCGTCACCATCAATGTGACCAGCAACGATGCCGATGCCGATGGCGATCGTCTGACCATCAATGCCATCAACGGTCAGGCCATTGCCGAAGGTGGCTCCGTTGCCATCAATAATGGCACTGTGACCCTCAGCAATGGCCAACTGGTATTCACGCCCGCGCCAGATTTCAACGGTAGTATCTCCTTCGAATACACGGTCACCGACGGCCTGCACAATACCACCGCAGAGGTGACAGGCACCGTCTCGCCGGTTAACGATGCCTCCATTATTGGTGGCGCTGACAGCGGCAGAGTGACCGAGGATGCGAGCAACCCGACCCTGACCGAGACCGGCACTCTGAGCGTGACCGATGTGGACGGTGCGGATGAGGCCAAGTTCGTGGTTGGCAATGGCGTGGCCAGTGCTGGTGCACTGGGCAGCCTGTCCATCACCGAGGACGGTGCCTGGACTTACAGCGTCGACAACAGCAAGGTGCAGTATCTGGGTGAGGGGGAGACCAAGGTCGAGAGTTTCATCGTGCAGTCGGTGGATGGCACTACCACCACGGTCACCATC